>CAWATY010000007.1:0-259399 GCA_963785115.1 uncultured Actinomycetota bacterium
CAGCTTCTACGAAGCGGTCGACCGCCTCCCGCTGGGTGCCGCCACCACCATGGAGTTCCTCGGTCCGTTCGCCATCGCGCTGTTCGGCTCACGCCGGGCCACCGATCTGCTGTGGGCATGCCTGGCCGCCGCCGGCGTCGTGCTGCTCAGCCATTCCGGCATGCCCCTCGATGCCGCGGGGCTCGCCTTCGCCACCCTCGCCGGGTGCTGCTGGGGCGGTTACATCCTCGTCGGCAAACACCTCGCCGAACGCGTCCCCGACGGGCGGGGCCTTGCCCTCGCCGTCACCTGGGGAGCCCTGCTCAGCCTGCCGTACGGCATCGCACAAGCGGGCATCCGGCTCCTGGACCCCGGCACGCTCGCCCTGGCCGCCGCCGTCGCCGTACTCTCCAGCGTCCTGCCCTACACCTTCCACCTCGAAGCCCTCCGCCGTGTGCCACCCCGTGTCTTCGGCATCCTGACCAGCCTGGAACCCGCCGTCGGAGCTCTCATCGGCCTCGTCCTCCTCGGCCAGCACCTCGGCGTCGCGCAGTGGGCCGGCGTGACCGCGGTGGCCCTCGCCTCCATCGGCGCCACCCGCGCCCCGAGCCGCGCCCCGAAGCCGGCCACACCCGACAGGCCAAGCGGCACCCCGGACGATCTGACGTCCCGAACGCCTGCCGAGAGCTTCACCACCTGCCCACCCCCGGCATCGCCGCGGCCCGCACGCCCTGGCCGTCCTTCCCCAGGCGGACCCACGCCTCCGGCAGCACGGCGGATGGCCGACCACCCCGTCCCGGCCACACCGGATACCCCGGCCGGAACTGTCCGGACAAGCCGCTGACCAGCCCGGACAGCTGTATGACTGTCCGGGACGCCGAAAGCCATTGCCGGAACGGACCCGGTCACCCAGGCTCGGTTGCTGTCGCGGCGGCCGGCCCCACGGGGGAAGGGCCGGCCGCCGCGTCATCAGCAGCCGTGAGGGGGACGAGCCGAGCCACCCGTAGCTGTGACGCGTCTCATGCAGTGATCTCCCGGGCCGTTCAGGAGTGGCGGTCCGGGAGTGAACAGGAGTGGCCCGGGGCCGTTGGTCCCCGACTCGTGGTCCACAGGGGTCGGTCCACGTCGTGTTCCGGCAGCTCAGCGGCGTTCCCGGCGATGGGCCGGAAATAAACTGTCGCGGCAGACGACAGCGGCCCTTCAACGGCGAGGGGGCATGCGGCACCACCAGGACGGACGACACTTCCCATGGATATGAGTGCGGCGAATCGCAAGGGGCTCAGCCTCTTCGCCCTCATCATGATCGGCCTCGGCTCGATCTTCGGCTCCGGCTGGCTCTTCGGAGCGGGCCAGGCCGCCCGGTCGCGGGCCCGCCGCGCATCATCGCCTGGGTGATCGGTGCCGTCTTCATCGGCATGATCGCCATGTCGTACGCCGAGGTGGGCGCGGCCTACCCGCTGCCCGGCGCGATGGCCCGCTTCGGCTCCATCTCGCACGGCCCGGTGCTCGGCTTCATGACCGGCTGGGCCTGTTGGATCGCGATCGCGGCGCTCATCCCGATCGAGTCGATCGCCTCCACCCAGTACATGGCGTCCTGGAACTTCGGCTGGGCCAAGGGCCTGGTCGAGACGGCGGTCTGACGACCTCCGGCATGGTGATGGCGTTCGTCCTGACCGTCGTCCTGTGGCTGGCCTGCTACTGGTCGGTGGCGCTGCTCGCCAAGGCGAACAACCTGCTCACCCTGGTCAAGTTCGCCATCCCGGTGCTCGCCGTGGTCGCGCTGATCGCCTCCGGCTTCCACACCGCGCAACTTCACCGACCACGGGCGGCTTCGCCCCAACGGCTGGCCGCGGTGATGACCGCCGTCACCACCTCCGGTGTGGTCTTCGCCTTCAACGGCTTCCAGGCCGTGGTCAACCTCGGCGGCGCCGCCAAGAACCCGGGCCGGGCCATCCCGCTCGCCCTGGTCGGTGCGCTCTCGCTCGGCCTGGTCATCTACATGGCCCTGCAGATCGCCTTCATCGGCGCGGTCCCGCCCGCGCAGCTCGCCGAGGCCGGCGGGTGGCACGGCATCAACTTCGCCTCGCCGTTCGCCGACCTGGCGAGGATCCTGACGCTGCACTGGGTCGTCATGACGCTGCAGTTCGGCGCGTTCATCTCGCCGTCCGGCGCCAACATCGGCAACGTCGCCTCGGCCTCCTTCATGGCGCGAACCTCGCCGACACCGGGTTCTTCCCGAAGAAGATCGCGAGGTGCACCCGAAGTACGGCACCGCCCGTCCCGCGATGTGGCTCAACCTCGGCTTCTCGTCGTGCTGCTGCTCACCGTCGGCCGCAGCTGGCAGGCGCTGGCCGGTGTGGTGTCCGCGGCCATGGTCATCTCGTATCTGATCGGCCCGATCGCGGTCGGCGTCTTCGGCGAGACCAAGCCGGAGCTGCCCCGTCCGTTCCGGCTGCCGGCCGCCGGGGTGCTGTGCCCGGTCACCTTCGCCTTCGCCGCCTGCGCGCTGTACTGGTCGAAGTGGCCGGAGACCGGAAAGGTCGTCGTGCTGACGCTGGTCGCCGCACCTGTCGCGGCGGTGGTGCTGTAGCGCCGGGGCGAGCTGAAAGGGGCGCAAGCCTCCGGCAAGGGCGGTGGGGGGCGATGGGCGGGCCTGCTGCGGCACTTCGCCCCGGCCTGGTGGATGATCGCCTTCCTGGTGTGGACGGCCGCGGTGTCCGCGCTGGGCGGCCAGGAGTTCGGCGGCCGCGGACATCCTCCCGGGCGCGCTCGGCACCGTCCTGGTCGCGGTCACCGCCCCGGCTCTTCTACTTCTGGGCGGTGCGCTCCGGGGTCAGGGCACACCAACGAGGCCTGACCGGCGATCCGTCCCCCGCCGAGGCCGCCCCGACCACCCTGTCACCCCCGACGACGCGCGCCCGATGGCCTCCGTCTGAGGGCACCCTGAGGGCACCCCGCCCTGAGGGCACCCCGCCGGGTCCGGGTGACGCCCGGGCCCGGCGCATCCCCTTCATCCCGACGAGTCAGGACTGCAAGGACGGCCCGGCTCCGAATGACATCGCCGGCCATTACGTCCTCACAGAGCGCTCGTTTGGTCGGTTTTGACCGGGCTGTCAGGATTGCTCCGGACCGGGTGTTCCCTCCGCACCTGGTGCCAGGAATCAGCACGGCTGCCCACGAACGGCACTGCCGTGTCCCGGCGATCAGCAGCCTCCCCCCTGGGACTGGACATCACCGTGATGACCGTCGACTAGTCATGGCTGGGGCCCCGGCTCGGCGGGTTGCGCGGGGCCTTTGGCGAGCACCACCACGTGCTGGTTCGTCGACTTCGACGGCTGCACCGCCCTGCTGGAGGAGTGGGGCCACGTCCTCACCGAAGCGGCCCGGCGGGGCTGGAGCGCCGTGGGGTTGAGCCATTAGGCGGGCGGCGGGCCACCGTCAACTGCACGGCGGATGCCCTGGTATGACCCGATGAGTCCCTCGACGGGCGCCCTGTCGTGACCCAATGAGCCCCGGCGGGAACCCTGCCGTGACCCGATGAGCCCCTCGGCGGTCAGGGCCGCGACGGCCTGACGGACCGTGCCACGCGACACGCCGCAGCGGGCCGCGAGTTCGGTCTCCGCCGGGGGGGCAGTCCACTCACGGTGCATCCGTCGCCGCCGATCACCCACCTCAGCTCTTGGCGATCTCCTCGCGTCCTGCCGTCAGGTTTCCTCTGTCGCGCGGAGTTGTGCGCAGATTGTGCAGCGCGGACGGCCTGGCCGAAGTGCCGTGCCGACCCCTGCGAGCTGCGATTGCGAGGGAATCGAAGTCATTAGTTTCCCCAATGTTTACCTGGCAGACACCATAGTTGGGCCTACTGAGGCCCAACTTGTCAGACAAGTCGTCGGACAAGCGCTCACCCCCCACGTACGTCCCTTGTGTAGCCCCGCATGATCCCCTCAATGCTCTGTGCGTACCCCTGGAGAGACCGTGACCGTGTTCCTGCCGAGGACAGCCGTCCTCACCGGCGTCCTCACCGTCGCCGCCGTCGCCCTCAGCGCCTGTGGCGCGGACCCCGACGCGTCGACAGCCGAGGGCGGAAAGGGCGCGGCCACCGCGACCACGGCCGAGGCCGCCGGCGGTATCGATGCCCTGGCCAAGGCGGCCAAGAAGGAGGGCACGCTGCATGCGATCGCGCTGCCCCGCGACTGGGCCAACTACGGCGCCCTGATGGACGGCTTCAAGAAGAAGTACGGCATCAAGGTCGAGGTCGAGAACCCGAAGGGAGCCAGCCAGGACGAGATCAGCGCGGTCACCTCGCGCAAGGGCCAGGACAACGCGCCCGACGTCCTCGACCTCGGCAGCTCCTTCGCGCAGAGCGCCGCCCAGCAGGGGCTGCTCGCGACGTACATGGTCGCCGACTTCGCCGACATCCCCGACGTCCAGCGGGACTCGATCGGCCGCTGGGCAAACGACTACGGCGGCTATATCTCCTTCGGCTGCGATGCCAACCGTGTGCAGACCTGCCCGACCAGCTTCAAGGATCTGCTCCAGCCGCAGTACAAGGGGAAGGTCTCGCTCAACGGCAACCCCACCACGTCGGGTTCGGCCTTCGGCGCCGTGTACGCGGCCGCCCTCGCCCGAGGCGGCTCCTTCGACGACATCCAGCCCGGCATGGACTTCTTCACCAAGCTGAAGAAAAACGGCAACTACACCCCCGTCAAGTCCACCGCGGCCACCATCGAGAAGGGCCGGACGCCGATCAGCATCGACTGGGACTACCTCAACGCCGGGTACACCGACCAGTTCAAGTCCAAGGGCGTCGACTGGACGGTCACGGTCCCCTCGGACGGCAAGTTCTCCCAGTACTACTCGCAGGCCATCAACAAGGATGCGCCGCACCCCGCGGCCGCGCGCCTGTGGCAGGAGTACCTCTACAGCACCGAGGGCCAGAACCTCAGACTCAAGGGATACGCCCGCCCGGCTCTGATGGACGCCATGAAGAAGGCCGGCACACTCGACAAGTCCGCGGCGGCGAAGCTGCCGAAGGTCTCCGGCACGCCGACCTTCCCGACCGAGACCCAGCAGAGCAATGCCAAGGGCGTCATCGCCCAGGCCTGGGGCTGAGGGGCGCGCGTCTCCGCTACCGGCTGACCGCGACTCACACCCGTGCCGCCGACGTGGTGCCCGCCGCTTCCTCAGCGGCGGCACCGCGCGGCCGGCCGGCTCGCGTCCCTCGGGGGGCGCCTCACGACCGAGCCGCAGGATCGCGGCGGCCGGACACGAAGGCAAGGACGTCGCGGACCGCTTCGCGCAGGCTGCCGAAGTGGCGGTGCACGCCGTCCACCGCCACAGGGGCGTTGACACCCCACACCGTCATCCCGGCACGCAGCCCGGACTCCACCCCGGAAGGGGCGTCCTCGATGACCAGACACTCCTCCGGCCTGGCTCCAAGTTGCGCGGCCGCGTGCAGATACGGCACCGGCGACGGCTTGCCTTCCTCCACTGCGGCCGCATCCACGAGAACCTCCGGGAGCGGCAAGCCCGTCCGTGTGAAGCGTCCACGAACCCGGTGCTCATAGTTCGAAGTCACCAGCGCCCAGGACCCGGGCCGCAGAGCACTCAGCAGCTCCGAGGCGCCGCCGAAGGCCGTATAGGCGCCGGAGCGGACGTCCTCGTCCTCCAGCTCGTGCAGTGCGGCAAGGCACTCCCCGGGGTCCTGGTCCGGAGCAACCTGCGCGAAGGTCTCCATCGGCCTCGTCCGCAGCGCCACACGGTAGACCTCATCGGGGTCCAGTCCGTATCGCTCTGCCCACGTTCGCCACACGAGGCGCTGATTGTCCACGGCATCGATCAACGTGCCATCGACATCAAACAGGACATACCTCATCGCACCAGGCTGACCGGGTTCACTGTGCACGCTTCGATCATGCCATCGGAGCAGGCAGTTTGCGGGGCGAGTCGCAGGTTCACTCCCGTTGGTCGCAGCGCCGCCCCAGAGGCCGGCGACGGGGCTCTCGGAAGTCGGTAGTGCCTTACGGCAGGGGTGTGCGGGAGCGGGATAATCCCCCCATGACGTGCTCCGCACCTGACTCCCGCGACGACGGCGGCTACCTCCTCGACAATGCGCAGCCCGAGGCGGGCACCCGATTCGACGCGCTCAGCGAGCTCTTCGACCCCACCACCTTCCGGCACATCGAGGGCCTGGGGATCGCGTCGGGGTGGCAGTGCTGGGAGATCGGGGCGGGCGGCCCCTCGGTGGTGACATGGCTGGCCGACCGGGTCGGGCAGACCGGTCGGGTAGTGGCGACCGACATCGACACTTCCTGGGCCTCCCAGGCGGCGGGAGGGGTCATCGAGGTGCTGCGCCACGACGTGGGCCGGGACGAGCCGCCGGGGAGCGGCTTCGACTTCGTCCACGCCCGCCTGGTGTTGGTGCATGTGGCCGACAGGGAACGGGCCCTGCGCGCGATGGTCGGCGCACTACGGCCGGGCGGATGGCTGCTGTTGGAAGACGCCGATCCGGCATCGCAGCCGCTGATCTGCCTGGACGAGTACGGGCCCGAGCAGGCCTTGGCCAACAGGTTGCGGACCGGATTCCGCTCGCTGCTGGCGGCTCGGGGCGCCGATCTGGCCTACGGACGCAAGCTCCCCCGGCTGCTGCGGGAGGCGGGGCTGACCGATGTCACCGCGGATGCCTACTTCCCGCTCACGTCCGCGGCTTGCAACGTGCTGGAGGCGGCGACGACCCGACAGGTACGCGACAGGCTGGTCGCGGCAGGCCTCGCGACGGACGAGGAGATCGACCGGCATCTCGCGAACGTCACTTCGGGCCGCCTCGACCTCGCCACCTCCCCGATGATCTCCGCATGGGGCCGCCGCCCATGAGGGCCCGCCGGCCCGGCCCATCGTCCGCGTAGCGGCACAGGAGTTCCGGCGAGGGTGGGGGAGGCCCGGCGAAGCCCCGGGCCGGGGGCGGCGAAGCTCCAGGCCGGGGGCGGTCGGGCGTCTGTCTTTGGGCAGAGAGGCCGTGGCCCCCGAGGGCGAGGTGGCCGCGGCGGTTCTGCCTTCGGGGAGGCGGCGCATCCCGACCTGAGAGCGATGAATTGGGGGTGTACCGCGGCCACGATGGTCGGGAACGTGGACCTCTTCCAGGAGTCGCCATGCCGCACCATGCCACCCCTCCCCCCCTGCCACCCGCCTCCTCCAGCGTCCCCACCCTCGCGACGGAGCCGACGACGCCGACGGGCGGGTCAGGCACTGGTCCGACGCCCTGCCGGCTCTGTCATGTGACGCTCACACGTCGGTCGAAGCGCCGCCACGCCGCCATCAGGGGGCACGAACAGTGGCCTCCTACCGTGCCTCTTGGATGAGCCCGAAGGCCCGGCGCCAGGGCTGAGGTAGCCCATGCGCCATGGCGTCGGCCTCGGTAGCCGTACCCCCTGATCGCAGTCCCCTGACGGGGCGCTCCGTCAGCAGCCAGAGCCGACGACGGGAACCAGACGCTCGTCGACGACAAGGAACTCACACGGACGACCAGAACACCCCGGCGACGGTGTTCGGAGGTGTTTCTGCGACAGCTCGCACCACCCGGTGCGGTAGCCACAGCACTGCGGGTGGCTCAACACCTGTAGGAAGCAAGGGAGTTATCACCATGACGAATCCATTGTCCGGCCCGCGCAGGACATCCGTCCGAGGAGTCAGAAGTGCCACGGCTGTGGCTGCCGCCCTGCTGGTGGCGGCGCCCTTGGCGGGCACTGCGTCACCGGCCGCGGCCGCTGACGGCCAGAACGCACCGATCATCGACAAGCCAAAGGTGTACGAGTCCGACGCGGACATCGACAAGGCGATGGAGGGGTGGGCGAAGGTCGAGCCCTCGGAAAGCGTGATGGGCTATCCGAAGGGCGTCGACCGGGACAATCCCGTCAGCCTGCCGGACGTGATGCCCTAGTACGACCCCACGAAGGCACTCGCGGATGCCAAGGCGGCGGCGAAGAAGTTCGCGGAGGAAAAGTACACCCCCAAGTGGGTTGGGGAGTCCGCCAAGAATCTGGCGGACTCGGCCATCACCGACCCCGAGACCAGCCAGAACACCAACGACGACAACATCGCGACGGCCATGAGCGAAAAGAACCCGGCCTCGTCGTACTGCGAGGGCCGTCACCCCGACGGGTCGCAGAACAGCGCCGGAACAAATCCGTGCGTCTTCGTCGGCGTTCTCGACGACCGGCCCGGCTCCAAGTACCCGAAGCTGGGAACCGGTGGCGGCATAGCGGGCGGGGGCAAGAAGATCTACTCGGTCTCGGGGCAGGTCACCGACGAGAAGAGCGCGACCACGGTCTGGTCGGTGGGCGGCAAGTTCACGCCCAAGGTCACCAGCACTCCCGCCAATGGGGGTGCGGGGGGGAGAGATCGGCGGCGAGATCGGCTTCACCTACAGCTACTCCTCCACCTCCCTCAACCGGGTGACGGGCACGCAGGAGGACAAGTACGAAACGGAGTTCCCGGCGGACAAGAAGGGGAGCCTGCAAGGCCGGCGCGACGGCGCCTACTACGTCGGCTACCTCTTCGTTCAGTATCAGGCGGTACCCGGGGCACCCGGCACCGGTCCGGAGAAGGAGCACATCAAGGCCGTCCCCGCCCGGGTCTACGTCCAGTCCCCCAAGTCGAGCACGCCGGTCACCTACTTCAAGTACCAGGAGCCCGCACCGCAGTAGCCCCGGCCCGGGCGCGCCCCTCCCCCGGCGCTCGGCCACCTCCGCCCCGGCGGCTGAGCGGCCGTGGAGAGGGCGAGGGGCCTGCACCCCCGTAGCGGGCCCCTCGCCCTTTCCACGGCCGCTCCCCCTATCGCGGGCGTTGCCCGAGCTGAAGGGCGGCCGGCTCGCGCTCGCCGAGGCGACGGTTGCGCGCTCCGCCGGCCCCGGCTATCCCGCGCTCCGTTGGCCGGCGCTCGCCTGCCATGTGCGTCCCATCGCTCGAAACAGCGCCGGATACACGCCCACGTACCGGAACGGCTTGATAGCGGCCATGTAGACGGCGCCGAACAGCCCGTTCGGCTTCACGAGGACGGCCATCTGGCCGCGATAGCCATCGGCCCCGTCCGGAACCCAGCCGATGTGCATCACCGCGTGCACGGTCCGGTTGGACATCTCGGCCGCCCACTCATCGTGCAACTGGTAGACGGAGGTGAGCGGCACCGAATCAGGATCGGGCCCCCGAGGGCACTCACGGAGGTCCGCAGGCAACCGGTCGCGCAGCGTCTGTACCCGGGCGCCGATGCCGGTGCCGGGCTTGTCCCAGCCGAGCAGCCTCCCGAGCATCCAGCGGACCGCGAAGAGTCCGCGGTACACGGGCGAGGAGATGGCTGCCCTGTTGCCCTCGCCGTCGCCCTCGTTCCTGTTGCCCCCGTCGTCGCCCTCGTTGTTCGCGATCTGGCGCACGAGGTGCCGGAGGTCGTCGGGACCGCCTGGTGTCGGCAGGGCCCACACGTCCTCGATGTGGAAGTCGCCGGCGATCTCGTGGATCCGCCAGGGACGGGATGTGTGTGCGGTTCTGGGGAGTCTCATGAGCCGGCCCCTATCTATACGATGCCGTATAGATGAGACTAGACCCAGTTATACGGCACCGTATAGATGAGGAAGATGTGAGGGGAGACACACCATGGCCCATGCCCGCACGCCTCGCGGCAGGTGGATCGAGGAGGGCTTGCGGGTACTCGCCGTCGGCGGCCCGGAGGCCGTACGGATCGAGTCGCTGGCGCAGTCGCTCAGCGTCAGCAAGGGCGGCTTCTACGGATACTTCCGCAACCGGGACGCCTTGCTCGCCGAGATGCTCGACACGTGGGAGCGCGAGGTCACCGAGGCGGTGATCGAGGAGGTCGAGAGCGGCGGGGGAAATGCCCGGACCAAGCTGGACCGGCTGTTCACCCTCGTCGCTTCGCTCGGCGCCGAAGCGGTGACGGGCACCGCCATCGACCTCGCGATCCGCGACTGGGCCCGGCGCGACGAGGCCGTCGCGCGCCGCCTTCAGCGCGTCGACAACCGGCGGATGGACTACCTGCGCTCACTGTTCGGCTCCTTCTGCCCCGACAAGGATGACGTCGAGGTCCGCTGCATGATCACCTTCTCGGTGCGGATCGGCAGCCACTTCATCGCCGCCGACCACGGCGGTCGCAGCCGGGCAGAAGTAATGGAGCTGACGAGGAAATGGCTCCTGCGGTAGCGCCCGCCGTCGGACGGGATTACGGTTCGGAGCCCTCAGCCGGACGACGATCCATGCCGTAGAGCGGCGAGGCCGACGAGGGCCGGTGCGAGCCGGCGCCTCCCGGTGCGGCCCGATATCTGCCGGTGCGAGCCGGTGCCTGCCGACGCGAGCCGGTACCCGCCCCGGCACGAGCCGGCGCGGCCCGCAGCCTGGCAGTCCACTCGTCGACCCGTGGGGCAACTGCCGTAGCGCGCCTTGCCAGCGCCGCGGCAAAGCAGGATAAATGTGAATCATGAGCGGACATTCGGGGCGGTTCCGGCGCCGGCTGAGCCGCGCGCCCGGCCGTTCCGCAGCTCCGGGCGCGTCCCCTGCCGGGAACGGCACCGGCGACCAGCCGGACGAAGGTACTGCGGGTGCCGGAGGTCCGCAGCACATACCGCCCTCGTTTCCCACCCGCAGCGTCGCCCGGGAAGTCTTCCTCCTCCAGCTGGTGCTCGTGGTACTGCTGGTCGCGGCGGCAATGGTGGCCATCGTCGTCCAGGCCCAGCGGGACACCATGACCGACGCCCGGCACCGGACGCTCGCCGCCGCCGAGTCCTTCGCGCACTCCTGGGGTCTCCAGGAGGCGCTGAACAGCGACAATCCGACCGCGAAACTCCAGCCGCTCGCCGAGGCGGCCCGGAAGGCCTCCGGCGTCGACGCGCTCATCGTGTACAAGCTCGACGGGATCACCCTCACCCACAGCGACCCGCGGCAGATCGGCAAGCACGTCATCGGCCCGTATGCCGAGGCTGCCCGGGGCAAGCCCTTCACCAGGACCTTCGAGGGCGCCCTGGGCCTCTCCGTGGTCTCCGCCGCCCCCGTCAAG
This sequence comes from uncultured Actinomycetota bacterium, assembly GCA_963785115.1. Taxonomy (GTDB): domain Bacteria; phylum Actinomycetota; class Actinomycetes; order Propionibacteriales; family Nocardioidaceae; genus JACCWP01. The sequence continues at coordinate 11,033 of CAWATY010000007.1, forward strand.
GACTCCTCGGGCAAGGTCGTCGCCATCGTCGCCGCACCGGTCACCGTGGAGAAGGTGCAGAAGTCGGTCAACCAGCAGCTGCCCATCTTCCTGGGCACCGCGGTCGGGGCGCTGGCGCTCGCCGGAGGCGGGGCCGGGCTGGTGAGCCGTCGGCTGCGCCGGCAGACCCACGGTCTGGGACCGGCCGAGATGACCCGGATGTACGAGCATCACGATGCGGTCCTGCACGCGGTGCGGGAGGGCGTCCTCATCGTCGGCCGCGACGGGCGGCTGCTGTTGGCCAACGACGAGGCGCGGCGTCTTCTGAACCTGCCGGCGGACGCGGAGGGCCGCCCCGTCGGCGACCTGGGGCTGGACCACCGCATGGCCGAGCTCCTGGCGTCGGACCGGATCGCCACCGACGAGGTGCACCTGGCCCAGGACAGACTGCTGGCCGTCAACAAGCGGTCGACCACCCCCTACGGAGCCCACCAGGGAAGCGTGGTGACCCTGCGCGACACCACCGAACTGAGGTGGCTGTCAGGGCGTGCCGAAGTGGCGCGGGAGCGGTTGCGGCTCCTCTACGACGCCGGGATGCGGATCGGCTCCACGCTGAATGTCGAGCGCACTGCCGAGGCACTGGCGCAGGTGGCGGTCCCCCGGTTCGCCGACATCGTCACCGTCGAGCTGCTGGACCCGGTCCTCAAAGGTGAGGAGCCGGCCGTGGCAGGTACCGAGCTGCGCCGGACGGCCATCGCCGGCCTGGCGCCGGACCATCCGCTCCACCCCGTCGGCGAGCTGAGGGGGTTCGTCCCGGGCACCCCGGTGGCGGCGGGTGTGGACCAGGGCCGCTCCATGGTGGAGCCGGACCTGGCCGGCTCTTCCGGCTGGCGGTCCCAGGACCCGGAACGCGCCCGGCGCATCCTGGACCACGGGGTGCATTCCCTGGCGGTCGTACCGCTGCGCGCCCGGGGAGTGGTGCTGGGGCTGGTGGACTTCTGGCGGTCGGGGAGCTCCCCTCCGTTCGACGACGAGGACCTGTCCTTCGCCGAGGAACTGGCGGGGCGGGCCGCGGTGGGGATCGACAACGCCCGGCGCTACACCCGTGAGCGCACGATGGCGATGACGCTCCAGCGCAGCCTGATGCCCCGCGGCCTGCCCGACCAGGACGCCCTGGAGGTGGCGCACCGCTATCTCCCCGCCCAGGCGGGAGTGGGCGGGGACTGGTTCGACGTCATCCCGCTGCCCGGCGCCCGGGTGGCGCTGGTCATCGGCGACGTGGTCGGACACGGTCTGCACGCGGCGGCCACCATGGGCCGGTTGCGCATCGCCGTGCACAACTTCTCGGCCCTGGACCTCTCCCCCGACGAACTGCTGGGCCACCTGGATGAGCTGGTGACCCACATCGACGTCCAGGACGAGGACACCGACGACGGACCGGCGATCACCGGCGCGACCTGTCTGTACGTCATTTACGACTACGTCTCCGGCCGGATCACCGCGGCCACGGCCGGCCATCTGCCGCCGGCCGTGGCCCACCCCGACGGGAGAGTGGAGTTCCTGCACGCGCCGGTCTCCCCGCCACTCGGCCTGGGCGCCGGCCTGCCGTTCGAGACCGCCGAACTGGCGCTGCCGGAGGGCTCCCGGCTGGTGCTCTACACGGACGGGCTGGTCGAGAACCGCAGCCACGACCTGGACGCCGGAATGGAAGCACTGCGGGCGGCCCTCGCCGGACCGGACCGTACGCCGGAGGACACCTGCGCCACCGTCCTGCAATCGCTGCTGCCCGCCCGGTCCACCGACGACGTAGCGCTGCTGGTGGCCCGGACCCGGCGGCTGGACCCGGCACAGGTCGCCGAGTGGGACGTGGCCCGCGACCCGGCGGCGGTGAGCCCGGTCCGCAACGACTGCGCCCGCCAGTTGGCGGACTGGGGTCTGGAGCGCATCGCCTACGGCACCGAGCTCATCCTCAGCGAACTGATCACCAACGCCATTCGCTACGGCGCCGAGCCCATCCACGTGCGGCTCCTGCACACCCCCGGCACCCTGATCTCCGAGGTCTCCGACGGCAGCAGCACCTCCCCGCACATCCGCCAGGCGAAGGACACCGACGAAGAAGGCCGCGGCCTCTTCCTCGTCGCGCAGTTCGCCGAACACTGGGGCACCCGCTACTCCCCCAGGGGCAAGACGATCTGGGCCGCTCAGGCGGTCGGGCCCGACGCCCTGCCCGAGGAAGAGGAGTCGCAGGAAGACCTCCTCAGCCGTTGGGACCACGGCGGGGAGTGAGGAGGCGAGGCCGTGGCGCGGCGCCCGGCGCACCGCGACCGGGTGCCCCGGGGCGGGCGTGGGGCACCCGGGTGCGTGGCGCCTACTCGCCGCTGTGACCTGGCCCGATCACCGTCTTGGCGGAGGCCCGCAAGGGGGCGGAGTACGCTGTTTTGGACCATTGCCGGACAGAGCATTCGGGCAGTGACACGTCGCGGCGGGGCGGCGCCAGGACCGCCCGCGTGCCAAGGTGTCGACGGCCCTGCGGGGTTGCCTAGGACGCCCGCTCGGCGGGACTGCGCGGCCCCGTCGGCGTTCCGCCCCCTCCCCGGGCGTGCGCCGTCCGCGGCAGCGGGGCCGCTGTACGGGCCATACGACCGCACCGTGCCATGGCCTGCTCTGGTCCCTGTCCGCCACCCACTCGGCGGACCGCTCCCCCACCTGGTCCTGCTGGAGGCGTCGTGGCTACACATCATCGGGTCCGCGTGGGCGCTCTCCTTTGCTGTCTCGGCCTTACGGTGCTCGGTCTCGTCGGCTGCGAGGAAGGGAGAACCACCCGGCCGGTCGAACCTTCCCGGGCCGGATCCGCCGCGGAGGTGGGCGGGATGGCGGCACTGATCAAGGCAGCGAAGCGGGAGGGCAGGCTCAACACCATCGCGCTGCCGCGCCAGTGGGCCAACTACAGCGGGCTGATCGACGGCTTCGAGAAGAAGTACGGCATCAAGGTCGTCATCGACAATCCGAGCGGCCACAGCCAGCAGGAGATCGATGCCGTGAAGCGCTACCGGGGCCGAGAGCGCGCCCCCGACGTGCTCGACCTGGGGGATTCCTTCGCCCAGTCGGCGGCGCGGCAGGACCTGCTGGCCCCCTACCGGGTCGCACCGTTCGACCAGATCCCACCGGAGCAGAAAGATGCCGACGCCCGCTGGTACAACAACTACGGCGGCTATGTCTCCATCGGCTGCGACGCCGCCCGCGTGCGGACCTGCCCCGCGTCCTTCGCCGATCTGCTCCAGCCGGAGTACAAGGGCATGGTCGCGATCCACGGCGAACCCACGACCGCGGGATCGGCGTTCGCCGCCGTGTACGCGGCGGCACTCGCCAACGGGGGGTCGTTCGACAACATCCAGCCAGGCATCGAATTCTTCGCCCGGCTCGACAAGGCAGGCAACTACAACCGGGCCGACCCCGACCCGGCCGCGATCGCCAAGGGCAGAACACCGATCAGCGTCGAGTGGGACTACCTCAACCTCCAGCACATCGACCAGCTCCGCGGGACGGACGTGGACTGGAAGGTCTCCATTCCCTTCGACGGCAGCTTCTCGCAGTACTACGCGCAGGCGATCAACAAGGACGCCCCCCACCCGGCCGCGGCGCGACTGTGGCAGGAGTACCTCTTCAGCCCGGAAGGCCAGAATCTCCGCCTCGTGGACTACGCCCGCCCGGTGCTGATGGACGCCATGGCGAAGAACGGCACCCTCAACAAGGCCCTGGCCGCCCGGCTGCCGACGGTCGAGGGCACACCTCAGTTCCCGACCGAGGACCAGCTGAACAAGGCAGTGCGCACCGTCCGTGAGAACTGGGCCAAGGCCGTCGGCGGCTGATCCCTCATCGCCGGCTTCCGGTGTTCAAGCAGCCACAGGCACGTTCCTGGCGGCGCGACGGCGCTTCCCGTACGCGATGGTCAGCACGGCCAGCAGGGGCCCCCACAGGATCAGCGGCGCGTAGCAGAAAGAGAACCAGGCAGCCTCCCAGCCGCCGGCCCGGCTCGGGAAGCCGGCGGACAGGACGTCACCTCGGATCGTTGTCCCCCGGATCACGGAGACGAGGAACAGGAGGGTGAACAGGAGGGTGAGGATCGTGGCCCAGATGGCGGCCGGGATGACCGCCGCCTTCGTCGGGACCCGGCGGCCGCCCAGCAACGGGATCCAGCCCGGGAACACCTCGCCCCAGCGGGCGATCAGACCGAACGCGGTGCATGCGAGGACTTCGGACAGCACCGACAGAAAGACGACGTACGCCCGCTCACCGAGCCCGATCCCTTCGTCGAATGCGACCGGGAGCCGCCAGACACCGGCGGGCAGGACGGTGAGCGGCACGGCACAGGCAATGAGTTGCAGCCGCCGAGACACTCCGGCGACAGGTTCGTGGACGGCCCGCCATGCGGCACGGAGTCGCCCGGGGCGGGCGGCAACGAGTTCTTCGGTGTGCCGGAGCAGCTGCATGATCGGTCCTCGGTTCCGTGGGGCCAGGGCTGACCCGTTCGGTAACGAAGGTCCCATTCAGGCAGGCGGGCAGGATCGCCCTACGGGCCAACTCGCCTCCGCCGCACGGCCGATGGAGTGGTGGAGGGATGCGACCGAAGGATGACTGCCGCCGGCTGAAGCCGTCACGAAATTCTTCTCCGACGCCCTTCACCAAGGCCGCTCACCGTGGCCCGTCACCGAGGCCCGTCACCGAGGCCCGTCACCGAAGGCGCTCAGATTTGCCTGCTGGAGGGTTCGACGGGCTGGTGCGGCTTGACCATGCACCGCATCCGAGCGCCGACCCGATCGCCGTCGGCCGTCAGCCGTCAGCCGTCAGCCGTCAGCCGTCAGCCGTCAGATGGTGCGTCAGTGATCTCGTCCAGAAGGTGCGGCCCGTTGTTGCGTACGCTGTTGACCGCGGTGGAGACGGCGCGGGCGTCCAAGTGTCCTGCGGCCGGGGCTGTGAGCAGTGCGCGGAGCTCGCCGGGGTCCTCGTGGGCAGGGTCGAGCCAGGCACTCCAGTCGGCGGGGGCGATGGCCAGCGGCATCCGGGGGTGGACGCGTCCGGCGGTGTCGGTGGCCTCGGTGGTGATGATCGTGCAGGTGGTCCACCACGCCCCCGGCGCATCGTCGTGGGAGACGTCGGGGGCGCGCCAGAACTCGTACAGACCGGCGAGCGCCATGGCCTGGCCGTCCTCGGGGCTGATGAAGTACGGCTGCTTGCGGGCCTTGGTCGTCCCGGTCGCCGCGACGGCCTCCCATTCGTAGAAGCCGTCCGCCGGCAGCAGGCACCTGCGCTTGGCGAAGGCCCGGCGGTAGGCAGGCTTCTCCGCGACCGTCTCCACCCTGGCATTGATCATCTTCGCGCCGACACTCAGACTCTTCGCCCACGACGGCACCAGCCCCCAGCGCAGCGGCCGGAGCTGCCGGGTGACCTCGCCGGTGTCGCGCTCGACGCGCTCCAGCACCGACCACACGTCGTCGGTGGGGGCCACGTTCCAGCTCGGGTCGAGCACCAGGTCGGAATCCCAGCGCGTCACGTCGAACAGGTCGACCAGGTCCTGCGGACGGCGGGTGGAGACATATCGGCCGCACATATCGTCCACCCTGCCACACCACCGGTCATTACCACCGGTCATTGCTACTGGCCATCGCTACCGGTCATTGCCCGGTCGCCCACGCCTTCGCCTGGCATACAGGGCTGCCCGGGGGTAAGGCGGGCTTGAGCCCGGTGGCGGATCGTCCGACTGCGTGGGGGGCGATGATGGCCGGGGATGGGCGGCGGGCCCGCTTCCGACATCTGCGAGACAGGCAGCCTGCCCTGCCTGCGCTGCCTGAGGTGATGGACACGGAAGCGCTCATGGACCCTGCCCGCAGTCGGCCGGAACACGTGGTCACGGCGGGGTGTCAACGCCCGGTCGGGCTGGGTGCCAAGGGGCATCGGGGCGGTGGGACGTGCCCGCGCGGAGAGCCTGTCGATGGTGATGTCTGCGACTCCGGGGCCAAGGACGACTCCGGGCCCAAGGCGACTCCGGGTCCGGGGTCGATGTCATCCCTGGCCCGCGCCACCTGCCTGATCTCGGCCACACTCATCGGGCGGCCGGGACCATCCGGGCCGCTGGGACCATCCGCTCGGCCCTAGCCATCCCGGCGAGCACGGCGCGCAGCACGGCGTTGAACCGTTCGGGGCGCTCCTGGTGCGGCATATGGCCGGCCCCGGCGATCACGCTGACCTCGGCGCCGGGTGTAAGGGCGGCGCAGGTCCGGGGTACTTCCACGGGGATCGCGGTGTCCAGCTCACCGTGGAGGTAGTGGATCGGCACCTGTAGCCCGGGCAGTGTCGGACACGGGTCGTAGCCGTCGGCAGTGGCTTGGTGCTCGTCGATGTAGACACCGGAGTCGAGGATCTGACGGATCGTCCAGTCGATGAGCGCGGGCGCGGTGCCAGGCGCGTACCACCCCGGCACCCAGTCGGCGACCGTACCGGCCCGATCGCGACGCAGAGCGGCCACCAGCTCCGCCTGAGCCTCCGTCGACGGCCAGTACCCCGGTGCGCCCACGGGAACCACGCCGCCGGTCAACTCTGGCCTCCGCAGCGCCAGTTCCGTGGCGAAGGCCCCGCCGATCGACGAGCCGACGACCACCGGCCGGTCCAGCCGCAGCGCGCCGATCAGCGCCACCAGGTCGCTGACCACCCCGGCGGTGGTGTTGCCGCGGACGGGGCGGGCCGACCGCCCGCAGCCCCGCCAGTCGACGGTGACGACCCGGTGGTCCCGGGTGAAATCGGGCAGCTGGGCGCCCCAGGTCCGGCCGCTGGTACCCCAGCCGTGCAGGAACAGCAGTGCCGGGCCAGTTCCCTCGTCCTCGTAATAGAGCGTGGTGTCGTTGACGTCCAGGCTGGGCATGGCGGTCCCCTCTGCTCGTCGGCCCTTGCGGACCGCGCGGTTCGTGATGTCCCCAGCCAACCGCGATCGCCGCCACCGACCAATGAGCGGTCCGCGCCTACACTGATCGCGAACAGTGATCAATGGCGGTCACGGCGAACAGGGGGCGACCGGGGCCATGGAACTGCGTCAGCTGCGCTATTTCCTCACCCTGGCGGAGGAACTGCACTTCGGCCGGGCCGCCGAGCGGCTGCACATCGTGCAGTCCGCGGTGAGCCAGCAACTCCGCAGGCTCGAACGCGAACTGGGTACCGACCTGTTCGCCCGCTCCACCCGCGTCGTCCGGCTCACCGAGGCCGGCAACCGCCTCCTCCCGTACGCCAGGGAGATGCTCGCCCTCCAGGCACGCGCCCGCGAGGCCGTCGACGAACTACGCGCCGACCAGGCCGCGACGGTACGCCTCGGCACCAGCTCAGGGCTGGGTGTCCGGCTGGACGTCGTACTCACCGCGTTCGCCCGGCACACCGGCCGCGCGCAATGTGAACTCGTCACCGGCAGCACCGAGGAGCGCCTGGCGCAGGTGCGGTCCGGTGACCTGGACGCCGCCCTGCTGCGCGGTGAACGGACCGACCCTGACCTGGAGTTCCTGCCGCTGTGGCAGGACGCGCTGGTGGCGGCGCTGCCCGCGGGCCACGAGCTGGCAGCGCGGGAGACCGTCGAGCTGGCTCGGCTCGCGGACCTGCCACTGCGGCTCGCCCCGCGCCCCCGCAACCCCGCGCTCCACGACCTGGTGATGCGCTCCTGCCGGGTGGCCGGCTACGCGCCCGCTACATCGTCAACCCGATCATCGCCCGCGCGGGCGGAGCGTCGGGACCCGGCTGGGGCATCCAGCTCGGCGACGAGGGCAACCCGACGACGCTGATCGACATCGGTGGCTTCCTCACCGCGATCCTGACGTTCGCCATCACCGCAGCGGTCGTCTACTTCGCCGTGGTGGTGCCGATGAAGAAGGTGCTGGCGCACTTCACCAGCGGAGCCGAGGCCGTGGCCAAGCCCGACGACGTCGTGCTGCTCACCGAGATCCGCGACCTGCTGCGCGAGCAGCGCAAGGTCTGAGCTCACCCGTGGTGCGGGGGCACCTCACGGCGCAGGTCGTCGTCCCGTGCCCGCTCGTGGCGCTCCGACCACCCCTCGTCACCGTCGTCGGCGGACCGCTCGGCAGCCGTGTCGCCGATGGCGGCCAGCCGCCGGCGGCGCCGGGCCTCCCGCGCGCGGCGCGCGCGACGGTCGTCCTCGGGTGAGCCGGAGGAGCCGGAGGAGCCGGTCACGCGACGTCGGGCAGCAGTCCGAGCACCCAGTCCGCCGACAGCTCGCGGTGCCGCGGCTTCCAGCCGGTCGTGCGCACGTACGAGCGCGACGACACCCGCTGTGACCGGGTGAGCAGCTCGACCCGCTCGCCACCGAGCCGCAGCAGCGGCCGCGGCAGGAACGTCGAGTGGTCGCGACCGACCGCGTGCGCGAGCTGCTGGGCCAGGTCACGGCGGCGGACCGGCTCGGCGCCGACGTTGTAGACACCGCCTGGCGCGGTGAGCGCGGACAGCACCGCGGTCCCGACGTCCTCGGCATGGACGACGTGCACCCACCCGTCCGGCGCCCCGAAGGCCATCGGCTGCCCGGCGCGGGCACGCGCCAGCCGCCAGCGGGTGTAGTCGTCGTCGCCGATGATGCCGCCGAAGCGCAGCACCACGCTGTCGCGTGACGCGCCGGCGAACTCCTGGGCGTGCGCCTCTGCCATCGCCATCGGCTCGGTGGCCCGGTTGACGACGACCGGGCTGTCCTCGTCGAGCCACTCCTCACCGCCGTCGGCGTAGACCAGGCTGACCGACTCCTGCACCAGCCGGTGCACGCCGGCCGCCCGCGCGGCCTCGGCCACCAGCCGCGAGCCCTCGGACCGGATCCGGTCGTTGACCCGCCACGCCCCCGGCCGGATCGCGGCGAAGCCGACCGGCACGTGGGTGGCGAGGTTGCACACGACGTCGCAGCCGGCGAACGCGGTCACCAGCCCGTCGGGGTCGAACAGCCCGCCCACGACCGGCTCGACGCCCGCCTCGGCGAGCAGCTGGGCCCGTTCGCTCGTGCGGGCCAGACCGTAGACGTCGTGCCCGGCCTCCAGCAGCGCAGAGACCACCGAGCGGCCCATCACGCCGGTGGCACCGGTCACGAACACCTGCACGGCGCGTCTCCTCTCGCCCCCCGAGCCGCGTGACGTCACGATCCGATAACGACGCGAGCACCATACGCCCGAGGCTCCGGGATGCACAGGTTTTCGTCGGACACCCGGACTGCCCGTCGCCCGCGGGGTACGCGAGGATCGGGGCCATGCGCAGCGACCTCTTCGCCCAGGAGCACCAGGAACAGCAGACCACCGAGCGGTGGGTGCTGCAGAGCAAGAAGATGCTGCGGGTGTCGCTCGGCGACGACCTGCTGTCGGCCAAAGGGGCGATGGTCGCCTTCCAGGGCCAGATCCAGTTCCACCACGAGGGCTCGGGCAGCCTGGGCAAGTTCGTGAAGCGCGCCCTCACCAGTGAGGACACGCCGCTGATGCGGGTCAGCGGCCAGGGCGAGGTCTTCTTCGCCCGGGAGTCCGCCGACGTGTTCCTGGTGACCCTCGAGGGTGACGGCATCAGCGTCAACGGCAGCAGCCTGCTGGCCTTCGACGCCGCGCTGACCTGGGACGTCCACCGCACCAAGGGCGCCGGCATGATGACCGGCGGTCTGTTCAACACCCTGATCCAGGGCCAGGGCACGGTGGCCCTGACCTCCGACGGCCAGCCGATGCTGCTCGACTGCTCGACCCAGCCGACCTTCACCGACCCGAACGCGACCGTCTGTTGGTCGGCGAACCTCACGCCCAACGTGGTCAGCAGCATGAACGTCAAGTCGTTGCTGCGCGGCGGCAGCGGCGAGGCCTTCCAGTACCAGTTCCAGGGTCCGGGCTTCGTCGTCGTGCAGCCCTCGGAGGGGCCGACCGTCCCGCCGCACACGCACTGACGTCCACGACACCGCGCCCGTATCCTGCAGGCCATGGTCACGGCCGAGCAGGTGGGCGCGTTCGCCGTCGCCGCGCTGATCCTGATCGCAATCCCCGGCCCGAGCGTGCTGTTCGTGGTGGGCCGGGCGCTGGCGCACGGCCGGCGTACGGCGCTCGCGTCAGTCCTGGGCAACGAGCTGGGGCTGCTCGCCGCGGCAGTGTGCGTGGCCCTCGGAGTCGGCTCGGTCGTCGCCCGGTCGACGACCGTGTTCACCGCGGTCAAGCTGGTGGGCGCGGTCTACCTGGTCTGGCTGGGCGTGCAGGCGATCCGGCACCGCGGCGCACTGGGCGCAGCGGGGACGCCCGCCGGCCGTCCCGTCCGCGGTGACTGGCACGCCGCCCGGCAGGGCTTCGTCGTCGGCGTCACCAACCCCAAGACGTTCGTCATCCTCGCCTCGGTGCTGCCGCAGTTCGTCGACCGCGGCGCCGGACACGTCCCACTGCAGATGCTCGAGCTCGGCCTCGTCGCGGTCGCGATAGCCCTGGTCTGCGACAGCATCTGGAGCGTCTCGGCCGCCGGCGCCCGCGACTGGTTCGCCCGCTCCCCCGCCCGTACCCGCCTCGTCGGCGGGGCCGGCGGTGCCTCGATGATCGGGCTGGGCGTGACCATGGCCGTCAGCGGTCGCCCGGACTGAGTCGTTAGCCTGCGCCGACGTGGCCCACGGCACGCACGACTACGACGACGACCCACGCAACGAGCAGGCGCTGGTGCTCGTGAACGGCAACCTGGTGCCCCGTGAGCGGGCGGTCGTCTCGGTCTTCGACAGCGGCTTCGTGCTGGGTGACGGGGTATGGGAGGGGATCCGGGTCAGCGGCGGCCACCCGGCGTTCCTCGAGCGGCACCTGGACCGGCTGTTCGAGGGCGCGACCGCCCTCGCGCTCGACGTCGGGCACACCCGCGAGCAGCTGACCGGCGACCTCTACCGGCTGCTGGCCGCCAACGACATGACCGACGGCGTGCACGTGCGGCTGATGGTCACCCGAGGGGTCAAGCGGACGCCCTACCAGGACCCGCGCGTCACGGTGGGGCCGGCGACCGTGGTGATGATCGCCGAGCACAAGCAGCCGCTGCCGGCCACCGTCGAGCAGGGGATCACGCTGTTCACGACGCACGTCCGCCGGGCGACACCGGACACGCTCGACCCCAAGCTCAACGCGCACAGCAAGCTGAACGACATCACCGCCTGCATCCAGGCCTACACCGCCGGGGCCGACGAGGCGCTGATGCTCGACCCGCACGGCTTCGTCGCGACCTGCAACTCGACCCACTTCTTCATCGTGCGCACCGCCGACGACGACCGACCGGAGGTGTGGACCTCCGACGGCCGGTTCTGCCTCGGTGGCATCACCCGCGGCAACGTGCTGCGGCTCTGCCGCGACGCCGGTATCGAGGCGCGGGAGACGACCTTCAGCCTCGTCGACGTCTACAGCGCGAGCGAGGCGTTCTGCACCGGCACCTTCGCTGGTCTGGTTCCGGTCCGGGAGGTGGACGGCCGCCGGATCGGCGACGGCACCCGCGGGCCGGTGGTGCAGCGGCTGCAGCAGCTGTACGGCGAGCTGGTGGCGCGCGACGTCGCGTACCGCACGGCCCCGGCGTCGTGACCGAGCCGATCCGGCTGGCGGTGTGGTCGGGGCCGCGCAACATCTCGACCGCGCTGATGCGCTCGTGGGAGAACCGCCCCGACACAGTGGTCGTCGACGAGCCGCTCTACGCCGCGTTCTTGGCACGTACCGGCATCGACCATCCCGGTCGCGACGAGGTGCTCGCCGTCGGCGAGACCGACCTGGCCCGTGCCGTCGCCTCGCTGACGCGGCGGCTGCCCGACGGCGTGACCGTGCATTACCAGAAGCAGATGTGCCACCACCTGCCCGACGGACCGGTGCCGGACTGGGTCACCGGCCTCACGTCGGTGCTGCTGATCCGCGAGCCGCGCGAGGTGGTGGCGTCGTACGTGCGCTCGCGGGCCGAGGTGGAGCCCGCCGACATCGGCCTGCTGCGTCAGGTCGAGCTGCTGGACACGCTGCTCGCCGCCGGGCAGGACCCCCCGATCATCGACGCCGGCGACTTCCTCCGCGACCCGGAGCGGCACCTGCGCTGGTGGTGCGACTGGCTGGGGATCGACTTCACCGAGGCGATGCTGCACTGGCCGCCGGGGCCCCGGCCGACCGACGGCGTGTGGGCGCCGCACTGGTACGGCGCGGTGCTGGCGTCGAGCGGGTTCGCACCGTGGCGCCCGCGGAACGTCGAGCTCTCGGGGCACGACCTCGCGGTCGCCGAGACGTGCCGGGAGGCGTACCAGCGGCTGCACGCGCGGCGGGTGCGGGTCTGAGCCGCCTGAACTGACCCATGAGTCAGTAGGGTCTAGCGTGACGGCCGTGCCCACCTCGCCGCGAACCGTCGTCCGCCCGCAGCTGCTCCTCGATGTCGTCACCGGCGAGCTGTTGCCCGACCTGGCGGTGGTCGTGGAAGGCGACCGCATCGTCCAGGTCGGTTCGGCGGCCGATGCGCCCACCGACGCCCAGGTGGTCGAGCTCCCGGGCCACACCCTGCTTCCCGGTCTGGTCGACTGCCACACCCACCTGGTCGGCGAGCCCGACAGCGGCCACGGTTACGCCGAGCTGCTCACCCGCTCCGGTGCGCAGGAGGCCCTGTCCGGCGTCCGCAACGCCCGCGACACCGTGCTCGCCGGGTTCACCACCGTCCGCGACGTCGGGACGTTCCGCGCCTTCGTCGACGTGGCCCTCCGGGACGCGATCGACGCCGACTGGGTGATCGGCCCGCGGATGCGAGTGTCCGGTGCCTACGTCACCTGCTCGGGTGGCGGCGGTGACGTCACGGGGCTCGCACCCGATGTCGACGCCGTGGTGCCGTACGAGCTCCGCGTCGGCGTGGTCGACTCCGTCGACGACGTACGCCGGGCCGTGCGCCGGGTGCTGCACGGCGGCGCGGACCTGGTCAAGCTGATCGCGACCGGCGCGGTGATGACCACCGGCGGAGTGCCCGGGGCGCCCGAGCTGACCGAGGAGCAGATCCGCGCGGCCGTCGAGGAGGCATCGTTCTACGACGCGGACGTCGCCGCGCACGCGCACGGCGCCGAGGGGATCAAGTGCGCGGTGCGTGGGGGCGTGCGCTCGATCGAGCACGGGTCGCTGATGGACGACGAGGCGATCGCTCTGATGGCCGAGGCCGGGACGTTCCTGGTGGCGGACATCTGGAACGGTGACTACATCGCCGAAGCCGGCCGCGAGCAGGGCTGGGGCGCGGACGTCCTGCGCAAGAACGACGAGACCACGCTGGCCCAGCGGCAGGGTTTTGCGAAGTGCCTCGAGGCCGGCGTCCGGATCGCCTACGGCACCGACAGCGGCATCTACCCGCACGGGCTCAACGCCCGCCAGCTGGCCTACCACGTGCAGTGGGGGCAGCGCCCGATCGACGCCCTCCGCGCGGCGACCCTGCACGCCGCCGAGCTGCTCCGCTGGGACGACCGCATCGGCCGCATCGAGACCGGGTTCCTGGCCGACATGATCGCCGTCGACGGCAACCCGCTCGACGACGTCCGGCTGCTCGAGGACGTGCGCTTCGTGTTGAAGGGCGGCGAGGTCCTGCTCCCGCACACGCCCGCCTAGCCATCGGACGCAGCGGGCTGCTGCACCGCCCTCCTCGTGGCTGATGTTTCATCTGTTCAAGGCTCGGGGCGCGTTCCTCCGTGGTCCGTCAGGGGTCGAACGTCAGCCCCAGCTCGGCGTGCCGGCCGCGATAGACGCCGGAGCGCAGCTCGATCGCGTACGGGCCGAGGTCGGGCATGCCCGAGGCGCGGGCACGGTCGATCTCGGCCTCGATGTCGTACGGCCCCTGCCGGAACGAGACGTAGGCCTGCCGCTCGGGGCCGATCTGCGCGCGATGCCAGGCCACTGCCGGGCTGCCGCTGCCGGCCGGCTCGGTGACGAAGCTGTCCCAGTTGCCGCGCACGACCCCGTCGCAGAGCTCCCGGCACGCGTCGACGATCCCGGTCCACCGGGCCGCACGCTATCCCGCGCGGACGGGCTCGTCGTCGAGCACCTCCGGCAGGCCGAGGAGTCCGAACAGCAGCGTCCCGAACGTCGTGATCTCGGCGATCGCGTCACCCTCGACGCGCAGCACGTCGAGCTTGAACGCGCGGTAGACGGTGTCACCCGGCCGCTTGAGATAGCTCGCGGCGGTCGGCATCCGGTTGACCCGGGTGGGCAGCAGCCGCCAGTCGCCGTCGCGCTCGGGACCGAACGCGCGCTCCAGCAGCGGCGCGATGGCGTCGAGGCCGTCGAAGCACATGGGTGCGGGCGGCATGGTGATCCGCAGGTCGGTGGCGGCGATCGCCACTGCGGCCGCCGCGTCGCAGCGCTGGTGGGCGTCGATGAACTTGCCCAGCAGATCACGCTCGGCGGCGCTCGGCTCGTGCGCCGTCCACTCGCTGCGGTGCGACGGCAGGTGCTTCTTCATCGCCGCCCGGGCCCGCTGCAGCGCGCTGTTGGCCGCCGCCACGCTCGTCCCGAGCAGGGATGCGGTCTCGGCGGCCGGCATGCCGAGCACCTCCCTGGCGAGCAGGGCCGCGCGCTGGCGGGGAGGCAGCACCTGCAGCGCCGCGAGGAAGGCCAGCTCGATCGTCTCCTGGGCGACCGCCAGGACGTCGGGGCCCGCCTCGTCGGAGACCACCTCGTCCAGCAGGTTGTCGGGGTACGGGGTCAGCCAGCTGACCTCGGCGTACGAGTGCAGCTCGGGGACCCGGCGGCGCTTCGCGCGGATCATGTCGAGGCACACGTTGGTCGCGATCCGGTAGAGCCAGGCCCGGACGTGCTCTCCCTCGAACGTGTCCCACGCGCGCCACGCCCGCAGGAATGTCTCCTGCACGGCGTCCTCGGCGTCGTCGTACGACGCGAGCATCCGGTAGCAGTGCACGTGCAGCTCGCGGCGATGCCGCTCGGTGGCGGACTCGAGGTCGGTCGTCACCGGACGCGCGGGTTGACGTGCTGGACGGCCCACGAGTTGCCGTCGGGGTCGTCGAAGAAGATGAACGAGTTGAAGTCACGGCGCTCGGGGTCAGGCCCGGGCGTCATCGCGCCGTCCACGAAGTGCTGGATTCCACCGTGCGCGACGCCGTTGCCGTCGAGGTGGGCCAGTGCCGCCTCGATGTCCTCGACGACCAGGTGCATGCCCTTGGTGGTGCCGGGCTCGCCGCCACCGACGTTGATGCCGATGGTGATCGAGCACGCAGACCCGGGAGGCGTCATCTGCACCACCCGGAACGCCTCGCCCATGTCATGGTCCACGTCCAGCGCAAATCCGAGCTGCTCGGTGTAGAACGCCTTGGAGCGATCGACGTCGCTCACCGGGACGATGATCAGCTCGAGCTTCCAGTCCATCAGGTCCTCCTCGTTCCGGGGCGTCGCCGCCCACTGTCGCAGTGCTCTACCTGGTGGAACGCCAGCCGGGCGGGAAACTCATCGCCACGGCGATGACAACCGGATGACAACCGGATGACAACCGGAGGACCCATGGACACCGACCTGCACCGCGGCCCGGCGCATCAGCGGCTCGACCCCCTCGTCGGGAGCTGGCGGATGCACGCGCTGAGCGGGGGTGACGTGGTGGCGAGCGGCACGGTGACCTTCGACTGGATCGAGGATGGCGCGTTCCTCCTGCAGCGCGCCGTGGCGGATCCGCCGACCGACTCCACGCCCGAGCTGTGGGTGCAGAACTCGCCGTTCCCCACCACGACGGTCATCGGCGTGGACGACCGCACCGACACGTACAGCTTCGCCTACTCCGACGCCCGCGACGTGCACCGCGTCTACCGGATGACCCTCGACGACGGCCGCTGGCAGATCTTCGGCCAGTCGGGGCCGGAGTTCTTCCAGCGCTTCACCGGGACGTTCAGCGCCGACGGGCGCACCATCGACGCCCGCTGGGAGACGTCGAGCGACGACGAGACCTGGACGCTGGACTTCGAGCAGACCTACACGCAGACCGACTAGCGCAGACCTACGCTGACGCCGTGGTCGAGCTGGCGCTGCTGTCGAGCCCGCTGCTCGGCCCCGCCGGGTGGGAACCCGTGGCGCAGCGGCTCCGCGCAGCCGGGTGGTCCGTGACGGTCTGCGCCCTGCGCACCGCGGCGCACAGCGCCGCCGAGGCGCTGCAGAGCTTCGTCGAGGCGCTGCCGGCGGGGCGAGACCTGGTGCTGGTGCCGCACAGCAACTCCGGCCTGTACGTGCCCGCCCTCGCCGCTGAGCGGCGGGTGGTCGCCGCCGTGTTCGTCGACGCCGGAGTCCCCACTCTCGAGGGCGGTGCCGCGGCGCTGGCGCCCCCCGCCTTCCTCGACTTCCTCGCGACCCTCGCGAACGACACCGGACTGCTGCCCCCGTGGACCCAGTGGTGGCCGGACGACGACACCGCCGGGCTGTTCCCGAGCCGCGCCGCCCGCGAGCAGGTGGAGCGGGAGCAGCACCGGCTCCCGCTCGCGTACTTCCGCGACTCGGTGCCGGTCCCTGCGGGCTGGGCCGACGACGTGCGCTGCGGCTACCTCGCGTTCGGCGAGACGTACGCCGACGAGCGTCGACGGGCCGCCGAGGCGGGCTGGCCGACCCGGACGCTGGTGGGCCGCCACCTGCACCAGCTGGTCGCGCCGGATGCGGTGGCCGCCACCGTCACCGACCTGCTCGCGGCGACGGGTGTTGCAGGGTCGTGAGCAGCTCGTCCCAGTGCCCGAGCAGACCCGCCAGGTGGGCGGTCTGCTCGCGGACCACGAGGGTGGCACCAGGGACGTGGGCGGCGAGCCACTGCCCGTTGCGCAGCGACGCGTTGGCGTCGAGGTCGCCGTACCAGAGCCAGGTCGGGCATCGGACCCGCTCAGGGCGTACCTCCCAGCGGCGGAACATCAGCGCCGCGTCGCGCAGGTAGCCGTCGGGGCGGGCGAGCGCCTCCCGCACCGACGTCGCGACCTCGGCGGTCGGGAGGGCGGCCAGCAGCTCAGCGTCCTGGGGATGTAGCCCGGCGGCCCAGCGCCGGGCGAGCACCTCGTCGTCGGTGTCATGCGGCGCCAGCCGGGCGACGTACCGCTCGAATTCCGGCCGCATGAGCTGCACGGCCTCGGCGACGCTGCTGCCCGCGAGCCGGGCGAGGAATGCCACCTCGTCCGCGGGCAGCCCGTCGCGATGCGCGGGCGGGTCCAGCTCGGGGGTCGGCGCCGGTCCGGCGACCACTCCGGCCGCCGTCACCCGGTCGGGGTGCCGTGCGGCACACGCCAGCGCGTAGCAGCCGCCGACCGACATCCCGAGCACGGCGAACCGGTCGATGCCGAACCGGTCCGCGACGGCCACCGTGTCGTCCGCCACCGATGCGTGCCCCGACTCGTGCGGGTCGGACCGCCCGTACCCCGGCCGGTTTACGGCGACCAGCCGGACGCCGACCCGCTGCGCCGCGCCGGCACCGGTGAACGCCACCCGCCGGGTGTCCGGGCAACCGTGGAAGAAGAGCACTGCGGGACCTTCCGGCGCGCCGCCCTGCCACAGCTGCGCGAGGCGACCGTCCGGCAGCCGCAGCAGCTCCGTCTCCCCGTCCGCGGTCATCGGTGCATCATCGCGCTCACACCCGACGCAGGACGTGCAGCAGGTAGTCCTTGCGACGCAGCGGATTGTGATCGGTACGCGGCCGGCTCGGGATCGGCCCACGGACGGGCTGGTGGCGGGCGAAGGCCGACTCCAACACGCCCTCGCCACGGGTGAGCCCCGGCAGCCGCTGCTGCAGGTCGTGCACCCGGCCCGCGGGGATCTCGCCCTCCACCGTGCAGGCAGCGCCACGCACCTGCGGGGCTTGCGGAACGGCGCCCAGCCCGGCCAGCACGGGCAGCACCGGCCCGACCGTGTCCGCCGGCAGCTCGACCACGAACCGGTGCATCGGCTCGTGCACGACGGTGCCGGCCCGCCGCAGCGCACCGATCAGGACCAGCGGCGTGAGGTGGCGGAAGTCGCCGGCCGTGCTGGACATGGACTTGTCGAACGTCGCGTGGGCGTGGCTCTGCCGCGGCGCGTAGCCGGAGTGCGTCATGGTGACCGCGCAGTCGGGCACCTCCCATCCACGCAGCCCCTGTCGCAGCGTCCGCCGCACGGTCTCCTCGACCGCGGTGAAGAACGCGAGCGGCAGTGCCCCGAGCTGGACCTCGATCCCGAACGTGACCCCAGCGCCGACGGGGCCGGGCTCGACCCGAAGGCCCACGGTGGCGAGGAACGGGTTCTGGTCCTCGCCCATGCGCTCGACCGCGCTCCCGGTGCCGGCGAGCCGCTCGATGCAGATGGTCGTGGTCTCGCGGAAGCTCACGTCGATGGCGAACTCGTTCGCGAGCGTCGCGCCGATCACCTCCTTCTGCACCTCTCCGTACAGCGACAGGTAGGTCTCCTGGCGGACGTCGTCCTGCCGCAGGTTGATCAGCGGGTCCTGCTCGGCGAGCTGGCTCAGCGCCACGTGCAGCCGACCCTTGTCGGTGTCGCGGCACGCGGCGACGACCGTCTCAAGCGTCGGCGGGGCGAAGTGGTGGAGGTCGCCGGGTGCCGACCCCGCCCCGATGGTGTCGCCGATCCGTATGTCGCCGAGCCCCCACAGCTTGCCGATCTGCCCCGCCGTCACCGATGACTGCCGGACGTCGGACCCGCGCTCGAAGACGCTGATCGCCGTCACCTTGCCGTCGCGGTCCGGGCCGATCGGCACCCGGTCCCGCACGGTGAGGGCACCGGAGAACACCCGCACGTACGCGACCCGCTCCCCCGCCGGCCCGCGCTCCACCTTGAACACGCTGCCCGCGAGCGGCCCGTCCTCAGCACGCACGGCGGCTGGGAGGAGCTCGGTGACACCGGCCAGCAGTGCGTCGGCACCCGCGCCGGTGATCGCCGACCCGAAGAACGTCGGGTGGACCAGCCCCTGCCGGGTCTGTGCCGCCAGCTCGCCCCGCAGCCGCTCGTACGTCACGGTCGGCCCGTCGCCGACGTACGAAGCCAACAACGCGTCGTCGTGCTCGGCCAGGACGTCGACCAGTCCCTCGGCGAAGCCCGCGTCGGTCTCGTCGTAGGGGGTGAAGGACGGACTGTGGCTTCCCAGGCCGCGTACCGAGCCCATGGCGACCGCGGCCGGGGTGAGCCGCTCGCGGATCTCCCGGAGCACCCGCTGGTCGTCCGCGCCCGCACGGTCGATCTTGTTGACGAAGATCAGCGTGGGGATGCGCAGCCGTTGCAGGGTCCGCATCAGCAGCCTGCTCTGCGCCTGGACGCCCTCGACGGCGGAGACCACCAGCACGGCGCCGTCGAGCACGCTGAGGACGCGCTCGACCTCGGCGATGAAGTCGGGGTGGCCGGGGGTGTCGATGAGGTTGACCGTGACGTCGTCGACGACGAACGACACCACCGCGGACTTGATCGTGATGCCGCGCTGTCGTTCAAGCGCGAGCGAGTCGGTCTGGGTGCTGCCCGCGTCGACGCTGCCGATCTCGTCGATGACCCCGACGGTGTGCAGCAGCCGCTCGGTCAGGCTGGTCTTACCGGCGTCGACGTGCGCCAGTATCCCGAGGTTCAGTGATGCCACGACGTGTCATGTCCCTTGGATAGGTGTCAGTTCCTTCCTGGTCGGACATGAACGCCTGGCGCATCTCGGTTTCCTTCGGGTCGGTGGCAGTGGTCGCCCGGAGCGAACCAGATGGGCCGTGGGCAGGGCAACCGGTTTCTTTCGCGCCCTACTCCCGGACCACGCCGGTGACGGCGCCGGTCTCGTCGGTCGTGTACCGCCCGGTCGACAGGTCGAGCAGGACGAGCACGTTGTCGAAGGCATCGGCGACGATGACCAGCCGTCCGACGGGGATGTCGATCGGCGGGGCGACGACCCGGCCCCCGGCCGCCACGACAGCTTCGGCGGCATCGTCGGCCGACTCGACCAGCCAGTTGGGGGCGTAGTCGAGCTCGGTGGTCAGCACGATCTCGGCGGCACCGTCGGGGAGGCCCAGCCCGGCCTGCCCGACAGCGTCGTTGCGCCACAACAGCGGATGCCCCAGGCCGTCACGGTAGAAGCGGAGGCCGGTGTCGAGGTCGGGAACCGGGATGGTGACGGCGTCGATGGCGCGCATCAGGGGCGAGGTTCGCATGAGTACAGCCTGATCCACGCCTTCACGGTCTAGGCTCCCGCCATGGCAGACGACACCTACACGGTGGTGCGTGAGACGACAGTCGAGGCGCCCCCGGAGCGCGTCTACGATCAGGTCGCCGACTTCCGCAACTGGCCGAACTGGTCCCCCTGGGAGGGGCTCGACCCCAACCTCGAGCGCACCTACTCCGGCGCTGAGGCGGGTGCCGGCTCGGTCTACGCCTGGTCCGGCAACCGCAAGGCCGGGAAGGGCCGGATGGAGATGACGAAGGCCGTCAGCCCGTCGAACGTCGTCATCGACCTCCACTTCGAGAAGCCGTTCAAGGCGCAGAACGACACCTGGTTCGACATCGAGCCCGCGGGCTCGGGGTCGCGGATCACCTGGACGATGACCGGCAAGAAGACCATGGCGACCAAGATGATGGGGCTGTTCAAGTCGATGGACGCGTTCATCGGCCCCGACTTCGAGAAGGGCCTGGCGCGGCTGAAGTCCAAGGCGGAGAGCACGTCGACCGGCTAGGACGTCCGCGCCACACGTCGGAGCCCCGCGCCATGACCGCCGACCTGCAGCGCTACCTGCAGCAGGTCCGCGACAGCGTGCTGTCCTCGCTGGAGGGTTTGAGCGAGTACGACGTACGCCGGCCCATGACGCCGAGCGGCACCAACCTGCTGGGTCTGGTGAAGCACCTGGCGGGTGTCGAGCTCGGCTACCTCGGCGACTCCGTCGGCAGGCCGCTGCCCGATCCCCTGCCCTGGGTGGCGGACGGGTCGATCTGGGACGGCGCCGACATGTGGGCCACGGCTCAGGAGAGCAGGGACGAGATCGTCGACCTCTACCGGACCGCGTGGCGGCACTGCGACCAGTCGATCGACGAGCTGGGCGCGGACGCCCCGGCGGCGGTGGCGTGGTGGCCGCAGGAGCGACGGGAGACCACCCTCGGGGCACTGCTGGTCCGCGTCGTGGCCGAGACGGCCCAGCACGCCGGGCACGCCGACATCATCCGCGAGCTGATCGACGGGCACGCCCAGTCGGACCACGACGAGGCCGGCGACGCCGACTTCTGGGCGGCCTACGTGGCGCGCGTGCAGCAGGCGGCCGACCAGCACCGGGAGCCCCGGTGACCGATCAGCATTGGCCGATGTTCGGCATCCGGCTCAGCACGCCGGACCTCGAGCTGCGACACCTCACCGAGTCCGATCTCGCCTCCCTCGCCGCTGTGCTCCCGGACGACGTCGAGCAGGACCCGGAAGCCACGACGTACGCCGGGCTCGACCCCAGGGCCAACCGGACGGCAGTGGTGCACCAGGGGTACTGGAAGGCCCGTGGCACCTGGCGGCCGGAGTCGTGGGCGCTGAGCTTCGCCGTGTTCCGCGGCGACGAGCTGATCGGCTTCCAGGGTCTCGAGGGTGACGACTTCGCCGTCCTGCGCACCGTCGACTCGTCGTCGTTCCTTGCCGCTCACGCACGCGGGCTCGGCCTCGGCAAGCAGATGCGGGCCGCGGTCCTGACGCTGGCCTTCGGCCCGCTCGGTGCCCGGTACGCGATCAGCTCGGCGTGGAGCGACAACCACGCGTCGCTGGGGGTCTCGCGTGCCCTCGGGTACGTGGACAACGGACTCACCAGCCACCGGCGCGGCGACGGGGCGGGCGAGATGGCGCACGTGCGGCTGACCCGGGAGCGGTGGTTGGCGTCTGAGTGGCCGGAGCAGGTCAGCGTGTCCGGCGTCGAGGAGTGCCTGCCGTACTTCGGGTTGGCCGCCGACCCCGCGCACGAGGGCTAGCGCGGCATTCCGGACAGGGCAGCGGCGAGCAGCGCTTGGGCCGACCAGCGCATGCTGGCGGCGGCCTCCTGCCGGGACAGGCCGCCGACGTCGGTCAGCCAGACCAGGGCCTCGATACCGATGGCGGAGCGGATGGCGAGGACCAGTCGGTGCCGCTCCTGCTCGTCGAGACGGCCGCGCAGCGGCTCCAGCGCCTCGGCGATCCAGGCGACCGCCCGTCCCTGCCGCAGCGGCAGATCGCCACGGCCCGCGGGGTCGGGATCGAGGGACAGCCGGAGCATCGCGCGTTGCGCGGCCTCCGTCTCGGCGATCAGCTCGGTGAACCGGGTGACCACTGCGTCCAACCGGCCCGCCGCGTCGTCCGGCGCGTCCGGGGGCAGCAGGGTGGTCGCCGCCGTCTCCGGGTGCGCCGCGAGCAGCAGCGCCCGCTGGTTGGGGAAGTAGCGGTAGGCGGTCGTGCGCGAGATCCCTGCTCGCGCGGCCGCCTCCTCCACGGTCGGGTCCGCGCCGGCCGCCACCAGGTCGCGCGCGCCGGCGACCAGTGCCTCGCGGGTGCGCCGCTTCTGCCCGGAGCGGCCGGTGGTCTCGTACGGGGTTGACACGACAGAGATGGTACTGCAGTGTCCATCGTGGTACTTGAGTACCACGAAGGCTCTCTGGAGGCGCCCGCCATGCCCGACCTCATCGCTCCCTCCCCGGCCATTCGTTCGGCGGACCA
This sequence comes from uncultured Actinomycetota bacterium, assembly GCA_963785115.1. Lineage (GTDB taxonomy): Bacteria > Actinomycetota > Actinomycetes > Propionibacteriales > Nocardioidaceae > JACCWP01. The sequence continues at coordinate 33,650 of CAWATY010000007.1, forward strand.
AGCCGCGCCGCGCTGGTTCTACGGCGGCGGGGTGCACCGTTGGCTGGCGACCGCGGAGGAGACGGGCGGGACGTTCTTCCTCTTCTCCGACGCCATGGACGCCGGCAAGCGCACGCCGCTGCACACCCACCCCAGTGACGAGTCCCTGTACGTCGTCGAGGGCGAGATCCTCGTGCACCTCGACGGTGCCGAGCACCGGGTCGGCACCGGCGGTTTCGTCCTGGCCCCGCGCGAGGTGCCGCACGCGTTCTTGGTCGTGTCCGACGCAACCACCCTGCTCACCCTGCACACGCCCGGCAGCTGTCAGGCGTTCTACCTCGGCGCGAGCGAGCCGCTCACCGACGACACCGAGCGGATCGTCGACTTCGACCGGGTGCGGGCGTCCGCGCACGAACACGGTGGCATCGAGATCCTGGGGCCGCCGCCCTTCGCCGCGGCCTGACCTCGCCGGTAAGTTCCAAGCGTGCCCTCCTCCGCTGTCGAGACCGTCCGCGCCTCGTTCGATGCCTACATCGCCCAGGACCGCGCCGCGGCCGACGCGGTCCTCGCCGACGACCTCGTGTTCACCAGCCCGCAGGACGACCACATCGACAAAGCGGCCTTTCTCGAGCGGTGCTTCCCCACTGTCGATCGACTGGCGTGGCAGCGGATCGTCGAGCTCGTCCCCGTCGGCGACGACGGCGCCTTCCTGATGTACGAGTACGCGCTGAAGTCGGGCGACACGTACCGCAACGTCGAGCACCACACGGTTCGCGACGGGCAGATCGTCGAGATCCAGGTCTTCTTCGGCGGGCGGGTCCAGGACTCCTAGCGCTTGGCCATTGCTGCGCCGGAAGGGGCGGGGAGTCCTTCGATGCGGGCGAGCATGGACAGCCAGGCGGGGTGGTGGTCGGGGTCGTCTGGGTCCGGGGGGTGTGGGCTGGTGGGTGGGTCGGAGCCGGGTCCGAGGGCGGGTGGTGGGGCGGTCTGGTGGCGGCGGCCGGTGGGGAGGGTCCAGGTGATGTCTGGGGCGTGGGTGCGCAGGTAGTCCAGGCCGTCGGTGTGGGTGGTGTGGGCGAGGGTCTGCACGGTGACGGCGGGGTGGTCCTTGATCCGGTGGGTGCGCCGGGACAGGGCTTGGCCGTTGTGTGCGGTGGTGGGGCCGTGCAGGTGGTGGTCGGTGATGTGGTCGATGTCGGCGATGGTGCCGCCGAGGAGGCGGTCGTGTTGGTCGCGCCAGGTGGTGAACTGGCGCAGGGTGCCGGTGAAGCGGCGGGCGGTGGATTCCATCTGCAGCAGCCGGCCGTCGACGGGGTCGCACAGCAGCCGGCGGATGCAGGTCGCGCCCTCGGTGTGCTGGGCGGTATCGAGGATCTCCTCGACCAGGTCGACCGGGATCGCGCCGTAGCCGCGGAGCAGGCCGGGTTCGCGGTCGAGGCCGAGGGCGGTGGCCGCGGAGATCACGATCTGCAGCTCGACGTTGACCGGCGGACCCGGCGGCCACTGCCGACCCGGCGGCGGATCCGGCGGATCCGGCGGGTCCGGGCTCGTGGGACAGCTGGGGAAGGTGTCCCAGCACGCGTGCTCGGGCGAGGGGTCGGACTCTTCGCGGACCGGTGGCGGTGTGCTGATCAGCCAGGGTTCGAGCCCGCGGGTGGAGCGCCAGTCCGGCTGCCCACACCCTTGGTCGGCTGACCGGCCGGCGAACTGCTCGGAGTTCTGCGCGCCGGTCTGACCGGAGTTCTGCCCGCCGGTCTGGTCGGCGGTCTTTTCGGAGTCCTGGCCGGTAGGCGCCGGCGACCTGCCCAGCAGGGTCTGGACGAACAGGTCGGCGCGCAGGGTGTTCAGGGAGCGGGGGTCGCCGGCGGATCGCTGTCCGCGGGCGTAGCGCTCGAGGTGTTGGTGGATGGCGAGTGCTTCGGCGGCGGTGAGGGTGGCGCAGATCTGGGCCATCCCCTGCCACGGGTCGGTGAGGCGCACGTCTCGGGTGCTGCGGGCGTAGGCGGCCCGTGCCGCAGCGGCGTCGGGGTCGACCTGCAGGACGCGGCGTTCGGCGGCCTTGGCCAGCTGGCCGGGCGTCATCTGCCGCCGGGTGGCCTCGTCGGCGAGCAGCGCGTCGACGCGTTCTTGGCGGTGCGGGTCGAGCACCGCGGTCGCGGTGACCACCCGGTTCAGTCCGGCCATCGAGACCCGGCCGGTGCCGATCAGCTCCAGCAGCCGGGGGTGGTGGTCGACCGCGGCGCGGGCGGTGTCGACCTTGGAGGTGGCGGTCATGGTGGCCACCCCGAGGCCCTTGGCGACCTCGACCGCCACCGTGCGGCCGCGCAGCTCGGGCCGGACCTTCAGCCGGGCGTCGTCGGCGACCTGGGCGGTGTGCAGCGCGGCCAGGTCGCGGGCCTGCAGCTGCTGCGCGGTCTGCGCGAGGCGTTCCAGCGCCCCGACCCGGTCCACCAGCCCGGCAGTGCCCAGCGCATCATCGGTGGGCTGGCCGATCAGCGCGGACAGCGCCGCCGGGTCGCACCCGGTGACCTCCGCGACCTGCTCGACGAGCCTTTCGAACATACTTCCACTCTAACCCGCGGCACCGACAGTGGCGGCACTTTCCCCAACCAGAATTGACGAAACTCGACAACAATTGGCGTGAAGCGCTCCCTAACCCCACACCGCCGCGTGTTCCCCAGCTACCCAAAGCACAGAAAGGGCGCGGCGGAAGTTCGTACCACCGCGAGAGCGCACGTGATGGGCGCGGGCCTCGGCGCGGCGGAAGGGGTCGGATGAGCGGCGGGGGTGGAGCCGTCAGTCGGCGGCCGGCCGGTCGATCCGCTCCTGCAGGTGCACGCTGACGGTGTCGCCGGCCTCCTTGCCGATGGCCCGCCGGAGGTCCGCCTTCACCGGGAGCTTGTGGGTGCCGTCTCCCATCGCCATGAACGAGCTGCGGAAGTCGTGACCGTCGATGGTCCCGCGCACCTTCACTAGCCCTCTGGTGCCGAAGTAGCTGACCGACTCCGGCCAGACCAGATAGGTCCAGCCGCCCTTCGCCGGACTCTTCTGCAGCGTCGCGCTGAACTGCTCATCCATGGTTCCTCCCGGGTCGTCCGTCCCCGACACCGGAGAAGACCGCCCCGGCCGCGAGAACTCATCGTCAGCCCAGCCCCGCCAGGCACGCCGCCACCAGCCCGCCCAGCGACGGCGGGTGGTAGCCGCCCTCCTGCACGGCCACGGTCGGCACCCCCAGACCGGCCAGCAGGGTGCCGGCACGCAGGTAGCCGTCGGCGGTCACCAGCAGCGGGCTCTCCGGGTCGTCCGCGGCAGCGTCGACGCCCAGCGACACGACGAGGGCGGTGCACCCGAGGTCGGCCACCCAGCCGGCGAGCCGTTCGACCGCGGCGACCCACGGCCCGTCGTCGCTGCCGGGCGCGAGCGGCACGTTCAGGGTCGTGCCGTCGCCGTCACCGGTGCCGGTCTCGTCCGCGAAGCCCACGAAGTGCGGGAACCAGCCCGCCCCCGGGTCGACGTGCACCGACCCGTACGCCACGTCGCCGCGGTCGTAGAAGATCGCGGCTGTGCCGTTGCCGTGGTGCGCGTCGACGTCGACGACCGCGACCCGTGCGTGCCCCGCGTCGCGCAACGCCTGCGCCGCCACCGCCGCGTTGTTGAGGTAGCAGGAGCCACCGTAGGCCGCCCGGGTCACGTGGTGACCGGGCGGGCGGCAGAGCGCGTACGCGACCGGCTCCCCCGCCACCACCAGGTCGACGGCGGTCAGCGCGCAGTCGACGGCAGCCCGGGCCGCGGTCCAGGTGCCCGCGCCGACGAGCGTCATCGTGTCGTAGCCGTACTGCCCGGCCCGCGCGTGCACCGCGGCTGCGCGACGCGGCGGCAGGCCGCCGAGCATCGCCTCGGTCGGGAAGACGTACGGCACCACCCGGTCCTGTCCCACCAGCTCGACGTACGGGCCGGCGCTCCACTCGTCGTGCACCGTCCGCAGGTGTTCGACGAAGTGCGCCTCGTGGACGGCGAGCAGCGCCGTGTCGTCATGCGGTTCGGCGTCGACGAGCCGGTGTCCCGCCTCCCGCAGCGCGGCCGCGATGACATCGACCCGCTCGGGCAGCTCGGTGCCCGGTGTCGGCACTCCCACCCAGACCTCAGCGCCGGGGACGTGCTCGCGGGTGCGGGCAGACCACACGGCCGGGACCGCGGCGGGGGTGGACGCCATGTTCGTCAGCATGGCAGCGGCTGGGGCAGGATGCCTGCATGCCGCGGGCTACTGACTTGGGAATCAGGATCGGCCGGCTGCCGACGGGTGACACCGACTCGGTGCTCGACGTCGAGGGAGTCGGCCTGGGGCACGCCACGGTCTGGCGCGACGAGGCGTCGCCGCCCGAGGGCCGCGGCACCGCTCGTACCGGCGTGACCGTGCTGGTGCTGGCCGAGGACTCGAGGGAGCGTCCGGTACCCGTCGGCGGTGCAGTGCTCAACGGCATCGGGGAGTGCACGGGGTTCCTCACGGCAACCGAGTGCGGGCTCACCGACATGCCGGTGTTCCTCACCTCGACCATGCAGCTCGGTCGGGTCTACGACGCCGTGTGCGAGCTGGCCGTCGAGCGGGACGCGTACGTCGCCGAGGAGGTCATCATCCCGATCGTCGCCGAGTGCGACGACTCGTTCCTCAACGACTGCCGGCGGATGCAGGTGTCCCGTGAGGACGTACAGGCCGCCTGGCAGGCGGCCCTCGACTCCCGAGGCACCGCCGTCGCACCACCCGAGGGAGCGGTCGGGTCGGGAACCGGCATGTCGTGCCTGGGATTCAAGGGCGGCATCGGCACCGCCTCGCGGGTCACCCCCGAGGGGCACACCGTCGGCGTGCTGCTGATGACGAACTTCGGCGAGCGCGGACGGCTCACCGTCGACGGCGTGCCGGTCGGCCGGCTGCTCCCGGACGAGGCCGACCAGCGGTCAGCCCCGCCCGCCGGGTCGTGCATCGGCGTGGCGGTGACCGACGCCCCGGTCGACGGTGCCGGCTGCGAGCGGCTCGCGCGCCGGATCGGCCTCGGGCTGGCGCGCACCGGCTCCACCGCGCACCACGGCAGCGGCGAGATCTTCCTCGCCGCCTCCACGGGACTGCGCAGCGACAGCGCAGGCCGGTTCACCGACGTCTCGCTGACCACCCGTGACCTCGACCCGTTGTTCGAGGCCGTCGTCGACGCCAGCGAGGAGGCGGTGCTGAACTCGATGCTCGGCGCGCCGACGGTCGTGGGCCGTGACGGCAACACCTCCGAGGGGCTGCCGGCTGACGACGTGCTGCGACTGCTGGCCGAGCACGGGCGGGGCGCGTGACCCGGCGCGAGACCCGGGTGCCGATGGCCGACGGCGTCGAGCTGGCCGCGACCCTCTGGCTGCCCGACCCGGCGAAGGGGCCGCAGCCGTGCCTGCTCGAGGCGCTCCCCTATCGCAAGGACGACCTGACCTCGTCCTACGCCGACGAGTACGAGCGGCTGCGCGACGAGTACGACTACGCCGTCTGCCGGGTCGACCTACGAGGAACCGGCTCGTCCGGTGGAGATGCGGTGGACGAGTACCCGCCGCAGGAGCAGGCCGACCTGGTCGAGCTGATCGGCTGGCTCGCCGAGCAGGAGTGGTGCAACGGCAACGTCGGCATGTGGGGCACCTCCTACTCCGGCTTCAACTCGCTGCAGGTCGCCTGCGAACGACCGCCGGCGCTCAAGGCGATCTGCTCGATCTTCGCCAGCGACGACCGCTACAACGACGACGTCCACTACCGCGGTGGCGCGTTGAAGCTGCTCGACCTCGTCGACTACTGCCACTACATGACCGCCATGTGCGCGCTGCCCCCGGTGCCGGCGGTGTGGGGTGACGGATGGCGCGAGGAGTGGCGACGCCGGGTCGAGACGGTCGAGCCGTGGTTGCTGACATGGCTCACCGAGCGGGCCGACGGGCCGTACTGGCAGCGCGGCTCACTGCGCTCCGACTACACCCGGATCGAGTGCCCGGTGATGCTGGTGGCGGGGTGGGCCGACGGCTACCGCAACATCTCGTTCCGCACCCTGGCGGCGCTGCGCGACGCAGGGATCCCGACCCGGATGATCGCCGGGCCGTGGGCGCACGCCTCGCCCGCGTCGGCGATGCCCGGTCCGCGGATCGACCTGGTCCCCGAGATGGTCGCCTGGTGGGACCGCTGGTTGCGCGGCCGCGAGGACACCGGCGTCGACGTCGACCTGCACAGCGTGTTCGTCCGCTCGTCGACGCGACCGGCGCCCGACCTCGAGCACCACGAGGGGTTCTGGATCCGCGAGGAGTGGCCCACCCCACGGGTGTCGCAGCGGCTGCTCGAGCTCGATCCGCGACCGCCGCACCGGGGCCGGGCCGACACCGGCACCGACGCGTGGATCGACTGCGCCGGGCACCTGCCGTGGGGCCAGTCCGGCGACCAGCGCCTCGACGACACCTGCTCGCTCACCTGGGACCGCGATGCCGAGGGCATGGTGCTGATGGGCCAGCCGGTGCTGCGACTGCGGCTCGAGAGCGACCAGCCGGTCGCGAGCGTGTCGGTCAAGCTGTGCGACGTCTTCGCCGACGCGACGTCCGCGCTGGTCTGCCGCGGCTCGCGCGCGTTGCGCGATCTCGAACCGGGCGAGGTGCACGACGTCGAGGTGGTGCTGGACGCGTGTGCCTACTCCTTCGACGCCGGGCAACGGCTGCGCCTGTCGGTGACGAGCTCGGACTGGCCGAACACGGTCGCGCCACCCGCCCCCGTCACGCTGACCGTCCACGGGGCCGTGCTCGAGCTGCCGCTGTGGGCCGGGCCGTCGCCGCACCAGCCGCCGATCTTCCGCCCGGGATCGCCGACCTCGAACGAGAGCCCCGACGGCGTCACCTGGCGGATCGAGCGCGACGTCGTGACGCGGGAGACCGCGGCGGTGATCGACCACGGCGACACGTACGCCATCCCGCACGACGGCGAGGCGAGCGAGCGCTATCGCGGGCGGGTCTCGGTCGACACCAGGACGTTCGCGCAGCGCGCCGAGGGCGACGTCGACTACACCCTGCGCTGGATAGGCATCGTCGCCGTCACCCGGTCCCGGATGGACCTGCGGATCGGGCCGGACGCGTACGACGTGACGATCGCCCTCGAGGCGCGGGAGGACGGGCCCGGCCACGAGACGATCGGCGAACGCCGCTGGCAGGTGCGGCTGCCGCGCTGACTCTGCGACGCTGGCTCTGCGACGCTGACGACGGCGGCGTGGGGACGGCGCTCACTCACCCCGCGCGTCCGGCGGCCGCCGCATGCTCTTGGTGCGCGAACGGCGTTGCTTGCCGGCCAACCGGCGCTCGACCGATCCCCGGGACGGGCGGGTCGCCCTGCGCTTGCGGGGCGGCGGGGCGAGCGCCTCGTCCAGCAGCGCGACCAGCCGCTCCTCCGCGGCCCGCCGGTTGGCGAGCTGGGAGCGGTGCTCCGACGCGGCGACCGTGATCACCCCATCGACCACACGGTCGCCCAGTCGGCCCAGCGCCCGCTCGCGCAGCTGCTCGGGGACCGCCGACGACCCGGCGAGGTCGTACGAGAGCTCGACCCGCGAGTCCGTGGTGTTGACGCCCTGGCCGCCCGGCCCACTCGACCGGGAGAACCGCCACCGCAGCTCGCGCCGCGGGATCTCCACCCCGCGTACCCGCAGCCCCGACGTCACACCCGCGACGGTAGTCGGCGGCCGCATTCCGTCCCCGGCCCGCGCGCCGCTGTTAGCCTCCCTGCGGTGCTGACCTGTCCCCGGTGCGACAAGGAGCTTCCCGGCGAGTTCCCGTACTGCCCGTTCTGTGGCGCCGCCCTCGACGACCCCGCCGCCGGTGCAGCCGAGGAGCGCAAGGTCGTCTCGGTGCTGTTCTGCGACCTGGTGGGTTTCACGTCCGCGTCGGAGAGCACCGACCCCGAGGACGTGCGTCGCTGGTTGGTGCCCTACCAGGACCTGCTCCGCGAGACCATGCTGGCGTTCGGCGGCACCGTGGAGAAGTTCGCCGGCGACGCGATCATGGCGGTCTTCGGCGCCCCGACGGCGCACGAGGACGACGCGGAGCGCGCGGTGCGGGCGGGTCTGCGGGTCCTGGAACGGTTGGCGGACGCTGAGGTCGCCGACGTGCTGCACGTGCGCATCGGGATCAGCACCGGCGAGGCGGTGGTCGCGTTGTCGGCGCGACCGGAGGCCGGAGAGTCGTTCGTCACCGGCGACGTGGTGAACACCGCCGCTCGTCTCCAGACCGCCGCGCCCGTCGATGCCGTGGTCGTCACCGACCGGACCTACCAGACGACCAAGAACGTCTTCGACTACGAACCGCTCGAGCCGGTGCTCGCCAAGGGCAAGGCGGAGCCGGTGGTGGCCTGGCGCGCGGGTGCTCCACATGCCCGGATGGGTGCCGACGTCATCCGCTCGCTGACCACGCCGCTCGTGGGCCGCACGCGCGACCTCACGCTGCTGCTCACCGCCTTCGAGAAGGCGGTGGCCGAGCGTTCGGTCCAGCTGCTCACGCTGATCGGCGAGCCTGGCATCGGCAAGTCGAGACTGGTGGCCGAGCTGCTGGCCGACATCGACCGCCGACCGGGCCTGGTCACCTGGCGACAGGCGCGTTGCCTCCCGTACGGCGAGGGGCCGTTCTGGGCGCTGTCCGAGATCGTCAAGGCGCACGCCGGCATCTACGACGACGACGACGCGGACAAGGCCACCGCCAAGCTGGACGCGGTCCTGCCCGACCGCGAGGACCGCACCTGGCTGCGCGCCCGGCTGCTGCCGCTCCTGGGTCTCGGTTCGGGGGTGGCGGCGAGCCGCGACGAGTCGTTCACGGCGTGGCGGTTGTTCATCGAGGCGCTGGCGGAGTCGGGGCCGACGGTGGTCGTCCTCGAGGACCTGCACTGGGCCGACGACGCCCTGCTCGACTTCATCGAGCACCTGACGCAGTGGTCCAGCGAGCTGCCGCTGCTCGTCGTGGCCACCACCCGCCCGGAGCTGCTGGAGCAGCACCCCAACTGGACGGGAGGGATGCGCAACGCCTTGTCGATCGGGCTGTCCCGGCTGTCCGACGCCGAGACCGACCAGCTCCTGTCGACGATGCTCACCGACCTCGTGGTCGAGCCCTCGACCCGGGCGGCCGTCCTCGAGCGGGCAGAGGGGAACCCGCTGTACGCCGAGGAGTTCGCCCGGATGCTGCGCGACCGCGCCGCCGGCGCTGCCTCTGTCGCCGACTCCCACGAGCCCGGTGCCCCGATCGAGCCACCCGTCGGCATCGCGGCGCTGGTGGCGGCTCGGCTGGACGCGCTCCCGCAGGAGCACAAGGCGTTGCTGGCCGACGCGGCGGTCGTGGGCAAGGTCTTCTGGGCCGAGGCGGTCGCCAGCATGGGCGGGCGGGATCCCGTCGACGTGGAGCGCGCGCTGCACGACCTGGGGCGCAAGGAGCTGGTACGCGTCGTGCGCCAGCCGTCGATGGCCGGTCAGCGCGAGTACGTGTTCTGGCACGTCCTGGTGCGAGACGTCGCGTACTCCCAGCTGCCCCGCGTCGGCCGGGCCGAGCGGCACGTCGCAGCAGCGGACTGGATCGAGGGCCAGGTCGAGCACCGGATCGCGGACACGGCCGACATCCTGACCCACCACCTCGGCACCGCCCTGGACCTGTTGCAGGCGACCGGCGACGTGCGCGGCGTGGCCGAGCTGACACCACGGGTGCGGCGGTACGCGCTGCTGGCCGCCGAGACGGCGATGAACCTCGACGCCGCCCAGACCACGACGCTGCTCGACCGTGCGCTCGCGCTGACCCCGCAGCACGACCCGCAGCACGCCTCGGTGCTCCTCACCTGGGCCCGTGCCGCGCTGCAGGCCGGACGCGAGGACGCGTGCGTGGAGGCCTGCCACGCCGCGGAGGCTGCCTTCGAGGCGCACGGCGACGTGGAGGGCCAGGCCAGGGCATTGGCACTGGCCGGCCTCGCCCTCACCGACATGGACGCCGCCCTGGCGGCGAGCGCACGAGCCGTCGCCCTGGTCAGGCCGCTCGGCCCGAGCCCGGTTCTCGTCGAGGCGCTCGCCAGCCAGGCCGTGGTCGCGAACGTCGCCAGTCGTCCGACGACAGCCGTCAGCGCGGCGGACGAGGCGCTCGAGACCGCCCGCGACGGCGGCCTGCCACCGCCGTACCGCGCCCTGGGGGCGCGGGCGCTGGCGCGGGTGGCGAGCGGCGACGCTGCCGGCCTCGACGACTCGCGGCTCGCGTTGCGGTCGCTGCTCGACGCGGGTGCCGGCCGTGAGGCCGCGGTGGTGTGGCTGAACTACACCATCGGGCTCCGGGAGGTGGAGGGGCCGGTCGCCGCGCTGGCCGAGCTGGCGGAGGCGCACGTCGTTCAGCGGGCACCGCGGGATCATCCAGCTCGACCGGGCGCTGCGCAGCTGCGCGCTCCAGTCGAGGATCGAGACCGGTGAGCTGGTGGCCGTCGTCGAGGACTGGCGCACCGGGCCGTTGTCGGACCTCCCCGCCGCCCAGTACACGATCGAGGTGCTGGCCGGTGCCGCTCGTGCGCTGACGGAGCTCGACGTCGAGGCCGCGGCCGAGCCGGCCGAGGACGCGCTCACCCAGCGCACTGCAGCACGGCTGGCCGGACACGATCCTGCTGGCCGGCACGGCCGCCGCGCTCAGCCGGGCGGCAGTCGGCGACCGGGAGGGCGCGCGCCGCGTGCTGACCACCCTCACCGAGCTGGACGGTCTGCCGGTGAGCCCGGAGATCGGCACCCGGCTCCCGGCGCTGGTGCGTGCCGCGGTCTCCGTCGCGGAGCCCGCCCTCGGCGCCGCGACTCGCCGCTCGGGTCGACGCCCGTGCTCCCGGTGCGGGCGCACGCCCAGGCGACGGTGCGGGCGATCCTGCTGGAGGCCGCGGGCGACCACGAGGAGGCAGCGGCCGAGTACTCCGACGCCGTGGCCAGGTGGGCCGGGTTCGGCAACCGCCTCGAGCAGGCGTACGCGTTGCTCGGACTGGGACGCAGCCGGCTGGCGTACGGCGACCCGGCCGGTCGCCAGTCGCTCGTCGAGGCCCGGGCGCAGTTCGCGGCCATGGGGGCGACGGTGCGGGTCGCCGAGTGCGACGAACTGCTCGCAACCGTCGTGCGGTTGACGCTCAGCCGAGCGGCAGGCCCCGGTAGCCGCGACCGACCATGCCCACGAAGTGGTGCACGGCGTCCTCGGCCGGCGCGAACGGGCCGGGCTTGAAGTGCGGGCTGGACAGCCCGCGCTGCACCGACTCGCACGCCGTCCAGTCCTGCCGGTTGGTGAGGTCCCAGAACTCCGCCGCGTGCGCCGCCTGCGGTGCCGACCCGTCGCCGGGGTCGACGACGTACCACGAGCACTCGATCCAGGTGCGGCCCGGCTCGAGCGGCACCAGCCGGTGCGTCATCACGTAGTCGGGGTGCGCCGAGATCAGCAGGTTCGGCCACAGCTGCACGTACTCCACGGTGCCGGTCGGCGCACCGGGGATGAGCATGCCGTTGGACTCACCGGTCATCGACATGGTCACCATGCCGTCGCGCAGGTCCATCGAACCGCCGACCCAGGCGCCGGGGCGCTCGTAGTTGACGCCGGAGGACGGCGGCGAGACCTGGCACAGCTCGGGGTGGATCAGCGGGCAGTGGTAGCACTCGTGGTAGTTCTCGGCGACCACCTTCCAGTTCGCCGCGATCTCGTAGCTGTGCCGCTCGCCGAGCACCAGGTTCTCGGGCGCGTACTGCGCCACGACCTCCTCGAGCTCGCCGACGTGGTCGGCGAACGGCACCGCGGGGCCTTGGTCGAGGGTGCGCAGCGCGTGCACGAACACCCAGCCGTGCCAGCGCTCGACCGGCAGCCCGACCAGGCTGTGCTCGGACGTGTCGAAGCCCTCGACCTCGCGGAACCCCGGCGCCGCCTGCAGCCGGCCGGCGAGGTCGTAGGTCCATGCGTGGTACGGGCAGGTGATCGACCGGCGGCCCGCGAGCGGACCCTGCGAGCCGTCGGGCGGCGACAGCTCGTGGCCGCGGTGCCGGCAGGTGTTGGCGAACGCCCGCAGCACCGCCCCGGCGCCCTCGCCGTCCCAGGTGAGGAGGACCGAGATGTCGCCGACCGCGACCGCGCGCCGGGTGACGTCACCGTCGTCGCTGGCGCGCAGGTCCTCCTCGCGGCCCACGCACGTCCAGGTGCCGGCGAACAGGTGGTGCCGCTCCCAGGCGAGCACGTCGGGGGACGTGTACGCCTTCGCCGGCAGCATCCGGGACCGGCCGAAGGGCTCCATCGCCCGCGCGAGCGCACCGGGATCGGTGCCCTCGGGATCGAGCAACGCCTCGTCCAGGACGGCGGGAGCGAACGGTTCGGTCGTGGTCGTCATGCGGTTCCTTCCGGGTATGGTGCCTCGCCATGGCTCGACGCGGGGTGACGGTCCGGCGGGAGGAGATCCTCGCCGCGACCGTCGAGCTGATCGACGCCAACGGCCTTGCCCAGATACGGGTCAAGGACGTCGCCGTCCGCACTGGGCATCAGTCCGGGGCTGGTCTTCTACCACTTCGACACCAAGGATGCCCTGCTGGTCGACGCGTTCCGGCACGCCGTGCGCATCGACCTCGCCCGGCTGGAGCGCGCGCTGCAGCGCTCCACCGACCCCGTGGACCGGATGCGCCGCATCCTCGCGTCGTACGGACCGCAGGGCTCGGCCACCGGCTGGCGGGTGTGGATCGACGCCTGGGCGCTGGCGCAGCGTGAGCCGTCGATCCGCCGGGTGCTCCGCCACCTCGACGACGAGTGGGCGGCCTCCCTGCTGGAGACGGTCGAGCGAGGCGTCAAGGACGGCGAGTTCGTCTGCGCGGACCCGCGGGCCGCGGTCGCGCGCATCGGCGCGCTCCTCGACGGCCTGACGGTGGCGACCCTCGTCTACCGCACGATCACCCGCACCCAGCTGCGCGAGTGGGTACGCGACGCCGCCGCCCGCGAGGTGGGCATCGAGCCCGACGCTGCTGCGCTGACTGCGCGACGTGGTCGCATCGTCACACCATCCAGTTCGACGCGTAGTCGGGCTCGGTGAGTGCCGGCCGGTCGAGCCGGAACGGCGTCAGGTCGACGTCCGTGGTCCCGTCGGCGGCGAGCTCGGCGAGCAGCCGGCCGAGCGTGGGGGCGAACTTGAACCCGTGCGCCGCGCCCATGCCGACCAGCACCGCCTCGTGGCCGGGCACCGCGCCGAGCACGAAGTCGCGGTCCGGCACCAGCGTGTAGAGGCAGCGCACCGAGCGCACCGGCGGACCTGAGCCCGGCAGCGTGCGGGCCATGAAGTCCGCGAGCAGCCGCTGCATCGCCGGGTCGGGCTCGTACGACCGGTCCTCGGCGGTGACGGTCGGTCCGCCGCAGTCCTGGGCCGCCTTGACAGTCTCCTCGCCGTAGGTCGGGAAACCGTAGAAGCTCGGGTCGTCCATCCAGAGCCACAGCGGCAGCGCACCGGGGGCGAACCGCTCCGGGTGCTCGGGTCGGAAGTAGGTGACCTGCTCCAGCGTCACGGTCAGCGGCAGCCGGTGGCCCACCCCGGCCAGGACCTGGTTGGCCCAGGCGTCTGCACACACCACGAGCCGCCGGCAGTGGTACGTGACCCCGCCGGACTCCACCTCGACGCCCCCCGCGCCCAGGTCGCGCACCGACGTCACCGGCGACTCGTCGCGCAGCACCGCACCGTGCGCCCGGGCGCGGTCCTGCAGCACCGCGGTGCCCCGGGCGGCGGGCACGATCGCCCCGCGCTCCTGGAAGACGCCGACCGTGTGCTCGGGCAGCTCGAGCTGCGGCCACCGGGCGGCCATCTCGGCGCGGTCGAGCTCGTCGAACGGCACGCCGCAGGCGGCCATCGAAGCGGTGTAGTCAGACATCGGGATCGCGGCGTCCGGCGGATACAGGTCGAGCCCGCCGACGACGGTGACCAGCTGCTCGCCGCTGTCCGCCTCCAGCGCGGCCCAGTCGTCGTACGCAGCGAACGTCAGCCCGACGTAGCCGGGGGTGTGGTAGCTGTGCCGCAGGATCCGGCTGCTGTCGTGCGAGGCGCCGTGCACGTGGCCGAGCGGGAACTGCTCCAGCCCGACGACCGACAGCCCGCGCCGGGCGAGGTGGTAGGCGGTGGCGCTGCCCAGCGCACCGAGGCCGACGACCGCGTACTCGTAGGTCTCACTCATCGGCCTGCTCCAGCTGCGGGAGCAACCAGCGCCTGATGTCCAGGCTCCAGTCCTCCATCGGGGCGAACCACCCCTGGGAGTAGGCCCGCGAGCTCATGCCGCGCTGCACCGACTCGCAGATCGCCCAGTCCTGCCGGTTGACCAGGTCCCACAGCTCGCCGGCGTCGTCGGGGTCGAAGCCGGGCGCTCGCCACCTCGTCGGGGGCGAACAGCAGGTGGCACTCGATCCGGGTGCGGTCGACCGCGACCGGCCACAGCACGAACGCCGCCACGTGGTCGGCCGAGCAGGAGACGAACAGGTTGGGGTAGACCAGCTCGCCCTTGTGCCGCTCACGCTCGTGCTCGTCGAGGTCGGGGAACGGCCGGCGGGTACTGGTGCCGGACATGGTGAACGTCCACGCGCCCTCGCGGTGGGCCACCCCGTGGTCCCAGTCGAGGTCGGTGCCCCCACCGGCGAACGACGGCACCAGCCGGGTCAGCTCGGGGTGCACCGGTCCGCAGTGGTAGCACTCGTTGTAGTTCTCCAGCAGGACCTTGTAGTTGGCCGCGACCTCGTAGTCGAAGCGTCGCCCGCTCACCAGGTTGGCCAACGGGTAATGGGCGAGCCGGCGGCTGAAGCCGGCCGTCTCGGCGGCCAGCGACGTCGCCCGCTCCGGCGTCAGGTGGCAGAACACGAAGCCGGCCCAGGTGTCGACGGCCACCGGGCTGAGACCGAACGCGCTCGGGTCGAAGTCCAGCACCTCGGCGGTGTGCGGCGCCTTCAGCAGACGCCCCGACAGGTCGTAGGTCCACGAGTGGTACGGGCAGCGCAGCGACCGCGTGCTGCAGGGGGGCGGGCTCTGTCCGGGCTCGACCGGCACCACCTGCGACCCCCGGTGGCGGCAGACGTTGTACGCACCGTGCAGCGCGCCGTCGTCGTCACAGGTGACCAGCACCGACTCGCCCGCGACGTCGACGACCGCGAGCCGGCCCGGCTCGTCCACGCCGAGCACGTCACGGCGGCCGACGCAGAACCACCCGTCGTGCAGCACCCGCTCGCGCTCGGTGTCCCAGTGGCCCGGGTCGACGTACATCTGCTTGGGCAGGGCGGGCTGCAGCCGGTCGTTCCGCGCCAGGTCGCCCGGCTCCGCCGGGGGCCGCCCGGTCTCCCGCATCTCGTCCTGCTGCACCACTCACCTCCGCCCTTGCTGACTCATGAGTCAGTATGCCGCAGACCACCGTCTCACGGCAGCCCGTCATGGTGCACGCTTGCCGGGTGCGGCGGACGCGATGGGTGCTGTACGCCGGCCACGTCGTCGACGACCTCTACCAGGGTGCGGTGCCCGCACTCATCCCCTACCTGGCGCTCGCTCGCCACTACGACTACACCCAGGCAGCGGGGATCACGCTGGCGGCGACGCTGCTCTCCTCGCTGCTCCAGCCGCTGTTCGGCGTCCTGACCGACCGCTACGCGTTGCCACCCTTCATCCCGGTCGGGATGAGCCTGGCCGGCCTGGGCATCGGGCTCTCCGGCCTGTCCGAGTCCTACGCCCTCACCTGGGCCGCGGTGGCCCTGTCCGGGATCGGGGTCGCGGCCTACCACCCCGAGGCCGCCCGGGCCGCCCGGGTCGCGAGCGAGGGCAGCCACACGGCGATGGGCTGGTTCTCACTGGCGGGCACCGTCGGGTTCGCGCTCGGCCCGATCGCGGTGCCACTGGTGGTCGAGACCGGCGGGCTCGGCTCCACCCCCGCGCTCGCCGTGCCGGCGCTGGTCATGGCGGTCGTCACCGTGCTGGTCCTGCGCCGGCACCCCGCCACGGCCACGAGCCCCACCGCCGGACCTGGCGGGGGGCTGCCGGTGGACCAGTGGGGGCCGTTCCTGCGCCTGGGCGGCGTCGTGGTGAGCCGCTCGGTGCTGTCGTTCGGGCTGGCCGCCTTCCTGGCGCTGTACGCGCACGACCGGCTGGACACCGGCGACCTCGGCGGCGAGGCGGCCCTGCTGGCGTTCTTCCTGGCGAGCGCGGCCGGGACCCTGGGCGGCGGCCGGCTCGCCGAGCGGTACAGCCGGGTGGCGATCATGCGGGTGTCGTACGCCGCCGCCGTGCCGGGGCTGGCGCTGCTCGTGCTCGCCCCCGGGCCGGCGTTCGTGCTCGGCGTGGTGTGGACCGGGCTGGCGATCAACGCGCCGTTCTCCCTGCACGTCACGCTCGGCCAGGACTACCTCCCGCACCGGGTCGGCACGGCGAGCGGCGTCACGCTCGGGTTGGCGGTCAGCGTCGGCGGCGTGGCAGCGCCGGTCCTCGGCGCTCTCGCCGATGCCACCTCGCTGCAGACCGCGCTCACGGTGCTGCTCGCGGTCCCGCTGGTGGCGCTCGCGTTCACCGCGGGGCTCGTCGACCCGCTGCGGACGAGGTCACCGCTCAGGGATTGAGGTGACAGGCGGCGCGGTGCTCGCCGGTCGGCGGGAGGATGCCCAGCGGTGTGCCCACGCAGTCCTTCTCGATCCCGGCCGCCGCGGCCGTCCCGTCGGCCAGAGCCGGGCAGCGCGGGTGGAACCGGCAGCCGGAGGGGATCCGCGTCGGGTCGGGCGTCTCACCCGCCAGCACGACCGACTCGAGGTGGTGGATCTCGGGGACCACCGACAGCAGCGAGCGGGTGTACGGGTGCTTGGGGGTGTGCAGGACCTCCTCGGTGGTGCCCTGCTCGACGACCCGGCCGAGGTACATCACCACGATCCGGTCGGCGATGTTCCAGGCCAGCCCGAGGTCGTGGGTGACGACCAGCAGCGAGAGCCCGAGCTCGTCGCGCAGCTTGAGCAGCAGCGCGAGGATCTCGCCACGGACCGACGCGTCCAGGCTGCTCACCGGCTCGTCGGCGACGATCATCGTGGGGTCGAGGGCGAGCGCGCCGGCGATCACGACCCGCTGCCGCTGCCCGCCCGACAGCTCGTGCGGGTAGCGCAGCAGGAACCGCTCCGGAGGGCGCAGGCCGGCCTGCGACAGCGACCGCGCGACCCGACCCGCCTCGTCGTCGAGCCGGTGCACCCGCGGCCCCTCGGCCACCGCCTCGTAGACCGAGTGCCGCGGGTTCAGCGACCCGGTCGGGTCCTGGAGCACCAGCTGGACGTCGCGGCGGTACCGCTTGAGCGCCCGCGTTGGAGTACGACAGCGGCTCGCCCCGGAACCGCACCTCCCCCGACGTCGGGCGCTCCAACCCGAGGATGGTGCGGCCGAGCGTGGTCTTGCCGCAGCCCGACTCGCCCACCACGGCGACGATCTCGCCGCTGCCGACGGTCAGCGAGACACCGTCGACGGCCCGCGCCTCGCCGCCCGCGTGGCCGCGGAAGGTGACGTGCAGGTCGTCGACCTCGACCAGTGGCGTGCCGCGGGCCGGCAGCTCGGCGGCGGCGCTCATGCGACCGGCTCCGGCGCCAGCGGGGCGGCGTCGACGTGGACGCAGGCGGCCACCCGGTCCGGTCCCGCAGGACGGAGCTGCACGTCGATCGTGGGGCACACGTCTATGGCCTCGGGGCAGCGTGGGTGGAACGGGCAGCCGCTCGGCAGCTGGTCGGGGAACGGCGGGTCGCCCGCCAGCCCCGACGGCGCGTACCGCGACGTCGTGTCCCCGATGGTCGGGAAGGCACGCGCCAGCGCCCGCACGTACGGGTGCCGCGGGTCCTCGAAGATGTCCCGGGCCGGACCCGCCTCGACCACCCGGCCGGCGTACATGACCGCGACCCGGTGGCAGGTCGTGCCGAGCACGGACAGGTCGTGGCTGATGATCAGCACCCCCATGCCGCGGGCCGCGGCGATGTCGGTGAGCAGCTCCAGCACCTGGGCCTGGACCATCACGTCGAGCGCGGTCGTCGGCTCGTCGGCCATCAGCACCTGGGGGTCGCAGGTCAGCGCCAGGGCGATCATCACCCGCTGCTTCTGGCCGCCGGAGATCTGGTGCGGGTACTGCTCGGCGTAGCGGACCGGCAGCCCCACCTGGTCGAGCAGCTCGGCGACCTTGGCGGCCGCGCTCTCCGGGGTCGCCTCCCGGTCGTGCAGCAGGATCGGCTCGGCGAGCTGCCGGCCGATCTTCTGGATCGGGTTGAGCGAGTGCAGCGCCCCCTGGAACACCACCGCTGCCTCGGCCCAGCGCACCGCCCGCAGCGCGCCCCACGACATCTGCTGCACGTCCTGGCCACCCACCAGGATCTCGCCGGTGACGGTCGCCGATCGCGGCTGCAGCCGCAGCACGGTCGAGATCAGGCTGGACTTGCCGCACCCGGACTCGCCGGCCAGCCCGACCACCTCGCCGGCGCCGACGGTGAGGTCGACGCCGCGGACCGCGGGCACCGGCCCGTGCGCGGAGCGGTAGGTGAGGTGCACGTCCCTCAGCTCGAGCAGCGGCGTACCGGCCATCGTCAGTCCCGCCCCAGCCGCGGGTCGAGCACGGCCTCGAGCGCCCGGCCGATGAGGGTGAAGGCGAGCACCACGAAGATCACGCAGATGCCGGGCGGCAGCAGATACCACCACGCGCCGGTCGACGCCGCGCCGGCGTCGGTGGCCTTGTCGAGCATGGTCCCCCAGGAGTCGAGGAAGGGATCGCCCAGCCCGAGGAACGCGAGCGTGGTCTCGGAGAGGATGACCAGGGCGACGGTCAGGGTCGTGTTGGCCAGCACCAACGGCATCACGTTGGGCAGCACGTGCCGCGACATCTGGTGCCAGTCGCTGCCGCCGAGGACCTTCGCCCGCTCGAGGTACGGCCGGCCCTCGACGCTGAGCGTCTGCGCGCGCACCAGCCGCGCGGTGCCGGGCCACGAGGTCATGCCCAGCACCAGCACGATGACGCCGAGACCCCGCTGGCCGAGCACCGCCGCCAGCACGACCACGAGCGGGATGAACGGGATCACCAGGAACCAGTCGGTGAGGCGCTGCAGCAGCCCACCGAAGAAGCCCCGATAGTGCCCGCTGCCGATCCCGATCAGGGTGCCGAGCAACATCGAGATCAGCGACGCGGCGAGGCCCACCGTCAGCGAGGCACGCGCACCCCAGGCGAGGACGGCGAGCACGGAGCGACCGTTCTCGTCGGTGCCGAGCCAGAACTCACCACTCGGCGGGGCGAGCTGCTCGTTCCGCACGGTCTCGGTGATCTCGAGCATGTCCCGCGGGAACAGCAGCGGGGCGAACAGCGCGACGAGTGCGAAGACCAGCAGGATGCCCAGGCCCACGAGCCCCGGCCGGTGGGTCGCGTACGCCCGCGCGAAGCGGCGCAGCGCCGTCCTGCGCCGCTGCCAGGTGAGCCACCGCGCCGAGGTGTTGGCGGCGGTCTCGGCGCTCACGTCCGGATCCTCGGGTCGAGCAGCGCGATCAGGATGTCGGCCACGATGTTGAAGACGATCACCGCGACCGTGAACAGCAGGAACAGGGCCTGCAACAGCACGAGGTCCTGCTCGGTTATCGCCTCGAACGTCAACAGCCCCAGGCCCGGGTAGGAGAAGACCGTCTCCACCGTGATGGCACCGCCGAGGATGAATCCGATGTTGAGGAAGATCAGCGTGATCGTGGGCAGCGACGCGTTGGGCACCGCGTGCCGGCGCCGCACCGCGTGGTCCATCAGGCCCTTGGCGCGGGCCGTCGTCAGGTACTCCTGGCTCTGCTCGTCGATGATCGAGGCCCGCATGATCAGCGAGTACTCGGCCAGGTAGACCGCCGCCAACGCGGCGGCCGGCAGCACCGAGTGGTCGGCGATGCTGAGGACGCCGTCGACCGACAGCGGCTCGATGCCGGAGTCGATCACGCCACCACTGGGGAACACCCCCGGGAACGGACCAACGCCGCTGGAGAACAGCATGATGAGCAGCAGGCCGAGCCAGAACTCCGGCGTCGCGTAGAAGAGCAGCGTCACGCCCGTCGACCACTTGTCGAAGGTTCCGCCGCGCTTCCAGCCCGCGCGGATCCCCACTCGGATGCCGATCACGGTCGCCACCAGTGTCGACGTCCCGAGCAGGACCAACGTGGGCCAGGTACGGCCGCCGATCAGGTCCCAGACCGGCTGCCCCTTCCAGGCCGAGATGCCCTCCAGCGCGAGCGGGTCGCGCAGGTAGGCCCAGAACTGCTCGAGGATCGGCGCGTTCAGCTCGTCGCGGATCCGCGCCAGGTCCTCGGCACTGATGTTCTTGACCGCCCGGTAGCGGGCCGCGGCATCGCCGGGCAGCATCCGGAACAGGAAGAAGTTGAACAGCAGGACGAAGACCAGCGTCCCGAGCCCGGACAGCAGCCGGAACACGACGAACCGGCCCAGGCCGGCGTGCCGCCCGCCACCGCCCCCGCCGGCACCCCCGGCAGCGGCGTCGTGGACGTCCGAGGTCGCGGTCAGCGCCACCCGGTCACTCCACGTCCGCGGCGGGGTCGCGGCGCCGTCGCGTGATCAGCCACGTGCCCAGCCCGCCAGCCACCACCACTGCCGCGCCGATGCCCAGCACCATGGCGGTGGACCCGCTGTCCGAGCCGGATCCCGACCCGTCACCGACGGGCTCGATGTTCATGTACGAGTAGCCGCCGTACTGGAACAGAATCGGGCCGTCGGGGTCGGGCTGCGGCACGAAGCCGGTGAACCTGTCGGTCCGGTACGCCTGCAGGTAGTCGTAGTACTCCGTGACGATGTAGGCGTTGGCGTCGTAGGCCATCAGCTGCATCTGCTTGACGATCTCGGTGCGGGCATCCCGGTCGGTCTCGGTCGCCTGCTCCTCGTAGAGCTTGTCGTACTCGGGGTCGCACCAGAAGGTGTCGTTGAGGCCGGCGTAGATGGTGCCGTTGGCGACCTCGTAGCTGAACTGGGCGCAGGTGAGCGTCCCCACCTGGTAGTCCGGGTCGGGCTCGACGATCCAGCCCCACTCGTACATGTCGAACGTGCCCTCGCCGGCGATCTCGTACAGCCGGGACTCGGAGACGACCTCGGCGTTCGAGTCGATCCCGATGTCCTCCAACCACCCCTGCAGGAACTCGATGGTGGTCTTCGACGTCTCGGAGTTCTGCCTCGCGTACAGCTGGTAGACCAGCGGGTCGCTGCCGTCGGGCATCGTCCGGATCCCGTCCGGGCCGCGCTCGTAGCCCGCCTCGTCGAGGATGCGGTTGGCCTCGTCGGGGTCGTAGGTGATCGGGTCCTCCGGCTCCGCGTGCTGCGGGTACAGCGGCGGGATGATCGTCGTCCCGGGCGAGCCCCGACCGTCGAGCGTGCGGTCGACCAGCACCTCCTTGTCGACGGCGTAGTGGATCGCCAGCCGGACCTGCGGGTCCTTGAGCGAGGGGTGCCCGTTGCCGATCGGCGTGCCGTCGACGAGCTCGGCACCGCCGTTCATCGTCAGGTAGTTGAAGCCGTAGTACACCGACGACCGGGCCTCGATGTCGTCCTGCCCCTCGAGCGCCTCGAAGATCGGCGGCTCGATGTCGTCGGCGAAGTCGATCTCGCCGTTCTCGAGCGCCTGGACCATCGCGTCCGCGTTGCGGTACAGCCGGAACTCGACGCCGTCGATGTTCGCGGCACCGCCCCAGTAGTCCTCGTTGGTGGCGAACCGGAAGAACTGGCCCTCCCGTGCCTCCTCCAGCACGAAGGGGCCGCTGCCGATCCCGCCCGCGGGTTCGGAGTCGGGCTCGTTGGCGTACTCACGCAGCTCGTCGTCGTCGATCTGCGACCAGATGTGCTCGGGCAGGATCGGCACCGACAGGTGGTCCATGATCGGCGTGGGCTTCTTCAACGTCATCACGACGGTGAAGTCGTCGGTGGCCTCGACGGTCTCGATCTGGGTGACGTAGCTGCCGTAGTTGGTCTTCTCGACCTGGCCGTCCAGGATGCGGTTGAACGTGTACACCACGTCGTCGGCGGTGAGCGGCTCACCGTCGGAGAAGGTCGCGTCGTGGACGAGGTGGTAGGTCCAGGTGAGGCCGTCGTCGGACGACTCCCAGGTCTCGGCAAGTCGCGGGACCGGCGCGAAGTCCTCGGCGCCGTAGCCGGTCAGCGAGTCGTACATCAGACCCCAGGCCTCGTAGGCCGCGGCGGTGATCCCCTTGAACGGGTTCAGGTTGTCGATGTCCTGCAGAACCCCGATCCGGAAGATGACCTCCTCGTCGCTGGCCGTGTCCCCCGCGTCGCCGTCGTCGGCCGCGGCCGGGCCGATCGCCGCACCGAACAGGCCCGAGACCAGCAGCAGCCCGCCGACGAGCGCCGCAGCGGTAGCGTCCCGACCGTGACCTCTCCGTCGGTTCCTTCCCCGCCTGCGGCCGACCGGAGGCCCGTCGTCCACGATCTGCACGGCGTCCGCCGCGTCGACGACTACGCCTGGTTGCGCGAGGTGGCGTCGCCGGAGGCGAGCACGTACCTGGCCGCTGAGAGGTCCTGGTACGAGACGGCCACGTCGCATCTGCGCTCCCTCGCCTCCACCCTGACAACCGAGATGTCGTCGAGGGTCCCGCCTGCTGACCGGTCGGTCAGTTGGCGGCGCGTGCAGTCTTCCTACTACACGCGCACGCCGGAAGGGGCCGAGTACGCGCAGTTGTGCCGGATCCGTAACGGGCGGGACGCGAGTGACGACGAGACCGTGCTCCTCGACCAGAACGAGGTGGGCGCCGGCTCGGCGTACGTGGACCTCGGCCTGCAGCTGGTGAGCCCCGACGAGCGGATTCTCGCGTACTCCGTCGACCTCTCCGGCGCGGAGGTCTTCGAGCTCGCGTTTCGCGACCTCGACACGCTGGCCGACCTCCCCGACCGCGTGCACCGCAGCTACTACGGCGGGGCCTGGGCCGCCGACTCGGCGACGTTCTTCTACACCGTGCACGACGAGGCGTACCGACCGCACCAGGTCTGGCGGCACCGGCTCGGCACCCCGGTGTCCGACGACGTGCTGGTGTTCGAGGAGCTCGACGAGAAGTTCACCCTCGACCTGTGGGCGACCCGCAGCGGCGACCTCGTGGTGCTGGAGACGGGCAGCCGCGACACGACCGAGGTGTGGCTGGTCGACGCGCACCAGCCGGACGCACCGGCCCGCTGCGTCCGGCGCCGCCGGCCGGGTGTCGACTACACCGTCGAGCACGCGCGCACGCCCGACGGTGACGTGCTGCTGGTGCTCACCGACGACGGCGCCACCGAGTTCCGGCTCCTTGCCGCACCGCTGGCGGGCACGGAGGTCGGCGCGCCGGACACCTGGCGCGAGCTGGTGGCGGAGCACCCGGCGGAGCGGCTGCACGAGGTCGCTGCCTTCGCGTCCCACCTGGTCATTGCCCTGCGTCGGGACGGGAGCCCGTTGCTGCGGGTGCTCGACCTGGCCGGCAACCCGGTGCGCGACATCTCGTGCACGCTGCCCGCAGGGACCATCCGGCTCGGCCGCAACGAGCTCTGGGACGCCTCCGTCGTCACGGTGGTGGAGGAGTCGTACGCCCAGCCCCCGGTCTGGACCGACGTCGACCTGAGCACCGGCGAGCGCACCGAGCGGCACCGGCAGGCGGTGCCCGGCTACGACCCGGCGACCGTGCTGACCGAGCGGCTGTGGGTGCCGGCCGACGACGGCGAGCGGGTGCCGGCCACCCTGGTGCGGCACCGGGACACGCCGCTGGACGGCACCGCGCCCGCCCTGCTGTGGGGCTACGGGGCGTACGAGTCCTGCGACGACCCGGAGTTCCAGGCCGCGGTGCCGAGCCTGCTCGAGCGCGGCGTCGTGTTCGTGCAGACCCACCCGCGTGGCGGTGGTGAGTGCGGGCGGCGCTGGTGGCTCGACGGGCGGATGGAGCACAAGCAGCACACGTTCGACGACCACGTCGCGGTCGCGGACCACCTGGTGGCCGAGGGACTGGTCGACGGTGACCGCCTGGCCAGCCGCGGCCTGTCGGCGGGCGGGCTGCTGCAGGGCGCCGTGTTCAGCCAACGACCCGACCGGTGGCGAGCCGTGGTCGCGGAGGTGCCGTTCGTCGACGTCGTCACCACGATGCTCGACCCGTCGGTCCCCCTCACCGCCAACGAGTGGGACGAGTGGGGCGACCCGCGCCGCGCCGAGGACTTCGCCTGGATGCTCGCGTACTCCCCGTACGACCACCTGCCGCCGGCCGGCACCCGCCCCGACCTGCTGGTGACCGGAGCGGTGCACGACCCGCGGGTGATGGTGTGGGAACCCGCGAAGTGGGTAGCGGCGCTGCGGGCGAGCGACCCCGCCTGGTCGCCGCGCTGCCTGTTCCGGGTCGAGCTCGGCGAGGGCGCGCACACCGGCCCCTCCGGCCGCTACGCCGCCCTGGGCTACGAGGCCGAGGTGGCTGCCTGGGTGCTGGACCGGTTGGGGGCGACGGAACGGCCAGCGCAATGATGGACGACCACATCGAGGGACTCGACGGAGTGCTTCGGGTGCGCGCCAGCGACGCCAACGTGGTCACCGAGTGACCGGTCGCCGGTTGGCGGCGCGGGCAGCGGCGACGTCCTCCAGCTCGCCGATGATGGTGCGCAGGTTGTGCAGCAGCGCACCGTGCAGCGGCCGCAGCGGCACCGCGTCGTCGCCCTCGAACAGGTCGCGCACCAGCCCTTCCAGCTCGGCCCGGGCTGCGGCCAGCCGGGCCTCGTCGTCGGCGGCCGCTGCCTGGCTCGTCTCGGCCAGCAGCGGCAGCCAGCGGTCCCGGAACCGCGGGTCCCAGTCGTCCGCGCCGCCGCCCGACCCGCTGAGGTGCCGCTGCAGGGTGCGGGCCATGCTCCGGGCGTCGGAGACGGCCTGCTCGAGCCGGTCGACCACGTCCGCCCAGGTCGCGACCTGGGCGAGCCTGGGTCGGGTGCTGCGGCGCGGGTTCATCCGCCCGCTCTCGGATGCCTGCCGGAGCATGGCCGCGGCCCGGTCGACGTCCTCGTCGAGCTGGCGGGTGCGCTCGATCCACGCCTCGGGGTCGGTCCCGCCGGCGAGGTCGGTCAGGTCGCTGGCCATGTCGCCCAGCAGGCCGGCGAGCGCCTGCTCGACCTCGGCGATCCGGCGGACCAGCGCGCGGTCGTGCAGCGGGGGACGTACCAGCACCGTCACGGTCAGCCCCACCACGACGCCGATGGCGGTGTCGGCGAGGCGCTCGAGCAGCACGCCCTGCTCGTCGCTGTAGCCGGCGAGCAGCACGAGCACCGCGGTACCGGCGGCGGTGCCGCCCTCGGCCCGCACCACCCGGGGCAGCCCGGCCGCCAGCCCGAGCGCGACAACGGCCGCGAGCGAGGTGATGCCGACGCCGAACAGGCTCGCCGCGGCCGAGGCCAGCAGCACCCCCAGCACGTTCATCGCCACCTGCTGGGCACCGTGCGAGACGGTGCGGTAGACGGTGGCGTGCACGACCAGCAGTGCTGCCCATGGCGCGAGGAAGGACTGCTCCAGGTCGAGCACGCGATCGGCGATCACCCAGGCGAGCACGGCCGCCGCCACCGTCTTGACCAGCTGGAGGACCTCGACCCACAGCACCGGGTCGCGCAAGCGCGCCCTCATGCGCTGCTGGAGTCCTCCCAGATGTTGATCTGCGCGTCCACGGCGTGCTCCTCGATGGCGGCGAGCTCGTCGTCGGCCAGCTCCAGGTTGGCCAGCGCGTCCAGGTTGTCGTCGAGCTGCCGCACGCTGCTCGCCCCGACCAGCACCGACGTGACCCGCGCGTCGCGGAGCGCCCACGCCAGGGCGAGCTGGGCCAGCGACTGGCCGCGGCCCTTGGCGATCTCGTTCAGCGCCCGGACGTGCGCCAGGTTCTGGTCGTTGAGCATCCCGCGGTCCAGGGACTTCTGTTGCGCGACCCGTGAGCCGGCCGGGACCCCGTCGAGATAGCGGTCGGTGAGCAGGCCCTGGGCCAGCGGTGAGAACGCGATGCAGCCGACGCCCTCGTCGCCGAGCACGTCGAGCAGCTCGTCCTCGATCCAGCGGTTGAACATGGAGTACGACGGCTGGTGGATCAGCAGCGGGGTGCCGAGCTCGCGCAGGATCCGCGCCGCCTCGCGGGTCCGGTCGGGGCTGTAGGAGCTGATGCCGGCGTACCGGGCCTTGCCCTGCTGCACCGCCGACGCCAGCGCCCCCATGGTCTCCTCGAGCGGGGTGTCAGGGTCGAAGCGGTGGCTGTAGAAGATGTCGACGTGGTCGAGCCCCATCCGCTGCAGCGACTCGTCCAGGCTGGTCAGCAGGTACTTGCGGGACCCGAGGAACCCGTACGGGCCGGGCCACATGTCCCACCCCGCCTTCGTCGACAGCACCAGCTCGTGCCGCAGCGACGCGAAGTCCTCGGCGAACAGACGGCCGAAGTTCTTCTCCGCCGCGCCGTACGGCGGCCCGTAGTTGTTCGCCAGGTCGAAGTGGGTGACTCCGCGGTCGAACGCACGCCGCAGCACCGCCCGCTGGTCGGCGAGCGGCTTGTCGTCGCCGAAGTTGTGCCACAGCCCGAGCGAGACCGCCGGCAGCTGGAGGCCACTGCTGCCGCAGCGGCGGAACACCGCCCGCTCGTAGCGGTCGGCCGCGGGCACGTACTGGTCGAGGACGTCCATGCCGCCAGTCTTCCCCCACTCCCGCCCCCCCGCTCCTCAGGAGTCAGGGGGGTGCGGGTTTCGCAAGTCGGCTTGCGAAAGCCGCACTCGCCCCGCGTTATTGCGCAGGGCGAGTGCGGACTTCACGGGGCAGCTGCGGAAGGGCCCACGCGGTGCGGACCGGCCGCCGGACGGATCGCGACCGCCGGACTGGAGTGGTCAGCCATCGGATCCCACCCGCTTCCGATCGGCCGAACCCCCGTCACTCGCCCCGGCTACCCCTCACTTGCCCCGCGTTATGACGGGGGGCGAGTGCGGGTTTCGCAAGCCCGCTTGCGAAACCCGCAACCCCGTGGCCTTGTGCGAGGGGTCAGTCGAGGACCTGCTCGCTGCCGACCAGGTCGATGAGGTCGGCGATCGAGTCGACGACGCGGGTGGCCCGGTAGGGGAAGCTGTCGACGTCGGCGGAGCGGGTCGACCCGGAGAGCACCAGCACGGTCCGCAGACCGGCCTCGAGCCCGGAGATGATGTCGGTGTCCATCCGGTCGCCGACCATCACGGTGTGCTCGGAGTGCGCCTGGATCCGGTTCAGCGCGCTGCGCATCATCAGCGGGTTGGGCTTGCCGATGAAGTACGGGTCGCGCCGGGTGGCCCGGGTGATCAGCGCCGCCACCGAGCCGGTCGCGGGCAGCGAGCCCTCCCGGGACGGGCCGGTGGCATCGGGGTTGGTGGCGATGAAGCGGGCGCCGGCGTCGATCAGCCGGATCGCGCTGGTGATCGCCTCGAACGAGTACGTCCGGGTCTCGCCGAGAACGACGTAGTCGGGGTCCCGGGCAGTGAGGATGTAGCCGACCTCGTGCAGCGCGGTGGTGAGACCGGCCTCGCCGATCACGTACGCGCTCCCGCCGGGACGCTGGTCGTCGAGGAACTGGGCGGTGGCGAGGGCCGAGGTCCAGATCGCCTCCTCGGGCACGTCCAGCCCGCTGGCGAGCAGCCGGGCACGGAGGTCGCGCGGGGTGAAGATCGAGTTGTTGGTCAGGACCAGGAACGGCATGCCGCACTGCCGCAGCCGGTCGAGGAACTCCGTCGCCCCCGGGATCGCCCGCTCCTCGTGGACGAGGACGCCGTCCATGTCGGTGAGCCACGTCTCGACCCGCTTGTTCTCGGTCACCCGACCATCCTCCCGCATGGCGGGCGTCGCCCCGACACGTCACAGTGGGCGCCGTGACGAACTCTCCCTCCACTCCCCGCTCCGCCGCCGAGGTCCGCGACAGCACCGCCCTCGACGTCGGGATGCGGGTCGGCCTGGTCGCGTACGGCGCGATGCACCTGCTGTTCGCCTACATCGCCCTGCAGCTGGCCTGGACGAACGACAGCACCAGCTCGCAGGGCGCGATCAACCAGCTGTCCCAGGACACCTGGGGCCAGATCGTGCTCTGGGTCGCGGGTGCCGGGCTGCTGCTGCTGGCGGTCTGGCAGGGCGCGGAAGCCGTGGCCGGCTACCACTACGCAGAGGGCGGGCACCGGACCCGCAAGCGCGCCTCGTCGGCCGGCCGGACCGTCGTCTACCTGGCGCTGGCCTGGCTGGCGATGAGCAACGCCGCCAGGCTCAGCGGCGGCAGCAGCGAGGACGGCCTCACCGCGAAGGTGATGTCGGCCACTGCCGGCCGCTGGCTGGTGGGCGCGATCGGCGTCGGGATCATCGTGGTCGGCGGCTACAAGGTGTGGAAGGGCGTGCAGGAGAAGTTCACCGAGGACCTCGAGCCCGACGCCACCTTCGGCCAGTCGGGCATCGCGCTGCTGCGGCTGGGACAGGTCGGCTACGTCGCCAAAGGGGTGGCCCTGGCCGGCGTGGGCGTGCTGTTCGTGTGGGCCGCCGTCTCGTACGACCCGCAGAAGGCGGGCGGCCTCGACCAGGCACTGCGGCTGCTGCTCGAGCAGCCGTTCGGCCCGTACCTGCTCAGCGGGCTCGGTCTCGGGCTCGCCGCCTACGGCCTCTACTGCTTCGGCTGGGCGCGCAACGCCCGGACCTGACCGGTGTGCGGTTGCCCGTTGTGGGTACCCGGGGTAGGCAGGAAGAGACCCCGAGAACTCAGGAGGACACCGTGGGCAACGAGCTCCAGGGCAGGAACGTCGCGTTCGCCGTCGCCGCCGAGGGCATCGAGCAGGTCGAGCTGACCGAGCCGTGGAAGGCGGTCGAGCAGGCGGGCGGCACCCCGAAGCTGGTGTCGACGGACTCCGGCCAGGTCCAGGCCTACAACCACCTCGACAAGGCCGACACGTTCGACGTCGACGCGACCTTCTCCGAGGCCAGCCCGGACGACTTCGACGGCCTGGTGCTCCCGGGCGGCGTTGCCAACCCCGACGCCCTGCGGCTCGACAAGAGCGCGGTCGACTTCATCCGCGGCTTCTTCACGGCCGCCAAGCCCGTGGCGGCGATCTGCCACGCGCCGTGGACGCTGATCGAGGCCGACGTGGTCAAGGGCCGCACGCTGACGTCGTGGCCGAGCCTGCAGACCGACCTCCGGAACGCCGGAGCCACCTGGGTGGACGAGGAGGTCGTCGTCGACCAGGGGCTGGTCACCAGCCGCAAGCCCGACGACCTGTCCGCCTTCTGCGCCAAGATGGTCGAGGAGATCGCCGAGGGCGAGCACGCCGAGCAGTCCCGCTCGACCTGACGTCCGGCAGCTGAGGGGGCGGAGTGCGCGGAAGGGCGGGGCGGACGACCGCGGTTGTCGTGCTGCTCGCCGGAGCCGTCGCGGCGCCGCTCGGCACACCGGGTGCGGCACCGGCGGCACCGGCGGCACCCGCTCCCCGCGGCGACGCCCTCGCCCGGGGCGAGGCCTGGGTCATCGTCGACGGGGTCGACACCGACCGCGACGGCGCCGACGACCGCGTGCACGTCAGCTGGGTGCGCCCGGCGGGGGGCGGCCGCCGCCCGGTCGTGATCGAGCCGAGCCCCTACTACGCGGGGCTCAAGCCGGTCGCCAACCACGACGTCGACGTGCCCCTGCACGTACCGGGACCGGGATTCGACCGGGCGCTGCCGGTGTCCGGCTACGACTACCTGTACCGCCGGCACGGCTATGCGTACGTCGCCGCCGAGTCGCTCGGCAGCGGCGAGTCGACCGGCTGCCCCACGGTCGGCGACGCCGACGAGACCGCCGGCATCCGGGCCGTGGTCGACTGGCTCACCGGTCGTGCCGACGCGGTCGACTCAGCCGGCGACCCGGTCACGGCACGGTGGTCCGACGGCCACGTGGGCATGATCGGCGTCTCCTACAACGGCACCCTGGCCAACGCGGTCGCCGCCACCGGCGTACCCGGGCTGGACGCGGTCGTCCCGATCTCGGCGATCTCGTCCTGGTACGGCTACTACCGCGACGACGGTGCGGTCGTCGCGCCCGGCGGCTACCAGGGCGAGGACGTCGACGTGCTGGCCAGGGCGGTGCTCACCCGCGACGGCGCAGAAGCCTGTCGCCCGGTGGTCCGCGAGCTTCGCCGGCACCAGGACCGGGTCACGGGCGACTACGGCGACTTCTGGGCCGCCCGCGACTACCGGGCCGACGCCGACCAGGTGCAGGCGGCCGTGCTGCTGCAGCACGGCATGGCGGACTGGAACGTCAAGACCAGCCAGTTCGCCGACTGGTACGCCGCACTGCGCCGCGCGCACGTCCCGCACCGGCTCTGGCTGCACCCGTCGAGTCACGGCGACTACCCGTCCTACCAGGGCGACCAGAACTGGCGCCGGCTGGTGGTGGCGTGGTTCGACCACTGGCTGCGCGGCACGGCCAACGGCGTGATGACCGGGCCCCGGGTGACGTGGTCCAGCGTCGGCGGAGACCACCGCAGACTCGACGAGTGGCCCGACCCCGCCTCCGACCGCGTGCACCTGCAGACGTGGCCCGGTGGCCACCAGGCAGGCCGGCTACGGCTCGGCCCGCCCGGCAGCGGCACCGAGCGACTCGTCGACGACGCCCGCTTCAACGCCGGCCGGCTCGCCTCCGACCCGCGCTCCCCGCACCGGCTGCTCTACCGGACCCGGGCGGTCGACGAGCGCGTGGTGCTGTCCGGGACGCCCGCCGTCCGGCTGCGGGTCGCGTTCAGCGAGCCAGCCGCCAACCTGTCGGTGGCCCTGGTCGACGTCGCACCGGGCGGGCGGGTCCGGCTGGTGACCGAGGGCTGGACCGACCCACAGAACCGCGCTTCGCCCGCCGTCACCGAGCCGGTCGAGCCGGGACGGTTCTACCGGCTGTCGGTCGGGATGGAGCCGCAGCAGTACGCGGTCGCGGCCGGGCACCGGCTGGGCCTGGTGCTGCTCAGCAGCGACCACGACTTCACCCTCCGCCCTCCGGCGGGCACCCGGCTGTCGGTGCGGCTCGCGGACTCCCGGCTGCTGCTTCCGGTCACGGGAGGGCGCGCGGCCCTGGCGGCGGCGCTGGGTCGCGACTGACCCCGCGACCGATCCGGGCGCGTGCCGCCCGACCGGCCCGCCGCACCGCCGACAGCTCGCGCACCTGCTCAGGCGAGCGGCGCGCGCCGAGGTCGGCGTGCTGCACCACGTCGGCGAGCGGGACCGGCGTCGGCGGGTCGCCGACCGAGGCGGGATAGACCGCGACGGGCGTCTCGCCCGACCAGACCACCCACACCCGGCTGCCCTCCCAGGACAGCCGCAGCACGGTGCCGAGCCTGACGCCCTCGGCGTGGGCCAGCGCGTCGCGACGGGCCTTGCGCCGCTCCAGCGCCTCGCGGGCGGCCTTCTCGGCCGGACCACGCGCGACCTTGGCCGCAGCCACCATGTGCGGCCCGTACTTCACCGCCGTCCGGGCGAGCGCACGTCCTCGGCTCACGGCGTGGACCTCGGCTGCGGCATGGGTCCATCCTGCCCGCCGTGCGAACCCGGCGCAGCCGGGTGACCATGTGCCGGTGGCCCGGCTGCGCACCGTCTCGCCCACCATGCCCGGCTGGACCCGCCGGCGGGCCGGGCGCGGCTTCGTCTACCTCGATCTCGACCGGCAACGCATCGCCGGGGTCGACCTCGAGCGCTGCCGGGCCCTGGTCCTGCCGCCGGCGTGGGGCGAGGTGTGGATCTGCCCGCTCGCCAACGGCCACATCCAGGCCGTCGGCACCGACGTGGCAGGACGACGCCAGTACCGCTACCACGACGAGTGGCGACGCCAGCGCGACGCGGACAAGCACGACCGGGTGCTGAAGGTCGCCCGCCGCCTCCCCCGCGCCCGGAGGGTGGTCGAGGAGCACCTGACGCTGCCCGGCATGCCGCGCGAGCGTGCGCTCGCGACCGCGTTCCGGCTGCTCGACCTCGGTTTCTTCCGCATCGGCGGCGAGACGTACGCCGAGGAGCACGGCAGCCACGGCCTGGCCACCCTGCGCCGCGAGGAGCTGCGGGTGCACGGCGAGCGGATGGAGTTCTGCTTCATCGCCAAGTCGGGCAAGGAGCAGACCGTCACCCTCATCGACCCGCAGGCCCGCGAAGCGCTCGAGAGCATGCGCCGGCGTCGCACCGGTGGCGACGAGCTGCTCGCCTACCGCGACGGCCGCCGCTGGCGGGACGTGACCTCCGACGACATCAACGGCTACGTCAAGCAGGTCATCGGCGGCGAGGTGTCGGCCAAGGACTTCCGGACCTGGCACGCAACCGTGCTGGCCGCGGTCGCGCTGGCCGTGTCGACCAACGCCGCCGCGTCGCCGACCGCGCGCAAGCGTGCCGTCGCCCGGGCGATGCGCGAGGTGGGGGACTACCTCGGCAACACGCCCGCAGTGGCCCGTGCGTCGTACGTCGATCCACGGGTGATCGACCTGTTCGAGGACGGCACCACGATCGAGGGGGTGCTGCGCCGGATCGGCGACGACGACTCGGCCGGCCCGGCGACGCACGGGCTGGTGGAGCGGGCGGTGCTGCGGATGCTGTCCTCGGCGCCGCGGGCGGGGCAGCGCGCCCGACGCTAGACCGGCCGGAGGCCGGACACCCGGATTCCCTCCGAGCCTCAGGTGAGGTTAGCCTCACCTTCCATGACCACGGCCACCGCGGAGCGGCCTTCCGCCGCACCCGCTCTGCCACCGGTCCGGCGCCGGAGGGTGGCCGTCGGGCTCGTGCTCCTTGTCGCCGCGGTCGGAGCATCGGTGCTGCTCAGCCTGTCGGTCGGCAGCCGGGCGATCGACGTCGCGACCGTGTGGCGGGTGCTGTTCTCCCCCGACGGCAGCGACGCGGCCGTGATCGTGCACGAGCTGCGGCTGCCCCGCACGGTGCTCGGCGTCCTGGTCGGTCTGGCGCTGGGGGCGGCTGGCGCGCTGATGCAGGGACACACCCGCAACCCGCTGGCCGATCCCGGGATGCTCGGCGTCACCAACGGTGCGGCCTTCGCCGTCGTCATCGCCATCTACGCGTTCCGCATCACCGACATCCAGGGGTACGTCTGGTTCGCGCTGGCCGGCGCGGCGATCGCCAGCGCCGTGGTCTTCGCGATCGCCGCCGCGGGCGGTCGCGGGCCGAGCCCGCTCGCGCTGGTGCTCGCCGGCACGGCGGTGTCGGCGCTGCTCGCGTCGTTCACCACGGCGCTGGTCATCCGCGACCAGCAGACCCTCGACGTCTACCGGTTCTGGGTGGTCGGCTCGGTCGCCGGACGTGACCAGGCGATCGCCGCGCAGATCACGCCGTTCATCGTCGTCGGGCTGCTGGTGGCCCTGGCGCACTCCCCGGCGCTGAACGTGCTGTCGCTCGGCGAGGACGTCGCGCGTGGCCTCGGCCAGCACGTCGGTCGCACCCGGGTGATCGGCCTGGCCGCGATCATGCTGCTCACCGGCGCGGCCACCGCGGCGTGCGGGCCGATCTGGTTCGTGGGCCTGGTGGTGCCGCACCTTGCCCGGCACGTCACCGGCCCGGACCACCGTTGGCTCGTCCCGTACTCGGCGCTGCTCGGGGCGTTGCTGCTGGTCTGCTCCGACGTCATCGGGCGGGTGGTCGCCCGGCCGGGTGAGCTGCAGGTCGGCATCGTGCTGGCGCTGGTCGGCGGTCCGTTCTTCGTCGCGCTCGTGCGCCGGCGCCGGTTGGCCGCGTTGTGAGCGGCCGCGACGGCACCGCTGTGCTCGACCGACCGGTACGACGCGCCAGCCGGGAGCAGGTGCTGCGGGTGGGTGGTGCCTCCTGGCGGGTGCCGCTGCGCGCGACGTCGGTCTGCGTCACCGGGCTGGGCCTGCTGGTGCTGGTGAGCGCGGTCAGCATCGGCACCGGCGACTTCCCGATCCCGTTGCCGGACGTGCTGCGCGTCCTCGTCGGAGGCGGCGACCCCGGCCAGCAGTTCATCGTCCGGGAGCTCCGCCTGCCGCGTGTCGTCGTGGGCGTGCTGGTCGGCGCGGCCCTCGGGCTCTCGGGCGCGCTCACCCAGACGTTCGCCCGCAACCCGCTGGCCAGCCCCGACGTGCTGGGTGTGACCGAGGGCGCCTCCGTGGGCGCGGTCGCCGTGATCGTGCTCGCCGGCACCAACGGCGCGCTGGCCACCAACCTGTCCGGGATCTCCGTACCGGCGGCCGCGATGGCCGGCGCGCTCCTCACCACCGCCGCGATCTACCTGCTGGCCTGGCGGCGCGGGATCGACGGCACGCGACTCATCCTGGTCGGCATCGGGTGCGGGGCCGTGCTGTCCGCCCTCACCTCGTGGCTGCTGGTGCGCGCGCAGATCTGGGACGCCGCCGCCGCGACCGTGTGGCTGACCGGCTCGCTCAGCTCGCGGGGCTGGGAGCAGGCCGAGCCGGTCGCGTGGGCGTTGCTGGTGCTGTTACCCGCCGCGCTGGTGCTCTCGGCGACGCTGCGGGCGCTTCAGCTCGGCGACGACTCCGCCCGCTCGCTGGGCGTCCGGTTGCAGCTGGCCCAGCTGGCCACCCTGCTGATCGCGGTCGGACTGGCCGCCTTCGCCGTCTCGGCCGCGGGCCCGATCGAGTTCGTCGCGTTCGTGGTTCCCCAGGTCGCGCTCCGGCTGTGCCGGGCCAGTCGGCCACCGCTGCTCGCATCGGCGATCTACGGCGCCGTCCTCGTCGTCGCTGCCGACCTGCTGGCCCGGGTCGTGCTGCCCACCGAGCTGCCGGTCGGCCTGGTCACCGCCGCCGTCGGCGCCCCGTACCTGATCTGGCTGCTGGTCCGCACCAACCGGAGGGTCACCGCATGAGTCCCCACGACGCCCCGCCCCCGCCCGGGCAGCCGCGGCTGCGGGCCGAGACCCTCGACGTCGGATACGGCGACCACCTGGTGATCCGCGAGCTCGACCTCGACGTCCTCGACGGTGGGGTGACCACGGTCATCGGACCCAACGGGTGCGGCAAGTCGACCCTGCTGCGCGCGCTCGGCCGGCTGCTGCGGCCCCAGGCCGGCCAGGTGGTGCTGGACGGTCGCCGGATCGATCAGGTGCCCACCCGCGAGGTGGCCAGGACGCTCGCGCTGCTGCCACAGGCGCCGCTCGCGCCCGAGGGTCTGGTCGTCTGCGACCTGGTCGCCCGCGGACGACACCCGCGACAGTCGTGGCTGCGACAGTGGTCCCGCGACGACGAGGCGGTCGTCGACAGGACGCTGCGCTGGACGTCGATGTCCGAGCTCGCCGACCGGCCGATCGACGAGCTGTCCGGCGGCCAGCGCCAGCGCGCCTGGATCGCCATGGCCCTGGCCCAGGACACCGACCTGTTGCTGCTCGACGAGCCGACGACGTACCTCGACCTCTCGCACCAGGTCGAGGTGCTCGACCTGATCCACCGACTGAACCGCGAGCGCGGACGCACGGTGGTGATGGTCCTGCACGACCTCAACCTGGCCGCGCGCTACAGCGACCGCCTGGTGGCGCTGCAGGACGGTCGGATCGTCGCCGACGGGGCACCGGCCGACGTGCTCACACCCGCGCTGTTGCGGAGCACGTTCCGGCTGGACGCGCGCGTCATCGACGACCCGGTCTACGGGCGGCCCCTGGTCGTCCCCATCGGCCCTACCGGAGGGGTTCCATGTCCCGATCCCGTCCGCTGAGCCCCCGCGTCGACTCGGTGCTGCGACACCCCGTCTCACGGCGCAGCGTGCTCGCGAGCGCGCTGGCCCTGTCCACGGCCGGCGTCGTCACGGCCTGCTCCGGCGACCAAGCCCCGCAGGCGACAGGAGGCGGGGACATCGACGTGCCGAAGGGCCCGTGGTCGTTCACCGACGACACGGGGCGGACCGTCGAGCTGGAGCAGACGCCGACGCGGATCGCCGGACTCACCGACCAGGTGGCGGCTCTGTGGAACCTCGGGATCGTCCCGGTGGCAGCCTTCGGCTACACGCCCATGGCCGACGACGTCGCGTTCGCCGGCAAGCCCGTGGACGAGGTGGTCGAGGCCGGTGCCGGCTACGGCGAGATCGACCTCGAGGCGCTCGCCGGGGCGGCACCCGATCTGCTGGTCACGACGGTCTACCCCGAGTCGTCCGACGGTGACATCGCCGCGGACGCGCTGCTGTACGGGTTCAAGGACGCCGAGCAGCAGCGACAGGTCGACCAGATCGTCCCGGTGGTCGCCATCGCCCAGCGAGGCACCGCCCTGGACGTCATCGAGCGCAACGTCGAGCTGGTGGCGGCCCTCGGTGTCGACGTGACCGGCGGTGCGGTCGCCGAGGCCCGGGCGGAGTTCGAGGCCGCGGGCGACGAGCTGTCGGCCGCCGCCGAACGGAGCCTGAGCGTGCTGGCGATCGCGGCTTACCCCGACGACGGCATCTACGTCGCCAAGGCCCCCGACGACCCCGCCCTGCGCTACTACACCGAGCTCGGGGTCGCGTACGCCGACGTCGGCGGCGACGCCTACTACTGGGACACGGTCTCCTGGGAGAACGCCGATCGCTACCGCACCGACATCGTGCTGAACTCGCTGCGGGCGATGACGATCGACGACCTCGCCGACCAACCCACGTTCGCACGGCTCCCGGCCGCCGAGGCGGACCAGGTCTTCGACTGGAAGTTCCAGTCGATGGACTACACCGCGCAGGCGTCGTACATGCGCGAGCTGGCGGACCTGCTCGCCGGGTCCGAGAAGGTCACCTGAGCCGAGGACTCAGCTGTACGGGAGCCGGTCGATGAAGGTGCGCACCGGCTGCAGGTTGTCGTTCAGCTTGTTGATGCCGACGCCCTCCATGTTCAGCACGCCCACCTCCTCGTTGCGCTCCTCGATCCAGTAGCTGATGTCGAGGTCGTTGGGGAAGCCGTAGACCCCACCGGTGCCCAGGTCGACGTACATGTCGAGCCGGCCCACCCACGTGCCGTCCGTCTCGCGCACGAAGTACGACACGTTGCCGGAGTCGAACGCCGCGGAGTCGAACAGTGGCTGGCCCTCCTCCTGCACCGGGTACACGACAGTGGCGCGGCCCTGGTACCTGCCCTTCCAGCCGCGGTCCTGCGAGACGAAGCGGCCCTCCACGCGCACGATGCAACGACGCTGGGCGAGGGTCGCGCCGACCTTGCGAGGCGTGCACTGTGCCCCGGGCCCCGACGAGAACGTCGTCGTCCCGGCCCGGATGCCGACCTGCCAGGTCTGGGTCACCGCTCGGTTGTGGTCCGCTCGCTTGTCGTCCGCCGAGGCGCTCGCCGACGGTGCCGACGCTCCCAACGCCGCCAGCATCAGCAGGGCCAGTCCACCACTGACTGCAGCCTTCATTCTTCACGCCTCTCTGAAATGTTCCCCGTGCCTGCCGACGACGGTGGGGCATCGCTGACTGTCCAGTCAATGCCGTCCGCGCTGTGCTGCGGTCACCGACGGTGACGCCGGGGGGACACCCCCGCGCAAAACGCCCGCCCCCTCGTCGACCGGCCCCTAGGCTGCCCCCGTGGCGTCCACGGCCCAGCGGTTCCTGCGCGCTCGCGACGACGACCGGAACCGCGCGGTCGAGCAGATCGACGCGGCGTACGCCGACGGGCAGATCACGCTCGAGGAGCACGACGCGCGCTGTGCCACCGCGCTGCGGGCCCGCACGCTCTCCGAGCTGAACACGATCGTCAACGACCTGCAGACCACCACCGGAGGCATCTCCGGTCCAGCCGTGATCGAGCGCAACGAGGGGATCGGCGACCTGCTGGGTCGCATCGACTGGGCCGCACCGCTGCGCCTGCTGCGCGGCGGCCTCGTCCTGCTGGCGGTCGTCGTGGTCGGGGCGCTCGTAATCGGCGGCTGGGCGCTCACCCAGCTGGCCGGCTCCGCCTCCACCGGCGACTTCTTCGACAGCGGGAGCTTCGGCTCGGACGACGCCGAGGCCGCGTACGACGGGCCGGGGCCGCAGACGCCTGAGGGGTTCGCCCGGATGCTCGACGACCTGGACGCGGACGCCGAGAGCACCGTCGTCTCCAGCGCGGTGATCTACCCCGAGTACGCGGTGCTGAACGTCGTGTCGCCCGACGACCCGCGGCTGACGTCGTCGTACTACTACGGCGAGGGCGAGCTGCGGGACTCGACCGGCGAGACCAGCCTCAAGCCGGACGCCCCGGTGCTCGACCTCCGCGAGGTCAACATCGAGCGCGCGCAGGAGTGGATGGAGGAGGCGCCGAAGCGGCTCGACCTCCCGGACGCCAACGAGGCCTGGCTGAACATCTCCTCGTTTCTGACCGAGGAGATGCGGGTCATGGTGTATGTATCGAACAAGTACAACGACGCCGCCTACCTGGTAACGACGGCGTCCGGCCGCCTCACGTACGAGTCGCCCTTCACCGGCTGACCGGAGCCAGGCACACTGGTCCCCATGTGTCGCAACATCCGGACCCTGTCCAACTTCGAGCCCCCCGCCACGCCGGTCGAGGTCGAGGCCGCCGCGCTGCAGTACGTGCGCAAGGTGAGCGGTCAGACGAAGCCGTCGATCGCCAACAAGGAGGCGTTCGACCACGCCGTCTCGGCCGTCACCGAGATCACCCGCGAGCTGCTGGACGCCCTGGTGATCCAGGCCCCGCCCCGCGACCGCGAGGTCGAGGCCGCCAAGGCGAGGGCGCGCAGCGCAGAACGGTACGGCCGCGCCGCGTCCTGACGGGGCTCGGCGGGGATGACGGGGTAATTTCGGGGGAATCCACGGGGAGAGATCATGAGGCGCTGGAACACGTGCGCCAGCAGAGCGGGTCGTCGCGCGGGAGCAGTGGTCGGCGTCCTGGTCGTCACGCTCGGCGTGGCGCCCCCGGGCGTCGCACCTGCGGGTGAGGCAGCCGCTCGCGCGCCGCACGTCCGGGACATCACCCTGCAGGTCGATCCCGATCGGAAGTCCCTCGGCGCCTTCACCGGGACCTGGGGCGACAACCTCGTCTTCGACAAGAACGGAGACGGAGACCCCGACGTCCTGCTCTCGTACCACTTCTTCGCGCCCTGGGAGCTCTGGCTGGGCAATGGTGAGGGCGGCTTCATCCCCGACCAGATGCTCCGGCGCAAGGACCGGCACGAGTGCGAGGCCGCGGACTTCGCCGGCCCCGACGGTCCTCCCGACGGGCTGATCGACCTCTACTGCGTGCGCGGCGCCAACCGGGGCACCCGGAACGACAAGAGCAACGAGCTCCTCGAACAGCAACCGGACGGCAGCTTCAAGAACGTGGTGAGAGCCTGGGGAGCCCGAGACCCCTCCGGGCGGGGCCGGGCGGTGGCCGTCCTGCACATCCGCGGCGACGGCGTGCCGAGTCTGTTCGTCGGGAACAAGCGCGCCCAGGACTACCCCAGTCCTGACCGCATCTACGAGAACGTCGGCGATCACTTCGTCGAACGCAGCGTGGGGGGTCTGCCGTCGGAGCAGGATTCCCACTGCGCCTCCACCGGCGACTTCGACGGCGATGGGCGGCAGGACCTTCTGTCCTGCTCCCGCTCCCTGCGGCTCTACCGCGATCTCACGACGCCCGACGGGCCGGTGGTCTACCGCGAGGTCGCCGCACGCCAGGGGCTCCCGTCGGGCCGGATGCTCGACGCGCAGCTCGTCGAGCTCAACCGCGACGGCAGGCGAGACCTCGTCACGCTCACCGGAACGCGGCTCGAGGTGCGGCTCAACACCGGGCGGCCGCACCACTTTCCCACCGTCGACTTCGCGCTGCCCCTGAAGGCCGGGGTCAGCTTCTGCAGTGGCCACGCCGATGGTGATCGATCCAACGACCTGCTGGTCGTCCGCGGCCTCCCCTCCTGGGACGCCGATCTCCAAAGGCCGGACACGATCCTCGTCAACACGGGCACGGGCGAGGACTTCGAGGCGGTGCGGGTGCCGCAGCCACCGAGCCAGGCCGGCCACAACGGCAACGGCGACACCTGCAGTGCGATCCCACACTTCCAGGGGCGGCGAGCCGCCTGGACCATCAACAACGGCAAGGCCATCTACCACCCGGCGGCCATCGAGCACCCGGGCTACCGACAACTCGTCATCCTCGACCCGTAGCGGTCCCGACCCCCCGCCTAGACTCTGGCCTGCTCGCCCCCGCCCTCGTAGCTCAGCTGGATAGAGCAACCGCCTCCTAAGCGGTAGGTCGCGCGTTCGAATCGCGCCGAGGGCACGTGCGAATCGCGACCTGGAACGTCAACTCGGTCACCGCACGCCTCCCGCGGCTGCTCGACTGGCTCGGCACCGCCGAGCCCGACGTGCTCTGCCTGCAGGAGGTCAAGTGCGCGGTCGACGCGTTCCCCTACGAGGAGGTCGGCGAGCTCGGCTACGAGGCCGAGGTGCACGGCGCCGGCCGGTGGAACGGCGTCGCCGTGCTGTCCCGGGTCGGCTTCACCGACGTGCGCCGCGGGCTGGTCGACGAGCCCGGCTTCCTCGCGGAGGGCGTGCTGCTGCCGGTGACCGAGCAGCGGGCGATGGCCGCCACCTGCGGTGGTGTGCGGGTCTGGTCGGTGTACGTACCGAACGGCCGGGAGATCGGCCACCCGCACTACGCCTACAAGCTGGAGTGGTTGGCGGCGTTGCGCGCGACGGCCGAGCAGGAGCTGGCGTCGGCAGCCGGAGCCTGGGCCGTGCTCGGCGACTTCAACATCGCGCCGACCGACGCCGACGTGTGGAAGCCGGAGCTGTTCCGCACCAGCACCCACGTCACCGTGCCCGAGCGGGACGCGTTGGCAGCGCTACGGGAGCTCGGCCTCGGCGACGTGCTGCCGCGCGCGTTGAAGCACGACGTGCCCTACACCTACTGGGACTACCGGCAGCTCGCCTTCCCGCACAACCGCGGCATGCGGATCGACCTCGTCTACGGCAACCCGGCGTTCACCTCGGCGGTGTCCGACGCCTACGTCGACCGTGAGGCCCGCAAGGGGACGGGGGCCTCCGATCATGCCCCCGTGGTGGTCGACCTCGACCCCTGAGTCCGCTCGCCGCCAGAACCAACCGTTGCGGCAAATGCGCGGGTCGGTGAGGATGCGCCCTTGTGAGTCCATTTCGCACCGTTGCCGCCCTCTCCGCCGCTGCTCTCGTCCTCGGCGCGCTCGCCGCGACCACCGGCGCCTCCGCCAGGACACCGGACCCCACCGAGCCCGCCCAACGCCTGTCGTACGACGGCCCGGTGAGCCTGGTGCTGGTGCACGCCCGCACCCAGGAACAGCGCAGCGAGGTCGTGCAGCTGGGCCTCGACGCCACCACGAAGGTCACCCGGCGGGGCCTCGAGGTGCTGCTGTACGGACCGGCCGACGAGGATGTTCTCCGCGATGCCGGCTACGACTGGACGGTCCTGGTCGACGATCTCGGCGCGCAGGCGCGCGCCCGGGTCCGCGCGGACCGCGCGTACGCGGACCGGGTCGACCGCTCCAGACTGCCCAGCGGCAGCACCGCCTACCGGCACCTGCGCAACGTCAACAGCGAGCTCCGCGAGCTGCACGAGCGGTTCCCGCACGAGACCAAGCTGCTGACGCTCGAGCACCCGTCGGTAGAGGGCCGACCGGTACGCGGCATCGAGATCACCACCGATGCCGCCCGGATCAACGACGGCAAACCGGTGTTCTTGCTGATGGGCGCGCACCACGCCCGCGAGTGGCCCGGCGTCGAGCACGCGCTGGAGTACGCCTACGACCTGCTGCAGAGCGCCCGCCGCCCGACCGGCGACCCGCGCGCCGACGCCATCCTCGAGCGCTCGCGGACGATCATCGTTCCGGTCGTCAACGTCGACGGCTTCGCGATCTCGCGCAACGCCAGGCCGCGCGGCGACTTCTCCCGCTTCGACTACGAGATGAAGCGCAAGAACTGCGACCTCTCCGACAGCGCGCCGCCACGCTTCCTCACCGGCCCGTGCGACCACAACCGGGCCGGCCGGCTGCGGGGCACCGACCTCAACCGCAACTACCCCGGTTTCTGGGGCGGCCCGGGCGCCGACGCCGACTGGTCCAGCGACGTCTTCCGCGGTGACGGCCCTGGCAGCGAGCCCGAGGTCGACAACATCCGCCAGCTGGTCTCGCAGCGGCAGGTCGTGTCGCTGCTCAGCCTGCACACCTACAGCAATCTGGTGCTGCGCCCGCCGTCGATCGCCGACACCGGACGCCCCCCGGACGAGGTCGCCTACCGCACCCTCGCGGACCGGATGGCCCAGGCCAACGGCTACCTGAGCGAGCCGGCCTACGAGCTGTACGACACCAGCGGCTCGGTCGAGGACTGGAGCTACTGGAACACCGGCGGCTACGGCTTCACCTTCGAGATCGGCGGCAACGCGTTCCACCCGCCGTACCGCAGGGGTGTGGTGGCCGAGTACCTCGGCCGCGAGCCCGCCCCCGGCGCCGGCCGCGGCGGCAACCGCGAGGCGTTCTACCGGCTGTCGATGGCGACGGTGCGCGCGGCCGGGCACTCCGTGATCAGTGGCCGCGCGCCGGAGGGCTTCCGGCTCGACATACACAAGCAGTTCGTGACGGCGACGTCGCCGGTCCTGGACGAGAACGGCAACCCCGGTCCGCCGCGCTACTACGAGGACGAGCTCACCTCCACCTACGACTCCACCGGCGGGCCGTTCCGGTGGGCGGTGA
The DNA here is from genome assembly GCA_963785115.1 of uncultured Actinomycetota bacterium. GTDB lineage: Bacteria > Actinomycetota > Actinomycetes > Propionibacteriales > Nocardioidaceae > JACCWP01. The sequence goes on from CAWATY010000007.1 coordinate 76,267, forward strand.
ACCCGTCGACCCGCCCGCTCGTCGTCGGCCGCTACGGCCGTGACCCGGTGGCGCCGCCGCAGGACCAGCTGCGACTGCGCAACCCCGCAGGCGTGCCAGACCCGCGCGATGTGGAGGAGGCCCACTTCCGCGTGGTCGGCCCGCCCGATGCCGACAACGGGGTCGCGCTGGTGCGCATCGGCTGGGACGGACCGCGCCGCGTCGACTGGGACGTCCAGGTCTACGACCCGCACGGCGTCCTGGTCGCGGAGGCGCGGACACTCGACAACCCCGAGGTCGCGCGGCTCATCGACCCGATCCCCGGGCGTTACACCGTCGAGGTGCAGAACTACGCGCGCGGGGATGCTGCCGACTGGTCAGGGTCGGTCACGTTCCGCGGCCCGGAGCCGGCCAGCTACTCGGGCATCACCGAGTCGTGGATGCTGACCTGCACCGACGAGAGCACCGGGGACGTCGTCGGCAGCCGCGAGGTCGTGGTCGACCGCGGCGAGACGGCGCGCGTCGGGCAGATCTGCTCCCCGGACGTGCGCAAGGACTGACACGTGCGAGGTCTGCTCGGGCTGGCCTTCCTGCTCGCTGTCGCCGTCGCGTTCTCCAAGGGTCGTCGTCGGATCTCGGTGCGCACGGTCCTGGCCGCGCTCGCCGTGCAGGTCGCCTTCGCCGCGCTCGTGCTGCGCTGGCCGCCCGGCGAGGACGCGCTCTCGTGGGCGTCGGACCGGGTGGCCACGCTGATCGGCTACGCGCAGGAGGGCACGGCGTTCGTCTTCGGCCCGCTGGTGGAGGTGGGCGAGAAGAACGACACGATCTTCGCGCTGCAGGTGCTGCCGGTGATCGTGTTCCTCGGCGCGTTGATCGGGCTGTTGTTCTACCTGCGGGTCATCCAGTACGCGACGTACCTGATCGGCGGCGCGATCTCCCGGCTGCTCGGCGTCGGCAAGGTCGAGTCGATGTACGCGAGCACGGTGATCTTCCTCGGCCAGAGCGAGGCGCCGCTGATGATCGCGCCGTACCTGCGGCACCTGCGGGCCTGCCAGGTCTTCACGGTGATGACCAGCGGCTTCGCGGCAGCGGCCGGATCGACCCTCGTCGGGTACTCGCTGCTCGGCGCGCCGCTGGAGTACCTGCTCGCCGCGACCGTCATGAACGCCCCGGCCGGGCTGCTGATGGCCAAGATCATCTGGCCCGACGGCGTGGACGACACGGCAGCCTCCGAGGAGCCTGACGACCCAGACCACGACGACGAGAGTGGCGCGCCGGCACCGGCAGAGCGCGACCTCGACGTCCGGGCCGTGCACGACGAGGAGTCGGCCAACGCGATCGACGCCGTCGGGCGCGGCGCGATGGCGGGCGGCCGGATCGCGGTCACCGTCGGGGCGCTGCTGATCGCCTTCGTGGCCCTGATCGCCTTCGCCAACGGCATCCTCGGCGCGATCGGCGGCTGGTTCGGGCGTGACGACCTCACCTTCGAGCAGGTGCTCGGCTGGGCGCTGTCCCCGCTGGCGTGGCTGCTCGGCGTGCCGTGGGACGAGGCCGACGACGCGGGGGCGTACATCGGCGAGAAGACGGTGCTCAACGAGTTCGTCGCCTACGCCGACTTCGGCCCGCACGTCAACGACCTCTCGACGATCACCGTCGTCGTGGTGACGTTCGCGCTCGCCGGTTTCGCCAACTTCGCGTCGATCGCGATCCAGATCGGCACCATCAGCAGCCTGCGGCCCGCGCTTCGCCCGACGCTCGCCCGGCTCGGACTGCTCGCGCTGCTCGCCGGGAGCCTCGCCAACCTGGCCAACGCCGCGATCGCCGGCGTGGTCGTGTCGATCTAGCCGGTTCCACCGAGCAATGTGGCCTGCTCCAGCCGCGCCGACGGGTCGGCGCCGATCGTGAGCGGGTCGGGGGCGCGGCCGGCGCGGACCAGCAGGTCACCGACCGCGGCGATCATCGCTCCGTTGTCCGTGCACAGCCGCGGCGACGGCACCCGCAGCTCGATGCCGGCCTCGGCACACCGCTGGTCGGCCACGGTGCGCAGCCTGCTGTTCGCGGCGACGCCCCCGACCATCAGCAGGGTGTCCGCCCCGCGATCGCGGCAGGCGCGTACCGCCTTGGCGGTCAGCACGTCGACCACGGCCTCCTGGAAGGACGCCGCCAGGTCGGCGACGGCGTCGTCGCCCTCGGCGACCCGCCGCGCCACCGCCGTCTTGAGCCCCGAGAACGAGAAGCCGTAGGGGTGTGCCCGGTCGCCGAGCAGCGGGCGGGGGAACGGCACGGCGGTCGGGTCGCCGTCGCGGGCCGCGCGGTCGATGGACGGTCCGCCGGGATAGGGCAGTCCCAGCAGCCGGGCGACCTTGTCGAAGGCCTCGCCGGCGGCGTCGTCGACGGTGTCCCCGAGGTGCTCGATCGGATCGGTCGCGAGGTCGCCCAGCGCCAGCAGCGACGTGTGCCCGCCCGAGACGACCAGCGCGACGCAGCGCTGCGGCAGCGGACCGTGCTCCAGCGCGTCGGCCGCCACATGGCCGGCCAGGTGGTGCACCCCGTGCAGCGGCAGGCCGAGCGACCAGGCGTACGCCTTGGCGGCTGCCAGCCCGACCTGCAGCGCGGTCGCGAGCCCGGGTCCGGCGGTCACGGCCACCGCGTCGACGTCGTCGAGGCCGAGCCCGGCGTCGGCCAGCGCGGCGTCGACCGTGGGGCCGATGGCCTCCAGGTGCGCCCGCGCCGCGATCTCGGGGATCACCCCGCCGAAGCGCACGTGCTCGTCGATGCTCGAGGCCAGCGCGTCGCCCAGCAGCACGCCGTCGGCGACGAGCCCGACCCCGGTCTCGTCGCAGGACGTCTCGATGCCGAGCACGACTGCCATGGCCGACACGGTACGAGCCAAGGGCGTTGGCCCGGAAAGGGCCGCGGACGCGCTACTCTGGTCCTGAGATTGTCTGACAATCCTTCCCCGCACCGACGAAGGAGGCGAACCCCATGACCGCATCGCTGTCACGAGCCGCGCAGCCCGCAGCTGGTCGCGCTGGCCGAGTCCCGTACGGCGCACAACTACCACCCGCTCCCGGTCGTGGTGTCGCACGCCGAGGGTGCGTGGATGACCGACGTCGACGGCCGCCGCTACCTCGACCTGCTGGCCGGCTACTCCGCGCTGAACTTCGGGCACGGACACCCCGACCTGCTGCGGGTCGCGCACGAGCAGCTGGACCGGCTCACGCTGACCAGCCGGGCCTTCGTGCACGAGCAGTTCGGCGCGTTCTGCGCCGAGCTCGGCGACCTGTGCGGCAAGGAGCTCGTGCTGCCGATGAACACCGGCGCCGAGGCCGTCGAGACCGCGATCAAGGTCGCCCGCAAGTGGGGCTACGACGTCAAGGGCGTGCCGGCCGACCAGGCCCGCATCGTGGTGGCCGCCGGCAACTTCCACGGTCGGACGACGACCATCGTCGGCTTCTCCGACGACCCCGACGCGTGTGGCGGCTTCGGACCGTTCGCTCCGGGCTTCGACATGGTGCCCTACGGCGACCTCGAGGCGATGTCGGCCGCGATCACGCCGGCCACGGTGGCCGTGCTGATCGAGCCGATCCAGGGCGAGGGCGGCGTCGTGATCCCGCCCGACGGCTACCTCACCGGCGTCCGCGAGCTCTGCACCCGCACCGGCGTGCTGTTCGCCGCCGACGAGATCCAGTCCGGCCTCGGGCGCACCGGCCGCACCTTCGCGTGCGACCACGAGGACGTCGTCCCCGACATCTACATCCTCGGCAAGGCGCTCGGCGGCGGCATCGTGCCGGTCTCGGCGATCGCGGCCGACCGTGACGTCCTCGGTGTCCTGCACCCGGGCCAGCACGGCAGCACGTTCGGCGGCAACCCGCTGGCCTGCGCGGTGGCGCGCCAGGTGGTGGCCATGCTGGCGACCGGCGACCACCAGGAGCGCGCGGCCAAGCTCGGCGTGCGGATGCGCGACCGGCTCGACGAGCTGATGGGCCGCGGCGTCGTGGGCGTACGCACCCGCGGGCTGTGGGCCGGCGTCGACGTCGACCCGCGGGTCGGCACCGGCCGGGCGGTCTGCGAGGCCCTGATGGGCCGCGGGGTGCTGGCCAAGGACACCCACGGCTCGACCATCCGGCTGGCTCCCCCGCTGGTCGTCGAGCAGGCCGACCTCGACTGGGGCCTCGACCAGCTGGAAGCCGTCGTCAGCCGCGCCTGACCGGCGCGGGTCGGATCAGGCCGCGACCGGCACCCGGTCCCGCTCGGCGGGGATCAGCCCGGCCAGTCGGCTGAGCAACACCATCGCCAGCAGGTTCGCCGCCGCGACGGCGAGCCAGGGCAGCCACGAGGCGTAGGCGAACAGCCCGACCAGCGCCGGCGCGACGACCTGGGCCGACGTGAACGCGTACTGGTACGTGGCCATGTACGCGGCTCGGTCGGCACGCGGCGGCAACGCCTCGGACAGCGCCGCCGACACCGGGTAGAAGATCTTCGACCCGACGATCAAGGCAACAAGTCCGAGGAACAGCGCGCCAGGCGCGGCAGCGACGGGCACCCAGCCCGCGACCAGCCACACCACCGCCCAGCAGACGAAGGCCACGGCCCCCAGCTGAAGCGACGTGGTGCGGCGCAGGCCGCGGAGCCGGTCGACGACCCAGACGCCGAGCAGCGCCGAGGCGAACGTCATGGTGGCGAGCAACGCCCCCGGCAGCCAGCGCTGTGCGTGCAGCACGTCCACGACGTAGACGGGGGTGCCGACCAGCATCACGTCCAGGCCGAGGGTGAGCAGGCCGACGACGACGAGCAGCGACAGGTACGTACGGTCCCGCAGCACCGCGAGACTGCCGACCGGCACCGTCGGCTCCCCGGCCTGTTCGCGCGGCAGGTCGAGCGTCGCCAGCAGGCCGGCGGCCACGACGAACGACACGGCGTCCACCGCGACCACGGCACGCAGCACTCCGTCGTCGGCCAGCGCGAGCAGCACCGCCGACAGCAGTGCGCCGGCACCGAAGGACGCGCCCCGCACCATGCCGACCAGCGCGAACGGTCGTTCCTTGGCCGCCTCGGGACTGACGTCGGCCACCAGCACGAACACCGAGCAGTAGAACAGCTGGGTGCCGGCGCCCAAGGCCACCGCGGCGACCGCGAGGCCCACCACGCCCTCGGCCAGCAGGTACGCCACGGCGCCGGCCGCCTGCACCAGCTGCGAGGTGACGACGACGGCCCGTGGTCCGTACCGGTGCGACGCCCGTCCGGCGAGCGGCGGGACGATGAAGCCTGCAAGGGTCGCGAGCGAGACCACCAGACCGGCGGTCCCGATGCTCACCCCGACGACCCCGGTGGCGTACAGCAGAGCCAGCGGCAGGAACAGCCCGGACCCGACGTTGTCGATCGCGAGCGCGACGAGCAGGATCAGTCGCCGTCGCCCACCCATCCCCCCAGGATGCCGGGTCAGTGCTTCTTGCCCGGCACGATCTCCACTCGGTGCTCGCCGAGGTTCTTCGCCGCGTCGGCCTTGGCGTGCTTGGCCGCCCGCTTCTCCTTGATCGACTTGCCGGACTTCTTCGTCATGTGTTGTCGCGGGGACTTGTCAGCCATGACCGCTCCCGGGTCGGGAGCCTGGACGGCTCCGCTGCTCGACAGTACGCCTCTGGCGCCCTGGGACCGGGCAGCTGAGGAAGACTGCGCCCGTGGACCTCACGACCGAGCAGGTGCGGACGTTCCGGGAGCAAGGCTTCCTCTCGCTGCCGGCGCTCACCACGACGGCCGAGGTCGACGCGTTGCGCGACGACTACGACCGGCTGTTCGCACCGGGCAGCGACGTCGCCGACGGCGACCGGGTGTCGCTCGCGTCCGACGGCGACGGCACGAGCAGCCTCCCCCAGGTGCTGAACCCCGACCGGTACGCCCCGCACCTGCGCGACACGGCCGCGTTCGCCCACGCCCGCGAGATCGCCGCGGCCCTGCTGGGCGACGACGCCCGGCTGATGGGCTTCCACGCCATCCGCAAGCCGCCGGGCGGAGCGGAGACGCCGTGGCACCAGGACGAGGCGTACTGGGACCCCGCCTACGCGCACGAGGCGATCAGCGTGTGGATGCCGTTGCAGCCGGCGACCCTCGACAACGGCTGCATGCAGTTCGTGCCGGGCAGCCACCTGCTCGAGGTCCAGCCGCACCGGCTGGCCGATGACGACGCCGACGGCCTGGTCCTGGCCGATCCCCGGTCCGTGCGCGGCGCGGTGCCGTGCCCGCTCCCGGCTGGCGGCGCGACCGTGCACTCCGGACGCACGCTGCACCACGCCGGTCCGAACGCGACCGACGAACCGCGGCGGGCGCTGATCATGGCCTTCACCCGGCCGCAGCAGCTCCTCGAGCGGCCACGGTCGTTCCCCTGGCAGCGGCCGGAGTGGTACTCGAGCGGGAGCTAACCGCCCGCGCGCCGCCACCAGCGGCGCGGGCGCTCGCTCGGTGGCGTCGGCTGCTGGCGGCTGCGCTGCCGCTGGAGCTCCCGACGCTCGGCCCGCCGCTCCCGCCACGCCGCGACCTCGGCGTCGACGTCTCGGGTCGGGGTGATCACCGGCGGGCCACCTTGCAGCTGGCGGCGGGCGTCGACGACGCGCGCGTTGAAGTCCTCGATGACGCGGCGGACCGCGGGCTCGGTGGTCTCGCGGTCGAGCCGGGTCTCCAGCTCGGCCGCCTCCTTGCGCAGCCCGATCGCCGGTGGCGCCACCCCGGTGAGGCGCTCTCGCTCGATCAGGCCCTTGACCCACCAGTCGGGATCGTGGGTGGCGCCGAGCCCGCGGATCGGCTTGCCGGAGCCCGGCAGGTTGTCGAAGTCCCCGCGGGCGATCGCCTGCCGGATCTGGTGGTCCACCCAGCGCGTCTGCTGGGCGCCGGTGCGGTACGACCGGTCGGACTGGTCGTCGGTCTCGGCGGTCTCGCCCGCCTCGACCTCATCGGGCACCTGGCCCGTCGCCGCGGTCAGCGCGGCCCGGCGCAGTCGGCGCTCCCGGTCACGCCGGTCGGTCATCGGCCTCACTCTCCCTGCACAGCCAGCTCCACGGTACGCATCCGCGCCGCAGTCCCGGCCCGCACCCTCACCCGGGACCGAGTGTCGACTCCCTGCCGACGACCGCGTACCCCGCCCGTACGTCGCGGGCCGCGACCTCCTCGCCGCCGTCGGCAAGGCGGTCCAGCAACATCGCGACGGCCGACCGGGCGATCTCCGCCTTGTCGGGTACGACGGTGCTGAGGGTGGGAGTCGACCAGCGGCTGTCCTCGATGTCGTCCATGCCGATGACGGCGACGTCCTGCGGGACACGCAGCCCGCGGAGGGCCAGGACTCGCAGGGCACCGAGGGCGAGGGTGTCGTTGAGGCAGAACAGCGCATCCGGCGCCGCACCGGAGTCCAGCAGCCGGACGGTCGCGGCCGCGCCCTCCTCCCGTCCGAAGCTGGGCACCTCGGCCAGCAGCGCCCGGTCGGTGGTGAGGCCCTGCGTCGCGAGCGCCATCTCGTAACCCCGGCGCCGCAGCCGCGCGACCCCCGACCCCTCCGGTGAGTCCGGCTGGTCCCCCACGACGCCGATCCGGCGCCGGCCGAGCCGGAGCAGGTGCAGCGTGGCGTCCCGGGCTGCGGCGATGTTGTCGATCGCGACGTGGTCGGTGGCACCGGCCTCCACCTTCTCGCCGAGCAGCACCAGCGGGGGCGAGCCGTAGCGACCGGCGAAGTCCGGAGCGCCCAGCCCGACCGGGCTCATGATCAGCCCGTCGAACAGGTGTCCCCGGAAACCGGACAGGACCAGCCGCTCGCGCTCGGCGAGCCCGTCGGTCTGGTCTACCAGCACGGTCAGCCCATGCCCCTCCGCGGCCTCCACCACGTACCGGGCCAGCTCGGCGAAGTAGGGCATGTCGATCTGCGGGACGGCCAGCGCAATCACCCCGGAGCGTCCCCGGCGCAGGTTGCGGGCGGACAGGTTCGGCCGGTACTGCAGGGCGTCCAGCGCCGCCTGCACCCGCTCCCGGGTGGCCGTCGCAACGTGCTGGTGCCCGTTGACGACGTTGCTCACCGTCTTCACCGAGACGCCCGCCTGCTCGGCCACGTCCCGCAGTCGCACCGCCACGGGGCCTCCTGCCGTCTGCGGCCAGCGCGGCACACGATATGCCCCTGCTTCCCCCCTTTACAACGATGGAACACCCTGTGTACAACGTTGTAGTGGCAATTCCGGCACGACTCTCCCTGGACCCGGCCTACCGCGTGGGCGCGGTGGACCGGCGGCTGTTCGGCTCGCTTGTCGAGCACATGGGCCGCTGCGTCTACACCGGCATCTACGAGCCCGACCATCCCAGGGCGGAGCCCGACGGCTTCCGCGCGGACGTGCGCGACCTGGTCCGCGAGCTCGGGGCGACGATCCTGCGTTATCCCGGCGGCAACTTCGTGTCGGGCTACCGGTGGGAGGACGGGATCGGGCCGCGCGACGAGCGCCCCCGGCGGCTCGACCTCGCCTGGCGCACCATCGAGAACAACCATGTCGGCGTCGATGACTTCGTCTCCTGGTGCCGCACGGTCGACGCCGAGCCGATGCTCGCGGTCAACCTCGGCACCCGTGGTGTCCAGGAGGCCGTCGACCTGCTCGAGTACTGCAACCACCCGGAGGGCACGGCGCTGTCCGACCTACGCCGGGCCAACGGCGCGAAGGAGCCGCACGACGTACGGGTCTGGTGTCTCGGCAACGAGCTCGACGGCCCCTGGCAGGTGGGCCACAAGAGCGCGGCCGAGTACGGCCGGCTGGCTGCCGAGACGGCCCGGGCGATGCGGATGGTCGACCAGCGGGTGGAGCTGGTGGCCTGCGGGAGCTCGAACTCCCAGATGCCCACCTTCGGGGGCTGGGAGGCAACCGTCCTCGAGCACTGCTACGACCTCGTCGACTACGTGTCGTTGCACAACTACTACGAGCCGCACGACGGCGACGTCGACTCGTTCCTGGCCAGCGGGGTCGATCTCGACCGAGCCATCGACGCCATCGTCTCGACCGCCGACGCGGTCGGCGCCAGGCTACGCAGCCGACACCGGCTCAAGCTGTCGGTGGACGAGTGGAACGTCTGGTACCAGCAGCTCTTCCCCGGTCAGGACCAGCTCGGATACGTGGAGCGCCGGCCGCTGATCGAGGACCGCTACGACGTCACCGACGCCGTGGTCGTCGGGTCGCTGCTCATCACGCTGCTGCGGCATGCCGACCGGGTGGGGATCGGCTGCCAGGCACAGCTGGTCAACGTCATCGCCCCGATCCTGACCGAACCCGGAGGCGCGGCGTGGCGGCAGACCATCTTCCACCCGTTCGCGCAGGCGAGTGCCCTGGCCCGCGGTGACGTGCTCCGGGTCGAACCACAGGTCGCGACTTACGAGACGTCCCGCTACGGCGACGTGCCGGTGCTCGATGCCAGCGCCACCCACGACCCGGAGACGGGCGCCGTTACCGTCTTCGCAGTCAACCGCAGCAGCACCGAACCCGTTCAGCTCGACGCCGACGTGCGCGCACTGGGGGCGCACCAGGTCGAGGCCACCACCATGACCGCCACCGAGCCCGACGTGGTGCTGCCACGACCGCTCGAGGGTGGCACCAGCACCGACGGCCGCATGCGCGTGGAGCTGCCCCCCGTGTCCTGGACCGTCATCCGTCTCGTTCCCCTCACCAAGGAGTCCTCCCGATGAACCGTTCGCTGCCTCAATGCTCGACACCGTTCGGCCCCCCGCTCAGCCGCCGGAACCTGCTGCTCCTCGGCGCCGGCTCGACGGTCGCCTGGGTCACCGGCTGCGGTGGGGGCCAGGGAGTGGGCGACACCCCCGATGGCGAGGGCGTCGGCGGCTTCAGCGGCGAGGACTACTCCGGGCCGGACCTCACGTTGGCGTACTGGAACGGCTTCACCGGCGGCGACGGGCCCGCCATGCAGGAGCTGGTCAAGCAGTTCCAGTCCGACCACGACAACATCACCATCAAGAACAACACCATCGAGTGGGCCGACTTCTACCAGCAGCTGCCCGCCGCCGCGCAGGCCGGCAAGGGCCCCGACGTAGGCGTCATGCACCTCGACCAGCTGGCCACCAACGCGGCCCGCAACGTGCTCGTGCCGCTCGACGACCTCGCCGAGACGCTGGGGCTCGAGGAGAGCGACTTCGCCCCGGCGGTGTGGGAGCCCGGCATCTACGAGGGCAAGCGATACGGCATCCCACTCGACGTGCACTCGCTGGCGATGTTCTTCAACCAGGAGCACTTCGACGAGGCCGGGATCACCGAACCCCCGACCGACGCGGCGTCGCTCGACGAGGCCTGTCAGAAGCTGCAGCAGGCCGGCCACCAGCAGCCGTTCTGGATGCCGAACCTGTGGCCGGCGCACCTGATGTTCCTCTCGCTGCTGTGGCAGTTCGGAGGCGAGCCCTACGCCACGGACGCCTCCGAGGCCACCTTCGGCTCCGATGCGGGCGTACAGGCGCTGACCTGGATGCGGGAGCAGGTGGAGAAGGGCTACAGCCCCGCGAACGTCGAGATCGACTCGCAGTACATCGCCTTCAAGAACGGCGAGAGCTCGATCGAGTGGAACGGCATCTGGCAGATCAACGACCTCGAGGCGTCCGGGCTGCCCTACGGCATCGCTCCCGTGCCGACGATCGGCGAGGAGCCGGGTGCGTGGGCCAACTCGCACAACTTCTTCCTCACCGCGCAGGCGGCCGACGACGAGGACAGCGCCAATGCGGCCAAGACCTTCATCGGCTGGATGAGCGACCAGTCGGCGGCGTGGTCGGAAGCCGGGATGATCCCCGCCCGCAACAGCGCTCGCGAGGAGTCCGCCTACACCGACTCGGTCCAGTACGCGATCTCCGAGCAGACCGACCACCTGCACTTCCTGCCGGCCATCCCGGGACTCGGCGACATCACGCCGCAGACCATCGAGGTCGCTGTCAGCGAGGCGGTGCTCGGTCGCAAGTCGCCCGAGGAGGCGCTCTCCGAGGCGCAGGACGACGCCAACCAGCTGCTCGAGGACCTGCGCGAGAAGTACGGGCTCTGAGCCGTCGTGGCGACCGACACCCCGGCCGTCCGGAGCAGGCGGGCGCCGCGCGACGACCTCGCCGCGTGGCTTTTCCTGCTGCCCTACCTGGCGCTGTTCATCGCCTTCGTCCTGGCGCCGATCGTGCTCGGGCTCTGGATGAGCCTGCACAGCTGGGACTTCACGCTGCCGAACAAGCCGTTCGTCGGCCTGGAGAACTACCGCGACCTGCTCGACCCGTCCTCGGTGTCGTTCGACCCGTTCTGGGACTCGATGCGGGCCACCGGCATCTTCACGCTGTTCAGCGTTCCCTTCCTGCTGGTGATACCGCTGGCCGTGGCGCTGCTGATGAACCAGCGATTCCGCGGCCGGACCGCGGTACGGGCACTGTTCTTCGCCCCGTACGTGCTAGGCGTGGCCGTGGTCGGCGTGGTCTGGCGGTTCCTGCTGGACACCAACATCGGCGCGATCAACGCGATGCTGGGGGCCGTGGGGCTGCCCGACAGCACCGCGTGGTTGAGCTCGCTGCCGGCGGCCTGGGTGTCGCTGGTCGGGGTGACGGTCTGGTGGACGCTCGGCTTCAACGCGATCATCTACCTGGCCGGGCTGCAGGACATCCCGGCGGAGCTCTACGACGCCGCGAAGGTCGACGGTGCCACGTCGTGGCAGTCCTTCCGGCACGTCACGCTGCCCGGTCTGCGCCCCGTCACGGTGTTCGTGACGATGGTGACGATCATCGCCTCGGCGAACATGTTCGGTCAGTCGTACGTGATGACCGACGGCGCGCCGGGTGAGCAGACCCGCACCGCGATCTTCTACATCGCCGAGAACGGCCTGCGGAACTTCGCGATGGGTCAGGCAGCCGCGGCGAGCTGGATTCTCACCCTGACCCTGATACTGCTGTCCCTGCTGGTGTTCTGGGCCCTGCGCGACCGGTCCGGGGGTGAGCCGGCATGAGGTGGATGCGCGGCGCGCTGCTGGCGCTGTTGACGCTGGCGTTCGTCAGCCCGTTGGTGTTCATGATCAGCACGTCGTTCAAGTCGCAGGGCGAAGCGGTGGAGACCCCGCCGAGCCTGCTGCCGGGTGATCCGACGGGTCAGGCGTACGACCGGATCTTCAACTCCGACGACGCCCCCGTGTTCCAGTGGTTCCTGAACTCGCTGTTCGCGGCGTCGGCGCACGCCGCGCTCGTGGTGGCCACGGCCGCCTTCGCGGCCTATGCCCTGGCCCGGCTGCAGTTCCGCGGCAAGAAGATCGTCTTCGGCGTCATCGTGTCGACCCTGTTCGTGCCGCCGGTCATCCTCGTGGTGCCCAACTACGAGATCGTCGGCCGGCTGTACTGGCTCGACACGCTGACCGCGATCATCGTGCCGACTGCCGCCAGCGCCTTCGGGGTCTTCTTCCTGCGGCAGTTCTTCCTGCAGCTGCCCCGCGAGCTCGAGGAGTCGGCCTTCCTCGACGGCGCGAACCGCTGGCAGGTCTTCAGCAGGATCGTGCTGCCGCTGTCCCGACCCGCCCTCGCGACGCTCGGACTGCTGTCGTTCCTCACCAACTGGAACGACTTCCTCTGGCCGGTCTACGTGCTGTTCTCGCCCGAGCACCGCACCCTGCAGGCTGGCCTCGCGACACTGCAGTCCGCCAACAGCGTCCGCTACGACCTGCTGATGGCCGGCGCGGTCGTGGCCAGCGTGCCGGTGCTGCTGCTGTACGTGTTCGCCCAGCGGTACGTCATCGAAGGCGTCAGCCGCTCGGGGCTCAAGGGGTGACTCAAGGGGTGAGCAGCGCCCCCGGCTCCGTGCGCCGCCGCACCGTGCTGCGGGCGGCGGGCGCGGTGGTCGCGCTGCCCGCGGTGCCGTCGCTCGCCGGGTGCGACAGCAGCGGAACTGGCGACCCGACATCTCCCGTCCGGGACGAGGCAGTCCTCGACCTCCGCTTCCGCCCGGCCGAGCAGTACCGGCCGTTCGCCCTGGTGGCGCCGGGATTCGCGCAGCTCGACGAGGGCACCGGCCGGGTCGCTGGGCTGCGGCGAACCGACGCGATCCCTGCGGCACCGTTCGTGGCCGTCGACCTCCGAGTGGACGCCGCGACCGCCGACGGCGTTGCCGCCGGGCTGTCGACGCCCGGGGGCGACACCGTGCTGGCGACGTACCGTCCCGACTCCGGGACCGTGGCGATCGAGGTGGCAGCCGGCAGCGCCTCCCAGCTGGTCGCCGAGGCAACGGCGCGGCTCGACAGGGGGTACGGCTTCGCGTTCGTGCTGTGCGAGAACCAGGTGACGGCTCTGGTCGACACCGGCGGCGGGTGGCAGCCGGTCGTGACGGAGCGGGACGCGGTCAGCGCCCTCGTCGACCTCCGCGACCCGGCCACGCTGGCCACGTACGCCTGCTCGCTCGGCACCGCGACCGGGGCCGGCGAGGTCGCGCTGGACCGCGCCGTGGCCGGGCCGTTCGGTTACGCCGGCCTGCGCGACCCGCACCTGGTGCAGCAGGCTGACGGCACACCGGTGGTGCGCGACGGGCTGGCCTACCTCACGTTCACCTGCGCCGGCATGGGCTTCTTCCAGCAGGCGCACTGGGGGATCTTCACCCTCGATCTCGCCGACCCGACCCGGCTCGAGCAGGTCGCCCAGCTCTACAGCCGCCGCGACGGCCTGCTGCTCGGCGACCACGCGGGACAGCTGGTGCTGACCGGCGACGGGGCCACGGTGGCCGGGCTCAGCTCGTGGGGTGACTTCGACGGCGACGGGGTGCACGCGAGATGGGCGCAGACCACCGACGACCTGCTCGCCGGCGTACACCTGCTGGAGACCGAGCCGCTGGACCTGCCCACGGACGTCAGCAGCTGGGACCCGTCCTTCACCACGGTCGACGACCGGTGGTACGTCGGGTTCGTCGAGAGTCCCTCGCAGGACCCGTTCGAGTTCCACCCGGCGCTGGCCGTCGGTCCCCCGGGCTCCGGTCCGGCCGAGGACCTCGAGCTGGTGGGCGTCGACGACTCCACCGGGCAGGGCGAGGGGACGATCCTCGCCTCGGTCGACGGACAGCAGTACCTGCTGGCCAGTGACAAGGACACCGAAAGCTATCCGGTCTATGACCTCGACATGCGGCGGCTGGGCAGCCTCGACGCCCCGTACGTCGCGAGCAACATCCCGCACCCGCAGCTGGTACCGCTGCCCGACGGCGGGTACCTGTTGGTGACGTTCGACGGCACGCAGTACGCCGAGGACGTCCTGGGCTACGGAGGCCACGGCGACGTCGTGGTCATGCGATCCACGTGACCCCGCAGGCCGGGGTCGCCGAGAGGAGAGTTCCCATGCCGCTCCGCCGAGCCGCGACCTGCGCCGCCGCACTCGTCACGGCCCTCGTCACGGCACTGACCCTCGTTGCCGTGCCCACGGCCACCGCCTCTGGCCCCACCAGCTCGTCGGGCGGGTCGCCGGGGACGTACGCGAATCCGCTGGCGCCCCGCGTGCCCGGCGACGGCACGGTCGACAGCTGCGCGGATCCGACGGTGCTGCGTGGACAGCAGCCGGACGACCCGTGGTGGTACCTGTACTGCACCACCGACCCGCTCAACGACGAGGACGTCGACGGCGAGGGCAACCTGGTCTTCCACCCCATCCCGATGATGCGTTCACGCGACCTGGTCGACTGGGAGTACGTGGGCGACGCCCTTCCCGAACCACCGGAGTGGGCCGACGACGGAGCGGGCCTGTGGGCGCCGGACGTCGTCTACTCCCGCGCCACCGACCGCTACTACCTGATGTTCGTCGTCACCAACGTCGACGGGCGGATCAGCGGAGAGCGGCATTGTCCCAGCGACAACGCGATCGGGGTCGCGGTGAGCCGCGGGCCGACGGGCCCATGGCGGGTCTCCGACCGGCCGGTGGTCGGGCCGCGGCGCAACACCGACGGCTCCGGCACGGGGTGCGACTTCTTCTGGACGTTCGACCCCGACGTGCTCGGTGACACCGTGGGCGAGCGCGGCGTGCTCTACTACGGCTCCTACTTCGGCGGCGTGCACGCCACCCGGCTGACGTTCAGTCCGCATCGGGTGCGGACGGCCGGGGAGCCGCACCCGGTGGCGATCGGCAACCGTTACGAGGGCGCCAACGTCGTCGAGCGACGTGGCTGGTACTACCTGTTCGGGTCGGCCACGAACTGCTGCAACGGCCCGCTGACCGGCTACAGCGTCTTCGCTGGCCGCAGCCGTTCGCCGTTCGGCCCGTTCCGCGACCGGGAGGGACGGTCGCTGCTGGCCGGCCGGGTCGGCGGTACGCCGGTGCTGAGCATGAACGGCAACCGCTGGGTCGGTCCGGGGCACAACACCGTCTTCCGCGACCTCGGGGGCCAGTGGTGGACCGTCTACCACGCCGTCGATCGCCGCCACCCCTACTTCGCCACCGATCCCGGCTTCACCAAACGACCGGCCCTGCTCGACCCTGTCGACTGGGTCGACGGCTGGCCGACGGTCCGCGCCGGACGGTGGGCGTCCGACCGCCGGATGCCGGCACCGGCGGCGCAGCCGGGTCAGCAGTCCGCGTACACCCCGGACCCGGTGGCGCCCCAGCGTCCTGGACAGCCCCTGGCCGGGCCCTCCGACGCCTTCGTCGGATCGGAGCTCGACCCACGGTGGAGGTGGGTACGCGAGCCCGCAGCGGGCACGTACGAGGTGGCGGGGGGCCGGTTCCGGTTCGACACGCAGGCAGGCGACCTGCACACCGACAGCAACACCGCATCAGTGCTGACCACGCCCGCGCCGCACCGCGACTACGTCGTGCAGACGAAGGTGCACCTGGACATTCCCGCCGAGGGGTGCTGCCAGAACTTCGTGCAGGCTGGCCTTGTCGTCTACGACTCCGACGACCGCTTCCTCAAGCTGACCCACGCGTCGCTGTGGGAGACCCGGCAGACGGAGTTCGCCAAGGAGGTGGCCAGCGCGCCCGAGGAGTTCCCGCTGTACGGCAACACCGCGGTGGGTGCGCCGGGGGACCTCACCTGGCTGCGGATCGTCCGCGAGGCCACCACGACCAGCGCCGGGCGGCAGGTGGAGCGCTACACGGCCTACACCCGCGCCGAGGGCGACGGGTGGGTGCGGGGCGGCACCTGGACGCACCAGCTCGGCGACGACGCGCAGATCGGCCTGGTGTCGATGGGCGGTACCGGGTTCACCGCCGAGTTCGCCGCCGTACAGGTCTGGGCACTGCGATGAGCACTCCGGACATCGACGTGGAGGCCCTCGCCCGCGGCCTCCACACCGCTGGCATCGTCGCCGCCCGGGGAGCCTTCTCACGCGACTGGGTGACGGCGATGCGCGAGGACATCGACACGGCCTTTGCGGACGCCATGGCCCGCGAGGGCGGGGCGGTGGGCCGCGGCCCGAAGCGTTGGTACGTGGAGATCCACCCCGAGCAGCTGCGCGGCTTCGTCGACCTGGTCACCCACCCGTGGGTGGTCGCAGTCAGCGAGGCCGTGCTGGGCCCCGACTACGAGGTCGTCGAGATCGGCTTCGACGTGCCGTTTCCCGGCGCGCAGAACCAGCCGTGGCACCGCGACTTCCCGTCGCCGCCGGAGACGCACCAGGACCACCGGCTCACGTCCCTGGCGTTCAACCTCACCGCCGTGGACACGGTGCAGGAGATGGGGCCCTTCGAGATCGCCGCGGGCACCCAGTGGGAGGCCGGCGCGGACTGGGAGCACGGCATGTTCCCGCCGCAGTCCGAGTGGCCGCGGTTCGCCGAGGTGGCGCAGCAGAAGCTGCCCCGGATGGGCGACATGTCCGCGCGGTCAGCGCTCACCGTCCACCGTGGCACGGCCAACGTCTCCGACCAGCCCCGGCCCGTCCTCGTTCTCGGCGTGGACGCCCCGGGCGCCGGGCACGACGAGCTGCACGACCTGATGGTGACCCGCGACTACCACGAGGCGCTGCCGGAGCAGGCGCGACAGCACCTGTCCTGCCGGGTCGTGGACGAGCTCGTGCCGATCGTGCAGAAGCACACCATCGAAGGCCTGGTGATGGGCGCGCCGTAGCTGCCCCCTAAAGCGGCTTGCCGCCGGTGACCGCGAGCACCTCGCCGGTGATGTAGCTGGCGTCCTGGGAGGCGAGGAAGACGTACGCCGGTGCCACCTCGGCCGGCTGCCCGGCGCGGCCGAGCGGGGTGGTCGCCCCGAACCCGTCGATCATGTCGTCGGGCATCGTCGCCGGGATGAGCGGCGTCCAGATCGGCCCCGGCGCCACCGAGTTGACCCGGATCCCCTTGTCGCCGAGGTCCTGCGCCAGGGCCTCGGTGAACGTGACGATCCCGCCCTTGGTGGTGGCGTAGTCGAGCAGCGGCGGCGACGGCGTCGTCGACTGGATCGACGAGGTCGTGATGATGCTCGAGCCCGCCTTCAGGTGCGGCAGCGCTGCCTTGCAGAGCCAGAACATCGCGTACAGGTTGGTCTTGATCGTGCGGTCCAGCTGCTCGGACGAGATCTCGCCGAGCCCGCCGGGCTTGGCCATCTGGTACGCCGCGTTGGACACCAGCACGTCGAGGCCGCCGAGCTCGTCGACGGTGCTCTCGACCACCCGCACGCACTCGTCCTCGCGGGTGAGGTCGCAGGCCAGCGCGAGCGCCTTGCGGCCCGCCTCCTCGACCAGCCGCACCGTCTCCTGGGCGTCGGACTCCTCCTCGGCCAGGTAGGCGATCGCCACGTCGGCGCCCTCCCGGGCGTACGCCAGCGCGACCGCGCGGCCGATGCCCGAGTCGCCACCGGTGACCAGCGCCCGCTTGCCCTCGAGCTTGCCCGAGCCGCGGTACGAGCTCTCGCCATGGTCGGGCTGGTCCTGCATCGCCGCGGTGGAGCCAGGATGCGGCTGCGGCGACTCACCCTCGGTGTCGGGCTGGGTGTACTGAGGGGACTGCTGGGGCGACTGCTGGTCGGACATGGGACTCCTCCGCTGGGGGTTGGCCACGGACCTTGTGCCCGTCCTGCTGCCGGGTCATGCACGGTCGCGGGTGAGACTGTCGTCATGGACCTGCGGATCTTCACCGAGCCCCAGCAGGGCGCGACCTACGACGACCTGCTCCGGGTCGCCCACGCCACCGAGGACCTCGGTTTCGACGCCTTCTTCCGTTCCGACCACTACCTGGCGATGGGGACCGACCCCGGACCCGGGCCCACCGATGCGTGGATCACCCTGGCCGGCCTGGCCCGGGACACCTCCCGCATCCGGCTCGGCACGCTGGTGAGCTCGGCGACGTTCCGGCTTCCCGGCCCCTTGGCGATCGCGGTCGCCGGTGTCGACCAGATGAGCGGCGGCCGGGTGGAGCTCGGTCTCGGCGCTGGCTGGTTCGAGGACGAGCACGATGCGTACGGGATCGCCTTCCCCGACGTCGGTGGACGCTTCGACCGGCTGGAGGAGCAGCTCGAGATCGTCACCGGGCTGTGGGAGACGCCGGCCGGTGAGACCTTCTCGTTCGCGGGCTCGCACTACTCGCTCACCGACTCGCCCGCCCTCCCCAAGCCGGTGCAGTCACCTCGCCCGCCGGTGATCGTCGGCGGCGCGGGCAAGCGCCGCACGCCAGCGCTGGCGGCGCGGTACGCCCAGGAGTTCAACTCGGCCTTCCAGGACCCGGGCGACGTACCCGGCATGTTCGAGCGGGTGCGGGAGGCCTGCCGGACCGAGGGTCGTGATCCCGAGACGCTGCTGCTGTCGGCTGCCTGGACCGTCGCCTGCGGGCGCGACGAGGCGGAGGTTCGGCGTCGGGCCGACGCCGCCGGTCAGGACCCGCAGGCCATGCGCGACCGGCAGCTCGGCGGCACCCCCGCCGAGGTCGTCGACCGGCTGGGCCGGCTCGCGGAGGCGGGCGGGTCGCGGGCGTACCTGCAGGTGCTCGACCTCAGCGACCTCGACCATCTCGAGCTGATCGCCGCCGAGGTCGCACCGCAGCTGGGCTGACCACGGGCGCCAGCCTCCAGCCAGCCTCAGCCGGTCTCGGTCGAGGGGTCGCCGTCCACCGCCGCCGACAGCCGGGGCACCAGCTCGTCGAGCAGGAACGGCAGGCTCAGCACGGTGACGAACGACGTCGCGTCGTACGCCGGGTCGTCGGCCTGCAACCGCACGTCGCGGCCCTGCTTCGCGACCGACAGGTCGGCGTAGGTGGGCACGACCTCCTCGATCGGGTCGCCGTCGTCGAGCCAGACGAGGGCGTCGAGGTCGATCAGGTCGGAGCGCTCGGGGCTGATCGAGCCGCCGAACTCCTCCGGCAGCTCCGTGCTCAGCGTCTCGGGGTACACGAAGCCGAGGTCGAGGAGGAAGCGGCCGCGGGGGTCCTGCGGCCCGTAGACGAAGATCCCCTCGTACGGCGTGAGCGTCACCGCTTCGAGCCCCTCGAACTCCGGGTGCTCCTCGCGCGCGGACTCGACCTCGGCCTCGACGTCGGCCACCATCTGCTCGGCCTGCTCGGGCATGCCGACGGCCGTACCGATGATCGTCGTCGCCTCCTGCCAGGGCGTGCCGTAGTCGACGTAGTCGTCGGGGGCGGCCACGACGGGCGCGATCTCGGAGTACAGGTCGTAGTCCTTCTCGCTGATGCCCGCGTAGATGGCGAGGATCAGGTCGGGCTGCAGCGCGGCCACGGCCTCGAACTCCTGCTCGCTCGCCAGCCTCTCCGGAGGAGCGGAGTCGCCGAGCGCCCCCTCGGCCCACGGGAAGATGTTGCCCTCGTGCTCGCCGAACCAGTCGGTGGTGGCCACCGGCACGATGCCGAGCGCGAGCAGCGCGTCCTGGTCGGTGAGCCCGACGGTCACCACCCGCTCGGGCGGCTCCTCGATCGTCGTCGAGCCGAACGTGTGCTCGATGGTCACCGGGAAGGCGTCGGTCGCGGCTGCTGACCCACTGGAGGAGCCGTCGCCGCCGGTGTCGGTGCCGTCGGAGCCGCAGCCGGCGAGCAACAACGCGCCGGCGAGGAGCGTCGCGACAGGCGAGGTGGGGCGCATGGAGGCTCCGAGAGTTAGGGGAGCCTCACCTTATCTGATGCGATGCAGCTGCACGTCCGTCAGGTCCCCGTCGACTGCGATGGCGGTGAGGAACGTCTTGTCCGGCTGGCGGCGGCGGTCGGTCGGCGAGCCGGGGTTGAGCAGCCGCAGTCCGGTGCTGGTCGTGGTGTCCCAGGGGATGTGGCTGTGCCCGAAGACGAGCACGTCGACGTCCGGGTAGGCGGCGGCGCAGCGCCGCTCGCGGCCTTGCTTGCCCCCGGTCTCGTGCACCACCGCGAGCCGTACGCCACCGACGGTCGCGTACGCCACCTCGGGCAGCCGGGCGCGCACGTCGGCGCCGTCGTTGTTGCCCCACACCGCGATCAGCCGGCGCGACCTCGACTCCAGTGCGTCGAGGGTGGCGACGTCGCACCAGTCGCCGGCGTGCACGACGACGTCCGCCGCGTCGACCGCCTCCCACAGCCCGTCCGGCAGCGCCTTGGCACGGGTGGGGAGGTGCGTGTCGGACGTGATCACGAGTCGTTCAGCGCCCTTGTGCACAACGGCATTCTGCACGGGGGAGTGTCGGTGGTGCTGGGTGGCGTTCCTGCATGGGGATGGGGGACAGCGTGCAGGGGCTTGACGAGGAGACGATGCCGGGCGGCGTCGGCGTGCTCGTCGAGCGTCTCGACCACACGGTCCCGGGTCCTGAGCTCGGCTTTGTGCTCGCGGGGCTCGACGGCGCGGCGCTCTCCGACGACCAGACGCTGACCGTTGCGGCGGCATGGGGTCGTCAGCAGGCGCGGGCGGAGGCCGGGCAGCTGCGTTCGCTCGCTCTGTTCGCCGCCACCCGCTCGCGGCTCGACCCGTAGGCACCTCGGCGCCCGGGGCAGGAGCGATGGTCCGGCTGGGCGGCGAGGGCACGCCGCTGGTCGAGGAGTTCGCCGCCACCGAGGTCGGAGCCGCCCTCGGCATGTCCACGGGCGCGGGCCGCGCCAGGCTGGGCGACGCGCTCGATCTCGTGCACCGGCTCCCCGAGACCCTCGCTGCCCTCGAGCTTGGCGACGTCGACGGCTTCCGCGTCCGGCTCCTGGTCCGCGGCACCCGGATGCTGGACCGCGACGCCGCCCGGCAGGTACAGGACGCACTGCTGCACCGACTGGCCGGGATGACGCCGCGAGCGGTCGAGCGGAAGGTCGCGGAAGAGGCGGCGCTCGCCGACCCGCTCGGCGCCGAGGAGCGGCGCAGCGAGGCGCGCACCGCCCGCGAGGTCGTGGTCGGCGAGTCACGCGACGGCGTCCGCGACCTGTGGGCCCGGCTCGACGCAGGGTCGGCGACGCGGCTGGACGCGCGCGTCGACCAGGTGGCCGACTGGCTGGGCGAGGTCGGCGACACCGACCCCAAGGTGATGCGCCGCGCCACCGCCCTCGGCCTGCTCGCCGACCCCGCCGTCGTCGAGTCGTTGTGGCGGCAGGTCGAGGCCAGGCGATGCGGCCGACCGGTGACGGAGGACGACGCGGTCGTCCCGCTCACCGTCCTGCACCTGCACGCCGACGCGACGTCCGGCACCGCGCACCGCTGGCGCGAGGAGCGCGCCGGGGCCATGACCCTCGACGAGGCTGCCGACCTTGTGGGCCACAGCAGGGTGACGGTGCGCCCGGTCATCGACCTCGACGATCTGGTCGACGAGCCGCCGGCAAGCGGCTACATCCCGTCCGTGTCCCTGGCGGAGGCGGTCCGGCTGGCCTTCGAGACCGACGTGTTCCCGTGGGGCACGGCGCCCGCCCGCCGCTGTGACCTTGACCACCAGGTGCCGTGGCCGATCGGCCCGACCAGCCTGACCAACCTCGCCCCGCTGGGCCGCGGTCACCACCGCCCCAAGACCCACGGAGCCTGGACGGTGGCCCGAACCGGGCCCGGAGTGCACGAGCGGACCAGTCCGACGGGGCGTCGGTTCAGGGTGGACCGGCACGGCACCAGGCAGCTGCCGCGGTCGCCGATGCGCAGGTGAGAGGCCTGATGGGCTAGGATGGGCACGTTCCGAGCGCGCGGTGACAGCCGCGCCGGACCACCTCAGACTCACACCGATCCCCCGCCGCCGCGGCCTGACACGTCCGCGCCGGGACGATCGGCTCACTTCCAGACATCGGAGCCCTCGTGCCCTCGTTCGCCGAACTCGGCGTGCCGCCTGCCCTCACCAAGGTCCTGGACAGCCACGGCATCACCACCCCCTTCCCGATCCAGGCAGCCACGCTGCCCGACGCCCTCGCCGGACGCGACGTCCTCGGCCGTGGACGTACCGGATCCGGCAAGACCTACGCCTTCGTCCTGCCCATGCTCGCCCGTCTCGCTGCCAGCGAGAAGCGGCGCCAGCCCGGCCGCCCGCGTGCGCTGGTGCTTGCCCCCACCCGCGAGCTCGCCACCCAGATCCACACCGCGATGCGACCGCTCGCCGACGCCCTCGGGCTGCGCACCCTCACCGTCTTCGGCGGTGTCGGTCAGCACCCGCAGGTCACCGGCCTGCGCCGCGGCGTCGACGTGCTCGTCGCCTGCCCCGGCCGCCTCGCCGACCACGTCAAGCAGGGCAACGCCCGGCTCGACGCCGTCGAGGTCACCGTCCTCGACGAGGCCGACCACATGGCCGACCTCGGCTTCCTGCCGGAAGTGAAGCGGCTGCTCGACACCACGCCGCGCAACTCCCAGCGGCTGCTGTTCTCGGCGACGCTGGACTCCGGCGTCGACGTGATCGTCCGTCGGTACCTGCACGACCCGGTCACGCACAGCGTGGACACCGAGCGGTCCCCCGTCTCGAGCATGTCCCACCACGTGCTGCACGTCCGCCAGGACGACCGCCTGCCCGTCCTCGTCGACCTCACCTCGGCCCCCGGCCGCACGCTGGTCTTCACCCGGACCAAGCACGGCGCGCGCAAGCTGGCCAAGCAGCTCGCCGCCTCCGGCGTCCCGACCGTCGAGCTGCACGGCAACCTCGCGCAGAACGTTCGGACTCGGAACCTCACCGCCTTCCACGACGGCAGCGTCGACACGATGGTCGCCACCGACATCGCCGCCCGCGGCATCCACGTCGACGACATCTCGCTGGTCGTTCACGCCGACCCGCCGGTCGAGCACAAGGCCTACCTGCACCGGTCCGGGCGCACCGCCCGCGCCGGCGCCGACGGCACCGTGATCACGCTGATGACCGACGCGCAGGTACGCGACGTCCGCGACCTCACCCGCAAGGCCGGTATCCGCGCGACCACCACCAAGCTGCGCGCCGGCCACGCCCTGCTCGCCGAGCTGGCGCCGGGCGAGCGCCGCTTCGTCAAGTCCCCGGTCGTCTCGACGCCCGCGGCCTCCAGCAAGGGTGGCGGCTACCGCAACGGGCGCAGGGGCTCCTCGTCCCGCCGCCGTCCCGATTCCGGTGGCACTCCCAGCTACGGCCAGTCCCGCTCACAGTCGCGGTCCAAACCCCGGTCGCGCCGCCCCGCGGTCGCTGCCGGTGCTCCCCGCGGTGCGGCATCGTTCTCGTCGGGCGTCCGCACCCGCTGACACCTGCTTGACAGACTGGCGCCGTGCGGTCGCTCGGACGCTGGTCGGCGGTCGTGACCGTCCTGCTCGTGGTCGCGGCCTGCGACACCGACCAGCCATCGAGCACTGCGCGTACGTCGACATCGACGTCGCCGACCTCGTCCACGGCACCCACTACAGCCACGACCACACCGGCGCCGCCGACGACCACTGAGCAGCCCCCGGTGCGCGCCAACGCCGTCGTGCGGCCGGTGGGTGCCGCGCAGTGGCAGGACATGCTGGCCGCGGGCATGGTCCGACCGGACTGCCCGATCACCGACCGCGACCAGCTGCGCGTGGTCGAGGTCAACCACCACGACTTCGCCGGCGGAGTGCGACGTGGCGCCCTGGTGGTCAACCGCGACGTGGCGGCCAGCGTCGCCCGGGTGTTCACGAAGATCTTCGCCGCGGGGTTCCCGATCCGCCGGATGCGCCCGATCGAGGCGTACGCGGGCGACGACGACGCGAGCATGCGCGCCGACAACACCTCAGCCTTCAACTGCCGCAAGCCGGATCAGGCCAACAGCGACCCGACAAGCTCGCCGCACGCCAACGGGCGCGCCGTCGACGTCAACCCGCGGGAGAACCCTTGGCAGGACGCGCGCTGCGGACTGTGCTGGCAACCGACCGCCCGGTACGCGGCCCGCACGCCGGGCCCCGGCAAGATCCTGGCCGGTGGCCCCGTGTGGCGAGCCTTCACCGCCGAGGGCTGGATCTGGCAGGACATCGACACCGCCGACTACCAGCACTTCGACACCGGGTATCCGTCGGTTCCGTGGGCCGGGCCTCCTGCGCCGCCCTAGGGTGCGCAGATGCGCACACGGTGGGTGGTCCTGACGACGGCCACGGCAGCAACCGCGATGGCACTCGTTGCCCCGGGGGCGGGCGGTGCTGCGACGGGGGCCGAGCGAACGCCTGGACGGGCCTTCGACGTCACCGGCTTCGCCGTCGCCGGCCAGACACCGCTGCAGATCGTCGAAGAGGAGGCGCCGGCCCTGGACCGGGTCAGCGTCGCCGGCATCACGGTGAAGCGCAGCGGTGCGGAGGTCACCTTGCCGGCCGGTGACACCCTCTCGCTGCTCGACAGGGCCGACAACCAGGGCCTGCGCACCGAGCTGCTGATCAGCAACTACGACAACCGGCTGGGCGACTTCCGGCCGGAGACGGCTGCCAACCTGCTGCGCAGCGCGGCCAACCGGCAGGCCGTGGCCCAGCAAATCGGCCAGATCATGCGGGCCAACGACTGGGCCGATGTGAACATCGACCTCGAGCGGCTGCGGGCATCCGACGCACCCGGTCTGGTGGCGTTCGTCCGTGCAGTCCGGCAGCAGGTCGCACCGCCGCACCGCGGAGGCATCCCCATCCCCCAGGTCAGCGTCGACGTCGGGGCCCGTACGACGCTCGCCGACTACCGGGCGGCCGGCTTCAACCTCGGCCCGCTCGGCGAGGCTGCCGACCGGCTGGTGCTGATGGCCTACGACCTGCACGGGCCCAGCTGGTCCGGCCCCGGCCCGATCGGCCCGCTGCCGTGGGTGCGCAAGACCCTGAACGTCATGCAGACGCAGGTCACCTCGGAGAAGATCGACCTCGGCATCGCCGGCTACGGCTACACCTGGCCCAGGAACGGCACCGGCAAGGTGATCAGCCCGGCGCGGGCCCGTCAGCTGGTGGAGAACAATGGTGTCGACGCGGTGTGGCACAGGACGGCCGCTGAGTACTCGGCTCGGCTCCCGAACGGCACCGTGCTCTGGTGGTCGGACCACCGGTCGTATCAACGGCGCTACGACCTCGCCTATGACGTCGAGATCCTGCACGGCGTCGCGCTGTGGCGACTGGGTCTCGCGGACCGCCTGGTCCTCTGAGTGCGCAGGCTCGCGGGGCTGCTGCTCGCCACGGCACTTCTCCTCCCGCTGACCGGTACGGCCGCGGCGAACGAGGGTGAGCGCCCGGCTCGCGTGGAGGGACACCTGCGGGTGCCGCTCGACCGGACTGACCCGCACGGCGACACGCTGCGGCTCGGCTACGAGCTCTACCCGCGCCGCGACCGCAGCCGGCCGGGCCTCGGCACGATCCTCGCCGTCGAGGGTGGCCCGGGGTACTCCACGACGGACAGCCGGGCCTACTACCTCGACCTGTTCGGGCCGCTGCTCGACAGGCACCGGCTGCTGCTGATCGACCTGCGCGGCACCGGCAGCTCCGAGCCCATCCGCTGCCCGCAGCTGCAGGCCTACGAGGGGAACTACACGGTGGCCGCCGGGCGCTGCGGACGGCAGCTCGGCGCCGCCTCCGACCTGTACGGCAGCGCGTTCGCCGCCCGCGACGTCGTTGACGTGCTCGACCACCTCGGCATCCGCCGGGTCGACCTCTACGGCGACTCGTACGGCACCTTCTTCTCCCAGGCCTTCGCGGTGCGGCACCCCGAGCGGGTGCGCACCCTCGTCCTCGACGCGGCCTACTTCGTCGACGGCAGCGACCCCTGGTACTCCGACACCAACCGGGCCCTGCGCGACGCGTTCCGGCTCGCCTGCGACCGTTCACCCGCGTGCGCCGAGCGGCCGGGCGGGACCATGCGCCGGGTGGCCCGGCTGGTGGCGCTGCTCCGACACCAGCCGCTGGTCGGCCGGGCGCCGAACGCCGACGGCGTGGTCGAGCGGGTGACGGTGGGCGTCCCCGACATCATCGACCTGCTCACGTACGCCGCGCTCACCCCGGCGATCTACCGCGAGCTCGACGCCGCGGTCCGCGCCGCGCTGCGCGTCCGGCCCTACGAGCGCCCGCTGCTGCGACTGGTCCGCGAGATCGCGTACGAGGGCGGCGCCGGCCGACCGCGGTACTTCTCCGAGGGCCTGTACGTCGCCGTCAACTGTCTCGACACCCCGCAGGCGTACGCGATGGGTGCGCCGATCCCCGCGCGGCCGGAGCAGTACGCGCGCGCCGTGGCCGGACTCCGCCACGACACCCCGCGACTGTTCGCGCCGTTCACCGTCGACGAGTGGGTCCGCCACCCCGACAACTACTACGACGACTGCCTGCGCTGGCCCGTACCGGACCGGTGGGTGCACCCGGTACCGCGGGACTCGACGTACCCGGACGTCCCGACCCTGGTGCTCTCCGGCGACCTCGACTCCCTCACGTCGCCGGAGGGCGGGCAGCTCACCGCGAACGCCTTTCCGGACTCGACGTTCGTCGAGGTGGCGAACACCACCCACGTAACCGCCCTGATCGACTTCGACACCTGCGCGTCGGTGCTGGTGCGCCGGTTCGTCCGCACCGGCGGCCGGGCCGGCGACACCTCGTGCGCCGCGCGCTACCACGAGAACCGGCTGGTGCAGACGTTCGCCCGCACCGCTGAAGGCACCGGCTGGGCCGGGCCGCGGCTGCGGACCGCGCGGGTGGCGTCGGCGACCGCGGCGGACGTGATGGCCCGGTGGCTGTCGATGTACGGCAACTCCGGGGTCGGGATGGCCGGGGGCACGTTCCGCGTCCTCCCCGGCGGAGGGTTCGCCGCCGACAACCCGGTCGTCCGGTGGCGCCTCGACCGCGTCCGCTGGGTGCGGGACGTCGGGGTCACCGGCCGGATGGCCTGGCACCGCCAGACCGGGCTGGTCACCGCCCGCGTACGGGTCGGCGGCGAGGGCGCGGTGCCCGGGTGGCTGCGGCTGCGCTGGCGCGACACCGACCCCCTGGCCGAGGCGACCGCCCGGGGTCGGCTCGGCGGGCACCGGGTGCGGTTCACCTTCCCGGCGTCCTGACCCGGCGGGACGCGCCTGGCGCGCGTGCGAGACTCGGGGCATGGAATGGCTGCTGGTGATCGCCATCGTGGTCGGGCTCTTCGTCTACGCCAGCAACCGGAAGAGCGTACGGAGCCGGCGCGAGCTGAAGGCGGCCGAGCTCGGGGTCGTGCGCCGCGCGGTCGAGGAGGACGTGGTCGCGTTCGGCGAGGACCTGCAGCGGCTCGGCAACGAGATCGGCACCGGCAGGCTCGACGAGGGCGGGCGCTCGGACTACCAGCGAGCCCTGGACACCTACGAGGCCGCCAAGCAGGCCGCCGACGCCATCTCCGACCCCGAGCAGACCCGGCACGTGGCGACGATCATCGACGACGGCCGCTACGCGATCGCGTGCGTCCGGGCCCGGGTGGAGAACGAGCCGCTGCCGTCGCGACGCCCGGCCTGCTTCTTCGACCCCCGGCACGGCCAGTCGGTGACCGACGTGGAGTGGACTCCGCCCGGTGGCGTCACCCGTGACGTGCCCGCCTGCCGCCTCGACGCCGAACGGGTCGAGGCCGGCGCCGAGCCCGCGAGCCGCCAGGTGCTGGTCGGCACCCGGCGGATGCCGTACTGGGAGGCCGGCCCGGCCTTCGCCCCGATGGCGCTGGGCTACTTCGGCGGCTTCGGGCTGGCGAACGCGCTGTTCCTGGGCACCGCGATGGGCGGGATGCTCGGCGGCGGGTTCGACGGTCTCGACGGCGACTGGGGCGGCGACGGCGGGGACTCGGGCGGGGACTCCAGTGAAGCGGGCGGCGACATGGACTTCGGCGGCTTCGACTTCTGACACCGGGTTCTGACCCCGGGCGGAACCGTCGGGCCCGTGGCGCCGTCCCACCGCAGCAGGCGAGCGGCGGGAGTCCGACATGGCGTGGTGGCCACGACGAGCACGGTGGGCAGTACTGGCACTGGCGCTCGCGGTCGCCACGACCGGTGTCACCGCCGCCGTCGTCCTCGGCGGTCCCGTGCTGGCGCCCACGAGGGGCTCGCAGGCCGCAGCGACGGCGCTGCGACCCTTCGACGGCTGCAACCAGCTGCGGCAGTGGTACGCCCAGGCGGCGCGTGAAGAGGTCACGGCCTGGGGACTCGGCCCGCCGATCTACCCGTACCTGATGGTGGGCGACTTCGGGGTCGCCACTCCGACGGCTGCCCGCGCCGACAACGGCGAGGCGGCCGACGCCGTTGGCACCGGCGCCACCGGGACGAACGTGCAGGAGGCCGGTGTCGACGAGCCCGACCTGGCCAAGACCGACGGCTCCCTGGTGGTGCTGCTCGACGGGCCGGACCTGGTCGTGGTCGATGCCGCCGGTGACGAGCCCGAGGAGCTGGCCCGGCTGGCGCTCCCCGCCGGAACCCACGCACACGACCTGCTGCTGGTCGACGACCGGGTGGTGGTGCTGGGCAGCGGGCACCTGCGCGACGGGACGCGACGCGTCGGCTGGTTCGTCCCGCCGTACACGGCCCAGGACGCGTACACGACGCTCACCACGGTCGACATCGCCGACCCGGCCGACCCGCAGCTGGTCGGCACCGAGCAGATGACCGGCGAGCTGGTGTCCGCCCGGCAGCACGACGGCGTCGTCCGGGTGGTGCTGAGCACCACCCCCGACCTGCCCTTCGTCACGCCGGGCCACGGCCGCACCCACCACGAGGCCCTGGTCGCGAACCGGCAGCTGGTCCGGGAGTCTCCGCCGCGGGCCTGGCTGCCGGCCCGCACGACCAGTGGCGGTGACCTGGCCGAGGGCATCAACCGCGACGACGTCACCCGGCTGCTGCCGTGCTCGGCGGTGCAGCACCCGGAGACGTCGGCCGGCCTCGGCACGCTGAGCGTGCTGACCGTCGACCCGCAGGCGCCGGAGGACCGGGCGGCGACCGGGCTCACGGCCGACGGCTCCCTCGTCTACGCGTCCACCGATCGACTGTACGTCGCTACCACGGAGGGGGGCTGGGACGACTGGGGCCGAGACCTGACCGACACCGGTGGTACGGCGACGAGCACCGAGGTGCACGCCTTCGACGTCGCGGGCGACACGACGACGTACGTGGCGTCGGGCGAGGTGCCGGGCGCGGTGCCCGACCAGTGGGCGTTCAGCGAGCACGAGGGCCTGCTGCGGGTCGCCACGATGCGGGGCAGCACCTGGTCACCGTCAGAGACCCAGGTCATCGTGCTGGAGGAGACCGACGGCGAGCTGGTCGAGGTGGGCTCGGTCGGCGGGATGGGCCGGCACGAGACCATCCGCGCGGTGCGCTGGTTCGGCGACGTCGCGGTCATCGTGACGTTCCGCCAGGTCGACCCGCTCTACACCCTCGACCTGTCCGACCCGACCGACCCGCAGCTGGTCGGCGAGCTCAAGATCCCCGGCTTCTCGGAGTACCTGCACCCGGTCGGCGACGGGCTGCTGCTCGGCATCGGGCAGGACGCCTCCCGCTCCGGCATCACGCAGGGCGCACAGGTCTCGACGTTCGACGTGCGCGACCTGGCGGCGCCTGAGCGGCTGTCCACGCTCGACCTGCACGCCTACCAGGCGTCGGTCGAGACCGACTCCCGGGCCTTCGGGTACCTGCCAGACCTGCGACTCGCCCTGGTGAGCACGTACGGCGGCAACGGCGGAGCCGGGCTCTCGGTGGTCCGGATCGGCTCCGACGGGGCGCTCAGCCTGGCTGACAGCCTCACCGGGCTGCCCGGGCGGGCCGACCGGGTGCGTGCGCTGCCGCTGTCCGACGGCCGGGTCGCGGTAGTGGCCGGCGGCGGGGTGACCGAGGTCATGGCGTTGCCCACCGACTGAGCGGGCAGACTGACAGGCGTGCTCCCCTCGCTGACCGTGTCCGCCGAACGGGTCGTCCCGGCCGAACCGCAGGTGGTCTTCGACCTGCTCGCCGACCCGGCCCAGCACCCCCTGCTCGACGGGTCCGGCACGGTGCGCGCCGCCCACCCGGGCAACCCCGAGCGGCTGTCGAAGGGCGCGCACTTCGGCATGGACATGTCGCTGCTGCTCCCCTACCGGATCACCAACGTGGTGGTGGAGTTCGACGAGCCGCGACGGATCGCCTGGCGGCACTTCGCCGGACACCGCTGGCGCTACACGCTGACGCCGGTCGAGGGGGGCACGCTGGTGCGGGAGGAGTGGGACCCGTCGCGGGTCCCCCACCTGTGGCCGTACTACTGGGTCAGTCGGTTCCCGGCGCGCAACCGGCGGGGGATGGAGGCCACCCTCGAGCGGCTGGCCGAGCTGGTTCAGGCAGTGCCCGACGCCTCAGCGTCGCGCTCGCCCGGCGGCTTGTCGTCGCCGTAGCGGAACCGCTTCATGCTGTAGCCGAGCAAGGCCAACGCGATCACCCCTCCGCCGACGATCGCCAGGCCCGTGGCCAGGCCGCCGAACGGTAGGTCTGGGCCGACGATCCAGATCTCCGGGATCTGCGGGTCGGTGCACCACCAGACGCCGACGGCCATCACGACCAGTGCGCTGAGCGTGCTCACGACGATCCGCGGCCAGGTCGCGACGCCGGCAGCAGCGGCGTCGAACGCCCTGTCGCGCACCGCGTCGACCCGCCGCTCGGCCCACTCGAACTCGGTGGAGAGCACCACCAGCCCGATCAGGATCAACAGCAGGCCCGGCCCGGGCAGGACGAGGGCGGCGACCCCGGCGATCAGGAGCACCGCCCCGAGGGTGGCTACGGCGAGCTTGCGCCCGGGGATGCGACGGGTCGACCCGGGGACGTTCGGCACGCCCCCACGCTACTGGGCGTCAGGACTCGAGCTGCGCGTCCAACGTGACCGTGGTGCCGGTCAGCGCCTTGCTCACCGGGCAGGTGCGCTCGGCCTCGGCCGCGAGCTCGGCGAACCGGTCCTGGTCGGCGCCCTCGACGGTCGCCCGGGCGGTGAGCGCGATCTCGGTGATCGTGAGCCCGGTGTCGGTCTTGTTCAGCGTGACCGTCGCGGTGGTGTGCAGCGTCTTCAAGGTCACGTCGTTGCGGCCGAGCGTGCCGGCGAGGTTCTGCGAGAAGCAGGTCGCGTGCGCCGCTCCCAGGAGCTCCTCGGGGTCGGTGTTTCCGCTCTCGGGGGTGTCGGCGACCCGGGACGGGAAGGACACGTCGAACGTGGCGAGACCGGACGTGTCGAGGCTGGTGCGCCCCTTCCCGTCCTGCAGACCGCCTTCCCACACAGTGCTGGCATTGCGGCTGGACATCGTGGACCTCCGGGGAGTGTCGGGGACTCCCACGAACGTACCCCGATCAGCCGCTGTCGACCGCCTGCCCCAGCGGTTGCAGCGGCACGGACGGCGTGAGGCGCTCTGCCGCCTGGTCCCGCACGAAGCGCAGTGCCTCGGCCAGTGGCATCGGCCGGCCGAGCAGGAAGCCCTGGGCGAACACGTCGTAGCGCATCTGCCGCAGCAGATCGAGCTGCTCGCGGCGCTCGACGCCCTCGACGACGACGTCGAGACCCAGCGCCTGTCCCATCAGCAGCATCGAGCGCAGCAGCTCGGCCGACCGCTCGCTGGTGTCGATCCGGGCCGCGAACGTGCGGTCGGTCTTGAGCACCTGGACCGGCAGGTGCTGCAGGTAGCCGATGGAGGAGAAGCCGATCCCGAAGTCGTCGACGGCGAAGCGGATCCCCGCGTCGACCAGCCGGTGCATGGCCTCGAGCGAGAGCGAGTCCTCGCGGACCACGTCGCGCTCGGTCACCTCGAGCACCAGGTCGAGTCCCCGCAGCGACTCGGCCGTAGCCCGCACCTTGTCCACGAACGTCGGCGACCGCAGCTGCTGGGCCGAGATGTTGACCGCGATCTCGAGGCCGGTGCCGTCGAGGTCGCGCACCGACTCGATCGACCGCGCGTCTCGGGCCACCAGGTCGAGCACCTGCTCCCCCAGCGGGACGACCAGTCCGGTCTCCTCGGCCAGCGGGACGAACTGGTTCGGCGAGATGTCCTGGTCCTGGTGCCGCCAGCGGGCCAGCGCCTCGAGGCCCACGATCGCGCCGCTGTGCACCTCGACGACCGGCTGGTAGACGACGGTCAGGTCACCGGCCTCGACCGCGGCGCGCAGCGCCTCGACCATCTCCAGCTTGCGCACCCTGGCCGAACCCAGCTCGGGCCGGTAGCGCGCCATGCAGTTCTTGCCCTGCGCCTTGGCCTCGTACATCGCGATGTCGGCGCTGCGCAGCACGCCCTCGCCGGTGTCGGAGCCGTCGGACGTGGCGACGCCGATGCTGGTGCTGACGGTCACGTGGTGGCCGTTGACCTCCGCCCGGTCGACGACGGCGGCGAGCACGCCGGCGCTGACCCGGGCCACGTCGTCGTCGTTGCGTACGTCCTCGAGCAGGATCGCGAACTCGTCGCCGCCCAGCCGGGCCACGGTGTCGCTGACCCGGACGCAGCCGCGGATCCGGCTCGCGATCGTGACCAGGACGGCATCACCGGCGCTGTGGCCGAACCGGTCGTTGATCTGCTTGAAGCCATCGAGGTCGCAGAACAGCACCGCGACCCGGCTGCGACGCCGCCGCGCCATCTGCAGCGCGTGCTCGACCCGGTCGAGGAAGACACTGCGGTTGGCCAGCTGGGTCAGCGTGTCGTGGCGCGCCAGGTAGGTCATCTCGCGGGCCAGCTTGAGCCGGGACAGCGCCTCGGACCCGGTCAGGGCGAGCTGGTCGAGGTGCTCGGCGTCGGAGGCGATGGTGGCCCGCAACCTCGACCACTCCGGCGCGACCAGCCACCAGTCCCTGGTGCCGTCGGTGACTCGGGCGCCCACCTCGCCCGGCTCGGGCGGGTCGTCGCGCAGCGAGGTCTCGGGCACCCGGATCAGCTCGCGGGCACCGGGCTCGAGCAGCTCGAGGACGACGTCGCTGTCGACCTGCTTCTGCACCTCGCGGGACACGTCGAACAGCACCCGCATCCGGCGCGAGCGCTCGCGGTCGCGCATCGTCGACCGGGCCGCCACCAGCAGGGCGGCCAGCGGCACGGCCAGCAGCACGAGGGCGATGGCCGGCAGCTCCCGGTTGATCAGCGCGGCCAGGTAGCCGAGGGAGTCGACGGCCACGATGCTCACCATCGACAGCAGCACGCCGTACTCGATCAGCTGGGGGCGCACGGGCGCGGAGTTCTCCAGCGCCACCGAGACCTCGGACACCACGAAGTCGAGCAGGAAGTAGACGGTGCAGCCGATCATCACCGCGAGGAACTCCTGCAGCGAGGTCTCGGAGCCGGACCCGCCATCGAGCAGCTCCATCACCCACAGCGCGGTCACCCCGGAGGTGATCATGACCCCGATGTTGAAGATCCGGGCCGGCATCCGCCGGCTGGTGGCGAACTGCGCGAGGACGGCACCTGCTGCCCAGATCACCACCGCCTCGTGCGGCTCGACGAACGCGGTGCCGAGGAAGGCCAGCACGCAGGAGTCGAAGCCGATCTCGATCGCGCCCGCGGGGCGGTCGAGGTGCACCGGGTAGCGCCCGAAGACCGCGATCAGCGGTACGCACAGCCACAGCGGTGACAGTCCGGCGCCGGCGCCTTCACCGAACGCCTCGCCACCCTCGAGAGCCGTCAGCAGGGTCGCCACGACCGCGAAAAGCAGGACCGAGAGGTCGAAGACGCGACTGACCAGCGGCTGGCTCTCCGGCACCGTCCGCCCCTCCCAGGTCATGGCACGACGGCAGCGGCGGAGGCTGGTCCGCCGTCGCCCTGCACCCAGAGTAGATGTGCGGTGCTACCGGCGGCAGTCCGCCGAACCCCTCTCAGCCGTTCAGCGGGCGGTTCCCGCCCGTTTGACGCCCCGGATTGACTGGTCCCATGGCGCGACACGACTCCCGGGCGCAGCAGCTGGTCGGCCTGGTCGAGGAGGCCCTGGGCGTGGCGCTGCCGGTGCGGCTGCGTGCGTGGGACGGCAGCGAGGCCGGCGCGTCGGCGCGAACGGGCGTCCCGGTCGTGGTCGTGCGCCAGCGGCGAGCGCTGCGGCACCTGGTGTGGAGCCCCGGAGAGCTGGGCCTGGCCCGGGCGTACGTGCGCGGCGACATCGACGTCGAGGGCGACCTCGACCGGGCCCTCGCCCTGGTGTGGGGTGCCGTCCGGGACGGCGGCGACCGGGAACCGGACCACCGGCCCGTCACCGCCGGGCTGCTCGCCCGTGGGCTGGCCACCGCGGCCCGGGTGGGGGCGCTCGGTCCACCGCCCCGCCGGCCGGCCGCGGAGTCGCGGCTACGGGGCCGGCTGCACAGCCGCGATCGCGACTCCCGCGCGATCGCGCACCACTACGACCTGTCCAACGACTTCTACGCGCTGCTGCTGGACAGCCGGCTGACCTACTCGTGCGCGTTCTGGATCCGCGACGAGCCGGCGTACGCGCTGGAGGAGGCCCAGCACGACAAGCTGGAACTGGTCTGCCGCAAGCTCGGGCTGCGTCCCGGAGCCCGGCTGCTCGACGTCGGCTGCGGGTGGGGGGCGCTCGCCCTGCACGCCGCCGAGCACCACGGCGCCCGGGTCACCGGGGTGACGTTGTCGGTCGAGCAGCAGCGGTGGGTCGACGAGCGGGCGGCCGAGCGTGGGTTGTCCGGGCAGGTGGAGGTCCGCCTGCAGCACCACGCCGAGCTCGCCGACGACGACTCCGTACGGGGCGTCGACGCCGTCGGCTCACTGGAGACGGGCGAGCACGTGGGCGAGACCGAGTACGCCGGGTTCGCCCGGACCCTGCACGACGCCGTACGGCCCGGCGGCCGGGTGCTCGTCCAGCAGATGTCGCGCCGTGACGTGGCGCCGGGCGGCGGCGCGTTCATCGAGACCTACATCGCCCCCGACATGCACATGCGGCCGGTGGCCGACACGGTCGGCATGCTCGCCGACGCCGGGCTGGAGGTCCGTGACGTGCAGGCGATGCGGGAGCACTACGTACGCACCGCGGCAGCCTGGGCCCGCCGGCTCGAGGACGGGTGGGACCGGGCGGTCGAGCTGGTCGGCACCGAGACGGCACGGGCCTGGCGGCTCTACCTGGCCGGGGGCGCGCTCTCGTTCGGCCAGAACCGGATGGGCGTCGACCAGGTGCTGTGCGTCCGACCCACCAACGACGGTGCCAGCCTGATGCCCGCCAGCCCGCTCGGCTGGCTCGCGCCGTGAGCGTCGACGAGGGGCCGCTCCTGGTCTGCCTGGCCGGCTGCGCCCTGACGGTCGCGGTGCTGATGGCGGGCACGCTGCTGGTCGCGCTGCGACTCGGTCGGCTCAGCGTGGTCGACGTGGTGTGGGGCGCGGGACTCGGCCTGCTGGCGGTGTTGGCGTACCTGCTCGCGCTCGGGTCCGCGGCCGACCCGGCGGCGCGCCGACTGCTGGTCGCGATCGTGCTGCTGTGGAGCGTCCGGCTGGCGGCGCACATCCTCGTCCGCAACCGCGGGCTGCCCGAGGATCCGCGCTACGCGGCGCTGGTGCGGGACGCGCCCGGCAGCCCGGCAGCGGTCGCGGTGCGCCGGGTGTTCCTGCCGCAGGGGCTGGCGATGTACGTCGTGTCGCTGCCCGTGCAGGTGGGGATGTTCAGCACCGACCTGTACGGGCCGCTCGCCGCCACCGGTGCGGTGGTGTGGGCGGTCGGGCTCACCTTCGAGACGGTCGGCGACGCCCAGCTGGCCCGGTTCAAGGCCGATCCGGCCAACCGGGGCCAGGTGCTGGACCACGGGCTGTGGGCCTGGACCCGGCACCCCAACTACTTCGGCGACGCCTGCGCCTGGTGGGGGATCTGGCTGGTCGCCGCGTCGTCGTGGTGGGGGGTCGCCACGGTGGTCAGCCCGTTGCTGCTCACCTGGACCCTGGTCCGCGGGACCGGCAAGGCGACGCTGGAGCCGGCGCTGGCGCGGAGCAAGCCCGGCTACGCCGACTACGTGCGCCGCACCAGCGGGTTCGTTCCGCTGCCGCCCCGGCGGAGGGATCCCGCGAAGTAGCGGTGGCGGGTCAGCGCCGGACCAGGACGTGCGCGGCGAGCTCGGGCGACAGGACCGTGATCGAACCCCCGTCGCCGGTGACCTCGACCCCGGTGCCGGCGGAGCGGGCGTGCACCGTGCGGCCGGGCAGCGCACCGACCCGGCGCAGGTCTGCGAGGGTGGCGACATCGGTCTGCAGCGGCTCGGAGATCCGCCGCACGTGCACCTCGACGGCGTCGTCGCCGACCGACTCGTCGACCTTGTCACCGAGGCCCTGCAGGCCGTCCAGGAAGCTCTCCACCGAGGCCACCTCGCCGAGCTCGTCGAGGCTCGGGATCGGGTTGCCGTAGGGCGACTCGGTCGGGTGCTCCAGCAGCTGGACCAGGCGCCGCTCGACGTGCTCGGACACCACGTGCTCCCAGCGGCACGCCTCCTCGTGCACCAGCTCGAGGTCGAGGCCGATCACGTCGGTGAGCAGTCGCTCGACCAGCCGGTGCTTGCGCATCACCCGGGCCGCGGCCTGGCGACCCTCGGGGGTGAACTCGAGGTGCCGGTCGCCCTCGACGGTCAGCAGGCCGTCGCGCTCCATCCGGGCCACCGTCTGGCTCACCGTCGGCCCGCTCTGCTGCAGCCGCTCGGCGATGCGTGCGCGCAGGGGGGTGATCCCCTCCTCCTCCAGCTCGAAGACCGTCTTGAGGTACATCTCCGTGGTGTCGATCAGCGCGCTCACCCCTCCATTCTGCCGCACGATGGGGCAATGGCGACGACCGTGATGTGGTTCCGCCGTGACCTGCGGCTCGGCGACAACCCGGCACTGCGTCATGCCGTCGACGCCGCGCGCTCTGCCGACGGGGGCGCCGACGTTGGCGCCGACGGGGGCGCCGACGGGGGCACAGACGGGGGCACAGACGGGGGCACAGACGCAGCCGTGGTGCCGCTGTACGTGCTCGACCCGGCGCTGTGGCGACCGGCCGGGCCCAACCGGCGGGCCTACCTGGCGGCCAGCCTGGCCGACCTGGGCGAGCGCATCGGTGGCTGGCAGCTGCGCCGCGGCGACCCCGTCGAGGAGGTGCCGCGGGTGGCCAGGGCGGCCGGTGCCACCCAGGTGCACGTCGCGGCCGACCACGGGCCGTACGGGTCCCGCCGGGACACCGCCGTCGAGGACGCGCTCGCCCGGCACGGCATCGAGCTGGTCCGCACCGGGTCGCCGTACGCGGTGGCGCCCGGTCGGGTGACGAAGTCCGACGGCACGGGCTACGCCGTGTACACGCCGTTCTCCCGCGCCTGGGCCGAGCACGGCTGGCGCGACCCGGTGGGGCCGCCGCGCGGGGTCCACTGGGCCAGGCCGCTCGCGAGCGCGGACCTGCCCCCGGCCGCGCCCGCCGACGGGAGCACGCTGCCATCGGCCGGTGAGGAGGCGGCGCGCCGCCGGTGGCGCCGGTACGTCGACGACGTCCTCGACGACTACGCCAGCACCCGGGACCGGCCCGACCTCGACCGGACCTCGCGGATGTCGGTGCACCTCAAGTGGGGCGAGATCCACCCGCGCACGATGCTCGCCGATCTGGCCGCCCGACGCGGCGACTCGGTCCGGACGTACCGCGCCGAGCTGGCCTGGCGGGAGTTCTACGCCGACGTCCTGCACCGGCACCCGCGCAGCGCCCGGGAGTACCTGTACGAGCGGTTCGCCGGCATGGAGTACGACCCACCGGGCGAGCAGCTCGAGGCCTGGCGGCAGGGGCGGACCGGCTTCCCGATCGTCGACGCCGGCATGCGCCAGCTGCGGACGGAGGGCTGGATGCACAACCGGGTCCGGATGATCGTGGCCAGCTTCCTGGTCAAGGACCTGCACGTGGAGTGGCAGCACGGCGCCCGGCACTTCCTGCACTGGCTGGTCGACGGCGACCTGGCGTCGAACAACCACGGCTGGCAGTGGGTGGCGGGCTGCGGGACCGACGCCGCCCCGTACTTCCGGGTCTTCAACCCGGTGACCCAGGGCCGGAAGTTCGACCCCGACGGCACGTACGTCCGCCGCCACGTCGAGGAGCTCCGCGGCGTCGAGGGGGCGGCCGTGCACGAGCCGTGGCGGCTCGACGGCGGACCGCCGAACGGCTACCCCGGGCCCATGGTCGACCACCGGGTCGAGCGCGAAGAGGCCCTGCGCCGCTACGGCGCGCTGCGCTGAGTACGGTCGCGGCGTGGCCGACGCAGTGCGACCCGACGAGGGGCGACCTGGCGCCCAGCAGTGGGTGCCGACGGGAGCGGGGCTGGACCAGCTGCGGACCGCGGCCGCCGGGTGCGAGGGCTGCGAGCTGCACGCAGCCGCGACACAGACGGTCTTCTCCTCCGGCTCGGCCACCGCCCGGCTGGCGTTCGTCGGCGAGCAGCCGGGCGATGCCGAGGACCGGCAGGGAGCACCCTTCGTCGGACCGGCGGGACGGCTGCTGGACGAGGCGTTGCAGCGCGCCGGGATCGACCGGCAGGACACCTACGTCACCAACGCGGTCAAGCACTTCCGGTTCACCCCGACGCCGCAGCGCCGCTTGCACCAGACGCCCGACCTCGTGCACCTCACCGCCTGCCGCCCCTGGCTGGCCGCCGAGCTGGCCGTGGTCGACCCCGAGGTCGTGGTGTGCCTCGGCGCCACGGCTGCCCGAACGCTGCTCGGGCCGTCGTTCCGGGTCACCCGGCAGCGCGGGATCCTGTTCCCGCGCCAGCCGCGCAGCGACGACCCGGCGCTGGTGCGTGCCGGCTGGATGATGGGCACGGTGCACCCGTCGGCGGTGCTGCGGGCCGACGACCGCGACGCCGCGCTGGCCGCTCTGGTTGCCGACCTGGACGTCGCCGCCGCAGCCCTGGTGCCGGCATGAGCGTGCTGCGGCTGGATGCGCAGCACCGCGGCCCGGCGACCTCGGCCAACGGCGGCTGGACGGCGGGGGTGCTCGCCGCCCGGCTGCCCGGTGCGGCCGCGGTGACCGTGACGCTGCGGCTCCCCCCGCCGCTGGAGCGTGACCTCGACGTGCACGCCGGCAGCGAGCGGGTGCAGCTGCGCGACGGTGAGGCGCTGGTGGCTGAGGCCGTGGTCGGCGAGCCCCCGGAGCCGGTGCCGCCGGCCGACGCCGACGACGCGGCTGCCGCCGAGGCGGCGTACCCGGGCCTCGTCGACCACCCGTTCCCAGGCTGTTTCGTCTGCGGCACGACCCCGCTCGAGGGGCAGGGGCTGCGGCTGCGGCCCGGCCCGATCGGTCCCGGCCGCACGGCGTGCAGCTGGACGCCACACCCGGCGCACGCCTCGGCGGCGCACGTGTGGGCGGCGCTGGACTGCCCCAGTGGATGGACCGACGACATCGCCGGTCGCCCGATGGTGCTCGGTCGGATCACGGCGGCGATCCACCGCCCGCCGGTAGGCGGCGAACGGCTGGTGGTCGTCGGCGCGCTGCTGGACCGCGTGGGCCGCAAGTCGCTGACCGCGGCTAGCGTGTACGACGCCGCCGGCCACCTTCTGGGCACCGCCGCCCACACGTGGATCCGGGTGGACCCCTCCGCCTTCGCCTGACCCCCACCCGGGAGCCTTCATGCCGCACCTGACCTGGTGGCGCCACGCCGTCTGCTACCAGATCTACGTCCGCAGCTTCGCCGACTCCGACGGCGACGGTGTCGGCGACCTTGCGGGCATCACCTCGCGGCTGCCCTACCTCGCCGACCTCGGGGTCGACGCGGTGTGGCTGACGCCGTTCTACCCCTCGCCACAGGCCGACCACGGTTACGACGTCGCCGACTACTGCGACGTCGACCCCGTCTTCGGCGACCTCGCCGGCTTCGACGTACTGGTGGCAACAGCCCACGAGGCCGGCCTGCGGGTGATCGTGGACATCGTCCCCAACCACACCTCCGACCGGCACCGCTGGTTCCAGGCGGCGCTCGCCGCTCCCGCGGGCAGCCCCGAGCGTCGCCGGTACCTGTTCCGCGACGGGCGCGGACCCGACGGCGCCGAGCCGCCGAACAACTGGCTGTCGATGTTCGGCGGGCCCGCGTGGTCCCGGGTGCCCGACGGCCAGTGGTACCTGCACCTGTTCGAGCAGGGTCAGCCCGACCTCGACTGGACCGAGCCCGACGTCGCCGACGAGTTCGACCGGATCCTGCGGTTCTGGCTCGACCGGGGCGTCGACGGCTTCCGGATCGACGTGGCGCACGGGATGGCCAAGGCGGACGGGCTGCCCGACCTCACCCCGCGCGAGCTCGCCGCGGCCCGCGGGGAGGTCGACGAGCCGTTGGCCGAGCGGGTCCGCCCGTACGACGACCAGCCCGCCGTGCACGACATCTACCGGCGTTGGCACCGGGTGTTGGCGGAGTACCCCGGTGACCGGATGGCGATCGGCGAGGCGTGGGTGGCCGACGCCGCCGCGATGGCCCGCTACCTGCGCCCCGACGAGCTGCAGCAGACGTTCAACTTCCACTGGGTCGAGGCCACCTGGTCGGCCGACGCGCTGCGCCAGGTGCTGACCTCGACGCTGGCGGCCACCGACCAGGTGGGGGCCAGCCCGACCTGGGTGCTGTCCAACCACGACGTCGTCCGGACCACGACCCGGCTGGGCGCCGGCGGCGGCAGCTCCCGTGCCGGCAACGACGACCCGGACGCCGTCGACGCCGCGCTCGGGCTGACCCGGGCTCGGGCGGCGCTGCTGGCGATGCTGGTGCTGCCCGGGTCGGCGTACCTGTACCAGGGCGAGGAGCTCGGGCTGCCGCAGGTCGCGGTGCCGCCGGGGGCCCGGCAGGACCCGATCTGGCTGCGCGGCGGGGGGACCGGGCGCGACGGCTGCCGGGTGCCGCTGCCGTGGACGAGCGCCGACGAGGGCTCGGCGCACGGCTTCTCACCGCCGGCCTCCGCGTCGAGCTGGCTCCCACAGCCCGCCGGCTGGGGCGGGCTGGCGGTCGACCGCCAACAGGCACGTCCGGGCTCGACGCTGGAGCTGGTCCGGGAGGCGCTCGCGCTGCGCCGACGGCTGCTCCCGGGGCTCGGCGAGCGGGTCAGCGCGCCCGACGACCTGCCCGAGGGGGTCTTCGTGGTCCACCGCCCAGGTCCGGCGGGGGGAGTCAGCTGCGTCGTGGCATGCGGGAACGACGGCCCGGTCGACCTGGCGGGCCTCGGCCTCTCCGACGCCGAGGTGCTGCTCGAGAGCGAACCGGGCGCCGTCATCGGTGGCGTGCTGGAGGCCGACCGCGCGGCCTGGTTCCGTACCGACTGAAACCGGCTTGTGCGCCCCCCGACCGGGACGTAGTTTCAGCGGTACGCGGAAAGGAGGTGGTCCAGTTCATGAGTGAACCTAGGACGAGCGAGGTGGCTGCCCGCTAGCCGCCGCCGGGGATCCGCCACAGTGCGCGTCGAGACTCGGCGTGCGGCGGTCGGTGAATCCCAGGCAGCCACCCGGCCCGCAGGGACCGAGCCCCGTCCGCTCGGTACACGCCCTGCGGGCCGTTCGTCGTCTACCCCCGCCCCGATCGGGCACGACGGCGGCACCCGATCAGGTGAGGTTCGCCGCTGCGCTGAGTCGTTGATCAACCCCGCACCTACCGTGAGGCATGACCAAGCGTCACCGTCTCTCTCGGCCTCGTTCGCGCTCGCACGCGCGGCTGCTGCTGGCCGTCATCGCGGGGCTGATCATCGGGCTCACGTCGGCGGCCACGCCGGCCGGTGCCGCCTGGTCGGCCGGCGAGCCCCCCGGCGGCGCCCTGCGCGTCACCGTCTCCGGCACGAGCTGACCGAACCGGACGGCAGCGAGCTGACTCACGGGGCCAACCGGTCCCGGTCCCAGCCGTCGCCACGGCGACGGAACCGCAGCCGGTCGTGCAGCCGGCCGGGCCGCCCCTGCCAGAACTCGACCACCTCCGGCTGCAGCCGCCAGCCACCCCACCCGGGCGGGCGGGGCACCGGGTCGCCGTCGCCGAACCGGGCGGTCACGTCGGCCAACCTCCGCTCGAGCGCGGCCCGGTCCGGCACCACGTCCGACTGCGGTGACGCCCACGCGCCGAGCTGGGAGTCGCGGGGTCGGGTCGCGAAGTACGCGTCGGACTCGGCAGCGCCGACTCGCGACACCGGGCCCTCCACCCGCACCTGCCTGCCGACGTCGTGCCACAGCAGCGTCGCCGCGGCCCAGGGCTCGACCGCCAGGTCCTGACTCTTGCGCGAGTCGTAGCCGGTGTAGAAGACCAGGCCGCGCTCGTCCAGGCCCTTGAGCAGCACGACCCGTACCGACGGCCGGCCGTCGGCGCCGACCGTGGCCAGCGCCATGGCGTTCGGCTCGGTGATGCCCGCCGCCACCGCGGCTTCGAGCCAACGCTCCAGCAGCGGGTTCGGGTCGACGCCGGCGTCGGCCTCGGACAGACCTGCCGCGCCGTACTCACGGCGGAGCCTGGCCAGCACCTCACGGTCCACGTCCGGCAGGCTGCCACAATGGGGCAGTGCCTGACGCTCCCACGCTGACCATCCCGCGCGACCTGCTGCCGGCCGACGGCCGATTCGGCTCCGGCCCCTCGAAGGTCCGCACCGCCCAGGTCGAGGCCCTGGCCGCCACCGGCACCTCGCTGCTCGGAACCTCGCACCGCCAGCCCCCGGTGAAGCGCCAGGTGGGCCGGCTGCGCGCCGGGCTGGCCGAGCTCTTCGACCTGCCCGAGGGTTATCAGGTGGTCCTCGGCAACGGGGGCACGACCGCGTTCTGGGACGTCGCCGTGCTCGGCCTGATCCGCGAGCGCAGCCAGCACCTGGCCTTCGGGGAGTTCTCCCAGAAGTTCGCCAAGGCCGCTCAGGGGGCACCCTTCCTCGCCGAGCCGACGGTCGTCACCGCCGAGCCGGGCAGCAGGCCGCTGCCGGCGGCCGAGGACGGGGTCGACGCCTACGCCTGGCCGCACAACGAGACCTCGACCGGTGTCATGACCGACGTTCGGCGGGTGCCCGGCGCCGACGACGACGCCCTGGTGCTCGTCGACGCCACCTCCGGCGCGGGTGGGCTGCCGGTCGACGTGAGCGAGGCCGACGCCTACTACTTCGCGCCGCAGAAGAGCTTCGCCGCCGACGGCGGGCTGTGGGTCGCGCTGCTGTCCCCCGCTGCGCTCGAGCGGGCCGCGCAGATCAAGGCCTCGGGCCGCTGGATCCCCGACTTCCTCGACCTCGCGACGGCGATCGACAACTCCGGCAAGGACCAGACCTACAACACCCCGGCAGTGGCGACGGTGTTCCTGATGGCCGAGCAGGTCGACTGGCTCAACGCCCAGGGCGGGCTGACCTGGGCGGTCGAGCGCACGACGGAGTCGTCGGACCGGCTCTACGGATGGGCCGACAAGTCCACGTACGCGACGCCCTTCGTCGCCGACCCGGACGCCCGCTCGCTGGTGGTCGGGACGATCGACCTCGACGCCTCGGCCGACGCCGCGGCGGTCGCGGCCGTGCTGCGCGCCAACGGCGTCGTCGACACCGAGCCCTACCGCAAGCTGGGCCGCAACCAGCTGCGGATCGCGATGTTCCCGGCGATCGACCCCGACGACGTCGAGGCGCTCACTGGCTGTGTCGACTGGATCGTCGAGCGGCTCGACTGACCAGCAGCACGACCAGGCCGCCCGCGATTCCGGCGCAGGCGGCGATCACGATGAGCACGGTGTTGTCGTCGCCGTCGTCCTCGCCGCCGGTCGGCTCGGATCCGGCGTCCCGGCCCGGCAGCCCCGGCG
The DNA here is from genome assembly GCA_963785115.1 of uncultured Actinomycetota bacterium. GTDB lineage: Bacteria > Actinomycetota > Actinomycetes > Propionibacteriales > Nocardioidaceae > JACCWP01. The sequence goes on from CAWATY010000007.1 coordinate 120,180, forward strand.
CCTCGCCGCCCCCGCCGCCCTGCGGGACCGACTTGAGCACCGCCGGTGGCAGCGGCACTCTGTCGATCCGCGCCGGCGAGCCCTCCGAGCCGGCGAGCAGCATCCGGCCACCGGGCAGCGCGGTCAGCGACTCGCCCTGCTCCTGGCGAGGCAGCGCGAAGCTGTCGATCTGCCGCCAGCCGGGCAGCGCGTAGACGTACGCCCGCACGTAGTCGCGGAGCACCGCCGCCCGCCCTCCGGGCAGCACCGTGCCGTCGGTGACGAGGCTGGGCACCTCCACGTCGCGCAGCGGCTGCAGCCGGTTGTCGCCGTCGGCGACGAGGTCGTCCGGGACCCGCATGACCGATCCGCCCAGCAGTCCCTTGGTCACCAGCCACAGCTCGCCGGTGGCCGGGTCGGCCAGCACGGTCTCGACGTCGTCGGGGCCGTCGGGGTACCACACCGGGTAGGCGGTCGGTGTCACCGTCGCGTCGCCGCGCCCGGGTGCGGGCAGCGCATACAGCGCGACGTCGCGGCGGGTGGCCAGGTTGTCGCCGGTGTCGGCTACCCACAGCGTGTCGCCCTCGACCGTCAGCGCCTCGGTGTCCGCCCGGTCGGGGTCGAGACCGAGCAGCGTGGTGGTGCCCACGACGGAACCGTCACCGCGGTCGATGACGAAGACGACCGGGTCGTTGCCGGAGTCGTTCAGCGTGTACAGCAGATCGGGATCGTCCGGCGACACCGCGAGCCCGCTGGACTCGGCGATCCGCGGGTCGTGCACCACGATCGCGCCGGTGTCGTCCTGGCCCCAGGCCGCTGATCCCCCGACGCCGACCAGCGCCAGTCCCAGGGCCACTGCGACCCGGGTCAGCACGCGGTCGCCGGGTCGGGACCGACGGGACGTGGCTCGAGCAGCTCGGCCAACCGCGGCGTCACCTGCCACGCGGCGACGAGGTCGGCGTACTCCCGCGCGGCCTCCTCCGGGGCAGCGGCCCCGGTGCGTACGGCGCGCAGCAGGGTGTTGCGCGGCGTGTGGTCGCTGCCCACGAACTCGACCACCTCCACCCGGTAGCCGCGCAGCCGCACCAGCGCCGCGCGCAGCGCGTCGGTCAGGGTGTCGGCGAGCCGTTCGCGCAGGATGCCGTGCCGGGTGACCAGTGCGTACGGGGCGGGCGGCCGCTGCTGGCGCAGCTGGGCCTGTAGGTGGTGGTGGCAGCAGGGGGCGGCGAGCACCAGCGGGCTCCCCCACCCCATCGCCCGCGCCAGCGCGTCGTCGGTGGCGGTGTCGCAGGCGTGCAGGCAGAGCACGACGTCGGGTGCCGGCTCGACGACGACGTCGGCGATGCCAGCCGCGACGAAGGTCAGCCCGTCGGCACCGAGCCGGTCGGCGAGCTCGGTGTTGCGCTGCCGGGCCTGGGCGCGCAGGTCGACGCCGGTCATCGTCACCGGGAGGCCGCGCACCGCGGTGAGCCAGCGGTGGGCGGCGAACGTCAGGTAGGCGTTGCCGCAGCCGAGGTCGGCGACCCGGAGCGGGTCGTCGGGCGTCGGCGTGCGCAGCTGGCCGGCCGCGAGAGCGTCGTCGACGGCGGCCGCGAGCAGCCGGCAGAACTCCTCGACCTGTCGCAGCTTGGCCTGCCGGGACGGCTTCACCCGGCCGTCGCGATCGCTGATGCCGAGACCGACCAAGTAGGGGTCGGCGGGATCGAGCAGCCGCTGGGGTTGGCGGTCGTGCGTCCGGTCGGGCGGCGCGGACGGCATGCCGGTCTGCTGGCTCACCTGGGCCGCGCCGCGCTTGGTGACCCGCAGCTGCACGGTGGCCGACGTGGTCTCGACGTGCCAGCTGCCGAACGGCTGGGCGAGCAGGTCGGCGACGACCTGGTCTGCTTCTGGTCCGAGCGGCGCGTTGCTGGTGTGCGCCTGGGTGGCGTCGTAGGCGGTCACCTGCAGGTGCCGGCCCGCGCGCAGGTCGACGTAGCGCAGCTCCACCCGGCGCCACGGCGGTTGCTCCGCCCGTCGGCGACCGGACGCGACGGCGCGAAGCAGGCCGTCGGCGTCCAGCAGCAGCGCCCGGATCCGTTCCAGGGCGTCGGCGAGTGGCTCGGGCATGGCAGGTCAGGTCCTCACGGCACGCACGGTGTCAGCGCACGATCGAGGCGACGACCACGACCGCCAGCAGGGCGAGCAGCAGACCCGGCACGACCAGCCGGCGGAAGCGGGGATTCACCGCGGCCAGCCTAGCCAGGCGGGTGGGTTCACTCGGCGCGGTGGGACCCCGCGTAGTCGGCGGGGGCGATCTGCACGGGGGCGCTGAACGGGTACCGCTCCACGTCCTCGTAGTCGCCGATGCCCGGCTGGTCGGCACCGCGCGGGATCAGCCGCACCAGACGCATCTGGGTGGCGGTCCAGGTCGGCCCGAGGTAGCCGCTGAGGGAGTCGAGCGCCCCGGTCGCAGGGAACGTCCCCTGGGCGCCCTGGGCGACGACGACGTCGTGGTGGAACGAGCGGCGGTCGAGGAACATCCCGTGCTTCTGGACCATCGCCGGGATCGCGCGGGCGAGGCTCCACAGACCGTCGATGTCGCCGCTCAGGGCGACTCCGAGCTCATCCACCCCGTTGGTGTCGGCGTCGACGGGTCGGGTGACGGCCCCGGAGAAGCGCAGCTCCAGCGGCGGGCAGTAGGTGCCGATCTCGCTGAGGGTCTGGGTGACGATCGTGGTCTCGTGCAGGCCGAGGTTGCCGAAGCGGGCCAGCATCAGGCTCCACATCGCGGGCTCGGTCCAGGGCACGTCGGGCCCGTACGGGCGCGCCGCGTCGACCGCGCGCCGCAGATCGTGCAGGGCGGCGGCCGGAGGCGTGATGACCGCATAGAGGCGCATGCGACCACTGTTCCACGGCTGGCAACCCACGGTGGGCGGATTGGGCAGGTATCGGCCGAACGGGCAGGTCGGGTTCAGCCGACCAGCGAGGTGCCCGCATCGACCGTGGGGCGGGTCTGCACATCGAGGCCGGGGTGCCGCCCGAAGTGCGCCCCGACGACCAGGTCGTTGGCCCGGACGAACACCACCGTGGCCGCGACGGTGCCGAGCAGGGCGCCGGCTCCGCCGCCGACGAGCGTCCAGCGGGCCCCGAACGCCTCGCCGATCCAGCCGATGATCGGGGCACCGAGCGGGGTCCCGCCCATGAAGATCATCATGTAGAGCGCGGCCACCCGGCCTCGCATCTCGGGGGCCACGGCCAGCTGCATGGTCGCGTTGGCGGCGGTGATGACGGTCAGCGCGCACAGACCGAGCAGCGGCAGCCACAGGGTGAAGATCAGGTACGTCGGCAGCAGCCCGGCGACGATCTCGGTGAGGCAGAAGGCGATGGCCGCGCCGACCACCAGCCGTAGCGTCGGCCGACCGCGACGGGCGGCCAGCAGCGCGCCGAGCAACGAGCCGATCGCCATCACCGAGCTGAGCAGCCCGTACTCGCCGGCGCCCTTGTCGAAGACCTCGGTCGCCATCAACGCGCTGGTCAGCTGGAAGTTGAGGCCGAACGTGCCCACGAAGAAGACCACGGTGAGGACCAGCAACAGGTCGGGCCGCCCGCGCACGTAGCGCAGCCCCTCGCGCACGGTGCCCTTGCCCCGCGCGGCGACCGCGGCCGGCCGCAGGTCCTTGGTGCGCATCGCCTTCAGCGAGCCGACGACCCCGAGGTAGCTGACGGCGTTGATGATGATGACCCAGCCGGTGGCGTCGGGCCCGGAGCCGAACGCGGCGATCATGAAGCCTGCAAGGGCGGGACCGAGGATGCGGGCCAGGTTGAACGACGCGGAGTTCAGGCCCACCGCGTTGGTCAGGTCGTCGTGGCCCACCATCTCGACCACGAACGACTGCCGCGCCGGAGCGTCGAACGCGGTGCCGACGCCGAACAGCAATGCGAGCACGTAGACGTGCCAGGTCTCGGCGACGCCGGTCACGGCCAGGACGCCGAGTAGCCCGGCCGGCAGCGCCATCGCGATCTGGGTGGCGACCAGGACGCGCTGCTTGGGGAAGCGGTCGGCGACGACCCCGGCCAGCGGGGAGAGCAGCAGCATCGGCAGGAACTGCAGCCCGGTGGTGATCCCGAGCGCGGTACCGCTGCCGCCCGACAGCTGCAGCACCAGCCAGTCCTGACCGACCCGCTGCATCCAGGTGCCGACGTTGGAGACCAGGGCGCCGGTCGCGTACAACCGGTAGTTGCGCACCGAGAGTGCGCGGAACGTTCCCCTCAAGCCTGGGTCAGCCCCTCGAGCAGCGGGGCGGCTCGGCGCAGCAGGTCGCGCTCGTCCGGGGAAAGGTCGCGCAGCCGCTTGGCCAGCCAGGCGTCGCGGCGACGCCGTTCGGTGTCCAGCAGCGTGCGCCCCTGGTCGGTCAGCGCCACGACCACCTGTCGACCGTCGGTCGGGTGCGGCTCGCGGTGCACCGTTCCGGTCTCGGCGAGGCAGCTGACGGTGCGGGTCATCGACGGCGGCCGCACCCGTTCGTGCGTGGCCAGCGCGCCGATCGTGAGCGGCCCGTATCGACTGATCGAGCCGAGCGCGGACAGCTGGGTGGCGGTCAGGTCGGAGTCGCGCTCCTGACGGAGCCGGCGCGACAGCCGCATGACCGAGACGGCCAGGGCGCTCGCGAGACCGCTGTCGGTGCGCGCCAGTCGGGTCGTCTCAGCAGGCATGTCCTTAGCATACCTCGTTAGCCTTGCGAACTAAACTGCGTGAGTGGCGAGGACCCCTCGACTGTGCGCTCATCCGCAACCGCACGCCCCACCGCTGCCGGATTCCCGCACACTCGCGCCTGTCCCACCCTCTTCGCCGCTCATCCGACCGTTGTGCCGCGCGGCGGGCCCGGCGCAACGGTCGGATGGGCGGTGAGGGTCGGGGCGGCAATGCGCCGATCAGTCGGGCAGCCACCCGCTGATCGGGTCGATCGCGAACCACACCACGAACAACGCCGCCACGACCCACAGCAACGGGTGCACCACACCGGCCTTGCCGCGCACGATCTTGAGGAACACGTAGGTCACGAACCCGGCACCGATGCCGGCCGTGATCGAGTACGTGAACGGCATCAGGGCGATGGTGAGGAACGCCGGGATCGCGATCTCGAGGTCGTCCCAGTCGATGTGCCGCACCTGGGTCATCATCAGGAAGCCGACCAGGACGAGGGCAGGCGTCGCGGCCTCGTACGGGATCACCGCGACGACCGGCGCCAGGACGGTCGCCAGCAGGAAGCAGACCCCGGTGACGACCGACGCCAGGCCGGTGCGCGCACCCTCGCCCACGCCGGCTGCCGACTCGATGTACGAGGTGTTGCTGGACACCGACGCCGCACCACCGGCCGCCGCCGCGACCGAGTCGACGAGGAGGATGCGCTGGACGTTCGGCGGAGTGCCGTCCTCGTCGTTGAGACCGGCCTCGGCACCGATGGCCGTCATCGTTCCCATCGTGTCGAAGAAGTCGGCCAGCAGCAGGCTGAAGACGATCAGCGCGGCGGTGACGACGCCGGCCGTCTCGAAGCCGCCGAACAGGGAGAAGTCACCGAGCAGCGAGAAGTCGGGAGTGTCCACGACCTTGTCCGGCCAGGCCGGGACGTTGAGTCCCCAGCCGGTGGGGTTGACCGTGTCCGGCGGGGTGAACGACGGGCCGATGTCCCGCCACGCCTCGACGAGGATCGCGATCACCGTGGTCACCAGGATCCCGATCAGGATCGCGCCCTTGACTCCGCGCGCGTACAAGGTGATGACCAGCAGCAGGCCGATCGCGAACACGAGCACCGGCCAGCCGTCCAGCCGGCCACCGATGCCGAGCTCCACCGGCACCGGCCCGACGCCGGTGCGCCGGACGACTCCGGCGTCGACCAGTCCGATCAGCGCGATGAACAGACCGATGCCGACCGAGATGGCGGTCTTCAGCCCGGGCGGCACGGCGTCGAAGATCGCGCGCCGGAAGCCGGTGAGGACGAGCACGAAGATCAGCAGGCCCTCCAGCACGACCAGGCCCATCGCCTCCGCCCAGGACATCTGCGAGGCCACCGCGAACGCGACGAAGGCGTTCAGTCCGAGGCCGGTCGCGAGCGCCAGCGGGAAGTTCGCGACCACGCCCATGCCGATCGTGAGGATGCCCGCGACCAGGGCCGTGCAGGCCGCGACCACCGCGAGGTCGCCGCCGGCCAGCAGGTCTCCGTTGACGTCCGGGACGGTGCCGATGATCAGCGGGTTGAGCACGATGATGTAGGCCATCGTGAAGAAGGTGACGAAACCGCCACGCACCTCGCGACCTACCGTCGACCCGCGCTCAGCGATCCGGAAGTAGCGATCCATCTGCGGCCTCCACGGCTCGGGGGCTGCGAGGACCACCCGCCCTCGCGGGCCGAAGCATGCCATGCCTGGCTTGGCTGGTGGCCTACCCTGGCCGGGTGGCTACCGACCGTCGGCGGGGCCGGCGCCGGTCCGCGCCGGCGAAGAACCGGGTTCAGGAGAAGGCGCAGCAGCTGCGCGAGCAGAGCCAGCTGCTGAAGCCCGCCGAGCCGCACGAGTTCGGGCGCCCGGAGGTCACCGAGCACGAGTTCGGCAACCGGCGCTACCTGGTCGCGCAGGTCGAGCCGCTCGACGTCGACGGGATCCGCACGGTGGGCATCGGATCCATCCTGTGGCTGGTCGCCCTGGTGGCTCTGCTGCCGTTCTACGGCACGCTCGAGGACACCGGCCGGCTGTGGTGGCTGTGGACCTGCGTGGCCGGCTTCGGCTTCGGGATGGTCGGTCTGGAGTACTGCCGGCGCCGGCGGCGGACGCTGCGCGGACGCTGACCCGCGGCCAGTCCCGCGGCCAGTCCCCCGGTCAGTCCCAGAGCGGGGCGAAGGCCATCGTGTCGAAGGCGTGCTCGACCAGCGGCGCCTCGCGCTCGCGCGACGGCTCGCGCACGTCGGAGTGGCCGCCGCAGCCGTGGTCGAACGCCACGACCTTGCCGTCGTCGCCCACCGCGCCGTTGGCGCACACCCCGAACAGGGTGCCGAGCGGTCCGGCCACCCTGACCAGGAAGCCACAGCTGACGCAGCGGGCCGGCGCTGCCTCGGCCACCGGCGCGCCGGGGCCCGGGTCACCGTCGTACCAGCGCTCGGCGGCCAGGTCGCGCCCCTCGAGGGACAGCACCCGCTCGCGGCCGAGGCCCACCTCGTCGACGACCGACCGCACCGTGGACTCGTCGACCAGCGCGTCGGTCGCCGGGTCGCCGGCCAGCCACCCGGGCACCAGCCGGGGGTCGTCGTCGGCGACCGGCAGCAGGTCCCCGGGGCCGAGGTCGCCGGGGCGCACCCGCTCGGTGTACGGGACCCACTCCGGGGCGACCAGCGACTCGTCGCCGGGCAGCAGCACCACCTCGTCGACCGTCGGCTGGCGCTGCCGGGGGGCGCGCGTCAGGGTCACCGACCAGTGCCAGCCTCGGTAGCCCGGCCGGCGGCACGCGAACAGGTGGCTCACGACCCGCTCGCCCTCGGGGCGGGTGCCGACCGGCTCGCCGACCTCCCCCTCGCCCGCCACCTCGACAGCGGCGGCCCGGGCCTCGTCGACGGCCCGGACGAGCACGGTGTCGGCGCGGAGCCGCTCGACGGAGGTTTCACTCATCCGTCGATACTCACACACCGCGGGAACGGGGGGCGCCGTGAGGCAGGATTGGCGCGTGCAGCAGCCGCCGGAGGAGCCGAGCCGGCCGCAGCCCGACGGTTCCGACGGGTCCGACGGGTCCGACGGGTCCGGGCCCGCCCGGGCGATCCAGGCGGGAGGCCGCGCGGCCCGCGCGACCGGTCGCCTCGCGGGCGAGGCCGTGCGGGGCGCACGACGGATGACCCACGCCCACGGCGCGGGCGAGACCGGGCTGTCCCGGCTGCTGGAGATGCACGCGGTGAGCACGGCCGCCGACGCCGCGGTGGCGGTGGCGCTCGCCGGCACCTTGTTCTTCCAGGTGCCCACGGGTGAGGCCCGCGGGCAGGTCGCACAGTTCCTGCTGCTGACGATGCTGCCCTTCGCGGTCGTCGCACCGCTGATCGGCCCGTTCCTCGACCGCTTCCGGCGCGGTCGTCGCTGGGCCCTCGGCTCGACGATGGCCGTCCGCGGGTTCTGCTGCTGGGTGCTGGCGGGGTCGGTCGCCGACAGCTCGCCGACACTGTTCGCCGCCGCCCTCGGCGTGCTGGTGGCGTCCAAGGCCTACGGGGTGACCAAGGCGTCCGCGGTGCCACGACTGGTGCCGCCCGGGCTGACGCTGGTCAAGACCAACTCCAGGATGGGCCTGACCGGCACCGCCGCCGCCGCGGTCTCGGCGCCGATCGCCGCCGGGCTGGCGCAGGTCGGCGCGGAGTGGACGCTGCGCTACGCCTTCGTGCTGTTCGTGGTCGCGACCGTGCTGGCGATCCTGCTGCCCGGCAAGGTCGACTCGTCCGCTGGCGAGGAGCAGGTACGCCTCACCTCGGTCGGCGGCGACACCCGCCGCGGCCGCAGCGCGGGGATCACCCCGGTGGTGGTGTTCGCGCTGCGCGGCAACGCCGGGCTCCGCTTCCTGTCCGGGTTCCTGATCATGTACATGGCGTTCCTGCTCCGCGAGGAGCCGTTCGACGGCTGGGAGACGCACACGTCGATCCTGCTCGCACTGGTGGTGGGGGCCGCCGGGCTCGGCAACACCGTCGGCACCGCGCTCGCCGCGATCGTGCGGACCCGCCGACCGGAGACCACCGTGCTGGTGGTGCTGCTGGCCGACGTGTCGGTCGTGGTGATCGCCGCGCTGCTCTACAGCCTCCCGGTGGCGGTCGCGCTGGGGCTGACCGTCGGCATCTGCCAGTCCCTCGGCAAGCTGTCGCTGGACGCGCTCATCCAGCGCGACATCCCCGAGACGGTGCGCACCAGCGTGTTCGCGCGATCCGAGACGCTGATGCAGCTGTCCTGGGTGCTCGGCGGGTTCCTCGGGATCGCGCTCCCGCTCACTCCCACCCGGCTCAGCCTGGGCGTCGCGGCCGCGCTGCTGCTGGCCTGGTCGTTCGTCGTGCTGCGCGGCCTGGTCAACCTGCGCCGGCGCGAGGCCGTGGCCTGACGCTCGGCCCGCCTCGTCCCCGTCGTGGGCACGGCCTTGCCTGCTGCGGCCTAATGTCCCTAATGTCCGGAAAAGGTCGACGAGAGGGGACGTCATGCCCGTACGAACCGCTGCCCGGATCGCCGCGGCGCTCGCCCTGGCCGCGGGCCTGGCCGTCGGCGGCTCGGCACCGGCCTCCGCCGCAGCCGTCGCGCCGGATCGGCCCCACGGCGACCGGGACGTCGACAACCTCGCCCCGCGACCGCCGCTCGGATGGAACAGCTGGAACACCTTCGGCTGTGACATCGACGAGGACCTGATCCGGCAGACCGCGGACGCGATGGTGGCCTCGGGCATGGCCGACGCCGGCTACGAGTACGTCAACATCGACGACTGCTGGATGGCTCCGGAGCGCGGCGACGACGGCCGCCTGGTGCCGGACCCGGAGCGGTTCCCGAACGGCATCGACACGCTCGCCGACTACGTGCACGGGCTGGGACTCAAGCTCGGCATCTACTCCTCGGCCGGCACCGAGACCTGCGCCGGCTACCCGGCCAGCCTCGGCCACGAGGAGGTGGACGCGCAGACGTTCGCCGACTGGGGCGTCGACCTGCTCAAGTACGACAACTGCAACAACCAGGGTGTCCCCGCCAAGCAGCGCTACCGGGCGATGGCCGAGGCCATCGACGCGACCGGCCGCCCGATCCTGCTCAGCATCTGCGAGTGGGGCAGCAACCAGCCCTGGCTGTGGGCGCACCGGTTCGGCCAGATGTGGCGCACCACGGGCGACATCACCGACACGTGGAGCAGCGTGCTGGGGATCCTCGACCAGCAGGTCGGCCTCGAGCTGTACTCCGGGCCCAACGCGTGGAACGACCCCGACATGCTCGAGGTCGGCAACCCCGGCCTCACCCGCACCGAGAGCCGGGCGCACATGAGCCTGTGGGCGTTGCTGAACGCGCCGCTGATCGCCGGCAACGACCTGCGCGACACCCCCGCGTGGGCGACCCGGATGCTCACCGACCCCGACGTGCTGCGGGTCAACCAGGACTGGGGCGGCGAGCAGGGCTCGCTGCTGCTCACCCGTGGCGACACCCAGGTGTGGACCAAGCCGATGTCCGACGGCCGCACCGCCGTCGTGCTGCTCAACCGCGGCGAGGGCACCGAGACCATCAAGGTCGGCACCCCCCGGCTCGGCCTGCCCGCCGCCGACGCCTACGTCGTGCGCGACCTGTGGACCGACCAGCGCTTCGCCAGCGGCGGGACGGTGCGCGCGGCCGTGCCCGCGCACGGCGCGACGATGTACCTCGTCGGCGCGGCCACCGACCGGGCGCTCCCCCCACTGGTCACGCTCGACGTCGACACACCGCCGTACGTCCGCGCCGGCGACGACGGGACCGCCACCACGACGCTGTACAACGACGGCACCCGGCCGATCCGCGACGCCCGCTTCAGCCTCGAGGCACCCGAGGGCTGGCGGGCCGTCCCGGGCGGGCCCCGCGAGGTCGCCGAGGTCGCACCCGGCGACTCGTCCGGGCTGGAGTGGCGGCTCCGCAACGACGCCGCCGACACCGGCAGCGTCGCCGTGCGGGCGTCCGCGACGTACGCGTGGCACGGCTCGCTGCACGACGCCAGGACCGACGGCAGCTTCCTGCACGTGGAGCCGCTGCCGGAGGGGGCGTCTCCGCTGTCGGCGTTGGACTGGGTCGACAGCGACAACTACTGGGGCCCGGTCGAGCGGGACCAGAGCAACGGTGAGCAGGACGCCGGTGACGGCACGCCGCTGTCGATCGGTGGCACGGTCTACGCCACCGGTCTCGGCACCCACGCGCCGTCGACGGTGACGTACTTTCCCGGCGGCGGCTGCACCGACCTGACCGCCACCGTCGGCATCGACGACGAGGTCGGCGACCAGGGCGCGGTGACCTTCGAGGTGTGGGGCGACGGCGAGCGGCTGGCCCAGTCGGCGACGCTGACCGGCAGCGACGCGGGAGCCCCGCTTGCCGCCGACGTCACGGGCGTTGACCTGCTCGAGCTGCGGGTGCTGTCAGGCGGCGACCCGAACTACGACCACGCCGACTGGGCCGACGCGACCATCAGCTGCGGCTGACGTCAGGCGTCCAGCTCGTCGGCGAGCACTCGGAGCAGCTGCGCGGTACGGGCGGCGGTGCGGGCCTCTGGCGGGCGGCCGCGGCGATAGCCGTTCTCGACGCCGTCGAGCAGCTTGATGAGGTCCTCGACGATGCCGATCATGTCCTCGGGCGACTTGCGACGAGCCCGCGCGACCGACGGCGGCGCCTCGAGCAACCGGACCTGCAGGGCCTGGTCGCCCTTGCGACCCTGGACGATCCCGAACTCCACCCGGGTGCCGGCGCGCAGCGACTCCGTGCCCTCGGGCAGCGCCGACGACCGGACGAAGACGTCACCGCCCTCATCGGTCGACAAGAAGCCGAACCCCTTCTGGGGGTCGTACCACTTCACCTTGCCAACAGGCACCGTCGACCTCGCGTGTCTCGTCCGGACTGGGCCGCCAGACTACTCACTCGTCGCAGTGCTCACCCGTCGTCGGGCTGCCGGGCCGCGGCCAGCAGGTCGGCCGTACGGACCAGCTTGACCCGCGGCCGGCCCAGCGGCTCCCCCGCCGACCGCTCGACGGTGTCGATCGCGCGCCACCCGGTGTCGGTCACCAGCGCCGGCTGCCTCTCCCGCAGCCACGCCTCCAGCCGGGCCGGGCGGTCGGGGGTGTCGTCGCGCGGGCCCGCATCCGCCAGGTCGGCCACCAGCCGGGCCACCGTCTCCCGGGCGTCCTTCTTGTTGGTGCCGATCACGCCCGTCGGACCGCGCTTGATCCAGCCGACGACGTACTCGCGCTCGCTGCCCTGCACCCGACCCTGTTCGTGCGGGATGTGACCGGCCGGCGCGTCGAACGGCAGTCCCTCGACGGGCACGCCGCGGTAGCCCACCGCCCGGACCACCAGCCCGGCCGCCAGCTCCTCGCGCGCACCGGTGTCCCGGGGCACCACCCGGCCGTCGGCCTCCACCGGCTCGTTCACCGCCAGTACGACCTGCTCGACCAGCCCCCGCCCGCGGATCTCGACGGGGGAGCGCCAGAACGAGAACACCAGCCGACGGGCCTCCGGATCGTCCGACGGCGGCCGTTCCACCAGCGTCCGCAGGGCGGCAAGGTTGCGGCGCACGACGGGCGGCAGCCCCTCGTCCGGGACGTCGAGCACGCCGACCGGCTCGACGACGACGTCGACTCCGCCCAGGTCGCCGAGCTCACGCAGCTCAAGCGTGGTGAAGTGCGACTGCACCGGTCCGCGACGTCCGAGCACGACGACCTCGCGCACCCGCGACTCGGCGAGCACCGCGAGCGCGTGGTCGGCGATGTCGGTGCGGTTGAGCTCCTCGATGTCGGTGCAGAGCATCCGGGCCACGTCGAGCGCGACGTTGCCATTGCCCACGACGACGGCCCGCTCGGCGTTCAGGCCGACCTCCACGTCGGGGTAGTGCGGATGGCCGTTGTACCAGCCGACCACGTCGGTGGCGGCGACGCTGCCGACGAGCTCCTCGCCCGGCACGTCGAGGTGCCGGTCGGTCTGGGAGCCCACGGCGTAGATGACGGCGTCGTAGACCTCGAGCAGCTCGTGGCGGGAGACGTCGGTCCCGAGCTCGACGTTGCCGTACCAGCGGAAGCCGTCGTGCGCGGCGATCTGCTCGAAGGTGTCCGCGACGGACTTGATCTTCGGGTGATCGGGTGCGACGCCGGAGCGGACCAGTCCCCAGGGCGTGGGGAGTCGCTCGAGCAGGTCGACCCTGGCCCAGCCAGCCCCGTCGTCGGACGTCCAGCCGAGCAGGGCGTCGGCCGCATAGAAGCCCGACGGTCCGGAGCCGACGACCGCGACGTGGAGCGGACCGCTCACGCGCCCCCACCCGGGGCCGTGGGCTGATCGGCGGCCAGCAGGTCGATCCACGCGACGAACATCGCTTCGCCGCCGGCGCCCGGCGCCTGCTCCACCAGCAGCCGGCAGGGCAGCCGGCGCCCATCCCGGTGCAGCACCGCGAGCTCGAGGGGACGGCCGAGGATCCGCGCGTCGCCGGTGCTCATGTAGCGGCTGAACCCGGCCACGTGGGCCTCGCGCAGCTCGGGCGGCACCAACGTCACCACCCGCCGGCCCACCAGCTCGTCGACCCGCCAGCCCAGCAGGTCGGCCAGCGGCTGGCTCACCGCGACGATCCGGTTGGCGACGTCGGCCGCCACCACCGGCCGCGTCGAGGTGCGGATGCCGAGCACGTCGGGAGGCAGCGCCATCGTGCCGTGCATGGTGATCGCCATCGTCTCGAAGCGCTCCTGCGCCGTGCCCTCCCACGGCGAAGGCTCCACCCCCGCCAGCTGGGCGGCGATCTGGTGGCACACCCAGTCGCGGACCTCGATGATCTCGGGCAGTCCCGGCCGAGCGAGCATCTCGCCCCTGGCCGCCAGCCGCTCGCCGGCGTCCAGCGCGTCCTGCAGGGCGGCGAACGCCGGACCGAGGTCGCGGGGCACCAGCACCTCGATGTCGATCTCCTGCGCCGTCCACGGACCGGGGCGCTCGTCCTCCAACGACTCGGCCGTCTGGGCCACGACCCGCGACACGGTGCCGCGGGCGCGGTCGACGAGGGCGAAGTCGACCAGGTCGAGGTCTCGCTCGGCGACGTACAGCACCAGCTCGCGCAGCAGCGCGTCATGGTGCTGGCGCGCCGCGAGCCACAGCGTGACCGGCATCCGCTCCAGCCGCACGTGCACCGCCGGCTCGGCACCCGCAACCGGCTGCGCAGGCGTCTTGCTCTGGACGTCCCACTCGGTCTCGCCGTCACCCGCGACCGAGTCGACCCCGATGTCGAACCAGACGACCTTGCCCGCGCTGCCGAGGCTGCGGGCACCGCACGAGTCGGTGAGCGCGGCCACCAGCGCCATGCCACGGCCGGTGGTGGCCTGGGCGTCGTAGTGCCTGGCCGCGGGCAGCGACGGCTCGAAGTCGCGGACCTCGACGTGCACCCGGTCGCGCTTCGGGTCGACGGTCACCTCGATCGGCGTGTGCGCGTGCAGGACCGCGTTGGCCACCAGCTCGTGCACGGCCAGCTCGGCCGCATCGGTCCATCCCGCGTTCCGGCCGACTCCGACCGCCGCGAGCGCGTCCCGGAGCAGCTGACGGGCTTCGCGAGCGCTGGCGAGCTCGGGCTCGAGGCGCGCCCAGCGCCGAGCCACGGACGTGTCGTTACCTCCGGGAGGCACGGGGGACAGCGTAGAGCGCCACGCGAGGGCGCTCCGGCGCGACACCCTCGGCTCAGGCCCCGGCCGGGTCGGGCTCGAGACCGAGCAGACCGGGCGCCTCCTCGCGCATCTGCACCTTGCGTACCTTGCCGGTCACCGTCATCGGGAACTCGTCGACCACGAGCACGTAGCGGGGGATCTTGAAGTGCGCGAGCTTCCCGGACGCGAACTCGCGGACCGCCTCGGCGTCGAGCGGGTCGGCACCCTCGCGCATCCGGACAAAAGCGCACAACTCCTCGCCGTAGCGTGGGTCGGGCACGCCCACGACCTGGACGTCGGCGATGTCGGGATGGGAGTAGAGGAACTCCTCGATCTCCCGCGGGTACACGTTCTCGCCGCCCCGGATGACCATGTCCTTGATCCGGCCGACGACCGCCAGGTAGCCGTCCTCGCGCATCGTCGCCAGATCGCCGGTGTGCATCCAGCGGGCCCGGTCGATCGACTCGGCGGTCTTCTCCTCGTCGTCCCAGTAGCCGAGCATCACCGAGTAGCCGCGGGTGCACAGCTCACCGGTCTCACCGCGCGGCAGCGTCAGCCCGGTGACCGGGTCGACGATCTTGACCTCGACGTGCGGGTGCACGCTGCCGATGGTCGCGGTACGCCGCTCGATGTCGTCGTCCATCCGGGTCTGGGTCGAGACCGGCGAGGTCTCCGTCATCCCGTATGCGATGCCGACCTCGGTCATGTGCATGTCGCCGAGGCAGCGCTTCATCACCTCGACCGGACACGGCGACCCGGCCATCAGGCCGGTCCGCAGGCTGGACAGGTCGTAGTCGGCGAAGTCCGGGAGCGTCTGCTCGGCGATGAACATGGTGGGCACGCCGTACAGCGCCGTGCAGCGCTCGTCGACCACCGCGCGCAGCGTCGCCGCGGGGTCGAACGCCGGCGCGGGGATCACCATCGCCGCCCCGTGGCTGGTGCAGCCGAGGTTGCCCATCACCATGCCGAAGCAGTGGTAGAAGGGCACCGGGATGCACAGCCGGTCCTGCTCGCTGAAGCCGATCAGCTCGGTGACGAAGTAGCCGTTGTTCAAGATGTTGTGGTGGGTCAGGGTGGCGCCCTTGGGATAGCCGGTGGTGCCCGACGTGTACTGGATGTTGATCGCGTCGTCCGGGCTGAGCTCGGCCATCCGCTCCGCAACCGCGACGGCGGCCAGCGACTCCCCACCGGCGACGAGCTCGTCCCAGCTCTCGTCACCCATCCACACGACCCGCTCCAGAGCGGCGCAGTCGCCGCGCACCTCCTCGACCATCGCCCGGTAGTCACTGGTCTTGAAGCCGGTGGCGCTCACCAGCATCCGGCTGCCGGACTGGTTCAGCGCGTAGCCGAGCTCGTGGGTGCGGTACGCCGGGTTGACGTTGACCAGGATCGCTCCGACCTTCGCTGTGGCGTACTGGACCAGCGTCCACTCCGCGCAGTTGGGCGCCCACACCCCGACCCGGTCGCCCTTCTCGATCCCCGCGGCGAGCAGGCCGCGGGCGAACGCGTCGACGTCGGAGTCCAGCTCGGAGTAGGTCCACCGGCGCCCGGTCGCGCACTCGACGAGCGCGTCCCGGTCGCCGTGCACCGCCACCGTGCGCTCGAGGTTCTGCCCGATCGTGTCGCCGAGCAGCGGGCGACTCGAGGTGCCGGAGGCGTACGAGGCGACGGCGGGCTCGCTCATGCCCGGCAGCGTAGATCCAGGCCGCAGGTGTGGGAAACGGACGAACGGGTACATTGATTGAACAAGCAACTACACCTCGGACTGAGAGGACTCCACCGTGCGACTCCCCCTGCGGCTCCGTGACGTTCCCGGACGCACCGCGGCCGGCGCCTTCGTCCTGCACTCCGGCCTGGAGAAGTGGTCCGCCGACGAGCAGATCGCCGCCGGCGTGCACGGGATGGCCAGCGGCGCCTACCCGTTCCTCAAGGACGTGCCCCCGCAGCAGTTCCTGAAGGCGCTGTCGGTGGGCGAGATCGCGGTGGGCACCGCCCTGGTGGCACCGATCGTCCCCACGGCAGTCGCGGGAGCGGTGCTCACCGGCTTCGCCTCGGCGCTGCTCACGATGTACGCCCGGACGCCGGCGCTGCGCAAGCCCGGCAGCATCTGGCCGAACCCGCAGGGCATCGGTGTCTCCAAGGACGTCTGGATGCTCGGCATCGGGCTGGGCTTCCTCGCCGACGCGGTGGTTCAGCGCCGGCGCGGCTGAGCCGCGGCCAGCGCGGCCAGAACGACAAGGCCGGCGAGCGCCCCCGCCCGGTCGACCTGACGGCCGGCGGCGACGGCCGCCGCCCAGCCGACCTCGCCGAGTCGGGCGCGACCGGGGGCCAGCAGCTCGTCGAGCTGCGCCTGGTCCCGCTCGGCCACCGGCAGCCCCGCGTCGTCGCGCAGCCGCTCGGCCGTGCCTGCCGCACGGGCGCCCTCCTCGTCAGCGCCGACGGCGACCAGCGCGGTGGCATAGCCCTCCAGCACGACGATCTCGAGCTCGGCGTCGTCGACCTGGTCGAGCACGGCGACCACTCGCCCGAGCGCGGCCAGCGCCTCGTCGGGGCGGCCGGCGTCGACCAGGGCCGCGGCCAGGTTCGCGCGCCCGACCGCGGGCCCCCACACGTCACCGACCGCCTCCTCGACCGCGATCGCCTCGTCGAACAGCGAGGCCGCCCGATCGGGGTCACCTGCGTCGGTCTCGAGGATGCCGAGGTCGGTCAACGACCCGGCGAGCCTCGCCGGGACCCCGACCCGGCGCGCGACCGCCACGCTCTCGACCAGCGCCTCGCGGGCGGCCCCGGTGCGGCCGAGCACCCGCAGCACGAGTCCGCGGCCGGCCAGCGCGCCGGCCAGCATGTCGTCGCGGCCGAGCTGCCGCCAGGCGGCCGTGCACTGGTCGATCGCCTCCAGCGCGGCGGCTGCCTCACCCTGCCGCATCAGGATCCCGGCCAGACCCTGCAGCGCCTCCAGCGCCGCCGCGCGCTGGCCGGGGTCGTCCGCGGCCACCTCGACCGCCCGTTCGAGCCAGCGCCGGGCCTCGGCCGCGCGACCGTGGTGCTGCCAGAACGACCCCAGCGCGAGCACGATCCGCAGCCCCTGCGGCACCAGGTCCGACCGGTCCGGTCCGAGACTCCACTCCAGGGCGGCCTCGAGGTTGTCCCGCTCGGCCTCCCAGCGGTCCAGCGCCCTGACCTGACCGGCGCCCCGCAGCTGGCCGCGCAGCTCCTCGGCGACGTCGGCCATCCGTTCGGTCAGCCGTGCGGCCACCTGCTCGGCCTCACCCGCGGCCCGCAGCGTGTCGTCCGCGAACTGCCGGACCAGGCGCAGCAGGTGCACGCGCGGCTCCCCGTCCGCGCCGTCGACCAACCGGGCCAGGCTGGTGTCGACGAGCACGGCCACCAGCTCGAAGGGGTCGGACATCGGGTCGTCGTCCGCAGCCGGCCCCGGGAGGACCTCGACCGTCGTGAGGTCGGCGCCGCCGGGCGCGACCGCCAAAGCCCGCAGCAGCCGGCGCGCGGGCGGGTCGAGCAGCTGGTACGACCAGTCGACCGTGTCGCGCAGGGTGCGCTGTCGTTGCGGGCGGTCGGACTCCCGGGCAGTGAGCGACAGCCCGCCGCCGAGGTCGGCGAGCAGCCGCCGCGGGCTGAGCAGCCGCAGCCGGGCCGCGGCGATCTCCAGGGCCAGGGGCAGGCCGTCCAGCGCGCGGCACACCTGCGCGACCGCCTCCCGGTCGGCCTCGGTCAGCGTCAGCCGCGGGCGGACCCGGTGCGCGTGCTGCAGGAACAGCGCGGCGGCCGCGTCGTCGGCCAGTGGTTCGACCGGCAGCACCTGCTCGGCCTGCAGGCGTACCGGCTGACGTGAGGTGACCAGCACGACGCTGCGGGAGTCCGCCGCGGCGGACGCGTCCACCAGCGCCGCCACCAGCCGGTCGGCGTCGGCGAGCTGCTCGAGGTTGTCGAGGACGAGCAGGCACTGCCGACCGGCCACGAACCCGGTCACGTCCGCCGGGGCGCCCCCGGCGTCGGGTGTGCCGACCGCGAGCGCCTCGGCCACTCGCTCCCAGGCCGCCGGCACGCTCGACACCGCGGACAGGTCGACGAAGTGGACGCCGCCGGGGAACCGTGGTGCCGCCGCCTCCGCGGCGGCGACGGCGAGCCTGGTCTTGCCGACCCCTCCCGGGCCGACCAGCGTGAGCAACCGGGTGGGGTCGTCGGCACGGGACAGGTACCCGGCCAGCCGGGACAGCTCGGCCTCGCGTGCCACCAGCGGGTTCGCCGGTCGCGGCAACCGGGCGGTCGTGCCCAGCCCGCGGGGCGGATCGGGGACGTCGGGCACACCGGGCACGACCAGCCGGTGCAGCCGCATCGCGCCGGGCACGTCCTTGAGCCGGTGCTCCCCGACGTCGACCGCACCGACGCCCTCCGGCAGGGCGTCGCCGGCCAGCGCCCAGGTGGCCGGCCCCACCAGCACCTGGCCGCCGTTGGCCGCGGCGCAGACCCGCGCCGCGTGGTGCACGGGCAACCCGATGTAGCCGCCCTCGTGCCGATCGGGCTCACCGGTGTGGACACCGACGCGAACGCGTACCCGTGCTCCCGCAGGCCAGTCGTGGGTGCTGGTCCCGCGCTGCACCGCCACCGCTGCCGCGAGCGCCCCCGTCGCGGATGCGAAGACGACGAACGCGCTCTCGCCCTCGGTCTCCATCTCGTGGCCACCGTGCGCCTGCGCGGCCGCCCCCACGATGGCCCGCTGCTCGCTCAGCACCCGGGCATAGGCCTCGGCGCCCAGTGCGGTCAGCAGGGCCGTCGGCCCGTCGAGGTCGGCGAACAGCAGCGTGACCGTCCCACCGGGCAGCTCGGGCAGCTCGGGCAGCTCGGGCGGGTCGGGCTGGGGCGGCGGCACCGGGACATGGTCCCAGCGGCCTCGTCCGAACGGCGGAATCCCCCGCCGAACACTCGCCTGCGCTACGGCCCGTCACTGATAGTGAGCAGGTGCCCCGCAGCAGCCCCGCTTCGCCCCCCGTCTCTGCTCCCGTCTCTGCTCCCGTCGCAGCGCGGGTCGCCGGCCCGGCCCTCCGCCACCTGCTCAGCCGGTTCAGCTACGGCGTGACCCCGGCGCTGGTCCGCCAGGCCGGCACCGCCGGAGGCGCCGACGGCTGGTTCAACCGCCAGCTCGACCCGGCCGCGATCCGCGACGACAAGGCCGCGGCGATGCGCAAGTGGTTCCCCTACCTCGAGTACTCGCCGAGGGCGCTGTACCGGGTGAACGACTCCGGGGAGTACCCGGCCTGGCAGTCGACGATGGACCTCGCCCGCTGGACGATCCTGCGCCGCACCTACAGCCAGCGGCAGCTGTACGAGACGATGGTCGAGTTCTGGTCCAACCTGCTGCACGTCCCCGTCTACGAGGACGAGTCGTGGCAGCACCGGATCGGCTACGACGCCATCATCCGCAAGCACGCGCTCGGCCGTTTCGACCAGCTGCTTCCGGCGGCCGTGCTGCACGGCGCGATGGTCTGCTACCTCGACAACGCCTGGTCGACCAAGTGGTCGGTCAACGAGAACCTCGGCCGTGAGCTGCTCGAGCTGCACACCGTCGGCGTCGACGCCGGATACTCCGAGAAGGAGGTCCTCAACTCGGCGTACATCCTCACCGGCTGGCGCGTCGACATGTGGGACACCTGGAAGTCGTACTACTCCGCCGACGACCACTGGACCGGCAAGGTCTCGGTGCTCGGCTTCAGCGACCCGAACCGCAAGGCCGACGGCAGGGACGTCACCCGGCGCTACCTGCGCTACCTCGCCCACCACCCGAAGACGGCGCTCCGGATCGCCACCAAGCTGGCCATCCGGTACGTCTCCGACGACCCGTCGCCCGCCCTGATCGAGTCGGTGGCGAACGCCTACCGCTCGTCTGGCACCGACATCAAGGCGACCCTGCGGGCGCTGCACCGGCACCCGGAGTTCGCGGCCTCGGCCGGCAAGAAGGTACGCACGCCGGCCGAGGACGCCATCGCGTCGTACCGGGTGCTCGGCGCGGAGGCCAAGAAGCCGCACAGCGACAACGACTTCGCCCGCGCGATCGGCTGGCAGCTGGAGGACCTGGGGCAGAAGCCGTTCGGCTGGACCAACCCCGACGGCTTCCCCGACGTGGGCATCAGCTGGGCCTCGGTCGGCCGCACGCTGAAGTCGCTGGACCTGCACTACACGCTGGCCGGCGGCTGGTGGCCGTCAGACGCCGTGACGTACCCCACGGTGGCCGCCCGGCTGCCCGAGCTGCCCGCCCGCTTCGACGAGATCGTCGACCACGTGTCCCGGCTGCTGCTGCAGCGCCCCGCGACCGAGGCGCTGCAGAAGGCTTGCCAGCAGATGCTGCACATCCCGCCGCGCCAGGTGTTCCGCTCCGTGGGCGACTTCGGCGAGTGGAACATGACGCTGCTGCTCGGCACCGTGCTCAACAGCCCTGCGCACGCGGTGCGCTGAGGAGACGACGATGACTGACGACAACCGCCCGACCCTCAGCTGCGGGTGCAGCGACTTCCGCGCGACCCGGCGCAGCTTCCTCAAGGGCATGAGCGCCGCAGCCGGCGCGGGCGTGCTCGGCGGGATGATCGGCGACGTCTTCACCCAGGCGACGTTCGGCGCCGAGCCGGGCGGCAACGTCCTCGTCGTGCTCAGCCTGCGCGGCGGCAGCGACGGCTTGTCGCTGGTCGTGCCGCACGGTGACCCCGACTACGCGGGCCTTCGCCCGACGATCGCGATCCCGACCGGTGCGCTGCTGGTCAAGGACGAGATGTTCGGGTTGCACCCGGGCTTCGCGCCGCTCAAGCCGCTGTGGCAGCAGGGCAAGTTCGGCGCCGTGCAGGCGGTCGGGATGCCGCGGCCGGACCGCAGCCACTTCAGCGCGATGGAAGCCGTCGAGGACGCCGACGCCGGCTCCGCGGCCCGGGTCGGCTGGATCAACCGGATGGTCGGCCTGACCGGGTCGGGCGTTCCCAACCAGGCCATCCAGCTCGGCTCCTCGCTGACTCCGACGTCCCTGATCGGCCCGGCCTCGGCCATGTCGGTCTACCGGCTGCGCGACATCGCGCTCCCGTTCGCCGACGACACCACCCTCGCGCCGCGCAGCAGGGCGGCGCTGCAGACGATGTGGAACGGCAACCACTCGCTGATGGGCCGGGCGATGAGCGAGACCCTGGAGACCACCAGGGGCCTCGCCGACCTCACCGTCGACACCCCGCCGCTGAACGGCGCCGCCTACCCCGAGACCGACCTCGGCACCGCCCTCGCCCAGACCGCACGGCTGATCCGCGCCGACGTCGGCACCCAGGCGGTGGCCGTCGACTTCGGCTCGTGGGACCACCACACCAACCTCGGCACCGTCGCGTCCGGCGACCTGCAGTGGATGGTGCGCGAGATGTCGCAGAGCATCGCGGCGTTCTTCACCGACCTCGGCAACGTTGCCGACCGCGTCACCGTGGTGACGATCAGCGAGTTCGGCCGGACCGCGAGCGAGAACGGCAGTGACGGCGCCGAGCACGGCTACGGCAACTGCATGCTGCTGCTGGGCGCCGGCGTCAAGGGCGGCCAGGTGCACGGCAACTGGCCCTGGTTGCGCGGCACGGAACTCGTCGACGGTGACCTCGCCGTCACCCGCGACTACCGCTCGGTGCTCGCCGAGGTGATCTCCAAGCGCTTCCCCGAGGCCTCCCTCCCCCAGGTCTTCCCCGGCTTCACCCCCGAGACCGTCGGAGCCATGGTCTGACCCTCGCGGGTTTCGCAAGTCGGCTTGCGAAATCCGCACTCGCCCCCCGTTATGACACGGGGCAAGTGCGGGGAACACGCGGCAAGTGGGCTGCCCCTTTTCCGGGACGTGGTCACCGCAGGTGCGCCAGACGTGCTGCCCGGCCACGATGGCCGGGTGCCTGACGACTACGTCGCGATCAATCGCGCCCAGTGGGACGAGCGCGGTCCCGCGCACGCCGCCTCGCCGGACTACGCCGTCGACCGCTTCCGCTCCGACCCCGACTACCTGAGCCACGTGGTGCGCTTCGACCGACCACGGCTCGGAGACATCGCCGGGCTGCGCGGCGTGCACCTGCAGTGCCACATCGGCACCGACACCGTGTCGCTGGCCCGGCTCGGCGCCCGGATGACCGGGCTCGACTTCTCGACCGCCTCGGTCGCGGAGGCTCGCCGACTCGCCGCCGACACCGGCGCCGAGGTGGACTTCGTCGAGTCCGACGTCTACGCCGCCGCCGACCGGCTCGACCACGGCGCGTTCGACCTCGTCTACACCGGCGTGGGCGCGCTGTGCTGGCTGCCGGACGTGCGCCGCTGGGCCGACACGGTGGCCGCCCTGCTCCGACCCGGCGGCCGGCTGTTCATCCGGGAGGGACACCCGATGCTGTGGGCGCTCGGCGAGGACCCCGAGCAGGGCCGCGCGTTCGTCGAGTACCCGTACTTCGAGACCGCCGACCCGATGGTCTTCGACGAGCCCGGTACGTACGTCGAGACCGACGTCGAGTTCACGCACACCCTGACCCACGAGTGGAACCACGGGATGGGTGAGCTGGTGACCGCCGTGCTCGATGCAGGTCTGGACCTGGTCGCGCTGGAGGAGCACCCGACCGTGCCGTGGAACGCGCTGCCGGCGCTGATGGAGCCGGCCGACATCGACGGCGAGTGGCAGCTGGCCGACCGGCCGGAGCGGCTGGCGGCGACGTACACCCTGCAGGCCGTCCGTACCGGAGGTGCACCGTGACCCGAAGCCGCGTCGTCGCCACCCTCGCCAGCGCCCTGGCCGTGCTGGTGGCGGGCCTCGCGCCCACGCTGGCGCCCGCGGGCGCGGTGGGCTCCCTCGGCTCCGCCCCGGTGCTGCAGCGCGCCGACGGCGCGGCTCCCGGCGCACCCGGCCGGCCGGCCGTGTGGACCGACGGCGCCAAGACCGGCTTCGGCACGGCCCGGGGGGTGCACAGCAAGGTCTGGTACACCCTCGGCCGTGGCGGCACCGCCACCGAGATGTTCTACCCGCGGATCGACACCCCGAGCGTCCGCGAGTCGCAGCTGGTGGTCAGCGACGGCACCGGCTTCACCGACCGCGAGGACCGCGACACCCGGCACCGGGTCGAGGTGCTCGACCACCGCGGACTCACCTACCGGGTCGTCAACACCGACAAGGACGGCGACTACCGGATCACCAAGACCTTCGTCACCGACCCGGACTTCTCGACGGTGCTGGTCGACGTGCGGTTCGTGTCGTTGAGCGGTGAGCCGTACGACGTCTACCTGCTGCACGACCCGGGGCTCGGCAACGACGGCGCCGACGACCGCGGGGGCACCCGCGACCACACGCTCGTCGCCCGCCAGGACGGGCTCGCCAGCACGCTGGCCACCACGCCGGCGCTGACCCGGACGTCCAGCGGCTACCGGGGGCGCAGCGACGGATGGACCGACCTGGCCGACGACCACGCGATGGACTGGACCTACACGGCGCCCGCGCCGGGCAACGTCGTGCAGACCGGCCGGACCCGCCTCACCGGCCTGCCCGGGCACCGCCGGCTCACCATGGCGGTGGGCTTCGGCCCGACGGTGCGCGCCAGCCAGCGGGTCGCCGCGGAGTCGCTGGACGCCGGCTTCGGGCCGGTGGCGGGTGCGTACGCGAACGGCTGGCGCGACTACCTGGCGGGGCTTCGAGAGCCCCCGGACAGCGTCGACCGGTGGCGGCGCGAGTGGCGCGTGTCGGCCATGGTGCTCGCCGCGAGCGAGGACAAGACCTACCGCGGCGGGTTCGTCGCCGCGCCCTCCCGGCCGTGGGCGTGGGCGACCGAGCTGCGGGAGTTCTCCGTCTACCACGCCGTCTGGTCACGGGATCAGTACCAGATCGCGACCGGCCTGCTCGCCACCGGAGACCGGCGGGCAGCGGGTCGCGCGCTCGACTACCTGTGGGACGTGCAGCAGCGGCCGGACGGCTCGTTCCCGCAGAACAGCCGGCTCGACGGCGAGCCGGTCTTCACCAGCCTGCAGATGGACGAGGTGGCGTTCCCGATCGTGCTGGCCTGGCGGCTGGGCCGCACCGGCCGGGCCGACTGGCGACACGTGCGCCTGTCCGCCGACTACCTGGTGCGGCACGGGCCCGAGTCGCCGCAGGAGCGCTGGGAGAACCTCGGCAGCTACTCCCCCGCGACCATCGCGGCCGAGATCGCCGGTCTGGTCTGCGCGGCCGACATCGCGCGGGACAACGGCCACCCGGTGCTCGCGAGCCGGTACGCACAGACGGCGGACCGGTTCCGCGCCCACGTCAACCGGCAGACCGCGACCCGCACCGGTCCCTACTCCGCCGACCCGTACTACCTGCGGGTGACGGTGCACGGCGACGGTGACGACGGCACCCTCATCCAGGTGCCCGACGGCGGGCCGCTGGTCGACGAGCGGCGCATCGTCGACCCGAGCTTCCTCGAGCTCGTGCGCCTCGGCGTGAAACGTGCCGACGACCCGGTCGTCCAGAACACGCTGCGCGTCGTGGACCGCAAGCTGCGGTACGGCACGCCGTACGGGCCGTTCTGGCAGCGCTCGAGCTACGACGGCTACGGCGAGACCCGCACGGGCGCGCCCTGGGGGCCGACCGACGAGGGGTCGCGGACGACCCTCGGCCGCGGCTGGCCGCTGCTGACCGGCGAGCGCGGTGAGTACCGGCTCGCCCGGGGGCAGGGCGCGCAGCGGTTCCTCGATGCGATGGCGCTGGCGGCCGACCAGGCCACCGGGTTCATGTCCGAGCAGGTCTGGGACGACCGCCCGCCCGGCGGCAGCGCGCGACAGTTCCGACCGGGCGAGGGAACACTCTCGGCCCGCCCGCTGGCATGGACGCACGCCGAGTTCCTGCGGCTGGCCCGGTCCGTCGACGCGGGCTACCCGGTGGAGACGCCGCAGGTCGTCGCCTGCCGCTACGACACGGAGGTGTGCCGTTCCTAGCGCGGAGAACACGCCGGAGCCGCTGCCCGTCGACGACGTCGACGTGCTGCGCCAGCGCACCAGCGCCAAGTGGCGGTCGCACCCGTCCGACGTGCTGCCGCTGCCGGTGGCCGAGATGGACTTCGACCTGGCACCGGCGGTGCAGGACGCACTGCGGGCCGCCGTGGAGGCATCGGACACCGGCTACGCCTACTGCGAGCCCGTGCTGGGCCCCGCGGTGGCCGGGTTCGCCGCCGAACGCTGGGGCTGGGACGTCGACCCCGAGGCGGTGCTGGCCTTCACCGACGTCGCGGTCGGCGCGGTCGAGCTGCTGCGGGCCGTCTGCGCGCCCGGTGACGCGGTGGTGCTGAGCCCGCCGGTCTACCACCCGTTCTTCTTGTGGATCGACGAGACGCGGACCCGCCCGGTCGAGGCACCGCTGCGACAACGTCCGGACGGCGCCTGGCGGCTCGACCTGGACGCTCTCGAGGACGCCTTCCGGCAGCGGCCGGCGGCGTACCTGCTGTGCAACCCGCACAACCCGGTCGGGCGTGTGCACGACCCCGACGAGCTGGTCGCGGTGGCCGCGTTGGCGGCGCGGTACGACGTGACCGTGATCGCCGACGAGGTCCATGCCCCGCTGACCCTTCGCGGCGCGCGCTTCACGCCCTTCCTGACCGTGCCCGGAGGTGCCGAGGTCGGCATCAGCCTGGTGTCGGCGAGCAAGGCGTTCAACCTGGCGGGACTCAAGTGCGCCGCCGGCGTCACCGCCTCCGCGGCGATGCGGGAGGTGGCCGACGCGGTGCCCGACCACGTCCAGTGGCGGGTGGGCCAGCCGGGACTCCACGCCACCCTCGCGGCCTTCACCGACGGCGGTGCGTGGCTGGACCGGCTGCTGGCGACGCTCGACGAGCGGCGGACCCAGCTCGACGCGCTGATCGCCGACCGGTTGCCGCAGGTTCACTGGTACCCGCCCGAGGCGACGTACCTGGCCTGGCTCGACTGCCGTGCGCTCGGAGCCGGCGACGAACCACACCAGCGGTTCCTGGACCGCGGCCGCGTGGCACTCGAGCCGGGGCCGCAGTTCGGGACCGGTGGCGAGCGGGTGGGTCCGGCTCAACTTCGCGACCAGCGAGCAGATCCTCGACGAGGCCGTCGACCGGATGGCGGCCGCGCTGCGCTAGCCGCTAGGGCTGGGGCTTGGGCTCGCCGCCCTTGCGGCGGTTGCGGACCTTGGCGTACAGGTCCTTCGCCCGCTGCTGGTTCTCCGGCTTGGCCGCCTCGCGGCGCGCGACCTGCGCGGCCTTCGCCGCGGCGCCGGTCTTCAATGCCGACTTGAGGATTCCCATCCGCCGATCCTTGCACCTGGCCGGTGCTCGCACGAATCGGGACGACGCCGGGAGAGCGGCTGCATCCGGGGTGGACCAGGGGTGGGCCAGGGTCGATCCCGGTTCCGCCTGTCGCTCGCCCCGGACACGCTGGTGGCATGACGACACAGACGGTAGAACCCGAGACGCAACCCCAGCCCGATTCCCAGTCCGATTCCCAGCCCGACACCCCGATCCGGGCCCTGCGCCGGTCCCGCCGGCGAGTCCTCGGCGGCGTGTGCGGCGGCCTGGCCGCCTACACCGGCGTCGACGTCGTGGTGCTGCGGCTGCTGCTCGTCGTCCTCACCCTGTTCGCCGGCGCGGGCGTTGCCGTCTACGCCGCCGCCTGGATCCTGGTCCCGCTCGAGGGATCGGACCGGTCACTGGCCGAGCGCGTGCTGGGCCGCTGATCCGAAACGCACCCGGCGGAGCGCCCGCGGTTGGCAGAATCCGCCGTGGCCGCACCGGGCGGCCGGCGAGGAGGCACGCCATGGCAGTCGAGGCCGGGTGGCTGACGGACCCGTCGGGCGGGCACGAGCTCCGCTACTGGGACGGCACGCGGTGGACCGACAACGTCGCCGACGCCGGCACGACCGGCTCTCGACCCGCTCACCGCGGAGCACCCTCCGCCGGTGCCCGCTCCGCCGGTGCCTCCTCCGCCCGCTCCCGCGGCGCCCGCCGCCCCCGCCGCCGGCGGGTGGAAGGACAAGCTGAAGCAGGCCGCCGACTCCGCGTCGGCGCAGATCACCCAGGCCGCGGGACAGGCCAAGCAGGCGGTCGCGGAGCAGGGCGCGAAGCGGACCGCCGCCTGGGCGGAGGACCCGGCAACGGTCTGGTACGGCGAGAGCAAGGACGCCGCCGGCAAGGCGACCGGCATGGCCAAGGCGCGCTACCGGATCACCCACGACCGCATCCAGATCGAGTCCGGGGTGCTGGGTACGCGCTCGGAGTCGGTGCCGTTGTGGTCGGTCAAGGACATGGACGTGCGGCAGGCGGTGTGGCAGCGCGGCAAGGACATCGGCGACGTGGTGCTCACCCTCGAGGACGCCGCGTACGGCGCCCAGGCCGCGGGGATGTTCACCGCGACCGGGGCGTCAGGTGACGCGGGCGTGGGCACGACCGGCGGGCAGGTGCTGCTCGACAACATCGAGAACCCGCACGGCGTCGTGGACATCTTGATGCCGCTGGTCAGCGAGGCCCGGCAGAAGAAGACGATCGAGCGGCAGTCGACCTACATGCACGTCAACCCCGGGATGGCGGCGGCCGGCATGGCGACGGGCGCGCCCGCCGCGCCGGCGGCACCGCCGGTCGACCTGGCCGACCAGCTCCGCAAGCTCGCCGACCTGCGCGACGCCGGGGTGCTCACGCCGGAGGAGTTCGACCAGCAGAAGGCCAGGCTGCTGGCGGGCTGACCGGCCGCGACCGGCACGGCCGCCCGCCAGCGCCCCGGCGCCTCAGCCCTTGTCGTCCTCCCGGGTGGGTACCCGGATGGCCGGCGGGGCGGGGGCCGCCTTGGCCTTCTTCTTCTTCGGCTTGCGCGGCTCGCGCCGCTGCTTGTCCTTGGACATGGGGGCCTCCTCGGGTTGCATCACACCGTGCGGCCGTACGGGTCGACGGTATCCCCGACCGCCGTCGAGGCCCAGCAGATAAGCACCCACATCACCGCCGCCGGGCGGCCCGACTGCTCAGCACGACCAGCCCCGCGACCGTGCACCCCAGCGCGGACGCGACCAGCACGACAGCGGGCTCGGTCAGGTCCAGCGCGCCGGCGCCCAGGGCGGCGCCCAGCGGCGAGGCGGTCTGCAGCAGCGCACGTTGGGTGCCGAACAGCCGGCCGTGCCGGGCGGGTGGAGTCCAGCGCTGCAGGGCCGTGGTCTCAACGGCGGAGTACGGCCCCCACACGGCGCCGGACACGAAGAAGACCACCGCGGCCTGCGCCAGATTGTCGGTCAGCACGAGCGGAAGCGTCACCACTCCCCACAGCGCCGCACCCAGGGCGTTGACCATGCCGGGTCGCTGGCGGGCCAGCCACGGCGCCAGCGACAGCGTGCCGATGGCCCCGACCCCGAAGACCGTCCACAGCAGGCTGTAGCCGTTCGCGCCGGCGCCCAGGTTGTCGCGGGCGAACGCCGGGAGCACCGGCTCGAACGGGCCGTACGTGAAGTAGTAGGCCACCGACAGCGCGACCAGCGGCAGCACTCCCGGCACCCGCCAGGGTGAGCCGTCCGTGCCGCCATCCGTCCCGCCGTCCGTGCCGGCGTCGACGGCGGCGGCCGTAGCGCCGTCGGACGCCGCGGGGCGGACCGACCGCACCAGCAACGCGGCCACCACGAGCATCGCCGCTGGCACCAGGAAGGCCGCCCCGGTGCCCAGCAGCGTCAGCGCCGGACCGACCAGCGCCGCCGAGGCGAGTAGCGGCAGCTGGTCCCCGACCGCCAGCAGGGCGTTGGCTCGCGGCAGCTGATCGGGCCGGACCAAGCGTGGGGGAAGGGTCCGAGCCGCCGCGTACGAGACCGGGCTGGTGACCCCCGCGGCCGCGGCGAGGACGAGGACGGTGCCCAGCCCGAGCTCGCCGTCGAGCCCGGCCGCGACGAAGCCACCCATCACCCCCGCGCGTACCACCGCGTCGACACGCAGGGCCGACCGCGCGCCGTACCGGTCGACCGCTCGACCCCCGACCACGCCGCCGACGACGCACGTCGCGCGGGTCGCGACCACCACCAGCGCCGTCTGCACGCCGGACCAGCCCTGGGGCTCCGCCAACCAGAGCAGCGTGAACACGACGAAGCCGTCGGCGGTGGACCCCAGCAGCCAGACCGCGGCCACCGCCCACATCGCCGCCGGCAGCCGGTCCCGGGCGGGACGCGCGTCGGTCCGCGGCGACGCGCTCACGCGGGGACGGACGCGTCCACCGGGCAGGTCCGCCCGCACCGCGCCCACTCACACGTGCGGCAGGTCCGGTCGGCCTGCGGGCGCTCACGCGGGGCCGACGTCAGGGCCCGACCGAGCAGGCCGAGCAGCTGCCGACGCTCGGCTCCGCTCAGGCCGCCGAGCACCGCCTGCATCGCCGCCTCCCGGCCGGCGTGCCAGCTGCGCAGCGCCTTGCTGCCCGACCGGGTGACCGTGAGGGCCCGCTCGCGTCCGGTCGTGGGATCCCGCCGCACCAGATCGAGCCGCTGCAGCCGGTCGACCAACCGGACGGTGCCCGACTGGGTCAGTCCGACCCGGTGCCGCAGCCACTCGACCGAGCAGCCCGGGTGGGTGTCGACCAGGGTGAGCGCCTCGACGTCACGCAGCCCCAGCCCCGGCGGCAGCGCGTCGCCGAGCTCGTCGTTGCTGGCCGCGGTGAACGCTGCCCACGCATTGCTCGAATGCATGAGTCATGCATATCGCAGTCACCAGGCTCGAGCAACCCGGTCGACCGGGGGGCTCAACCGAGGAACGGCAGCAGCGCGGCCGTCAGGGCCTCGGGCGCCTGTTCGGCCACGTGGTGACCGGACTCGATCGGGTACCCGCGCACGTCGGTGGCCCAGCCCCGCCACACCGCCAGCGGGTCGCCGTACAGCTCGGCGAGGTCGTCCCGCGACGACCACAGCATCAGCGTCGGGCACTGCACCTTGCGGCCGGCGTCGCGGTCGGCGGCGTCGTGCAGCCGGTCGTGGGTGAGCCCGGCCCGATAGTCCTCGCACATCCCGAGCACGGTCGCCGGGTCACGGATCGCCGCGAGGAAGTCGGCGTGGTTCTCGGCGCCCAGGGCCGCGGGAGTGTTGGCCGTGGCCACCTCGTACCAGGTCTCCGGGTCGGCGTTGATCACCCGCTCGGCCGGCTTGTCCCGCTGCCCGAGGAAGAACCAGTGCCACCAGGCGGCGGCGAACCGCGCGTCGCAGCGCTCGAGCGACTCCAGGATCGGGATGCCGTCGAGCACGGCGAGCCGGGTGACCCGCTCGGGGTGGTCCATGGCCAGCCGGAAGGCCACGTCCGACCCGCGGTCGTGGCCCACTACCGCGAACGACTCGTGCCCGAGCGAGCGCATCAGCCCGACGACATCGGCGGCCATCGCCCGCTTGGAGTAGGCGGCGGGGTCGTCGGCCAGGTCGGGCTTGGCCGACTGGCCGTACCCGCGCAGGTCGGGGCACACGACGGAGTGCCGGGCGGCCAGCCGCGGTGCCACCTGGTACCAGGTCGTGTGCGTGCGGGGGTGGCCGTGCAGCAGCGCGACGGGCGACCCCGCGCCGCCGTGCCGCACCCGCAACGACACGTCACCCACGGAGCGGTGCTCGAGCGTGAAGCCGTCGAAGAAGGGCGCCATGGCCCGCACCGTACGTCCCGTACGGTGCGTGCGTGGGTGCGGGCGAGGGTGACGATTGGGCGGTCCGGCGGCGGCACGCCGCGGCCGCCCACGCCGATCGGGAGCAGAGCCGGCGGGCAGGCGAGACCGCGAAGGCTCGCGAGATCGTGGCCGGGTTCGTCGCCGAGGCGACGTCGCGCGGGCTGCGCACCGAGCGGTTACGGGTGCGCCCCTACAGCGGCCGCGGCAGCTACCGCACCGCGGTCGAGGGCTGGTACGTGCGCCGCGACCACTCGCTGGGCGTCGGGGTCGACGGCGAGTTCTACGTGTTGAGCGTCCCGACCAGCCTCGGTGCCCGGCTGTCCGGCGCCCGGCTGGAGCCGTCCGACCCGCCGCTGGTCGCCGGGCGGGGCGCCCGCGACGGCCAGTCGATGGACCTGGCAGCGCTGCTGCGCAAGCGTCTCGAGGCCGGGGACGCGTTCGAGTAGGGAGCGCCAGGCCCTACCGTGACCGCCATGGTGTCGCTCGGACTGGTCTACTCCCGCGAGTTCCCGGCGGCCGAGGTGGTGCCGTTCGCACGGGCCACCGAGCAGGCCGGCTTCGACGACCTGTGGGTGATCGAGGACTGCTTCTTCACCACCGCCCCGGTGCTGGCTGCCGCGGCCCTCGCCACGACCGAGCGGCTCACGGTCGGGATCGGTATCGTCCCCGCCGCCGCCCGCAACGCCGCGATCACCGCGATGGAGTTCGCGACCCTGGCCGGCCTCGCGCCCGGCCGCGTCATCGCCGGCCTGGGCCACGGGATCTACTCGTGGATGCAGCAGATCGGGGCGTCAACGCCGTCGCAGCTGAACCGGCTCGAGGAGGTGAGCGACGCCGTCCGCCGGCTGCTGCACGGCGAGACAGTCACCGTCGAGGGTCGCGAGGTCCGGCTGGACGCCGTCCGGCTGGACGTGCAGCCGCCGACTCCCCCGCCCCTGCTGCTGGGCGTGCGCGGCCCGCGTTCGCTGCAGCTGGCCGGCCGGGTCGCCGACGGGATCGTGCTGGCCGAGCTGGCCGGGCCGACGTACGTGCGGTGGGCACGCGAGCAGGCCGGCGGCGATCCGCTCACGGCGGTGTACACCAGCGTCTGCGTTGACGAGGATCGGATGGCCGCTCGCCGATGGGTCGCTCCGTTCCTGGTCGAGATGCTGGCCGAGCCCAACATCGCCCTGCGCACGGCACCCGGCCTCGACGCGGCGGTCGCCGCGGCCGAGGAGGGGCCGGAGGCGGTCGTGCACCTGCCGGACGAGTGGTGGACGGAGGTGGGGGCGGTGGGCGACGCCGACGATGTCGCCCGGCACGTGGCGGGTCTGGTCGACGCCGGTGCCGACCGGGTGGGGTTGCTGCCGGGGCCCGAGCTCGACGTGGCGCGGACGCAGCTGTCCCGGCTCGCGCCACTGCTGCCCAGGCTGCGCGAAGCCTGAGTCGTCAGACGTCGTCGGCGGCGAGCACCGCGGCGACGTCGACACCGAGCACCTCGTGGATGCCGGCCGCCCCCGCGTCCGACACGGTGACCGCCCGGCTCCCGGCCTGCAGCACCACCCATCGCTGCTGCTGCCACTCGCGCAGGATCGCGGTGCCCAGCTGGCCGGCCAGGTGCGGCCGCCGCTCGGTCCAGTCCACGCAGCTGCGCACGACCGGCCGACGAGACCCGTCGTCGAGCCGGGCGCCGATGTCGGTGAGCCACTGCTTGCCAGCGGCGGTGAGCACGGTGCCGTCGCGCACGGCCACCAGGCCCCGGTCGACCATCGCGTCGTGCACGGCCACGCCGAGCCGGCCGGCGAGGTGGTCGTAGCAGGTGCGTGCGCGACGCAGCTCGCGGCGGACCCGTACCGTCCGCAGCGACGACGGGGGCGGGTCGGCACCGGCCACCGACGCGAGGTCCTCCAGCACCTGCGCCACGTCCGGGCCGGCGAGACGCAGGTAGCGGTGCCGGCCCTGCCGGTGCTCGGCCAGCAGGCCGGCGCGCACCAGCTGGGACAGGTGCTCGCTGGCGGTCGAGGCACTCACGCCGGCCGAGCGAGCCAGCTCGCCCGACGTCCAGGCCCGGCCGTCGAGCAGCGCCAGACACATCGTCGCCCGGGTCGGGTCGGCGAGCAGTGCGGCGTACGCGGCGAGCGTGCTGCCCTCGACCATGTCAGCCTCCCACCGGACGTGGCCGTCGCCGGGCCAGCGCGACGCCGCCGAGGCAGATCGCACCCCCCACCACCGCGAGCAGCGCGGGCAGCTCGCCGAGCAGCACGGCGGACATGGCGATGGTCACCGGAGGCACCAGGTAGGTGGTGGATCCCATCCGGCCGGCGTCGATGCGCGCGAGCGCGTACGCCCACGTGCTGAATGCGAGCGCGGTCGGGACCACGCCGAGGTAGACCATCCCGGCGACCGCGCCGCCCGGTGCCTCGGCGACATCGGTGAGCAGCCCGGGCATGGCCGGCAGGCACGCGACCGCCCCGATCACACAGCCGAGGAACGTGACCTGCAGCGCGGGCAGCCGGCGGAGCACCGGCTTCTGGCACAGCACACCGACGGCGTACGTCACCGCAGAGACCAGGCACAGCAGCACGCCGAGCAGGTCGGCGTCGCGACCCCCGGCTGTCGTGACGCCGATGAGCACGGTGCCCGCGAACGCGACGGCGACGCCGACGAGCAGGGGCCGCGGGAAACCCTCGCCGAGCAACAGGCCGGCAAGCACCGCGAGCAGCACCGGGCCCACATTGACGAGCATCGCCGTGGTCCCGGCGTCGAGCCGCTGCTCGGCGGCGTTGAGCGACACGTTGTAGACGGCGAACCACGCGACACCGCACCCGGCGAGCAGCGCCCACTCGCGACGGCTCGGCGGCACCCACCGGCGGCGAACCACCACCAGGGCCCCGAGGACGAGGCCACCCACCACGAGTCGGCCGAGCGCGAGCGGACCCGGCTCGATGCTGGCGCCGACCCAGCGGATGGCGACGAACGCCGACGCCCAGGCCAGCACGGTCGTCGCCGCGGCAACAAGGGCGAGGCCGTCGCGCGCCTGTCCCGCGGGCGGGGCGGCAGGGTGGGCGAGGGCCGGGCTGGTCACGGCGTCGACGCTATCCGGGGGACGCTTCGGTCCCGACCGAAATCTCGTCCAGTCAACTGCCATGGCAGAAACCCGCTGGCTGACTAGGGTGACTGCCCGGGGTAGGTGAAGGGGTGGGATGACCGCAGCCGAGCTCGGTCTCTATGCGGCGTTGGTGCTGGCCGTCGCCGTTGCCCTGCTGCTGTACGTCCGGCACGGCCGGGCCTACCGGAAGCTGCGCGATTCCGAGGAGCGCTTCCGCACCCTGTTCACGGGCTCACCGGTCGGCATGGGTCTGGCCGACGAGCAGGGCCGCTTCGTGACGGTCAACGACGCCCTGTGCCGGCTGTTCGGCCGGTCGGCCAACCAGCTGCTCGGCGGCAGCAGCGAGGCGTTCACGCACCCGGACGACCAGAAGGCCCACCGTGCCGCCGGGCAGCTGGTGCACAGCGCCGAGCACGGGGTGGCCTCGATCGAGAAGCGCTACCTGCGGCCGGACGGCAGCGTTCGCTGGGCCCGGTTGTCCGTCACCCACGTGACCGGTCCACACGGTGAGGAGTGGACACTGGCGCACTTCCTGGACATCACCGAGCGCAAGGAGATCGAGCTCGGGCTGCGGGACTCCGAGCGCAACCTGGCCACGCTCGCCGAGGTCACCCGCCAGGTGCAGGCCGGGGGCAACGCCCGCGGCACCGTGCTCGCGGCAGCACGGCAGCTCGCCGATGCCACCGCGGCACTCATCGTCGAGCCGGACGGCCACGAGCTGGTGGTCACCGCAGGCACCAACGACTCCCTGGTCGGCACCCGGGTGCCGATCGGCGCGGGTTCGGCCCGCGGCAAGGCCTTCAGCACCGGGCACGCGGTCTTCGTGCCCGACGACCAGGAGGCGGTGGGCACCGTCCCGCTGGCCGGGGCGCGGGCGATGTACTGGCAGCCGGTGCACCACGCGGGCCGGGTGGTCGCGGCCCTGGCGGTGCTGTGGGCCGAGCCGGTGCCCCAGCTGCCCGAGCGGGTACGGCACGCGGTCCAGCTGCTCGCCGACGAGGCCGCGGTGGGGCTGCAGCAGGAGGCGCTGCGGGTAGAGCTCGAGGTGTTGGCTCGCAGCGATCCGCTCACCGGGCTCGCCAATCGCCGGGCCTGGGACGACCGGGTCGCCGACCTGATGGCGACGGCCCGCCGCTCCCACGAGCCCTTGGTCGTCGCGGTCATCGACCTCGACCACTTCAAGGCCTACAACGACCTGCTCGGGCACGGTGCCGGCGACGAGCACCTGCGCACCTTCGGCGCCGCCGCGCTCGCCTGCATACGCGAGGTCGACGTCATCGCCCGCTGGGGCGGTGAGGAGTTCGCCATCGCGCTGCCCGGGTGCGACGAGATCTCGGCCGAGCAGGTGCTGGACCGGGTGCGCCGGT
This sequence comes from uncultured Actinomycetota bacterium, assembly GCA_963785115.1. Taxonomy (GTDB): domain Bacteria; phylum Actinomycetota; class Actinomycetes; order Propionibacteriales; family Nocardioidaceae; genus JACCWP01. The sequence continues at coordinate 155,609 of CAWATY010000007.1, forward strand.
CGGTGCCACACGACCAGACCTGCTCGATCGGCTGGGCCACCTGGGACGAGCTGGAGGGCGCCGACGAGCTGCTGGGACGCGCCGACCGCGCCCTGTACCAGGCGAAGGGCCACGGCCGCGACCGCGTCGCGCAGGCCGGCTGACGCGTCAGTCCCGACCCAGCCGGCGGCCGACCAGACGTCAGACCCAGTGCGTCAGACCCAGTGCGTCAGACCCAGTGCAGACCGTCGACGTCGGTCACCGCGTGGCCGAGTCGCAGCGCGACCAGCAGCTCGTCAACCGCCCAGCGCGCGAGCGCGGGGCTGCGACCCGGCTCTGCAGCCGCGCGGAACAGCGGCGTCTGGTAGCCCTCGGCCAGCCAGCCCTGGTCGCGCAGCCGGTCCACGGCGGCCCGCCAGGCGGGCGAGTCAGCAGCGTCCAGCGGTTCGGCGACCAGCAGCTCGACGTCGCGCGAGGTGAGCCACTTCTTCTTCACCGGCGGGGCGATCACCTGTGCCCACCCGGTGTTATCCCCTGCCTCGCAGAGCAGGGACGGGGACTGGCCGGGCGTCGCCTCCCAGTGCGCCCAGAGCTCGCCGGTGAGTCGCTCGGCCGCGTCCGGTGTCGTCATCTCGTCGAGCCTAGGGGTTGCCAGACCATATGTGAGAGATTACTCTCGAAACATGTCTCTCACGAATCCGATGGGTGACCACGTCCTCACCGAGCCGCAGGCGATGCGCGCGCTGGCGCACCCGGTGCGACTGGCGGTGCTCGGGCACCTGCAGCGCCACGGCCCCTCGACGGCGACCGCCTTGGCACCCCACGTCGGGGCCTCTCCGTCGGTGACCAGCTGGCACCTGCGGCACCTGGAGAAGCACGGCCTGGTCCGCGACCACGCCGGCGGCACCGACCGGCGGCAGCGCTGGTGGGAGGCGACGGCGCCGGGCTTCCGGATCGGCCTCCCCGACGGCGCCGAGGGCCGCACCGCCGCCCGCGTGCTGTCCAACCAGATGACCGGGCAGGCCGTCGAGACCGTGCTGGCCTGGGTCAGTGAGCAGGAACCGCGGCTGGACGATCGGTGGAGCGAGCTGTCGGGCACCTCGAGCACCGGGGTCGTGGTCACCGCCGACGAGCTGGAGCGGCTGGAGGACGAGATGGAGGCGCTGCTGGTGCCGTACGTGCAGCGTCGGGGAGATGACCCGCCCGACGGCCGCAGCGTGCGCGTCGTACGCCACTTCCTGGTCGAGACGGACGAGCAGTGAGCGCGGCGACCACCGACCGCGCCGCCGCGCCCAACCTGTGGCGGCACCGCGGCTTCCGCTCGTTCTGGATCGGCGAGAGCGTCTCGCACGTCGGCGACCGGGTGAGCGAGCTGGCCCTGCCGCTGATCGCCGTGACCGTCCTGCACGCGACGCCCACCGAGGTGGGCCTGCTCACCGCGGCGGTGTGGGCGCCCAACCTCGTCTCGTTGTTCGTCGGCAGCTGGGTCGACCACCAGCAGCGCAAGCAGCGGTTGATGATCGCCGCCGATCTGTTGCGCGCGGTGGCCGCGGCCAGCGTCCCGGTGGCCTACCTGCTCGGCGGGGTCACGCTCGGCCAGCTGTTCGCCGTTGCGCTGCTGGCCGGGCTCGGCCAGGTGCTGTTCCAGACGTCGTACGCGACGTTCTTCGTCGCACTCGTGCCCCGGTCGGCCTTCATGGACGCCAACAGCAAGCTCAGCGCGACCCGGTCGGCGTCGTTCGTGGCCGGACCGGCGCTCGGCGGCGGCCTGATCCAGCTGCTCACCGCGCCGGTCGCGATGGTTGTCGACGCGGTCAGCTTCCTGTTCTCCGCGCTGATGATCCGGCGGGTCGAGGTCGTCGAGCCGGCACCGGAACCGAGCACCGACTCGGTTGCCCGCCGAGCCTTTTCGGGGATGGGCTACGTGCTGCGCCACCCGTACCTGCGCTGGAGCCTCGCGTGCGCGACGACGGTGAACCTGTTCAGCTTCGTCGGCGCGGCGATCCTGCTGCTGTTCGCCAGCCGGACGCTCGGGCTCGAGGCCGGCGTGATCGGGCTGGCTTTCGGCGTCGGAGCCACGGGCGGACTGCTCGGCGCCGTCGGCGCGCCCTGGATCGCCCGGCGGATCGGTGCCGGTCCGTCGATCTGCCTGGGCGCCGTGTTGTTCCCGCTGCCGATCGGGCTGGTCGCGTTCGCCCACGGGCCGACGCTTGCCGACGCCGCGATGCTGGCCACGATGGAGTTCGTGTCCGGCTTCGGCGTGATGCTCTTCGACGTCAACCTGAACTCGCTGCAGGCCAGCGTCACCCTCGACGCCGTCCGCAGCCGGGTGGTCGGCGCGTTCAGCACGATCAACTACGGCATCCGGCCGCTCGGCGCGGTGCTCGGCGGGGTGCTGGGCAGCACCCTCGGCCTGCGCCCCACCCTGCTGGTCGCGGCGGTCGGTGGGGCGTTGTCGGTGGTCTGGCTGCTGGTGTCGCCGATCGTCCGGGTCCGGGACATCGCGGACCTCACCGCGAGCTGACGCCGACCTGACCCAGGGTCAGCGCCGGACGCGGCCCGGCACGACGGAGTCGCGCACGCAGCGCACCGCCCACGGCAGCACCTCGAGCCGCTCCGGCGGGATCTGCTCCCCGCACACGTCGCAGCGCCCGTACGTCCCGTCGTCGAGCTTGGCGCGGGCCCGGCGGACGTCGGCCAGCATCTCGCTGAGCCGCTCGTGGGCCGCGACCAGCGACAGCCGGTCGACGGCCATCGAGGTGCCCTCGCCGACCCGCTTGCCGAACGAGATGCCGCCGGCATCGCCTTGCGGTGCGGACATCTCGGCCAGCTGCGCCTCGAGCTCGGCCCCCTTGGCGTCGAGGGCGGCACGGGTCTCGTCCATCTCGCCACTGTGGCACGAGGTACCAACCCAGACACGACGAAGGGGTGGCACCGGCCGAAGCCGGTGCCACCCCTGTCGTGGGTGTTATCCCGTTGGTCAGACGACTCTGACGTTCTCCGCCTGCGGGCCCTTCTGGCCCTGCGTCTGGGTGAACTCCACGCGCTGACCCTCGTCGAGCGAGCGATAGCCCGATGCGTCGATGGCCGAGTAGTGGACGAATACGTCCGGGCCGTCGCCGTCCTGCGCGATGAAGCCGAAGCCCTTCTCGGCGTTGAACCACTTCACTGTGCCCTGAGCCACGAGGCTCTCCTTCTGGGGTGTGCGGGTCGGGACCGCACTTTGCGGACCCGGGTCGCGAACCGAGCGCCCAGCCTCCAGAAAGGTCCCGGAGACGAAAAAGCGCCCGCTGTCAGACTTCGCGGGCGTAGACCAACGAGCGGAAGTACAACTGCAACCACCACGACCGTACGGGGGCGCGGTGGGGATGGTCAACCCGGACCGGCCGTCAGGCTCCCTTGGCGGACGGGCTGGCGACGTCGGTGGGCCCCACCACGCGGTCGTGGTCCAGCGACGAGCCGCGGGTCTCTGTGGCGCACAGCACCGCGATCACGGTCAGCGTCGAGGCGATCGCGAGATAGACCCCGACGGCCGCGGTGTTGGGCGAGTCGACGTCACCGAGCAGGGCCAGCGCGATGATCGGCGCCAGTGCGCCCGCGAAGACCGACGCCAGCTGGTAGCCGATCGACGCACCGGAGTAGCGCACGCTGGTCCCGAACAGCTCGGCGAAGAACGCCGCCTGCGGTGCGTACATCAAGGCGTGGAACAGCAGCCCGACGGTGATGGCGAGCGCGATCGACCACCCGGTCTCCTGCTCCAGCAGGCCGAAGAAGACGAAGCCCCACACCCCGACGCCCACGGCGCCCACCAGGTAGAGCGGCTTGCGGCCCACCCGGTCGGAGAACAAGCCGATCGCGGGAACCAGCACGACCTGGATGGCCGACCCGATCAGGACGCCGTTGATGCCCACCTGCTTGTCCGCGCCGAGGAAGTCGGCGAGATAGGTCAGGGAGATGACGGTCCACAGGTAGTAGGAGATGTTCTCGGCCAGCCGCATCCCCATCGCGATGAGGATCTCGCGCGGGTAGTCCTTGATCACCTGGAGGATCGGCATGTGCTGGGCGGGGCGGTCGGCGAGCCGCTCCTGGGCGGCGGCGAAGACCGGTGACTCCTCCAGCGTGAGCCGCACCCACAGGCCGACGAAGACCAGCACCGCCGACAGCAGGAACGCGATCCGCCAGCCCCAGCTGTTGAAGTCGTCGTCGCTCAGGGTCGCGGCGAGCACCCACAGCACCGCTGCCGACAGCAGGTTGCCGGCCGGCACTCCGGCCTGCGCCCACGAGGTCCAGAAGCCACGGCGCGCGGAGTCGCCGTGCTCGGCGGCCATCAGCACCGCGCCGCCCCACTCGCCGCCGACCGCGAAGCCCTGCAGCAGCCGGCAGACGATCAGCAGGATCGGCGCGAGGATGCCGACCTGGGCGTACGTGGGCAGCAGCCCGATGGCGACCGTGCCGATGCCCATCAGCAGCAACGAGATCACCAGCATCTTCTTGCGGCCGACCTTGTCGCCGTAGTGGCCGAAGACGATGCCGCCGAGCGGCCGGGCGGCGAAGCCCAGCGCGTAGACCATGAAGGAGTAGAGCGTCCCCTTGGTGCCGCCGATCTCGCCGAAGAAGACGTCGCCGAAGACCAGGGCCGCCGCGGAGCCGAAGAGGAAGAAGTCGTACCACTCCACCGTGGTGCCGACCATGCTCGCGGCGACGACCTTGCGGATGCCGCTCACGGGTGGCGTGGCGGCCGGGCTCGCGGTGCCGGACGTGCTCATGGTTCCTCCTCGGTCAGGTGGCGGTCCAACCACCGGTCAGCTCGTACGACGACCCGGACAACGAGTCGCTGCCTGGTCCGCACAGGAACACCGCGAGCCGGGCCACCTCGGCGGGCTCGATCAGCCGCTTGACGGGGGTTCGCGCCAGCAGCACGTCGGTCAGCACCTGCTGCTCGTCTATGCCGTGACTGGCGGCCTGGTCGGCGAGCTGCCCCTCGACCAGCGGGGTGCGCACGTAGCCGGGACAGATGGTCGACGAGGTGACCCCGTGCGCGGCGCCCTCGACCGCCAGCGCCTTGGACAACCCCTCGAGCGCGTGCTTCGCGGTGACGTAGGCGACCTTGTAGGGCGACGCCCGCAGGCCGTGCACGCTGGACACGTGCACGAAGCGTCCCCATCCCCGCGCGTACATGCCCGGGAGCAGCGCGCGGGCGATGCGGAACGGCGACTCGACCTGCACCCGCAGCATCTCCGCGAAGACGGCGGGGTCGAAGTCCTCGACCGGCGCGACGTGCTGGAAGCCCGCGTTGTTGACGACCACGTCGGCGTCCAGACCTGCCAGCGGCCCTTCCGCCAGCGCGTCGGGGTCGGCGAGGTCGGCGACCAGCGGCGTGCCGTCGACCTCTTCGGCGGCCGCGCGGGCCCCGTCGGCGTCGCGGTCGAGGGCCAGCACGCGCGCGCCCGCTGCGGCGAACGCCTCGGTGCATGCCCGGCCGATCCCGCTGGCCGCGCCGGTGACCAGCACCGTGCGCCCGGAGAGCGGGGACGAATCGGGCATGCCGACGACCGTAGTGCGTCCCGGGGGGTCCGGCACGTGCGGCGAGTGGGTGCTCAGGCGTCGCGGCGGACGAACAGCGCGCCCGCTGCCACCAGCAGCAGGGCGGTGAAGATCCCGAACGTGACACCGCCGGCAACCGCGCCCAGGGGCTCGAAGCCGAACAGCTGCAGGGCGTCGCCGATCGTGAGCTGCACGTAGAGCTGGCTGCCGGCGTCGAAGGGCAGGTAGCGGGCGAGGAACTCGACGTCGTCGAACGCCTCCGGCACCACGAGCACCGCGCGGACCACCGACTCGAGCACCAGCGGCGCCACCAGCAGCGAGACCAGCGCGGCCACCTGGTTGCGCAGCAGCGACGCGAACGCCAACCCCACCAGGGAGAACAGCCCGGTGTAGATCGCGACGCCGCCCAGCAGCTGGCCGACCAGCCCCGCGTCGACGGTGAGCTCGTCGACGCAGATGAGCGCCAGCAGGATGCCGATGCCGGTGACGACCGCACCGACGACCGCCGCGGTGAGGCCGGTGACCACGGCCTTCGCGGCGAAGACCGCCACTCGCGAGGGCACCGCGGTCAGGGTCGCGCGGATCATGCCGTGGCGGTACTCGTGGCCGAAGCAGAACACCCCCGACAGCGCCATCACGTAGGTGACCAGCAGGGGCGCGACGCCGATCGCCGCGCCCTGGGTGGCGATCGCGCCGACCACGAAGTCGTTGCCGTCGGAGACGTCACCCGCCGCCGCGATCCCGATGCCGACCAGCAGCGCGAGTCCGAGGGTGAGCACGGAGCCGATGCCGATCAGCCACCAGGTCGAGCGCAGCGTGGTGAGCCGCCGCCACTCGTAGCGCAGCGCGGAGGTCATGCCAGGTCCCCGTGGGTCGGTGGTGCGGCGGGCCGGCCCACGAACTCCTCGGACATGCCGGTCGCGTCGAGGAACGCCTCCTCGAGCGTGGCCTCGCGGGTGGCCAGCTCGTGCAGCCGGGCGCCCACCTCGTGGGCGACGTCGCCGACCTGCTCGCGCTCCATGCCGGTGACGACGTACGAGCCGTCGTACTGCCCCTCGGCCGAGGCGCCGCGGGCGGCCAGCACCGGTCCGAGGCGCTCCATGTCCGGGCTGCGCAGCACCACGGCGCGTCGGCGGCTCGACTTCACGAACTCGTCCACCGGCCCGCTGGCGATCAGCTCACCGCGGCCGATGACGACCAGCCGGTCGGCCAGCAGCGCCATCTCGGCGAGCAGGTGGCTGGACACGAACACCGAGCGGCCCTGTGAGGCGAAGGCCCGCAGGAAGCCGCGCAGCCACTGGATGCCCTGCGGGTCGAGGCCGTTGGCCGGCTCGTCGAGGATCAGGGTGTGCGGGTCGCCGAGCACGGCGGCCGCTATGCCGAGCCGCTGGCCCATGCCGAGGCTGAACTTCTTGGGCTTGCCGCGGGCGACGCTGTCCAGCCCCACCAGCTCGAGCACCTCGTCGACCCGCCGGTCGCCGATCCCGTTGGGGGCGGCGAGCAGCCGCAGGTGGTTGCGTGCGCTGCGGGTCGGGTGGAACGGCTTCGCCTCGAGCAGGGCGCCCACGTGTCGCATCGGCGTCCGCAGCGCGCGGAAGGGTGCGCCGTCGAACGTCGTGCTGCCGGCGCCGTTGTCCAGCCCCAGCATCAGCCGCATCGTGGTGGACTTGCCCGACCCGTTGGGACCAAGGAACCCGGTCACGCTGCCGGGATCGACCCGGAACGACAGGTCGTGGACGGCCTGCTTGGCGCCGTAGCGCTTGCCGAGCCCCCGCGCCTCGATGACCGCCACGGGCTCAGCATGTCAGGGCAGCGAGTCACGACTGCGCTGCAGGAAGTCGCGCTCGGCGGCATTCCCGGTGTGCGCGATGGCGGCGGCGTACGCCTGGTCCGCCTCGGCGACGCGGTCGAGACGGCGGAGCAGGTCGGCGCGGATGGCGTGGAACAGGTAGTAGGAGTCGAGGGCGAGTCCGTCCACCAGGCCGAGTGCGGCATCGGGTCCGTCGACCTCGGCGACGGCGACCGCGCGGTTGAGCGCCACAACCGGATTGCCCGAGATCGCCATCAGCTGGTCGTACAGCTGCACGATCCTGGTCCAGTCGGTCTCGGCGGCGCTGGGTGCCGCGCTGTGCACGGCGTTGATCGCGGCCTGGAGCTGGTACGGGCCGGGCCGGCCGCGGCGCAGGCAGGCGCGGACGAGCGACTGGCCCTCGGCGGCGAGGTCGCGGTCCCAGCGGCTGCGGTCCTGGTCGCTCAGCAGGACCATGTCACCGTCCGGGCCGGTGCGGGCTGCCCGCCGCGACTGTGCGAGCAGCATGAGCGCCAGGAGCCCCATGACCTCGGGCTCGTCGGGCATCAGGTCGGCCAGCAGCCGGCCGAGGCGAAGCGCCTCGGCGCACAGGTCCTCCCGGATGAGGTGGTCGCCCGAGCTCGCCGTGTAGCCCTCGTTGAAGATCAGGTAGACGACGGCCAGCACCGCCCGCAGCCGGTCCGGGAGGTCGGCGTCGATCGGGACCCGGTAGGGGATCCGCGCGTCCCGGATCTTGCCCTTGGCGCGCACCAGCCGCTGGGCCATGGTCGGCTCGGCGACCAGGAAGGCGTGCGCGATCTCGGTGGTGGTGAGCCCGCCGAGCAGCCGCAGCGTCAACGCGACCTGGGCGGAGGTGGCCAGCGCCGGGTGGCAGCAGGTGAAGATCAGGCGGAGCCGATCGTCGCGCACGGGTCCCACCTCGGCTGGTTCTGACTCCTGGCCGTCGGCGTGCAGCAGCACGGCCTGTGCGTGTCGGTCCTCGCGGGACGACTCCCGGCGGAGCCGGTCGATCGCCCGGTTGCGGGCGGTAGTGATGATCCAGCCCGCCGGGCTCGGCGGCACCCCCGTCGAGGGCCAGCGCTGCACCGCCGTGGCGAACGCGTCCTGGACCGCCTCCTCGGCGACGTCGATGTCACCGAAGACGCGGACCAGGACGGCGACCGCGCGCCCGTACTGCTCGCGGAAGACCCGCTCGACGTCCGGCGTGGCAGCGTCAGGCTGGTCGGTCACAGCTGTCGGCTTCGTCGGCCAGCGGCCTGACCTCGATCGCGAGGGGGGCGAGCACCTTGGCGACCTTGCGGCCCCACTCCAGCGCCGCATCGAGATCGGGCGCCTGGATGACGTCGAAGCCGCCGATGTGCTCCTTGCCCTCGAGGTACGGCCCGTCGGTCGTCAGCACCTCGTCGCCCTGGCGCTGCAGCACGGTTGCGGTGCTCGGCGGGTGCAGTCCGGCGTTGAAGACGAGCACGTCGGCCGCCTTCATCTCCCGCACCAGGATCCCCACCTCGCGCATCACCGGCTCCAGGAACTCCGGCGGGGGCGGGGGCCCGTCGGGCTGGTAGATGCTGAGCAGGTACTTCTGCATGAGGGCCTCCAGATCGTCCGTGGCCGGCTCTGCGCCAGCCTCTCACCCTCTACACGAACGCCCGACCCCCGGATCGACAGCACGACAGAGCGAGCGGTCAGCCCTTGAGGCCGCTGAACGTCATGGTGGCGACGAACTGGCGCTGGGCGGCGACGAAGCCGACCAGCAGCGGCAGGGTGGCGATCACGTTGCCGGCCATCAGCAGCTGCCACTCGGTGCGACGCTGCCCCTGGAAGTTCGCCAGCCCGAGCTGCAGGGTGTACCACTGCTCGTCGCTGATCGCGACCAGCGGCCAGATGAGGTCGTTCCAGGACCCGAGCAGGGTGAAGATGGCGAGGGTGGCGAGCGCCGGCTTGGCCAGTGGCAGCACGATCCGCCAGAACAGCTGCAGGCGGTTGCACCCGTCCAGCCGGGCGGCGTCCTCCAGCTCGACCGGCAGAGCGAGGAAGAACTGCCGCATCAGGAAGACCCCGAACGCGCTGGCCAGCCAGGGGATTGCGGCGGCCGACAGGGTGTTGATGACGCCTACCCGGCTGAACAGGATGAAGGTCGGGATCATCAGCAGCTGGATCGGCACCATGATCGTCGCGACGATGAGGAAGAAGCCCGCCGTACGCCCCCGGAACGCCAGCCGGGCGAACCCGTACCCCGCCAGGCTGCACAGCACCAGGTGCGAGCCGACGGCGACAGTCGCCACCACCGCGGTGTTGCCCAGCCAACGCAGGATGTCGGACTCGGCGAACAGATCGGAGTAGCCGGTCAGGGAGATCCGGCTGGGCAGGAACTTCGGGGGGAACGTGTTGATGTCGCTGTCGGGCATGAACGACGTCATGATCATCCACACCAAAGGCAGGACGAACAGCAGGGCGGTCGGCATCAGCAGCAGGTGCCAACCCGAGAAGGGAAGTCGCCACCGCGACTGACGTTCGACCACCATCAGAACGCCTCGACCTTCGCGCGGCGTGAGTACAGGATCATGATGATCGTCAACAGCATGGTGACCGCGAAGACGCCGTACGCGATCGCCGACCCGTAGCCGTAGCGGAACAGCTGGAACGCCTGCCGCCACAGGTAGTAGACGATGGTCACGGTCGAGTCGAGCGGCTGCCCCTTCGTGGTGGTGTAGATGATGTCGAACAGCTGCAGCGCGACGATCGTCTGCCACACCGCGATGAACACCGTGACCGGGCGCAGCTCGGGCAGGGTCACGTTCCGGAAGACCTGCCAGCGGTTGGCACCGTCCACGATCGCGGCCTCGACGATGTCCTCCGACACGTCCTGCAGCGCGGCCAGGTAGATCACGACGTTGAAGCCGATCGATCCCCACAGCGTGATGACGACCAGCACGAGCATCGCCTGGCCGGTGTCCTCGAGGAAGCCCTGCTTGGGCAGTCCGACCACGCGCAGCACGTTGTTGGCGACGCCGAAGTTCGGGTCGAAGACGAAGTTGGCGAGGATCCCGGTCGCGGCGGCCGACGCCACGAACGGCACGAAGATGCAGGTGCGATAGAACCACTGGAACCTGATGTCCCGGTTCAGGGCGACCGCCAGCAGGATGCCCGCGACGATCGAGATCGGCACGAACAGCACCGCGAAGAACATCGTGTGCTGCAAGGCCTCCCGGACGCCCGGGTCCTCCAGCATCAGCTCGTAGTTCGACCAGCCCGCGTCGGTCGCGGGTGCGATCAGGTTGGTCTTCTGCCGGCTGATCACGAACGCCCAGCCGGCCGGGAAGATCGCCAGCCCGACGACCAGCGCCGAGGCCGGCAGCACGAACGACCAGCCGGTCAGCTGCTCCAGCCAGAACCGCTTCCGCCGGCCCGGTCCGGGCGTCGCCGCCGGCTGCCGCGGGCCGGGACGGGCGGTGTCCGAGGGGAGTCGGGCGGTCGTGGCCATGCGGCGATCAGCCCGCCAGCGCCGCGGCCAGCGCTGCCGGCAGCCGGCGCCGCGTCATCGCTGCCTCACTGGGCCAGGTCGATGGCGGCCTGCTCGGCGGCCTCGTCGAGCGCCTCCTGGGGTTCGGCCACCCCCTGCAGCACCTCGTTGATCGCCTTGCCGACGGCCAGTGACATCCCGGTGTACCCCACGACGGTCGGCCGCGGCTCGGTCGCGTTCTCCAGGTTCTCGAAGAACGTCTCACCCCCCGGGTACGTCTTCGTGTACTGCTCGAACTCAGGGGTCTCGGCGGCGCTGCTGCGCAGCGGCAGGTTGCCGTACTCCACGTTCCAGCGCACATCCTGCTCGGGCGCCGTCAGCCAGCGGATGAAGTCGTACGACGCCGCCGCCCGCTGCTCGTCCTCGTGGTCGAAGAGCACCCACAGGTCGGGGCCGGAGATGGTCTGGTGGTTGCCGTCGGTGCCCGGCAGGAACGTCACGCCGTACGGGGTGTCCTGCTGCTTGAGGTCGTACAGCGTCCAGGGACCGCTGATCAGCATGCCGATGTTGCCCGCGTAGAAGCTCGGCTCGAACTTCTCGCCGCTCTGGTCGAGATAGACCGACTCATCCTCGACCGCCAGCTGCCGCCAGAACTCCAGCGCGTCCACGCCGGCGTCGGAGTTGAAGGCGGGCTGGCCCTCGTCGTCGAGCACCTCGCCACCGTTCTGCCACAGGTGCGGCCAGAACCGCCACACCGTGTCCTCACTGCCGCTCACCGGGTACGCCGTGCCGTACTGGTTGCGGGAGGGGTCGGTCAGCGCGTCCGCCGCGGCGCGGAAGTCGTCCCAGGTCCAGGACTCGTCGGGGTAGTCCAGGCCGGCCTCGTCGAACAGCTCGGTGTTGTAGATCAGCCCGAGGTTGTCGACCACGGACGGGAAGCCGATCACCTGGTCGTCGACGGTCGCGGTCGCCCTCGCCGCCTCGGGGAACTCCTCCCAGCCCGAGTCGGGCTCGGCCACCAGGTCGGCGATGTCCAGGGTGCGGCCGGAGACGCCGAGCTCGGTCGCCCAGCTGCCGAACGCGTACGAGATGTCGGGGTAGGTGTCAGACGCGAATCCGGTCTGCACCTTCTGCAGCAGGTCGTCGACGGTCGCCGCGCCCGACGAGGCCTCGATGGTCACGTTGGGGTGGTCGGCCTCGTACTCCTCGACGAGCCCGTCCAGGATGTTGGCGGCATCGGCCGTCTGCCCGTGCCACCAGGTGATGGTGACGTCCTCGTCCTCGTCCAGCTCACCGACGGCGGTCGTGCCCTTGCTCTCGTCACCGCCCGTACATGCGGTCAGGACGACGAGCGAAGCCACCCCGATCGAGGCCAGGATCCGACGATACGAACGGCGTGGGACTGTCATGCGGGCTCCTCGGAGAGGGTGCTGTCGAGTACGACCGAGCGGCTCAGGTGGCGGGGTTCGTCGGGGTCGAGCCCGCGGCGGTCGGCCAGCGCGACCGCGAGCCGCTGGCAGGTCACCAGCCGGGCCATCGGGTCGAGCGGCGGGTCGAGGACGGTGGCACCGGTGGCCTGCACGTCGGCCAGCAGGTCGGCGTCGACGTCGCCGAGCGACACGACCAGCGTCCGCGCGCCGGCCGCGGCCAGCGGGCCGTGCCGGTAGTCGAGGGCCGGGAAGCTCTCGGCCCACGCCTGTGCGCACTCGCGCATCTTCAGCGCCGCCTCCTGGGCGAGACCCACGGTCCAGCCGCGGCCGAGGTAGACGAAGTGCTGGAAGGGGGTCAGGTCCATCACCGGCGCCTCGAGCGCGCGGTCGAGGTCGGCCAGTGTCGCAGTCAGGTCGTCACCCAGCGCCGTGCGCCACAGTGCGAGCACCGCAGTCGGGAAGCGGGTCTGCACGACCGACTCCTCGTCGGCGTACGCCAGGTCGACGACGTGATCGGCGAACGCACCGACCGGCGAGTCGGGTACGCCGGTGACCACGACCCGACGGGCGTCGGCGTGCTCGCCGAGGGCGTCGAGCACCTCGGTGGTGGTACCGGAGCGGCTGAACGCCACGACGTGGTCGTAGCGACGACCGGGCGGCAGCTCGGACGCGTACGCCCAGTCGGTCTCGCCCTGCCCGGCACGTTCGCGCAACCACGCGGCCGACTGCGCGACGAACGCCGAGGTGCCGCAGCCGATCAGCAGCGCGCGCACACCCGGTGGCGGGAGCACCCCGGAGTCCGGCCCGTCGGCGACCGCGCGGCGCCAGACCTGGGGCTGGGTGGCGATCTCCTCGCTCGTGCGGCTCACGGGATCAGTGACCCGCACCGTGCGCGGGGTGTCCAGCGGCCCGCGCAAACGCGCACGGTGTGCTGCGCGACCTGCGCGCTCTGCGCCGGTCTGGGGCCACGATGTCGGCCGTGGATCCCCTGTTGTCGCAGTGGCGCCCCCGCCCCGCCGTCGTGCTCCCCGCCCATGAAGTGCCGCTGCCCGCGGTTCCCGTCGTCGACGTGCACAACCACGTCGGGCGCTGGCTCGCGCCGGACGGGACGTGGCTGGCGAAGGACACCGCCGAGCTCGCGGCGACGCTGGCGACCGCCGGCGTCGAGACCCTGGTGAACCTCGACGGCCGCTGGGGCGACGAGCTGGTGGCCAACGTCGACCGCTACGACCGGGCCGCCCCGGGGGCGTACGTGACGTTCTGCCAGGTCGAGTGGGACCAGCTCGCCGAGAGCGGCGGTCCGGACGACGCAGACGTCGTCGCACGGCTGACCGCGCAGCTCGAGGAGTCGGCCCGCGCGGGTGCCCGCGGCGTCAAGGTCTGGAAGGACCTCGGGCTCACGGTGCGGGACGCGACCGGCGCGCTGGTCCTTCCCGACGACCCGCGGGTGGTGGCGGTGCTGCGCGCAGCCGGCGAGCTCGGGCTGCCGGTGCTGATCCACTCCGCCGACCCGGTGGCGTTCTTCGAGCCGCTGGACGAGTACAACGAACGGCTGGACGAGCTGGGGGTGATGCCGCAGTGGTGGTTCGGCGGCCCCGAGCACCCGACCTTCGCCGAGCTGATCGACGCGCTGCACCGGCTGGTCGCCGGGTGTCCGGCTACGGCGTTCATCGGCGCGCACGTGGGGTGCCACGCCGAGGACCTCGGTGCGGTGGGCGCCGCGATGGCCCGGCTGCCGAACTGGCACGCCGACACCGGGGGTCGGCTCGGTGAGGTGGGCCGGCAGCCACGGGCGTTCCGCCGACTGGTGGAGGCGTTCCCCGACCGGGTGCTGTTCGGCAGCGACTGCTACCCGCCCTCCCTCGCCGAGTACCGGCGCTGGTGGCGGTTCCTGGAGACCGACGACGAGCACTTCTCCTACTGCGACGAGGGCGAGATCCCACCCCAGGGCAGGTGGCGGATCAGCGGCGCCGCGCTGCCCCGCACCCTGCTGCCCGCCCTCTACCGGGACAACGCCCACCGGCTGCTCGGGCTCTGATCAGGGCGCGGTGAGCCGTACCACCCGCACGAAGCGGGCGGTGAGGTTGGAACCCCGGGCGGTCAGCCAGAGGTCGGTCGACCCCGGCAGCGAGTCGTCCGGCCGCAGCGCCGGGACGCGCACCGTCGCGGTCCGCCACTTCCCCGAGCCGTGGTAGCCGATGGCGGGGCTCCGCCCGTCCGGCCACCGCAGCCGCCAGCTGCCCTCGCCGCGGTCGAGGAACGTCACCTTCACCAGCACGTCGTGGGACTCCGACGGGTCGAGGAAGGCCTCGTCGACGTCGAAGGCGAGCGACGGGCTGCCGCCTGCGAGGTTCGTCCGCAGCCCCTCGTACGCCACCCCGTTGTCGGGCTCGATGTCCCCGCGGTGCACGTCGGCGTGCGAGCGCCGCGCGACCGCGAGGGGCGCGACGTCACGCTGCACCAGCCAGCGCTCCCAGTTGCGCACGAACGGGCGGCCGCGCCACTCCCGTCCACCGGGGCCGAACGGTCCGTCCTCCCACCGCCAGTAGCGGTCCTCCGCCTCGCGCAGGGCGGCCCATGCGTCCGCGGACTCGCCGGGGCGTTGCCCGAGCGAGAGCCGTACCCAGTCCCAGTGCTCGGGCAGCCGGTCGAGACCCGACGGTCCGGGCACGACGTAGAGCCAGTTCAGCTGCAGCTGCAGCGCCTTGAGGTTGCTGGTCGTGACCGAGTAGCCGAAGTGGTCGGTGTGGTAGCCGCAGTCGACGTAGCACTCGTTCTCGGTGGCCCGGACCCGCTGATCGTGCGGCGACCGCCACAGCGACAGGTGGCCGTTGGGCCGCACCCGGGAGCCGTACGCGGGCGTCTCCGAGAGGTGGAAGTTGGCCAGCTCGGCGATGCCGGTCCGTACGCCCATGCCGGCCCGCACCGCGTCGGTGGTGAGCAGGTCGTCCGCGCGGCCGAAGGGGCCCCACGGGTAGTCCTCGCCGGTGAAGACGAGCCGCCCGACGTCGTCGCCGCCGATGTCCGCCAGGTCGGCGACCATGCGTGCGTACCAGCGCAGGTACGTACGCCGGTCGAGCCGGCCGTGGTTCACCGCCTGAGTGATGATCTCGTAGTCGAACTCCGACCAGGTGAACGCGCCCGGCACGTACGCGAACCTGAAGTTGCGGTCGTCGAGCAGGCCCTCGTCGACCAGCAGCTGGCGCCAGGTGGTGCGCAGCGCGTCCCAGACGCAGTCGTCCCAGATCGGCAGGTGCCGTTGGCCGTCGTAGTCGCGGCCGACCGGGCGGACGTCGCACTCCTCGGTCACCCAGTCCGGTGCCCACTCGGCGCCGCTGGCGAACATCCGCACCCAGTACGGGCCCTTCTCCGCGAGCTGCTCGCCGAGCGGCTCGAACTGCATGCCCTGCGCCTCACCGGTCGAGCTGAGGTCGAGCGGCGCGTCGGGCTCGGGCGCGACCTGCGCCCAGGACACGTCGATGCTGCGGACCATGACCCGGTCGCCCGGGGACGCGTCCTCGGAGAAGAACCCGGAGTCGTCGGCGGGACGCACCCAGCGCGGCAGCGACCAGTCGAGGCCGTTGCGCACGACCGGCCGGCCCACGCGGGCGGACAGCAGCGGCACCTGCGGGCCGGCCCGGTCCGCCGACGGAGCGGACCCGGACGGCTCCGACAGCGGCACCGTCTCGGCCACCTCGTGGGGGTCGCCGACGGCGGCGGTGCAGCCAGTCAGCACCGCCGCGACGGCGAGCGCTGCCGCGATCCGGCGGCTCATGGCGTCGTGCTGAGCGTGCCGCGCAGCGCGGGCGGCAGCAGGTCGCCGTGCGCCTCGACCATCGCGTCGGTCAGGTCCCACATCGCGTCGACGGTGAGGGTGGCGGCCGCGTTCGGGTCGACCATCACGGCCTGCCGCACCATCCGGGGATCCTCCCGGACCGCGGCCTGCACGGTCAGGTCGACGACGCCGAGGAACGAGCGGTTGAGCGCCGCACACACCGGAGGCAACGCCCCGATGTGCACCGGGTGCATTCCGGTCGCGTCGATCAGGGCCGGCACCTCGACGCCGAGGCCTTCGGGCAGGTCGGTGAGCAGTCCGGTGTTCGCGACGTTGGCGTGGATGACGCGCGGCTGCCCGGTCACCATCGAGTGGATCACCTGCGGCGCGTACTCCGTGGCGTCGGCCGCCTCCAGCGGCTCGTCGGCGTCGAGCAGCTCACGGGTGTGCTCGTACTCGGCCAGGTTGCCGGCGCTGATCCCCTTGTAGTCGCCGACCGGGATCCGCAGCCGGCTGATCTCGGAGTCGTCGCGCAGGTACCACGGCAGGTACTCGCTGGAGTGCTCGCTGGTCTCGGTCGGGTAGCGACCGATCCGCCGGTACATGTCCACCCGCACCCGCCGCTGCAGCTCGGGGTCGGCGGCGATCCGCGCGTCCAGCCGCGGGTAGAGGTCCTCGCCGCCGTGCTCCCAGCGCAGCAGCCACGCCTGGTGGTTGACGCCGGCGGCCAGGTAGCGGGTGCCCTCGAACGGCACGTCCAGCAGCCCGCACAGGCCGTGGACCGTCCAGTAGACCGAGTGGCACAGCCCGACCGCCTTGACCCGTGGGTGCCGCGCGGCCAGGTACGTGAGGTTCATCGACATCGGGTTCGTGTACGACAGCAGCCACGCGTCGGGACAGACCTCGAGCATCGTCTCCGCGATCCGGTCGAGCACCGGGAAGGTGCGCAGCGCCCGGAAGACGCCGCCGACCCCGAGGGTGTCGCCGATGGTCTGGCGCAGGCCGAACCGCTCGGGCACGTCGAAGTCGACGAGGGTGGCGGCGTGACCACCGACGTTGACGGCGTTGACGACGAAGTCGGCGCCCTCGAGGGCGGTGGCCAGGTCGGCGCTGCTGCGAACCGTGGGCTTGGCGTCGACCTGCTGGGCGACCCGCTGCGCCATCCGCTCGGCCGTCTCGAGCCGGCCGGGGTCGATGTCGTGCAGCCGCAGCTCCGCCTCCGCGAGCTCGGGCATGCCGAGGATGTCGAAGAGCAGGTCGCGGGTGAACACCACGCTCCCGGCGCCGACGAATGCGATCACAGGCTGCCGATTCATCCGTGCAGTGAACACCGCACACCCCGCCAGGGCGTACGAACAAGCAGTCGCGGGTGCGCGTTTGCTCGCGCTCTCGGCCCGGCGCACCGATGATGGGCAGGTGACGGTCGGGCAGACAGGCACGGGCGCCGGCGCCGCCGCGTGGCGCCGGGCCGACCGGGTGGCCGAGATCCTCGACCGGCTGGCGGACGACGGCGCGGTGAGCGTCACCGCACTGGCCCGTGAGTTCGGCGTCTCGCTGGCGACCCTGCGCCGCGACCTGCAGCTGTTGGAGGAGCAGAAGCTGCTCGGTCGCACCCACGGCGGCGCGGTCGCCATCGACGTGGCGGCCGAGCTGCCGGTGCGCTACCGCACCAACCAGCAGCGGGAGCAGAAGCGGGCGATCGCGCGCACCGCCGTGACCCGCATCCCGCTGGGCGCGGTCGTCGGCCTCACCGGCGGCACCACGACCACCGAGGTGGCCCGCCAGCTGACCGTCCGGGACAGCCTCACCGTGGTGACCAACGCGCTCAACATCGCCGCCGAGCTGGCGATCCGGCCCAAGGTCAAGGTCGTGGTGCCCGGCGGCGTCGCCCGCCCGCAGTCCTACGAGCTGGTCGGCGTCTGGAGCGAGCAGGCACTGCGGGGCATCAACATCGGCGTCGCGGTGGTCGGCGTCGACGGCGTGGACGCCGACGGCGGCATCACCACCCACGACGAGGTGGAGGCCCAGACCAACGCCGCGCTGCTGTCGCGCGCGCGCAAGGTCGTGGTCGTCGCCGACGCGAGCAAGGTCGGCCGGGTGCACCTGGCCCGCATCGCGGGGCTGGACCGGGTCGACGAGATCATCACCGACCCGGGCGCCGACCGGGACGCGGTGGAACGGCTGCGCGCGACGGGCACGACCGTCACGCTGGCCGGCCCGTCGGTCCGCTCGACGCTGGCGAGCGTCGCCGCGGTGACCGGTCGCGAGGGGCCGACACCATGAGGCTCCGGGCCGCGCTGCTCTGCGGGGTGTCGGCCGTGGCGCTGGTCGTGGCGTTGGTGGTTGCGCTGGGCGCGCCCATGACGGCGCAGGCCCGCCCCCTGCCCGACCCCCAACCCGAGCGCGCCCCGTCGGTCACGCTCCCCACGCCCAACGTCGACTGGGACTACCAGATCGGCGGCGCCTTCCCGCCGGCGTCCGGAGTCGGCATCGTGTCCCGCGACCGGCACGCCGAGCCGGCCGCGGGCGCGTACAACCTCTGCTACGTCAACGCGTTCCAGACCCAGGCCGACGAGAAGGCATTCTGGCGGAACCACTGGCGGCTGGTGCTGAAGAAGGACGGCCGGCCGGTCGTCGACAGCGTCTGGGGCGAGTGGCTGCTCGACACCCGCACACCCTCCAAGCGGCACGCGCTCGCCGACATCGTCGGCCGGTGGACCGAACGGTGCGCGAATGACGGGTTCGACGCGGTCGAGTACGACAACTTCGACTCCTGGAACCGCAGCAAGCACCTGATCAGCAAGCCGGACAACATCGCCTACGCGCGGCTGCTGACGGCGAGGGCGCACGGCGCGGGTCTCGCCGCCGCGCAGAAGAACTGGGCCGAGATCGCCGACCGCGGGCCCGACATCGGCTTCGACTTCGCCGTGGCCGAGGAGTGCGCGCGCTGGCACGAGTGCGGGTCGTACGCGGTGCCGTACGACGACAGGGTGCTGGTCGTCGAGTACCGCGACCGCGACTTCACCCGCGGCTGCGACCGCTGGGGCGAGCGGTTGTCGATCGTCCGCCGCGACGTGGCCGTCAGCCCGGACGGCCCGAACCTTCGCTGCTGACCGCCCACCCCCGAGACCGATCTCGAGACATCCGGGTCGCTCCCACGACCACAACGTCACGACATCCGCGAGGGTGGGCATCGGTCTCGGGCAGCCGCGTACCGTGGGGAGGTGGCCGGACCGCGCACTCTCGCCGACGCCCTGCGGGCGTGGGACGACGACTCGCTGGCCCGGCTGCTGGTGTCCCGGCCCGACCTCGCCCGGCCGGCGCCGGCCGACGTGGGAATGCTGTCTGCCCGGGCCGGCGGTCGCGGGTCGGTCGCGCTGGCGGTCGACCGGCTCGACACCCCGCACGTGACAGTGCTCGAGGCGATGGCCCGGTTGCCCGAACCGGTCGCTTGCAACGACGTCGAGCGCGTCGTGCACGCCCGACCGGCGACGGTCCACAGCGTCCTGGTCGACCTGCGTGCGCTGGCCCTCGTCTGGGGTGACGACGACGCGCTTCGGCTGGTCCGCACCGCCCGCGACGTCGTCGGGCCCGCGCCCGCCGGCCTCGGCCCGGGCGTCGAGACGCTGCTGCGCGGGCGACCGCCTGCCTGGTTGCACACGCTGGCCGGCGACCTCGGTCTCGAGCCGGCCGGCGACCCGATCACGACCGCCCGCCGGGTCGCGGCGGCGTTCGCCGACGACGACTGGCTGCGCGAGCGTCTCGACGAGGCTCGTACCGCCGGCGGCGACGACACGACCGCGCTCCTCGACCGGCTGGCCGACGGCCCGCCCAGCGGCCGGCTCGGCCTGGTGCCCGACGACGTCCGGCCGGCGACCGCCTCCGGGCCGCTGGAGCACCTGCTCGCCCGCGGGCTGCTGGTCGGCACCGACGCCCGCACGGTGACGCTGCCGTACGAGGTCGGGGTGCTGCTCCGAGGCGGGCACACCACGCGTGAGCCGGTCGACGAGCCACCGCTCGTCGCCACGCGCGAGGTCGATCCCGGGCTGGTCGACAAGGTCGGCGGCGGAGCGGTCTTCGAGCTGGTCCGGCGGGTCGAGCTGGCGCTCGAGACGTGGGGGGCCGAACCGCCGTCGGTGCTGCGCTCGGGCGGCGTCGGCGTCCGTGACGTCAAGGCGCTCGCGACAGCACTCGACGTCGACGTCGACCAGGCCGGGTTCGTCGTCGAGATCGCCCGGGCGGGCGGTCTGCTCGCGACCGGCGACGACGCCGACCACGACGAGGCGTGGCTGCCGACGCACGGATTCGACGGGTGGCGCGACGCGCCGCCCGCCCGCCGGTGGGCGGTGCTGGTCGAGGGCTGGCTGCGCACCCCCCGCGCCACGGCACTGGTCGGGGGCCGCGACGAGGCCGGCCGGCCGGTCAACGCCCTCACCCCCGACATCGAGCGCGGCGCGGCGGCGGCGGTCCGCGCCGCGACGCTGGCCGCCCTTGCCGCGCTCCCTCCCGGCCATGCGACGGTCGCCGACGACGACGTCGTGGCGCAGGTGGCCTGGACCCGTCCCCGCCGCCGGCTGCTGCGCGACCAGACCGTACGGCGCACGCTGCTGGAGGCCGGGTGGCTCGGCGTGACGGCGCTGGGTGCCCTCACCTCGGCCGGGCGACGGCTGGCGAACGGCGACGACCCGGCCGACGGGCTCGGCGGGCTGCTGCCGACGCCGGTCGACCACGTGCTGCTGCAGGCCGACCTGACCGCGGTGGCGCCCGGGCCGCTGGAGCCCGCGGTCGCACACGGTCTCGCGCTGCTCGCCGACGTGGAGTCGCGCGGCGGGGCCACCGTCTACCGGTTCGGACCCTCGACGGTGCTCCGCGCGCTGGACGCCGGCTGGCCGGTCTCCCAGGTCCACGCGTTCCTCGAGCAGCACTCCCGCACGCCCGTGCCGCAACCGCTCGCCTACCTCGTCGACGACACCGCCCGGCGGCACGGCCGGCTGCGGGTGGGCGGCGCCGGGGTCTACGTCCGCAGCGACGACCCGACCGAGCTCGACACCCTGCTCGCCGACAGCTCGCTCGCCGCGCTGCGGCTGCGGCGGCTGGCGCCGACGGTGGCCCTGTCCGACGCCCCGGCCGACGTGGTCCTCGCCAAGCTCCGGTCGGGCCACCGCGCCCCGCTGCTGGAGGACGCCGAGGGCCGCAGCGCCGAGACCGCGCCGCCGGTGCGCCGGGCGGCTCCGCGACCGGTGCCGCTGACCGCCGTGTCGTCACTCGGCGCCACCGAGGCGACCGCGGTGGTCGCCGCGGTACGGGCCGGCGAGCGGGCCCGGCAGGCGCGGCCCGCCACCGGGCAGCCGGCGACCGGACCGGCCCGGCTGGTCGAGGAGCTGCGCGACGCGGCCGACGACGGCCGCACGCTGTGGCTGGCCTACCTGGACGAGACCGGCACGGTCTCCGAACGCGTCGTCGATCCGGTCTCGGTCGACGGCGGCCGGCTCACCGCCTACGACCACCGCTCGGGGCGTACCCGCTCCTTCGCCCTGCACCGGATCAGCCGGATCGCCCCAGCAGGCTGACCGGGCCGGGGGCTGACACCATGCGGCCATGACCGCCACACATCGCACGGTCGGGGTCGAGGAGGAGCTGCTGCTCGTCGACCTCTCCGACGGCGTGCCCCGCCCGCTCGGCGGGCCGGTGGTCGCGACCGCCGAGGACGACGAGGCCGACCCGGCGGGTCCGGGCGGCATCGAGAAGGAGCTCAAGCGGGAGCAGGTCGAGCTCAACTCCCAGCCCACCGGCGACCTGGACGCGTTGAGCACCGACCTGCACGGGCTGCGCGGCCGGCTGTCCGAGGCGGCCGGCCGGCACGGACTCGGCCTCGCGGCCCTCGCGACCAGCCCGATAGCCGTCGACCCCACGCCCACCCGCGACGCCCGCTACGAGCGGATCACCCGCGAGTACGGGCTCACCGCCCGCGAGCTGCTGGTCAACGGCTGCCACGTGCACGTGTCGATCGGCTCGCGCGACGAGGGGGTGGCGGTGCTGGACCGGATCCGGCCCTGGCTCGCGGTGGTGACGGCGCTGACCTGCAACTCGCCGTACTGGCAGGGCGTCGACAGCGGCTACGCCAGCTATCGGCAGCGGGTGTGGAGCCGGATGCCCAGCGCCGGCCCCACCGAGCCGTTCGGCGACGTCGCCGGCTACGACCGCGCGGTCGCCCAGATGATCTCCAGCGGCGCGGCGATGGACCACGGGATGGTCTACCTCGACGCGCGGCTGGCGCGGGAGTACCCCACGGTCGAGCTCAGGATCGCCGACGTGTGCGCCGACGTCGACGACGCGGTTCTGGTCGCCGCGCTGTGCCGCGGGCTGGTCGAGACCGCGGCCCGCGAGTGGGCCGAGGGCGCCCCGGTCCCCGACGTCCGGCTTGAGGTGCTGCGCGGGGCGGCCTGGCGCGCCGCGCGCTCGGGCGTCTCCGGCGACCTGGTCGACACCCTCAGCGCCGACACGGCACCGGCGACGACGATGGTCGAGCGGCTGGTCGACCACGTGGAGCCGGCGCTGCGCGCGTACGGCGACCTCGACCGGGTGTGGTCGACGGTGCGCCGACTGCTCGACGGCGGCACCGGATATGCCCGCCAGCGGGCGGCGTTCGCCGCGAGCGACGGCGACCTGGTGGCCGTCGTGCGCGACGCCGTCGAGCGCACGACCCGCCGATCTGCGCACCCAGCGATGAGTTCAGGGTCACGTCAGGGTCAAACCGGATGACGCGTGTCGGTACCCGCCGCTAGCGTCTCGATCGGCCGCAAGCCCGGCGGCCGCGGCCGGGAGGGAACCCGTCATGCCACGCACTTTTGCTCGCGCGCTGAGCCACCACCGACTCAAGTGGGTCGTGCTGGTGGTCTGGATCGGCATCCTCGTGTTCGGCGGCGTCTTCGGCAGCAAGCTCACCGACGCGCAGAACAACGAGACCGCCTCCTGGCTGCCCGGTGACGCCGAGTCGACGGAGGCGCTGAACGCGCTCGAGGCGTTCCAGTCGCCCGACGCGCTGACCGCGCTGATCGTCTACGAGCGCGACGGCGGCATCACCGACGAGGACATGCAGGCCGCGACCAGCGACGCCGCGGAGTTCGCCGACTTCGACGGCGTCACCGGCAAGCCGCAGGGTCCCTTCCCGTCCGAGGACGGAGAGGCGATCCAGACGATCGTCACGTTCGACCTCGGGGTCAACGGCTGGGAGCTGGCGCCCGACATCGCCGACGACATGCATGCGATCTCGGACGACAGCGCCCCCGACGGCCTGGACATGTACGTGGCGGGACCGATGGGCAACGCCGCCGACTCCGCGGAGGCGTTCGCCGGCATCGACAGCACCCTCCTGTTCGCGACCCTGTTCGTCGTGATCGTCATCCTGCTGCTCACGTACCGCAGCCCGGTGCTGTGGATGCTCCCGATCTTCAGCTCGGTCGTCGCGCTGTTCGCCGCGCAAGGGGTCATCTACCTGCTGGCCGAGCACGCGGGCCTCACGGTCAACGGCCAGAGCGCCGGCATCCTCACCGTGCTGGTGATCGGCGCGGGGACGGACTACGCCCTGCTGCTGGTCGCGCGCTACCGGGAAGAGCTCCGTCTGCACGAGGACCGGCACGAGGCGATGACCGAGGCGCTGCACCGCGCGGGCCCGGCGATCATCGCCAGCGGCAGCACCGTCGTGCTCGGCATGCTCTGCCTGCTCGCCGCCACGATGAACTCCACCCAGGGCCTCGGCCCGGTCGCCGCCATCGGGGTGGCCGTCGCGCTGCTCGCGATGCTGACCCTGCTGCCCGCGCTGCTGGTGATCTTCGGCCGGTGGATCTTCTGGCCGGTCCGCCCGAAGTACGGGACCGCCGAGCCGACCGCCACCGGCCTCTGGGCCAGGGTGGGCCAGCGCATCGCCCCGCGCCCGCGGGTGGTGTGGGTGACGACGACGGTGCTGCTGGGCGCGGCCTGGCTGGGCATGACCCAGCTGGACGCCAACGGCCTCACCCAGGCCGAGGGCTACCGAGGCGAGCCCGAGTCGATCCAGGGCGGCGAGGTGGTGGCCGCCCACTTCGAGGGCGACGCCGGCAACACCGTCCAGGTGCTCGGCCCGGCCGACTCGGCGGACGACATCGCGACCGTCGTGAGCGACACCGACGGTGTCGGACCGGCGACCGACCCGCAGGTGGTGGGCGACACCGCCCTGGTCCAGGCGCCGCTGATCGACCAGCCGGGGAGCCAGGCGGCCAACGACACCGTCGACCGGCTGCGCGGCACCGTCGACTCGGTCGGCGACGACGTGCTGGTCGGCGGTTACACGGCCATCAACCTCGACGTGCAACGGGCCTCCCAGCACGACAACAAGGTGGTCATCCCGCTGATCCTGCTGGTGGTGCTGCTGATCCTCGGTCTGCTGCTGCGCGCCGCGGTCGCCGCGTTCGTGCTGATGCTCACGGTGGTGCTCTCGTTCGGCGCGGCGCTCGGCATCAGCGCGCTGTTCTTCCACTACCTGTTCGACTTCGGGGGCGCCGACAGCTCGTTCCCGCTGTTCGTGTTCGTGTTCCTGGTCGCACTCGGGATCGACTACAACATCTTCTTGATGACCAGGGTGCGCGAGGAGGCGCTCGACCACGGCACCAGGCGGGGAGCGCTGATCGGGCTGCAGGCCACCGGCGGGGTGATCACGTCGGCGGGGCTGGTGCTGGCCGCGACGTTCGCCGTGCTGGCGACGCTGCCGCTGACCTTCCTCACCGAGATGGGCTTCGCGGTGGCGTTGGGCGTGCTGCTCGACACGATCATCGTGCGGTCGGTGCTCGTGACCGCGCTCAACCTCGACCTCGGCCGGGCGATGTGGTGGCCGAGCGCGCTGTGGCACAAGCGGGACGAGGATGACCCGACAGCGCCCGGCGAGGAGCCGGCCCAGGTACGGGCGGGCGTCTGATCGCCGGGCGCTCGGGTCGGGAGGACCGTCGGGTCAGTGGTCGGCCAGCTGGCCGTTGACCCGGGCCAGCCTGCGCTGCAGACGGCGGTCGCGTTGGTGGAGCCGTACGACGGTGGCCTGCGCGGCGCGCGCGGCCTCCTGACGGCGGGACTGACCGACCTCGTGGGCGACGAGATCGAGCATGGGCAGCACGGTGCTTCTCCTTGCGGCTGGACGGACAGTGTGACGTAAGATACACACTGCTAAGTGACTCTTACAGGTTAGCACGGGTCCGTACGATGTTCTCGTGGACTTCGTCCGTTACGCCGAGCGTGCTGCCCGGCTCGTCAACGCCCCGCTGGAGGGCGACGACGACCTGTCCGAGCTGCTCGCCGACCGGGAGTGGTTGGCCCCCAAGGTGGTCGGCCGCGACAGCCGGACGCTGCGCCGCTTCCAGAGGGACCTGCGCCCGGTGTTCGAGGCCGCGTCGGTCGACGACGAGGCGAGCGCGGTCGAGCGACTGAACGCGCTGCTGGCCAAGCACCCGGTCACGCCGTACATCGCCGGCCACGACTCGCAGTCGTGGCACCTGCACGTGAGCGACCGCGCGTCGTCGGTGGCCGACCTGCTGATCGCAGAGGCGCTGATGGGCCTGGCGGTCGTCGTGTGCGACTTCGGCGCCACCCGGCCGGGCGTGTGCCAGGCGGCCGACTGCGACGCCGTGTTCGTCGACACCTCCCCGAACCGCTCCCGCCGCTACTGCTCCGAGCGCTGCTCGTCGCGGGCCAATGTCGCGGCCTACCGGGCCCGCCGCCGGGCCGAGCTGGCCGCGGCCGAGGACGTCACCGAGGACGTCACCGCGTGAGCGACGGCCCGCTGATCGTCCAGTCGGACAAGACGCTGCTGCTGGAGGTCGACCACCCCGACGCGGTGGAGTGCCGGCGGCAGATCGCCCCCTTCGCCGAGCTCGAACGCTCCCCCGAGCACGTGCACACCTACCGGCTCACCCCGCTCGGACTGTGGAACGCCCGCGCCGCCGGTCACGACGCCGAGCAGGTCGTCGACGTGCTGCTGCGCTGGTCGCGCTACCCGGTGCCGCACGCCCTGCTCGTCGACCTCGCCGAGACCATGGCGCGCTACGGCCGGCTGCGGCTGGAGAAGCACCCCACCCACCACCTCGTGCTGATCACCACCGACCGCCCGGTGCTCGAGGAGGTGCTCCGCGCCAAGCGGGTGGCACCCATGCTCGGCACGCGGCTCGACGACGAGACCGTCGTCGTCCACCCCTCGCAGCGGGGCACGCTGAAGCAGGCGCTGCTCAAGCTCGGCTGGCCCGCCGAGGACCGGGCCGGACACGTCGACGGCGAGCACCACGACATCGCGCTCGACCTGACCGAGTGGTCGATGCGCCCCTACCAGGAGGAGGCCGTCGAGTCGTTCTGGCACGGCGGCTCGGGCGTCGTCGTGCTGCCCTGCGGCGCGGGCAAGACGCTGGTCGGCGCAGCGGCGATGGCCCGGGCGTCGGCCACGACGCTGATCCTCGTCACCAACACGGTCGCGGCCCGGCAGTGGCGCGACGAGCTGCTGCGCCGTACGTCGCTCACCGACGACGAGATCGGGGAGTACACCGGCGCCCGCAAGCAGGTCCGGCCGGTGACGATCGCGACGTACCAGGTCATGACCACGCGGCGGAAGGGCGTCTACCCGCACCTCGAGCTGTTCGACGCCCGCGACTGGGGCCTGGTCGTCTACGACGAGGTGCACCTGCTGCCCGCGCCGGTGTTCCGGATGACCGCCGACCTGCAGGCCCGCCGGCGGCTGGGACTCACCGCGACCCTGGTGCGCGAGGACGGCCGCGAGGGCGACGTGTTCAGCCTGATCGGGCCCAAGCGCTACGACGCGCCGTGGCGCGACATCGAGCAGCAGGGCTGGATCGCGCCCGCCGACTGCGTCGAGGTACGGGTCTCGCTGAGCGAGGGCGAGCGGTTCGCCTACGCGACCGCCGAGCCCGAGGACAAGTACCGGCTGGCGGCCGCCACGCCCCGCAAGACGGCGGTCGTGGAGGAGCTCATCGAGCGGCACCGCGGCGAGCCCACGCTGGTGATCGGCCAGTACCTCGACCAGCTCGCCGACCTCGGCGAGCGGGTGGGTGCGCCGGTGATCACCGGCGCCACGACGGTCCGTGAGCGGCAACGGCTGTACGCCGCGTTCCGCAGCGGCGAGGTCGACCTGCTGGTGGTGAGCAAGGTGGCGAACTTCTCCGTCGACCTGCCGGAGGCGAGCGTCGCGATCCAGGTGTCGGGCGCCTTCGGGTCCCGGCAGGAGGAGGCGCAGCGGCTCGGCCGGCTGCTGCGGCCCAAGGGCGACGGGCGGACCGCCCGGTTCTACGCGGTCGTCACGCGAGACACCGCCGACGCCGACTTCGCCCAGCACCGGCAGCGGTTCCTCGCCGAGCAGGGCTACGCCTACCGGATCGTCGACGCCGACGACCTCCCCGCCCTCGACCGCTGACGCGGTCGCCGTTTTCGCAGCCCAGGTCGCGAAAGTCGCGGTTCCCCAGCGCTGTAGCGCTGGGTAAGCGACGGTGTCGCAGCCGAGGCTGCGAAAACCGCAGCACGCTCGGCCGGGGCGGTGAGGATTTCCGTGGTCAACCGGGCTGGCGGCGAGTAGCGTCTGGCTTCCTCCCCCACTCCGACGCCCCGAGA
Source organism: uncultured Actinomycetota bacterium (assembly GCA_963785115.1). Lineage (GTDB taxonomy): Bacteria > Actinomycetota > Actinomycetes > Propionibacteriales > Nocardioidaceae > JACCWP01. The sequence continues at coordinate 183,241 of CAWATY010000007.1, forward strand.
GGTGCCGTCTGTGCCTGCGCGCCCGGCTGACGTGGACCACATCCCCGACCTCGAGCACGAGCGCACCCACCTGGCCGCCTCCCGGGCCGCGCTCGCCCGGATGCGGGCGCGGGTGGAGGGCCTCACGGCACACGGCGGCGACGCGGTCTCGACCGAGTACCTCAAGGCGGCGCTGTGGCACCGGATGCGGGCGCTCGAGGACGACCCGGAGGTGCCGCTGTTCTTCGGCCGGCTGGACACCGCGGCCGGGCGCCCGGCCGGGGAGGAACGGCTGTACATCGGCCGGCGTCACGTCACCGATGAGCACGGCGACCCGCTGGTGCTCGACTGGCGGGCCGCGGTGTCCCGCGCCTTTTACCGGGCCACCGCCCGCGAGCCGATGGGCGTGCGGATGCGCCGGCGCTTCGGCTTCGCCCACGGGCTGCTGACCGCGTACGAGGACGAGCGGCTCGACCGCGGCGAGGAGCAGACCGGCAGCGCGCTGCTGGAGGCCGAGATCGAGCGGCCCCGGCTGGGACCGATGCGCGACATCGTGGCGACCATCCAGCCGGACCAGGACGACATCGTCCGCGCCGACCTCGGCAGCAGCGTGTGCGTGCAGGGTGCCCCCGGCACCGGCAAGACGGCGGTCGGGCTGCACCGGGCGGCGTACCTGCTCTACGCGCACCGCGACCAGCTGAACCGTCAGGGCGTGCTGGTCGTCGGGCCGAACAGCTCGTTCCTGCGCTACATCGGTGACGTGCTGCCGGCGCTCGGCGAGATCGACGCGCGACAGACCACGGTCGAGGCCCTGTGCGACCGGGTCCACGTCCGCGTCGCCGACGACGCCGGGGGCGGCCGGCTCAAGGGCGACGGCCGGATGGCCGAGGTCCTGCGCCGGGCGGTCTGGGCCCAGCTGCGCGCGCCCACGGAGTCGCTGGTGGTGCCGCGTGGCGTGCGCCGGTGGCGGGTGCCGACCTACCTGGCCGACGAGATCGTCGCCGAGCTGCGGGCTCGCGGGGTGCGGTACGGCGCCGGCCGGGCGCTGTTGCCGAGGCGGATGGCGCACGCCGTGCTGGTGAAGATGGAGGAGGCGGGTGAGTCGCCCGACGACCGGGTCCAGGACGCCGTCGCCCGATCCCGGCCGGTACGCGCGTGGTGCGACACCGTGTGGCCCAAGATCGATCCGGTCCGGCTGGTGCTGCGACTGCTCTCCGACCCCGACCTGCTGGCCGAGAGCGCCGAGGGCGTGCTGGACGCCGACGAGCAGCGCCGGCTGCTGTGGTCCACGCCCCCGCGCGGCCCAGCCTCGGCCCGGTGGACGCTGGCCGACGCCGTGCTGGTCGACGAGGCCGCCGACCTGGTCGAGCGCCAGCCGAGCCTGGGGCACGTGGTGCTCGACGAGGCCCAGGACCTGTCGCCGATGATGCTGCGGGCGGTGGGGCGCCGCTGCTCGACCGGCTCGGCGACCGTCCTCGGCGACCTGGCCCAGGCGACGACTCCCTGGGCGAGCCGCGACTGGGCGGTCGCGCTCGCGCACCTGGGCAAGCCGGACGCCCACGTCGAGGAGCTCACCGTGGGGTTCCGGGTGCCCGCCGACGTCATCGCGTTCGCCGCCCGGCTGCTGCCGGTCGCCGCGCCGGGCCTCGCGCCACCGACCTCGGTGCGCCGGGCCAGCGGCGACCTTCAGCTGCGCCCGACGACCGACCCGCTGTCCGTCGCGGCCGCCGCGGTGCGCGACGCGGGTGAGGGCTCGGTCGGGCTCGTCGTTCCCGACGCGCTGGTACGCGACGCGGCCGCGGCCTTGCACGCCGTGGCCGTGCCGCACGCGGTGCTCGGCGACGAGGACGACGTGGACGCCCGCGTCGACCTGGTGCCTGCCAGCCTGGCCAAGGGCCTGGAGTTCGACCACGTGGTGGTCGTCGAGCCCGCCGCCATCGTCGCCGCCGAGGCCGACCTCGAGGTCGGGCTGCGCCGGCTCTACGTCTGCCTCACCCGCGCCGTCACCTCGCTCACCGTCGTGCACGCCGAGCCGCTCCCCGACCTCCTCGCCGCCTGACCCGCCCTACGGTGGGCTGGTGAGACCACCGCCCGAGCCACCGCCCGGCCTGCCGGCCGACGTCGCCGCGGAGCTGCTGGCGCGGTGGCAGGAACCGCACCGCGGACACCACGGGCTCCGGCACCTGGGCGACGTGCTGGCCGCGGTCCACGAGCTGGCCGAGGCCGAAGACGACACCGCGCAGGTGCTGCTCGCCGCGTGGTTCCACGACGCCGTCTACGCCGGCCGGCCCGACGACGAGGAGCGGTCCGCGGAGCTGGCCCGCGACCGGCTGACCGCCACCGGCACGGACCCCGTGCTGGTCGCCGAGGTCGTCCGGCTGGTGCTGCTGACCCGCGACCACGCCCCCGCGAGCGGCGACCGACCCGGCGCGCTGCTGTGCGACGCCGACCTGTCGGTGCTGGGCGCCTCACCCGCCCGCTACGCCGAGTACGTCGACGGCGTACGCACCGAGTGGGCGCACCTCGACGACGCCAGCTGGCGCCGCGGCCGGGCCGACGTGCTGCAACGGCTGCTCGCCCTCGACCCGCTGTTCCGCACCGACGCCGGCCGGGCCAGGTGGGAGACGGCGGCCAGGATCAACCTGGGCGGCGAGCTCCGCGACCTGTCACCGTGACACCGCCCTCTATGGCGACGTCGCGGTGACAGGTCGCGGCCGGGATCAGCAGGACGACTGGTAGAGCGCGTCCTTGGCCTCACCGTCGACGTTGTCCCTCGTGACGATCGTGAAGCCGGTCTCGATCTCCGCCTCGACGTCCTCACCGTCGATCGCCGCCATGGCCTGGTCGACGCCCTCGACGCCGATCTCCGCGGGCGACTGGGCGATCAGCGCCTGCACGGTGCCGTCGCGCAGCTGCTGCACCTGGTCGGGACCGGCGTCGAAGCCGACGATGCTGACCTGGTCCTGCGCGTCGGCCTGGCGCACGCCGGTGGCGCTGCCCTCGGCCGAGAACAGGTTCGCGGCGAAGATCCCGACGATGTCGGGGTCCTTCTGCAGCGCCGCAGTCACCAGCCGAGCCGCTTCGGCCGGGTCGTTGTGGCTGTACTGCACGCCGAGGTACTCGAAGTTGCGGATCCTCGTTGACGGCCGCCTCGAAGCCCTCGGCCCGGGCGTCGGTGGTCGAGATGCCCGGGTCGACGGAGATGACGAGCACCTTGCCGCCGTCGGGGTGCAGCTCCTGCAGCGCCGTCGAAGGCCGCCTCGCCGCCACCGAAGTTGTCCGACGCGATCTGCGAGACCGCGAACGACGGGTCGTCGACGGTGGTGTCGACGAGCACGACCTTGATGCCCGCCGCGGCGGCAGCCTCGAGCGGCGCCTGCATGGCGGTGACGTCGGTCGGGCGCGACCAGCAGCGCGTCCGGCTGCGAGGCGGTCACCGAGTCGATGAGCGGCTTCTGCAGGGTCGGGTCGAACTGCTGCGGGTCCCTGCGTCTCGACGCTCGCGCCGAGCTTCTCGGCCTCCGCCTCGATGCCGCACTGCATGGAGATGTAGAACTCGTCACCCGCCACGCCCTGCACGAAGACGAGTCTTCGGGCCGTCGGCACGACGACCTCCTCCGTCGTCGTCCGCCGCCGCAGGCGCTCAGAGCCGGTGGCGGCGATCAGCCCGACCGCGGCGAGAGCGGTTCGACTTCCTGGTGAGCCTCATCTGGATCCTCCTTGGGTCCTCGGTCGAGCTGGTGCTCCTGCTCCAGGGTCGGAGAAGCGAGCGATGGCGGTCTGCCGCCGCGCATCGCGGCGGCACGGCGGGCCTGGTCGACGTAGACGGCGATGATGAGCACGGCACCGACGGCGACCTGCTGCCAGAACGGCTGGACGCCGTTGATGACGAATCCGTTCTGCAGCACGGCCGGGATGAACAGGCCGACGAGGGTGCCGTAGACCGAGCCGGTCCCCGCCGAAGAGCGAGGTGCCGCCGATGACGACGGCGGCGATGACGTTGAGGTTGGTGGTGGTCTGGCCGGCGATCGCCGTGGTGTTGAACTGCGCGAGCGACAGGATGCCGGCGAAGCCGGCGAGCAGGCCGGACAGCGCGTAGACCGCGATCAGGTGCCGGTCGACCGCGGACGCCGACCCGACGCGCCGACTCCTCGTTGGAGCCGATCGCGTACGTGTGCCGCCCGAACCGGGTGTGGTGCAGCACGGTGGCGCCGATCAGGACGACCACCGAGGGCGATCAGCGACAGCGTCGGCACCTGCTCGTTGAGGACCCGGCCGTAGCCGATCTCGCTCTGCAGCACCAGCGGCATCTGCCGGATGTCGACGCCGTGCGTGATGATCTGCGCGAAGCCGAGGGCCATGCCGAGCGAGCCGAGCGTGACGATCAGCGGCGGGATCTTGGCCTTCGCGATCAGCACGCCGTTGAACAGTCCCCAGGCCAGCCCGGAGGCGAGCGCGACGCCCAGGCCGACGAACGCCGTCGCGCCAGCCGTCGCCGCCGAAGGAGATCATCGCCTTCGCCGCCACCACGCCCGAGAACACCAGCACCGAGCCGATCGACAGGTCGATGCCGGCGGTGACGATCACGTACGTCATGCCGACGCCGAGCACGGCCAGGATCGACGCGTTCTGCACGAGCAGCCGGACGTTGTTGACGGTCGGGAAGCGTGTCGGGCGACGCGATCGCGAACGCGGCGCAGATCGCGAGCAGCACCAGCAGGATCTGGAACGACTGCGAGGTCAGCACGCCGCAGCAGCGGCTGGCCGGCGGCTCGGCGGCGTACTGCGGTGCCGGTCACGCGGCCTCCCCCGACGCACCGGTCATCGCGCCGACCAGCTGCTCCATCGAGGTGTCGGCCGTGGCGTACGTCGCGACCCGGCGGCCGAGGCGCAGCACCTGCACCCGGTCGGACACCTCCATCACGTGCGGCATCGAGTGGCTGATGAAGACCACCCCGACGCCCTGGTCGCGCACCCGGCGGACGGTGTCCAGCACGTTCTGCGTCTGCCGCACGCCGAGCGCCGCCGTGGGCTCGTCGAGGAACACGACCCGGTCGGCCCAGGCCACGGCGCGGGCGATCGCGATCGCCTGCCGCTGGCCGCCGGACATGCTGCCGACCGGCGCGGTCAGGCTGCGTACGGTCGCGCCGAGCCGGTCGAAGGCCTCGCGGGACCGACGCCGCATCTCGGCGTTGTCCATGAACCCGAGCAGCCCGCCCAGGCCGCCGCGCATGATCTCCCGGCCCAGGAACATGTTCTGGGCCGGGTCGAGGTGCGGGGCGAGGGCCAGGTCCTGGTAGACGGTCTCGATGCCGAGGTCGCTGGCCTGCGTGGGCGAGGTCAGGGTGACCGGGGCGCCGTCGAAGAAGATCTGGCCGGTGTCCACCGCCAGGTTGCCCGACATCGCCTTGACCAGCGTCGACTTGCCGGCTCCGTTGTCGCCGATCAGCGCGACGACCTCGCCCGCGTTGACGTCGAAGTCGACGCCGTCGAGGGCGGTCACCTGCCCGAACATGCGGGTCAGCCCGCGGGCCTCCAGCACGGCAGTCACGACACGCTCGCCTCCGTCCACGGCCGGGCCCGCCCGTCGATGGCCTGCACCAGCCCCTCGAGGCGGCGCAGCCCTTCGCTGGCGAGGAACGCCTGCTGCTGCTCGCGGCCCATCCCGACCGCCTCCTTCCACACCGACCGCCCGGCGATGAACCCGGACGCGCCGCCCTCGTCGCAGCTGACCCGCAGCACCTGCGCGAACTCGTCGAACGCGACCCCGGCCGACAGCACCGCCCACGGCGCGCGGATGGTCGTCCGCCAGCCGGCGGCAGGCCTGCGGGCTGCCGGGGTACTCCAGCTTCAGCAGGTCGGGCTGCAGCGCGTCGAGCAGCCGGGCCGACTCGATCACGACGTCGGCCCGCTCCGCCGGCGACAGCTGCTCGCCGGGCAGCGCCGGCACCAGGTTCTCGATCACCGACGGCACCCCCTGCGTCCCGGCAGTCGGCGACGACCTCGGCGACCACCTGCAGCGCCTCGGCCACCAGGTCGGGACCGTCGCCGACCGGCCGGCCGGCCCGGACCTGGACGAGGAACTTCAGCGCGTGCCCACCCTGGTCGCGTACCCAGGCGGCGCCCTGGCGCTCGTCGCGGGACGCGCGGGGCTCGCCCTGCCAGCTGCCCCGCTCGGCCGGCTCGGCCGCGACCAGCACGCCGGGCCGCGGGCCCTCGACCTGCGGCCAGCGCGGGCACGCCGTAGCTGGGGTCGAGCAGGAACGCGCTCGCGGCCGGGCGCAGCGCCGAGACCACGTCGGCCTTGATGTCGATCAGCTCGGCGTCCGTCGGGTCGGCGGTCCCGGCGGCGGCGAACATCCGGCGCAGGGTGTTGCGCTGGTCCATCGCGACGACGGCGAAGGTGCCGTCGGGTCTGGCCACGTCGGCGAGGGTGGCGCGCGCGGGCGCCGGTACGGCGGGCGCCGGGCTGGGCTGCGGCATGTCGGGGTCCTGTCGGTCGGGGTCAGCAGGCGCCGGTGAGGGCGGGGGCGGCACGGAAGGCGTCGGCGAAGTCGGCCAGCGGTCCGGCCCCGGCGAGGGCGCCGGCCGCGGCGTACGCGCCGAACAGCGCGGCACCGAAGGCGGTGTCCTCGCTGCGCGGCGACCAGGTGACGGACGGGAGGACGGCCGACCGGGCCCGGCGCACGCACGCCATCCGGGTCCAGCCGCCCGACGCCAGCGTCCGGTCGGGAGGCGGCACCTCGCGGTGCATGGTCGCGAGCAGGTCGAGACACACCGCCGTGCCGTGGGCGAGCACCGCGGCAAACAGCACGGCGGGCGACAACCCGTCGCCGCTGGCCCTGATGTCGAGCACGCCGTCGTCGTTGCGCGCCCCGCTCACCTCGATCGAACCGGCGGCGGGTCCGCCGTCGAGCGGGAGCGCGAGCACCGCGGCGTCGAGAGCGTCCCGCGCGGGGCCGTCGGCAACCCCGGTGAGCTGCAGCACCCGGCGCAGCAGCAGCCCCGAGCGGGTGCCGACCAGCAGGATGCTGCGGTCGCGCACGACGTGACGCAGCGCGTTGATGCCCTGCGCGGCAAGTCGCTCTCGGGCGTCGGCGGGCAGCGGCTGGTCGAGGACGCGGACCAGGGCCTCGGCCGTCCCCATCGAGAGGTACAGCTCGCCGGGGTCGACCGCACCGGCGGCCACGGCGGCGACCAGGTGGTCGTGTCCGGCGACGGTCAGCGTCGCCCCGTGGACCGCGGGTGGCAGCCCCCAGCGCCGTTCCGCGAGCCGGGCCTCGGCGCCTGCGTGGCCGCAGTCGTCGCCGGCGTACGCCAGCGGGGGCAGCAGCCCGGGGTCGGCGCCGATCACCTCGAACGCCCGCGGCCACGGGCGTCGCGTCGTCCTGGTCGAGCAGGCCGGTGCGGCAGGCCAGCGACATCTCGGCGACCTGGTCGCCGCCGAGCGCGTGCACGACCAGCTCGGGGACGTTGAGCCATCGCCGGCCGTCGAGCCCGACCCCCGAGTCGCGGAGATGCAGCAGCTTGGCCACCGTCGCGAGGGCGGTGACCGGCAGGCCGGTACGCCGCGGCATCTCCGCGCGGAAGTCGGCGGGGGCGGCCGCGATCTCGGCACCACCGCGGGGGTCGAACCACGCCATCACCGGTGCCGCCACTCGCCCGGCGGAGTCGACCAGGACGCCCGACTCGGCCATGCCCGAGACGCCGATGCCCCGCACGTCGACCGGGCCGTGCCGCCGCTCGACCTCGTCGACGCACCGGGTCAGCAGGCCGGCGACGGCCTCGACCAGCGCCTCGGCCGGCATCTCGGTGAGCCCGCCCGGCAGGGTGACCCACGGCGTGACGACGTCGGCCTGGTGCAGCTCGGCGCCCTCGGGCGTGGTGGCGTAGGCCTTGACGTTGGTGCTCCCGACGTCGAGGCCGACCACGACGGGCACCGTCACGGCTGCTCCGTCCCGGGGCGGCAGACCAGCAGCCGGACGTCGCCCTCCGGCCGCCAGGCGCCGAAGGCGGCGGGGACCGCGAGAACCTGGCCGGCGGTCACCGGCCCGCTGCCCTCGCCCACCAGCGCGCCGGAGCCGGCCAGCACCACCACGACCGCGAAGCCGGCGGGCAGCGGCTCGCCGGGCGCAGCCGTCGGGCGCCCATGCCGCGATCCGGAAGAACCGGTCGGCCGCGGTGGGCAGCAGCGACGTCGGGTCGGCCGCCGGCGCATCGGGCTCGTGGTGCACGCGCAGCGCGGCCAGCCCCTCGGGGGAGAGCCGGCGGTGGTCGACGGCGGGCATCACGGTCTCGAAGCCGAGCCCGAGGTGGGAGTCGTCGCGAGCGGCGGTCGTGACCGACCACTCCAGCAGGATCGAGAAGTCGGTCGGCTCCTGCACCTCGGCCACGAACACGCCCTCGCCGATCGCGTGCGCGGTGCCCGCAGGCACCAGCAGCCCGTCGCCGGGACGGACCTCGACCCGGTTGAGGTGGCCGAGCATCCAGTCGGAGTCCTGGTCGTCGCGGCGGCGGGCCAGCTCGTCGGGATCGACGTCGTCGGTCCACCCGACGTAGACGGCGCCGTCGCCGGTGGCGTCCAGCACGTACCAGGCCTCGGTCTTGCCGTAGGGGCAGTCGAGGTGCGCGGCGGCGAACGGGCGGTCCGGGTGCACGTGCACGGGGAGCCGCTGACCGGCGTCCAGCAGCTTGACCAGCAGCCCGGTGTCGGCCGGTCCGGCCGGGTGGTCGACGCTGCCGGTCCAGGCGAGCGGGTCGGCGGCCACCACGTCGCGCAACAGCCGACCGTCGGGCACCCGGGACAGGCCCACGACGTCGCTGTCGGCCCGCGAGACGGTGGCGCCGAGCCACTCCTCCGGCTGGTGGCTCGACGTGGTCTCGATGCCGCGCAACGCCGCGATCTTGGCACCGCCGCGGTAGAAGTGGTCGATCAGGTTGGGAGGCAGCGCGAGCGGCTTCATCCGGTCACCTCCGGGGGTCGCAGCTCGCCGGAGCCCCGCTGCACCAGCTCGGCGGGGACGATCACCTCACGGCCCGGGCCGGTCTCGTTGCCGTCCAGCCGGGCCAGCAGCCGCTCGGTGGCGATCGTGCCGATGCGGCGCGGGTCCTGGTTCACGACGGTCACCCCCGGAGTCAGCGTGTCGGCCAGCGGGAAGTCGCCGAAGCTCACCAGGGCGACGTCGGTGCGGCCGAGCCCGTGCAGGGCGCCCACCACGCCGATGCCGGCCCGCGGGTTGGCGGCGAGCACCGCGGTGACGTCGGCCGGCCCGGTGTCGCGGCGAGCAGCGCGCGGGTCGCGACCTCGGCGTCGGCGACCTCGGCGCGGCCCGGCGGCACCCACTCCGGCAGGGCATCGACCCCGGCCCGGCGAGCGCGTCGCGGTAGCCGGCGAGGCGCTGCACGGTGGTGGGGAACCGCGAGTCCTCGCCGATGAAGGCGATCCGGCGGTGCCCGTGGGCGAGCAAGGGCCTTCACGAGCCGCCCACCAGGGCCGCGACCCGATCGGCGTCGACCCGGCCGGCGACCGGATGCTCCACCGCCGCGCTCGCCACCGCGAGGCCGTGCCGGACCGCCCCCTCCCAGTCGGTGGTGGCGTCGCCGCTCTCGAGCGCCGACAGCACCCCACCCACCAGTGCATCGCCCGCGCCGATCGGGTTGGCAGCGCGGACCTGCGGCGCAGACAGCCAGCGCCCCCGGCCGGTCCCGTCGGCGTACGCCGCGCCGTGCTCGCCGGCCGTGACCAGGGCCCGGCGGGCGCCACGCTCCAGCAGCGTCGCCGCGGCGGCCAGCGCGCGGTCGGGGACGGTCTCGTGGTCGGCCGGGTCGTGCGCGACCTGCTCGACCACCCGGCCGGTGGCCAGGCCCTCGGCCTCCTCGAGGTTGGGCGTCACCAGGTCGGGGCCCGCGACCAGCGCGGCGGCCAGCGCCTCGCGGGCGGCGTCGACGACGACGGCGCTCCCGCGCTCCCGGCCGAGGTCGACCAGGCGGGCGTACGCGTCGTCCGGCAGACCGGGCGGCAGGCTGCCGGAGCAGGCGAGCGCACGGTGCCGTCCGGAGGCGAGCTCGCCATCAGCTGCCTCGATCAGCCGGTCACGGTCAGCGGCGGTTCGTTCGGCACCCGGTTCGTTGAGGACGGTCGCACGCCCGCTGTCCTCGAGCACGATCGTGGCGCTGCGGAGCTCGCCGGGCACGTCGACGGCCACCAGCGTGAGCCCCTCGGCCACGGTCAAGCCGCCGAAGCGCCGGCGCCGGCGGCCGGCAGCAGCCCGAGCAGCGTGCCCGGCGTCCCCAGGTCGCGCAGCGCGCGTACGACGTTGACGCCCTTGCCCCCCGCGCTGACCAGGACACGCCGCGGCCGCGACACGGTGCCGAGCGTCAAGGCGTCGACCCAAAGCGTTCGGTCGAAGCAGAGGTTCGCTGTCACCACGAGCACGAGCGGTTGTCCTCCAGGGCGGGCGTTGGCTGGCAGCCATACTGCAGGCCGGACGACGCGGCTGCCCAGACGGGTCAGCGCAGGGCAGGCTGCAGCAGCCGGAGGGTGCCGGCGTCGGCGTCGAGCCGGGCGCGGACGCCGAGCGGCACCGGTCGGTTGGCAGGCACGTGACCGACCGGGGCGCCGGTGACCACCGGCACGCCGAGACCGCCGAGCCGGTCGGCGAGCACCGGACCGACGTCGGTGTCCCCGGTCTCGGTGAACGCACCGGCCAGCACGCCGCGGACGCCGTCGAACCACCCCGCGCGCAGCAGCTGGGTGAGCATCCCGTCGACCTTGTACGCCTGCTCGCCGACGTCCTCCAGCACGACCAGCCCGCCGCGCGCCGGTCGCGAGACACGGGTGCCGAGGCTCGCGGTGATCACCCGCAGGTTGCCACCGACCAGCACGCCGTCGGCCGTCCCGCCGGTGACCGTGGTGAGCCCGGCCGCGAGGTCGAGCGCGGTCTCCGGCTCGAACAGCATCCGGCGTACGGCCTCGCGGGTGTCCGGATCGGCGTCGGCGAGTGAGGTGACGACCGGGCCGTGCAGGCTGGCCAGACCGAGTCGTTGGGCGACCCCCTCGTGCAGCGCCGTGACGTCGGAGAAGCCGACCAGCAGCCGAGGACCCGCCGCGGCCATCGCCGCCCAGTCCAGCAGGTCGACCAGCCGGTGGCAGCCGTAGCCACCGCGCGCGGCCCAGACCGCGGCGACGTCTGACGACCAGCCGGCGACGAGGTCGGCCGCCCGCTCGGCGTCGGTGCCGGCCAGGTGGTCGAGGCCGGGGTGTTGGCCGAAGACGTGCGGGCCCGGCCGCACCCGCAGCCCCCACGACTCCAGCACGGCGGTGCCTGCCGCGAGCCGCTCGGCGCGTACCGGCCCCGCCGGCGTCACCACCGCAACGGCGTCACCGGCCACCAGCCGGCGGGGCCGCAGCAGCGCGGAACCCGCACGGCGACGCCCCGGCGCGTCACCCGGGCGGCGCCGGAGCCCGGCCTCGGTGAGGGCGGTGACAACGTCCCGGCTGCCTACCGGGCGGGCGCCGGCCGCGACCAGGTCGTCGTAGCGCTCCTGCGGGACGTCGTAGTGGTCACGGTCGAATCCGCGCGCCGGGATGCCGAGCCGGCGGGCGAACGCGTGCAGCTCCTCGTACGACGTGTCGCTGACCAGGTGCGACCACAGCCGCCCGTGCGCCGGCCAGCGCGGCGGGTCGATCAGGATCACGCGGTGTCCTGGCCCCCGGTGTCCTGGCCCCCGGCCCGGTCGACGGCGTCGTCGAGCAGCAGTCGCCAGGAGCGGACCAGCTTGGAGTCGGTGTAGGCCTTGGCCCACGAACCGCCGCCGGGGCGCACCGCGGTGCCGACATGGACGCGCCGCACGCCGGCCCGGACCAGCCACGGCACGTGCTCGGGCTGCAGCCCGCCCGTCGCGATCGCCAGCCCCGCGATGGTCGCGTCGGCCTCGGCCGCCTCGATCAGGGCCTGGTGCCCCTGCTCGGCCCCCAGGGCCGAGCCCGCGGTCAGCACGCCGTCGACCCACGGCAGCGCCTGCACCCTCCGCCAGGAGCGGCGCGGGTCGAGCGTCTTGTCGAAGACCCGGGTGAACGTCCAGGGGATGCGCAGCCGGTCGGCCAGCTCGGCGCAGACCGCGGAGTCGATCTCGAGGTCGGTGTCGAGGAAGCCGAACGCGACGCCCTCGGCGCCGGCGGCCAGGTAGTCCGTCGCCAGGCCGGTCAGTCGGTCCAGCTCACCGCCGGTCGTGCTGTCACCGTCGTCGAGGCGCAGCACCGCCCGCAGCGGCAGGTCGGTGACCCGGCGCACCGACGACAACACGACGGGCTCGACCGAGCGCAGGCCACGGTGTTCGGCCGCGCCGACCAGCAGCCGGTGGGCGCCGCCCTCCTGGGCGGCCTCGGCGTCGGCCGGGTGCGCCACGCGTACCTCGAGCAGCGGGTCCATGACGTCGTCATCATCGCGCACGGTGGGAGAATCGGGGGGTGACGCCACGCGACTGCCTGCTCGAGGCCCGCGCGCTCGTCCTGCACGACCTGCAGGCCCGCGGGCTGGCCGACGCGGGCTCGGTGTCGATCCTCGAGGACGCGGTCGCGGGCCGCGGCTGGTGGCTCGAGCAGTGGCTCGACGGGCACCCTTTCGTGGCCGGGTTGGTGGCCCAGGACGTGCAGGACGCCCTGCACGACCGCACCGAGCGGTGGCCGCGCTGCACCGCCTGCGACCTCACCGCCGAGCACGCCCTACACATCGAGCCCGACCTCGGCGAGGACCCGCACTGGGTCTGCGGCGAGTCCGGGATCGTCGTCTCCGCCCTCGGCTCCCTGTCCTGACGCGGCTGCCGCCGCGGGTTTCGCAAGTCGGCTTGCGAAACCCGCACTCGCCCCGCGTTATGACACGGGGCAGGTGCGGGCTTCACGGGGCGAGTGGTGACGCGAAGCGGTCAGCGGCGGCGGATCAGCCGGACCAGGACGACCAGCACCACCAGGACGCCGAGGGCGGGGGCGGCGTAGCGGCGGGCGAGCACCGGCGCGATCGTGCGGAACAGGTCCAGCCCCTCGTCGTCGGCGGGCGGGGGCGACGACGTCCGCGTCGGTGCGGGCCGCGCCGACTCAGCCCCCGGTGCCGCGGCGGGCGCCGTCTCCGCCGGTGACTCCGGCGCGGGGGCGGTCGACTCCATCCCCGCCGAGGAGCTCGACGGGGCCTCGGCCGCGGCTACCGCAGCGCTGTCCTCCGCCGAACCGGCGGACTCGCCGGGGCCTCCCAGCGTGTCCGCCAGGCAGGCGGTGAACCGGCCCAGCAGCTTGTCGCTCACGTCCTGGATGACCCCGCGGCCGAACTGCGCCGGCTTGCCGGTGATCGCCAGGTCGGTGGTGACCTCCACCGCCGTCTCGTCGCCCTCGGCACTGAGCACCGCGGTGACCGTCGCCGCCGCGGTGCCGTTGCCGCGCTTGTCCTTGCCCTTGGCCTCGAACCTGGCCCGGTGGCCGGCCTCGTCCCGCTCGAGGAACGTCCCGGTCCCGGAGTACTGCATCGAGATCGGGCCCAGCTTGACCTTCACCGTCCCGGCGAACTCGTCACCCTCGACCGACGTCAGCGAGGCGCCGGGGAAGCACGGCGCGACCTGCTCGAGGTCGTTGAAGGCGGCCCAGGTCACGTCGACCGGGGCCGGCACGGTGAAGCGGTGGTGCAGTTCCACGACGTCCTCCGGGTACGCGACCGACGGCTGGTCAGGCGCCGGCGGCCGCCAGCACCGCGCGTCCGGCGAGCACCGTGGCCAGGTGCCGACGGTAGTCGGCGTCGCCGTTGATGTCGCTCGGCGGGTTGGTGCCCTCGGCCACGGCGGCCACGGCGGCGCGTACGGAGTCGGCGTTCGCCGGCGTGCCCGCGAGCGCCTGCTCGACCGCCGTCGCCCGCACCGGACCGGAGCCCATGTTGGTCAGCCCCACCCGGGCCTCGGCGATCGTGCCGTTCTCGACCCGGACCGTGGCCGCGACCGCCACGATCGACCACTGCTGGGCGACCCGGGTGAACTTCTCGTAGTGCCCGCCCCAGCCGGTGTGCTTCGGGACGCGTACCTCCACCAGGATCTCGTCGTCACCGAGCGCGGTGGTGAACAGGTCCTCGAAGAAGTCGGCGGCGGCGATCGTGCGCTGCCCGTTCGGGCCGGCGGCCACCATCTCCGCACCGAGCGACAGCACCACCGCTGGCATGTCACCGGCCGGGTCGGCGTGCGCCAGCGAGCCGCCGAAGGTGCCCAGGTGCCGCACCTGCGGGTCGGCCACCGTCGCCGTGGCCTCGGAGATCACCCGGGCGTGCTCCTGCACCAGCGACGACTCGATCACCTCGTGGTGCTTGGTCATCGCACCGATCACCAGCGCGTCACCGTCCTCGCGGACGCCGCGCAGCGCCTCGATCTTGCCGAGGTCGACGATGACCTCCGGCGCGGCCAACCGCATCCGCAGCACGGGCATCAGGCTCTGGCCGCCGGCCAGCACCTTGACGTCGTCACCGGCCTCGCCGAGCAGCCGCACGGCGTCCTCGACGCTGGTCGGGGCGTGGTAGTCGAACGCGGCCGGAATCATGAGCGGCCTCCCTCGGTCGCGTCCCCGGTGGGCGGTCGTCCGCTGCTGCCGCTGCCCTCGGCGAACTCTGGAGCGATGTGCTGGCCGACGTCGGCCTCACCGATCGACCGGCCCTGGATCGCCTGCCACACCCGGTGCGGCGAGCACGGCATCGGGACGTCGTCGACGCCCAACGGCCGCAGCGCGTCGACCACCGCGTTGACCACGGCCGGCGTCGAGGCGATCGTGCCGGCTTCACCCACCCCCTTGACCCCGAGCTCATTGGTCGTGGAGGGCGTCTCGGTGAGGTCGGTGTTGAAGTGCGGTAGGTCGGCCGCGCTGGGCACCAGGTAGTCGACGAACGACCCGGTCACCAGCGTCCCCCGCTCGTCGTAGACGGCCTCCTCGAACAGCGCCTGCGCGACTCCCTGGACGAGGCCGCCGTGGACCTGGCCCTCGACGATGAGCGGGTTGACGACGACGCCGATGTCGTCCACACAGGTGTAGTTGCGGATCGTGACCTCACCGGTCTCGGTGTCCACCTCGGTGGCGCACAGGTGCGTGCCGTGCGGGAACGAGAAGGTGTCGGGGTCGAAGGTCGCGTCGGCGTCGAGCGAGCGCTCGACACCATCGGGCAGGTTGTGGCCCTGGAAGACCGCGAACGCCACGTCGCCGAGGCCAGTGGACGTCTCGGTCCCCGGACGCCGAAGCTTCCGTTCGCTGAACTCGAGGTCGTCGGCGCTCGCCTCGAGCAGGTGCGCGGCGATGACGCGGGCCTTCTCGATCACCTTGTCCGCGGCCGCCAGAACCGCCATGCCGCCGACCGCGAGGGACCGCGACCCGTAGGTGTCCAGGCCACGGGCGCGACACCTGGGTGTCCCCGTGCAGCACCTCGACGTCGTCGAAGGGCACGCCCAGCTTGTCAGCGACGATCTGCGACCACACCGTCTCGTGGCCCTGTCCGTGCGGGCTGGTCCCGGCCAGCACCTCGACCTTGCCGGTCGGCAGCACCCGCACGGTCGCGGCCTCCCAGCCGCCACCGACGTACCCCATCGAGCCAAGCCAGCGCGACGGCGCCAGGCCGCACATCTCGGTGAACGTCGAGATCCCGATGCCGAGCTGGACGGGGTCGCCGCTCTCGCGGCGCTGCTTCTGCTCGGCGCGCAGGGCGTCGTACCCGAACAGCTCCTTCGCCTTGGCGGTCGCCGCCTCGTAGTTGCCGGTGTCGTAGTGGAGTCCGGCCACCGTCGTGAACGGGAACTCCTCGTGCTTGATCCAGTTCTTCTCCCGCAGCTCGAGCGGGTCCATGCCCAGCTCGTTGGCCAGCTCGTCCATCAGCCGTTCGATCGCGAACGTCGCCTCCGGCCGCCCGGCACCGCGGTACGCGTCCGTCCACGCCTTGTTGGTGAAGACGTTGGTGCACGTCCAGCGGTAGGCCGGGAACTTGTAGATGCCGTTGAACATCAGCGCTCCCAGGAACGGGATGGCCGATGTCACGAGTCCGAGGTAGGCGCCCATGTCTGCCAGCAGGTCCACCTTGAGACCCGTCACCGTGCCGTCCCGGTTGGCGGCGAGGGTCAGTCGCTGCCACTGGTCGCGCCCGTGGTGCGCGACCATGAGTGACTCGCTGCGGGTCTCGGTGTACTTGCACGGCTTGCCAGTCCGCCGCGCGGCGATGACGGTCAGCACCTCTTCGGGGGTGAACTGCAGCTTCCCGCCGAATCCTCCCCCGACATCGGGCGCGATGACGCGCACCTTGCTCTCGGAGATCCCCAGCACCAAGCTGATGAAGATCTTGACGAAGTGCGGCACCTGGGTGGACGTCCAGACGGTCAGTTGCTCACCGGTGGGGTCGACCGCGATGGACCGGGGCTCCATGAAGGCGGGGATCAGCCGCTGCTGGCGGTACTCGCGTTCGATCACGACCCCGTCTTCGCGTGCCCTGCTGATCGCCTCGTCGACGTCGCCGCCCGTGCCCTCGGCCGCGGAGTCGAACGTCCGTACCGCTGAGACGTTCGTCCCCAGGTCGGGGTGGGCCAACGTCTCGTCGGCGGCAGCGGCCTTGAGGTCGAGGGCGACCGGAAGCTCCTCGTAGTCGACCTCGACCAGCTCGACGGCGTCGCGTGCCTCGGACGGCGACCGCGCGACGATCACCGCGACGATCTCGCCTGCGAACGCGACCCGGTCCACCGCGACGGACGGGTGGGAGGGCGCCTTCTGCTCGGGCACGATGGCCCAGGCGTTCGGCAGCTCGCCCTGCTCGTCGGCGAGGTCCGCGCCGGTCAGCACGCTGACAACCCCCGGCGCGGCCGTTGCCGCCTCGACGTCGAGGGAGGTGATCCTCGCGTGCGCCATCGGGCTGCGCACCATCGCGAGGTGCAGCATCCCGGGCAGCTTGATGTTGTCGGTCCACCGGGTGCGTCCGGTGAGCAGCCGGCTGTCCTCCTTGCGCTTGCGCGGACTGGCCGACCTCGGTGGTGGGGCGGTCGTCGACGGCGGTCATCGCGCGCCTCCCTTGCTGGTGGCGGACGCGGCGGCCTGCACGGCCTTGACGATGTTCTGGTAGCCGGTACAGCGGCAGAGGTTGCCCTCGAGCCCGTCGCGGACCTCCTCGTCGCTCGGTGACGGGTTGTCCTGGACGAGGTCGATGGCCTGCATGATCATCCCCGGCGTGCAGTAGCCGCACTGCAGCGCGTGGTTCTCGTGGAACGCCTGCTGCATCGGGTGCAGCTCACCGTCGGTGGCCAAGCCCTCGATCGTCGTCACCTCGTGGCCGTCGGCCTGAACCGCGAAGACCGAGCACGACTTCACGCTGCGACCGTCGAGGTGCACGGTGCACGCCCCGCAGTTGCTGGTGTCACAGCCGATGACGGTGCCCACCTTGCCGAGCTGCTCGCGCAGGTACTGCACCAGCAGCGTGCGCGGCTCCACCTCATCTGTGTACGAGACCCCGTCCACCCTGACGCTGATCCGGGTCATTCCCACGCCCACCCTCCGCTGTCGCCGAGGACTGGAGGCGCACCCGCGGCGGCGACGACCCCGGGCGTGCAGGGTCATCCCACTCCGGCGTGACCTCCGGCACAAGCCGAGTCCCAGATGAGCGTCACCAGGCGGAATGTGGACCGCAGCCGCGGTCCAGGCTGGGCGCATTCGCGACCGCAGACGAGGATTAGGTAAGGCTTGCCTCGTCCGGTTCGGACGCCTCGCCTGCCGGTTCGGGGTCGCGATCATGGCTGGCCAGGCCGGCGTGGATGCGTCCGTCCAGCTCGCCGAGCGGCCGGCCGCCGCCACCCCAGCGCAGCGCGATCACCTCGGCGGCGATCGACACCGCGGTCTCCTCCGGCGTCCGGGCGCCGAGGTCGAGCCCGATCGGGCTGGACAGCCGGGCCAGCTCGTCGTCGGTCAGCCCCGCCTCGCGCAGCCGCTCGAGCCGGTCGTCGTGGGTGCGCCGGGAGCCCATCGCGCCGATGTAGGCGACCGCCGGCATCCGCAGCGCCACCTCGAGCAGCGGCACGTCGAACTTGGGGTCGTGGGTCAGCACGGCGACCACGGTGCGGCTGTCGAGGGCACCGGCCTCGGCCTGGCGGCGCAGGTAGCGGTGCGGCCACTCGACCACGACCTCGTCGGCGTCGGGGAAGCGCGCCGGGGTGGCGAACACCGGGCGCGCGTCGCACACCGTCACCTGGTAGCCGAGGAACGAGCCCACCCGCGCGACCGCGGCCGCGAAGTCGATGGCGCCGAAGACCAGCATCCGCGGCTTCGGCGCGTACGAGGCGCAGAAGACCCGCATGCCTTCGCCGCGGCGTTGACCGTCGGGCCCGTACGTGAGCAGCGTGCTACGGCCCTGGGCCAGCAGCCCCCGCACGTCGTCGGTCACCGCGTCGTCGGCCCGCTGGCTGCCGAGACCGCCGCGTACCGGGACGTCGGCGTCCTCGGGGTGCACGACCAGTCGCCGGCCCACCCAGTCGGCATCGGGGTGCGCCACCACCGTGACCACAGCCACGGGGCGGCCGGCCGCCACGTCGGCGGCCACGTCGGCGAGCTCGGGGAAGGTCTCGCGGGAGACCTTCTCGACGAACACGTCGAGCACACCACCGCAGGTGAGACCGACCGCGAACGCGTCGCCGTCGCTCACCCCGTACCGCTTGAGCACCGGCGTGCCGTCGCCGACGACCTCCTGCGCGAGCTCGTAGACCGCACCCTCGACGCAGCCGCCCGACACCGAGCCCACGGCGGTGCCCTCGGGGCCGACCAGCATCGAGGCACCCGCGGGCCGCGGGGCCGAGCGCCAGGTGGCGACGACGGTGCCGACGCCGACGGTCTCGCCGGCCTCCCACCACTCCAGCAGCTCCTCGAGCACGTCACGCACGGCCCAGCACCTCCACCAGCTCCTCGAACGCCGCGAGCGAGTGACCCGCGACCAGCGCATCGACGTGCGGCAGCACGGCGACGATGCCGCTCTGCACCGGCAGGTAGCCGGCCTTGCCCCGGTGCGGGTTGACCCACACCAGGCGGTGCGCCAGCCGGCGCAACCGGGCCACCTGCTCGCCGAGCTGCACGGCGTCGCCGCGCTCCCACCCGTCGCTGAACACAACCACGACGGCCCTGCGAGCCATCCCGCGTTGCCCGTGCCGGTCCAGGAACGCCCGCAGCACCTCGCCCAGCCGGGTGCCGCCGGACCAGTCCGGGACGGTGTCCCCCGCCGCCCGCAGCGCCAGGTCACCGTCGCGGCGGCGCAGTGCGGCGGTGACCCGGGTGAGCCGGGTGCCCATCGTCAGCACCTCGGTGCTGGCAGGCGCCGCCTGCACGATCCGGTGGGCCAGCCGCAGCAGGTGGTCGGCGTACGGCTCCATCGACCCCGAGACGTCGATCAGCAGCACCACCCGGCGCGGCCGGTCGGCGCGGCGCCGGTGCCGCAGCGGGCCGGGCTCGCCCCCCCGCCTGAGCTGGTCGCGCATCGTCCGCGCCGGGTCGATCCGTCCGCGCCGGTGCGGGCGCAGCCGGGGGCTGACGCGCCGGGGCGGGCGCACGTCGAGCCCGTCGAGCATCCGGTCCAGCAGCTGGCGCTCGGTCGCGTCCATGTCGGCGACGTCGCGGTGGCGCAGCACCTCGGTCTCGCTGGCGACGGCGCGCACCTCCAGGGCCCGGTCGTCGCCCATGCCCTGCTGCCCGCCCGACCCGAGCTCGGGGCGCAGGGTCTGTCGCGGTGCGGCGCGCATGCGGACACCCGGCGGGTGCTCGGCGGCGAACCACGCGTCGAACACTCCGTCGTAGCGGTCGACGTCGTCGCGGCTCGCGCACAAGGTGGCGCGCCCCGACCAGTACACCGCCCCTCGCTCGCCCGCTCCGGCCAGCGCCACCGCCCGGCAGAACGCCTGCCCACGGTCCTGGGTCACCGGCACGCCGGCGACCCGCAGGGCCGCCGCGAACCCCAGCAATACCTCCTCGGGGGCGTTCACCGCCCCCCACCCCCGCTGGCCCTGACGTTTGCTCGGGACATTTCGGACAGAAAGCGGGGGAACGTCAGGCTCAGTGGGTAGGAGGGAGGGAGAGACCTCGCCGACGGAAGGCCGAAACGATGCCCGCCCCGATGAGCGCGCTGCGCTCCCGCATGCTGCTGGCTGCCACCGCGACGGCGGCTGCGACCGCCGCGACCGCCCTGCTCGCCGGCCCCGTGCCCGCCGCGGCGAGCGCGGCCCCGACGCCACAGCAGGCGGCCTACTCCGCGCCGCTCAGTCAGGCCGTCGCCGACCTGCCGGTGGCCACGGAGCAGCGCACCGGCTACGACCGCGACCTGTTCAACCACTGGGTCGACGCCGACGGCGACGGGTGCGACGCCCGGGCCGAGGTGCTCATCTCCGAGGCCGACGACCCGCCGACGGTCGGGTCGGGCTGCAGCCTGTCCGGCGGCCGCTGGTTCTCCTACTACGACCGGGTGTCGTGGACCGACCCGGCGGACATCGACATCGACCACATGGTCCCGCTCGCCGAGGCGTGGGACTCCGGCGCGTACGGCTGGACGTCGGGGCAGCGCCAGACGTACGCCAACGACCTGGCCGACTACCGCACGCTGGTCGGCGTGACCGACGACGTCAATCAGGCCAAGGGCGACCAGGACGTCGCGGAGTGGCTCCCGCAGTACGACCAGTGCCGCTACCTGCGCGAGTTCGTGGCCGTGAAGCACCGCTTCTCGCTCAGCGTCGACAGCGCGGAGAAGTCGGCCATGCAGAGCCTCGCGTCCGGGTGCACCGACTCGACCATCACGGTCGAGGTCGCCTGGTGAGCACACGTCGGGTCGCACGCCGGCTCGCCTAGGAGGCCAGCACCCGCTCGAGCTGGGCACGCACCCGCTCGGCGTCCTCGCGGTACTTCACGACAGCACCCAGGGTGGCCGCCGCCGAGGCCAGGTCGAGCTCGTCGCGGCCGAGGGCGTGCAGTGCCCGCGCCCAGTCCAGCGTCTCGGCGACGCCGGGCGGCTTGAGCAGCTCGTCGGAGTCGCGCAGCCGGTGCACGGCGCGGGCGACCTGCTCGGCCAGTCGGGCCGGCACTTCTGGCAGCCGGGCCCGGACGATCTCGACCTCGCGGGCCAGCCCGGGGTGGTCGATCCAGTGGTAGAGGCAGCGCCGCTTGAGCGCGTCGTGCAGCTCACGGGTGCGGTTGGAGGTCAGCACGACGACGGGCGGCGGGTCGGCGGTGATCGTCCCGTGCTCGGGGATGCTCACCTGGTAGGTGGACAGCACCTCCAGCAGGAAGGCCTCGAACTCGTCGTCGGCCCGGTCGACCTCGTCAACGAGCAGCACCGCCGGGCTGGTACGCAGCGCGCGCAGCACCGGGCGGTCGAGCAGGAACCGCTCGCCGTACAGGGACCGCTCGACGGCGTCGGTGTCCGAGTCAGAGCTCGCGCCGCCGAGGGCCTCGACGGTGCGCAGGTGCAGGATCTGGCGGGGGAAGTCCCAGTCGTACAGCGCCTGGCTCGCGTCGATGCCCTCGTAGCACTGCAGCCGGATCAGCTCGACGCCGAGCAGCTCGGCCAGCGCCTCGGCGAGCGCCGTCTTGCCAGTGCCCGGCTCGCCCTCGACCAGCAGCGGGCGGCGCATCGCCAGCGCGAGCCAGCCGGCGGTGGCCAGGCCCTCGTCGGCCAGGTAACCGGTGGCGCCCAAGCGCTCGGCGAGGACGGCGGGAGACGCGACGCTGGGATCTGGCACGGCCCCATCATCGCTGCTGCCCGGCGGCTGCGGCACGCTGGTGCCGTGGCCCGCATCGAACCGGCCGGTCCTGAGCACGTCGCCGCGATCACCCGGATCTATGCCGCAGAGGCAACCGGGGGGCACGCCACCTTCGACGTCGAGGGCCTCCCCGAGGCTGTGTGGGAGCAGCGCCGCCGCGATCTGCTGCCCGGCAACGCGCTGCTGGTGGCGCTCGACGAGACCGCCGAAGAAGACCGGCCGGAGGGCCGGGTGCTCGGGTACGCCTGGTCGCACCCCTACCGCCCCAAGCCCGCGTACGGGTCCACCCGGGAGACCACGGTCTACGTGCACCCCGACGCCGCCGGCCGGGGGGTGGGCACGGCGCTGTACGCGGGGTTGCTCGACCGGTTGGCCGCGGCCGGGATCCACCTGGCGGTGGCCGGCGTCGCCGAACCAAACCCGGCCAGCACCCGGCTGCACGAGCGCGCCGGGTTCGAGCGGGTGGGCACGATGGTCGAGGTCGGCTTCAAGCACGGCCGCTACCACGACGTCACCTGGTGGCAGCGGCGGCTCGACCAGAGCTGAACCCCGACCTGCCCCGACAACGACGAAGGCCCCTCCAAGTATGAGTTGGAGGGGCCTCGCCTTCGCGTGTGCCGCACCCGCGCTGCCGGCAAGCCGACCGCACGGATGCTCGGGGATGACGCCCCGCCACGACCCTGCCATCCGGCCACCGAAGTGACCGGGACGCCGAGCCAGTGGTGCACCGCCCGATCAGGTCCTCGCGAGCCCGACGCCTCGTCATCAGCGCCGCCATCCGGGTCGCCCCAGATGAATGGCCCGTCGGTGTCCCGACCGGTCCGCCGACGGCTTCGTTGCGACTCCACGACCGAGTCTCCCCGGCTGCTTCACCGCCACTTCCCCGTTGGCGTGAGCAGGACAGTACCCCCGCGCAGCCCTGTCCTGGCAAGGACTTCGCAGACTTTCCTGCAGCTCGTGGGACAGCGCGCGCGGACCCCCTGTGGACCAACCGGTGGACGGACGGTGGACGACGCGTGGACGGCGACGCGCGACGTTGCAGCAGCGCAGGTCATGGGCGCGCGGACCGTCGGTCGGCTGTGGAGACCGGCTGCCCACAAGCTGTGGAATCTGGGCAGAATCGCGCGGCGTTGCCGTCTCAGATGTTGGACATCGGTCAGCGCCGATCGACGTCCTGGCCGGACGCGAGGTCGCCGCACTCGACCTCGACGACGTCGCGTCCGGCGAGGTAGCCGCGGGCGCCGGCATCACCGCTGGCGGTGTCGGCCACGACCTGCCAGTGCGCGCGGCCGAGCAGCACCGGATGGCCCGGCCGGCCGTCGTAGACGGCGCGCGCCAACACGTCCGAACTGGCGGTCGCTGCAACCCTGGTCAGCACCTCAGCGCCGACGTCGGGGAGGTCGACCAGGTGCACGAGGGCGGCGACCGCCTCCGGCGCCAGCTGGTCGAGACCGGTCAGCCCGGCACGCAGCGAGGCGCCCATCCCGTCGGCCCAGTCGGCGGCGACGACGAGGTCGGTGCCGCTGCCCTCCAGCAGGTCGCGCACCTCGTCGGCGGCCGCCCCCGCCACCACCCGGACGGTGTCGCACCCCCCGGCGTGCAGGACCGCGACCGCCCGCTCCACCCAGGAGTGCCCGTCGTCGGCACGCAGCAGCGCCTTGGGCCCGCCCATCCGGCGCCCGGCGCCGGCGGCGAGCAGCAGTCCCACGACCCGGCCGTCCACCCGGCCGAGCCTGCCAGAGGTCCCAGACGGCCCCAGACGGCCCCAGTTGGACTAAACCGCCCCGACACGCCGCAACACGTCCGCCGCACGTTCACCGACAGCCGGTAGACATAGCAGAGGCCCCTCCAAGTATGAGTTGGAGGGGCCTCGCCTTCGCGTGTGCCGCACCCGCGCTGCCGGCAAGCCGACCGCACGGATGCTCGGGGATGACGCCCCGCCACGACCCTGCCATCCGGCCACCGAAGTGACCGGGACGCCGAGCCAGTGGTGCACCGCCCGATCAGGTCCTCGCGAGCCCGACGCCTCGTCATCAGCGCCGCCATCCGGGTCGCCCCAGATGAATGGCCCGTCGGTGTCCCGACCGGTCCGCCGACGGCTTCGTTGCGACTCCACGACCGAGTCTCCCCGGCTGCTTCACCGCCACTTCCCCGTTGGCGTGAGCAGGACACTAGACCCGCGGATCGGCGTCCGGGAGCCGGATCCGCAGATTCCCCGCAGCCGCTCCGCGCGGCGTCACCGACGGGCTGTGGACCGGCCGGTGGACGACCGGTGGACGACCACGTCGCTGCGTCGGCGTGACCTTGGGGACGGCACCCTGCACACCCTGTGGACGACGCACCAGAACTGATCCGACCGTCGTCCCACCTGTCGAGACGGACGCCGGACACACGAACGCCGACGGGGCGGGCCCGGCGTACGGACCCGCCCCGTCGGCGGTGTGCTGAGGTGGTGCCGGACTCAGAAGTCCATGCCGCCCATGTCGGGGGCGCCGCCACCCGGAGCGGCCGCGGCCTTCTCCGGCTTGTCGGCGACGACCGCCTCGGTGGTGAGGAACAGCGCGGCGATCGACGCGGCGTTCTGCAGCGCCGAGCGGGTCACCTTGGCCGGGTCGGGCACGCCCGCGGCCAGCAGGTCCTCGTACTCGCCGGACGCGGCGTTGAGCCCGTGACCGATCGGGAGGCCCTTGACCTTCTCCGCGACGACCCCGCCCTCGAGACCGGCGTTGATCGCGATCTGCTTGAGCGGCGCCTCGACGGCGACCCGGACGATGTTCGCCCCGGTGGCCTCGTCGCCGTCCAGGTCGAGCTTCTCGAACGCGATCGCGGCAGCCTGGACGAGTGCGACGCCGCCACCGGCGACGATGCCCTCCTCGACGGCAGCCTTGGCGTTGCGCACCGCGTCCTCGATGCGGTGCTTGCGCTCCTTGAGCTCCACCTCGGTGGCCGCCCCGACCTTGATCACCGCGACGCCGCCGGCCAGCTTGGCCAGCCGCTCCTGCAGCTTCTCGCGGTCGTAGTCGGAGTCGCTGTTCTCGATCTCGGCGCGGATCTGGCTCACCCGACCGTTGATCTGGTCGGCGTCACCAGCGCCCTCGACGATCGTGGTCTCGTCCTTGGTGACCACGACCTTGCGGGCCCGGCCGAGCAGCTCGATGCCGGCGTTGTCCAGCTTGAGGCCGACCTCCTCGGAGATGACCTGGCCGCCGGTGAGGATCGCGATGTCCTGCATCATCGCCTTGCGACGGTCGCCGAAGCCGGGCGCCTTGACGGCCACCGACTTGAACGTGCCGCGCACCTTGTTGACGACCAGGGTGGCCAGCGCCTCGCCCTCGACGTCCTCGGCGATGATCGCCAGCGGCTTGCCGGACTGCATGACCTTCTCGAGGACCGGCACGAGGTCCTTCACCGACGAGACCTTGGAGTTGACGATGAGGACGTACGCGTCCTCGAGCACGGCTTCCATGCGCTCGGCGTCGGTCCAGAAGTAGGGCGAGATGTAGCCCTTGTCGAAGCGCATGCCCTCGGTGAGCTCGAGCTCGAGGCCGAAGGTGTTCGACTCCTCGACGGTGATGACGCCTTCCTTGCCGACCTTGTCCATGGCCTCGGCGATGATCTCGCCGACCTGCGGGTCGGCGGCCGAGATGGAGGCGGTGGAGGCGATCTGCTCCTTGGTCTCGACGTCCTTGGCCATGGCGAGCAGCTGCTCGCACACGGCGTCGGTCGCCGCCTCGATGCCACGCTTCAGCGACATCGGGTTGGCGCCGGCCGCGACGTTGCGCAGGCCCTCACGGACCAGCGCCTGGGCCAGCACGGTGGCAGTCGTGGTGCCGTCGCCGGCCACGTCGTCGGTCTTCTTCGCGACCTCCTTGACGAGCTCGGCACCGATCTTCTCGTAGGGGTCCTCGAGCTCGATCTCCTTGGCGATCGAGACACCGTCGTTGGTGATCGTGGGGGCGCCCCACTTCTTCTCCAGCACGACGTTGCGACCCTTGGGGCCGAGGGTCACCTTCACGGCGTCGGCGAGGGAGTTCATCCCACGCTCGAGACCGCGGCGGGCTTCCTCGTTGAACGCGATGGTCTTGGGCATGTCTCCTGCGAGTCCTCACGCGAGAGTACGGGGGGCATCCGGCGTGTCGCCCGCGACGGACGGCCCTCGACGTGGCGGTCATGTCCCGCCCGGCCGACGACCTCGACAGCACCGGTCTGTTGTCACTCTCGGGTCGAGAGTGCCAGCGTCAGGTTTAGCACTCGGACCCCGAGAGTGCAAGCGAGTGCCCGGCCGCGGCTCCCGGTCCGGCGGAATGCGCTTACCTGTACGCTGCCACGAGTCGGGCGAGGGGAGCGAACGTGCCTCAGCGGTCGGGGACCGGCGCGGTCACCCTGCTGGACGTGGCCCGCGAGGCCGGCGTCTCGCTGGCCACCGCCTCCCGCGCGCTCAACGGCAGCACCCGGCACGTGCGGTCCGACCTGGCGGAGAAGGTCGCGGCGGCCGCCGAGCGGCTGCACTACTCCGCCAACGCCCAGGCGCAGGCGATGGCGACCGGCCGCAGCAACGTGGTGGGGCTGATCCTCGGCGACGTCGCCGACCCGTACTTCTCCTCGATCGCGGCCGGTGCCATCCGCGCCGCCGAGGAGCGCGGCGCCGTCGTCACGATCGGATGCACCTTCGGCCGCCCCGAGCGCGAGCTCGACTACGTCTCCACGCTGCGCGGGCAGCGCGCCCGGGCCGCCGTGCTGGTCGGGAGCCGGGTCACCGACAGCACCCTGCTGGACCGCCTCGACGCCGAGCTGGGCTCCTTCGCGCGCGGCGGCGGCCGGGTGGCGATGGTCAGCCAGCGCCGGCTGCCGTACGACACCGTGGCGGTCGAGAACCGGGCCGGCGCCCGCGCCCTCGCCGAGCGGCTGGCCGGCCTCGGCTACCGGCGGTTCGCGGTGCTGGCCGGCCCCACCAACCTGGTCACCGCCCGGGACCGGCTGGCGGGCTTCCGCCAGGGGTTGGCCCGCAGCGGCGTCGAGCTGTCCGGCGACGACGTCGTGCACGGACCGTTCACCCGCGACGGGGGCCACGAGGCGGCCCTGGAGGTCCTGGCCCGCTCCTCGGACGTCGACTGCGTCTTCGCGGTCAACGACGTCATGGCGGTCGGGGCCATGGCCGCGCTGCGCGGCCACGGCGTCGGGCTCCCGGAGTCCATGGGCGTGGCGGGTTTCGACGACATCGCCACCCTGCGTGACGTGACGCCGTCGCTGACCACCGTCCGGCTGCCGCTCGAGAGCCTCGGGGCCGACGCGGTCGACCTCGTGCTGCAGCCCGCTCCCGCCGCGCCCCGGATGACGCGGGTGCGGGGCGAGGTCGTGGTGCGGGAGAGCACGCCCGGACCGAACCGCGACCCGGGCCGCGACAACTAGCCGCGAGGGCGAGGACCGCGGTCAGCGGGATCGCCGAGTCCGGCGAGCTGGGCGGTGAGGGTGTCGATCTCGTCGTCGGGGTGTGGTGGCGCCGGTTGGTGCGGCAGGCCGTGGAGCCAGGTGAGCCATTCGGTGTCGACGGTGTGGTCGGTGGGGTCGGAGCCCGGGCCGAGGGCTGGTGGCGGCCGGCTGGTGTGGGTGGTGGTGTTGGGCAGGGTCCAGTCGATGTCGGGGGCGTTGGTCCGGTAGCTGTCGATGCCGTCGCCCCAGGGCCGGTGCGGTTTGGTCTTTGCGTGCACGCGGGGGTGGTCTTTGAGGGTGTGGCTGCGCCTGGACAGGCCTTGTCCGTTGTGCGCGGCGGTGGGGCCGCCGTGGTGGTGGTCGTGGATGTGGTCGATGTCGGCGATGGTGTCGCCGGTGAGCCGGTCGGTGTGGTCGCGCCAGGTGGTGAACTGGCGCAGCGTGCCGGTGAACCTGCGGGCGGTGGAGTCCATCTGGACCAGCCGGCCGTCGGTCGGGTCGCAGAACAACCGGCGCAGGCTGGTGGTCGCCCCAGTTTGCTGGGCGGTGGTGATGATGTCGGTGAGGGTGTCGGCGTCGATCGCGCCGTAGCCGCGGAGCAGGCCGGGTTCGCGGTCCAGACCGAGCCAGGTCGCCAACGACACCACCACCTGCACCTCGACATCGACCGGCACCCGCGGCTCGACGGCGGTGCCCGCCGGATGAAGGGTGGCATCGGTTTCGGCGTCGAGAGCCAGCTGGTCCGGGGGCAGATCCGCGGGGTAGGTGTCCC
Source organism: uncultured Actinomycetota bacterium (assembly GCA_963785115.1). GTDB lineage: Bacteria > Actinomycetota > Actinomycetes > Propionibacteriales > Nocardioidaceae > JACCWP01. The sequence goes on from CAWATY010000007.1 coordinate 211,193, forward strand.
AGCAGCCCTCGGCGGATGCGGGATCGTCGGTGCTGGCGGCGGGTGCCGGTGGCTTGGTCGCGACCCAGGGCTCGAGCCCGTTCACTGACCGCCAGTCCGGCACCACTGAGGTGTCCTCGGCAGGTTGGTCGGCAGGTTGGTCGTCGGGCTGCTCGGTCGGCTGGTCTGTCGGCTCGGTGGGGGTGACGGCGGCTTTGCCGAGGAGGAGTTCGCAGACCAGGTCGGCGCGCAGGGTGTTCAACGGGCGGGGGTCGCCGGCCGACCGCATGGCGCGGGATGTGCGGTCGATGCGGGTGTAGATCGCCAGTGCTTCCTCGGCGCGCAGGCTGGCCCACACGGTCGCGGTGCCCTGCCACGGGTCGGACAGTCGCACGTCTCGGGTGGCCCGGGCGCGGGCGGCACGTTTCGCGGCGGCGTCGGGGTCGATCTCCAGCACACGGCGGTCGGCGGCCTTGGCCAGCTCACCGGGGGTCATCTTCCGCCGGCGGGCCTCGGCGCAGACCAGCTCGTCGACCCGCCGCTGCTGGGCGGGTTCCAGCACCCTGGTGGTCTCGATGACCCGGTTCAGCCCGGCCATCGAGACCCGGCCGGTGCCGACCAGCTCCAACAACCGCGGATGCGACTCGACCGCGGTGGCCGCGTTCTCCACCCGGGTCCGCGCCGTCATCGTCGCCACCCCGAGGGCCTTGGCGACCTCGACCGGCACCGACCGGCCGGCCAGCTCCCCGGACAGCCCGATCTGGGCGTCCTCGGCCACCCGCCGGGCCTTCAACGCCGCGAGCTCCCGCACCTGCTCTGCTTGCGCCGCTTGGGACAGCCGCTCCAACGCACTGATCCGGTCCACCATTGTGGTGTCAGCAGTGTCGTCGACAGCAGCGGTGCTTCGATCCGTCGCCGAGCAGCGCGGCCAGTGCCGACCGGTCGCACCCGGTGGCCTCCGCCAGGGTCTCAACGACTGTTTCGAACATACGTTCATCCTAGCATGATCGACGGACAGTGGCGAGGACTTTCCCCAACCATGCTTGACGAAAGTCAAGAAACGTCTCGCGGACTCCACCCTCGAGCTGAGCGCGAACGCCGCCTCAACCACCGCCCGCTTCAATGCCGCTTGTGCTTTTCGAATCGGCGACAGCTCCTTGCCGAGCCGACGCTCGCCACCCCCTCAGTCGGCCGGCGACAGCTCAGTCGGATGCGCGACCACATCAACCATCGCCCCCGACCGCAGCACCGTCACCGCGAGCCGGCTGCCGATGGCCTCGGCGAGCATCAGCCGCCTAGGTCTCGATGAAGTACTGCTCCGGGTTGGTCGGCCCGGGGTTGTTGTACAGGGAGGCGTCGAACACCTCGGCCGGGACGTTGCGGAAGTCGGTCGCGACGATCCCGTAGCCGGGCGGGGTCAGGTTGACCCCGATCGCGTAGAACTGCTCCCGCGACGTCGCCAGCAGCTCCTTCATCACCTCGTACTGCCCCTCGGGGTCAGGCGTGGCGATCAGCCGGTCGTAGATCGCGAGGTGGTCCTTGACCGACTGGGGCGGCTCCTCCCCGCTCTCGTCCTCGCCGTCGGAGGAGTACCACTTCGCCCAGGGCTGGGCGTAGTTCGACTCCCCGCTGTTCGTCGGGCAGTACCAGCGGGGGTCGAGCATCGAGTCGATGAGGCCGTTGTCCCCGGACCACACGTTGGCGTCGTGCAGGTTCTGGTCCTTGCGCTCGTAGAACAGCGAGCGCTCCTCACCCCTGACCTGCACGTCGATGCCCACCTCCTGCCAGTACCCCTGGACGAGGTCTGCCGAGTCGTTGATGTCGGGGCGGAACCCGGTCGGCACGGACAGGGTGAAGGCGATCGGGTCACCGCTGGGCCCGAGCCGGATCCCGGCGTCGTCGCGTTGGTCGTAGCCGGCCTCGTCGAGCAGCTGGTTGGCCAGGTCGACGTCGTACTCGGTGAACTGGGTGGCGAGCTCCTCGTCGAAGAACGGCGACTCGCGCCGCGGAGCGGCCTGCCAGGGCTCGCCCTGCTGCTGGTAGACGACGTCGATGATCTCCTGCCGGTCGATGGCGTGCGACAACGCGATCCGGAAGTCCTTGTTCTGGAAGACCTCGCGCAGCACCGGGTCGGGGTGAGCAAGATTGAGCGCGATGACCGACGTGTTCATCTCGCTGGGCCGGGAGTCGAAGAAGTCGAAGCCGCCGCCCTCCCGCTCGGCCGCGAGGACCGGCTTGTTCTGCAGCGTGTTGAAGTGCCGCATGTGCATGTCGAAGTCGCCGTTCAGGGCGCGGGTGAGCATCACCTCCTCGTCGAGGATCACGTCGAAGACGACCCGGTCGAGGTACGGGAGCTGGCTGCCGTCGGGGTCGGTCTTCCAGTAGTAGGGGTTGCGTTCGAGCGTCACCCGGCTGCCGGTCCCGAGCGGCTCGATCATCCGCCAGGGGTTGAGCGTCGGGATGTCACCGTTCTGCCAGTACAGGGACGAGTCGGTGATGCCGGCCTTGGTGTCGAGCAGCGCCACCCAGCTGTCCGCCCCCTCCTCCTCGACCAGCCGCTCGACGTCGGGGTTGTAATCGCGGTGGAACTGCTCCAGGTAGTGCCGAGGCTTGGCGACGATCTGGTACTGGAGGATGTCGTAGGAGGCCCACAGCGCATCGGGGTCCTCGAAGACCAGCCGGAAGGTCAGCTCGTCGTCCTGCTGGAAGGTGAGGCCCACGCTCGTCGCCTCGGGGTAGACCGTGGGGTTGAGGAAGATGTCGTCGATGGCGAAGGCGATGTCATCGGCGGTGAACGGCTTGCCGTCGGACCACTTGATGCCCTCGCGCAACCGGAAGGTCAGCTCGGTGGCGTCGTCGTTGTACGAGAACTCCTCGGCGAGGTTCGGGATGGTCTCGGTCCACTCCACGTTCCAGCGGGTGAGGTTCTCGTAGCCGACGGTGCGGCCGAGCCAGGGCCAGTCCGCCACCCCGAGGGTGGCGCTGCGCCACTCGCCGCCGTAGATGCCGATCGCGTCGTTGGGCTCCACCACCAGCGGCGACGTGGGGAGCCGTTCCTCGACGGGCGGCAGCTCGCCCTTCTCCACCAGCGCGGCCAGCATCGGTGCCTCCTTGCCCTTCGCGCCCACCGCGGCCGTCGCCTCCTCGTCGGCGGGATCGGTGGAGAACCACGAGCAGCCGGAGCTCGCGGCGACGAGCGCAGCCGCCCCGCCGCCGCGCAGCACGCTGCGGCGGGTGGGCCGGAACCTCGGGTGGGGGTGCGGGGCCTGGCGATGCATGGCGTGTCCTCTCCTCGTCAGCCGACGCCGACGAGCTCGAGCTCCTCGGCGTAGTGGCAGGCGGTCAGCCGGCCGTCGGGCAGCGGGCGCAGCGGCGGCTCCTCGGCCGCGCAGCGCTCGGTCGCGTACGGGCACCGGGTGCGGAAGGCGCACCCGGACGGTGGGTCGGTGGGGTCGGGCAGCTCGCCCTGCAGCACGATCCGCCGCTCGGGGTCGCGCAGCCGGGGGTCGGGCTTGGGCACCGCCGACAGCAGCGCCTCGGTGTAGGGGTGTCGCGGTCGCTCGTACAGCCGCTCGGTCTCGCACAGCTCCACGACGCGGCCGAGGTACATCACGGCGACCCGGTCGCAGACGTACTCGACGACGGACAGGTCATGGCTGACGAACAGGTAGGTGAGGTCGAGCTCCTGCTGCAGGTCGCGCAGCAGGTTGAGGATCTGGGCGCGGACCGACACGTCGAGGGCGCTCACCGCCTCGTCGGCCACCACCAGCCGCGGGTCGGTCACCAGCGCCCGGGCGATGCTGGCCCGCTGCCGCTCGCCGCCCGAGAACGCGTGCGGGTAGCGGTGCATGTACTCCGGTCGCAGCCCGACCCGGCGCAGGATCTCGGCCACCCGGTCCTCGAGCTCGCTGCCGCTCGCGATGCCGTTGACCTTGAGCGGCTCGCCGACGATCTGCAGCAGCGTGAACCGGGGGTTGAGCGACGAGTGCGGGTCCTGGAACACCATCCGGATGTCGCGCCGCACGTCGCGCAGCGCCCGCCGGTCCAGCGTCAGCAGGTCGATGACGGACCCGTCGGCCCGGCGGTAACGGATCTCGCCCTCGGCGGCGTCCAGGGCGCGGAGCACGCTCAGCCCGAGCGTCGTCTTGCCGCAGCCGGACTCGCCGACCAGACCCACCGTCTCGCCGGCCTGCACCTCGAGGTCGATCCCGTCGACCGCGCGCACCACCGCGTGGTGTCGGCGCCCCACGCCGCCGGAGCGGACCGGGAAGTGCACCCGCAGGTCGCGCAGCTCGAGCAGCGGCTCGGTCTGCACCGCGGGGTCAGTCGTCATGTCAGTCGTCACGTCAGTCGTCACGTTCGTCTCCCGCCGGGTCCACGTGCAGCAGGCAGCGGGCGGTGCGACCGGGCCCCACCGACGTCACGGGCGGGACGACCTGGTCGCAGCGGCCGGCCATGAATGCGTCGCAGCGCGGGTGGTACGGGCAGCCTTCGGGTCGGGCGTACGGGTCGGGGACCATGCCCCGGATGGGCTCCAGCCGCTCGTCGCGGCGCCGGCCGAGGGCGGGGATCGAGGCGAGCAGCGCCCGGGTGTAGGGGTGCTGCGGGTCGTGGAAGACGTCGTCGACGGGTCCCTGCTCGGCGACGATGCCGAGGTACATGACCGCCACCTCGTCGGCCATCTCCGCCACCACGCCCATGTCGTGGGTGATGAACACGATGGCCATGCCGAGCTCGGCCTGCAGCCGCCGCAGCAGGTCGAGGATCTGCGCCTGCGTGGTCACGTCGAGCGCGGTGGTGGGCTCGTCGGCGATGAGCAGCGCCGGTCGGCAGGACAGGGCCATCGCGATCATCACCCGCTGCCGCATGCCGCCCGAGAGCTGGAACGGGTAGGCGTCGACGACCCGAGCGGGCGAGGGGATGCCCACCAGCCCGAGCAGGTCGATCACCTCGGCCCGTGCCTGCTTCTTGCTGAGCGTGGTGTGCACCCGCAGGGCCTCACCGACCTGGTTGCCGACGGTGTGCACCAGGCTGAGCGAGCTCATCGGCTCCTGGAACACCATCGCCATGTCCTTACCGCGCACCGCCCGGATCTCGCGGCCCTTGGGGTCCATGGCCGCCACGTCGACCGGCGGTTCGCCGGGTTCCCGGTACAGCAGCACCTCGCCGCCGACCACCCGCCCCGGCGGGTCGACCAGCTGCATCAGCGAGCGGGCGGTGACGGACTTGCCGCACCCGCTCTCGCCGACGACGCACAGCGTCTGGCCGGCCCGCACGGTGAGGTCGACGCCGTCGACGGCGCGTACCAGGCCCTGCTCGGTGCCGAACTGGGTCGTGAGCCCACGCACCTGGACCAGCACCCGACCCGGCTCGGCGACCGGCTCCGCAGCCCGCGCGGCATGCACCGCCGTCATGACGCGATCACCGGGCCGCCGCCGCGTACGGGTCCGCGGAGTCACGCAGACCGTCACCGACGAAGTTCAGGGCCAGCACCGCCGTCGCCACGGCCGCGCCCGGTGCGAGCACCCACGGCGCGGTCGAGACCGCGCGGATGTTCTGTGCCTCCTGCAGCAGCACGCCCCAGCTGACGACCGGGGCCTGCAGTCCGAGGCCGAGGAACGACAGCGCGGTCTCGGCGAGGATCATGAACGGGATCGCGAGCGTCAGCGAGGCGATCACGTGGCTGGCGAACGACGGCAGCATGTGCCGGAAGATGATCCGCGGGCGGCTGCAGCCGTCCAGCTCCGCGGCACGCACGAAGTCCTCCTGACGCAGCGACAGGAATCGCCCGCGCACCACCCGGGCGAGGTCGGTCCACCCGAGGACCGAGAGCAGGATGGTGATCGCGAAGTACGTCTTCAGCGGGCCCCACCCGGGCGGCACGGCCGCGGACAGGCCCAACCACAGCGGGATGGTCGGGATCGACATCAGGAACTCGATGACCCGCTGGATCGCCGTGTCGACCGCACCCCCGAAGTACCCGGACACCCCGCCGAAGACGATGCCGAGCACGAAGGCGATCGCTACGCCGACCAGGCCGATCGAGAGCGAGATGCGGGTGCCGTACGCGAGCCGGGAGACCATGTCCCGGCCGAGCCGGTCGGACCCGAGCAGGAACATCGCCTGGTCCGGGTCCTTGGGTCCGATCAGGTGGGTGTCCATCGGGATCAGGCCCCACAGCCGGTAGGACTCGCCGTCGACCAGGAAACCGACCTCGACCTTCTGCGACTCGTCGGTCTCGTACGTGCGCTCGAGCGTCTCGTCGTCGACGGTCGCGTCGTAGCCGTGCACGTACAGCCCGAGGTCGATGCCAGGACCCGAGGTGTCGATGAAGTGCAGCCGCTGCGGTGGTGCGTAGATGTGGTCGGGGTCGACCGAGTCGGGCCGCTGCGGCGACAGGAACTCGCAGGACAGCGCCACCATCACGAACAGCCCGATGACGACGAGTCCGGCCATCGCGACGCGGTGCCGGCGGAACCGCCACCACACGAGCTTCCACTGCGGCGCGACGTAGACGCGTGGCTGCGGTTCCGTGCTCGTGCTGCTCATCGGCCGCTCACCGGTACCGGATCCGGGGGTCCCAGAGCGCCAGCAGCACGTCGGACAGCAGCGTGCCGACGACGGTGAGCGCGCTGAGGATGAGGATGAAGCCACCGGCCAGGTACATGTCCTGGCTGAGCAGAGCCCGCAGCAGCAACGGCCCGGTCGTCTCCAGGCTCAGCACGATCGAGACGATCACCTCTCCACTGATGAGCGTCGGCAGGACCCAGCCGAGGGTGCTGATGAACGGGCTCAGCGACATCCGCACCGGGTACTTGTGGATGACCCGCCGTTCGGACAGCCCCTTGGCGCGGGCCGTGGTGACGTAGGGCTTGCGCAGCTCGTCGAGCAGGTTGGCGCGCATCACCCGGACGAGGGTTGCCGTGCCCGCCATGCCGATGATGAGTACCGGGACCCACAGGTGCGAGAGCAGGTCGAGCACCTTGCCGAGGTTCCACGCCGCGTCTGCGTACTCCGGCGAGAACAGCCCGCCCACGCTCTGCCCGAAGAAGCGGAACGAGATGTAGAGGAACAGCAGCGCGAGCAGGAAGTTCGGGACCGCGAGGCCGATGAAGCCGATGAACGTGAAGACGTAGTCGCCGATGGTGTGCTGGTGCACGGCGGAGTAGACGCCGATCGGGAACGCGATCGCCCAGCTGAGCAGCAGGGTCGAGACCGCGAGCACGACGGTCAGGCCGATCCGGTCACCGATGAGGTCGGACACCGGCCGCCCCCACTCGAAGGACTGCCCGAAGTCGCCGTGCAGCAGGATGCCGCTGATCCACTTCCAGTACTGCACGACGATCGAGTCGTCGAGGCCGTAGCGCTCCTCCAGCGCCCGCAGCTGGCCCTGGTCGACGCTCTCGCCCCGCGAGGACAGTTCGGCGGCGTACGCGCTGAGGAAGTTGCCCGGTGGCAGCTGGATGATGACGAACGCCACCAGCGAGACGGCGAACAAGGTGACCACCATGTACACCAGCCGCCGGATCAGGAAGACGAGCATCAGTCGCCCGCCTCGGACAGGTCGTAGGTCGCGAGCCGCCCGCACATGCCGAACCGGCGATCGCCGGGCGCGCTGGCGGAGTGGGTGCGGCCCTCCCAGAGGTGCCCCACGTCGCCGTCCGCCAGCGCGGCCAGCTGCTCGCCGGTGCGATCCGCCGCTGCTCGCGCGCCCCGCTCCCACGTCTCGCGCCAGCGCTGCTGCTGGCCGGCGGTGAGGCGAGCCGCCGCCGCGTAGAAGCGACCCAGCGCGTCGGTGTCCCCCGACTCGACCTCGGTGCGCAGCGCCAGGAAGCCCTCGATCGCGAGGTCCTTGCGGCGACGCGCCGAGGCCTCGTCGCTGGCCGTCGCCGCGCGGGCGTACGCGTCCGCGTCGGCCAGCACCTCGGGAGGGAACGTGAAGACGGCGTCACCGGCCTCGGGCAGACCGGAGTTCTGCATCACCACCACGACCTGCAGGCCACCGGTGTTGACCGCGCGATGCACGACGCCCGGGCCGAACCACACGGTGGTCAGCGGCTCCAGCGGGGTCTCCCGGAAGCCCTCGGCACCGAGCGTCTGCAGTGACCCGGTGCCGGCAACGGCCACATAGGCCTCGGTGCAGGCGAGGTGCACGTGCGCCGAGCCACCGCACCGGCCGTCCGGCGAGCTCCAGTCATAGACGTCGAGGTGGGTGACACCGGTGCCGCCCGGGAACGTGTTCACCAGCGCGCCCCGTCGCCGTCCATCCGGTCGTGGAAGGGCGAGCCGGCGGTGAGCGAGTCGCGCCGGACCGTGCGCGACCCGAACGCCGACGCGTAGATGCCGGCGACCAGCTGGACCGTCCCCAGCGCGTCACCGGTCGTGACCGGTGGCGGCCTGCCCTCGCGCAGTGCCCCGACCACCTCAGCGAGCTGGGCGGCGTGCCCGCTCGGCCGTCCCCCCGGCAGCGCCTCCCACGCCTCCAGCACGTCGTCGCATCCCGGGGCCGGCGTGACCCGCCAGGCGGCGTCGTCATAGCCGTACAGGTGTGTCACCTCGACGGTCGCTCGCTCCAGGTCGAAGCGCAGGTAGCTCTCCTCGCGGGGCGAGAGCACGCTGTTGACCACGCTGGCCACCGCCCCGTTGGCGAAGGTCACGTGGGCAAGCGAGAGATCCTCGGTCTCCATCGAGCGGGCCTGCTGGCGGGCCAGCGCCGACACCTCGACCCACTCGCCGAGCACCGCCAGCAGCAGGTCCATCTGGTGGATGCCGTGACCCATCGTCGGGCCGCCACCCTCGCTGTCCCAGGTGCCCCGCCAGGGCAGGTCGAAGTACGGCTGCGGACGGAACCAGGTGGTGGTGCAGAGCGCCAGCAGCGGCCTGCCGAGGACACCGTCGGCGAGCAGTCGGCGCAGCCGCTGGGCGCCGCTGCCGAAGCGGTGCTGGAAGATGGTGGCGACCCAGGGCCCGGACGCCTTCTCCGCTGCCGCCAGGTCCTCCAGCTGCGCCACCGACAGGGTCGGCGGCTTCTCGACGATCACGGAGACTCCGCTGCGCAGGCAGGCGAGCGCCTGCTCGTGGTGCAGGCCAGGCGGCGTGCACACGTGCACGAGATCGGGCCGGGCCGCGTCGAGCATCGGCTCCAGCGCGGTGTAGCGACCCGCGACGTCGTGCTCGTCAGCGAACGCCGCCACCCGGTCGGCGTCGATGTCGGCCGCGGCCACCAGCTGCACGCCCTCGAGGGTGCGCAGCGCCCGGGCGTGGATGCCGGCGATGGTGCCGGTCCCGACGATGGCGGTGCGCACGGGCTGCACGAGACTCCCTGTTGTTGTTGTGGGAAAGCGTTATCCGCTGACCGTAGGCAGCGGCTCTCCGCGCTGTCAATACCCGGACGTACCAGGACAAAGGCCGAAAACTTTCGAGGCAGCCGCCGGCCGTCCCGTGGCCTTGCGTCTCGGCGACGCGGCGTCCTAGAGTCGCCTGGGTAAGCGTTTTCCACGGAGGTGCCGATGGTCGACCGCAGGCTCGGCGTGATCATGAACGGCGTCACCGGCCGGATGGGGCACCGTCAGCACCTGGTCCGTTCGGTGCTCGCCATCCGTGACCGCGGCGGCGTGCCGTTGCCGGACGGCTCCCGGGTCCAGCTCGAGCCGATCCTGGTCGGTCGCCACGAGGGCCGGCTGCGCCGGGTGGCGGAGCAGCACGGCCTCGATCGCTGGACGACCGACCTCGACGCAGCGCTGTCCGATCCCGACGCCCCGGTCTACTTCGACGCGCAGGTCACCGCGGTCCGCGAGTCGGCCCTGACGGCGGCCATCTCCGCCGGCAAGCACGTCTACACCGAGAAGCCGATCGCCACCGACACCTCGGCCGCCCTCGCCCTGCACCGGCTGGCCATCACCGCAGGCGTGGTGCACGGCGTCGTGCACGACAAGCTCTACCTCCCCGGGCTGCGCAAGCTGCGGCGGCTCGTGCAGAGCGGGTTCTTCGGCCGGGTCCTGTCGGTGCGCGGGGAGTTCGGCTACTGGGTCTTCGCGGGTGACGACCAGGAGCCCCAGCGACCGAGCTGGAACTACCGGGCCGAGGAGGGCGGCGGGATCGTCACTGACATGTTCTGCCACTGGAGCTACGTCCTGGAGAACATCGTCGCCCCCGTCCGGGCCGTGACGGCGCGCGCCGTCACCCACGTGCCGCGTCGCTGGGACGAGCGGGGCGCCCCGTACGACGTCACCGCCGACGACGCGGCGTACGGCATCTTCGAGCTGGACGGCGACGTGATCGCGCAGATCAACTCCTCGTGGGCGGTGCGGGTGCACCGCGACGAGCTGGTCGAGTTCCAGGTCGACGGGACCGAGGGCAGCGCAGTGGCGGGACTGCACGGCTGTCAGGCCCAGCACCGGGCGCAGACACCGCGGTGCGTGTGGGACCCCGACGTCCGCTCGAGCGACGAGCCCCGCGGCCGCTGGCTGGACGTGCCCGACAACGAGGAGTTCGACAACGGCTTCGCCGCCCAGTGGGAGGAGTTCGTCCGCGACGTCGTCGCCGGGCGGCCGCACCGCTACGACTTCTTGTCGGCCGCCCGCGGGGTGCAGCTCGCCGAGGCCGGGCTGGCCTCCTCGCGGGAGGGCAGGCGGGTCGAGCTGGAGCCGTTGCTGCCGTGACCGTCGCCGAGCTGCCGCTTCCGGACGGCGGCACCGAGCACCGGGTCCTCCGCGAACCAGTCGCGTGGCGACGGCCCACCCGGCCGCTCGAGCAGCGCGTCGCGTACGCCGCCGCGCACGTGGTGCCGCGGGCGTTCGGTGACAACGTGCCCGGCGCCCCGGCCGACCTCGACTGGGACACGACGCTCGCGTTCCGCAGGCACCTGTGGTCCTGGGGCCTCGGCGTCGCGGAGGCGATGGACACCGCGCAGCGCGGCATGGGGCTGGACTGGCCGGCCACCCACGAGCTGGTCCGGCGCAGCGCCGCGGAGGCGCGGGCCGTCGGCGGCGCCGTCGTGGCGGGCGCGGCCACCGACCACCTCCCGGCGGCTGCTGTGCGCGACCTCCGCACCGTCGCCGACGCCTATCTCGAGCAGGTCGAGGCCGTGCAGTCGGCCGGTGCCCGCGTGGTCGTGATGGCCAGCCGACAGCTGGCCGCCGTGGCGACGGACCGCACGACTACGCGACGGTGTACGGCCGGGTCCTCGCCGCCGTCGACGAGCCGGCGGTGCTGCACTGGCTGGGCCCTGCCTTCGACCCGTGCCTCGAGGGCTACTGGGGGTCGCCCGACCTCGACGTGGCAGCCGACGCGCTGGTGTCGCTCGTTGCCGAGCACGCCGACCGGGTCGACGGCGTCAAGGTGTCGCTGCTCGACGCCGACCGCGAGGTGGCGCTGCGGAGGCGGCTGCCGGCCGGCGTACGGCTCTACACCGGCGACGACTTCCACTACGACGAGCTGGTCCGGGGCGACGAGTCGGGCCACAGCGACGCGCTGCTCGGAGCGTTCGCCGCCGTGGCACCCCCCGCGTCGGCCGCCCTGCAGGCGCTCGAGCGCGGCGACGTCGAGGGCTACGACCGCGCACTCGCGCCGACGGTGCCGCTGGCCCGGCACCTGTTCGCCGCGCCCACGCCGTACTACAAGACCGGGATCGCGTTCTGCTCCTGGCTCGCCGGGCACCAGCCCGGGTTCACCATGGTGGGAGGACTGCAGGCCGGGCGTGGCCTCGGCCATCTGCTGGACGCGTTCCGGCTCGCCGACGCGGCCGGCGTGCTCCCCGACCCCGAGCTGGCCGCGACGCGGGTACGCAGGCTGTGCCAGCTCGCCGGCGCCCTGCCATGAGCGGTGTCGTGAGCGACCCGGTGCGGCGGCTGTCGCTCAACCAGATGACGACGCGGGGCTGGGCGCTGCCGGACCTGGTCGACGGCTGCCGGCGCGCCGGCATCGGTGCGGTCGGGCTGTGGCGCGAGCCCGTCGCCGAGCACGGCCTGGCGCGCACCCGACGGCTGGTAGACGACGCGGGGATGCGGGTGTCGTCGCTGTGCCGCGGGGGGTTCCTGACCGGCACCGGGCCGGAGGCCGCGGCCGCCCGCGAGGACAACCGGCGCGCGGTCGACGAGGCGGCCAGCCTCGGTGCGGCCTGCCTCGTCCTGGTCGTCGGCGGCCTGCCGGACGGCTCGCGCGACCTGCCGGGCGCCAGGCAGCGCGTCGCCGACGCCGTCCAGGAGCTCGCGACGTACGCCGCGGGCAGCGGCGTGCGGCTGGCCCTGGAGCCGCTGCACCCCATGTACTGCGCCGACCGGGCGGTGCTCTCCACCCTCGGCCAGGCGCTCGATCTCGTCGAGGCGCTGCCGGCGGCGGTCGGCGGCGTGGTCGTCGACGCGTTCCACGTCTGGTGGGACCCCGACCTCGACCGCCAGCTGGCCCGCGCCGGTGCGCGGATCGCCAGCCTCCAGCTCGGCGACTGGGTCACGCCCCTGGCCGACGACGTGCTGCTCTCCCGCGGCCTGATGGGCGACGGCCACATCGACCTCGCCGGGCTGCACGCGGCCGTCGACTCGGTTGGCTACCGCGGCGACGTCGAGGTCGAGATCTTCAACGAGCAGGTGTGGGCGACACCGCCGGAGGACGTCGTGACCGAGGTGGTGCGTCGCTACCGGGCGCTCGCGCCCGCAGCGGTCGGCTGACTCCGCCGGCCTAGCTCGGCGAGCGCACTCGCCCGGTCGTCGTCCGCGTCACCGTCGGCCACCACGACGGCGTACGAGAGGTCGACCGTCTCACCGGGCGCGACGGTGTGCTCGGTGTCGAAGAACGGCGCGGGACACAGGCAGGCGTAGATGCCGGTGCGCACGAACCACTGGGTCGGCTGCTCGCGTCGCGGGTCGTCGACGAAGACCAGCGTCGACGAGCGGGCGTGGTCGTCGTGCCGGCCGGTGTAGGCCATCCACGGCGCCCTGCTGCCCATCAGCTCGTCGCCCCCGGTGCGGTCCGGCGTGCGTACGGTGCCGCCGGAGAACGACCGTGGTCCGCGCCAGAACAGCCCGCCGTAGCCCGCGTCCGGACGGCCCTCGGTGGTGGGGCTGCCGATGACGACGTCGTGGCCGCTGACGTTGCGCATCCGGGTGCCGAAGCCGAGCGTCCAGGCCCGGTCGTCGGCCGCGACGGCGAACGCGAGGTCCCGCTCCTCCTCGAACCAGGTGTCGCCGCCCTCGGTGTCCCAGCGCAGTCGCTGGCGCACCCGCACCTTGTCGGAGTCGGCATCGAGCGCCTCGAAGCCGGCGTGCACCATCGACCCGTTGTTGTCGAGCTGGGCGTAGCCGCGACCACGCAGGAAGGTCGGCCCGCCCCAGAAGTTCTCGGTGCCCACGTTGGGCAGCGACCACGCGATGCCCTTGTGCCACACGTGGTCGTGCGGCCGGTACAGGCTCACCTGGTCACCGCCGAGGGTGCGCAGCGGGTGCAGGTACGGCTTCGGCGACTCCAGCTGCGGGTCCCACGGCTGGTACACGTAGCGCGCCAGCTCGATGTCGTCGTGGGTCACCCGCAGCGACCGGCCGAGCTCGTGCACGAGGCCGAGACCGGTTGCCGCGGGCTCCGTGGACCTGGCCGTGCTCGACATGCTCACCTCGTCGATGGGGGAGCCACGAGCCTATGGAAAGCGTATTCCCGATGTCAACGGAGCGCCGCGTCGAAAGGTTGCGAAGCCCGGCGTCAGCCGCCCGCGACGGCCGGGATGATCGACAGCTGGGCGCCGTCGGCCACCGGGGTGGCCACGCCGTCGGCGAAGCGCACGTCGTCGTTGTCGACGTACACGTTGACGAACCGGCGTAGCGCGCCCTGCTCGTCGACGATCCGCTGCTTGATGCCGGGGTGGTCGGACTCCAGCGCGTCGAGCACCTCGCCCACGGTGGAGCCCTGCGAGGGGACCTCCTTGGCGCCACCGGTGTAGGTCCGCAGCACGGTCGGCACCCGCACGGTGACGCTCATGCGAGCCCCGCCTCGGTGAACGCCTCGTAGGTGGGCGCAATGGTGGCCGTAGGCCCCACCCGGTCGGCCACGGCATTGAGCGTCTTCAGGCCGTCGCCGGTGTTGAAGACGACCGTCTCGGCGTCGGGATCGAGCTGGCCGCTCTCGAGCAGCTTCTTGAGGGTCGCGATCGTCACGCCGCCAGCGGTCTCGGCGAAGATGCCCTCGGTGCGGGCCAGCAGCGAGATGCCGGACCGGATCTCCTCGTCGGTCACCGACTCGACAGCGCCGCCGGTCCGGCGGGCCACGTCGAGCACGTACGGGCCGTCGGCCGGGTTCCCGATGGCCAGCGACTTGGCGATCGTGTCGGGCCGCACCGGCCGGACGACGTCGTGCCCCTCGGCGTACGCGGTGGCGACCGGCGAGCAGCCGGTGGCCTGGGCGCCGAACACCCGGTAGGGCGTCGGCTCGACCAGCCCGTGCCGGCCGAGCTCGCCGAAGCCCTTGTCGACCTTGGTGAGCTGGGAGCCGGAGGCGACGGGCACGACGACCTGCTCAGGCAGCCGCCAGCCCAGCTGCTCGGCGACCTCGAAGGCCAGCGTCTTGGAGCCCTCGGAGTAGTAGGGGCGCACGTTGACGTTGACGAACGCCCAGTCCTCCTGCTCGCCGGCGATCTCGGAGGCCAGCCGGTTGACGTCGTCGTAGGTGCCGTCGACGGCGACCAGGGTGCCGCCGTAGACGGCGGTGGTGAGGATCTTGGGCTGCTCGAGGTCCTGCGGGATCAGCACCACGCTGCGGATGCCCGCGCGAGCGGCCGCGGCGGCCGTCGCGTTGGCGAGGTTGCCCGTCGACGGGCAGGCCAGCACCGTGAAGCCGAGCTCGCGGGCGGCGGTGAGGGCGACCGCCACCACCCGGTCCTTGAACGAGTGCGTCGGGTTGCCCGAGTCGTCCTTGACCCACAGCGTCTTGATGCCGAGCTCGCGGGCGAGGTTGTCGGCGCGTACCAGCCGGGTCATGCCGGGGTCGGTGCTGGGGAACGTCGCGACGTCGACCGGCACCGGCAGCAACGGCTGGTAGCGCCAGATGCTGCGCGGTCCGGCGGCCAGCTGCTCGCGGGTCACGGTCAGGTCGGGGTCGTACGCGACCTCGAGGGGGCCGAAGCACTCCGGACACGCGTAGACCGCGCCGAGCTCCTGGCGGACCCCACACTCGCGACAGGACAGCGCGACCGCGTTGCCGAATGCTCCGTCGCGCACGGCGCCCGCAGGCGACCGGGTCGGGACGAGGGTGGACGTGCTCACAGGCTCAGCGCTCCTTCTCATCTTCCCCGGGGCGTCTCTCGCCGCGGGACGGAGTTGGCACCTGGCCACGCGTGACGCGCGTGGTGGGTTGCCGGGGCTTCACCGGGCCGTTCCCTCTGCCCCTCTGGATGAGCAGGTTCGAGCGTAGGCGGCCGAGCGGGACGGGGCCGAATCACCCGTCCATCATGTGGATGGCCGTCTCAGCTAGTGGACTCGTGGTGGCGGGTGCCATGGGTGCGGCGGCGCTCCTTCATCTCCGCCTCGTACAGGTGCCGACGGCCGGCGACCAGCGCCTCGCGGGCGTCGTGTTCCAGCTCCTTGAAGGTCGCGTAGTAGCCGTCGTCGTACTCCTCGACGACCTGGAAGCTCCATCTGCCCTCGGCGATGTTGCGACCGACCAGCTCGGTGTCGATCCGGTCGGCCAGCTCACCGTGTCCGGCCGCCCGCAACATGTCGACCGCCTCGCCGACGGCCAGGTCGGCGGTGCCGCACATGCGGTGGAAGCCGTAGAGCAGGCCGCGGGCGTGCTCGACCACCTCGAGCGCCTCGGACAGCTTGCCGAGCGCCTCGACGGTGGCGTCGTCGACGCCGTCCGGGCGCTGGTGCTGCGGCGCCGGGGTCTCGCGGTCGCTCATCGGGCCTCCGCCAGTCGGTCGCCCAGCGCGCCGAGCCACGCCACCACTCCGCCCGGGCCGTCCAGCACCAGGTCGGCACGGGCGGACAGGCCGGGCCCGTCGCTGCCGGCCGACCAGATCAGCAGCCCGTTTCCGCCGGCCTCCCGGTACCGCTCCACGGCGTCGTAGGCGGCGGCATCACCCAGGTCGTCGCCGGCGTAGACGACGGTGCCCGCACCGGAGTCGGCGAGCAGCTCGTCGATGGCGCCACCCTTGTCGGCGCCCGGCGCGCGCAGCTCGAGCACGTGCTTGCCCGGCTCGACGTGCAGGTCGACCTCGGTGGCCAGCGCATCCAGCGGCTCGCGCAGACGCTCCATGGCGCCGGCCGGGTCTGCCGTACGACGCAGGTGCACGACGAGCGCACGACCTTTGTCCTCGACCTGGGCGTCGGCGAGGTCGAGCCCGGCCAGCAGCTCCGGCAGCCGCTGCCGCGCCTGCTCGACCCCCGGCGGCGGGGGCGGGCCGTCGGTCTCACCGGTCCGGGCGTCCCACCGCTCGACGCCGTACTGACCGAGCACCCGCAGCCCGGACAGCCCGTCAGCACCGGCGAACCCGCCGAGCTCGAGGACCTGGGCCACCGACCGCCCGGTGACCACCGCGACACCGCGCAGGTGACCGGCCAGCCGGCCGAGGACGCCGACCGCGTCGGGGTGCGCGTAGGCACGGGCGGGGTCGTCGATGATCGGCGAGAGAACGCCGTCGAAGTCGGAGGCCAGCAGGGCGTCACCCGGGTCGTCCAGCAGCGCCGCGAGCGCCGCCCGACCCGCATCCGTCGTGGGCTCGGCGAGGGCCATGGCCCGACCGTACGCCGCCGGGTCAGGGCGAGCCGACGAGGATGACCGTCAGCCGGTCGAAGCTCATCGGTGACACGGCCGGGTGCACCCGGCTGATGCCGAGGTCCCTGGCCAGCAGCCCGGCCTGCGCCTTCAGCCGGCTCGGGTAGTAGACGGTGTTGGCGGGGATCTCGCCGTACCAGTTGTCGGTGGCGACGACCCGCCACCCGCTGTCCTGCAACACCGCGCCGGTGTCGCTGGCGAGTCCGCTGATCCCGGAGTTGTTGTAGACCTCGACGTAGGCGGTGCGCCGCTCGACCGGCTGGTTGGTCCCCTGGCCACCGTGATCACCGTGATCACCGTGGCCGTCAGGCCCACCCTGACCCGCGTGGTCGCCCGCGCCGCTCCCGTTACCGGTGTCCGACGATGGCGGCGCGGTGGACCCGGTGTCCGGCGCCGCCTCGACGTCGCCGTCGCGGTCGCCGGTCACCACGAACCCCACGAGGGCGAGCGCGACCACGGCGGCGCACACGGCCACCAGCCAGGAGGGAAGAGCGACGCCCCGCACGGGGCCTCAGACGTCGATGCCGAGCCGACGGGCCGACCGGGCCCGCTGCCGGGCGGCGCGCAGCCGGCGCAGCCGCTTGACCAGCAGCGGGTCGTACGCCAGCGCGGCCGGCTGGTCGATCAGCGCGTTGAGCACCTGGTAGTAGCGGGTGGCCGACATCGCGAACTGCTCGCGCACCGCCTGCTCCTTGGCGCCCGCGAACTTCCACCACTGGCGCTCGAAGCGCAGCAGCTCCTTGTCGCGGTCGGACAGCTCCTCCGCCGCGCGGGCGGAGACGCCGGAGGTCACGACGTCGGCGGCATCCATGCAGCGACTCCGATCGGCGGAGCGGACAGGTCGGACGGGCTGAGCTCGGACGCACCCCATCGTAGGCGACGAACCACAACGGTGTCATTCGCCACGACGGTTGTCCCCAGAGTGTCGCAAGTGCCCGACGCCCGCCGCGACCCGGCCCGGCGACCCCTGAGCGCGCTCACCTCCGGATGCGGGTCGCCGCGGGCTGGGTAGGGTCGGCGCAAATGGCTCGCAAGGGGACGCGGCGCGGCGCGGACGCCGGCCAGGCAGACCTGGTCGTGGTCGCCAATCGGCTGCCGGTCGACCGCACGGTCGACGACGACGGCAGCACCAGCTGGCAGACGTCGCCGGGCGGGCTGGTGACCGCGCTCGAGCCGGTGATGCGCTCCAACGACGGCGCCTGGATCGGCTGGCACGGCGGCGATGACGACGTGGACCCGTTCGAGCACGAGGGCCTGCAGCTGGTGCCGGTGGCCCTCGCGACCGACGAGGTCGAGGAGTACTACGAGGGCTTCTCCAACGCCACGTTGTGGCCGCTCTACCACGACGTGATCGCGCCTCCGGAGTTCCACCGGGAGTGGTGGGACTCCTACGTCGCGGTCAACCGCCGCTTCGCCGAGCGCGCCGTCGAGGTCGCGGCCGAGGGCGCGGTCGTGTGGGTGCAGGACTACCAGCTGCAGCTGGTCCCCCAGATGCTGCGCGAGAAGCGCCCGGACCTGCGGATCGGCTTCTTCCTGCACATCCCGTTCCCGCCGATGGAGCTGTTCAGCCAGATCCCGTGGCGCCGGCAGCTGATCGAGGGCCTGCTCGGGGCCGACCTGGTGGGCTTCCAGCTGCCGGGGGCAGCGGCCAACTTCATCCGGCTGGTACGCAGCCGCGTGGGCCACAAGACGCACCGCGACTCGGTCTACCTGCCGGACGGGCGCACCGTGCTGGCCCGGGCGTACCCGATCTCGATCGACACCCAGGGCCTCGAGGACCTCGCTCGCCGCCCGGAGACGACCGCGCGGGCCGCCGAGATCCGCGAGCAGCTCGGCAACCCCCGCCAGGTGCTGCTGGGCGTCGACCGGCTCGACTACACCAAGGGCATCACCGAGCGGTTGCGCGCGTACGGCGAGCTGGTCGAGGACGAGGTCATCGATCCCGCCGAGACGGTGTTCGTGCAGGTCGCCACGCCGTCGCGGGAGCGGGTCGAGCAGTACCGGGTGCTGCGCGACGACATCGACCGGTTGGTGGGACGGATCAACGGCGAGCTCGGCCAGATCGGCGCGCCGCCGATCACGTACCTGCACAGCTCCTACCCCCGCAGCGAGATGGCGGCGCTGTTCCGGGCGGCCGACGTCATGGTGGTGACGCCGCTGCGCGACGGGATGAACCTGGTGGCCAAGGAGTACGTCGCCTGTCGCTTCGAGGACGACGGCGCGCTGGTGCTCAGCGAGTTCGCCGGCGCGGCCGCCGAGCTCAAGCAGGCCTTCCACGTCAACCCCTACGACATCAACGGCCTCAAGTCGGCGATGCTCGCCTCGCTGCGCTCCGACCCGCGCGACCTGGGTCGCCGGATGCGCGCGATGCGCAAGCAGGTGCGGGACAACGACATCGCCAAGTGGGCGTCCAGCTTCCTCGAGGAGCTGCGCCGCGACCACCCCCCGCACGGCAAGACCCCCCGCCCCGTCTGACCTGGCGGTTGCACGCGGGACAGGACAACGGGCCGGCGTGGATGTCCACGCCGACCCGCTGCCGGTCCCTCCGCGATGGTTGCCGCGGTGTCGGTGCCCGCCCTAGAGGGTGGCCCCGCAGTTGCCGCAGAACTTCTGTCCGGCGACGGCACGCGTCCCGCAGGTGCCGCAGAAGGCGTGTGCCTGCTCAGGCACGTGCGGCTGCTCCACCTGCTCCGTCTCCGGCTCCGAGCTGGCGGAGCTGAACCCGACCCGCTCGGACGTCGACGGCGTCGACGGCGTCGACGGTGGAGCCGGAGGCGCCGGAGGCGTGCTGGACGCCGTCGGCGCAGCCGGAGCCGGCGGGGTGGCCGGTGCCGGAGGCGTCGCCGCCTGCGGTGCCGGCGGCGCCTGGGCGGTCGCCGGGGCCACGTACGGACCCGCCGGTGCCGCCGAGGAGCTGGTCGTCGTCGGGGTCACTGGCGCGCCCGGCTGGGGAGCCCAGCCACCGTCGCCACCCGGGGCCTGACCGACCGGCATCGCTGGGCTCGGACCGCCCTGACCGCTCTGGCCCTTGCCCCGACGCGAGATCAGGAACACGACCAGGCCGAGAAGGACCAGGACACCGACGCCGATGCCACCGACCAGAGCGATCGGGAAACCGTCGCCGTCGTCAGCCGCAGCGGCGTCGTCGGAGGCCTCCTCCGGCAGCTGGTTGGCGTTGCCCAACATCTGCTGGGCCAGCTCGTGCGAAGGCTGCTGGCTGAGCACGTCCTCGAATGCGGCGATGGCCGCCTCCCGGTCCCCGGCGAAGTACGCGTCCAGGCCCTCGCGATAGGTGGTGTTGACGTCACCGATCTCATTCGTGGGCCCGACGTCGCTCAGGACCTCGGAGACGATGCTCGCGGAGCGGGCGAAGTTGAACTGCTGCGTCTCGCCCGACGGGCCGTAGCTGTTCAGGCCGATGACCTGCCCGTCGAGGTTGACCGTGGGGCCACCACTCATCCCACCGCTCATGGCGGTCGACAGCTCGTAGACCTTGACGAGACCGTTCTGGGCGGTGGTCACCTGGCTGACGTTGCCTGGCTTGAAGCTCGGCGAGCCCAGCTTGGCGTCGCTGACCGCGCCGACCGATGCCGGGAAGCCGACGGACACGACGTCTGTCCCGGTGGTCACGTCGGCGTCGGGGGCGAGTTCGAGCGCGCTCAGGTCGGTCTCCTCGATCTTGAGGATCGCGCCGTCACCGGCGTCGAACGACTGGTACTTCAGCAGGCGCGCGGGGAGCGCCTTACCGGCTGAGATGCCAGAGGTCGCGACGCCCCACGCCACGGACTGGGTGCGGTCAGGACGCCCGTGTGCGTCAGCGCCGTCGAGCCGCAGGTCGGGCAGGATCTCGTCGATCGAGTTGCCCGGCCCGTAGTAGTGCTTCTGCGCCCACTTCGCGGCCGAGACCAGCAGGAACTGCTCGAGGTCGTCGTCCTTGGGGTCGAAGCAGTGGCCGGCGCTGGCGATGTAGCCGTCGGGGTTGACGACGAAGCCGGTGCACTGGCCGCTCGCGGTGAAGGGCTGGTTGCGGATGTAGGCCTTGTTGTACGTGTCGTACACGTAGGCCGTCCAGGAGACCGACACGTACACGATGCTCGGCTCTACGTAGTAGACCATCTGCTCGGTGTCGGTGAACTCTTGCGGGTCTTCGGCGGTGGCGGTTTCCTCCGGCGTGGTCGGAGTGGTCTCGTCCGCCGAGGCGGCCGGGATCGTGAGCGCCAAGCCGAGCGAGGTGAGGGCTGCGATGGCGCAGAATCGCTTCATGTGTGTGCTCCCTGGACGGAATGGGATGACCAGGGTCACAACAGACGCCACGCCGTACGACCGATTGAGGTCCAATGCCACCAACGGATCACCCGGGGTAGCCCCAATGGACTACCCCGAACTGCCACGAAAGGCTCATCGATCGGGCCCGGTCCTGAGACCTCGGCCGAGCTGGGTCACCCGTGATTGACTCAGCACCGATGCGCATCGGGCTGTTCGTCACCTGTTTGGCCGACACGCTGTTCCCCTCGGTGGGTCAGGCCACGGTGCGGCTGCTGGAGCGGCTCGGCCACGAGGTGGTCTTCCCGCCGGAGCAGACCTGCTGCGGGCAGATGCACGTCAACACCGGCTACCAGCGGCAGGCGCTGCCGCTGGTCCGCCACCACACCGAGGTGTTCGCCGGCTGCGACGTCGTGGTCGCCCCGTCCGGCTCGTGCGTCGGGTGCGTACGGCACCAGCACGCGATGGTGGCCGCGCGGTACGGCGACCCGGCGCTGGCCGAGGCCGCCGAGCGCGGCGCGGCGCGGACCTACGAGCTCTCCGAGCTGCTGGTCGACGTGCTCGGGGTCGACGACGTCGGCGCGTACTTCCCGCACCGGGTCACCTACCACCCGACCTGCCACTCGCTGCGGGTGCTGCGCGTCGACGACAAGCCGCTGCGACTCCTGCGGGCGGTGCGCGGCATCGACCTGGTCGAGCTGCCCGCGGCCGAGCAGTGCTGCGGCTTCGGAGGGACGTTCGCGGTCAAGAACGCCGACACCTCGACGGCGATGCTCGCCGACAAGATGCGGCACGTGGTCGGCACCGGCGCCGACGTGCTGACCGCGGGCGACTCGTCCTGCCTGATGCACATCGGCGGCGGGCTCTCCCGGCTGCGGACCGGCACCCGGACGCTGCACCTCGCCGAGGTGCTCGCGGCGACCGAGGAGGCACCCGGATGAGCGAGACCTTCCTGGGGCTCCCCACCGCGCCGCGCGGTGTCGGCAAGCTGCGCGGTGACGTGTCGTTCCCCGAGGCGGCGCGCATCGCGCTCGGCGACTCCCAGCTGCGGCACAACCTGACCCATGCGACGACGACGATCCGCGCCAAGCGCGCCCGGGTCGTGGGCGAGGTCGACGACTGGGAGCAGCTGCGGCTGTCCGCCGAGGCGATCAAGGCCAGCACGATGGCCCGCCTCGACGAGCACCTGGTCCGGCTGGAGGAGCAGGTCACCGCCCACGGCGGAGTGGTGCACTGGGCCCGCGACGCCAACGAGGCCAACCGCATCGTCACCGACATCGTCCGCGACACCGGCCACACCGAGGTGGTCAAGGTCAAGTCGATCGCGACCCAGGAGATCGGTCTCAACGAGGCCCTGGCCGACGCCGGCATCGCCGCGTACGAGACAGACCTCGCCGAGCTGATCGTGCAGCTCGGCGACGACTGGCCGAGCCACATCCTGGTGCCGGCGATCCACCGCAACCGCTCGGAGATCCGCGACATCTTCCTGCGCGAGATGGTCGGGGTCGACCCCGCACTCACCGACGACCCGCCAGCCCTCGCCGAGGCGGCGCGCAAGCACCTGCGGGCGAAGTTCCTCTCCGCCAAGGTTGCGATCAGCGGCGCCAACTTCGCGATCGCCGAGACCGGCACCACGATGGTGGTCGAGTCGGAGGGCAACGGGCGGATGTGCCTGACCCTGCCCGACACCCTGATCACCGTGATGGGCGTGGAGAAGCTGCTGCCCAGCTGGCGCGACCTCGAGGTGTTCCTGCAGCTGCTGCCGCGCTCGTCCACCGGCGAGCGGATGAACCCGTACACGTCGATGTGGACCGGCGTCACACCCGGCGACGGCCCGCAGGCGTTCCACCTGGTGCTGCTCGACAACGGCCGCACCCACGTGCTCGCCGACGCGGTCGGCCGGCAGGCACTGCACTGCATCCGCTGCAGCGCGTGCCTCAACGTCTGCCCGGTCTACGAGCGGACCGGCGGGCACAGCTACGGCTCGGTCTACCCCGGCCCGATCGGGGCGGTGCTGTCGCCGCAGCTGACCGGCGTCGAGGACAACGCGAGCCTGCCGTACGCCTCCAGCCTCTGCGGTGCGTGCTTCGACGCCTGCCCCGTTCGCATCGACATCCCGGCGGTGCTGGTCGACCTCCGCCGCCAGCACGTCGAGGCGGTGGCGGAGAAGTCCGTCCCCTCGGCGGAGTCGGTCGCGATGGCGGCGGCGGCGTGGACGATGGGCGACGCGAAACGCTTCCGCCGTGCCGGACGCGCCGGCCGGGTCGGCAGGCTCTTCGCCCGGCGCGGGCGGATCGGCACGCTGCCGCCTCCGCTGTCGGCCTGGACCCGCAGCCGCGACGTCCCCACCCCGCCACGAGAGACGTTCCGGGACTGGTGGACGCGGACCCGGGGGCCGGACCGATGAGCGGCGCCCGCGAGGAGATGCTGGCGCGGATCCGCACCGCCAACGCCGACGCGACCGCGGTGGCACCGACAGTGCCGCGCGACTACGCCGACGGCGGCACGTACCCGCCCGGCTCGGCCGAGGCCGTCGAGCTCCTGGCCGACCGGCTGGTCGACTACAAGGCCACCGTCACCCGCGTCGACGGTGCCGACGTCGCGGACGCCGTGCGGGAGGCGCTCGGTGACGCGCGCCGCTACGTCGTGCCACCCGGCCTGCCCGCGGAATGGATTCCGACCGTGGGTCCGGAGGCGATCACCGACGAGGGGGCCATGACGCCGGCCGACCTCGACGAGATGGACGCCGTGGTCACCGCCGCCACCGTGGCCTGCGCGGTCACCGGCACCATCGTGCTCGACGGCTCCTCCGACCAGGGCAGGCGCGCGATCACGCTGGTCCCCGACCTGTACGTCTGCGTGGTGCGGCACGACCAGGTGGTGCACTCGGTGCCCGAGATGCTGACCCGGGTCGAGCCCACCCGTCCGCTCACCCTGGTGAGCGGACCGTCGGCGACCAGCGACATCGAGCTCGAGCGGGTCGAGGGCGTGCACGGACCGCGCACCCTGCACGTGGTCCTCGTGTCCGGGTCGTGACCGACTAAGTCCCAACGCCTGCTGCGAAGTCGGCGTCTCACCTGGCATGAGACGACTGCACACGACGACCGTGCTCGCGACGTCGATGGGCCTGATCGCCCTCGCCGTCGCGGCGTGCGGCCCCGAGACCGACGACACCGACAGCCCGGCTGCGGCCGGCGACGGCGGCACGGAGAGCGCACCGCCCGCCCGGCTGACCAGCAGCATCGACTCGGCGATGTTGCAGGCCGCGCACCGCGCGCGGGTGCACGTGACGGGAGGCGAGCTCACCGACGTCTCACTGCACGCCGTCGGTTCGTCGGTCGACGTGGCCGGCAGCCTGTCCGGTGACACCTGGCGGCAGACCGACCCGCTGGTGCCCGCGACGCGGTACGTGCTCGAGGCGGCGGCGGTCAACGCCGACGACCGAGGGACGCACCGGTCCTGGTGGTTTCGTACTGCCGAGCCCGCGGTCACCGACCTGCCCGCTGTGAGCCCGCTGGCCGGTAGCGAGGTCGGCGTCGGCCACCCAGTGGTCGTGTCCTTCGACCACCCGGTCACCGACAAGAGCGCTGTCGAGGCGGGGCTGGAGGTCCGTACCAGCCGTCCGGTCACGGGCGCCTGGGGCTGGCTCGACGACGAGACCGTCGCCTGGCGACCTCGCGAGTTCTGGCCTGGGCAGACCGATGTCAGCGTCCGGCTCGACCTCGCCGGCACCGAGCTGCGGCCAGGGGTGTGGGTGATGGAGGACCGGCGGATCGACTTCCGGGTCGGGCGCGAGCAGGTGCTGCGCATCACCGACGCCACGCACACGATGACCGTCGAGCGTGCCGGCGAGACGATCCGCACCATGCCTGTGTCGCTCGGCAAGCCCGGCTTCACCACCCGCTCGGGCGTGAAGGTGATCATGACCCGGCAGCTCGAGGAGCGGATGACGTCGGTCGAGACCACCGGCCCGAACGCGTACGACGTCGTGGTCCCGTACGCCATGCGCATGACGACGTCTGGTGAGTTCCTGCACGCGGCACCGTGGTCGGAGTGGGCGCAGGGCAGCCAGAACGTCTCGCACGGTTGCACGAACGTGTCGTGGGACGACGGCATCTGGCTGTACGAGAACACGTTGGTGGGCGACCCGGTCGTGACGAACGGCACCGGCCGGCCGACGGAGACCTGGAACGGTCTGGGCGGTTTGTGGAACTTCAGCTGGGACGAGTGGCAGCAGCGGTCCGCCGGCGCACAGTCTTGACAGCCCTCGGGGGCCGGGAGTACGGCTGACGGATGCCCGAACCGCGATCCCGCAAGGACCGGACGCCGAAGACCAAGCGCGCCCCGCACGCGGACCTGAGCGACTTCGCCGAGTGGGTGGGCCGGCAGGGCCGGAGCAGGCCGGGCGACGAGGGCGAGAGCCCGCCGCCACCGCCCGACGACCAGCGTGAGCCCCGGGTGCACGGCAGCGACGCCGAGGTGCGGAAGTGATCCCGTACCTGCACAGCTACGTCAACAGCCGCGATGACGTCGACTGGAACACCTGTGGCCAGGCGGCGATCGCCACGATGGTCGACTACTGGGGCAAGGACCCGTGGGACCTCGAGCGTCGCGAGCGCGACCCGGAGAACGACCGGTGGTACTGGGACGACGGCGCGGCGATCGACGCGGTCAAGAAGGATGGGTACGACTCCGACGTCGTGTTCGGCTGGGGCACCACCGGCAACCGGATCAAGGACGCGCTCAAGCACTACGGGCTGAGCGCGTCGGTCGGCTACTCCGGCTTCGCGTCGTGGGGGTGGCAGGACCGCTGGAAGTCGGTGCAGTCATACGTGCAGAAGAACCGGCCGGTGCCGGTGATGATCGACCTCGGCGCCATCGGCGGGCCGGACTGGACCGCGCACTGGGCGATTTGTTACCGCGTTGACGACGGCCGGGTCTACCTCGGCAACTGCTCGTGGAACGAGTCGCCCACGACCGACGACTTCCTGGACGCGTGGCGGGCGTGGTTCCTGCCGCACGGGTTCAACCACTGCGCGGTGTTCTGCTGACCGGTCACCCGACCTCCGGATCGGGCGCGAGGACGGCAATCCGCGCCGGGTCGGCGACGAGGGTCTGAGCGAGCTCGCTGACGCGCAGGTGGTTGCGCCGCGCATGTGCGCGCATCAGCTCGAAGGCTCGGTCGACGCTCACCCCGAGCACCTGGGCAACCGCTCCCTTGGCCTGCTCGATGGCGATGCGACTCGTCAGCGCGAACTGCAGCTGGTGAACGAGATCCTGCTCGCCCTGGATGGTCCGATCCTGGATGAGCCGGATGGCGGTCAGCGAGCCCAGCGACGCGGCGATCTGGACGTCGTCGGGCTCCAGCTCGCGGGCGTCGTTGTGCACCAGGCTCATCGCACCGACGACGGCGTCGTCGTTGGGTCTCCGCAGCGGGATGGCGTGCACCGCCTGGACGTCGGCGCCCAGTGCCATCGGCGCGAACCGCGGCCACCGGTCGGCCGCCTGGGCGAGGTTCGTGTTCACGACAGGCTCCCCGGACTTGAAGCAGTCGAGGCACGGTCCTTCTTCGTGCTGCAGCTGGAAAAGCTCGAGCATGGTCGTGGCCTCGTCGGAGCCGGCCACGAACCGCAGCTGCCCGGTGCGGTCGGCGAGCAGCATCCCGGCCGCGTCGGACTGCATCACCTCGGCCACGCGCAGGGTGACCAGCCGGAGATACGCGCTGAGGTCGACTGTGTCCTCGGGAGGGTCAGCAAGCTCCACGAACACTTCGGCGAGCCGTACGGCTGAGACCGTCACGGACACCTCCTCTGGCGGGCGAGCCTATGCGAGGACTGAAGTTCGGCCACCTCAGGACAGGCGACCTCGCCGCAGGACCGCTGGGAGCGTCGGCAAGGCCCTACCCCGCCGCGATGCTGCGGAGCACAATGACGGGGTGCCCACGGATGACGCGGCATCGGGTACCGGCGGCCCGCCCGGTACACCGACACCGCGCCCACGTCAGGCCCAAGGCAGCATCCACACGTTCCTGATCGCCGACATTCGGGGATACACCACGTACACCCAGGAGCGTGGCGACGAGGCCGCTGCGTTGTTGGCAACAACCTTTGCTGCGTCGGTCGAAGACGTCGTATCCGCGTTCGACGGCCTGCTCCTCGAACTGCGTGGTGACGAGGCCCTGGTCGTCTTTACGTCGGCACGTCAGGCCATCCGCGCAGCGGTTGCGCTGCAGGAACGATTCGCTCGCGACACCGGCGACGATCCTGACGTTCCTGTGGGTATCGGCATTGATGCTGGCGAAGCGGTTGCGGTGCGCGGTGGGTTCCGTGGAGCGGCGCTCAACATGGCCGCTCGCCTCTGTGGGCAGGCCACGGCGGGCCAGGTGCTCGCCACGCCCGAGGTCGTTCATCTTGCGACCAAGGTTGAGGGTGTCCGCTTTCGCCCGCAGGGACAGATGCAACTGAAGGGGTTGCGTGATCCTGTCGATGTCGTCGTCGTCGAGGCCGATGAACCTCACGCAGTCGGTGCCTCGTCTCGGCGTGCACCCCTGTTCAATCTTTTCGCCGCCGCGGGCAGGCCTTCACGGTTGCGCAATCCCCAGGGGCACCGTCGCGGCTGGCCACTTCCGGTGACGATCATCAGTGGCGCGCTGGTGGTCTTGACGGCACTGCTGTGGGGACCTTGGCTCCCGCCCGCCGAAGAGGGCTCGACAACGGGCCCTCCGGAAGGGTCGGCACACGATGCGTTGCGGGCCGTTCTGCTGTTCAACGATGAGTTCCCGTGGCCGGTCAATCCCTTCGGTCACGTGTACATGTTCTCGTCGGAGGGTGGCGTCCGGCCGCAGGACTATCCCCCCGCGGGCAACACGGGCGGTGCGCGTCCGACCTTCCGGTACTGGGAGGGGAACCACGGCGGCGTGCCGTTGGTGCAGCAAACGGTGCGCCTCGAGCTCGAAGGTCTCACCGATGAGCCTGTGCTGGTCACCCGCATCGATCTTGATGTGGTGGAAGAGGGGCCGCCGCTGTCCGGGTGGTTCGTTGCGCCTGACGCTGGCAGCGGCGCCACCGTGCGCTACTTCGAGGCAAATCTGGATTGTGCCCAGCCGATCCTTGTGCCGATGGGCGGGAACCTGGCGGCGCGGAAAGACCCCACCACGGCGTTGGACCTCCAAGTGAGCCAGCTGGACAAGGAACAGCTCGAGATCACTGCCTACAGCCCGCGCAGGTACGTTCGTTGGGCGCTGAACATCACGTACGTCTTCGATGGCGACGTGCACACCTTGGTCGTCAAGGACCCACGCCTGGAGGTGACTGCGCCAAGCCCGGCGAACCGTGCGTTTGCGGCTCCGATCAAGGAAGGCGCGCTCGTTCGGGTCCCGTATGCGGATCCGACGGCTGCGGACATGGCCGATGGGCAGCGGTATGCAGCGTCTCTGTGCGCGTCGGGGTGACCAAGCGGTTAACCCGACCGCCGTCAATTGCCGACGTCGGTTCGTAGCCTCGAGCCGGCGGGGGACTCGAACCCCCAACCTCCTGTTTACAAGACAGGTGCGCTGCCAGTTGCGCCACGCCGGCGGATGGTCGGAACTGTAGTTGGCGGCCCGTCAGGGGTCGCCGAGGCCGGCGAGCTGGGCGGTGAGGGTGTCGATCTCGTCGTCGGGGTGTGGTGGCGCCGGCTGGTGCGGCAGGTCGCGGAGCCAGGTGAGCCATTCGGTGTCGACGAGTGTGGTCGGTGGGGTCGGAGCCCGGGCCGAGGGCTGGTGGCGGCCTGCTGGTGTGGGTGGTGTTGTTGGGCAGGGTCCAGTCGATGTCGGGGGCGTTGGTCCGGTAGCTGTCGATGCCGTCGCCCCAGGGCCGGTCCGGTTTGGTCTTTGCGTGCACGCGGGGGTGGTCCTTGAGGGTGTGGCTGCGCCTGGACAGGCCTTGGCCGTTGTGGGCGGCGGTGGGTCCGCCGTGGTGGTGGTCGTGGATGTGGTCGATGTCGGCGATGGTGTCGCCGGTGAGCCGGTCGGTGTGGTCGCGCCAGGTGGTGAACTGGCGCAGCGTGCCGGTGAACCGCCTTGCGGTGGAGTCCATCTGCACCAGCCGGCCGTCGGTCGGGTCGCAGAACAACCGGCGCAGGCTGGTGGTCGCCCCGGTGCTCTGCGCGGTGGTGACGATGTCGGTGAGGGTGTCGGCGTCGATCGCGCCGTAGCCGCGGAGCAGGCCGGGTTCGCGGTCCAGACCGAGCCAGGTCGCCAACGAGACGACGACCTGCACCTCGACGTCGACCGGCACCCGCGGTGCAGCGGGGACTGTCGGCCGGTCTCAGGTTCGGCGGCGTCGGGGTCCAGCTGGCCGCGGTGTCAGGTGTGCGGGGTAGCTGTCCCAGCAGTCCTGCTCCGGCGCCGGGTCGGGGTCGGTCACCGCGGCAGCCGGCGGCGGCTCGTTGGCCACCCAGGGCTCGAGCCCGTTGGTCGACCGCCAGTCCGGCACCGCCGAGGTGTCCTCGGACAGGCTGCCTGGTCGGTCTGCTCGGCCGGCTGCTCGGCCGGCTGTCGCGTCGGCTCGGCCGGCTGCTCGGCCGGCTGCTCTGTCGGTGGTGATCGGCGGCTTTGCCGAGGAGGAGTTCGCAGACCAGGTCGGCGCGCAGGGTGTTCAGCGGTCGGGGGTCGCCGGCGGCGCGCATGCCGCGGCTGGTGCGGTCGATGCGGGTGTAGATCGCCAGTGCTTCCTCGGCCCGCAGGCTGGCCCACACGGTCGCGGTGCCCTGCCACGGGTCGGACAGCCGCACGTCCCGGGTGGCCCGGGCACGGGCGGCACGTTTCGCGGCAGCGTCGGGGTCGATCTCCAACACACGGCGGTCGGCGGCCTTGGCCAGCTCACCGGGCGTCATCCGCCGGCGGCGGGCCTCGGCGCAGACCAGCTCGTCGACCCGCCGCTGCTGGCCGGGTTCCAGCACCCTGGTGGTCTCGATCACCCGGTTCAGCCCGGCCATCGACACCCGGCCGGTGCCGACCAGCTCCAACAACCGCGGATGCGACTCGACCGCGGTGGCCGCGTTCTCCACCCTCGTCCGCGCCGTCATCGTCGCCACCCCGAGAGCCTTGGACACCTCGACCGGCACCGACCGGCCGGCCATGTCCCCGGACAGCCCGATCTCGGCGTCCTCGGCCACCCGCAGCGCCTTCAACGCCGCCAGCTCCCGCACCTGTGCCGCCTGTGCCGCCTGGGACAGCCGCTCGAGTGCGCCGATCCGGTCCGTGATTGCGACATCGTCGGAGTCGCTGGCGGAGGTGATGTTCGAGGGGTCGCCGATCAGCGCGGCCAGTGCCGACCGGTCGCACCCGGTGGCCTCCGCGAAGGCTCTCAACGACTGTTTCGAACATACGTTCATCCTAGCACCTCCGACGGACAGTGGCGAGGACTTTCCCCAACCAGGCTTGACGAAAGTCAAGAAAGTCTCGGGTCGTCCACGATCGAGCTGAGGCCGAATGCTGCCTGAGCGCACCCTCCCTCCATCGTCGCGGCCGCAGTCAGCCTCACCACCACCCACCGTGCACAATCGACCCATGACCCACGCCCGCTCGCTCTGGTCCTGGCGCTCGAGGAACTCCGTGCTCTCGATCGCCTCGGATGGCTCGGTCCTGTCCATCGGCAGCATCGGCTCGGCGGCGTCGATCGGCAGCGTCGGCTCGTTCGCCTCCATCGGCAGCGTCGGCTCCTTCGCCTCGATGCTCTCGGTGATGTCGTCGATGTCGAACGGGTCGGTCATGTCGCACCAGGCCAACCGCTCGCTGCTCTCCCACCAGTCCGATGGCGCGATGATGGCCACCCGCGAGGACGGCGACGGCCGCCCTGTCGTCCTTACCCTGGCGATCCTCGCCATGACCGCGGGCGTCGTCGTCTGGTCCCGCCGCCGCGGATAGCCGCAACCACGAGAGGAGGCCAGCACATGGGCTGGTGGGGTGACCGGGTCCTCCCCCGCATGACCGACCGCGTGCTCGGTGACGAGGCGATCGCGAAGGTGCGCGCCGAGGTGTGCAGCGGCCTGCACGGCGAGGTCGTCGAGATCGGATTCGGCTCGGGGCTGAACGCGCCGCACTACCCCGCGTCGGTGACCTCGGTGACCGCGATCGAGCCGTCGGAGCTCGCCTGGGAGATCGCCCAGCCGCGCATCACCGCCACCCACGCCGACGTACGCCGCGGCGGTCTCGACGGCCAACGGCTCGACCTCCCCGACGAGAGCGTCGACTCGGCGCTGTCCACGTTCACCATGTGCACCGTGCCCGATCTCGACCTGGTGCTGCGCGAGGTCACCCGGGTGCTGCGACCCGGCGGTCGCCTGCACTTCCTCGAGCACGGTCGAGCGGACGAGCCGCGGGTGGCGCGCTGGCAACGGCGGGTACGCCCGCTCAACCGGCGGTTGATGGGCGGCTGCATCATCGACCGGCAGATCGACGCGTACCTCGATCGCAGCCGCCTGAGTCTCGAGCATCTCGAGACCGGATACGGCGAGGGCCCGAAGGTGGCGGCGTTCCGCTATCTCGGCACCGCGGTCAAGCCGGCCGCGCCCGCATAACCCTTGTACGGCGGGCCGGTCATACTGACGGCGTGGCGGCGTCGATTCCTTCTCCCGTCCGCGACGCCGGCCTCCCCGATCGTTTCCGCCTGGACAACCTGACCGTCCACGTCGACCCGCCGCTGGCCGTGGTCGACCTGCCGGCATTCGACGCCAATGCCGACGATCTCGTCCGCCGCGCTGACGGTACGCCGATCCGCGTTGCCACCAAGTCGGTGCGCTGCCGCACCCTGATCGACCGGGCACTGTCCCGACCCGGCTTCCGCGGCCTGATGACCTACTCGCTCGCCGAGGCCGTGCGGCTGGTCGACTCCGGCCACGACGACGTGCTGATGGCGTACCCGACAGCCGACCGTGGCGCGATCGAGGCCCTCCTCGCCGACGAGCGCCGGACCGCCGCGATCAGGCTGATGGTCGACTCCACCGAGCAGCTCGACCTGCTTGACGCTGTCGTCGGTCCCGACCACCGTCCGCCCGTGCGCGTCTGCGTCGACGTCGACACCTCGCTGCGGGTCGGCCGGGCCTGGCTCGGCGCCCGCCGTTCGCCCCTGCGCAGCCCGGCCGAGGTGGCCGCCGCAGTGGGCGCGCTCGCCGCGCGGCGGGGCGTACAGGTCGTCGGGCTGATGACGTACGAGGCGCAGATCGCCGGGCTGCCGGACACCTCGCCGGCGGTCCGCGCGGTGAAACGGGCATCGCTGCGCGAGCTCGGTGCGCGCAGAGCCGCCATTCTGAGTGCCGTACGCGACGTCGCCGACATCGAGCTCGTCAACGCCGGCGGCACCGGCTCGCTCGAGACCAGCGCCGCCGACCCCGGGGTCACCGAGGTCACCGCCGGCTCGGGACTCTTCGGACCCGCGCTGTTCACCGGCTACGACACGTTCTCGCCGCGCGCAGCCGCGTTGTTCGCCCTGCCGGTGGTGCGCCGCCCGTCCGCCGACGTCGCGACCTGCCTGTCGGGCGGCTACGTCGCGTCCGGCCCGGCGGGAGCCGACCGGCTCCCCCGACCGGTGCTCCCCACCGGCCTGCGACTGATCAGCGGCGAGGGCGCGGGTGAGGTGCAGACCCCCGTTCGTGGCGCGGCGGCGCGGCACCTGCGGATCGGCGACCGGGTGTGGTTCCGGCACGCCAAGGCCGGCGAGATGTGCGAGCGGTTCGACCGGCTGCACCTGCTGGAGGCCGACCGCCTCGCCGGCGACGTCGCGACCTACCGCGGCGAGGGCTGGAACTTCGGGTGAGTGCCACCGCCCTCCCGACCGCCCTGGTGTCGCGCGGGTGGATCGGGCTGCTGACGCTGGCCAACCTGGGGCTCTGGATGGCGCTGTTCACCCCCGTGCAGGTGCTGCTGCCCGACCAGATGGAGAGCATCGACGACGCGCACAAGGTCACGGCGCTCGCGGTGGTCTCCAGCGTCGGCGGCGCGATCGCCCTGGTGGCCGCCCCGCTCGCGGGCGCGCTCTCGGACCGGACCGCGTCGCGACGCGGGCGCCGGCACCCGTGGACACTGGGCGGCTCCCTCATCACCGCGCTCGCGCTGGTGGCCCTGGCCGAGCAGCACACCGTCGCCGGGGCTGCCCTCTGCTGGGGCCTCGCCCAGCTGGGCATGAGCATCGTGCTCGCCACGCTCACCGCGGCCGTCCCCGACCACGTCCCGGTGGAGCAGCGCGGCACGGTGTCGGGCTGGGTCGGCGTGCCGCAGTGCATCGGGGTGGTGGTCGGCACCGTCCTGGTCACGACCGCGTTCACCGGGCAGCGCGCCGGGTACGCCGTCGTCGCGGTGGCGATGGTGGTGCTGGTGCTGCCGTTCGTGCTGCGTACCGACGACCCCGCCCACCCCGACGCCGCGGCCACTGCCCCGCCGTGGACCGGCTTCGCCACCGGCGGGTGGGCGGCGTTGCGGCAAAGCCCCGACCTCGCGTGGGCGCTCGGCACCCGGTTCCTGGTGATGCTCGGAAACGCGCTCGGCACCATGTACCTGCTGTACTTCCTCGACGACGAGGTCGGGGTGGCCGACCCCGAGCTGGGCCTGCTGGTGCTGGTGCTCGTCTACAGCCTCGGCGTGATCTGCTCGGCGGTGCCGGGCGGGCTGGCCAGCGACCGGGCCGGCAGGCGGCAGCCGTTCGTCGTGGCGTCGGGGGTGGTCATGGCCGCGGCCGCCGCGCTGCTCGCGGTGGTGCCCACCATGACCGCGGCCGTCGTCGCCGCGGCGCTGCTCGGCCTCGGCTACGGCCTCTACCTCGCCGTCGACTCCGCCCTGCTGACCCAGGTGCTCCCCGACCCCGACTCCTTCGCCCGCGACCTCGGCGTGCTCAGCATCGCCGGCACCGCGCCGCTCGTGCTCGCCCCCGTGCTCGCTGCGCTCGTCGTCAACCTGCTCGGCGGCTACCTGGTGCTCTACCTGCTCACCGCCGCCGTCACGCTGGCCGGCGGTCTGCTGGTCCGGCGGATCCGGAGCGTCCCGTGACCCGCAGCAGCGCGTCGAAGCGGTGGCGCAACTGGGCAGGCACCGCCACCGCCAGCCCGGCCCGCGTAGTGCGGCCCCGCTCGGTGGATGAGCTGGCGGCAGAGGTACGGCGAGCGGCAGCCGACGGCCTGCGGGTGCGCGCGGTCGGATCGGGACACTCCTTCACCGACACCGCCGTCACCGACGGAGTCATGGTCGACATGGGCGCCCTCGACCGGCTGGTGCGGCTCGACGCAGCGACCGGACTGGTCACCGTGCAGGGCGGCGCCACCCTGCACCGGCTCAACCGAAGGCTCGCCGTCGACGGACTGGCGCTCGCCAACCTCGGCGACATCGACGCCCAGACGATCAGTGGCGCGCTCGCGACCGGCACCCACGGCACCGGCGCCCGGCTCGGCGGCCTGGCCACCCAGGTGACGGCGCTCGGTCTGGTGCTGGCCGACGGGTCGCTCGCGCGCTGCAGCGCCGAGGAGCGACCCGACCTCTTCGCCGCGGCCCGGGTCGGCCTCGGCGCGTACGGGATCGTCGCCACCGTCACGCTGCGGTGCGTCCCCGCCTTCCTGCTGCACGCCCGCGAGACGCCGATGCCGCTGGAGGAGGTGCTCGCCGACTTCGACGACCTGGCCGACGCCCACGACCACGTGGAGGCGTACTGGTTCCCGCACACCGACCGTGCCCTGCTCAAGCGCAACGACCGGGTGCCCGAAGACATCGAGCGGCAGCCGCGGTCGTGGCTGCGCGGCTTCGTCGACGACGAGGTGCTGGCCAACGGGAGCTTCGCGGCGGCGCAGTGGCTGGTGGCCCGACGACCGGCTCCGCTGGCGCCACGGCTGCAGCGGCTGGCCGCGAGCGCCTGGTCGACCAGCGAGCAGGTCGACCACTCCTACGCCGTCTTCTGCACGCCGCGGCGGGTGCGGTTCGTCGAGATGGAGTACGCCGTCCCGCGTGCCGCGCTGTCCGATGTGGTGCGCGAGCTCAAGCGGTTCGTCGACACCGAGCGGGAGCCGGTCAGCTTCCCGGTCGAGCTGCGGGTGGCGGCCGCGGACGACGTCTGGCTGTCCACCGCGCACGGCCGCGACACGGCGTACGTCGCCGTGCACCAGTCACCGCGACTCCCGCACGAGCGGTGGTTCGCGCACGCCGAGCAGGTCGCGGGCGCGGTCGGCGGTCGCCCGCACTGGGGCAAGCTGCACGGCCTCGACGCGCAGGTGCTGGCCGGTCGCTACCCGCACTTCACCGACGCGGTGACGTTGCGCCGCGAGCTCGATCCCGAGAGCCGCTTCGGCAATGCCTACCTCGACCGCGTGCTCGGACCGGTCGAGCCGGCCTGAGGTCACAGTCGGGTCTCGTCCGGACGGTCGGGGGCTGATCACGGAACCGGCGCCGGGGCCAACCCCGTCGCACCGCCATGAGCCATCGCCGCGCCGCCGCCGTTCCCTGCCTCGCTCTCACCGCCCTGCTGGTCTCCGGCACCAGTGCCTGCACCGACTCCGGCGGGCGCGGCTCCGACCCGGTCAGCGACCCCCGGTCGTACGTGCGCGACTACGACAGCGACCAGGACGGCGACCTCGCGTACGCAATCCCCGACATGGCCAGCGGGGACTCCGGCGGTGTCTCGGAGCCGCCGATGCCGCCCGGCCTGCTGGAGGACAACACCTTCGTCGACGAGGGCCAGAGCGGTTTCGTCGACGCGACCGAAGACCCGTTGTCCACCTTCGGCCTCGACGTCGACACGGGCTCGTGGTCCACCGGCCAGCTGCTGCTGGCGGAGGGTCATCGCCCGCCACCCGCGTCGATCCGTGCCGAGGAGTGGGTCAACGCCTTCGAGCCCGGTTACCCCGAGCCGTCCGGCACCGACCTCGGACTCACGGTCGACGGTGCCCCGGCGCCGCACGCCGACGACGGCACGGTGCTGGTCCGGGTAGGCGTGCAGGGACGCGCGGTCGACGACGCCGACCGACCGCCGGTGGCGCTGACGTTCGTCGTCGACACCTCTGGCTCCATGGACATCCGCAACCGGCTCGGGCTGGTGCAGTCGTCGTTGGCCCTGCTGGTCAACGCGCTGCGTCCCGGCGACTCGATCGGCATCGTCACGTACAGCACGAGGGCCGAGGTCGTGCTCGAGCCGACCCGCGTGGCCGATGCCGACGAGATCGTCGACGCGATCGACGAGCTGCGACCGAGCGGCAGCACCAACATGGCGGGCGGACTGCGACGCGGCTACGAGCTGGCCGAGCAGGCGTACGTCGAGGGCGGCCTCAACACCGTCGTGCTCGCCTCCGACGGGGTCGCGAACGTCGGCACCACCGACCCGGCCGACCTGGCGGCCAGCGTGCAGGACCGCGCCGAGCAGGGCATCCACCTCGCGACGGTGGGCTACGGGATGGGCAACTACAACGACCACACGATGGAGCAGCTCGCCGACGGCGGTGACGGCTTCTACTCCTACGTCGACACGTTTGCCGAGGCCGAGCGGCTGTTCGTCGACGACCTCGGCTCGCTGCTCACCGTGGTCGCGGACGACGCGAAGGCGCAGGTCTCCTTCGACCCCGAGCTGGTCGAGGACTACCGGCTGGTCGGCTACCGCAACCGCGCCCTCTCCGACGGGGCGATCGACGACCCCGACGCCGACGCGGGCGAGATCGGCGCCGGGCACTCGGTCACGGCGCTGTACGAGCTGCGGCTGGCCGCGGGCGTACCGGCGGGCACCGAGGTGGGGACCGTCGACCTGCGCTGGACGTCGACAGCCGACCGCGCGGCCGCGCAGCTCCAGGCACCGGTGATCGTGCCCGAGCCCGACGCCGCGACCGACGGGTCGCTCGGTGTCGCGGCGACTGCGGCCTCCCTGGCCGAGCTGCTGCGCGGCGACACCGTCGTCGCCGGGCGCGGCGTGACGCTCGACGACCTCGCGACCGACGCCGCGGCGCTGCAGCAGGCCGGCGCGCCCGGCGCCGACCTGCTGGTCGAGACCGTTCAGGCGGTGCAGCAGGCAGACTGAGCGCGTGGCCCTGCGCATCCTCGCCGCCCGTCCGAGCCAGCAGCTGCTCACGCTGCCGTGGCACCTGCCGCTCGAGGAGTGGCCGGACGACTGCCAGGTGCCCCTCGCCCGGGGCATCAGCCGGCACATCGTGCGCTTCGTCCGCGTCGACCACGAGGTCTTCGCCGCGAAGGAGACCCGCGAGGCATGGGCCTGGCGCGAGTACGGCCTGCTGCGCAACCTCCGCCGCCTCGACCTGCCCACCGTCGAGCCGGTCGGCGTGGTGACCGGCCGGGTGACCGAGAACGGCACCGAGCTCGAGCCGTGCCTGCTGACCCGGCACCTGCCGCACTCGTTGCCCTACCGGGCGCTGTTCTCCCAGCGGCTGCGTCCCGAGACGATCCGCCAGGTCGTCGACGCGCTCGTGGTGCTGCTCGTGCGACTGCACGTGGAGGGGTTCTGGTGGGGTGACTGCTCGCTGTCCAACACGCTGTTCCGGCGGAGCGCGGGCGAGTTCGCCGCCTACCTGGTCGACGCCGAGACCGGCGAGCTGCACGAGCGGCTCTCGGACGGGCAGCGCGCCCACGACCTCGACCTGGTCGAGACCAACGTGTTCGGCGAGCTGCTCGACCTCGAGGCCGGCGGCCTGCTCAGCGAGGAGGTCGACCCACAGGAGCTGGTGGCGCGGGTGCTCGAGCGCTACCAGGCTTTGTGGAGCGCGCTGACCGGCGTCGAGGAGTTCGACTCCGGGGAGATGTGGCGGATCGAGCAGCGCATGCACGCGCTCAACGAGCTCGGCTTCGACGTCGAGGAGCTGGACATCGTCACCGACTGGGACGGCGCGTCCGTACGCATCCAGCCGGCTGTGGTCGAGGCCGGGCACCACCGTCGGCGGCTGCAGGGACTCACCGGGCTCGACGTCGAGGAGCCGCAGGCCCGACGACTGCTCAACGACCTGGATGCGTTCTCGGCCAGCCAGGACCTACAGGGTGAGGACCCGATGGTGGTGGCGCACCGCTGGCTGACGACCGTCTACGAACCGCTCTGGGCGATGGTGCCCGCCG
This sequence comes from uncultured Actinomycetota bacterium, assembly GCA_963785115.1. Taxonomy (GTDB): domain Bacteria; phylum Actinomycetota; class Actinomycetes; order Propionibacteriales; family Nocardioidaceae; genus JACCWP01. Next base: position 249,252 of record CAWATY010000007.1, read on the forward strand.
AGTTCCGCGACCGGCTCGAACCGCCCGAGCTGTTCCACGAGGTGCTCGAGCACCGCTGGTTCATGTCGCAGCAGCAGGGCAAGGAGGTCGACTTCTTCGACGCCGCCCGCGCGTACATCGACGAGCAGCTGCCGCAGCGGTCGCAGACGCTGTCCGGAGCCGTACCCGCCTCGCTGGAGCCCGGCCTCGAGCCCGCGTTCGGCACCGACGACGACATGATCGACTCATGAGTGACGACCCGCGGACCACGTACGCCGAGGCGGTCGCCTGGTGGGTCGGCCTGGTCCGCCGCGTCGACACCGACGACAGCATCAGCTGGGACGCGCCGGGGCTCGGCGTCTGGACGGTCCGCGACCTGGTCGGACACACCAGCCGGTCGCTGCTGACCGTGGAGTCGTACCTGCGGGAGGGACCCGGGCCCGAGGAGGCGCTGTCGGCGGCCGACTACTACGAGGCGTGCCGCCCCCTGCTGGCCGACGCCGAGGCGGTGGCCGAGCGGGGCCGGCAGGCGGCAGCCGCACTCGGCGCCGAACCGGTGGCTGCGGTCACCGAGATCGTCGACCGGGTGTTGCCGCTGGTCGCCGCCGCTGGCGTCGACGCATACATCGCCTCGCCCGTGGGTGACCTGTGGCTCGCTGACTACCTGCAGACCCGGATCCTCGAGCTGGTCGTGCACGGCTGCGACCTCGCCGCGGCGTGCGCGCTCACCGCCGACGTGCCGGAGGCGGCGGCTGCCGCCGTCGGGGCACTGGCCGGACGGCTCGCGGCCCGGGGCGGTACCGCCGGCGACCTGCTGCTCGCCGCCACCGGACGGCGCGCCCTGCCGCCCGGGTTCACCGTGCTCTGAGCGGTGACGGGCGGCCGCCCGCTCACCAACGCAGCCCGGCCCCGGTGAGGGTCAGCTCGACGTCGGTGCGGGAGTCATGCCCCAGCGGCACGGACGGCTCGGGGTCGCAGGGGCACACGGCGTGCCACGCCTCGAGGAGGGTCGCGTCGTAGGCCAGCCGGAGCGCGCGGACGTGGTGTGCCTTGGCCGACACCCGCCCGGACTCGACCGCCTGCAGCTCGGCGGCCAGCCGACGCAGCCGGGCGGAGAGCTCCTCGATCGGCGGGCCGGAGGCTGCGGGATGGCGACGGACCCGGCGCTCCACCAGCTGGTCAGGCAGCCACCGGATGGCGTACCAGCCACCGAGCACGACCCCGACCCCGACGGCCAGGGAGATGACGTCGTCCACCACGGTGAGCCTCTCCGGCCTCCATCGTGCCACCGGTCCGCCGACCGTGGGCCCCGACTGCGTGAGCGGGACCCGCGGCGGTCACACCGGGACGGCCTGGCGACTCCCCACCGCCGCCCAGACCCAGTGGGCCAGGTCCACCACCCGCGGGCCGGGCCGCGCGAGCGCGAGGGCAGCGCCGTCCGGGGCAGCAGGGTCGGCTGCCAGGGCGTCGGCGGCGCGCAGCGCCGTCTCCAGCGTTCGCGAGCCCGGCCGCGGGTTGCCGCACAGCACGGTGACGGGACCGGCGGCGGCCGTGGTGGGGACCACGATTAAAATTATCGTGAGTCACTCAACTTGATGCAAGAACCGTTTCCGGCGTGGCTCAGCGGCGGTGCTCGGCGAGCAGGTGGCGGGCGATCACCAGGCGCTGCACCTGGTTGGTGCCCTCGAAGATCTGGGTCACCTTGGCCTCGCGCATGAACCGCTCGACCGGGTAGTCGCTGGTGTACCCGTAGCCGCCGAGGACCTGCACGGCGTCGGTCGTGACCCGCATGGCCGCGTCGGTGGCGACCAGCTTGGCCACCGAGGCCTGCCGGCTGAACGGACGCCCGGCGTCGCGCAGCCGGGCCGCGTGCAGGTAGCACGCGCGCGCCGACTCCACCGCCGCCTCCATGTCGGCGAGCAGGAACTGCAGGCCCTGGAAGTCGGCGACCGGCCGCCCGAACTGCTCCCGACCGACCGCGTACGCCGCCGCGACGTCGAGGGCTGCCTGTGCCAGCCCGGTCGCGCAGGCGGAGATGCCGAGCCGCCCGGAGTCCAACGCGGCAAGGGCGATCCGCATCCCCGCGCCCTCGCCGCCGATCAGCTGCTGGGAGGGGACCCGCACCTCCTCGAGCAGCACCTGCGTCGTGGTCGAGCCGGTGAGGCCCATCTTCTTCTCGGGCGCACCGAACGCGAGCCCGTCGCTGTTCGCGGACACCTGGAAGGCCGAGATCCCGCGGGTGCGATCGGGCGAGGTGCGCGCGAACACGAGGTAGAAGTCGGCCTCGCCGCCGTGGGTGATCCAGGCCTTGGTGCCGCTGAGCAGGTAGTCGTCGCCGTCGGGCACCGCCTTGGTGGCCATCGCGGCGATGTCGGAGCCGGCCTGCGGCTCGGACAGGCAGTAGGCGCCGAGCTGGGAGCCGCCGAGCATCTCGGGCAGCAGCCGCTTGCGCTGCTCGTCGTCGCCGTACGTCGCGAGGGCCCAGCACGCCAGCGAGTGCACCGACACCCCGACGCCGACGCTCATCCAGGCGCCGGCGATCTCCTCCAACGCCTGCAGGTAGACCTCGTACGGCTGGTCGCCGCCGCCGTGCTCCTCGGGATAGGGCAGCGCCAGCAACCCAGCCTCGCCGAGCAACCGGAACACGTCGCGCGGGAACGTGCTCGTCGCCTCGTCGGCGGCCGCTCGCGGTGCCAGTCGCTCGGCCGCGATCTCGCGGGTCAGCGCGAGGAGGTCATGGGCCTCCTCGGTGGGAAGCAGACGCTCGACGGCCATGCCGGTCAGGGTAGGTGACCGCCGCCGCGCGGGGTCGGTCTGCTCCACGGCGACACCGGGCGGGGACGCAGCTCGCCGTCGACGGTGATGTCGACGTGCTCGTTGAAGAAGGCGACCATGTCCTTGACCGGCGCCGCATCGGGGAACGGTTCGCGATAGGTCCAGCAGACGTCGATCTCGCCGTCACGGGTCGCCACTGCCCAGTAGTCGGCGAACCCCTTGTACGCGCACACCGTCCGGCTGGTGCTGGACAGCAGCGCCTCGATCCGCACGTCCTCAGCGGGCAGGTACCACCGCGGCGGCAGCATGGTCTCGACGAGCACCGACGGGTGGTGGCTTTCCGCCAGCAGGACACCCTCGCTCTCGACCCGGACGTGTCGGGCCGTGCGCCGGACGTCGATGCGCTTGAACGGGTCGCGGGCGTGTCCCACGGCCGGCTCCTCCTCCTCGAGCCAGCGGTCGAAGGCACTGAAGTCCAGCACCACGTGTCCGGGGAGGTCGGCGTCCTCGAGCCGGAAAGCACGCCCCTCCCGCCAGCGGCCTCCGATCTCGACGGCCAGCTCCTCGCCGGGCGCGGTGTGCAGCCGGAACATCCCCGGCGGGAGCATCCGCAGCCCGGGGATGACCTCCGCGGAGTGGTCCGCGTATTCGGGCGGCGGCCGACGGATCGGCCGCAGTCCGATACGCACATCCTGCTCCGGCACCGCGTAGTAGGGCACCATGCGGCCCGGCTCCCACACCACCTGCGCCCGGTAGGAGTCGACGGCCAGCCGGTCACCGTCGAAGGCGCGCAGCCGCACGTCCATCGGTTCGTGCAGCAGCACGTCACGCGTGCCCAGCCAGGCCAAGCCTGCTCGTCGTGCCATCGGACGACTGTCGGACGGACGCGAGCACGCGTCAAGGCCGAGAGGGATGAATTCACCTTGGACTTATATAAGTATCCACTGATAGTATCACGGCATGCACGCGTTCGACGTCCTGGGCGACCCGGTCCGGCGCCGGATCCTCGAGCTGCTGGCCGACGGCGAGCAGCCGGCGGGTCAGGTGACTGCGGTCGTGCAGGACGAGTTCGGCATCTCGCAACCCGCGGTGTCGCAGCACCTGCGGGTGCTGCGGGACAGCGGCTTCGCCACCGTGCGACCGGACGGCGCCCGACGGCTGTACGCGGTCGACTCGGCACCGTTGCGCGACGTCGATGCGTGGCTCGACCCGTTCCGGCGGTTCTGGACCCCGCACCTGGACGCGCTCGGCACCGAGCTGGCGCGCGGCAGGCGGCAGCGCCGGACCCGTACCGACGACCCAGCAGCCACCAGGAGGAAGCAGTGATCGACGTCGCTCACCAGATCGAGGCAGTCCGCCGCGAGGTCGGGAGCCGGGTGCTCGAGGCCGGCGAAGCGCGGACGGTGACCGTGAGCCAGACCTACCCGGCGAGCGTCGACGACGTCTGGGACGCCTGCACCAACGCCGAACGCATCCCGCGGTGGTTCCTGCCGGTCGCCGGCGACCTGCGCCTCGGCGGGCGCTACCAGCTCGAGGGCAACGCGGGCGGCGTGATCGAGACCTGCGACCCGCCGCACGGGTTCACCGCGACGTGGGAGTACGGCGGCGACGTCAGCTGGATCGAGCTGCGACTGTCGGCGACGGACGGCGGCACCAGGTTCGAGCTCGTCCACGTCGCGCACGTCGACGACGAGCGGTGGACCGAGTTCGGTCCTGGTGCCGTCGGCGTCGGCTGGGACCTCGGGCTGCTGGGACTGGCCGGCCACCTCACGCCCGGTCCGACGGTGAAGCCCGACGAGGCCCCCGCCTGGATGGCGACCGACGAGGGTCGTCGGTTCATGCAGCTGAGCGCCGAGCGGTGGGGCGACGCCGACGCCGCCTCCGGGGTGCCACCCGACGTCGCCAGCGCTTCCGCCCGCCGCACCGCTGCCGCCTACACCGACAGCTCGGTCGACCCGGCCGCTGACGGCTAGTTGGCCAGCAGGGTCACCGCCACCCTTCCGTGCCCCAACGCGCCCCGGAGTCGGAGCAGGTGTGGCGGTCGGTGTGACGCCCAGATCCCCTCGCCGGTGATCCGGCCGTCACGGCCGTGTGGCCCCCGCACCCGCACCCGCCATGTCAGCTCGTCGGAGGCGTACACCAGCGTCGACCGGCCCGAGACCACGACGTCGCGGGCGAGCCGGACCCGGTCCAGACGTACCACCGCGTGGTCGGAGGCGGTGTAGTCGTAGCTGAACGTCCCGCCGCGGAGACCGTGGGCCTCGCCGACGGCGTCGGGGGTCTGGAGGCTCAACAACCACGCATCCTGAACCGTGCGAGCGGCCACCGTCGCGACCCGCCGGTCGAGCCGCGGGGCATGGTTCGCCGGCAGGGCAGCGGCCGGGCGCGCGCCCCGCGCCAGCAGCGGGAAGTCCGACGAGGCCCGGAACGGGAAGTTGGGGGTATCGGCGCAGCTCGTGTCCCCGGTCTCCAGCGTGCGCAGGAACCGCACGGTGATCTGGACGGAGCAGGGTCCCGCGAACACGGTGGTGTGTCCCGCACCCGCGATGCGGACCCGGTCGGCAGCGGTGAGCACGCGCCGGACGCCTCCCGCCAGTGAGGCAGGGGTCGTGGGATCGAGCTCACCGCTCAGCAGCAACGCCGGCACGTCCGACGTCGCCCCCGGCCGCACCGCCGGCACGAAGCGGTCCGGGGCCGGGTAGCCGATGCACAGGTCCGGCGGGTAGATGCTGGTCAACGCGCGCGGGGCGAACGGGGCGTACTGCTGCTGGGGCAGCCCCTCGAGGGACTCGGCGTACTTCTCGCGGCGGACGGGCCGCGGGTCGGTCCGGTCCCAAGCAGGGTTCATGTCGTTGCAGAACGCCGCGGCGTTGGCCCCGTTGGAGAAGACTCGATTCGGGTCGTCGCCGGGCAGCCAGGTGAGCGGATTCTGCGCTCCGAGCCGGAGCAGCGGCTTGGCGTCGCCGTGCCGCAGCGCGTCCGCGACGGCGGCCAGCTCGGCCGGGGCGTCCTCGTCCGCCGTGACCAGCCAGGCCAGCACCCGCTCGCTGACCCGCACGTGCCGTCGAACGCCGGTCAGGTCGTGGGCGTACCCCACGACCGGCCGCTGGCGCACCCGCGCGGCCAGGTAGTCGAGCGCCCGCTCCGCACGGGGCTGCTCCTGCGCGCAGGCGGGGGCGCGGCGACAGTGCACCGCCGCCGCGTGGTCGGCGACCGGCCCCGACCCGTAGGCGTACATCCACGGCTGTGGGTTGCCGCGGACCGGGATGGGCGAGTCGGCCACCACGGCGCGGACGCGCTCGGGGAAGCGAGTGGCGTAGGCCTGCTGCTCGACGGTGCCGTACGAGGCGGCCCAGTAGCTGAAGCGCGGGATGTCGAGAGCCTGTCGCACCGCCTCGAGGTCGAGGGCCACGTCGCCGCTGCCGTAGCGGTCCGCGGCGTCGCCGAGCTGGCGGCCGCAGGCTCCGTACGAGCGGATGAACTCCTGCCGGGAGTCGACGTCGGCCATCACGCCGGTGCAGTCGATGAGCCCGGACCGCCCGGTGCCCCGGCGGTCCACGAGCAACAGGTCGCGGTGCGCCAGCAGCGGTTGGAGGATGAACGAGACCACGAACCGGAAGTTGTCCGCGCTGGAGGCGCCGCCGGGGCCACCGGCCGTCGCCAGCAGCACGTCGTTGCGCGCCGGGCCGGGGTCGCTGTGCGGCAGGTACATGAAGCCGATCCGCAGCGTGCCTTGCGACGGGTCGGCGCGGTCGAGGGGCACCGGCACCCGCCCGCACAGCCACGCCGGGTCGACCTGGCACGGGTGCATGTCGACCCCCGGACGGTGCACCAGCCGGTCCACCGACCCCACCGGGAGGTCGGCGGTCACGGACCGGGCATCGGCGCGCCACGGCGGGTCAGCGCGGCCGGCGCCCGCGGGTGCCGGTGCGAGAAGGGTGGCTGCAGCGACGGCGACCACGGTGATGACGACGATGCGAGACCTCACGGCAAACCACCCACTCCCAGCGGCCCACCCTGCGCAGCAGGATGCTGCACCGGTGCGGTGGACTCCGCAAACAGATTCACCTGGCGAACGCGCGTACCGGTCCCAAAGGTTGGAGCCCTGGGACAGGAAGTTTCCGCGGGCTCCGCCGCGCCGGCGTCAGCCCCGGCGTCAGCCCCGGCGTCAGCCCCGGCGGCGGGCGATCTCGTAGAGCGCGATGCCGGCGGCCACACCGGCGTTGAGCGACTCGAGACCGGAGGCCATCGGGATCGAGACCAACACGTCGCAGTGCTCACGCACCAGCCGGGACAGGCCGGCACCCTCGCTGCCGACGACGAGGACGAGCGGGCCGTCGGCGAGGTCGAGGTCGACCAGCGAGGTGTCGCCGTCGGCGGCGAGGCCGGCGACCATCAGACCGGCCTGCTGGTAGGCGACCAGCTGGCGATTCAGGTTGGTGGCGCGGGCGACCGGCAGCCGGGCAGCCGCGCCGGCCGAGGCTTTCCACGCCCCCGCGGTCATGCCCGCCGAACGCCGCTCCGGGACGACGACGCCGTGCGCACCGAAGCCGGCCGCGGAGCGCACCACGGCGCCCAGGTTGCGCGGGTCGGTGACGCTGTCGAGCGCAACGATCAGCGGCGGCCGTCCGGACTCGGTCGCGCGCGCCAGCAGGTCGTCAGGGTGGGCGTACTCGTAGGCGTGCACCCGGGCGGCGACCCCCTGGTGCACGGCACCGTCGGTCGAGCGGTCGAGCTCGGCCTTCGGGACCTCGAGGATCCCGATCCGCTTCTCGGCGGCGGTGCGGAAGACCTCGCGGAGCCGGTCGTCGCGCTCGGCCCGCTCGGCGACGTACAGCGTGCTGACCGGGACTCCGGCGCGCAGCGCCTCGACCACCGCGTTGCGCCCGGCGACCCACTCGGCGTCGTCGGCCGCGCGGTTGCGGCGCGGCTTCTGACCGGCGCCGGTGCGCTTGTCGGCCGTCGCACGCTTCGCCTTGTAGGCCTTGTGGTACGGCCGGTCGGCTGCCTTGGGGGTCGGTCCCTTGCCCTCCAGTCCGCGGCGTACGCGGCCGCCCGAGCCCGCGGTGGGGTTGCCCTTCGCGGTGCTGCGGATCGCGCCGCGACGCTTGCTGTTGCCTGCCACGGTCAGCCCTCGGCCAGCGTCCAGCGCGGCCCGCCGGCGGTGTCCTCGATCTCGATGCCGGCGGCCTTGAGCCGGTCGCGCACGGCGTCGGCGGCGGCCCAGTCCTTGCGGGCGCGGGCCTCCTGCCGCTGCTCGAGCAGCGCCTCGACCAGCGCGCCGACGGTGTCCCGGCCGGCGCGCGGCGCGCTGCCCGCCCAGGTCGGGTGCAGCGGGTCGAGTCCGAGCACGTCGAGCATGCGGCGTACTGACGCCAACGTGCCGCGCAGCGCCGGGGAGTCGCCGTCGGCGAGCAGCCGGTTGCCCTCGCGGACCACGTCGTGCACCGCCGCCAGCGCGGCCGGCGTGGAGAGGTCGTCGTCCATCGCGGTCACGAACTCGGCGCACGGCGTACCGCCGGCCGGGTCGACGCTGCCGGTCAGCTCGGTGGCCCGGGTGACGAAGCCCTCCAGCCGTCGGTACGCGCCCGCCGCCTCGGCGAGCGCGTCGTCGGAGAACTCGACCACCGAACGGTAGTGCGGCGCGACCAGGTAGTAGCGCAGCTCGACCGGACGGAACCGCTTGACCACCTCGGAGACCAGGGCGGAGTTGCCGAGCGACTTGCTCATCTTCTCGCCGGCGGTGGTGACCAGGCCGTTGTGCATCCAGATCCGGGCGAACTGCTGGCCGGCCGCGCGCGACTGCGCCAGCTCGTTCTCGTGGTGCGGGAAGCGCAGGTCGAGGCCACCGCCGTGGATGTCGAACTCGTGGCCGAGGTACTTCGCTGCCATCGCCGAGCACTCGAGGTGCCAGCCCGGCCGGCCGCGTCCCCACGGCGACGGCCAGGAGGCGGACTCGGGCTCGTGCGGCTTGTGGCCCTTCCACAGCGCGAAGTCGCGCGGGTCGCGCTTGCCGCGCGGGTCGGCGTCCTCGGCCGCCTCCATGTCGTCGATCCGCTGCCGGGACAGCTCGCCGTAGGCCGGCCACGACCGGACGTCGAAGTAGACGTCGCCGGAGCCGTCGCTGGCGGCGTACGCGTGCCCGCCGTCGATCAGGACGCCGATCATCTCGTGCATCTCGGGGATGTGTCCGGTGGCGCGTGGCTCGTAGTCGGGCGGGATGCAGCCGAGCACGGCGTACGCGTCGTGCAGCCGACGCTCGTTGGCGTAGGCCAGCGCCCACCACTCGACGCCCAGCTCCGCCGACTTGACCAGCACCTTGTCGTCGATGTCGGTGACGTTGGCGACCAGCGTGACGGTGAGGCCGGAGTGCTCCAGCCAGCGGCGCAGCACGTCGAAGGCCACCTCCTTGCGGATGTGACCGACGTGCGGCGCGGCCTGCACGGTGAGCCCACAGTGGTAGACGCCGACGTGTCCGGGGTACACGGGATCGAGCTCGCGCCGCTCACGCGTCGCGGTGTCGTACAGCCGGATGCTCACCGACCCAGCCTATCCGCGGCCCGCGAGCGCACCGTCTGGCGAGTCCGAGACGGATCTCGAGACATCGTGGTCGCCCGGACAGCCGGAATGTCTCGAGATGGGTCGGACGTGCACAGCCGACACTCGTCCACAGCCGGATTGGCAGCCACTGCAACCGGCGCCGTGGGCGACCCAGCCTGTGTGCATGACCGCCCTCGCGCACCCCCGCGCCACAATCCCGGAGCAGTGCGACGTCCTGACGTCGGCACAGGCCTTCGAAGCGTTCAGCCGTTCGTTCGTACGTGCGCAGCTGACCGGGTACAAGTGGCAGTCGCCGTGTCGTGGCGTCGTGGTGATGCACAACGGGCCATTGACCCCTGCCCAGCGCGCGTGGGTGGCCGTGCTCCGGCACCCGTCCGGATCGGTGCTTGGTGGCCTGACTGCGCTCATCTTCGACGGGCTGGAGGGGTTCACCGAACCGGACCTGCACGTGGTCGTGCCCGAGGGCAACCGTCGCCTCACCCTGCCCGGTGTGCGGCAGCACTGGTCGCGCGAGCTGACGTCAGCCGACGTGCACCCGCTGAGGACACCTCCGCGTACCCGTCCGCAGCGCAGCCTGGTCGATGCCGCCAGTTGGTGCCCCTGGGAACAGGAACGGCGGGCTCGAGCGATCGTGATTGCCGGCGTCCAGCAGCGGCTGGCGCGGACTCGCGACCTGCGCGAGGCACTGTGTCGACGCGGGCCGTGCCGGCATCGAGGCCTGATCGTCGAGTCGATCCTGGATGCGCACGGGGGCATCCAGTCCGTTCCGGAGCGGGACTTCGAGCTGATCCGACGGGCATGTCTTCTGCCGCCTCCCAGTCGCCAGTCGGTAC
>CAWATY010000008.1:0-65463 GCA_963785115.1 uncultured Actinomycetota bacterium
AGCGGCGGCGCAGCCCGCTCGCACGCATCACCCGCCGGTTCACCGCGCGCGCCACCGCGTCGGCGCTGCCGACGACGCGAACGTGGCCCTCGGCGCGGGTGATCGCCGTGTACAGCAGCTCGCGGGTCAGCAGTGGCGACTCCGGCGGCGGCAGCAGCACGGTGACACTGCGGAACTGGCTGCCCTGCGCCTTGTGCACGGTCATCGCGTGCACCGTCTGCACCGGCGGCAGCCGGCTGGGGCCGAGCAGCACCGGACCGTCGCCGCGCGCGAAAGCCGCCATCGGCCGGGCCGGGTCGGCACCGCTCACGACGACTCCGGTGTCGCCGTTGTACAGCTCGACCTCGGGGTCGTTCGTGGTCACGAGCAGCGGCCGCCCCACGTACCACTCCCCCTCGTCGGGGTCGCCCACCTCGGGGCCGGCGGCCGCCAGCCAGCGCTCCACCTCGCGGGTCCACCGCGCGACGCCGTACGGCCCACGCCGGTGTGCGCACAGCAACCGGTGACTCCCCAGCGCGCCCAGCGCCGCGGCCGCCTGGCCCGCGTCAGCTGCCGCGAACACCGCCCCCGCCGCCTGCACGACCTCGGCGCGGACGTCCTCGACCCCGCCGGGCACCATCGCCTCGATCTGAGCGTCCTCGACGAAGGTGACGGTGTCGCCACCCGCGCGCAGCAGGTCGACAGCCCGGTCCGCCTCGCCGTCGCGGACCGCGTCGGCGAGCGCGCCGATCTGCGGGCCGTACCGGAACCGGTGCACCAGCCGGACGACCGCGTCGTCCTGCCCCGACCGGCGTGCCACCAGATCACCGAGCACCGCGCCGGCCTCGACCGACGCGAGCTGGTCGGGGTCGCCCACCAGCACCAGCTTGGCTTCCGGCCGCACGGCCTCGAGCAGCCGTGACATCAGCGTCAGCGACACCATCGAGCACTCGTCGACGACCACGACGTCGTAGGGCAGCCGGTTGTGCCGGTCGTGGCGGAACCGGCTGTTGCTTCCCATCCGCCTGCCCAGCAGTCGGTGCAGCGTGGACGCGTGCACGTCGCCCACGTCGAGCGGCGCCTCGGGGTCGCGGGCCGCCGCCGACACCGCCTCCTGCAGCCGGGCCGCCGCCTTGCCCGTGGGCGCCGCAAGCGCAACGCGCGGTGGCCGCTGGCCGTCGGTGCGCAGCGCGCGCAGCAGGTCGACCAGCTTGGCCACGGTCGTGGTCTTGCCGGTGCCGGGCCCGCCGGCGAGCACGAGCAGCGAGTGCCGGGCCGCCCGCTGCGCGGCGGTGCGCTGCAGGTCGGTCTCCGGCTGGGTGAACAGCCGTCCGAGTGCCCCGTCGAGCCGGCCCGCGTCGACGGGGTCGGCGGGGTGGCGCAGCCGGGAGTCGAGCTCGGTACGCACCACCTCCTCCTGACGCCAGTAGCGGTCCAGGTAGAGCAGACCGTCGACCAGCCGCAACGGCCGGTCGGCCGCTCCCTGCTCGTCGACCGCCACCAGCGGGCTGGCCGCCAGCGCCTGCTGCCACGGGTCCGGGGCGGGCCATGGCAAGCGCCTCGGTGTCGACCGCTTCCTCGCCATCAGCAGCCGCGTGGTCGCGTACCTCGGACAGCTCGACGCACACCGAGCCGAGTCGCACGGCGCGTACGGCCAACGCGGCCGCCAGCAGCACCGCCTCATCGCCCTCGCCGCCCAGCCGACCGAGCCGCTCGGCGACGTGCACGTCGGCCGCAGACAGCACGCCGGCGACGTTGAACTCGCGCAGCAGACCGCGCGCCCGCAGCGCCAGCCGGATGTCGTAGGGATCGGCGTCGTCGATCACGCGCCACCTCCCGCCAGCAGCCGGGACAGCGCCGGGACCAGTCCCGACGGCGGCCGCCAGCCGAAGACCCCGGCGGGCGTGCCGTCGACCACGGGTGTGTCGGGACCGCACATGCCGCGGACGAAGAGGTACAGCGCGCCGCCCAGGTGCACGTCGGGGTCGTAGCCGGGCTGCCGCCAGGACAGGTAGCGGTGCAGGGCGACCAGGTAGAGCAGCGCCTGCAGCGGGTAGTGCGCGTCGAGCATCGCCGAGGTCAGCGCGGCCGGCCGGTAGTGCCACGCGGTCAACGGGGTGTCCGACCCCGGCCAGCCGTCGCCGAGCCAGTTGGTCTTGTAGTCGGCCACCAGATAGCGCGGGCCGTCGGGGCCGGCGACGCGGAGCACCGCGTCGAGGCTGCCAGTGAGGTAGCCGCGCAGCGCCTGTGACGGCAACCGCGCGAGCAGGTCGGGGTAGCCGACGAGGGCGTCGTCGGGCGCGAGGTGGGTACGCAGCACCTCAGCCATCGCCGACAGCGTCGCCTCGTCGCCCGTGGGGTCGTCGCCGCCCGCCAGCGGCAGCTCGAAGTCCAGCTCGCTCAGCTTGTCGCCCGCTGCCACGTCGCGCAGCCGCATGTCGCCGGCGAGCGGCCCCAGCGGCGTCTCCATCGACGGCACCAGCGCGGGGCCGAGGACCTCGGGGTCGAGCCCCGACCCGAGCCGGTGGGCAAGCACCTCGGCGCAGTGCCGGGTGAGCTCGGCCGCGAGGTCGGGAACGGTGGTGTCGGCGTACTCGAGCACCGAGTGCACGACGATCCCGAACGCCGCTCCGCTGGGCAGCTCGGCCATCGGCGAGACGAGGGCGTCGGCGGGCGGGCCGGCGGCGTCCGCATCTGCCGGGACGACGCCCGCCTCGTCGTCGAGACCTCGCTCGTCGGGCTCGGCGCTCACGCCGGGCACGACGGCCGCCACCGCACCCGAGCTGTCGTCGCTGCGGCCGTCGCCGGGGGCGACCAGCTGGTCGTGCACGCCAGCGGTCAGCGCGGTGTAGGACAACCGCCGCCAGGCGGTGTCGAGCGCCCGGTCGAAGCGCGCCGCCGCGAGCGCCTGCCGCTGGTCCGCGGGAGGCGACCAGCGAAGGCCGTGGTCGGGCTCGATCCGCTCGACCGCGAGCGACCCCCCGGCCTGGGCGGCCACGACGGCGAACCGGGCGACCGCCTCGTCGTCGCTCGGCAGCGGCACCGAGTCGGCGGGGGTCTGGCCCGGCAGGTGACCGCCGAACAGCAGTCGGTGGGTGGCCGAGCCGGACGTGGTCGTCGACGGTGCCCACCAGGTGACGACCTGGCAGGCGGCACGGGTCAGCGCGACGTAGAGCAGGCGCAGGTCCTCCCCCGCCTCCTCGGCCCGGTGCACGGCGAGGTTCGCGCCGTACTCGGGACCGCCGATGCCCCCGACGTCGAGGGTCCGCACTCCGTCGATGTGCAGCCGCAGCGGGTCGGGGTTGCGCGGCTTGTAGCGGTCCCACCCGAAGGGCACGTAGACGACCGGGAACTCCAGCCCCTTGCTGCGGTGCACGGTGACCACCTGTACCGCGTCGGCGTCGGACTCCAGCCGCCGTACCCGCTCCTCGCTCGGGTCGGTCGACGCGTCGAGGATCCGGTGCTGCAACCACTCCACCAGCGCCGCGGTGCCGAGCTGGCCCTCGACCGCCGCCTGGTGCAGGGCCTGCGCCACGTGCCGAAGGTCGGTGAGCACCCGCTCGCCGACCTCGGTGGCCAGCAGCCGGGCGGTGAGCCCCTCCTCCTCGGTGATCCGCTCGAGCAGCGCCGGCAGCCCGCGCCGGGCGAGCACGTCGGCCCACCCGCGCAGCTTGGGTCCAAGGTCGTCGAGCGCAGCGTCGCCCTTCGTGGCCAGGTCCTGCGCGGTCCAGCCGACGAAGCAGGTCAGCGCGGCGGTACGCAGCCGCGCCCCCCGCGGTTGCTCGAGCGCCTGCAGCAGCAGCAGCCACTGCTGGGCGACGTCGGTGCCGAAGACGTTGGCCGCACCGGTGACCACGGCCGGCACCCCGACGGCCGCCAGCGCGTCGCGGGCCAGCCCGGCCTGCTTGTTGGTGTGCGCCAGCACCGCCACGTCGCCGGGCACCAACGGACGCTCGCCCCGCGGGGTCTCGAGCCGAGCGCCGCACGACAGCAGCCGCACCACGTCGCCGGCCAGGTCGCGGGCGACCAGGTCGCGACTGTCCCGGACCACCGGGTTCTTGCGCGGGGCGGTGCCGGTGTCGGTGCGCAGCGCGTGCCGCAGCCGCACCGGCCGGTCGACCGGGGCACCGTGCAGCCGCCCGGCCGGGTGGGCCGACCGCACCGGCCGGACCACGATGCCCTCGTCGCCGAGTGCCGTCTGGCCGAGCAGCGCATCGAGGCCACGCAGCAGGCCCGCGTCGCTGCGGTGGTTGGTGTCGAGCGTGGCTGGGGTGCCCGCTGCCTTCGTGGCGTCGAGGTACGCGGCCACGTCGCCGCCGCGAAAGGCGTAGATCGCCTGCTTGGGATCGCCGATGAGGATCAGCGTGGTGCGGCCGTGGAACGCGGTCCGCAGGATGTCCCACTGCACCGGGTCGGTGTCCTGGAACTCGTCGACCATCACCACCGAGTAGCGCGACCGGACCCGCTCGCTGGCCGCCTCGCCGGTGGCGGGGTCGGTGAGGGCGTCGCAGAGCCGGGTCAGCAGGTCGTCGTAGTCGACCAGCCGCCGCTGCCGCTTGCGGCGTGCGACCTCGTCGCGTGCGGCCCGCGCGATCCCGACTCGCTGCCCTGCGCTGGAGGCGGGGTCGGCGAGCGCCGGAGCGAGCGCCGCCTGGCCGTCCTCGACCGCCTGCCGGGCCACGGCCAGCGCCTCGCCCCAGCGGATGGCCGGCTCGCCGGAGTCGGGGCGGCCGAACTTGCGCAGCCACAGGTCGCTCGCGACCTCGACCACCAGGTCGTCGATGCTCTCGACGAACGTCGCGTCGGGTTCCAGGTCGCCGGCGACCCCGAGGCCGCGGAGCATCTGCTGGCAGAAGCCGTGGGTGGTGGTGAGCGTGGCCGCGTCGAAGTCGGCGAGTGCCGCGGCCAGCCGTGCGCGGCGCAGGCCGACGTCATCGTCGGAGCCGTCGGCGAGCAGACGCAGCACCTCGTCGTCGTGCGCGTCGGACCGGGCGTGGTCGGGGTCGGCCAGGCCGCGCTCGGCGGTGACCAGCCGCTCACGCACCCGCTGGCGCAGCTCCTGGGTCGCCATCCGGCCGAAGGTGACCAGCATCAGCTCGCGCAGGTCGAGGCCGTCGGCGACGTAGCGTGCGGCCAGCGCCGCGATCGTGAACGTCTTGCCGGTGCCCGCGCTGGCCTCGAGCACGGTGGTCGTCCGAGGCTCGGGCAGCTCGCCGGTGAGGTCGAAAGGCTCCGGGACGCTCACGGGACGTCCACCGTCTCGGCCCGCAGCAGCGGGAACCACAACCGGCACGCCAGCGCTCCGAAGCGGGTCGGCTCCGGCGCGTCCGCCGGCTGTTCGCCCTCCAGCGGCGGTGCGGTCAATAGCGCCTCCAGCGGCGCTTGCTGGCCCCAGATCCGTTGGTGGTAACGGTCCTGGTCGCCGTCGAACGAGTCGGTCCAGCGCTTGCGGGCGGCCTCGAGCGCGCCGAAGTCGGTGTCGCCGAGCACCCGCACCGAGGCGTACGCGTGGGCCGCGTCGACCGGCAGCGGCAACGGCTCGCGCAGCGCCCGCCGGTAGAGCTCGACGAGCTCGCCGAGGACGATCGCGGCCTGGTGCGCGGGGACACCTCCGGTGGTGGAGCGCAGCGGGTCGGACCGGCCGCGACCGATCGTCACCGCCTGCCACGCCGCGTCGGGCTCGCTCGCCGCCAGGGCCAGCAGCTGGACCCACGCCCGCAGCCGGTGCTTGGGGCCGAGCCGCGAGTAGACGCCGCGGACCAGCCGGTGCCCGTACACACCGGTGACGGTGCCGGCCAGCGTGCCCCCGCCGGGCAGCGCGACCTCGACGTCGCGGCTGGTGGCCGGGCCCTGGCGGGCGGCCGCCACGGCAGCGACCAGGGGCTCGGCCCGGACCTCGACCTCGGCCAGCGCCCGACTGCCCAGCGCGCCCGGAGGCAGCCGTCCCCTCCGCCACTCCGCCCCGCGAACCGCCTCGGGGTCGGCGCCGGCCAGCCGGTCGCTCAGCCACTGGTCGCCGACCGACCACGACGCGAGCCCGCCGAGGTCGGTGGCGAGCGCCTCGGCGAGCTGGTCACCTTCCTCAGGCACCAGCACGTTGAGACCGCGGCGCACGTACCCCCGGACCGGGTGCTCGAGCACGAAGACCAGGTCGTCGAGCTCGACGGGCGCGCGCGGGTCGCCGGCCGGCAGCACCTCGGCCCGGAACCCCTCGGCCCGCCCGCGAGGACCGGTCGCCGCCAGCGCGCCTTCGCGGGCGGTGGTGTCGAAGCTGAACGGCAGCGGTCGGCCCAGCGCGCCGGCGGTGAAGTTGCGCGGGTCGAAGGGCTGTAGCGGGTGTCGTACGACGACCCGGTCACGGGCGCGGCCACCCTCGATGCGGACCGTCGCGTCGACCACGTCGAGGATCTCGCCGACCGGCACCGCCGGGGTGCGCGGGGCGTTCGTGCGCTCGTCGGCGCCGGTGTGCACGACCACCAGCGTCTCGGTGGCGGCGAGAACGGCATCGAGCAACAGCTGCCGGTCTTCACTGCGCCGGTCGCGCTCGCCGACGCAGGGATCGCGGGCCAGCACGTCGTCGCCGTCGACGCCGGTGGTGCGCGGGAACGCCCCGTCGTCGAGACCGAGCAGGCACACCACCCGGTGCGGCACCGACCGCATCGGCACCATCGAGCACATGGTGAGCGTGCCGGTGCGGAAACCGGCCCGGGTCGGCCGGCCCTGCAACCGGTCGGCGAGCAGCGAGCGCACATCGGCGAGAGACAACCGGACACCCGCGCGCTCGCCCGCCACCTCGCGCACCTCGTCGAGCTGGCGCCGGGCCTGCGACAGCTGCCACCCGTCGCGGTCGCCCACCGCGGCCAGGGTGTCCAGGGCCGACGCCAGGGCGTCCAGCCAGTCGTCCAGCGGCTGGTCGCGGCCGAGGGCGTCGAGCACCCCGGTCAGCCGGTCGACCAGCTCGGCGAGCCGGCCGGCGAGGTCGATGTCGCCGGAGTCGACGTCGTCGAGCGGCAGCGCCAGACCGACCCAGCGGGGCTCCTCCTCGGCCATCGCCGCACCGAGCAGCAACCGGTCGAGACCCGCCTCCCAGGTGTTCTGTCCGACCCCCTCGAGCCGGTACGGCGCCCGGTGCGCGGCATCGATGCCCCACCGGGCACCCGAGTCCTGGACCCAGTCGCGCAGCCGGGCGAGCGCGTCGTCGTCGAGCCGGAACCGCCGCCGCACCGGTGGCAGCGCGGCCAGGTCGAGCACCTGCGAGGCGGTCACCCGCGCGTCCGCCAGCTCGAGCACCCGGGACAGCGTGGCGAGCAGCGGGTTGGTCTGGCGCAGCGACCGGTCGGCGAGCCGGACCCGGAGCCGGTGACCGGGGTGGACCGGCCCGGTCGCGTGCTCGTCGGAGTCGTACAGGCCGAACGTCGCAGAGATGAGCGGCGCGTACGCCTCGATGTCGGGACACATCACCAGGACGTCGCGCGGCTCGAGGGTGGGGTCGTCGGCGAGCAGCCCGAGCAGCACCTCGCGCAGGACCTCGACCTGCCGGGCCCGCCCGTGGCAGGCGTGCACCTGCAGGGTGCGGTCGTCGTCGGCCAGCGGGGGGCGCAGGTCGGGAGCGGAGCCCACCGGCTCACCCGGGGGCGGTCGGTCGGCGCGCAGGTCACGCTGCAGCCGCCCGAGCAGGGTGTCGGGTGGGTCGTCGAGCGGGTGGTGGGTGTCGCGCACCTCGGCATCGGCCGCCGCGAGCGTCTGCTGCACCTCGCGGGCGTCGCGGCCGAGCGAGGCGAGCAGCGGGTGCAGCGGCAGCCGGGCGGTCGGGTCGGTACGCCGCAGCGCCACCGGGCCGCCGGTCACGAGCTCGTCGCCCGCCCGGTCCCACAGCGCCGCCGAGGGGTGCGGCAGCCACAGGTGCACGTCGCGGTGTGCGGCCAGCGCGGAGAACACGGCGACCTGATCGGTGGTCAGCCGGGTCGGCCCGAACACCGACACCCGTGCCGGCAGCGCGGAGAGCGCGGGGTCGGCGCGTAGCGCGGCGCAGGCAGCGTCGAGCCGCTCGGCCGGGCTCGGCGTGCCGACCCGCGTCCGCAACCGACGCCACAGCTCGGCCTGCCAGAGCAGGTCGGAGGGCAGCGTCTCGCCGCGCCCGTCGGTGTCGCGACCATCGAGCCAGTCGCGCAGCATCACCGGCCGGTGCGCGGCGTAGGACTCGAAGAGGCCGGCCAGGTGGCGGGCGGCCACGAACCGTCGCCCCGGCCGCGGCGGGTCGTCGGGCGCGCTCTCGGGACCCACCAGGTGTCGGGCCAGCGGGGCCAGCCACGGCTCGCCGACGGAGTCGTCGACCACCTCGAGCACCGACCACAGCGCCCGTCCGGTACGCCAGGGGTCGTCGTCGGCCTCGACCCCGCTGCCGACGGCGATCGCGTCGGCGACCAGTCGCGAGGGCCACGGGAAGGCGACGTTGGCGCACACGCCGGCACCGTCGGCGTCACGTGCGCCGAGCCGGTGCGACAGCCGCTGGGTCAGCCAGCGCTCAACCCCGCGGGCAGGCACGGCGACGACCTCGGTGCTGAACGGGTCGACGGTGCCGCTGGCCGGCTCTGTCGCCAGCACCTCGGCCAGCCCGTCGGCGAGCGCGTCGGCCCGCTCGGCCCGGTGCACGTGCAGCACGCTCAGCAGCGCTCCCCGTGGTTCTCCCCGTTGGTCATGGCGGCGACCCTAACCGCCGGCGCGGACACCCCGGCCGCCGTCGGTGTGTCCGTCTCAAGACCTCCCTCCGTCACCAGCCGCGGGCTTCGGTCCAGGATGCGCACGGCTGCGACGACCCGGCGCGGTTCACCTCCAGGCACGGCGGCGGCTCCGCCCCGAACCACTCCTGCTTTCGGGCGTACACGTTGGCCAGCACCTCGCAGTCGCAGTAGCCGCCGCCCGCCTGCAGCCGGCGCTCGAGCGCGGTGGCGCGAGGCGCCCGCCGGTCGCGCCACAGCAGCGCCCACTGCAGCCGGTTGCCGCAGCCGTGCGCCTCGACCATCCGCTCGACGAAGCAGGCCAGGCACTCCCGCGGACCCGGGAGCGCCGGCGGACCCGGTACCTCGTCGTCATCCATCACCCGCAACACCGCTCTCTCCTCCCGCTCGCCCGGCCGGCCCTCCGGCCGCTGACCCAGTCCTAGGCCGGAGCCGTCCGGAGCGGCGGCACGGGCGCGGCGGGGTGTGGACGGCGCCCGCCACCCACAGCCGCGGCCGCCTAGCGTCACGAGGTGGAGACCACCGACCGGTTGTGCTGGGTCGACCTCGAGGCGCTGCGCGCCGCCGAGGCGGCCCGGCCGACAAGCACGCTCGCCGACGCCGCGTACGCGCTCTGGCAGGTCATCGACCTGTTGGAGGACGCGCGCGCCGACCGGCTCGACGCGGAGGGCCGCGACGCCTGCCGCTGGGGGCTGGCCGAGCTGCAGCAGATGGTCGGCCTGCTGACCCGCCGGTACGTCGTGGCCGCGCGTCGGGCCCGGGCGGTGCTCGAGACGCCACCGCCACGGCAGCGGGCCGGGTAGCCCGCCTGCGCCGATCCGGTCCCGCGGCCGTACTTCACGGGCCATCGGCGGGTCGGCGGGGATGCGACCGCCGCGGCGGCATGCTGCCAGGGTGGAGGCGCTGCGCGAGGTCTGGCACCGGATCGTCACCGAGCAGCCGGTGCCGTCCGGAGGCGTCGTGGCGGGCGCCGCCGCGCTCGCGGCGGTGCTGGTCCTGGCGCCCGGCGCGTGGCCGGTCGCCCGGCACGTGGTGACGATCGCCCACGAGGGCGCGCACGGCGTGGCCGCGTGGGCCACCGGCCGCCAGCTGGCCGGCATCCGGCTGCACTCCGACACCTCCGGTCTCACCGTGTCCCGGGGCCGGCCGCGCGGCGCCGGCATGGTGGTGACGCTGGCGGCCGGCTACCTGGGTCCGACGCTGCTCGGGCTGCTCGCGGTCTGGTTGCTCTCGTCCGGGCACGCCGTGGCGCTGCTGTGGGTGCTGCTGCTGCTGCTCGGGCTGCTGCTGGTGCAGATCCGCAACTGGTTCGGGCTCTGGTCGGTCCTGATCAGCGGCGTGGTCGTCCTGGGGGTCTCCTGGTGGCTGCCGGAGGAGCAGCAGTCGGCGTTCGCCTACCTGGTCTGCTGGTTCCTGCTGCTCGCGGGACCGCGTCCCGTGGTCGAGCTGCAGACGTTGCGCTGGCGCGGCCGCGCCGGCGACTCCGACGCCGACCAGCTGGCCCGCCTGACCGGCGTGCCCGCGCTGGTCTGGGTCGGGCTGTTCCTGCTGGTCACGGTGGCCGCGCTGGTCATCGGAGGCTGGTCGCTGGCTTCCGGTATAGGGTCCGATTTGTCGCTTTCGCTGACCTGAGGCAGGACAGATGACCATCCAGGAGACGGCACCACCCCCGCAGGGCTTCGGCGGCCGGATCCGCCAGGTCGGCCCTGGGCTGCTGGTGGCCGCCGCCGGCGTCGGCGCCGGCGACCTGGTGGCGACCATGGTGGCCGGCGCCAACTACGGCACCGTGCTGCTGTGGGCCGCGGTCCTCGGCACCGTGCTCAAGATCGGTCTCGCCGAGGGCGTCGGCCGCTGGACGCTGTCGTCGGGCGCCACCATGCTCGACGGCTGGCGGCTGCTCGGGAAGTGGGCGACCTGGTTCTTCGCCGTCTACATCCTGGTCTGGGGCTACGCGTACGGCGCGACCGCCATGGGGGCCGTGGGCCTGCCGCTGAACGCCCTGTTCGGCGGCCTCTCCGTCCGCTACTGGGCGATGATCGCCGGCGTCGTCGGCCTGATCGTGGTGTGGGCACAGCGCTACCAGGCCTTCGAGCGACTCATCTCCGTGCTGGTCGGGCTGAAGTTCCTCACCGTCGTGTCCATCGCGATCCTCGTCGGCCCCGACGTCCCCGAGATGCTCAACGGCCTGGTCCCGCGGCTGCCCGAGGGCTCGGTGATCAACGTGCTCGGCCTGATCGGCGGCGTGGGCGGCACGATCACCATCGCCTCCTACGGCTACTGGGTGACCGCGAAGAAGTGGAACGGCATCGGCTGGCTGCCGATCATGCGGCTGGACAACGCCGTCGGCTACGTGATGACCGGCATCTTCGTGCTCTGCATGCTGGTGATCGGCGCCGACCTGCTGCTCGGCGAGAACCTCACCGAGGACGACAGCGGCCTGCTCACGCTGGGCGCCGCCCTCGACGACCGCTACGGCGACTGGGCCCGGATCTGGTTCCTGATCGGCTTCCTCGCCGTGACCATCAGCTCGCTGCTCGGCACCTGGAACGGCGTGAGCCTGCTGTTCACCGACCTGATGCGCACCCTGCGGCTGCCGCACGGTCCCGGCTCCCCGATCGGCAAGGACGTCCCCGGCGGAAGCGCCTACGACAGCGAGGAGGCGGAGAAGAGCATCCCCTTCCGCTTCTACCTGTTCTGGATCACCGTCCCGCCGATGTCTCTGCTCTTCCTCGACCAGCCGTTCGCCGTCACGCTCGCCTACGGCGTGCTGGGGGCAGCGTTCATGCCGTTCCTCGGCATCACCTTGATGCTGCTGCTGAACTCCCGCCGGGTCGACGCGGCCGGCCGCTCGGGCTGGCTGTCCAACATCCTGCTCGCGGGCTCCAGCGTGCTGTTCTTCATCCTGCTGGTGAACGAGATCCGCACCGAGCTGATGTGACGCCCCAATGACACGGCGTCGCGCCCGGCTGACACCGGGCGAGCTCGACGAGGCGCAGCGCGCGCTGTACGACCGCATCACGGGTGGCCCCCGCTCGTCGGGTCCCCAGCACTTCGCGCTGGTCGACGCCGACGGGAGGTTGCAGGGCCCGTTCGACGCACTGCTGCTCAGCCCCGAGGTCGGCGGCGCGCTGCAAGAGGTCGGGGCGACGGTGCGCTACCGCACCGGGCTGTCCGACCGCGTCCGGGAGATGGCGATCCTGGTGGTGGCCGCGCACTGGGACTGTGCGTTCGAGCTGATGGCGCACGAGGCGGTCGGCCGTGCGGTCGGACTCACCGACGACGAGCTCGCCGCGCTGCGCGGCGGACTGGTCCCCGAGCTGGCCGACCCTGTCGAGGCGACCTCCATCGAGGTCGTGCGCACGCTGGTCATCCGCTCCGATCTCGACGACGACGAGTACGCGCGAGCCGCCGACCTGCTCGGCGAGCGCGGCCTGCTCGAGCTCACCACACTGGTGGGCTACTACGCGACGCTGGCACTGCAGCTGCGGGTGTTCCGCGCCGATGACGGGGCCGACGCCGAGGAGGACCCGGCATGAGCACGTCACCGCACGAGCGGGTCGAGGAGTTCGGCTACACCCAGGAGCTGCGGCGCTCGCTGACGTTCACCGACCTGCTGGTCTACGGGCTGGTGTTCATGGTGCCGATCGCGCCGTTCGGCATCTTCGGCGGCGTCTTCCAGGCCTCGGGCGGCATGGTCGCGCTCGCGTACGTCATCGGTGCGGTCGCGATGATGTTCACCGCGCTCTCGTACGCGCAGATGTCCCGGGCCTTCCCGATGGCGGGGTCGGTGTACACCTACGCCGGCCGCGGCATCGCCCCGCCGGTCGGCTTCCTCGCCGGCTGGATGATCCTGCTCGACTACGTGCTGGTGCCGGGATTGCTCTACCTGATCGCGAGCATCGCGATGAACTCGCTCGTCCCCAGCGTCGCGGTGTGGGTGTGGCTGACGGCGTTCGTGGTCCTCAACACCGCGGTCAACTACCTCGGCATCGAGATGACCGCCCGGGTCAACAAGGTGATGCTGGTCGCCGAGCTCATCGTGCTGGCCATCTTCATCGTCATCGGCATCTGGGCGCTGGCGCACGGCGAGGGTAGCGGCTTCGACTTCAGTCCGATCTACAACTCCGACACCTTCTCCTGGAGCCTGATCTTCGGCGCGGTCTCCGTCGCCGTGCTGAGCTTCCTCGGCTT
Source organism: uncultured Actinomycetota bacterium (assembly GCA_963785115.1). Taxonomy (GTDB): domain Bacteria; phylum Actinomycetota; class Actinomycetes; order Propionibacteriales; family Nocardioidaceae; genus JACCWP01. The sequence goes on from CAWATY010000008.1 coordinate 12,909, forward strand.
CGACGGGATCTCCACGCTCGCCGAGGAGAACAGCGAGTCGGCGCGGGCGATCGGCCGGTCGATGGTGGCCGCGCTGGTGCTGGCCGGGCTGCTGTTCGTGGTGCAGACGTGGATCGCCTCGCTGCTGGTGGAGGACCCGACCGCGCTGATCGAGGACGGCGACCCCGGCGGCACCGCCTTCTACGACGCCGCCGCGGTGGCAGCGGGCAACTGGCTGTCCGATCTCACTGCGCTCGCCACCGCCATCGCCTGGGGCTTCGCCAACTCCCTGGTGGCCCAGGCGGCGACGTCGCGGCTGCTCTACGCGATGGCACGTGACCGCCAGCTGCCCGGCATCCTGGCGAAGGTGCACCCGACCCGGCGGGTGCCGGTCAACGCCACCTTGCTGGTCGCCGTGGTGTCCCTCGCGCTCGGGCTCTACATGGCCGAGCGCGACGACGGCATCACGCTGCTGAGCACGCTGGTCAACTTCGGCGCGCTGACCTGCTTCCTGGTGCTGCACGTGTCGGTCTTCGTGCACTACGTCGTACGCGACGGGAGTCGGCACTGGTGGCGGCACGTGATCGCGCCGGCGATCGGGTTCGCGATCCTCGCGTACGTGGTCGTCAACGCCGACGTGGCAGCGCAGAAGCTCGGCTTCGTGTGGCTCGGCATCGGCGTCGCGATCCTGGTCGGGCTGATCGCGACCGGCCGCAAACCGCACCTGTCGGCCGTCGGCGCCGACCGGGCCGGCGAGGAATGAGACCGCTCAGGCGTGCCCGCCGACCGTGACCGGACCGAAGGTGAGCGTCGCCGTGCCCTCCAGCACGTGACCGATCCGTTCGACCTGCGCCTCGACCTCGCGCCGCTGCGCCGCGGGCAGCCGCCCGAGCGCCTCCACCGTGACGTCCAGCCGGCGGCCGGATCGGCGCAGGTGCCACACCCCGGCCACCACGCCGTCGACGACCAGCACCGGGTAGTTTCCGGCCTGGCCGCTGGGGCTCAGCGCCCGCGCGGCCGCCCGACCGGGGAACAACGAGGCCCGCGGATGGCTGCCGACGACGAACGCGTCGAAGTACGGCAGCAGCCGCACCCCGCAAGGCGGCACCGGGTCGGCGTCGGCGTCGACGTCGGCATCGGCAGCGAGGGCCCACGCGACCGTGCCGTCGAGCTCGACCTGCGCGAGCCGGTCGCCGAGCGAGGTGAACAGCTCGCTCGCCCACCGGGTCGACGTCGCGAGCCACTGGGCGAACTGGGCGGGCGTGGCCGGGCCGTACGCGTGCAGCCAGGCCTGCACCAGAGCATGCATCGACGCGGCCCCGTCGCCCGGCGTGAAGCCGGGCAGGAAGCGGTGCGGGCTGGTGTAGGTGACCTTGCGACCACGGTTGGCGCCGAAGCAGAGCACGCCGCGGTTGGCAATCGTTCCGACCGCCTGGCGCCAACGCGGCCACATGGTCTGGAACGCCGGCATCACCGGGGCGACCGCCCACGGGCCGGCCAGCTCGCCGAGTGCCTCCGTCAGCTCGTCAACGGTGAGCTCGGCGTCGGCCAGCGCCACGCCGACCGCCTCGACCAGCTGCTCGGTCAGCTCGGGCGTCAGCTGGACGTCGTCGGGGAACGGCGAGCGCTGCCGCGGCAACACACCCAGCGCGCCGGTCCACATCGCCAGGTCGCGGGCCGGCAGCAGGTGCACGGTGCCGCGCGGACCGAACGTCTTGACCAGGCTGTGCTGGGACTCGAGCGCGTGCCGCACGTCGGCGCGTGTTCCGCCGGTGCGAAGCCCCACGGAGAGCTCGGCGGCCGACATGACCTGGGCGTGGGCACCACACATTGCCGCGACCGCGTCGGCAGGCGCAGTGTCGACGGAGGGCGCCGCGAGACCGTGCCGCGCCATCCGGCGGGCGCACACCTCCGACCACAGCAGTCGTTGCACCCGGCTCCTCCCTCGGGCTGGGGTCGGATCCGTTCTACCGTGCCCGCGGACGAGGAGGACAGCATGCAGATCAGCCCGAGCATCACCAACGTCACCTGGCCAGGGGGCCCGTCCCACCTCGCGCGCGCTCTGGCCGACGTGGCCGTCGCCGCCGATGCCGGCGGCCTCGACACCCTCTGGGTCAACGACCACCTGCTGCAGAACGACCCTGGAGCCGGACCGGACGACCACGACATGGTCGAGGCGTACACGACCCTGGGCTACCTCGCGGCGATCACCCAGACCGTGCGGCTCGGCGCCATGGTCAGCCCGGTGACCTACCGCGAGCCCGCGGTGCTGATCAAGGCCGTGACCACGCTGGACGTGCTGTCCGGTGGACGGGCGTGGTTGGGCATCGGCGTCGGCTATCCCGGCGAGGCCGAGGCGATGGGCTTGCCGCTGCCCCCGACGGCCGAGCGGTTCGAGCGGCTGCGGGAGACCCTGACGCTGATGGCGGGGCTCCAGCGTGGCGACACCGGGCCGTTCGAGGGTCGCCACTACCGGCTGGCCGCCCCCGAGAACGTGCCCGCGCCGCTGCAACCGGACGGTGTGCCGGTCCTGATCGGGGGCACGGGCGAACAGAAGACCCTGCGGCTGGTGGCCGAGTACGGCAGCGCCTGCAACCTGTTCGACATCCCGGACGGCGGCAAGACGCTCCGGCACAAGCTCGAGGTGCTGCGCCGGCACTGCGACGAGGTCGGCCGCGACTACGACACCGTCGCCAAGACGGTCAGCACCCGGCTGAGCCCCGGGGAGAGCGCGGCCGAGTTCGCCGAGCGCTGCACCGTGCTGCACGGCCACGGCCTCGAGCACGCCGTCGTCATCACGCCGGGCGCCTGGACCCCGGCCACGATCGGGATGCTGGCCGACGCCGCGTCACTCGTGCACGACCTCTGACGGAAGTCGGCTTCGGCGGGCGCCGACAGGACGGCGGACGGTCTGCCGTCTAGGGTCGCCGCCGTGGGCGTACACGAGCTGATGCTGGTCCGGCATGGCGAGAGCGAGGGCAACGTCGCCGCCGCCGAGGCGTACGAGGCCGGCCTCGAGGTGATCGACGTCGAGGAGCGCGACGCCGATGTCGGTCTGTCCGCGACCGGCACCGACCAGGCCAAGGCGCTGGGCGAAGCATTCGGCCGGCTCGACGACGACGAGCGCCCCGACGCGGTGTGGTGCTCGCCGTTCCTGCGCGCGCGGCAGACTGCCGAGCTGTCGCTGGAGACGGGCGGTCTCGACCTGCCGGTGCGCGTCGACGAGCGGCTGCGGGACCGCGAGCTGGGGGTGCTCAACCGGCTCACCAAGGAGGGCATCGAGGCGCGCTACCCGCACGAGGGCGAGATGCGGCGCGAGCTCGGGAAGTTCTATCACCGGCCCTCGGGCGGCGAGTCGTGGGCCGACGTCGCCCTGCGCATGCGCAGCCTGCTCACCGACCTCGATCGCATCGAGGACGGCCGCCGGGTGCTGCTGGTCTGCCACGACGCGGTGGTGATGGTGGTGCGCTACATCTGCGAGCAGATGGACGAGCGCGGCGTGCTCGAGGCGGCGCGCGCCGACCCGGTCCGCAACGTGGCGATCAGCCGTCTCCGGCGCGACGACGAGGTGACCTGGAGCCTCGTCTCGTACAACGACGTGCGGCACCTGGAGCGGCGTGAGCCGCCGGTCACCGAGCACGCCGGCGAGCACGATGTCTGAGTCCTCCCGGGTCATCACCCCGTCGTCGCTGCGGGACTGGCCGCTGCCGGGTCCGGGCGGCTCCAAGTACGGGCGCGGCCACGCCCTCGTCGTCGGCGGCGCGGCCCGGACACCCGGCGGCGCCCTGCTCGCAGGCGTGGCCGTGCTGCGCGCCGGAGCCGGGTACCTGCAGCTGGCGGTAGCGGAGTCGGTGGCGCCCGCCCTGGGAGTCGCGGTCCCGGAAGCCGGGGTGCTGGGACTGCCCGAGGCCGCCGGCGGCTCAGTGGGCGGCGACGCCGCCGAGCACCTCGAGAGCGCGCTGACCACCGCCGACGTGGTGCTCATCGGTCCCGGCCTCGACGAGCCTGAGAACACCGCACAGCTGATGGCGGGGATCGTCAGCCGGCTGCGCGACGACACCCGCGTCGTGCTCGACGCGTACGCGCTCGGCGTGCTGCCGGGGCAGCCCGAGGTCGTCGACGCCCTGCGCGGACGGGTCGTGCTCACCCCCAACACCGAGGAGGTCGGCCGGCTGCTCGACCGCGACTCCGACGACGTCTCCGACGACGTGGCCGCTGCCGCCGCAGAGATTGCCGACCGCTACGACGCCGTCGTGTGCGCGAAGGGCAACGTCGTGTCCCCCGGCGGCGACCGGTGGGAGAGCTCCACCGGCCACAGCGGGCTCGGCACCTCCGGCAGCGGCGACGTGATGGCCGGCGTCGTCACCGGTCTGCTCGCCCGCGGCGCCGACCTCGACCAGGCCGCCTGCTGGGGCACCCACCTGCACGCGACCGCCGGCGACCGGCTAGCGGCTCGGCTCGGGCCGCTGGGCTTCCTGGCCCGCGACGTGCTCGACGAGCTGCCACTGGTGCTCACCGAGCTGAGCTGACCACCGCTCGACCAACGGCTCAGTAGCCCCCGGTGCGGCGCAGCCGCAGCGGCCGTCCGTCGGGGTCGTGCACCCAGCGGTAGACCGGTGTCGCCCAGAGCCGGGTGAACGTCGACGGTCGCGGGTCGTGGTGGCGGCGCACGTGCCCGGGCGGGCGAGGTCCGCGCCGCCCGTCCCGGTGCCAGTCGTCGAGCGCGTCGGCCGCGGCGTCGAGGGCGCGGACGCACTGCTCCGCATCCATCAGGTCGTCCACCTCGCCGTCGGAGCGGCCGAGGTGCTCACGCACCAAGCGCAGCCGCAGGTCGCGCGCCAGCACCCGAGCACCCGCCCCGTCGCCACGAGGATCCGTGGGCTCGCGCGGGTCACGCCTGTCATCCATCACCGCGGCATTGAGCTCGCTGTCGTGGCTCCACGAGCGCCTGTTGAGGTTGTCGCTGCCGACCGTCACCCAGATGTCATCGACGATGCAGACCTTGGCGTGCACGTAGATGGGAGTGCCCACCGAGTTCTCCAGGTCGTACAGGTGCAGCCGCTCACCGCCGACCGCGCGGGCCCGCCGCAGCGCGTCGTAGCGGCCGAGCCGGTAGGGCCGGTCGGCGAAGACGCCGTCCTGGTCGGGGTACCGGGGCAGGACCGCGACCACGTGCAGGTCGGGTTGCTGCTGCAGCGCGTCGGCAAGGATGTCGCCGACGTCGGTCGACCACAGGTACTGGTCCTCGAGGTAGACCAGGCGCCGCGCCTCGCCCACCACCTTCCCGTAGCCGCGGGCGATCGATCGTTCGCCGTCGGGCGCGTACGGGTACGGCGGCCGCACCTTCGGGTACGTGCGCAGCAGCTGCACCCGCATCCGGCCCGTCTCCGGCGGCGCGGGCGCCTGCGGCGGCAACGTGCTCGGCGTGAGCCGGGCGCCACGCAACCGGTCCAGCACCCGGGCGATCGGGTTGTCCTCGTCGGCGTTGGTCGGGTTGTCCCAGCGCTCGCGGAACACGGTCTCGACGTCGGCGACCGCCGGCCCGCGGATCTCCAGCTGCACGTCGTGCCACGGCGGCTTCGGCCCGTACGCCTTCGACATCCGCAGCGGCTGCGGGTCGCCGTCGTGGCGGTCGTCGTCGCGGCGGCTGTGGCACAGGTCGATCCCGCCGACGAACGCCACGTCGTGCTCCGGACGGCCTGGGCAGCGGACCACCACCAGCTTCTGGTGGTGGCTGCCCATCCGGCGCACCCGCTGGTCAAGGATCACCTGGCCGCCCGCCGCCGTGATCTCACGGTCCAGCGAGCGGTTCTCGTGCGCGCTGAACTGCAGCGCGTCAATGTGCGAGCGCCAGACCAGCCCACGCACGCACGCGCCACGGTGCGCGGCGTCCTCGAACATCTCCGCGACCGTCGGCCCGTCCGCCGTCAGCTTCTGGTCCGGGTCGCCGCGCCAGTCGGTGAAGAAGACCTGGTCACCCTCGCCCGCGTGCCCGACGCACTCGGCCAGTCGGCGGAAGTACTCGACGCCGTGCACCAGCGGGGTGCAGTCGTTGCCGTCGCGCCACGCGGGCAGGTCGGTGGCGTCGTTGGCACGCTCGGCCGCGGTCAGGAACCAGTCGGCCAGGTCGGTGGGCATCCGGCCTAGTCAACCATCGGGGCCGGCCAGCCGGAGCACCCTGACCCCGTAGCCGTCGAGCGTCACCTTCTCGACCGGCGCGTCGGTGCCGAGCTCGAGCAGCCGGCCGTCGCGCACGACAGGTGTCACGGTCTTCTCCTGCGCCGACTGGCTCACCAGCCAGGCGAAGCGGCGACCGTCGTCGTGCACCAGCGTGTCGGTGAACACCTCCGGGTCGTCCACGACCAGCGGGGAACGGATGCCGGCCAGCTCGGCCAGCGCCGCGTACAGCCGGTAGGTCGGCTCGGGGTTCACCCGATCGAGGCAGGAGGCCATGTGCTCCAGCGGGTACGTCGACAGCACCACCTCGCCGTCGCCGACCTGGTTCCGCAGCACCGCCGGGCGCCCGTGCCCGTCGACGGCCATGACCCGCGCGGCCCGCGGCTCGACTGGGAGGAACGCGCGGCTGTGCTGGTTGCCGCCCGCCCGCACACGGAGCACCTCGCCCTCCGCGATCGGACCCAGCTGCTCGGTGAAGGTGAGCTCGACGACGTCGTCGTCGATCGGGTTGTTCAGCCCGTAGTCCAGCTGGTGCTCCACGCCGCACAGGTCGTCGAGCCTGGGGAACCACCCCGCTCGCTGGAACCCCGAGTCGCCGGCGCAATAGGACAGGTACACGACCGCCCCACCGCGGGCGAGGTCGCCCAGCCGGTGCCAGGTCGGCGCGGTGAGCTGCCGGGTGGACGGCAGCAGGTAGAGCCGGCAGTCGTCGACCAGACCGTCCTCCTCACGGGCGAACCCGACCGGCAGACTGGCCTCCCGGGCCGCGACGTAGCCCTGCCGCAGGCTGCGGAAGATCAGCGTGCGGTCCTCCGGACGGGTGAACGGGTACTGGCGCTCGAGGTAGGAGGTGACGACGAGGGCCGCGTCGACGTCGTCGCGCCTGCAGTGCACGAAGTCGACGTCGGCCAGGGTCTGGGCGAAGTCGGCGAGCTCGAGCAGTGGCGCCTTCGGGGTGCCGTCGTTGGTGGTGATGCCGAAGTGCATCTCGAAGGGGTGGTGCCGGTACGGGTCCTGGTCGAACAGGTGGTCGTAGTCGGTGTTGTTCCACGCGATCCAGCCGGTCGCACCCGCGAGCAGCGAGTTGTGCAGCGACTGGCGGTAGTACGCCGCCGAGCTCGCGGCCGAGGCGAAGTCGCTGGACAGGCCGAACTCCTCCAGCACGACGGGCTTGCGCGCGACCGCCCCGAGCTCGCAGACGAAGGCGGCGTTGAGGTGCTGGCGGACGGCGTCGCTCTCCATCCGGTAGACGTGCGGGCCGACGAAGTCGACCAGCTCGCCCGTCTCGCGCACCGAGTAGCCGTTGTCCTCACCGGTGACCTCGATGCCCCACGCGCCGTCGCCCAGCGACACCGGCTGGGTGCCGCCGCCGGCCCGTACCGCGGACACCATCAGCTGCGCCCACGCCGTGACCTGTTCGGTAGGCGCGGTCGGCTCGTCGAAGCGGCGGCCGTAGATCGGCATCTCGTTGCTGATCAGCCACCCGGCGACTGCCGGGTGCGCGGCGAACCGATGGGTCGTCTGCTCGACGAACCACGCCTGGCGGGAGACCAGCCACACGTCGGCGTACAGGTCGCGGCCGTTACGCCAGGACGGGTCCCAGTTCTCCCCCGACATGTGCCCGACGATGTGGGTGGGGATGCTCTGCATCCCGCACTCGACGTGCGCGTCGAGGAAGTCGGCGAAGTGCGCCATCTTCTCCTCGTCCAGCCGGTCGGGCTCGGGCATGAAGTCCGGCCAGTAGAAGAACGAGCGGGTCTGCCGCAGCCCGTGCCGGGCCAGCACCGCGAGCTCCTCGCGGAGCACGCCCGGGTCATAGCTGCGCCACATCAACGGGCCGCCGGTGCGGGACCAGAAGTTGGCGCCGAGCCACGCGACCGGTGTGCCGGCGACCTCGACCTTCGCGGAGTTGCGGATCATGGGACGCGGCGTTCCTCTCGGCGACGGGTCACTTGACGGCGCCGGCGGTCAGGCCGGCGACCAGGTAGCGCTGCAGCAGCAGGAAGCCGACGACGACCGGCACGCTGACGACGATCGACGCCGCCATCACCTCGTTCCAGTAGACGTTCGTCTGGGTGGAGTACTCCCGCAGGCCGACCGCCAACGTCCGGGTGTCGGAGGTGGTCATCACCGATGCGAACAGCGTCTCGCCCCAGGCGGTCATGAACGAGTAGATCGAGACGGCGGCGATGCCCGGCGCCGCACTCGGCAGCACCACCCGGAACAGCGTGGTCAGCGGACCCGCGCCGTCGACGTGTGCCGCCTCATCCAGCTCGCGCGGGATCGAGTCGAGGTAGCCGACCAGCATCCAGATGGCGAACGGCATCGAGAAGGTCAGGTAGGTGATGGTCAGCCCGACCCGGCTGCCCTGCAGCGCGAAGCCGGTGACGTCACCGATCTGGACGAAGAGCAGGTACAGCGGCAGCAGGAAGAGGATCCCCGGGAACATCTGGGTCGAGAGCACCGTCACCCGGAAGGTCCCGCGACCGGTGAAGCGGTACCGGCTGATCGCGTACGCGGCGAAGATCGCCAGCACCACCGACGCGACGGTCGCGGCCAGCGACACGATGGCGCTGTTCACGAAGTACCGCGTCAGCGGGACCGTCGACCAGATGTCGACGAACGGCCGCAGGGTGAGCGTCGACGGCAGCCAGGTGAACTTCCCCTGCACGTCCTCGAGTGGCTTGAGCGAGCTGACCAGCATCACGTAGATCGGCCCGAGCGTGAACAGGGCGAGCGCCGTCAGCCCCACCACGCGGAAGACCTGGAAGCCACGACTCTCATGCATGACTGGCCCTCCGGTTCAGCACCAGGTAGCCGCTCGTGACCAGGAGCAGGAACGCCAGCAGGAGCACCGACATCGCCGACCCGAGACCGAAGTTCCAGGTGAGGAACGACGCGTTGTAGATGTGGATGGCCAGCAGATCGGCCGAGGGTGGCACCGACGACGAGAACAGGATGTACGGCACGTTGAAGTCGTTGAACGTCCACAGGAACAGCACCAGGACGAGCACCAGGTTCACCGGGCGCAGCATCGGCAGCGTGAAGTGCCGGAACTGCTGCCACGGCCCGGCGCCGTCGACGGCTGCCGCCTCGTACACCTCGTCGGAGATGGACTGCAGGCCGGCCATCAGCGCGAGGAAGGCGAACGGCCAGTGTCGCCACACCGACACCGCCACGATGCTGAAGAACGCGTTGTCGCCGATCAGCCAGAACGTCGAGCCGGAGCCGACCCCGGTCTGCTCCAGCAGCGTGTTCACCATGCCGGTGTCGCGCTCCAGCATGAACTTCCAGGTGATCACGCCGGCGTAGATCGGCAGCGCGTAGGGGACCAGGAAGAGCGTGCGCAGCAGCGACCGACCGCGAAACGGTCGCTGCAGCAGGACCGCCCCGAGCATCCCCAGTCCCCAGGACAGGGCCACGCTGGCGACGGCGAAGCCGAGGGTGACCAGGAAGGAGTTGAGCAGGGCGTCGCCGACCTGACCGTCGACATCGATCGCGACCCGGAAGTTGCCGAGCCCGATACCGGGCGCCTCCATCCACCGGCGCAGGTAGAACTGGGTGAGCTCGAGGGTGCTCATGTACATCCCGACGAGCATCGGGATCACGTGCACCAGCAGCTCGAAGAGCAGCGCCGGCAGGACCAGCAGGTACGGGAGGTACCGGGGAGTCAGCGACCGCCGGCGACGCGACCGCCAGCCGTCGCCGGCAGGGGCCGGATCGGAGGGCTTGGTGGTCTCGGGCGCGTCGGTGCTCACCGGCACGTGGGTCAGCCCCCGCTCGCCATCTGCTGCTCGGCGCCGCTCAGCGCGTCCTCGATCACGTCTGAGGTGACCGAGTCACCGGTGGCCGCCTGCGCGATGAGGTCGTTGACGGCGTTGCCCACCGTGGTCTCGAACTGGCTCTCGTCCGGGATCATCGGCATGGTCGCGGCCGTCTCCGCGAGCACCTGGTTGAAGATCTTGAGGTTCTCGGTCTGGAAGGCGGGGTCCTGCGCGGCCTCTTCCGTCACCGGCAGCGAGCCGAACGCCTTGTTCAGGATCACCTGCTCCTCAGGAGAGGTCATGAAGTCGACGAACTGCATGGCCGCGTCCTCGTTGGAGTCGACGAAGACCGACATGTTGATGCCGGCGACGTGGCTGTTGATCTGCTCACCGCCCGACGGCATCGTCGCCGGGAACGGGATCGGGACGACGCCGTACTCGTCGGGCTTCATGCCGTTGGACCTGATGGTGGCCTCGGTGTTGTTCTGCGCCATGATCATCCCGGCCTGGCCCGAGGTGAAGTCGTCGACCGCCTCCTGGGTGGTGGCGTTCTGCGCGGCGCTCGGGTTGACGATGCCCTCGTCGCCGATGAGGTCGACGTACTGCTGGACCGCGGCGACCGCCTCGTCGGAGGTGAAGTCCGCCTCGCCCTCGTCGTCGAACCAGTCGGTCCCCTGCTGGCGACCGAACATGAAGGCGAAGTGCACGCTCTCGGTGTAGCTGGCACCGGCGATCGTCAGACCCCACACGTCGTTGTCGGGGTCGGTGATCTGCTGGCCCGCCTGGAGCAGCTCCTCCCAGGTCGTGGGGGGCGACTTGATGCCCGCGTCGGCGAACACCTTCTTGTTGTAGAACAGGCCGTAGGCGAGGCCGTACAGCGGCACCGACGTGGGCGTCTCACCCTCTGCGCCGGTGGACGTCAGGCTGGTCTCGAGGAACTTGTCCTCCCCGCCGATCTCGTCGTACGCGCCTTCGTCGAAGGGCACGAAGGCCCCCGTTGCCTGCAGCGATGCCGACCAGGTGTTGCCGATGTTGAGCACGTCCGGCGCCTCGCCGGACGTCGTGGCCGCCAGGATGCGGTTGAGCAGGTTGTCCCACGAGATCACCTCGAGCTCGACCTCGATGCCGGTCTCCTTGGTGAACTTCTCCAGCTCGGGGGTCAGGATCTCCTCGTCGTTCTCCAGGCTGGTGCCCTGGTTGCTGGCCCAGTAGGTGAGGGTCTGGTCGTCCGACCCAGACCCGTCGTCCGAGGAGCAGCCGGCAGCGGCCAGACCACACGCCAGGACCATGCTGAGGGAGGCTGCGAGGGCTCGTCGTGTCACGGTCGACTCCATCGTCGGGACCCGCCCGAGCGGCGGGGCGCTGCCTGGAACAGGGCCACGCCGGTCGGCCCTGGTGGGGGACGAACCTAGTCATACCGGGTGGTCGCTGCCACTCGGGTATCGGCTGGCGGTCAGCCCACGGGCGCGGTGGCCAGCGACGCCAGCAGCGCAGCGGCCAGTGCGGAACGTTCGAGCATGCCGGACACCGTGGCGTGCTCGGTACGGGCGTGCGCGCCGGCACCGACGGCGCCGATCCCGTCCAGCACCGGCCGGCCCAGCGCGGCCGCGAAGTTGCCGTCGCTGGCCCCACCCACACTGATCTCGCGCAGGTCGAGCCCGAGCGGTCGGGCCAGGTCACGGGCCCGGTCGTACAGCGCACCGACCCCCGCACTGCGCTCCATCACCGGGCGGTTCCACCCGCCGGTGACCTCGACGGTCACCCGCTCGTCGGCGGGCCGCCACGAGCGCAGCCCCTGCTCGACCCGTCGCTCCTCGGCCGTGCTGTTGACGCGTACGTCGAGACCTGCCTCGGCCGAGCCGGCGGTCACGTTGCGGCGGGTGCCGCCGCGCACCACGCCGGCGTTGACCGTGGTGCCCGCGTCGAGGTCGGCGAGCGCGGTGGCGTGCACGACGAAGTCGGCGAGGGCCGTGACGGCGCTGGCACCGGCCGTCGGGTCGAGGCCGGCGTGGGCCTCGACGCCGGTGAACGTGACGTCGAACAGCCCGACGCCCTTGCGGGCGGTCTTCACCGCACCGTCCGCACTGGCCTCGAAGACCAGCACGACGGCGGCGTCGCGGCAGGCGTCCTCGATCACGGCGCGCGAGGCGGGGCTGCCCAGCTCCTCGTCGCCGTTGAGCACCAGTCGCAGCGCGGGGTACGGCAACCCGACCGCGGCCAGCGCCCGGACCGCCCAGACCGCCTGGACGAGTCCGGCCTTCATGTCGAACACGCCAGGACCCCGCACGACGTCGCCGGTGACGTCGAACGGGATCTGCTCGAGGGTCCCCAGCGGCCACACCGTGTCGTAGTGGGCCAGCACGGTGACCATGCCGGCGGCGTCGCGAGCACTGCGGCCACCGGCGGGGTAGTCCAGCACCAGCGTGTCGCCGTGGCTGCCACCCGGCACCCGCCGCTCGCCTGCCGGCGGGCCCAGCCGGTCGTCGAGCCAGCCCCGGAGCCAGTCCAGCCCGCGGCCGAGCGCGACCACGTCGTCGCTGGGGGTCTCCAGCCGGACGTAGGCGCCGAGGTCGTCGAGCAGGTCGGTGCAGCGCTCCGCCAGCCAGGCGTGCAGCGCCCGCACGTCCACGGTGTCGGTGCCGGTCACGCAGCGGCCTGCAGGGCAAGCCGGTCGAGCGCGACCAGCCGCGTCTCGGCCATGGTGCTGCGGTCGGCCTCGACCGCGGCGAGCTGCTCGAGCATCGCGCGCAGCACCGGGACCGACAGCCGGTGCGTGTCGGCGGCCGCCAGCACCTGCCCGTACTGCGTCGGCACCTCGGTCGGCCGGTGCCGCACGGCGATGTCGCGCCAGATGCCGCTGCGGTTCTTGGCCTGCGTCCGCAACCACGCCACGAGTCGGTCGGTAGCTGCGTCGGACTGCGCCCCGGCAACACCCGGTAGGTAGGCGTCCGGCTCGAACGCGTCGAACGGGAGCAGGTCGACCCGCTCGGCCTGGGCGATCGTGAGCACCTCGCGGGCGAGGGCGTGCGCAGCCGGTCGGTGCCGGTCGATCAGGTCGCCCATCGCCTCGTCGGCGAGCGCGGTAGCGGTGAGCATCGCGCCGAAGCCGAGCTTGGACCACAGGTAGCCGGAGACGTTGTCCGTGGCCACCGCCGGGCCCCACGCCTGCAGGTCGGCAACCAGCTCGTCAACCCGCCGGCTAGGCGCACCGGTCGTCTCGCCGACCGCGATGCTGCCCGCTCCCCCGTCGGCGATCACGCCAGGGGCGACGACGTCGGCGAACAGGTCGACGAACGCGCCGACCGTCCGCTCAGCGCCCACCTGGGCGGCGATGACGGGTTCGTTGAGGCCGTTCTGCATGCTCACCACGTAGCCGTCGGGCACCAGGTGCTGGGCCAGCCACGCCGCCGCGGTGTCCGTCGCGTGCGCCTTGACGGCCAGCAGCACCCGCTGCAACGGCTGGTCGACAGCGTCGACGGTGGAGGCCGACGCCACCGGCTGCGCGTCGCGCCGTCCGTCGCTCTCCAGGACGATCCCGTCCGCCGCGATGGCCGCGACATGGTCGGCATCGGTGTCGATCACCGACACCGGGTGCCCCGCCCGCGCCAGGTGCCACGCGATCGTGCCCCCGATGGCCCCGGCCCCGACGACGGTGTACGCACGAGCTGAACGATTCACGCGATGACTCCTTCGGGACTGGCGGACTGGACGTCGGTGAGTCCGGCCCAGTGCATCGGCAGCGCGTCGGTGCCGGCCGACGCGCCGCCGTCGACGCGCAGCACGGTGCCGGTGACCCAACCGGCGGCCGGGGACACCAGCCAGGCCACCGCGTCGGCGATGTCAGCCGGTCGACCGCGGCGGCCGAGCGGGTTGACCGAGACGGCTGCGGCGTAGTCGTCGGTGACCGGGTTGGCCGTGCTGTCGACGGTGACGAAGCCGGGGCTGACGGCGTTGACCCGGATGCCCGCCGCGCCGAGCTCGACCGCCGCCGCCTTGGTGAGCATCTCGACCGCCGCCTTGGAGGTGCAGTAGTGCGCGGCGCCCGGTCGCGCGCGGAGCGCGGCGCCCGAGCTGATCATGACGACGCTGCCTGTCCTACCGGCGGTAGTGGCCCGGGCGGCAAAGGCGCGCGTGGTCAGCATCGGCGCGCGCACGTTGACCGCCTGTACGCGGTCCCAGAGGTCGACGTCGAGGTCGAGGAACCCGCGCGCGGGGTAGATGCCCGCCGCGTTGACGACCGCGTCGATCGGCCCGAAGCGTGCCCAGGCGTCGTCGACCGCCTGCTCCGGAGCGTCCGGATCGGCCAGGTCGGCGACGATTCCCTGCACGGTGCGGCCAGCAGTGCGGTCCGCGGTGCCCTCCGCGTCGGTATCGGCGCCGCCATGGACCTGCGCCAGCACGCGGTCGAGGCTTTCGCGCTGGACGTCGACGCCGGTGACCGACCATCCGTCGGTGGCGAACCGCCGTGCGACCGCAGCACCGATGCCGCTGGCCGCACCGGTCACCAGGGCGTGCCCGGGCCGGGTCGGCGTCACCCGATCTCCTTGCCCTTGGTCTCGGGCATGGTGGAGTAGACGACGATCCCGACCACGGCGGCCGCGGCCGCGTACATCCACACCTGGTCGCGGTAGCCCTCGGTCGCCATCCAGGTCGTGACGTAGGGCGCGGTGCCGCCGAAGATCGCCACAGCGAGGGCGTAGGGCAGCCCGATGCCGGTGGTGCGGACCTCGGCCGGGAACTGCTCGGCCATGACGACCGCACAGTTGGCCGAGTAGCCGACCATGAACACGACACCCACCAGCTCCACCAGGAACAGCGACCAGAACCCGTTGCCGATCAGCTGGAACGAGGGGTACGAGATCAGCAGGAACCCGATGGCGAAGGCCAGCAGCGTCGGCTTGCGCCCCACCCGGTCGGACAGGATGCCGCCGAAGGGCAGCAGCACCAGGAAGCACGCCACCGCGATGCTGTTGGCCAGGAAAGCGGTCGACAACTCGACGCCCTCGGCCGCGTGCGCGTACCCGGGCATGTAGCTGATCCACATGTAGTACAGCAGCGTGCCGGCGACGGTGATGCCGACGACGCGCAGCGCGGCGACCGGGTGTCGGGTGAGCACCGCGCGCAGCGGCTGGGCCGGCTCGGCCCCCGCCTCGCGACGCTCGGCCATCCCGGTGAAGGCATCGGTCTCCTCGACCGACAGCCGCAGCCACAGCCCGACCAGGCCGAGCAGGCCGCCGACGCCGAACGCGACCCGCCAGCCCCACGACGACAGGGCGTCATCGCTGAGCAGGTGGGTCAGGGCGGTGCCCATCAGCGACGCGATGAGGACGCCGGCACCGACCGACACCTGCTGCCAGGACCCGGCGAACGCCCGCCGGGCGGGGGCCGCCGACTCGACCAAGAAGGCCGACGACGTCCCGAACTCACCGCCTGCGGACAGTCCCTGCAGCAGCCGTGCCACGACCAGCACGATGGGCGCGGCGATCCCGATGGCCGCGTACGGCGGGCACAGAGCGATCACCAGGGCGGCGCCGGCCATCATCGAGATGGTCAGCGTCAGCCCCTTTTTGCGGCCGTGCCGGTCGGCGTAGCTGCCCAGCAGCGCTCCGCCGATGGGGCGCATCAGGAAGCCGACGGCGAACACCGCGAGCGTCGACAGCAGGTTGGCCGCGTCGTCACCGGCCGGGAAGAACTGGCTGGCGAAGATGGGCGCGAAGGTCGCGTAGACCGCCCAGTCGACCCACTCGACGGTGTTGCCGATCGATCCGGCCACGACCGCCTTGCGTTGCTTGGCGGTCATCCGGACGGCCGGCTGCCGATCGGCCTCGGTGGTCTGGTCGCGCAGCGTGGTCACGGGGTCTCCTCGTCGTCGGCGGTCAGCGCGGTGCGTACGTGCTCGACGACCTGGGCATGCGTGGCGAACCAGACGTCGTCGAAGGATGCGATGTGGTCGAGCAGCTCGGTGAGCACGACCATCCGCGAGCGGTGGCCGATGATGTGCGGGTGGCAGGTGAGCTGGAACAGGCCACCGTCTGCCCGGGCGGCGTCGAACTCGTCGCGCCACAGGCCCAGGACGTCGCGGGGCGGGGTGTAGGGACGCAGCGCGGCGTAGCGCTCCATCATGAAGTAGACGGCGTCGTCCCGGATCCACTCGACGGGCAGCTCGACGACGCCGGTGGGCTCGCCGTCGGCCACCAGCTCGTAGCAGTCGTCGTCGGCCATCAGCGACGAGTCGTACGCCAGCCCGAGGTCGCGGATGATCGCCAGGGTGGCGTCGGAGAAGTCCCACGACGGCGTCCGGACGCCGACCGGCCGCACCCCGGTGAGCCGTTCCAGCGTGTCCAGTGCGCGGACGGCCAGGTCGCGCTCGTCGGCGGGCTCGAGCGTCATGTTGCGTTCGTGGATCCACCCGTGGGCCGCCACCTCATGGCCCGCGTCGGCGTAGCCACGGACCTCGTCGGGGTGCAGCAGCGCGGACACGGCGGGCATGAAGAACGTCGCCGGCACCGAGTGCCGCTCGAGGGCGGCCATGACGCGCGGGGCACCGACCCGGGAGCCGTACTCGCCCTGGGCGAGCCGCCCTGGTCGCGTCTCGCCCTCACGCAACGGGATCGTCTCGTGGTCGGAGTCGAAGGACAGCGCCACCGCGACGCGAGCCCCGCCGGGCCAGGGAGGAGCCAGCCGACGCCCGGCCCGGACCCGCTGCACGTGCCCGCGCCAGGTCGGCTCGTCCCACTGCCACGGCTGCAGCTCGGTGGTCGGGTTCGCCGTCATCGGACGCTCCTCGCCGCGGCCTCGACAACACCGTCTGCAGCACCGTCTGCAGCACCGTCGGCAGCACTGTCGGGAACGGTCGGCACCCAAGCCCGCTTGAGTGTCTGCAGCTGCAGCGTGGTGTCGGCGCGCCGGACGCCGGGCAGGGCGCCGACCACGTCGGTGGTATAGCGGTAGAGGTCGGCGAAGTGCCGCAGCGAGACCTGGGCGCAGAGGTTGAACCGACCGGCGGTGGCGGACAGGTACTTGGTGTCCGGTTGGCTGGCGAGCTGCCGCCCGGCCTGCTCGAGGTGGGCCGGCTCCACGTCGAGCCACAACATGAGCTCGACCGAGAACCCGAGCAGCGTCGGCTCGACCAGCGTGCGGAAGCGCAGGCAGCCGCGCTCGACCATCGAGTCGAGGCGGCGTGCCACCGCGGCCTCACCGGCTCCGACCTGCGCGGCGAGCTCGCGTACCGACAACCGGCCGTCGGTGCCCAGCGTCGCGGCGATCGCGAGCTCGAGCGGGTCGAGCCGGTCCGGCGGCTGCTCCCAGACCTGGTCCTCGAACGGCTGCACCGGACGGGGGCGCAGCAGCGCGACCGCCTCGGGCTCGAGCAGCTCGGTGTCCCAGTCGTGCGCCGAAGTGAAGGTGCGCATCACAGTCAACGTCTCGGTGTCGGTGACCTGGTCGGCGGCCGGCAGGTCGTGCACGAGCACCTGCGCGAGGTCCTGGTGGGTCGGCACCACCAGCTCGGCCACCGCGTCGATCCCGCCGGTGACCATCGCCACGAAGCGGGCCTCCGGCCGGGCGGCGAGCCGGGACGCCACCTGGTCGGCCGAGCCGGGCCGGCACGACACCCGCACCAACACCGGGACCCCCAGGCCGCAGCGCAGCACGTCGACCACGCCGATCACCCGGGCGGCGCCGCGCCGGCGCAGCGCGGCGAACCGGCGCTGGACGGTGGACTCGCTGGCGCCGGCGACCTGGGCGATCACCTGCCAGGAGGCGCGGCCGTTGAGCTGGAGCCCGGCCAGCAGTCGCTGGTCGAGCGCGTCGAGGAGTACGGGAGTGGGCACGTCGGCTCATCTTTCCGACATTTCACGGCATGATCAACTGCTTGATGATGGATATCTCCCATCGCGGGCGTGAGACAACCCACTTTCTCCCGTCACGACGATGGTCGGGCGACGTCGTGGTGAGGGCCACGGCCGGAGGGAGTTTCGCCAAACCGTACCGACGGGTAACAATGGGGTTGACGCTCCGCGAAAGGGAGACCACGTGAGCACCGAGGTGACCCAACAGTCGAACGACGCAGCAGGGCCGAGCCCGGACAACCGCGACGGCACCGTGGGGGTCACCCGCGACGTGTCCGAGCGGGAGGCGCGCGAGGTCGCCGAGGCGGCGCGCGAGGCCAACTGGGACCGGCCGAGCTTCGCCCGCGAGCTCTATCTCGGTCGCTACGACCTCGACCTGGTGCACCCGCACCCGCGCACCGCTCCCGACGACCGCGAGCGCGGCGACGCGTTCCTGACCGAGCTGCGGGCCTACTGCGAGACCCTCGACGGCAACGTGATCGAGCGTGACTCGCTGATCCCCGACGACTACCTCAAGGGTCTTGCCGCGCTGGGCGTGTTCGGCATCAAGATCCCCCGGGAGTACGGCGGGCTCGGCCTGTCGATGAGCTACTACGGCAAGGCGCTGATGCTCGTCGGGTCGGTGCACCCGAGCCTCGGCGCGATGGTGTCGGCGCACCAGTCGATCGGCGTGCCGGAGCCGGTGAAGATGTTCGGCACCGAGGAGCAGAAGCAGACCTGGCTGCCGCGGTGTGCCGAGGGCGCGATCACCGCGTTCCTGCTCACCGAGCCCGACGTCGGCTCCGACCCCGCCCGGATGGGGTCGACCGCGACGCCCACCGACGACGGTGAGGCGTACCTGCTCGACGGCGTGAAGCTGTGGACCACCAACGGCGTCATCGCCGAGCTCGTGGTCGTCATGGCCCGGGTGCCGAAGCACGACGGTGGACGCGGCGGCATCAGTGCGTTCGTCGTCGAGTCCGACTCGCCGGGCATCACCGTCGAGAACCGCAACGCGTTCATGGGCCTCAAGGGCCTGGAGAACGGCGTGACCCGCTTCCACCAGGTACGAGTGCCCAAGGCCAACATGCTGGGCAAGGAGGGCCAGGGCCTCAAGATCGCCCTCACCACGCTCAACACCGGCCGGCTGTCGATCCCCGCGATGTGCGCCGCGGCCGGCAAGTGGTCGCTCAAGATCGCGCGCGAGTGGTCCGCCGAGCGGGTCCAGTGGGGACGCCCCGTCGGCGCGCACGCGGCGGTCGCGCAGAAGATCTCGTTCATCGCGGCCACCAGCTTCGCGCTGGAGGCGGTGGTGGAGCTGTCCGGCGAGCTGGCCGACGCCGGCACCAAGGACATCCGGATCGAGGCCGCGCTGGCCAAGCTGTGGTGCAGCGAGATGGCCTGGACGGTGGCCGACGAGCTGGTGCAGATCCGCGGTGGGCGCGGCTACGAGACCGCCGACTCACTGGCCGCGCGCGGCGAGCGGGCGGTGGGCGCCGAGCAGGTCCTCCGCGACCTGCGGATCAACCGGATCTTCGAGGGCTCGACCGAGATCATGCACCTGCTGATCGCCCGCGAGGCCGTCGACGCGCACCTGTCGGCGGCGGGCGACCTTGCCGTGGCCGACGCCGACATGTCGCGCAAAGCCAAGGCCGCCGTCAAGGCGAGCGGCTTCTACGCCAAGTGGCTGCCCCAGCTGGTGACCGGCAAGGGCACCGTGCCGACCTCGTACAGCGAGTTCGGCCGGCTGGCCAAGCACCTGCGCTACACCGAACGCTCGGCGCGCAAGCTGGCCCGGCAGACCTTCTACGGCATGAGCCGCTGGCAGGCCGGGCTCGAGCACCGGCAGGGGTTCCTGGGCCGCATCGTCGACATCGGCGCCGAGCTGTTCGCCATGTCGGCCGCCTGCACCCGCGCGGAGATGCTGCGCGCGGACGACCCGGCACAGGGCGCCGCGGCCTACGAGCTCGCTGACGCGTTCTGCGCCCAGTCGCGGGTGCGCGTGGAGGAACTGTTCGAGCGGCTGTGGCGCAATACCGACGACATCGACCGCCGCATCGCCAAGCGCACCCTCGACGGCGCGTTCACCTTCGTCGAGGACGGCGTCATCGACCAGTCCGAGGGCACCGGCCCCTGGATCGCCTCCTGGCAGCCCGGCGAGTCCGCCACCGACAACGTGGCCCGCCGCTACCGCTGAACGCACGCGCAGGACGACCTGGACCGGCAGGTGGTCACTGGGCCACACGTGTCCTCGGCGGTACGTGACGGCGGCTGCGCGACGTACGTCGACACCGGGGCTGACCAGCACCCAGTCGATCCGCTCACCGTCGGGAACCAGGTCGCGCCAGCCGTGGAACGTGCCGAAGGCCAGCCCGCGTTCTCCGGCTGCGTCCCAGCAGTCGACGAGCCCGGCGTCCAGCAGGCGCGCGTGCACCGCTCCCCCGGCCGGCTCGTTGAAGTCACCGGTCAGCACCACAGGGACCCCGGCCTCCAGCCCTTCCAGTCGATTGGCGATCAGGTCCGCTGACAGCACCCGGGTGCCGGCGTCGGCCACCTCCCAGTGCGTGTTCACCGCGTACAGCTGCGCGCCCGTCGCCCGGTCGGCGAGCCGCACCCAGGTCACCATCCGCGGGAACTCTCCGGACCAGGTGCGTGACCCGGCGACCTCCGGGGTGTCGGACAGCCAGTAGTGCCCGTGCGTGACTTCGGTGAGCCGATCGGTGTCCCACAGCAGCGCCATCGCCTCGCCGCTGCGGTCGGCCTCCCGGCCGCGGGCGACCATCGCGTACGTCTCCGGCAGGTCGTCGAGGACGTCGCGCAGCTGATCGGGCAGACCCTCCTGGGTGCCGAGCAAGTGCGGGCGCTCGCGACGCAGCAGCTCGGCGACGACGGGGCGGCGCTCCGGCCACGCGTGCGGCGGCTCGTCGCTGGCGAACCGCAGGTTGAACGTCATCACCCGCAGGGCCAGCCGGGCGACCATGACCGCATCATCGCGTGCCCGGACCCGGCGGGAGGCGGCAAACGAGTTTCCGCGCCATGATGCGAACCGGGACATAACGCCACGAGTCGGACCGCAAGGTCAGTGAAGGACCGGCAGCCCTCGGTGCCGGACAGGAGGTCGAGCATGGTGCGTCGCCGCACGGTGCTGCGCGGTGGGTTGATCGGAGCCGGCCTGGTGGGCCTCGGCGGTGCCTCGACGGCGGCGGACTCG
This sequence comes from uncultured Actinomycetota bacterium, assembly GCA_963785115.1. GTDB lineage: Bacteria > Actinomycetota > Actinomycetes > Propionibacteriales > Nocardioidaceae > JACCWP01. The sequence goes on from CAWATY010000008.1 coordinate 33,869, forward strand.
ATGCCCGGGGGCAGGCGTCCACCGGACCCGCTGCGGCTGACCGGCGACACCCAGGTGCACGACCCCGCCCTCGTCCGCGACGGCCGACGCGGTGACTGGTTCTGCTTCTCGACCGGCGACGCGGCGATCGGTGGCGGCACCGTCCAGGTGCGGCGATCGGCCGACCTGCGGCAGTGGATCGGCGCCGGGCCAGGTGTTCGACGCGATCCCCACGTGGGTCCAGGAGGCGGTGCCGGGGGTGACGAACCTGTGGGCGCCGGACGCCTACCACCACAAGGGCACCTGGTACCTCTACTACTCCGGGTCGACCTTCGGCTCGAACCGCTCGGTGATCGGCCTGGCCACCACGCCGGCCCTCGACCCGGACCACCCCGACCACGAGTGGGTCGACCGCGGGCAGGTGTGGGCGTCCACCGAGGAGGACGACTACAACGCGATCGACCCCGGCGTCGTCGAGGACGCCGACGGCACCCCCTGGCTGGCGTTCGGCTCGTTCTGGAGCGGTATCCGGATGGTGCGGCTGCGGTGGCCGAGCGGCCAGGCCTCCCCCGGTGTGTCGACCCCGCTGCGGCTCGCCGACCGACAGGTGCCGCCGAACGCGATCGAGGCGCCGTACATCGTGCGCCACGGCGACTGGTACTACCTGTTCTGCTCCATCGACGAGTGCTGCCAGGGCACCGACAGCACGTACAAGATCACCGTCGGACGCAGTCGCAACGTGACCGGTCCGTACGTCGACCGGCTGGGCACGCCACTGTTGCACGGCGGCGGCACCGTGATCCTGTCCGAGCGCGGGCCGATGGTCGGTCCCGGCGGACAGTCGATCTCACGGGGATGGCTGGCGCACCACTACTACGACGCGCGCGCCGAGGGTGCGCCGCGGCTCAGCATCCGGGCGATCGACTGGTCGCGGGGCTGGCCGCGGGTGAGCACCGCCGCGCCGGCACCCGTCCCGGCGCGCTGAAGCTCAGGCGTCGGACTGGGTGACGCCGACGGCCTCGTCGTCAGGCACCTCGACGTAGAACGTCCCTTCCGCGCCGGTGCGCGGTGGCGACGGATGCGTGCGCTCAGGGAGAAGACTCCGCCCGGCCGGGTCCGGAGTGCAACGCCTTCGCCTCGGCGAGCGCGTCCTCGAGGCTCAGCCCGGCGCCCGCCCGGTACGCCTCGTCCCACCCGGGTGTGCCGAGCGCCGCCCGGGCCGCCGCCAGGTGACGACCCAGGTGCTCCCGCTCGGCGGGCGGGAACGGGACACGCTCCTGGACCCGCAGCTCCGCGGCGGCACCGGACAGCCGGGCGGCGGGCACGAGCTCGCCGTCCGCGGCGGCGAGCAAGGCGAACTGGTCCAGCAGCGTGCACATGTCTTCGGAGTCGGCGCGCAGCACCGGGTCGACGGCCAGGGCGTGCAGCCGCCGCGAGGCGTCGTCGAGGTCGCCGGCCGCGAGCCGGATGGCGGCCAGCATCAGCGCGCTCGTCGCCAGCCACGCCCCGTTGCGCAGGCCGCGGAACACCTGCTCCGCTTCCATGACATGGCGCCCCCCGCGCTCGACGTCGTCGACCAGGTACTCCAGCCAGCCGAGGTACGCCAGAGCGAAGCCGACTTTCGGGAGGTGGGACTCGTTCCTGGCCCGGTCGAGGCTCTCAGTCAGCAGGTCGCGCGCGACGTCAGTGTTACCGAGGTAGGTGTGCACCTCCCCCAGCATCCCCAGTGCCGCCAGGACGCGTTCCTCCGCGCTGATGCGTCGCGCCACGTCCAACGCCCGGCTCATGGCGTCGATCGCGGCGTCGTAGTCACCCATGACGGAGTGGAAGGCACCCAGATCGAGCGAGAGCCGGGCGACGTCTTTGGAGTCGGCGTCGCCGGAGAGCTCGAGCGCCCGCACGAGCCATGGGCGCGCCTCGGCCGCATGCCCCTTCTCCCAGTACGAGAACATCGCCACGCAGATGCGTACGCCGATCGCGATCTGTTGTGGCGACGGATCCGCCGCCACGCCGGAACCGCCCAGCGCCCACGTCAACGCAGCCCGGATGTTGTCCTGCTCCAGGTCGAACCGGTCCCGGCCCGCGACCGGCTGCTGCCTCATCTGGTCGGCCAGTCGCTCGACCAGCGTGGCGTAGTAGCGGGCGTGCCGCTTTCGCGTCGCGTCACTCTCGCCGGCCTCGGTGAGCCGTTCCAGCGCGAAGTCGCGAATGGTCTGCAGCATCCGGACCCGAGGCTCGCCGTCAGCGTCGTCGGCCACCGTCGACCAACGAGGCGTCGACCAGCTCGGCAACCGCATCGAGGACGTCCGCGTCCGGTCGCGGCGACCGCACCGACAGCGTCCAGGTCGGCACCGCCTGCGAAGACTCCGAGCCTGCGGAAGACACCCTGCAGCTCGGCAGGCAGCAGGTCGTAGCTCCAGCCGATGGCGGCGCGCAGGGTCTGCTGCCGCTCGGGACGGTCGACCTGGCGCCCCGCCAGGTCGGAGGTGTCATCCATCCGGGCCAGCAGCGCCGACGGGGACAGCAGCTTGACCCGGGCGGCGGCGAGCTCGATGGCCAACGGCATGCCGTCCAGGCGTTGGCACAGCGCCACCACGTCGGCTTCGTTGTCGGCGGTGAGGGCGAAGCCGCGCCGGGCCAGGGCAGCGTGCTGACAGAACAGCAGCACCGCCTCGGAACGCTGGGCCTCGTCGACCCCGTCGCCCTTCGGCAGGGCCAGCGGCGGCACCGGGTACTCCTGTTCGCCGTGCAGGTGCAGCGGTCGACGCGAGGTGGTGACGATGTCCAGTGCCTGGGCAGCGTCGAGCAGCTCGCCGACGACCGTCGGGCTGCCCGGCAGCTGTTCGAGGTTGTCCAGCACCAGCAGCGCCTGCAGGTCGCGTACCCACTGGAGGAACTGGGGCCTGGCGCGGTCCTCCCCGGCCGCACCCAGCACCTCGGCGACGCTCGCCCACATGGCGTCGCCGCTGGTCACCGCCGCCAGCGGGACGAAGTACGCCCCGTCTCGGTACGACGGTCCCAGCGCGGCCGCCACGGCGGTGGCAAGCCGGGTCTTGCCCGACCCACCAGGACCGGTGAGCGTCACCAACCGGACGTCTGGCGATGCGGCAAGGTGCCAGCAGCTCACGCAGCTCGGCCTCCCGACCGACCATCGGTGTGGTCGACCGCGGCAGGTTGGTGGTCGGTCCCGAGGCTCTTCAGCGGCGGGAAGTCCGCAGGCAGGTCCGGCGCGCACAGCTGGAAGACGTGCTCGAGCGCGTCGATGTCCTTCAATCGGTGGTGGCCGAGGTCCAGCAGCCGCACGTCGTCGCCGAGGGCGCCGGACACGAGCAGACCGGTGGCCTCCGAGACCACCACCTGCCCACCGTGCGCGGTCGACGCGAGCCGGGCGGCCCGGTGCACGTCCATGCCCACGTAACCGTCACCATGTGCGGTCGGCTCCCCGGTGTGCAGACCCATCCGCACGGCGACCCGCTCTCCCTGCGGCCACGCGTGTGTCGCGAGGTCGCGCTGCGCCTGCAGCGCTGCGCTCGCCGCGTCGGAGGCGACGTCGAAGACGACGAAGAAGCTGTCCCCCTCGGTCCCCATCTCGACGCCACCCCACCGGGACCAGGCCGCGCGCAGCAGCGCGCGCTGGGCGTCCAGGGCCTCGACGTAGCGGTCACCGAGCCGGGACAGCAGTGCGGTCGACCCCTCGATGTCGGAGAACAACATCGTCACCGTGCCGGACGGAAGTGCCGTCAGGTGCTGCGTCATGTGTCACTGCCCCCTGGCCTCGGCGAACGCGTCGTCGAGGCTCAGCCTCGCACCCTCCCGGTACGCCTCCTCCCATTCCTCTGCGCCGAGTGTGCGGCGGGCCTCCTCCAGGCGCTGGTCGAGGTAGCGCCTGTCCGACGGAGCGAGCTCCACGTTCCCCGTCCTCCGCCGCTCCCGGCCGAAGCCCGTCAGCCGGGCGGCCAGTCGGGCGTCGGACCGGGCGGCAGCGAGCAGCGCGTACTGGTCGATCAGGGAGCACACGTCCTCGATGTCGTGGCGGAGCACCTCCTCCTGGGCCAGGGCGTCCAGTGCGGTGGCTGCGGTGTTCAGCTCGCCAGCTGCCAGCTGTGCCGAGGCCACCATCAGCGCACAGCCCAGCTCCCAGTCGCGGTTGCCCGACTCGCGGAACCGGTCGCGCGCCTCCGTCAGGTAACCCATTGCTGCGGCGGGACGGTCGGACAGGTACTCGAGCCAGCCGATGTCGGCGAGGGAGTAGCCGATCCGGCCGAGCTCCTCGCTGTCTCGAGCGTGCGCCAGGCTCTCCTCGAGCGCGGGACGGGCGGCGTCGAAGTCACCGGTCGCGGTGTACAGCTCGCCCAGCGTGCGCACCGCGCTGATGATGCCGTTGCTGGCGTCCAGCGCCCGAAAGATCTCGATCGAACGGACGATCGGCTCCCGCGCCTCTGCGTAGTCACCGTCGCTGAACACCATCGCTGCGAACTCCAGCAGCAACGTGCCATACGCCTCGGAGACGGCGGCGGGGACCTCTTGCACCGCTAGGGTGTGCCATCGGCGGCCCTCGGGAATCTGCCCGTTGAGCCAGTAGTAGTACAGCGCATGACAGGCTTGCGTCGCGAGCTGCTGCCGCTCGGGTGCCAGGACGGTCTCGTCCGACGCGGGTTGCAGCGTCCAGGCCAGGACGTCGCGCAGGTTGTCCTGCTCGAGGTCCAGTCGGTCCTCGGCGTCGAGCGGTCGTTCGCCGCGCAGCGCCGTGTACATCGCCTGCGCCAGCTGTACGTAGTGCTCGGCGTGCCGGTGCCGGGTGGCGTACCCCTCGCCCGACGCGTCCAGCAGCTCGAGGGCGAAGTCGCGGATCGTCTGCAGCAACGTGACCCGCGGCTCCCCGTCGGGCCCGTCACCGACCGAGACGAGGGCCGCGTCGGCGAGCTCGGCGACCGCGTCCAGCGGGTCGATGTCGAGATCGGAGCAAGCCACCGCGGCGACGGCGTCCAGGTCGCCGCCGCCCGCGAAGGCGCCGAGCCTGCGGAACACCGTCTGCAGCTCGGGCGACAGCAGCTGGTGGCTCCACGCGATGGCGGCACGCAGCGTCCGCTGCCGCTCCGGCCGGTTCACGTCGCGCGCCGTCAGGTCCGTCGTCTTGTCCAGGCGGGCCAGTAGCGCGGAGGGACTCAGCATCCGGAGCCGAGCGGCCGCAAGCTCGATGGCCAGCGGCAGGCCGTCCAGTCGCTGGCAGAGCGCCACCACGGCCGCCACGTTGTCCGACGTCAACGCGAAACCGGGCCGGACGTGTCGGGCGTACTCGCAGAACAGCTGCACCGCCGTGGAGCGCTCCGCCACCTCGAGGTCGTCAGCCGTCGCAGGCAGCCCGAGGGTGGGGACGGGGTATTCGTGCTCGCCCTGCAGGTGCAGCGGTCCGCGCGACGTCGCCACGACGCCGAGACCGTCACCCGCGTCCAGCAGGTCGCTGATCACCACCGCGGCCGCCGGCAGCTGCTCCAGGTTGTCCAGCACCAGCAGCGCCTGGCCCGAGGCCACCCACTCGAGGAACCGCTCCTTGGGCCGGTTCTCGGTGGCCGCTCCCAACAGCTCGGCGATGCTGCTCCACATCGCGTCCTCGCTGGTGACCGCGGCCAGGGGCACGAAGTAGGCCCCGTCCGAGTACGTCGGCGCCAGCTCGGCGGCGACCGCGGTGGCCAGCCGCGTCTTGCCGGAACCGCCCGGCCCGGTCAGCGTCACCAGCCGCACCTCGGGCGAGCCCGCGAGCGCCACCAGCTCGGCCAGCTCGCGATCGCGACCCACCAGCGGCGTCGACGCACGCGGCAGGCTGGCGCTGGTGCCGAGACTCTTCAGCGGCGGGAACTGCTCGGGGAGCCCGGGAGCGCACAGCTGGTAGAGGTGCTCGGGCTCGGGGATGTCCTTGAGCCGGTGCCGGCCGAGATCCAGCAGCCGGGCATCGTCGAGCCGGTCGGAGACCAGGTGCACGGTGGCTTCCGAGACGACCACCTGACCGCCGTGGGCGGTGGCCGCGACCCGGGCGGCGCGGTGCACGTCCATGCCGACGTAGCCGTCGTCGTGCCGCGTGGGCTCGCCGGTGTGCACGCCCATCCGCACCGCCACCCGCGCTCCGTCGGGCCACGGGTAGCTGATCAGGTCGCGTTGGGCCTGCAGCGCCGCAGCGACGGCGTGTGAGGCAACGCCGAACACGACGAAGAAGCTGTCGCCCTCGGTCCCCATCTCCGCGCCGTCCCACGCGGACCAGGCCGCTCGCAGCACCTGGCGCTGTCCGTCGAGAGCCTCGACGTAGCGATCGCCCAGCCGGGTCAGGAGCGCGGTGGAGCCCTCGATGTCGGAGAACAGCATCGTCACCGTGCCGGTGGGCAACGGGCCCATGCTCAGCATGATGACCCTCACCGGCGCCGGGCGCACCCATGTTCCGGCGGTCCGGCGGACGGCGCGCTCGCACGAGGGGTTGCAGCGCCGGGACCGGCGGCGCAGGCTGACCCGCACAGGCGCCGTCACGGACAGGCGAGGAGACGCCCATGACCCAGACGATCGACAGCCCGGACACCGAGCAGGCTGCCGCGGACGACGCCACCGCGCAGGTGACGTCGTGGCTGGCGGACTTCGAGGCCGCGCTGGCCGCCCGCGACGTCGAGGCGGCCGCCGGGATGTTCGCGACCACGAGCTTCTGGCGCGACCTTGTCGCGTTCAGCTGGAACATCACGACTGTCGAGGGTCGCGAGGGCGTGGCCGACCTGCTCCGCGCGAGCCTCGAGAGCACCGACCCGAGCGGGTTCACCGTGACCGAGCCGGCGACCGACGGCGGCGGCGTCCTCGAGGCGTGGATCGAGTTCGAGACCGCCGTGGGTCGCTGCCGGGGCCACCTGCGGTTGCGCGACGGCGCCGCCTGGACGCTGCTCACCACGTTGTACGAGCTCAAGGGTCACGAGGAGCCGCGCGGATCGGCCGGCCGATGGGTGCCGAGCACGGCATCAACCGTGAGCGCGAGACCTGGCTGGACCGCAGGGAGCGCGAGGCGGCCGAGCTCGGCTACGCCACGCAGCCGTACGTGCTGGTGGTCGGCGGTGGGCAGGGCGGCATCGCGTTGGGGGCACGGCTGCGCCAGCTCGGGGTCCCGACGATCATCATCGACAAGCACTCGCGCCCGGGTGACCAGTGGCGCGGCCGGTACAAGTCGCTGTGCCTGCACGACCCGGTCTGGTACGACCACCTGCCGTACATCAAGTTCCCGGACAACTGGCCGGTCTTCTCCCCCAAGGACAAGATCGCCGACTGGCTCGAGTCGTACACGCGGGTGATGGAGCTCAACTACTGGACGAACACCGAGGCCAAGAGCGCGACGTACGACGCCGACACCGGCGAGTGGACGGTCACCGTCGAGCGCGAGGGCCACCCGGTGGTGCTGCGGCCGAAGCAGCTGGTGCTCGCCACCGGGATGTCGGGCAAGCCGAACGTGCCCGAGCTGCCGGGCCAGGACGTCTTCCGTGGCGACCAGCACCACTCGTCGGCACACCCCGGCCCGGACGCGTACGAGGGCAAGAAGTGCGTCGTGATCGGGTCGAACAACTCCGCCTTCGACATCTGCGGGGCGCTGTGGGAGAACGGCGCCGACGTGACGATGGTGCAGCGCACGTCGACGCACATCGTGCGCTCGGACACGCTGATGGACATCGGGCTCGGTGCGCTGTACTCCGAGGAGGCGGTGGCGTCGGGGATGACGACGGAGAAGGCCGACATGGTCTTCGCGTCGCTGCCGTACCGGATCATGCACGAGTTCCAGATCCCGCTGTACGACCAGATGCGCGAGCGGGACAAGGACTTCTACGAGCGGCTCGAGGCCTCCGGCTTCGCCCACGACTGGGGCGACGACGGCTCGGGGTTGTTCATGAAGTACCTGCGACGGGGCTCGGGCTACTACATCGACGTCGGCGCGGCCGACCTCGTCGCCGACGGGGAGGTGAAGCTCGTCCGCGGCCAGGTCGACCACCTCACCGAGGACGCGGTCGTGCTCGAGGACGGCACCGAGCTGCCCGCCGATCTCGTCGTGTACGCGACCGGCTACGGCTCGATGAACGGCTGGGCCGCCGACCTGATCAGCCAGGAGGTCGCCGACCGGGTGGGCAAGGTGTGGGGGCTCGGCTCCGACACCACCAAGGACCCCGGACCGTGGGAGGGCGAGCAGCGCAACATGTGGAAGCCCACCCAGCAGGAGGCGCTGTGGTTCCACGGCGGCAACCTGCACCAGTCCCGGCACTACTCGCTGTACCTGGCGCTGCAGCTCAAGGCGCGCGAGGTCGGGATCCCGACCCCGGTGTACGGGCTGCAGGAGGTGCACCACACGTCGTGAATGTGGTTCCGCGGAACCACTTTCGAGGTGGTTCCGCGGAACGATCTGACCGCCTCACCCGGTCACTCGCCCCGCGAACTCCGCACCTGCCCCGTGTTATGACGCGGGGCGAGTGCGGGTTTCGCAAGCCGGCTTGCGAAACCCGCGGTCAGCGGGCCAGCTCGCAGCGGACGCCGAGCAGCCGGACCGGGCGGTGGTCGTCGAAGCGGTCGAGTGCGGCGAGGGCGGCCTCCTCGATGGCGGCGGGGTCGTTGGTGGGCTCGGCGAGCGGGTGGCCGTGGGTGCTGGTGAAGAACGGCGCGTGCCGGACCTTGACCACGACCCGCACCGTCGGCCGCTCCTCGGCGGCGACGTCCTCCGCGACCCGGGCGGCAAGCACTGCCACCTCGCGCCGGACGTCGGCCCAGTCGTCGAGGTTCTGCTGGAAGGTCACCTCGCGGCCGCGCGAGCGGGCTTGCCAAGGCGTGCTCGACACCGGGGTGCGGTCCCAGCCGCGGGCCAGCCGGATCAGCCACGGGCCGGTCGCCGGACCGAACGCGCCGGCGAGCTGCTCGCGGTCGGCGGTCGCGAGCTCGCGGACGGTGTGCAGGCCGAGCGCGGCCAGCTTGTCGCGGGTCTTGCGGCCGATGCCCCACAGCGCGTCGGTCGGGCGCTCGCCGAGCACTTCGTACCAGGTGTCGTCGGTCAGCCGGAACGTCCCCGCCGGCTTGCCCATGTCGGTGGCGAGCTTGGCCTGCAGCCGGTTCTGCCCGATGCCGACCGAGCAGTCCAGCCGGGTCCGCTCGCGCACCCGTCGCTGGATGTCGCGGGCGTAGGCCTCCGGGTCGTCGGTCTCGACAGCGAGGAACGCCTCGTCCCAGCCGAGGACCTCGACCACCGCGTCGAGCTCGTGCAGCTCGGCCATCACCTCCGCCGACACCGCCTCGTAGTGCTCCTTGTCGACCGGCAGGAAGACCGCGTCTGGGGCTCGCTTCAGCGCGGTGCGCAGCGGCGTGCCCGACCGCACCCCGAGCGCGCGGGCCTCGTACGACGCGGTGCTCACCACCCCGCGCTTGGTGGGGTCGCCGTCACCACCGACCACGACCGGCAGCCCGCGCAGCTCGGGGTGCCGCAGCACCTCGACCGCGGCCAGGAACTGGTCGAGATCGACGTGCAGGACCCAGGCAGCCACGGCACCAGTGTCCCGCGGACTCACACCACCTCGACCGGCTTCAGCCGTGCGTGCGCGTGCCGGTCGCTGCCGACCAGCCGCTCGTCGGCCCACCTGGCAACCTCGGGCTCCTGCGAGAACAGCACCACCTGGCGGTCGGCGGCCAGTTGCAGCACGACGTCGAGGAGTCGTCGGGTGCGGGCGTCGTCGGCCTGCACCGTGACGTCGTCGAGCAGCAGCGGGCACGACTCCCCCGGTGCCGTCAGATGTTCGGCGAGCGCGACCCGCAGCAGCAGGTGCACCTGCTCCGCGGTGCCGACCGACAACGCTGTCGCATCGCGCCACTCGTGGCCCGCGGCCCGCAGCCGCACCTCGAGCGTGGCCGGGTCGACCACCGCCTCGGTGTAGCGGCCGTCGGTCACCTCCGGCAGCCACCGGGTGAGCGTGCGCGCCAGCACCGGCGCGATGTCGCGATGCACCCGGTCCTGGGCCCGGCGCAGGTAGGAGGTCGCCAGCCCGAGGGTGTCGCGCAGCCGCTCGACCCGGGCCAGCTCGGCCTCAGCCGCCGCCAGCCGCTCCTCGGCCTCGGGGACACCCGGCAGCGACCGCGCCCTCTCGACCAGCGTGCCGGCCAGCCGCTCGCTCTCGCGCTCCAGTGCGGCGAGCCGGTGTCGCTGCTCGGCCAGCGAACGGGCGGCGTCGTCGTGCAGCGCTTCGAGTGCGCCGAGATCGGTCGCGGTCTCGCCGTCGAGGCCCAGGTCGGCCGCCTGCCGGATCAGCGCTGCCGTGGCCGCCGCCCGCTCGGCCTCCAGGCGCGCCGCGTCCGCGGCGGCAACCCGCGCGTCCGCGTCGGAGCCGACGGGCGTCGGTGGTTCGGCAGCCGGCACAGGTGCCTGCGTACGGGTCACCCCGACCGCACCCGCCGCGAGCGCCAGCAGCAGGCACCCACCGGCGGCGACCGGCTGACCGGCGATCAGCAGCACGGCAGCGAGCACCGCGAGCACACCAGCAGCCGAGGCGAGCCAGGCCGGCCGCCAGGACGGACCGGTCGATGGCGCCTCGGTGTCGACTCGGACGACGGCGGGTCGGCCGGCATGCGCGGCGGCAAGCCGGGCGGCATGGCCGGCGCGCTCGGCGAGCCGGTCGAGCGTCTGCCCGCGCTCCCGCAGACCGCTGGTTACTGCCGCCCACCGCTCGGCGTCCTGGACACCGTCGACCGCAGCCGCTACCCGGCGGAGGACGGCGTCGTGGCGGGCGGCGAGGTCGAGGTGCTCGTCGTGACGGCGCTCGGCCTCGCGAAGGTGCGCGTGGGCGGCCTCGACCTCGGCGGCGGCCAGCCGCAGCGGCCGGGTGGAGGTGGTCCGATCGAGTCCGACGTGGTCGCGTGCGTAGGCGTCCAGCAGGTCGAGCGCTCCGGCCGCGGTCGACGAGGTGGTGGCCGCGGTCGCCGCCGCGCGCTGCAGGTGCTCCTGCAGGCCGTCGGCCTCGTCGAGGACACCGAGCAGGTCGGCCTGGGCGACCGAACCGGTGGCGGCGTAGGAGCGGCGGTCGAGCCCGAGCCAGCGGGACGCATCGGGCGAGCCCTCGACCATCACCTCGTCGGACACCTTGCGGCCGAGGACGAGGTCGGTGGCCGAGCAGTCGACCATGCCGGCCAAGTCGTGGCGCATCTCGACCCGCCGGCCGTCGGCGAGCTCGATCTCTGCCGACACCGCCCACCGGTCGCCGTACCAGGGGCGGTGCCGCTCGGCGAAGACCCGGTCGTCGCGGGTCGGTGCGCCCCGTCCCCGCCGGCGTCCGCACAGCGCGGCGTGGACGGCCGCGTGCCAGCTGGACTTGCCCGACTCGTTGGGCCCGCTCACCACGGTGAGGCCCGGCGCCAGCTCGAGCGTCTCGTCGACCAGCGGTCCGAACGCGGCCGCGGTGACCGAGCGGATCCTCATCGGACCTCCAGCGCGTCGGCCCGGCCGTCGAGCGCGCGCAGCCCGGTGAGCAGCACCCGGCGACGGGTGTCGTCGTCGAGCGCCTCGTCGGTACGGACGTCGCGGACGAACTGCCCGCGCACGGTCTGCTCCGCGGCGAGCCGATCGAGGTCGTACGGCACCGCCAGCGCGGCCGGCCGCGGGACGACCGCGTCCAGGTGCGGTGCCACGTCGGCTAACGCCGCGGGGTCGATGACGACCTCGCTGCCCACCTCACCGGTGAGCGCGAGCCGCACGCTGCCGCCCAGCGGTGCCAGCCGGCGCGCCACCCGGTCACGGGCAGCCGACTCGTGCCGTACGCCGGTGAGGTCGACCTCGACGTCGTGCACCTCGCTCACCGCGACCCGGTGCCGGGTGCGGCGTACGCTCCCGTCGCCCGCCACGTCGACGACAACCGCGCCCCGCTCGCCGGTCTCCCCGAACGTCAGCGGGTCGGGGTTGCCCGGGTAGGTGTGCCACTCACCGTCGCGCGGGGCGTGGAAGTGGCCGCACAGCGCGTGCGCCAGGCCGGCCTCCGGCACCTGCGCCTCGGCGAATGGCGCGTGCGGCACCTTGCCGGTGTCCTGCCAGCGCAGCCCGGAGCGCTCCGAGGCGTGGATCAGCGCGAGGTGGACGCCACCGCGGTCGACCCGGAAGCCGTCGAGGAACCCGTCGGTGTCGGCGGGCGCCCGGTGCGCGGCCCCCCACAGGGTGAGACCGTCGGCGAGCTCGGCCGGGGTCAGCCGGTCGTCGGTGAAGACGTGCACGTTGGGCGACCAGCCCGCCCGGGCGTACGCGCTGGCCGGCCCGTACCAGTCGTGGTTGCCCGGCGCGAGGAACACCGGCAGCTCGGTCGAGGCGAAGGTGTCGCGCAGGAACGCGGTCGTGTCAGGCGTGAAGCGCTCGTGCTCGTAGAGGTCGCCGGCGCAGCAGATCGCGTCGACCCGCTCGGTGTCGGCGAGCCGGACGATGCGGGTGAGCGTCTCGCGCAGCGCGCGACGGCGTGCCCGGGCGACCCCCGGCGGCGCCCAGCGGAAGGCCGTGTCGAGGTGCAGATCGGCGAACAGCAGCAGCCGCATCCCTCACCCCTCCTGTCCCACCTGTCCCGTCCACACCAGGCTGCCGCACGCCACCGACAGTGCCCGGCAGCGCCCGGCCGGTTTCGCAGGCTGGGCTGCGAAACCGGCGCCTACCCAGCGCTACAACGCCGGGAAACCGCCGACTTCGCTGGGTCAGCGCCGCGGGACGCCGGCGCATCTCCCCCGCACGAGGGAGGCCGGTACGCCCCGCCGGCTGGAACACTGCGGCCATGGGGACCGACCCGTCGCGAGACCGGCTCGAGCGGCTCTTCGACGTCGCCCTCGCCGCGGCCGTGCTGCTGCTCTCTTTGCTGCCGCTGCTGCTCGACGACTGCGAGTGCGAGTCGGTGCCGGCCTGGGCGTTCGTGCTCGTGGTGGCGCAGGCGGTGCCGCTTATCTGGCGACGACGCTTCCCGGTGGTCACGGCGCTGCTGAGCGGGATGCTGGCGCTCACCTACGGATTGACGTGGTTGCCCGACCCGCCGGTGCCGTACGCGGGCCTGGTCGGGCTGTACAGCGCCGCGGCGTATGCGAGCTGGCGCTGGTCGGTGGCGTCGGCGGGGATCGCCGCGACGAGCATCGGCGTCGCGATGGTCGTCGACGCCGAGGCCGACGTGCAGGACGTCGCGGTCAACTTCCTGGTGTTCGCGGCCGCCTGGCTGCTCGGCGACGGCAACCGCACCCGGCGCGAGCGGACACGTGAGGCCGAGCAGCGGGCGCTGCAGGCCGAGCGCACCCGCACCGCCGAGGCCGAGCGCGCCGTCGTCGCCGAGCGCAACCGGATCGCCCGGGAGATGCACGACGTCGTCGCCCACCACGTGAGCCTGATGGTGGTCCAGGCGGAGGCCGGTGCGGTGGCGGTGCAGCGCGATCCCGACCACGTCGTCGACGCCTTCGACCGCGTCAGTGCCACGGGCCGCAAGGCGCTGACCGAGATGCGACTGCTGCTGGGCGTGCTGCGCCCCGACGAGAGCGCCGATCGTGCGCCCCAGCCCGGCCTCGACCGGCTGACCGAGCTGGTCGACGGCGTCCGCGCCACCGGGCTGGTCGTCCAGCTCGCGGTCGAGGGCGAGGCACGACCGCTCCCGCCGACGATCGACCTGTCGGCGTACCGGCTGCTGCAGGAGGCGCTGACCAACGTGTCGCGGCACGCGCGCGCCGAGCAGGTGCGGGTGCGGGTCGCGTACGCCGCCGACGCGCTGCTGCTCGAGGTCGTCGATGACGGCCACGGCGGCGAGGCCGACCCCGCCGGCGGCGGCAACGGCCTGGTGGCGATGCGCGAACGGGTCACCCTCGTCGGCGGGTCACTCGAGGTCGGGCCGCGTCCAGACGTGGCGGGCTGGCGGGTCGCCGCCCGGCTGCCCACTTTCGACGACCGGGTCGCCGCGCGGTGACGACCCGGGTGCTGCTGGTCGACGACCAGGAGCTGGTGCGCGCCGGCTTCCGGATGGTCGTCGAGTCCGGTGACGAGATCACGGTGGTCGCCGAGGCGGGCGACGGCCAGCAGGCGATCGAGCAGGCGCGGCTGCACCAGCCCGACCTGGTGCTGATGGACGTGCGGATGCCTGTCCTCGACGGCATCGAGGCGACGCGCGTCATCGTCAGCGAGCACCCGCAGACCCGGGTGCTGGTGCTGACGACGTTCGACCTCGACGAGTACGTCTACGACGCGTTGCAGGCCGGGGCCAGCGGCTTCCTGCTCAAGGACGCCAGCCGCGACGAGCTGGTGCACGCCGTACGCGTCGTCGCGGCCGGCGAAGCCCTGCTGGCGCCGTCGGTGACCCGCCGGCTGCTCAGCGACTTCACCCGTCAGAGGGCGTCGGCGCAGACCGGCCGGGACGACCCCGGGGTCGCGTCGCTCACCGGCCGCGAGCGCGACACCCTCGACCTGCTCGCGCGTGGGCTGTCCAACGCGCAGATCGCCGAGCGACTGGTCGTCAGCGAGCACACCGTGAAGACCCACGTGAGCAACGTCTTCCTCAAGCTGCAGCTGCACGACCGGGTGCAGGCGGTCATCTACGCCTACGAGCACGGCGTCGTGAGCCCGTCCGACCCCGCCTGACCCTCCGCTTAGCCTCCACCACCTCGCTCATCCGACCCTTCCGCCGGTGTGTCCTCCCCCGCACGGGGGAGGCAGAAGACCGCTCTCGCGGGCGATCCGCGGCGGGCTCCCGCTTCCTAGCGTCGAGGGCACCACGTCACCACCCTCGGGAGCCCGTCATGGTCCAGCGCATCGCCCTCTTCAGCCACCGCCACCGCGGTCTCGTCCTCGCCGCCTGGCTCGTCGTCCTGGTGGCCGGCTTCGCCGCCGCGCCGGGCCTGTTCGGACGGCTCAGCAGCGACGTCGGCGCCATCGACGGCACCGAGTCGTACGTCGCCGAGCAGGCGATCAACCGCGCCGCGCCGAGCGGCGACGAGGTCTACGCCGTCGTCGACGGGCTGGCGGCGACCGACCCCGCCCTCCGCGACGCCGTCGAGCAGACCGCGGACGAGGTCGCTGCCCTCCCGGGCATCGCGATGGTGCACACGCCGTGGAGCGGTGGCGGTGCGACGCCGGACCCCGCGACCGTCGCCTCCGACGGCAACGCGGTCGTGGTCGTCGCACACGCCGAGCCGACCGTCGCTGGCGAGGACGCCCTCGAGGACGCGGCCGACCTGCTGCGCGGCATCGATGCGCCGCGGGTGCTCGTCGGCGGCGAGTCAGTGCTGGACGCCGAGATGGAGGAGCAGGCGGCCAGCGACCTGGCCCGCGCCGAGCTGCTCACCACGCCGGTGGTGCTCCTGCTGCTGCTCATCGTGTTCGCCGGCATCATCGCCGCCGGGCTGCCGGTGATCGTCGCGACCGTCGGTGTGGCCGGCACGCTCGGCATGCTGTTCGCGGTCAGCACCGTGCTCGACGTCTCGGTGTACGCGATCAACATCATCACGATGCTCGGCCTCGGCCTGGCGGTCGACTATGCGCTGCTGGTGGTCTCGCGGTTCCGCGAGGAGCGGGCGGTCGACCCCGGCGTCGAGGGTGCGCTGCGGCGCACGTACGCCTCGGCCGGGCGGACGGTCGCGTTCTCCGGCCTGACCGTGGCGGCATCGCTGGCCGGACTGCTGGTGTTCCCCGACGACTTCCTGCGCTCGATGGGGTTCGCCGGGCTGGCCGTCGTGCTGCTCGACCTGGTCGCGGCGGTGACCCTGCTGCCGGCGCTGCTGTCCTGGTTGGGCCACCGGGTGCACCCGGCCAAAGGCGCCGGCCGCGGCGCCTCCACGGTCGCGGCGATCAGCCGGGGCGTGCGACGGCACCGGGTGGGAGTCGTCGTCGTGGCCGGCGCGCTGCTGGCGGTGGCGGCGGTTCCGTTCCTCGGGGTGCGCTACGCCGACCCCGACGCGCGGTCGCTGCCTGCCGACTCCGAGAGCCGCGAGGTGGCAGAGGTGGCGGCCGACAGGTTCGGCGTGGAGTCCGACCTGGAGCCGCTGACCGTGGTCGCCGGCGGCACCGTGCCTGCGGCCGCGCTGGAGCCGTACCTCGACTCGGTGCGCGACCTCGACGGCGTGCAGTCGGTGGCGGTGCGCGAGGGCGTGCCCGGGCTGACGGTTGTCGACGTGCTGCCCGAGGGAACGACCCAGGGCGAGACCGCGATGCGGTTGGTCGACGACCTGCGCGAGCTGCCGGCTCCCACGACGGTGCGGGTCGCGGGCGAGGCGGCCGAGCTGGTCGACTACGAGGACGCGCTCAAGCAGCGGGTGCCGTGGGCGCTGGGCATCGTGGCGCTCGCGACGTTCGTGCTGCTGTTCGCGTTCACCGGCTCGGTCATCGTGCCGCTCAAGGCGATCGCGATGAACGTGCTCAGCCTGGGCGCGAGCTTCGGCGCGCTGGTGTGGGTCTTCCAGGAGGGTCACCTCGGCTCGCTGGTGGGCACCGAGGCGCTGGGCAGCCTCAGCATCACGACGCCGGTACTGGTGTTCGCGATCGCGTTCGGCCTTTCGATGGACTACGAGGTCTTCCTGCTCGGGCGCATCGCCGAGTGGTGGCGGCGTACGGGCGACAACGACCGGGCGGTCGAGGAAGGTCTGCGCAGCACCGCCGGCGTGGTCACCGCGGCCGCGCTGTTGATGGTGGTGGTGTTCGCAGGCTTCGTCGCTGGCGGCTTCTCTCCGGTCAAGCAGGTCGGTCTGGGCCTCGCGATCGCCGTCGCGGTCGACGCCACACTCGTGCGGCTGCTGCTGGTGCCCGCCGTCATGTCGCTGCTGGGACGCAGGAACTGGTGGGCGCCGGCACCGCTGCGCCGGCTGCACCGCCGGTACGGGCTGAGCGACGAGGCCGGGTCCGTCCAGCACGGCGCCGGACGCGGGACATGGTGGATGCTCGGCCTGTGCGGCCGGATGAGATCGTGGCCAGTTGCGGCCAGGATCTGGCCGCTATTGCTCGTAGCGTCGTCCGAACCGGCCGACCGGCGGCCGGCCCACCAGGAAGGCTCCACACCATGGACTGGAAGATCGAGCTCGTAGGCCTGCCCGTCTCCGACATCGACCGCGCCAAGGCGTTCTACGTCGACCAGGTGGGCTTCAACGCCGACCACGACCACCGGGTCGACGAGAACCTGCGGTTCGTCCAGCTCACCCCGCCCGGCTCGGCGTGCTCGATCGCGATCGGCCAGGGGATCGTGGAGGGCGAGCCCGGTTCGGTCAAGGGGATGCAGATGGTCGTCGCCGACGTCGAGGCGGCACACGCCCAGCTGGTGGCGGCTGGCGTCGACGTCAGCGACGTCGACCACCTGGCGTGGGGGTCGTTCGTCTACTTCTCCGACCCCGACGGCAACTCCTGGGCGCTGCAGCAGCTCCCGGACTACTCGGGCGCCTGAGCGGCGGCCGGCCTCGGTCGGTCAGTCGCTCACCCAGGGGCCGCAGCCCTCGGTGTGGAAGATGTCGCCCTCGTCCATGTCGACGTACTGGGCCACGTAGCCGTGGTTCGCGAGGATCTCGGTGGCATTCGGCCCGGTGCCGCTCATGAAGGCCCAGATGCAATCGGGGCCGCCCGCGGCGAAGTAGCCGCCGGCTGCCATGTCGGTGCCGACGACGAACGTGCCCGTGTCGCCGAACTGGCCCATGGCGGCCTCTTCGTTGGCGGCCTGGACCTCGGCGGCGCGGTCCTCGACGGCCTGCTCACGATCACGCAGGTCCGCCGCGCGGGCGTCCAAGGCGTCGCGGCGCGCCTCGAGGTTCTGCTGGCGCACGATGCGCTGGGAGCGGAACCCGTCGACGAACTCCTGCAGCGTGTCCGCCCGGTCCTGGAGGGCCTCGAGCTCCGCCGTAGTCGAGTCCAGGGTCTGCTGGGTCCGTTCGAGCTCGTGCGCGTTGGTCGCATTCTGGGTCGACAAGGCCTTGTACTCGTCGGAGCCGGACACACCGCCGCACCCGGCAACAACCAGGGCAGCCGCGAGCCCACCGATCACGAGCCAGGCTTTCATCGTCAGTCCTCAGGAGTTTCGCGACCGGCACAGTGCCGACTCCCCGCCAGCCTGCGCCCTGCCACGAGCAGAGCCACGCAAAAGCCATGTTTCTTGCCGTCTTGGCGGACTTTGTCAGCCGTTCGGCTACGTGTGCAGCACCACGGTGCCGTCGTCCACGGTCACCTCGTACGTCTTCACGCCGACCGTTTCGGGCTCGAGCAGCGACCGACCGGACTCGAGGTCGAACTCCCAGCCGTGCCACGGGCAGCGCAGCACCCGCTCGTGCCGGCCGTAGACGTACTCGTGCGGCGCGGAGGCGACCAGCGTGCCGCCGACGATGCCCTGGCAGACCGGTGCCCCGCGGTGCGGGCAGCGGTCGCGGACGGCGAAGAAGTCGTCGCCGACGCTCAGCACGCCGATCCGCCGACCCCCGACGTCGACGATCCGGCAGCCCTCGGCGCGCAGTTCCTCGACGGTGCCGACGCGGTGCTCCACGCCGATCAGTCTGACAGCGATTCGATCACGGGAGGCGCAGGTTGCTGCAGTACGCTCGCCCGCGGCGTGAGGAGACGCGTGACGGACTTGGTCGAGGGCCCCGGCTACACCCTGGTCGACTGCGACGTGCACCCGATCCTTCGACACGGGCTGGCCGGCTTGGCGCCGTACCTGTCGACCGGCGCGCGGCATCGGATCGGCCTCGACGACCAGCGCTCGGCGTCGGGCATCGGTCGCGAGCAGGTGTCCATCCCCCGCAACCTGCTGTACGTCAACCCGGCGGGCGTGCTGCGCAAGGACGCGTACGCACCCGACGGCGGCGCACCGGGGTCCGACCCGGCATACGTGGCCAAGCACCTGCTGGACGCCCACCGGGTGTCGCGGGCGGTGCTGATCGGCGGCGACGTGCTCGGGCTGGGCGCGATGCCCGACCCAGACCTGGCCGCGTCGATCGCCGCGGCGTACAACGACTGGTTGGCCGACTTCTGGCTGGCGGCCGACGAGCGCTACCGGGCGGCGCTCGTGGTCGCGCCGCAGGACCCAGCCCAGGCGGCAGCGGAGATCCGCAGATCGGGTCAACGCAAGGGATTCGTGTCCATCCTGCTGCCGCTGACCAACATCTTGATGGGCCAGCGGCACTACTACCCGATCTACGAGGCGGCGGCCGAGCTGGGGCTGCCGGTGGCGGTGCACCCCAACTCGGGCGAGGGCATCTTCACCACCTCGCCGAGCATGGCCGGTGCCGCGCCGACGTACTACGTGGAGTGGCACACCGGTCTCAGCCAGGTCTTCCAGGCCAACCTGATCAGCCTGGTCTGCCACGGCGTGTTCGAGCGGTTCCCGGCGATGAAGGTGGTCATCACCGAGGGCGGCTTCGCCTGGCTGCCCGACGTGCTGTGGCGGCTGGACAAGAACGTGCGCGGGCTGCGCGACGAGGTGCCGTGGCTGACCCGGCTTCCCAGCGAGTACGTGTTCGACCACGTGCGCTTCACCAGCCAGCCGTTCATGGAGCCACGCAAGAAGGAGCACGTACGCGCCATCTGCGACATCGCGCAGGCCGAGCGGACGCTGCTGTTCAGCTCCGACTACCCGCACTGGGACTTCGACGACCCGATGAACGCGCTGAACGTGCTGCCCGTCGAGCTTCGCGACCGGGTGGCCGTCGGCAACGCGGTGGAGACCTTCGGCACGCGACTCTGAGCGGCTCTCCGGGTGGTGCGGCCGCGCTCAGGCCGTGCTGACCGCCTCGCGCGGCACTGCCTCGACGCCGATCGCAGGGCGCGGGCGGGAACCGGGCAGGGCCGCGGCGACGAGCCCGGCCACGACCAGGAGCAGTGTCATACCGCCGGTGACCGCGGTCAGCCCCACCGCGACCAGCCCGAACGGCAGGGCCGCGGTGCCGGCGGCCGAGCCCAGGGCCCGTCCCGCGGTGCCCCGGGCCAGTGCGCCGGCGACCGGCCCACGCGCGTTGGCCGCCGTCGTCGCGTCCAGCAGCCCCTCGAGCGTCGTCATGAACTGACCGGACAGCAGCTGGGCGGCGCAGAACACCACAACGCTGAACGGCGCCAGCGGCCACAGCACCACCATCCCGACCGCGCAGAGGATCCAGGCGACCGGGCCGTTCGGCGTCGCGCCGGGCCAGCAGCGCCGCAACGTACGGGGCCGACAGCGACCCGACCGTGAAGGCGATCGCGGCCAGTGCGACCGACGACCGACCGTGCAGCTCGGCGGCCAGCGGGACCGACAGCAGCGTGGGCGCGGATGCGATGGCCATCAGCACCACCCCGGCCACCAGGGGCACCGACGGCCGCGGCCGGACGCCCCGCCCGAGAGGCACGGTCGGCATCGGCTCGATCCGTGAGGTGCCGGCCACCCGCACGGTGGGCAGCAGCGCCAGCACGTAGACCGCGACGATCACGAGCACGGTCGGGGACGGTTCCTGCAGGACACTTCCGGGCACGAGCGCGGCCGCCGCCGCACCGAGCGCCTCGACGGCCGCGACCCCGGTCCCGTACAGGGTGAGCGCGGCCGGGTCCGGGAGCGACGGAGGCCACCTCGGCGCGCATGCCGGCGTACCCCGTCCACGCCGTGACGTTCATGACGACGACGCACGCCGCCAGCCACCAGATGCCCAGGTCGAGGAACAGCACCACGAAGACACCGACCCGCAGGACCGCCTCGGCAGCCGCCGCCGTGCGCAGCAGGTGTCGCCCGCCGAGTCGTACCGACAGGTGGCTCGCGACAGGTGCCGACAGGGCGATCCCGACGAGCATGGCCGCTCCCGCGACACCGGCCGCGCGCAGGCCGTAGCGGTCGAGGATCTCCAGCATCAGCAGCGTCCACGCGAACGACAGGCACACCGAGTCGATCCAGCCGGCGATCATGAGCCGGCGGAGGCTCTGCCCGACGTGCCTGCCCGCCACGATGTCGCTGCTCCTAGGCCCGGGGCACGACGATGGCCTGCGGGGGCGGGAAGCCGTTGAAGCTGGACGCGTAGCTCAGCGTGTACGCGCCGGCCGAGCCCACGTAGATGCGGTCGCCCTCGGCCATCGTGACCGGCAGCGCCGCCCCGTAGAACATGGTGTCCGCGCTGTCGCAGGTCGGCCCGGTGATCGTGTACGGGACGTGCGGCACGACGCCGTGATCGGAGCGCGACGACCACAGCGGGAAGCGCCACTGCCCGACCGCCTGGTGCGTCTCCATCAGCCCGTTGTAGGCGCCGACGTCGAGGTACAGCCACTCCTCGCCCGCCCGCTCCTCACGGCCGAGCACGGTGGCCGCCATGACGGCGCTCTCCGCGACGAGATGACGTCCGGGTTCGGCGGCCAGCAGGGCCGGACGGTACGGGAGGTGGTCGTCGACGGCCGACATGACCGCCCGCCCGATCTGCTCGATGGTCGGGACCTTGTCGCCGTAGCGGGCGGGGAACCCGCCCCCGATGTCGAGCATCTCCAGCTCCATGCCGTCGCCGGCGAGCTGGCGCATCAACCGACCGGCCGAGGCCAGTGCCTGCACGAAGGACGAGGTCGACGTGCACTGCGAGCCGACGTGGAAGGTCAGGCCGTACGGCCGGAGCCCCAGGCCCTCGGCGACCTGCATCAGCGCGCGGGCGTCGTGGTACTCGGCCCCGAACTTGCGGGACAGCGGGAACACGCTGTTGCTGTCGTCCACCCGCACCCGCACGTACACCGCCGCGCCCGGTGCGTTGGCGGCGATCTTGTGCAGCTCGCTCTCGGAGTCGAAGGCAAGCGCCACAGCCCGGCGGCCGCCGTCTCCCGGATGTGCCCGGGTGGCTTGACCGTGTTGCTGTAGAGGACGTCGGCGGGATCGACTCCGACGTCCTGCAGCAGCCGCAGCTCGCCGAGCGAGGCGACCTCGAAGTCGACGCCCGCCTGACAGGCCGTCGCCAGCACGGCCGGCGTCGAGTTGCACTTGATGGCGTAGAACGGGCGGACGCCCGGCAGCGCGTCGCGGAAGCGGTCGATGCGCTCCGCGAACAGCTTCGGGTCGCACGCCAGGAACGGAGTCGGCACGTCGATGTCGTTCAGGACCCGCGGATCGAGGCTGCTGGGCCACTGGCCCGGGAGGCGGAGCACGGCGCTGAGGTCGCGCATCGACACGGTCATGCGGCTCCGTTCGTAGACTGGCGGCGGTTGGGTCGGATCTCACGCGGGCTTGCTCCCGTCCCTGACTGCCCGGAGCTGCGTGCGCTCCATCAGCAAGGGCTGGATCTCGTCGGCGGGCAGGGCGGGTGAGAAATGGAAGCCCTGGCCGGTCGTGCACCCCTGACGCCGCAGCATCAGCATCTCGTCGGGACGCTCGATGCCCTCGGCCACCGTCTCGAGGTTCATCGTGTGGCCGAGACGCACGATCGTGCTGACCAGGGACGCGTCCCCGCCCTCGGACATCCGCTCGATGAAGCTGCGGTCGATCTTGAGCACGTCGACGGGGAAGCGGTGCAGGTAGCTCAGCGACGAGTAGCCGGTGCCGAAGTCGTCGATCGCCAGCCGGACACCCATGGTCTGGATCGCGCGCAGCGTCGACAGGGTCGCCCCGGAGTCGTCCAGCAGCACGCTCTCGGTCATCTCCAGGGTCAGGGACTTCGCCGCCAGGCCGGTCTCCTCGAGCACCGTGGCCACGGTCTTTGTCATGTCGCCGTCGTACAGCTGACGAGCGGAGACGTTGACGCTGACCCGCAGGTCGCAGAGCTCGACGTGGCCGCGCTGCCACTCGACGGTCTGCTCGCACGCCTGGCGCAGCACCCACTCACCGAGGACCCGGATCAACCCGGTCGACTCCGCCAGCGGGATGAACTCGCTGGGTGGGATGGCGCCCAGCGTCGGGTGCTGCCAGCGGGCGAGCGCCTCGACGCCGGTGACCCGGCCCGACCGCATGTTGATCAGCGGCTGGTAGTGCACCTCGAGCTGGTTGTTCTCCAGGGCGGCCCGCAGATCGGCCTCGAGCCGGACCCGCTCGACGAGACCTGCGTGCATGCTCGGGTCGTACAGCGCGTAGCCGCCGGTCTTGGCCGCCTTGGCCTGGTACATGGCGAGGTCGGCGTTGCGCAGCAGGGACTCGGCGTCGCTCGCGTGGTCGCCGTGGTGCGCGATGCCCACGCTGGCGCTGAGGTGGACGATATTGGCGCTGCCGAGCTCGTACGGCTCCTGCAGCAGCGTGTTGACCCGCGAGGCGAGCGCGACCGTGTACGTGGGGTCGGTGAGGTCCTCGACCAGGACGGCGAACTCGTCGCCGCCGAAGCGGGCGACGGTGTCGCTCGGGCGTACCTGCGTGCTCAGCCGGCGGGCGACCTCGATCAGCAGCTGATCGCCACTGCTGTGACCGAGCGTGTCGTTGATCTCCTTGAAGCCGTCGAGGTCGAGGAAGAGCACGGCCAGCGAGCCCGGCTTCAGGTCCCGACGGGTCAGCGCGTGCTCCAGCCGGTTCTTGAACATCGCCCGGTTGGACAGCGACGTCAACGAGTCGTGGAACGCCTGGTGGACCAGCTGTTCCTCGAGGATGGTGCGATCGGTGACGTCACGGCTGTTGAGCACAAGACCCGCGACGCTGGCGTTGTCGAGCAGGTTGGTGATCGTCACCTCGAGATGACAGTCGCTGCCGTCACCCCGGCTCCAGACGTTGTGCACCGTCTGCATGCGCAGCGACTCCTGTGACGCCGAGTCGAGCGCGGCCTTGAGCATGACGGCCTGGTCGGGCTCCATCAGCTCCCAGACCGATCGCCCGGTCAACGCCTCCGCTGTGCGCCCGAGCACCCGTAGGCACGACTCGCTCTGATAGATCACGACGCCGTCGTGGTCGACGACCGTGACGACGTCCGAGCTGTGCTGCACGAGGGCCGCGAAGCGTTGCCGGCTCGAGTCCAGCTCGGCCGTCCTGGCCTCGACCCGCTGCTCGAGGTGGCGGGTGAGCGACCAGTTCTCGCGGAGCGTGAGGATCTGCCGCGCGACCAGGAAGGCGATCAGGGCGGATCGGTCCCAGGCCACGAATGTCCCGGTGCCCCCGGTACGGACGAGTTCGAGCCCCGACGTGAGCAGGGCCACCGTGACCGCGGCGTACGGCAGGAAGGTGCCGAGCTGCCAGCCGAAACCGTCGTCGGAGTCCTGGTCGTCGTCGCGGCGGCGGCGGGGGTGGCGACCACAGCGGCCCACAGCATCAGGGTGAAGCCGAGGAACCAGCCGATGTCGATCAGGCTGCCGGAGCTGTAGGTGCCCGCCGTCGTCAGGTACACGAAGCCGGAGTCGGCCACTGCGAAGGCCACCAGTCCGGTGCCCACCAGCGGCAGCGAGACCGGCAGCGCGACGCCGGAGTGTCGGGTCCGCAGCCAGGTGTAGATGACGATGGTGATGACGACCGTGTCGCCGACCGGGTAGGCCAGCGAGATGGCCTGGGTGAGGAGGCTGTCTCCGCCCGCGGCCACGACCGGCCCCAGGACCAGGACCCAGCTGACCAGCAGCAGGGACGCCGCCACCATCAGCCCGTCCAGGATCGTGCGGACCCGACCGGCGAGCGTGGGGGCGGCCAGCGGAAGACTCAGTAGGGCGCCCGCCGCCAGCGGGGGCATGCCGAGGTAGCCGACATCTGCCAACGACGGGAACGGGACATCTCGCCCGAGGACGGACTCGTACCAGGTCCAGATCGCCTGTCCCACCGACCACGACAAGGACGCCAGACCGAGGAAGAACCAGAACCGCCGGAGCGGGTGCGCCACCCGGGCGCGCACGATGGCGGCCAGGCCGGCCGCGAACGCGATCGCGGTCAGCCCCACGTTGGACACCAGCTGGCCGGCCGTCGCGTTCCCCGCCTGGGCCAGCACAAGAAGGGTCAGCACCCAGACCGTCACGACGACGCTCAGCGCGACCTTCGTGACGGCGTGACTGGGCCGACGGAGCGTGTCCTCCATTCCGGCAGGGTGGCGTCAGCAGCCACACCACGAACAGGCTCCGGGGCTGTTGACGCCGCTTCGGACGATGCCGGTCAGACCGATCAGCCGACGCCAGGCCCGCCGGCAAGGGCGAATGGGTGATTCGGGCCCTTCGTCAGCCTCCGCCGCCCACGTGCGTCAGGCGCGGACCACGAACGGCGGGACGACGATCCGGTTCTTCGGGTCGAGGGCGGTCATCAGGTGCAGGGAGCCGTCGTCCTGCAGTCCCGAGATCGGGGTGAGCCGCGCCTCGGAGCCGTCGATCTCGACGAGCAGCAGGTGTGCCTGCGCCGCCCACGCGGTGGTGTGTGCGTCGTCGAAGTCCTCCGGGATGTCCTCGCGAACCTTGCCGCCCGAGCCGGAGATCACGCAGGTGCGCCCGTCGACCTCGGAGACCTGGAAGTTGTGCTCGTGGCCGGCGAGCACCAGCCGCACGCCGCCCTGGTCGAACAGCGGCTCGAGCGACTCCAGCATCTCGGCGTCGTTGTGGTGCGAC
This sequence comes from uncultured Actinomycetota bacterium, assembly GCA_963785115.1. GTDB lineage: Bacteria > Actinomycetota > Actinomycetes > Propionibacteriales > Nocardioidaceae > JACCWP01. The sequence continues at coordinate 59,271 of CAWATY010000008.1, forward strand.
GGTCCGGCGCAGTACAGCGGGTGGTGGGAGAACGGGATCCGCCAGCGCATGTCGGCCTTGGCGAACGTGTCAGCCAGCCACGCCTCGTGGTCCGGGACCTGGAAGAACCGGTGGTACGTCTCGCTCTCGCTGTCCTGGGACGTGTCGACGCACACCAGCTCGAGATCGCGCCCGTACTGCAGCCGGTAGAACAGCCCCGGCTGCACCGACGCGCGGTCCTGGTCGTCGCGGAAACGCTCGCCGGTGTGGAAGTTGTCCTCCATCTGCGCCCGGTCGTCGCTGCCCTCGGTGTCGGTCGTGTCGTGGTTGCCGATGGCCGGGAACACAGGCACCCGGGCGATGACATAGCGGTACGGGGCGAAGAAGCTCGAGTACCAGTCGTCGTCCTCGCCACCGCTCTCGTCGTCCACCTGCCCCTGCTCGCCCTGGTAGATGTTGTCGCCGAGCGAGATGACGAAGCGGACGTCGTGCTCCTCGACCAGCCGCTGCAGCACGCGGGCCACCCGCCGCTGGCGCCGGCTCGACTCGCTGTCCGAGCGGATCCCGACGCCATAGTCGCCGAGCGCGACGAACCGCACCGGCGGGCTTGCCGTCTCGGGCGCGGGCCAGGTACGGAACCGCAGGTCGTACGCGCCGCCGCCCGCTGCCAGGTCGTACCCGCCGCGGTCCGACGGCATCAGGTCCCAGCGCTCCCCCGCTGCCCACAGGTCGCCGTCGACGACCACCCGGTAGGTGTAGTCGGTGTCCGGCTGCAGCCCCTCCACCCATACCCAGGTCCGGTCGGTCGTCTCGCCAGTGGCGACGACCTCACCGGTCGCGTCGATGACCTCGACGCTCGCGGGTCCGTACGACTCGGCGCCGTGCCCGATGCAGGTACGCCGGCCCGCGACGGCGCGCAGGTCGCTGTCGTCGACGACCTCCCAGCGCTCGTCGGGACCACTGCGGCGAAACCAGAACGCGCCCCAGGCGATCAGGACCCGGTCGTGGGACAGGTCGACCAGGTGTACGAACGGCTCACGATGGATCTCCGGCTCCGGCACCCGCCCACCTTGGCATCCTCAGCGGTCCACGCTGGTGAACAGCACCGCCCGGCGCAGTTCCGCTGCCTCGGCATCGGTCAGCCGGTGGCCCTTGGGCACCACGATCCCGAGGATTCGTGCCGATGCGCCGGCCGCCAGCACCTCGCGCAGCCAGGGACCGACGCGCGCGCCGTCCTCCACGAGCTCGGCGTGCACGGGCCGGGCCCTGCCACCGCGTACCAGCTCGGCGTCGACGCCGCCACGGACGTTGGCCGCCCAGGCGCCGTCGGTGAACGCCACCTCGCCAGCCGCGCAGTCGTAGACGCCACAGGGGATCTCGAGCCGCCGCCCGGAGCGGCGACCCGTCACCCGGAGCACGCCGAACGGGATCCACCGCCCGAGCCGGGTGGGCAGGAGCCGCCGCATCATCGGGTTGAGCACGTACTTGACCAGCCACAAGGGTGGTGGCTTGGAGCGCACGCCATCGGTCACGAGCCCGGGTCACCGTCGGTCGGCTGCTCGTGCACGTGCTGGCCGACAGCCTCGTCGACACCGGGCCCGGCCTCCGCGTCGACGGGCTCGAGGTAGAAGCGGGCCCAGGAGATGCGGTCGTCAGCGATGCCGAAGACGACGACGCCAGCCATCCGGAGCGGCCGACCGTCACCCCCGGTGCCGCTCCACGACCACTCGGTCCACTCCACGTCGTCGTCGCGAGTCGCGCGGACGAGCGTCGCGTGCAGGTCCGGTGCCGACCCGAGGATGCGCTCCCAGTTCCGTCGTACCTGCGCCGCGCCCTGGAACGACCGCGACGGGTGCGCGGGCGTCTCGTTGCGGTAGTCGTCGGCGAACAGGCCCACGATCGTCTCGAGGTCGTGCGCGTTGATGGCATTACGCAGTCGCGCGGCGACAGAAGCCGACCCCGTCATGTGACTCCTCTCGACCGGTGACCCGTCGCGACCCTCCACCCGGCCGTTGCCCCGGTCAAGCGCCCGGACCGGCGGCAAGCTCGGCGGCGTGCCGACGGAGGCTGTCGAGCACCTCGTCGACCCGGGCGCGATCGGTACGGACGTTGAGGATCGCCATCCGGCCCACGTAGCGGCCACCGATGCGGGTGCTGGACAGGAACCCGCGCCCCTCGGCGTTGACCCGCCGCAGCAGCTCGGCGGTCGCCTCGTCCTCGTCGGCCTGCGCCCGCCCGGGCAGCCGCACGTGGTAGCCGACGATGGACAGCTCCGGGCGGTCGAGGACGCAGAGGTTCTGGTCGGCGGCCAGCGTCTCGTACGCGTGCGCGGCCAGGTCGAGCTTCTCGTCCAGTGCGTTGCGGAACGCCGCGACGCCGTGCAGGTGCAGCGGCAGCCAGACCCGGATCCCGCGGGAGTCACGGGTCAGCTCGGGGCTGATGTCGGCGAAGTCGGGCAACCCGGTCTGCTCGATGTCCTGCAGGTAGCTCGCGGACTGACCGGAGTGCGCGCTCCGGAGCAGCTCGGCGTCGCGCACCAGCAGGCAGCCGGTGCCGTACGGCAGGAACATCCCCTTGTGCGCGTCGAGCACCAGCGAGTCGGCCAGCTCGACGCCGCGCAACCGGTCGCGGCCGCGCTCGGTGAGCTGGAAGAACCCGCCGTACGCCGCGTCGACGTGGAACCACAAGCCCTCGTTCGCCGCGAGCCGGGCGAGCTCGGGCAGCGGGTCGACGGCTCCGGTGTTCGTGGTACCGGCGGTGGCGACCAGGCAGAACGGCAGTCGTCCGTCGGCCCGGTCGGCACGTACCGCCGCCCGCACCGCCTCGACGTCCATCCGCTGGTGGTCGTCGGCAGGCACGGTACGGATCGCGGCGTCCGGGAAGCCGGCAAGGCGAGCGGCCTTGGCGATCGACTGGTGGGCCTGCTCGGTGACGTACAGCGTGCCGGCGAGGAAGTCCTCCGGCAGCCGCGCGTGCCGGGCGGTGACGACCGCGGAGAACGCCGCCAGCGAGCCGCCGGTGGTGAGGATGCCGCCGGCAGAGTCGGGCAGGTCGAAGAGGTCGGCCAGCCAGCGCAGCACCGTGGTCTCGAGCGCCACCAGGCCAGGACCGGCCGCTGCGAGGCCGGTGTAGCGGTTGAGCACGTCGGCCACCAGCTCGGCGATCGCCGCCCCCACGATGCCGCCGCCGGGGATGTAGCCCATGTGCCCGCCGCTCGGCGTGATGTGTCCCTTGGCGGCGGCCCGGTCGAGCACGGCCAGCAGCTCGTCCAGCGGCCGGCCCTCCTCCGGCGGCGGGCGCAGCAGCGCGGGGTCGGCGACCAGCTCGGCGACGCCGCTCATGTCGAAGGCGCGGTGGTCAGGCAGCCGTTCGAGCACGCCCGCCACGTAGTCGGTGGCCGTGCCGAGCAGCGCACGGAGCTCGGCGTCGTCGGGCTCGAGCGGTCGGTCTGCGGTCATGGGCGATGTCTACCGGACCGGGCTGTCCGCAGTTCACGCCCACCAGAAGTAGCCCTCGATGTGCGCGTTGGCCGAGACGTCGATGTCGTACCGCGGGTAGAGCCACCGCATGCAGCCGTACTTGAAGACGCAGTTGGACGCCTTGTACATCCGGTCGAACTGGAAGGTGCGGTGCAGCGGGTCGGTGAAGTGGTCGTCGTTCTCGACCAGGCCGTCGAGGCCGATGGCGAAGTCGTTGACGTAGGTGGTGTCGAGGTCGCCGCTGTGGTGGGTGATCTGGCCGTCGTTCCAGCACCACTCGAACCTGGTCTCGAACTCCCACAGGTCGACCCCGACGAGCGACTCCAGTCGCGGCGGCTGGTGGGTCCAGGACGCGCACTCCTGACCGAGGCGGTTGGTGAACAGCCGGGTCTCGCCGGGCAGCGAGTCGATCGCCACCCGGTGGCCGGGCAGGTGCCGGCGCGGGTGGGCGAAGTAGTGCCGGCCGATGAGCTTGAGGTTGTGCTTGCGGATGATGCGCCGCTCGTTGATGCCGTAGTCCGGTACCGGGAACCGCTCCGCGTGGTGACCGTGCCCGCGCCGGTGCGCCACAACGGCCATCCGCCGGGCGTGGTTGAGCACCTTGCAGACCTTGGGAGCGCGGCGGCAGCGACGCTCGTCCTGGTCGGTGGCCGCGCCTGTCGTCGTACTGGCCGCCCCTTCCGTACGAGTACTGGTGCTGCTGCTCGCCAGCGACAGGTCGAGGTCGTCCACGACGACCCTGCCGTCGGGCACCTTCGCCCAGAAGGTCACCGCCAGCACGGCCAGGACCAGCAGGGCGACTACGGCCATCGTGATCAGCAAGACCCGCCTGCTGGGCCGGCTTCGTTCCGTCCGTCGTCCGTCTTTCATCATCAGCGCCCCCTCGAACCGCTCCCCGTGTGGTGATCGGGAGACGGTCGCCGAGCGGGCGCAGCGGATCAACGGGTCGGCGCGGAGGTGTGGACGGTCCAAGCCGTCCACAAGAGAACCTGGAGCGAGGCCTGGCTGTGATGAGGGTAGATTTCTACCCTAGCGTCGTGAAAAGGTAGAAGCATGGGTCTGAACATCAAGAACGAGCACGTGCACGCCCTCGCCCGGGAAGCGGCTCGCCGCACCGGACGCTCGCAGACGAGCGCGATCGAGGCGGCTCTCACCCGGCTGCTCGCTGACCTCGACGCGGTCGACGGCCCCGACTCCGCGCAGCGGGCCCTGCGGATCGCTGCCGACTTCGAGCGGCGCCTGAGCGACGACGAGCGGGCCCAGCTCGACAGTGTTCTCGTACGCGCTTGCAGCCGGCACCGGCGAGCCGCTGCTGTACAAGGGTGACGACTTCTCACACACCGACGTGGCCAGCGCACTCGACTGACCCGCCGGGCGTGACCCTCCGGACGCCTATCGTGCTCCCCGGCAGAGCCGTCGGCTAGTGAGGGAGGGAATCGTGGGCGTGCCGCCCGAGACCGTCGCCGGTCCGTTCGCCCACTACCCGGTCACGCCGACGACCGTCTCCGCCGCTGCCGACGACACCTTCGCGACCGCCGCACCGCTGCGCGCGGCCGGCCAGGCGGCGGTGCGCGAGGCCATCGCGGCCGACATCGAGACCGAGGGGCTTCTCAGCGGACTGATCAGCGGGATCGGCCGCAACGCGAGCAGGCCGTTCACCGAGTGCACCGAGTTCGCGGTGCTGGCGACCGGGGCCGTCACCCAGTGGTCGGAGGCGATCAGCTCGTTCGACTCCGGCGTCGACGGGCTCAACGCCGAGTACGCCGCCGGCAGCAGGAACGCATTCGGGCTGGGCGCGTACACCCCCACCCCGGGCGACACCCCCGAGGAGACCGCGGCTGGGGAACGGCAGCACGCCAACCTGGTCGACGACGCCCGGGCCGCGCTGCTGGCCGACCTGACCACCCGGTACGGGCAGCTCGAGTCGACCCTCGACGGCCAGGCCACCTCGGTGGCCGGACTGCTCGACCGCGGGCCGAGCGAGCAGGTGATCCTCACGCTGTTCTCGGCGGGGTCGCTGCCGCTCGACGTGCGCGACGTGCTGCCCGGCCTCGACTGGCTGAGCACCCCCCGCGGTCGCGACGAGGCCGTCAACGAGGCGCTCGAGGCGCTGGAGGACGACGACCGGCTCGACGGCGAGCCGAACGAGTACTACCGCGCCTGGGTCGAGGCGATGGTCGCCGCCGGCATGTCGCTGCAGCAGATCCGCGACCGGGCCGAGCAGGAGGACGTCGAGGACGACACGTTCGACGTGCTCAACGACCTCGAGGTGCTGCAGGACCCCGACGGCGGCTACTTCGCGCTGCTCGAGGACGACGAGGGCGCCAAGGACATCGCCCGGGTGATCGAGCTGCTCAACGGCGGCGAGCCGAGCGTCACCGACTCGCGGCGCTCCAACAACGAGTGGACCTACGACGGCTTCCTGATCTCCGACAGCGACGTCGAGTTCGTGCTCAACAACGGCGGCGCGATCGTCGCCACCCCCGAGGGCACGCTGATGGCGGCCGGCGGCGGCGAGGCCTTCGGCTTCATCCCCAACCCGGCCGACTGGTTCTCGTCCCGCGGCGGCACGACCTGGATGGAGATGTTCGTCATCAACGGGTCGTACGACGACCCGGCCGAGCGGCTGCGTGAGATCGTCGAGGCCGGCGAGCTCAACGGCAACGACCTCGCCGACCTGCTCCGACACGAGCGGATCCACTCCGAGCAGTGGTCCGAGTTCGGATACTGGGGCT
>CAWATY010000009.1:0-871073 GCA_963785115.1 uncultured Actinomycetota bacterium
CGTTCGTGATGCCTCGCGAGGGCGCCGGCGTCGACGAGGAGTCGCTCAAGCAGCACGTGAAGAAGCACCTCACCCGCTACCACGTGCCCCGCGAGGTCGTCGTCGTCGACGAGCTGCCCCGCAACGCGACCGGCAAGGTGGTGAAGCGCGAGCTCATCGGGCAGGACGAGCCCGCCGCGGAGGGGGCCGGATGAGCCTCGGGTTAGGCGAGCCGTCCCCGGACTTCGCCCTACGCGACCAGCACGGGCAAGACGTGACGTTGTCGTCGTTCCGCGGTCGCCGGGCGGTCGTGGTGATGTTCTACCCGTTCGCGTTCAGCGGGGTGTGCACCGGCGAGCTGGCCGCGGTGCAGGACGCCCTGTCCGAGCTGCAGAACGACGACGTGCAGCTGCTCGCGATCAGCTGCGACCACATGTACAGCCAGCGCGCCTACGCCGACCGGGACGGGCTCGAGTTCCCGCTGCTCAGCGACTTCTGGCCGCACGGCGAGGTGGCGCGCGCGTACGGGGTGTTCGACGAGCGCCGCGGCTGCGCCCTGCGGGGCACGTTCGTGGTCGACCGCGACGGCGTTGTCCGCTGGCAGGTGGTCAACGCCATCCCGGACGCCCGCGACCTCGACGACGTCCGCAAGGCGCTGGCCGCGCTCGGCTGACCGGCCGCGGAGCGGGCGATCGGCCCGGAGAGCGACGGTTAGGCTGCGCAGCCGGGGCGCATAGCTCAGCGGCAGAGCACCTGCCTTACAAGCAGGCGGTCACAGGTTCGAATCCTGTTGCGCCCACACAGCACGTCGTCCGCGAACGGCTAGCCTCCTGGGTCGAAGCCGATTCACATCGGCCTGGTGGCCGACCCGGCCTCGCCCACCGTGATCGCGCGTCGGCTAGGCGACCTCGAGCCGCCGGCGGGTGAGGGTGTGAATCCTTGGGACATCGAGGTCGTGAGCGAGCCGTTCACCATCGGTTCTGAGGACGTCGAGACCGCGGTGTCCCGGCTGAGCGACCGGGCTCGCCACCACGAATGGGATCTTGTCGCCGGCCTGACCGAGCTTCCGATTCGTGACGTCGACGGTCGGTACCTGCTGGTCGAGGCCGACCCGTCGCGCCGGACCGCGGTGCTCTCGCTACCCGCGCTGGGTGGGCTTCGTATGCATGCGAGCACCCGTCAGGCAGTGCGCTCACTCGTCATCGGCATGGTCGAGCCCACCTCGCCGAACGAGCACCGCGTGCCACTCGCAAGCCGCGGTAGCCGCTGGCGGCTGGTGATGGGCATGGTGCTGGCCAACCGGCCGTGGCTCTTGGTGCCCGGGCTCAAGTCCGCACTCGTCGCGGCACTGGCCACCGGGGCCATCGCCACGATCAACTCCACGGTTTGGCCCCTGGCGGGCTCCCTGTCGTGGTGGCGGCTGGCGGTCGCGACGATCGCTTCCGTCGTGCTCGTTGTCGGCTGGCTGGTGATCGACGGCGAGCTGTGGGACCGGCCGGACGACAACTCCGCTCAGGCGCGGGAAAGGTCTCGCCTCTACACACCTCGACGTTGCTGACCCTGACCACCGGGGTACCGGGGTGCTCGTCTGTTACCTCGCGCTCTACGTGGTCAATCTGGTCTGGGCGCTGTTCGTCCTCGACCCCGCCGTAAGGGTTGGCTACCTCGGCACACCGATCGACCATGGCGACCTGTTCGTGCTGGCGTGGTTCATCGCGTCCGCAGCGACCGTCGGCGGCGGTCTGGGCACGGGGCTGGAGTCGGACGAAGCGATCCGGGCGGCCGCGTACTCGAAGCGCGAGGAGGAGCGTCGCAACCGGCTCGCGCAAGAACGGGAGTAGCGGTTTCCTCGCGTGCTCCCGCTGGCGGGGAGACTTCGCAGCTGATTCTGCTGTCATTGGAGCCTTGACAGCATGATTGACACGGCTGTCACGAATGCACAAGAGTCAGGGCGAGCGGTCGACGAGCGACACGCAGTGGGCGTGGACGGGCTCGACACTCAGAGGGGTCCCGCCCATGAGGGTGTCTCGTCGCATGCTGTCCGCTGTCGCGATTGCCACCGGCATCACGCTGGTGACCGCGACGGCGGCCTACGCTGCCACGACGTCGACGTGGTACTTCGCCGGCGTCACCGTCGGTGCTCCGGTCCCGGACGGCAAGGTATTCGCAGACACCACCGGAACGACGGATCTCCATGCGGCAAACGACGCGGACGGCACCACGCTCGAGGGCGTCAACCTGGACATGAGCGGCCACATGAAGTCGATCTACTTCCCCGGCTGGCAGGGCGTTCCCGCGAACGGCAACGTTGACGAGGAGGCGTCGATGCTCAGCAGCGACCCCACCTTCGAGACCAGTGGTGTCGGATCTGACGGGGCGTCAAATGTCCACGACCCGCAAGGTCAGGACTTCTCGGTCAGCGTCTGGATCCGCCCGGACGATCCCGCCGACTTCGCCCTGGCCGGCACTGGCTACCGCAGCGTGTCCCCGAACATCGTGCAAAAGGGTCTGTCCGGCACCCCGGGAGGCTTCTGGAAGCTGTCTCTGAACTTGGACCTGGTCGCCGGGAACCGGGTCTGGCAGCCGTTCTGCCAGTTCCAGTACCGCAACGGCACTCAGGCGGTGAACCTGAGTCCCGGCCTGGCATCGGGGCATCGTTTCAACCTGTTGCCGGCCACGGCGTACAAGATCTCGTGTGTTCGGGACGGTCGTGACGTCACCCTCAACGTGTCCACAGGTGCAGGGGCCGTGTTCACCGACACGAGCACCGCCCCGGTGGACTTCACCATCGCCAACGACAAGGCGCTGTCCGTCGGTCACAAGCCCGGCTCGACGGACCCGAAGGACGTGTACTCGGGTGCGCTCGACAACTTGGTGACCACGAAGGGCTGACCCGGTCACGACAGTCGGGCTCTTGCGCGTCGTCGCGCTTTAGGCGCGACCGTCAACTAGACGGCGTTACAGACGGACTCCGCCGCGTCGCCCAACTCCTCGAGGGGATCGCTCGCAGCGAGCACCAGGTCCTCGGTGAGCCCCGTCACCGAGTCGGAGCTCGCAGAGGGATACAACGCGAGTGCCTCCCGGACGGCCTCTGCCTGCGTGTATTGCTGATACCCCTGGTACAGGTCAACCGCGAGGCAGGACGCCTCGACGACCATGTCCCGCTGTGAATCTGAAAGGCCGCTTGTGTGCTCATCGACCATGTGTTGCGCGGTAGCGGCGGCGTTGTCCAATCCGGGGGCTGCAGCCTTCCCGGTCTTCGCAGCGCCGCTCATCGGGCACTTGGCGGCAGTAAGCAACAGAACGGCCAGCACAGCAAACAGAAGCGCTCGTCGCCGCATCGCGCCCCCTTCGTCGAGAGTGACCGTTGCACGCCGGACGCGGGGGCTTGGGATATCGCGCCAAGATGACCTGAAGGGGCCACACCTGCCTAGTCAGCCTGGCTCGACGGACCCGAAGGACGTGTACTCGGATGCGCTCGACAACCTGGTGACCACGAAGGGCTGACCCGGTCACGAGAACCGGGCCTTAGCGCGTCATCGCGGCCTAGGCGCGTGTCTGGGGGACGTCGGGATCCACCGGCGCAGGCCCGTGCGGATCGGGCTGCGACGGCTGCACGTCAGGGTCGGGATCCACGATCGGCCCGTCTGGGTCGGCGGGCTCTACCGGCCCGGGCTCGTGCGGCCCTGGCTCGAACGGCTCAGTAGTCATACCCCTCGGTGCCCAGCGCCAGGGGACTCCAACCCTCGGCCGCACGGTCAGACGGGGAGCCGCCGGCGATGGCCCGGATCGAGGGCGTTCGACGTGATGGCTCAATGGACACCAGTGCGCCCCGGGAACAGAGTGGGCACGCCGAGAATCTGCGCGGCTGACCCAACCTCCTGACCGGCTGCCGGAGTCAGGTAGGCGAAGGGGTGGTGTCAGATGGTGAACAGCGTGACCAGCGGCCCGGAAGCACCGACCTTTGAGTCGTACGCCGCCAGCGTCTGGCCGTCGCTCTACCGCTGCGGCTACCTGCTCACGGGCAACCACGCGGACGCCGAGGACGTCGCCCAGCAGACGCTGCTGAAGGCGTACCGGTCCTGGGCGCAGGTCAGCCGGTCGGACTCGCCGGACGCGTACGTACGGCGGATCCTCACCAACACCTTTCTGTCGGCCCGCCGGCCGAAGAAGCGACGGCTCGAGCTGTTGACCGACAGCCCAGGCGAGTACGAACCCGCGACCGCATCTCGAGGGCCTGAGGACCGGCTGCTGCTCTGGCCGCACGTGAAGTCACTGCCGCCGAGGCAGCGGGCGGTGATCGTGCTGCGTTACTACGAGGATCTGAGCGAGCAGGAGATCGCCGAAGCGCTCGGTTGCTCACGCGGCAACGTGAAGTCCACCGCGCACCACGCCCTCAAGGCCTTGCGCGCCGCGCTCGGCTCCGACGGCACGGACAGGAAGGAGAACTGACATGCCGATCGAAGAGATCCTCAGCCGCGAGCTCCGCGAGGTCGCCGACGGTCTGCAGGTCCCGGCTCTCCCGCAGCTTCCCCAGAAGCAGCCCCGCACGCAGCGCCGCTGGCAGCCGTTGCTGGTCGCCGCCGTCGCAGTGCTCATCGTCGCCGGTGCGGCCGCCGTGGCCACGTCGTACCGCGACGACGCAGGCCCTTCCCCGGCGCCACCTGTCGGTCCCCCCACCGTCCGCCCCCTCACACCGGAGGCACCGACCGTGCCGTTCGTGTTCCGCGACACGCTGTACGTCGACGGCGAGCGGCTGACTGGCGCGTGGTGGCAGGTCAGCCACGCCGGAGACGCCTGGGTGGCGCAAGGCAATGACTTCACCACCGTGATCTGGGGTACCGACGCCGAGCCGCACGCCATCCAGGGCGACCTGATCCTCGAGCCGCATCTGTCTCCCGACGGCACGCTGTTGGCCGTCAGCACCACCGAGGACGGCGGGCAGGTGCAACTCATCGACACCCAGTCCGGCGAGACGGTCAACACGCTTCCGGCCGACACGGTCGGCCCGAGCAGCGCAGGCGGCGCGGGTGGCGCGGACCCGCTCGGCGTCGTCGCGGTCACCAACGACGCCCACGTCATCCTCGACCGCGGCGCCGAGCAGCTGATGTGGCTCGCGGCAGACGGCGTCGGGATCGTCGATCTCGCCAGCACCGCACCCGAGCAACTTGTGTGGGACGCCACCCCAGCCGGGCTGGTCGTGCAGGACGGCACCCGAGAAGGCGAGCGCGACGCGTTCTACCTGGCGGAGATCTCCGAGTCCGGCGAGCTCACCCGGTCACGAACGATCCCCGGCTCGGAGATCGTCATCAACCCGTCCGGCACCTGGCTCGCGTACGGCGGATCCTGGGGCGGTGAGTCGCCGACGATCCCCGCGATCACGGCGCAGCCCGTCGACGGCGGCTCACAGCTCACGCTCCAGCCGCCCGACAAGCGCGAGCTCCTCGCCCTGACCTGGGAGGACGACGACCTGCTGCTGGCTCAGTTGTACGACGACGGCGACCCGACCGGGCTCGCGCGCTGCAGCATTCGCGACGAGCGTTGCGTGGTGACCGACCTTCCGTGAGCGTCGGCGTCTGGTTTGCCGCAGACCTAGGTGCGTTGCGACAACGCCTGGGCCACGCACGTCGCGCAGTCGGCCTGCTCACAACAGCCGTCGGGGGCGACCTCGGCCAGCCGCAGGCGGGCGTCCCGCCGTACGAGGACAACGCTGGTCAGCACGGCGGCACCCAGCACCAGGGCCGGCTGGACGGACCATGTCGACGACCCGAGGGCGCCCATCAGCACGGCCGCGGCCAGGGCGACGGTGAAGAGGCGCATGAGCAAAGGCATGGGAATTGTCTCTCGTTCCGCCGACGCAGCACGCCGGCGCGGGTCGTCACGCTAGGGCGCGCGAGCCGCAGGCCGCAGCAGAATGCACACGTTTGCCAAAACGTCCGGCTTTGCGCCGACATCGGCCGGCCGGGGTAAGGCTGCGCGTCAGTCGAGGTTGTAGCGCTTCTTCAGCCGCTCAACGTCGCGCAGCAGCGCCTCCGCGCGCTTCGGGTGGCCGTTGTCCTTGGCGTTGGCCGCCGCCTTGCGCAGGTGCTTGACCGCGTCCTTCACCAGCTCGTTGAGCTCGTGCTCCGGCGGCTCGGGCTTGGGTGGGTCGTCGTGACCGACCTGGAAAGCCACGCCGTTGACCCAGTCCGCGCCGTACACGAAGGGGGAGCCCCAGTGTGCGCCGAACCACGAGGTCTCGGTCGACGGGTCGGCCACAATGTCGACGCCGCCGCGCCGCTTGGCATCGTTGGTCCACCACAGCTTGCGCCCGTCCTGCGTGCGTCCCGCGCAGGTGGCGACGTGGCCGGCGGTGTTGGAGTCGCCGGGGTTGTCGAAGTAGGCGATGTGCCCCTTGCGCACGTCCGCCCACTTGATCCGGTGCGACTCCGGAGTCAGCTTCTGCGCGGTGAGCGCGGTGTCGTACTTCGAGTCGATGCCGCGCGCCATCCGGGCCAGCCGAAGGCACAGCCGCTCGTAGATCAGGGGTCCGGCGTGGGCCGCCTTCAGGAAGTCCATCGTCTCCGGGGTGCTGTTCGGCATCACTCCACCTCCGTGTCCTGCACGCCGTCGAACTCGTCCTCGGCGTATGGCGAGGGCAACGCCTCTTCGTCGGCGACTTCGGCGGGGTTGTCGTTGTCCGGGCTGTCGTCGGGTGCAGTGGTCACGTCTCCTCCTCCGTCGGTGCGGACCATCGATGCTCGACGGCCGTCGAGTCGAGGAGTCGCTGGGAGGCGAGGCTCGTACGTCGGCGGCCAGACCAGCCGACGTCGGTCATCGTGGCCCGGGGCCCGAGCAGTTGTCAGCGATTCGGCGAACTCCGGCGGTCAGTTGCGGAGCGTCCACACCCGTACGTCGTCGAATCGGGCATCGAAGCCCACTCCACATCCGACGAGCAGTTCCCGTTTCATCCCGGCGCAGCGCACGTCCGTGCGCATCGTCCGTTCGGACGATCCGGGGGAGGCCGACCGGCCGATCTGGGCGATGTTCGAGGAAGCCGGTGAGGCGACCGGCAATACAGTCGCTATCACTCTGAGTAGGCAGCAGGCAACGCTCAGTAATCACTCTCGGCACCGCTGGTTGCTGCGATCCGTGACCTAATGGGCGCGCATGGTGACCTCATTGCTGGCTCCTCGTGGCCGCTCACACACGGCGAGTAACCTTCCAGGCTCCCACCTCACCCCAAGCCGGGGCAAGAGACGCGGCCGGGTCAATCGTCCGGATCGGCATGCCCGCATCCGTCGTACGTCCCTGACCGGTCAGTAGAACGTCACCTTTGCATCCTCCGCATGGAAACTCACGGATGACATCGCTCTATGGCGTCGCCACTCGGGGAGCGGGACCGGCGGCGCCCGGAGCACCCGTCCAGAGGGAGGCCCCGCCCGTGCGTGATCTCGCACCCGATATCCACCGTCAGCGAATGGTCATCGAAGGAACGTGCCGAGAGCCGATCGATGCGGCCTCGATCCGTGACTACCTGGCCAAGCTGTCGGAGACCATCGATATGACCACCCTCACCGATCCCGTCACCCACAAGTCGCCGATGTACGGCTGGGCGGGATGGATCCACTGGGAGACGTCCGGCGCGCACTTCTACGCCTGGGAGACGCCGCGACTGTTCTTCAGCGTCGACGTGTACGCCTGCAAGGCGTTCCGCCCCGAGGACGTCGTCGCCTACACGCGTGAGTTCTTCGACGCCGACGAGGTTGTCTGGAGGGAGTTCTGATGGGAGACCTGCTGCGCCTCGTCTTCGATCCCGCCGGCGAGATGCTGGACCGGGCCAAGGAGTGCGAGGCAGACATCTTCCTGCAGTGGTACGGCAACACGCGTGCCCAGCTGGAGGAGGAGTACGGGCCGTACGAGCAGAGCTCGGTCTTCGTCGCGCTCGCCGATGACGACGACGAGGTTGTCGGGACTGTCCGGTTCCTCGTGCACGACGGCGCCGGCCACAAGACCGTCGACGACATCGGCCGGCCACCGTGGGGGGTCGACGCCATCCGTAGCGCATCGGCCGCCGGCATCGACCTGAGCAACACCTGGGACTGCGCCACGATGGGTGTGCGACCGGGAGCGACAGGGTCCAGGACCCGGCTCGGGCTGGCGATCTATCACGGCCTGCTGCTCGCGCTGCGCGCCAATGAGATCCGTACCGTGACCGCCATCCTCGACCAGCGGGTGCGCCGGCTGCTGCAGTCGGTGGGGTTGATGATGCACGCCTTCCCCGGGACGGTGTCTCAGCCGTACCTGGGTTCCGGGGCCAGCACTCCGGTCTGGGCACACGTCGGGCCGGCGGTCGACCACCAGCGGCGGGTGTTCCCCGACGCCTACCGGTTGGTGACGCTCGGCATCGGTCTCGACGGCATCAGCGTGCCCTCGACGGACAGCTTCCGGTGGAGCCCCAAGGTCCCTGCCCTTGCCGGCGCAGCTGCGGGCAGCGACCAGCTGGCCTCAACTGCTGCGATCGGGCACCTCGGGTAGCGATGCCGGGTGCGTGCTCAGGCCCGCCGACCAGTCATGCACCCATCCCGCGAGCGCGACCATCGGCATCGGCGGTGCCACGTGGTAGCCCTGCAGCATGTCGATGTTCATCGCCACCAGCGCGGCCGCGGTCGCGGGGTCCTCGACACCCTCAGCCACCAGGCGCAGGCCCATCGCGTGGGCCATCTGGCGGGTGGTGTCGACGATGACGCGGCTGCGGGCGTCGGTGCCCATGGTGGCCACGAACGAGCGGTCCATCTTCAGCTCCTGCACCGGCAGGTCTCGCAGGTACGCCAGTGACGAGAACCCGGTGCCGTAGTCGTCGATGGCGACCTCGACGTCGTGGTCGCGAAGCTCGAGCATCCGCTCCCGGGCGCGTTCGGGGTCGGACATCACCGAGTCCTCGGTGATCTCGACGACCAGCCTGCCCGGGGGGAGGCGGTGGCGCTCGATCGCGGTGAACAGCTCGGGCAGCAGGGTCCCGCCCAGCAGCTCGGGCGGGGCGCAGTTCATCGAGACCCTGAAGTCGAAGCCCTGCTGCGCCCAGCGGGCCGCGTCCCGGACGACCGTGCGCATCACCGCGAGGGACAGCTCGGTCATCAGGCCGTACCGGCGCGCGTCGGGCAGGAAGGCCAGCGGCGGCAGCAGCCCGTCGGTCGGGTGCTGCCAACGCACCAGTGCCTCGACGGCGACGACCCGCTGGGTGGCGGCGTCGACCTGCGGTTGGTACCACATCACCAGCTGGCCGGCCCGGATACCGCGGCGCAGCTCCTCCGTGCGGCGGAGCCGGTCGCGGGAGAAGTCGTCCTGGGCCGGGTCGTAGAGCATCGCGCCGCTGCGGGTCGCCTTGGCCTCGTACATGGCAACGTCCGCGCGACGAAGCAGGTCGGTCGCGTGCGCGTCCTCGACCTGGCGCACGGTGACGCCGATCGATGCCTGGATCGCCAGCTGAAGACCGTCGATGGGCAGCGGTTCGGCAAGCAGCCCGCAGACCATCTGCCCGGTCTCGAGCAGGGTCACCGGGTCGTCGTCACGGACGATGATGGCGAACTCGTCACCACCCAGCCGGGCCACCGCCATCCGGGGGCTCAACGTGTCGCGGAGACGCTGGGCGACCAGCACCAGCAGCGCGTCACCGGTGGCGTGACCGACGCTGTCATTGATGTCCTTGAAGCCGTCGAGGTCGAGCAACATGAAGCCCAGCGGCGCCTCGGAGCGCAGCGCGGCATCGATGTCGGACAACACGGCACGACGGTTCGGGAGCCCGGTCAACTCGTCGGTGCGCGACAGCCGAACTGCCTCGGCCGCGCCGCGGGCCTCGCGCAGGGCGACGGCCATCCGGCCGCCGGCGCAGACCAGCGTGAGGACCGCCACGCCCGTGAAGATCCGGCCGAGCCCGTCGTGCGGGGCCAGGATGAGGACGCCGAGTGCGACGGCTGCGGCTGCCATCAGCGTCCGCGCCCGTCGGTGCGACGGCAACGGTGCGAAGCCGGCTCGGGGCGGCAGGCAGGCGGCGGTGACGATCAGCCCGAAGCTGGCACCCCACAGCACGTCCAGGTTGAGGCTTGAGCTGTACGTCATGCTCGACAGCGTCAGCACGAAGCTCGAGTCGGCAGCCGCGAGCAGGACGAAGCCGATCGCGAGACAGAGCGTGCGCAGCGACCGGTCGCGCTGGTGCAGCAACATCTGGGCGAGCACCAGGGTCGCCATCGCCAGGTCGATGACCGGGTAGAGCACCGCGAGCAGCAGGGGGATGCCGGTGCGGTCGAAGTTCATCGAGATGGGCGTCACCACGACGACCGCCGCGGCACACGCGGTGGCGCCACAGATCACGATCGTCTCGAGCCACACCGAGAACGACGGCATCCGCCGGCGCGGTGTCTCGGTGAGCAGGAAGGCCGCCATCCCGAGGTAGGAGGACAGGAACAGGATCTCGCTGGGGGACGGGAAGCTGACGGTGGAGATGGTCTCCTGAGCGTTGACGGTGGCAGAGCCCGCCGACCAGAGCACGACACCGGCGGTCAGCAGCAGCAGCGGACCGCGCCGGGCGCGGTCGACCACGGAGGTCCGTACCAGGCGCGCCAGCAGGAAGCAGAAGAACAGCGCAATGACGATCACCAGGGCGATCGCAACAGCGTCCTCGTCCACGAGGCGCGGAAGCACCAGTCCGTACCCGATCCAGAGGACGCCTAGCCAGACGAAAGGCCCGAGCAGGTACAAGGTGCGCGCACGGCCAGGTGCGGCCGTCGGCCCAGCAACCACGCCCACCTCCGTCGCTTACCCGTATCCCCACGACCCAGCATGGTGCCGCCGACCGCCGCGTGTCTCGTCCGTGGTCGGGCAGACCCCATGAATGGGTTGCCCACATTGGCTGGTTGGTGGAGGGAATGGGCCGTTCAGACGGCTGACAGAACCCCCGACACCTGCCCGACGGGCCTCAGACGGTGCTGAGTGGGTGCTGAGTGGGTGAGCGCAGGTCAGGGACAGCTCGACAGGGTGTCGGCCCGGTCTCCGCGGCAGCGGTCCCGAGCGGTGCCACCGTCGCCCGTGTCGTTGCGTCGGGTGCCGTCGAGCACGTCGATCACGTCGCGGCCGTCGCCGCCCCGCAGCGTGTCGCCGCCCCGGCCGCCGCGCAGCAGGTCGTCGCCGGCGCCGCCTACCAGGACGTCGTTGCCCGCGTTGCCCGCGATGATGTCGAGCCCGTCGTTGCCGTCCAGCCGATCGGCGCCGAAACCGCCGTGCACGATGTCGCTGCCGCGGCCCGCCACGATGACGTCGTCGCCGCCGCGGCCGCAGATCACGTCCGAGCGCCGGGTGCCGCGCAGCACGTCGTCGCCTGGGCTGCCCACGATCGTGCACGCGGGCACCGACCCGAAGAGCAGGGTCAGGCCGGGCTCGGGCGCGGCCGCCGTCGCTGCCTGGCGACCGTTGCCCGGCAGCTGGGCGGGGCTGACCACGTCGAGCACAGCGTCCCCGTCGAGGTCGGCCAGCTCGACGTCCGTCACCCGCGGCCGCATGCCGTACCGAGTCTGGCGCTGGTCGAACGTGCCGTCGCCGAAGCCGTAGTGGACGGCCAGGTCGCTGCCGCTCTCGTTGGCCACCACGACGTCGTCGATGGCGTCGCCGTCAATGTCGCCGACCGCGATCCCAACCGCGTTGCGGTAGCCGGAGATCCCCTCGCCCCGGAGCCGCCGCAGCGTCGGGAACGCGCCGGAGCCGTCGCCGTACGCGGCGACGATCCCCTCGTCGAAGGACAGCGACGCCAGGTCGAGGTTGCCGTCCCTGTCCAGGTCCCGGACGACGAACTCCCGCTGGGCGGAGCCGGTGGTGGTGTACACCGGGTCCGCGAAGGTCCCGTCGCCGTTGCCCAGTGCGACGGCGAGGTCGCCGGTCTGGTCCTGCGGTGCACCCCCGCCCACCAGGTCGGGCACGCCGTCGCCGTTGATGTCGGCGACCTGCGCCTGCGAGGTGAAGACGGCGAGCTGGGCGATGGTCTGGTCCGGCGAGAAGGTGCCGTCGCCGTTGTTGAGGCTGACGGACACGTCGTCCTCGTTCCCGCCCGGGCAGCCGAAGGCCTCGTTGCCCACCACCTGGTCGAGATCGCCGTCGTCGTCGGCGTCGCCGAGGGTCAGGTGGTCACTGCACGTCTCCGATGGGTGGCTGGTCGGGGCGGCGAACGTGCCGTCGCCGTCATTCAGGGCGGTGAACACGGTGCCCTGGTCGCGTCCCGCCAACCAGGACACGTCGACGTCCTCGTCGCCGTCGAGGTCGCCGGCGACCAGCGATCGCGGGTCTTCCCCACCGGCGTCGAGGCTCTCGTCACCGGTCAGGCCTCCGTCACCGTCGTTGGTGAGGACGCGGATGGACGGCCCGTCGATGCCGCCGTCCAGTGCGGCGAGAACGTCCACGTCGGTGTCGTCGTCGAGGTCGCCGGTCGCCACGTCGACCGACGGCGAGAACAGCTGGCCCGCGTCGGGTGCGCCGAAGCTGCCGTCCGGGCGCTGCAGGTGGGTGACGCCCGTGGCCATGTCCCGTGCGGCCACGAGCAGGTCGGGTCGCCCGTCCCCCTGGAGGTCGGCGACATCGATGCCCAGCGGGTCGCTGCCGGTCACGAACGGCTCCACCGCAGCGAAGGTCCCGTTGCCGTTGTTGCGCTGCACCATTCCGGTGCCGCGGATACCGCCTCCGCCGCCGACACCGACCAGGTCGACGTCGTCGTCGTCGTCCACGTCCACGGCGCGCAGGCGGATCACGAACGACTCGTAAGTGTCGGCGACAAACTCTCCGCCGCCGTCGTTGAGCAGCACCGCGTGCTCGAAGCCGGCGAATGCGGCGGCAGCGAGGTCGGTGTCGCCGTCGTCGTCGAAGTCGCCGGGCTCCAGCGACACGCCCTGCACGCCCCCGTTCGTCTCGAGGTCGAAGACCTGCGGGTCCGGGTCCGGGAGGAAGGTGCTGTCGCCGTCCTGCTCCAGGACCTGCAGTTCGGGGTCGTTGGTCTCGTTGTTCGCCCGCACCACGGCGAGGTCGGTGGACGAGTCGCCGGTGATGTCGTCGATGACGACGTCGCCGGGCCGTTCCCCGACCTGAACGGTCTCCTCGGCGGCGAAGGTGCCGTCGCCGGTGTTGCGCAGGACGCTCAGCGTGTCGCCCCAGTAGTTGGCGAGCACGAGGTCCACGTCGGCGTCGGCGTCGACGTCGCCGGCCGAGATCGACTCCGGTCCGTCGCCGCCGGCGGTCGTGGTGTGAGTCAGGACGCCTGCCCCGTCGTTGAGGTACAAGTCGACGACGTCGTTGTCGAACCCGTCGCCGCGGGACGACACCGCGAGGTCCCGGTCGCCGTCGCCGTCGAGGTCCGCGTCCACGATGTCGGTCGACTGGGTGCCGGTCGGGTAGCTGCGCGGGGGCCCGAGGGTGCCGTCGCCGAGGTTGGTCGTCACGGAGATCGAGTTCTCGAAGCCCTCCTCGCCGAAGTCGGCGAAGTCGTCGCGCGCCCACACCGCATCCGGCCGGCGGTCGCCGTCGAGGTCGGTCGCGGCGACGGCGACGGGGAAGCGGCCCACGTCATAGCCGACCCAGGTGTCGTACCGGGTGGCGTCGCCCGGGCGGGAGGCGCTGCTCGGCGCCGCCGCGGCGACCGTGGCGAGCAGCAGGGCCGCGGTGAGCAGGGCGGTGGTGCGGAGCGCACGAGCAGACACACGAGCAGACACACGAGCAGACACACGAGCGAAACGAGCAGACACACGAGCAGACATCGAAACCCCCGAGAGACCTGGAAGAGCAAACGCTAGGTGTGGGTGAGGGACCAGGGCGGCGAAATCGACCGAACCTGCCCGAAGGGGCAGGTACGGGTCGACACCTGAAGAGTCACGTAGCCGGTGGGCAGTCGGCTATCGGACGGTGGTCGTAGCACGCGTAGCCTCGCCGTCATGTCGCCGTCGCTCGCGGACGTGGTCGGTGTGCTCGACGCCTGGTACCCGCCCACCTGGGCGGACTCCTGGGACGCGGTGGGCACCGTCTGCGGCGACCCCGCCGACCCGGTGCACCGGGTGCTGCTCGCGGTCGATCCGGTCGCTGCCGTCGTCCACGAGGCGATCGCAAATGAGGCCGACCTGCTCGTCGTCCACCACCCGCTGTTGCTTCGCGCGGTGCACTCGGTCGCCGCCACGACGCCCAAGGGACGGCTGGTGCACACGTTGGTGCGACACGGCATCGGGCTGCACGTCTGCCACACCAACGCCGACTCGCCTCCGGGCGGCGTCAGCGAGGCGCTGGCCCTCGCGCTCGGTCTGACCGAGCTCAGCCCGCTGCAGTCCGACCCCGCGGACCCGCTGGACAAGGTCGTGGTTTTCGTCCCGCACGACTCTGTGGAGCAGGTGACCGATGCGCTGTCGGCGGCCGGCGCCGGCGCCATCGGCGACTACGAGCGGTGCACCTTCGTGTCCACGGGCACCGGCTCGTTTCGACCGCTCGAGGGTGCCAACCCGACGATCGGCAGCGTCGGCGAGCTGGAGCGGGTGCCCGAGACCAGGCTGGAGATGGTGCTGCCGCGATCGCGGCGCGCACCCGTCGTCGAGGCGCTGCGGACCGCTCATCCCTACGAGGAGCCCGCGTTCGACCTGATGGAGCAGGCTGAGCTGCCGGGCCCGCGGGGCAGCGGTCGGATCGGGCGACTTGCCGAGCCGGTACGCCTGGCCGACTTCGCCCGGCACGTGGCCGAGGCGCTGCCGGCGAACAACAGCGTCGCCCGGGTGGCCGGTGACCCCGAGCGCACCGTGTCGTCGGTCGCGGTGTGCGGGGGCGCCGGCGACTTCTTGCTGGACCGCGCGCGGGAGGTGGGTGCGGACGTGTACGTGACCTCCGACCTGCGGCACCACCCGGCTTCGGAGCTGCGTGAGCACGCAGCGGCGGGCGGCGAGGCCCCGGCGTTGATCGATGTGCCACATGCCGCTGCGGAGTGGACGTGGCTGCCGGTGCTGGCCCGTCGGCTCGCCGCCGCGCTGCCGACTACGGTGGAGGTCCGCGTGTCCGAGGTCATGACCGACCCCTGGACCGACCACCTGCCGATGACCGGGCGACCGACCGCCCCGACCGGCGAAGGGAGCTCACGCTGAGAGCCGATCCCAACGCCCAGGCCGTCCTGCTCGACGTCCAGGCGCACGACAGCCAGTTGGACCGTCTGACGCACCGTCGCCAGAACCTGCCCGAGTCCCAGCGGCTGACCGAGCTCGGCGAGCAGCGCTCCGAGGTGGCGTCGCGGCTCGCGGTGCAGCGCACCGAGGTCGACGACATGGCCGCCGAGATACGCAAGGCCGAGGCCGACGTCGCCCAAGTCCGTACCCGGCGCGAGCGCGACCAGCAGCGCCTCGACACCGGCGCCGTCACCTCCGCCAAGGACCTGGAGGGCCTGCAGCACGAGATCACCAGCCTGGACCGTCGGATCGGCGACCTCGAGGACGCCGAGCTGGCGGTGATGGAGCGGCTTGAGTCCGCGCAGGCCGAGCAGCAGCGCGCGGAGGCCGAGCTGGCTGCTCTCGACGACGAGCTGGCCGCGACCGCCGCGACCCGGGACGCTGCGCTGCGCGACATCGAGACCGAGGCCGCGCAGCTGCAGGCCGAGCGGGACAAGGCCGCGGGCACGCTGCCGGGAGACCTGCTCGCGCTGTACGACAAGGTGCGCGGCCAGCACGGCGGAGTCGGCGCCGCTGCGATGCGCCAGCGCCGCTGCGAGGGATGCCGCCTCGAGCTCAACGCCGCGGACGTCCGCGAGATCGCGACCACCCCCCACGACGAGGTGCTGCGCTGCCCGGAGTGCCAACGGCTGCTCGTCCGGACGGCCGAGTCCGGGCTGTGACCGGGTCAGCGACCGCCCCTGGCCGGGTCGTCATCGAGGCCGACGGCGGCTCGCGCGGCAACCCCGGGCCGGCGGCCTACGGGGCGCTGCTGCGGGACGCCGACACCGGGGCGCTGATCGCGGAGTCGGCGGCGACGCTCGGCACCGCGTCGAACAACGTGGCGGAGTACCGCGCCCTGATCGCCGGCCTGGAGCTGTTCCGCGAGCACGCACCCGGGGCCAACCTCGAGGTGCGGATGGACTCCAAGCTCGTCATCGAGCAGATGGCGGGCCGGTGGAAGATCAAGCACCCGGACATGCGCCCGCTGGCGCTGGAGGCACAGCGGCTGGTCCCCCCGGACACGGTGTGGACGTGGGTGCCGCGGGCCGACAACGCCGCCGCCGACGCCCTCGTCAACGCGGTGCTCGACGGCGCCCGTGGGTCGGGCGTCTCCGTACCCGACGACTTCGGCCCGGACGAGACCGAGCCGGCGGACGACGCGCCGCAGCCGGCTCCGCACGACCCGGTGGTGGGCTGGCGGCGTCCCGAGCACGGCACGCCCACGACCGTGCTGCTGCTTCGCCATGGCGTCACGGCGAGCACGGAGGCCAAGCTCTTCTGCGGCCGCGGCGGCGGCGACCCCGGCCTCACCGCGACCGGCCGCCAGCAGGCCCAGCGGGCAGCCGACTGGCTGGTCCGGAGGGCCGCGGCGGACCCGGTCGACCACGTCGTCGCCTCACCGCTGCTGCGGGCGCAGCAGACCGCAGCACCCGCGGCCGAGGCCCTCGGCCTGCCCGTCGAGACCGTCGACGACCTGGCCGAGCTCGCCTTCGGCCAGTGGGACGGGTTGACGATCGACCAGGTGCGGGCGGGCTGGCCGGAGCTGCTCGCCCGGTGGTTCGACGACCAGCGTGCTGCCCCGCCCGGCGGTGAGTCGCTGGCCGCGCTCGACAAGCGGGTCGGCGCCGCTCTGAAGCGGCTGCTCGACGAGCACGCCGGTCGCACCGTCCTGGTGGTGAGCCACGTGACGCCGATCAAGTCGATCGTCCGGCACGCCCTGGACGCCCCTCCCCGGGTGCTGCACCGGATGCAGCTCGCCCCCGCCTCCTTCACCCTCGCCCAGTGGTGGCCCGACGGCGTCACCGCCCTCCGCACCTTCTCCCACGTCCCCGACTGACCCTGTCTTCTCCCGCGCGCGCCCGCGGGGGCGCGGGGGTTTGGTCAGAGCTCGGCGACGAGCACGTCGACATCGGTGTCGGTTCGCGCCTCGAGGCGCCAGCCGAGGTCGCGCAGCCGGTCCAGCAGGCCGCGCGCCGTCCGCGGGGCCGGACCGGACTCGAGCAGCGACCGCACCAGCCGGCCCTTGGTGGCCTTGTTGAAGTGGCTGACCGACCGCCGGACACCGCCCGCCTCGTGCAGCACCCGCAGCCGCACCGTCCGCCGGGTCAGCACACCGGTCGGCCGCCAGAAGCCCGCGTACGCCGTGGAGCGGAGGTCGAGGACCGGGCCGCCCCCGGCGAGCAGCGGTACCTCGTCGGCCAGCACCCCGCGCCACCCGGCGGCCACCGGACCGACGCCGGGCAGGCGCGCGTCGCCCGGCAGCCGGTAGGCCGGGATCCGGTCGCCGGGGCGTACGAGCCCGAACAGCCCGCTGGTCACCAGCACCGACGCGGCAGCCCGACGCCTCGCGGCGGCGTTGAGGCCTCCGAGGTCGAGGGCCGCGTAGAGCACCCCGGTGTAGACCCGCTCGGCCCGGGCCGTCGGTGCCGTGAGCAGGGCGGCGTTGCGCAGCACGTCACCGGTGAGCGCCTCGCTGAGCCCGAGCGTTGCGCGGGCGCCCTCGGGGTCGGAGCGACAGTGCTGCACGAGCGCGTCCAGGACCAGTCGGCGCTGCCCGGTCAGCGCGGGGGACGACAAGGTCGCGAGGTCGAGGCGCCGGCCGCGTACCGGCGCGGTCTTGCCCTCCGACGGCGGCAGCAGCACGAGCACCGAGCGAGACTACGGACCCCGTCGCCGGCGCCTCACCCGAGCCCGGTCGCTCCCGCCCATGCCCACAGCACCACCGTGCACAGCGCCACCATCGGAACGGTCGTCACCAGCCCGAGCAGGGTGAAGTCACGCGCACTCGGAGCGGTGCCCGCCCGCCGCAGCACCCGGCGCCACAGCAGATTGGCCAGCGAACCGGCGTACGTGAGGTTCGCTCCGACGTCGACGCCGACCAGCAGAGCCAGCAGTGCGACCGGACCGAGCGGCGCGACCACCGGCAGCAGCAGCAGGGTGGCGGGCAGATTGTTGAGCAGGGTGGCGGCGGCGGTGCCGATCAGGGCCACGACCAGGAGCGCGCCGAGACCGGTGTCGTCCGGCACCGCGGCCCGGACGTGCTCGCCCACCTCACCGCCCCCGACCGCTGCGACGACGACCGCCCAGCAGAGCACGAACCAGCAGAACGGCAGCTGAGCGGCGATCAGCGTGCGTCGCCCACCGGTCGTCTGTCGCTGGAGTGCAACGCCGGCGAGCACCGCCGCCCCGGCCGCGGCCGCCCAGGCGGGGTCGAGACCGAATGGAGAGGTGGCGACGAAGCCGGCCAGCGTCGCGCCGACGACGATCAGCGGCAGCCGGGGGACGCGCTCCGCGGGGTCGGGGTCGTCGTGGCCGCGAGTGGAGAGGGTCCGGCGGAACCACAGCCGCAGCAACACGTACTCACCGAGGACGGCGACCACGAAGACCGGGGCGGTCGCACCGGTGAAGGCGAGGAAGGACAGGCCGGTCGCGCCGTAGACCAGCAGGTTGGTGAGGTTGGAGACCGGCAGCAACAGCGATGCGGAATTGGCCAGCCGCACGCACGCGACCTGGTGCGGGCGTGGGGGCAGCTCCTGGTGATCGGCTGCGGTGGTGACGACCGGGGTCAGCAGCACCACGGTGGCGTCCAGGCTGAGTACCGCCGTCGTGGAGGCGGCGGAGGCGAACGTCGCATCGAGCATCCGGTAAGGGCGCCCGCGCGCCCGCAGCCCGAGCTGGGTGCCGAGGGCATGGAACACTCCGAGCGCCGCCGCCGCATGGCCGAGGACCAGCACCGCGACGAGGAACACCACCACGGGTGCCAGGGCGCGTACCTCGTCGACGGCCCTGTCGACCGCGACCGCCTCGGTGGCGAGCACCAGGGCGGCCGCGAGCGTCCCGACCACCAGCTCGGCCCGGGCCGACTGCGTGGCCAGCACCGTGCCGACCATCGCGAGCAGCGCCCCGACGGCCACGACCTCGTCGGGAGCCACGGGAGAACGCTAGGCGGCGGGCTCGGTGACGCGGCGGCTACCCTGTGCCTGCGGACGAGCTGGCCGGGCGGCCGCGGCGGGCCACGTGCCCGTCGAGGAAGGTCCGGACTCCGAAGGGCAGGGTGGTGGGCAACGCCCACCCAGGGTGACCTGCGGGACAGTGCCACAGAGAACAGACCGCCAACGGCCGTACGGTCCTTCGGGGCCGGACGGTACGGGCAAGGGTGAAACGGTGGTGTAAGAGACCACCAGCGTCCCGGGCAACCGGGGCGGCTCGGTAAACCCCACCCGGAGCAAGGCCAAGAGGGTCGGGAGCCACCACGGTGGCGACCGGCCTGCGCGGACGATCGAGGGCTGCCCGCCCGAGTCCGCGGGTAGGCCGCACGAGGGCGCCGGCGACGGTGCTCCTAGATGGATGGCCGCCTCGGTCGCACCCTCGGGTGCGGCCGGACAGGATCCGGCCTACAGGCCGGCTCGTCCGCCCCACCTGTCCTGGCCTGCCTAGGCTGTCGCGATGACCGATGTGACGCCGGTGGCGCGTTCACGACCGATCCAGCACGGCTCCGAGCGGACGATCCTGGAGAGCATGCTCGACTTCTACCGGGCAACGGTGGTCCACAAGGTGGCCGGTCTGACCGACAGCCAGGCGTTCACCGCGGCTGTCTCGCCCTCCACGCTGACCCCAGCCACCGTGGTCAAGCACCTGACCGGAACGGAGCGGTATTGGTTCAGCATCGACTTCGCGGACCTGGACGTGACCCGGCCGTGGACCGACGACGACCTGCACAGCAATTTCCGGATCGAGCCCCGCGACACGCTGGCCACGATCGTGGCCGACTATGTCGAGGAGTGCGAGCAGTCTCGACGCGCGGTCGAAGATGCCCACCTCGACGATGCCGCCCGCGCAGACGGCATGGACTTCAGCCTGCGCTACGCCATGGTCCACATGATCCAGGAGACCGCGCGGCACTGCGGTCATCTCGACCTGTTGCGTGAGACGACGGACGGCGCCGTCGGCATGTGACGAGCGCGTGCTTCGCGCAGCCAAGCTGGTGGATCGACGTCTGTCCCACGAGCGTCCGATTTGACACGATTCATCCGCATTGGACAATGCAGGAGTGCCCCTGGCCCGCCGAGACAGGCTTCGTCGCTCCGTCAGCCCGGTCCGGAGATGAAAATCCTGTGTTTCCACGCGGGGGACGGCGTGCGGCTCGGCGTCGCCACCGATGCCGGAGTCGTCGACGTACGGGCGACGGCCGACAAGGCGGGACTTCCGGCCCCCCGTACCACCCGGGAGCTGATCGGCGGTGGCCCCGCGAGCCTGGAGCAGCTCACCCGGGTTCTGGAGTCGGCCGGTGACGAGGTGATCGCCGGGGGCGTGGACCACGCCCCTCCGGTGCCCGACCCCGCCAAGCTGATCTGCGTCGGCGCGAACTACCGCAAGCACTCGGAGGAGGCGGGACTGCCGGTGCCCGAGCAGCCCATCTACTTCGCGAAGTACCGCAACAGCCTGTCCGGCCACGGACAGGACGTGGCCATCCCGGCCGTGACGCGGAAGGTCGACTACGAGGTCGAGCTCGTGGCCGTCATCGGTCGGCCGGCCCGACGCGTGGGCGTCGCCGACGCCCTCGACCACGTCTTCGGGTACGCCACCGGCAACGACCTGTCGGCGCGAGAGCTACAGATGCGCTCGAGCCAGTGGATGTACGGGAAGGCGATCGACGGGTTCGCGCCGCTCGGCCCGTACCTGGTGACAGCCGATGAGGTGCCCGACCCGCAGGACCTCGCCCTGAGCACGTGGGTGAATGGTGAGCGGCGCCAGCACTCCACGACCAAGGACATGGTCTTCTCGGTCGCCGAGCTGGTCAGCGACCTCTCGCAGATCATGACGCTCGAGCCCGGCGACCTCATCTTTACCGGGACCCCCGAGGGCGTCGTCCTGGGCATGGCCGACCAGGTCTGGCTGCGGCCCGGCGACGCGGTCGCGTGCGAGGTCAGTGGGCTGGGTCGGCTCGTGACCCACCTGGTTTCCGACGAGGACTGAGACACGGACCGAGACAAGAACTGAGACAAGGACCGAGACAAGGACTGATCCGCCATGGAACCGTCGATCCTGTCCGTGCTTCCCCCGGTCGTCACCATCGGCCTGGCCATCGCCACCCGTCGCGTCCTGCTGTCCCTCTCGGTCGGCATCGTGTTCGGCGCCCTGATGTACACCGAGTGGAACGTCGCCGACAGCGTCGAGCTCGTGTACGACGCGGCCAGCGGCCTGGTCGTCGCCGAGGGCGTCGTGGCCGAGGAGATGTACATCCTCGCGTTCATCTTCCTGTTGGGGATCCTCACCTCGTTGGTGTACATCTCCGGGGGACTGGCGGCCTTCACCGCCTGGGCGACCAGAAGGGTGCGGACCCGGGCCCAGGCGCAGCTGGTCCCGATCGTCCTGGGCATCGTGATCTTCTTCGACGACGCCTTCAGCTGTCTGGTCGGCGGCAACGTCAGCAGGCCGATCACCGACGAGTACCGGGTCTCCCGGGCGAAGCTGTCGTATCTGGTCGACTCCACCGCCGCGCCGGTGATCATCCTGATGCCGCTCTCGGGCTGGGCGGCGTTCATCGCCGTCACCATGACCGGCATCTTCGACTCGAACGGGATCACCGAGTACACCGGGTACGAGGCGTTCCTGCTGACCATCCCGACGAACTACTACGCGATCACCGCGCTGCTGTTCGTGTTCGCCGTCGCCCTGTTCGGCCTCAACTTC
This sequence comes from uncultured Actinomycetota bacterium, assembly GCA_963785115.1. Taxonomy (GTDB): domain Bacteria; phylum Actinomycetota; class Actinomycetes; order Propionibacteriales; family Nocardioidaceae; genus JACCWP01. The sequence continues at coordinate 21,861 of CAWATY010000009.1, forward strand.
GGGCCGATGCGCAAGCACGAGGAGCGGGCCGTCCAGGACGGCGCCGTCTACGACGCATCGCGCGGCGGCGTGCCCGGCGAGGCTGACCGTACGCTCCAGCAGCGCAGCGACGGGAAGGTCAGCGACCTCCTGCTGCCGGTGACGACACTCGTCGGCGTCACCGTTGCCCTCGCCCTCTGGATCGGCATCACCGGCACCGAGGGTGAGCTGACGGCCTTGGACGTGCTCGCCAACACCGACGTCATCAAGTCACTGTTCTACGGCGGTCTGGCTGCCTGCGCGGTGTCGGTCGCGATCCTGCTCAAGAAGCACACGCCCGGGAGCCAATTGGGCAAGGCTTCCCTGTCAGGGTTCGCATCCATGCTGACCGCGGCGGCCGTGCTGTTCCTGGCCTGGGTGACGGCAGAAATCGTCTCCCTGCTCGGGATCGGGGAGTACGTCGCCGGTTTCATCGACGGCGACCTGGCGTACGCCCTGTTGCCGGCGATCCTGTTCCTGCTCGCCTCGTTCATCTCGTTCTCGATCGGCAGCACGTTCGGGACGTTCGGGCTGATCCTGCCGATCGCCGCCGAGATCGTGGCCACGGTGGACATCGACCTGCTGATCCCGGCCTTCGGGGCGGTCCTCGCGGGCGCGATCTTCGGCGACCACACCTCTCCACTGTCCGACACCACGATCCTGTCGGCGATCGGCTCCGGCATCCATCTGGTCGACCACGTGACCACCCAGCTGCCGTACGCCCTCGTCTGCTCCGCCGTCTCGGTCGTGGGTTACGTCGTGCTCGGAGTCACCGAGAGCCTGGCGATCGGGCTGGTCGCAACGCTTGCGACCTTGGCGCTTGCCGTGCTCGTGCTGCGGGCGAAGGCGGTGCCGAGCCTGGAGGAACGGGAGCCCTCGTCCGGCCGGCTCACGCGGTGAGAGTGGCGGCGCCTGCTGGGTGAGGGCGCGCTCGAGTCGCGCACTCGTCGACCCTGAATACCGTGGGGCGCGTGCGGTTGCCCTCTTTGCCCAGTCCCTCGGATCTGCTGGCAGCACTCGAGCGCACCACCGATGCCGTTGAGCGACTGGTGGCGGCCGTGCCGCAGTTCGCCGCCCTGCCCGGGGTGGTGGATCGCGTCGTGACGGACGTCGACGGACTGCTCGGCCGCATCGAGGCGACCCGGGCCGAGGCTCAGGAGGTGGCCCAGCGTACGGAGACGACGCGGGCCAAGGCCGACCAGCTCATCGACGACACCGTGGCCTCCGTCGCCCGGGTGGCCACCCTGCTCGACTCGCTGGAGCCGTCGCTGACCAAGCTGCAGCCGACGATCGAACGGTTGGCCGACACGACGGACCCGCGCGAGGTCGACGCGCTTGTGCAGCTCATCGACCACCTGCCGCTGCTCGCGACGCAGGTCGAGCGGGACGTCCTCCCGGTGATGCGGACTCTCAGCAGCGTGGCGCCAGACCTCCACGAGCTTCTGGAGGTGTCCCGCCAGCTCAACGAGATGCTCGCCAAGCTGCCCGGCATGGGCAGGATCAAGAAGCGGGTCGAGGAGCAGCAGGAGGACGAGGACCGCTGACGGGACGCCACCGACGAACGGCTCCGGTCAGTCCGCCGCGCGCATGTCCTTCAACGTGGTGTGGAGCTCGGTCGTGAGGTCGCGCTGCAGCTCTGCCGCCTCCTTGTCTCCGGTGACACAACTCTCCTCGGGCGGGGCGATGTAGTACAGGTAGTGCTCGCCGACCTGCGTGATGAAGCGTCCGAGGTTCTCCTCCGGGTTCTCGGCCGCCTCCTCCTTGACGTGTTCCGGCGTCTCCTCGGAGACCACCACCTGACCGATGGGGTACGGGCTCACTGCGGCTTCCGCGCCTGCCTCGCAGGTCGGGCCGCCGGCCGACGCCAGGCTCTCGGTGGAGAAGTACAGGGCGGGCTGACCCTCTTCGGCCTCGCCCATGGCATACGTGAGGTCGGAGAGCTCTGCCGGGACGGGTAGCTCCAGATCGACCTCCGGGAAGGAGATCGTGCTGGGAGCGGGTGGGTCGGAGGTATCGTCGCCGGCCGAGCAGCCGACCATGCCTCCTGCGAGCGCGGCCGCCAGCGCGGCCCACGCTAAGCGCGTCGCCATGCCGTGAAGGAGTGGATCTCCCACCCCGAGTGGTGGTGCCAGCCTGCGCCGGTGTGTCCCGGATCCCAGAACACGAAACCCTGCACCCGGATGTTTGTGCCCTGGCCTGGTGGGATCGACCAGCCGCTGCGGCGGCGGAACTTCCGGTCGGTCTCGATGTGGATGTAACGCATGTCCTCCGGCCCGGACAGCCGTGGATCGGTGAGCGGGCACGTCCAGTCGCCGTCGGGGTTGATCTGTTCGCATGACCACACCCTCGCGTGATTGAGCTGGATGAACGTCGGGACGCCGTTGACCCTGCACGGCGGGTGCAGTGCTCTGCGGTCCGGGATGCCGGGTTTGAAGCCGCCACCCTGGAAGGTGGCGCCGCCCGCAGAGCTGCGCTGCGTGCCCAGGATCCGGCGCAGCGTGGTGACCGTGGCGCGGCAGTTCACGTGCGGGTTCCAGGACGGGCGCGTGCGCGCATCCTGGATGAATCCGGGCAGGTCCGGCTGCGCCGTTGCGTCGGCCGGGGGCGGCGGCTTGTTGTCGGCGCAGCCCGCCAGGACCAGGGCCAGGGCGAACCCCGACGCCACGGCTGCCGTCCGCCCACGCGACCCATGCACAGACGCACCATAGGCCGCTTCCCGTCGTGCCGGATACCTGCGCCTGGGGGCAGCGCGGCGGTGGTGCCTCAGCCGGGGTTGACGGGTGCGATCTTCACCTGCAGCTCGACGTTGCGGCAGTCGCCCGCGAGCTCGCGCAGTCGTTGCTTCTCGGGCCGGTCGACCTTCAGCGACCAGCGGGTCTTCACCACGACCCACTCCCGGACGTAGCGGCAGACGGAGAACTCCGGCAGCCACTCGGCGACGTCCTGGTCGCCCTTGGCCTGGTTGACGTTGTCGGTCACCGCGACCAGCGACCGGCGCTCGAACAGGTCGTTGGCGTAGCGGCGGCGGGTGTCCTCGTCCCAGCCCCGCGCGCCGGAGTCCCACGCCTCGGCCAGCGGCACCATGTGGTCGATGTCGACGTCGCCGGGGGCGGTCCACTCCACCTCGTCGTAATAGGAGAACCATCGGCCGGCGGTCACGGCACAGTTGCCGCCCTCGGTGGGCTCCAGCGACTCGTCGACGAGCACTTCCTCCCGGGTGTCCAGGCAGTCGCTGTCGGCGTCGACCCAGTGGTCGAACAGGTCGCGGTCGTAGCCCTCGCGGCGCTCGCGCCGCACGTCGAGCTGCGCCACCGCATCGCGCAGCCGTACGGTCACGCGCTGGTCGTGGTCGGTCGGGGGCTGGGCCGCGGTCGTCGGGGGAGGTGCGAGGAGCAGCAGCGTCACCGCGGTGACGCAGGCGAGGCAGCCGGTGCGCAGCACCCGTTACGTGTACCACGCCGACGCGCCCCGGTCGCTGAAATCGAGGGACCCGTCAGATGAACTCAGGGCAGCGTCAGGATCTCGGCGCCGGAGTCGGTCACCAGCAGGGTGTGCTCGAACTGCGCGCTGCGCGACTTGTCCTTGGTGGTGACCGTCCAGTTGTCGTCCCACAGGTCCCACTCGTACGTGCCCAGCGTCAGCATCGGCTCGACCGTGAACGTCATGCCTCGCTCGATGACGGTGTCGAAGCGCGGCTCGTCGTAGTGCGGGATCACCAGTCCGGAGTGGAACTCGGTGCCGACCCCGTGGCCGGTGAAGTCGCGCACGACGCCGTAGCCGAAGCGCTTGGCGTACGACTCGATGACGCGGCCGACGACGTTGACCTGGCGACCCGGCTTGACCGCGCGGATGCCGCGCATCATCGCCTCGTGGGTGCGCTCTACCAACAGTCGTGACTGCTCGTCGACGACGCCGACCAGGTAGGTGCGGTTGGTGTCGCCGTGTGCCCCCACGCCGTCGAGGGTGAGGTAGGCAGTGATGTCGACGTTGACGATGTCGCCGTCCGCGAGCGGGCGGGCGTCGGGGATGCCGTGGCAGATGACCTCGTTGACGCTCGTGCACACCGACTTCGGGAAGCCCTTGTAGCCGAGCGTGGACGGGTATGCGCCGTGGTCGAGCAGGAACTCGTGGCCGACCCGGTCCAGGTCGTCGGCGGTCACCCCGGGGGCGACGACCTCGTCGATGGCGTCCAGCGCCTGGGCGGCGATCCGGCTGGCCTGCCGCATCACGGCGATGACCTCCGGCGGCATGACGTGCGGTCCGTCGTACGGACGCGGCAGCGGGCGGTCGACGTACTCCGGTCGAACGATCGATGCCGGCACCGGTCGCCGCGGCGAGATCGTGGCGGGCGACAGCGCGGTGGTGGTGGGGCTCACTCGACGAGTGTAGGTACCTGCGACGGGAGCGGGCACGATGAGGACATGGCCGAGCGCTGGTACTACTGCCTCAAGCACCACGCCGTCGAGGGAGCGGACGGGTGCGCCGGTCGCCACCGGTTGGGTCCCTACCCGTCGGAGGCCGAGGCCGCCCGCGCCCTCGACAAGGTCGAGGAGCGCAACGAGGAGTGGGACACCGACCCCAGGTGGAACGACCCGGAGGACTGACGTCGCGTCACATGCACAGGAAGTTCTCCGGCGTGCCCGCCCCCGGCGTGCCGGCGGGCAGGAAGGTCAGTCGTACGCCGCCGTCGTCGGTGTAGACCGCGCGGTCCTCGGCCACCAGCTCCATCGACCCGTGCCCGGTGAAGGCCTCGCCCGGGGGTGGGTCGTTGAACGGCCGCGGCGCGTTGGTGCCGTCGAACGGCGTGGGCCACGGCACCTCCCACGTGCGGCCGGCGAACGTCGTCGGGTTGATGCCGCAGTGCCACGTGGTGATCCGGTGGTCGGCGTCGACCTGGCCGAGGGGCATTCGGTCGGTCTGGATCAGCAGCGTGACCGTTGAGCCCACCGGGAGCACGGTGCCGCTCGTGGGCCGCAGGCCGACGATCTCGCCGGCGGCGGCATCCGGTCGCCAGACGTCGTGGGTCCCGATGTTCAGACCGGGCACCGTCGGCGGGTGCTGCGCACTGGGGGAGTGCCAGTAGGGGACGCTCGTCCAGGTCTCCGGCAGTACCTGGACGGAGTCGAGGATCCAGTCCACGATCTGGTCGGATCCCGAGGCCCTGAACAGCACCCCCTCGGAGGGCACCACGAGCTCACGATCCGTCCGCAGCAGTTCTAGGCCGTCGAGCTCCGTTGCGTCACTCGCCTTGGCGACCGACCTTCCGTACTGCGTGTGTGAAGACATGAGCTCGAGGGTCGACACGCCGCGCACGTTGATCAGAGGGCAGGCCACGTTGGCAAAGGACTTGAACTGGACGACGTCGTCCTCGCCCGGCGGGCACGAGCCGGCGGTCGTCCGCCAGCCGTCTGGCACGGCGACAGCCACCCGACCCCAGCCCACGAGTCGCATCCCGTCGGGCACGACGGGCTCGGTGGCGGGGGCGGGATCGTCAGCGGGGGTGCTGCTGTCGGAGGGCTGCAGCCACACCAGCGCGCCGACGACGACCACCATCGCGCCCGCGACCACGACGGCTGGCAGCACCCAGCGTGCCCGGCGCGGAGCCGGGCCGCCGATCCGCCGCTCGTTCAGCCCCGCCAGGACCTCGTCGGTGCCGGGTCCCCGCTCGGCGCGCGTGCTGAGCGTCTCGGTCAGCCGGGTCTCGAGCTCGTTCATCGGGTCCTCCTGGTGTCCTCGGGCACGTCGCGCAGGTGCGGGCTCTCGCGCAACGCGGCCAGCCCGCGCGTCGCCAGGCTGCGCACGGTGGAGCGCCGACACTTGAGCGCGGTAGCGATGGCGGCGTCGTCGAGCCCCTCGTAGTGGCGCAGCACCAGCACCGCCCGCTGGCGCTCCGTCACGTCGGCCAGCGCCCGCCACATCGCGTCGTGCTCGGCGACCGTGTCGACGTCGTGGGCGGGCAGGTCGTCGGGTCGGTCTGTCAGGACCTCGGGCACGCGCCTGCGGCGTACCGACGACAGATGCCGGTTGACCAGCATCCGTCGCACGTACGCCCGGCGGTCGGTTGCGGCCACGACCCGCGCCCAGTGCCGGTACGCGTCCAGCAGGGTCTCCTGGGCGAGGTCGCGCGCGGTCTCACGATCGCCGCAGAGCAGGTACGCCACCCGGCCGAGCGCGCCCGCGTACTCGCGGCAGAACCGCTCGTACTCGTCGTCGCCCACCGCTCCCACACCCGTCCAGACGCGCCGATCCGCCGTTCCGCTGCAATCTCCTCCGACTTGTCACCGCCATATCGCCGTAGACGGCGGTCTGACGGTGACAGGTCAGGGGCCGTTCTGGGCCTCGCGCCGGGCGATCGTGTGCGGGTTGGTGCGGGAGTCGTACTCGCGGAAGTCGCGCATCGCCGCGGCGGCGGCCAGCGTGGCGGCGACCGCGAGCAGGCCGCCGGAGACGATGGCGCCGCGGATGCCCACGACCGACGCGACCAGCCCGGCCCGCGCGTTGCCGAGGATCGGCCCGGTGGAGTAGCTGAGCAGCTCGACGCCGGCCAGTCGACCGCGCAGCTCGTCGGGGATGCTGCCGTTCCACACTGCGTCCCGGAAGATCCCGCTCACCATGTCCGCCGCCCCGGCCGCCACCAGCGCCGCGAGTGCCACCCAGATCGTGGGGGCCAGCCCGACGGTCGCCATCGCCAGCCCGTAGGTCGCCGCGGCAGCTGCGATCGCCAGCCCGTGCCGGTGCACCCGCGCGGTCCAACCGGAGGTGAGCGACACCAGCAGTGAGCCGACCGCCGGCGCAGCGAAGAGCAGCCCGACCGCCCACGGTGCGTCCAGGGCCACCGCGAGGAACGGGAAGATTGCCGTGGTCATGCCGAACACCATCGCCATCACGTCGACGGTGTAGGTGCCGAGCAGGTCCTTGCGACGCCAGGCGTACGACAACCCCTCGGCGATCGCGCGCAGACCCGCCACGGCGTCGTCGGCCGGCACCGTCACGTGCGCGATCCGTACCAGCAGCAGCAGCGAGAACACGTACGTGCCCGCGTCGAACGCGTACGCCATCCAGGTGTCGCCGATTGTCAGCAGCAGTCCGGCCAGCGCCGGCCCACCGATCGCGCCCACCTCGAAGCGAACCGACGCCAGCGCGCTCGCGGCGGTGAGCTGGTCGTGCGCGACGACGTTGGGGATCATCGCGTCCAGCGACGGACGCTGCAGCGAGTCGGCGATGGCGAACAGCCCGGCGACGGCGAACAGCACCCACACCCTCGGGTCGGGCAGCAGCGCGTTGATCAGCAGCGTGCCGGACAGCACGAGCATCCCGAGCTCGCTGGCGACCACCATGTTCTTGCGGTCGCGTGCGTCGGCGAGCGCGCCTCCCCAGAGGCCGAACAGGATCATCGGCACCAGCTCGGCCACCCCGAGCAGCCCGGCAAGCGCCAGCGAGCCGGTCAGCTCCTTGACCTGGAAGGGCAGCGCGACGTACGTCGTGATGCTGCCGCAGTATGTGACGAGCCCGGACGTCCAGATCAGCCGGAAGTCGCGGGACTGGCGCAGCGGCCGGGTGTCGACCCGCCACGAGCTCGGTGGGCCCGTTGGCTGCTCGGGGTGCAGCGCGCCCACGGGATCGGTCACGGGCGCCCAGTCTGCCCCGCGCTGGTGGGGGACAGGATGGGCCCCGTGCAGCGCGTCGTGAGCCTCGTCCCGTCGCTGACCGAGGCGGTGGCGGAGACCGTGCCCGATGCGCTGGTCGGCGCCACCGACTGGTGCACCCACCCGGCCGGTCTCGACGTCGTCCGCGTGGGAGGGACGAAGAACCCCGACGTCGTGCGGGTGGTCGCGTTGCGACCGGACCTGGTCGTCGCCAACGCCGAGGAGAACCGCGCCGCCGATCTGGACGTGCTGCGCGCCCAGGGGATCCAGGTGCTGGTGACCGACATGGAGACGGTGCCGGCGGCGATCGCCCAGCTGCGCGACCTGCTGACTGTGCTCGGAGCTCAGCAGGTGTCATGGCTCGACGCGGCGGAGCGGGCGTGGGCTTCGCCGTTGACGGGGCGGCGGGTGCGCGCCGTCGTGCCGATCTGGCGGCGGCCGTGGATGGCGCTCGGGCGGGACACCTTCGCCGGTGACGTCCTCGCCCGGCTCGGGGTCGACAACGTCCTGGCCGGGCATGCGGAGCGTTACCCGCGGGTCGACGTCGACTCCCTGCCGCCGCACGAGCTGGTGGTGCTGCCCGACGAGCCGTACGCGTTCGCCGCCCACGACGGTCCGGAGGCGTTCGGCGGGCCGTGCGCGCTGGTGTCCGGGCGGCACCTGACCTGGTACGGGCCGTCGCTGGTGGAGGCGCGGGGCGTGCTGGCGGCCCAGCTCGCCGCCGCTCTGCCAGGCTGACCCGGTGGCAGACTCCGACGGTCCGGTGCGGGAGGGGGAGCCCACCGGTCTGCGTCGGGTGGCGCCCTGGCTGGCCTTCGCCGGGCTCACCGTCCTGTTGTGGCTCTATGTCGCGAGCCTGCTGCTGGCGCCCTGGTGGGGGGTCGGCGTCCTGGTCGTGCTGTGGGTGCTGCTGCTCGCGCTCACGGTGTGGTGGGCGCGTACCCGTCCGCTCGCCACCCTCGTCGTGCCCGTGCTCGGGGTGGCGCTCTGGGTGGGCGTGATCTCGGCGGGTGAGGCCTGGTTCGGGTGGACGGCGTGACTCGCTGGGTCTGGCGTGGTGACGCGTGTGCGCAGATCCGGCACTCGCGGGTGGTTCCGTGGTTGATTCGCGCACACTCGCCGGTGGAGCGCCTCAGAAGGTGTGCTCCGGCGCCGGGAAGGTGCCGTCGGCGACCTCGGCGGCGAACGTCTGCGCCGCGCCGAGCAGCTCGCCGTGCAGGTCGGCGTACTGCTTGACGAACCTCGGCAGCCGCCCGGTACGCAACCCGGCCATGTCCTGCCACACCAGCACCTGCGCGTTGCAGTCCGGACCGGCGCCGATGCCGATCGTCGGGATCGACAGCTTGGCCGTCACCTGTGCGGCGACGTCGCCGGGCACCATCTCCATGACGACCGCGAACGCGCCGGCGTCCTGCAGCGCGCTCGCCTCCTCCAGCACCTGGGCGGCCGCATCGCCGCGGCCCTGCACCCGGTAGCCGCCGAGGCTGTGCTCGGCCTGCGGGGTGAAGCCGATGTGCGCCATCACCGGGATGCCCGCGTCGGTCAGCAGGCGTACCTGCGACACCATCGCCAGCCCGCCCTCGAGCTTGACGGCGTGCGCGCCGGACTCCTTCATGAAGCGCACGGAGGTGTCGAACGCCTGCTCCGGTGAGCGCTGGTACGAGCCGAACGGCAGGTCGGCGACCACGAGTGCCCGGGTCACCGACCGGGTCACCGCGCGTACCAGCGGCAGCAGCTCGTCGACGGTGACCGGCAGCGAGGTCTCGTTGCCGTAGACGTTGTTGCTGGCCGAGTCGCCGACCAGCAGCACCGGGATGCCGGCTTCGTCGAAGGTCGCCGCGGCGTACTGGTCGTAGGCGGTGAGCATCGGCCAGCGGTGGCCCTCCTGCTTCCACTGCTGCAGGTGGTGCACGCGTACCCGACGAGGCGACGTCGCGGTCGGGGCTGCCGGGGCGGCACCGCCGTAGGGGGCCGGCTCCTCCGGAGGGGTCTGGGTCATCACGGTCTCCCGATCTCGAGGCTCCGACGCTGGAGTCCCCGGACACCGTCAGCGTGGCACGCGTGTCGGCGCGGAGGGAGGTCCGTCGGCTGTCTGCTCCGTCACGTCGCGACCCCAGGCGCGGATCGTGCAACCACCAGCCACGGATCGTGCAGCCAAAGGCCACGGATCGCGCAACCAAACGCCACGGATCGCGCAACCAAAGGGCGCGGATCGCGCCGCCGAAGGGCGCGGATGGTGCTAGCTGGGGGGGAGGTGCTCGCGCCAGGCGTTGGTGATCGGGACCCGGCGGTCGCGGCCGAAGTTGCGGATGCTGATCTTGGGGCCCGGCGGGTACTGGCGGCGCTTCCACTCCGCGACGTCGACCAGCCGGATGACCTTCTCGACCAGCTCGCGGTCGAAGCCCAGCTCGACGAGGTCGGTCGAGCTGGCATCGCGCTCGACGTAGTCGTCCAGGATGTCGTCGAGCAGCGCGTAGTCAGGCAGGGAGTCGGTGTCGAGCTGGTCGGGTCGCAGCTCGGCGCTGGGCGGCTTCACGATCGTGTTCTCGGGGATCGGTGGCGGCTCACCGCGGGCCTCGGCGTCGGCGTTGCGCCACCGGGCCAGCTCCCAGACCATCGTCTTCGGCACGTCCTTGATCGGCGCGTAGCCACCGACCGCGTCGCCGTAGATGGTCGTGTACCCGACCGAGAGCTCGGACTTGTTGCCGCAGGCGAGCACCAGGTGGCCCTCGGAGTTGGACAGCGCCATCCAGACCACCGCCCGCAGCCGCGCCTGCAGGTTCTCGGCGGCCAGGCCCTCCAGCTCCGGCAGCGCCTCCTCGTACGCGTCCACCAGCGGTGCGATCCGTACCGTGCGCAGGTTGAGCCCGGTGCGGCGGGCGTGCTCGGCGGCGTCGGACTGGGAGTGCTCGGTGGAGAACGCGCTCGGGTTCGAGACCCCGTGCACGTTGCCGGCGCCCATCGCGTCGCACGCCAGCTGGGCGCACACCGTCGAGTCGATGCCGCCGGACATCCCCAGCAAGACGGTCTTGAAGCCATTCTTGCCCGCGTAGTCGCGCAGTCCGAGCACGATCGCCCGCCAGACCTCACCGAGGTCCTCGGGATGGCGCTGTTCCACCTCCGCCGGCCGTGGCTCGTACGCCTCGATCGGCTCGCTGCCGAGGTCGGTGCGGCGCAGCAGCAGCCCGCCGGCGCGCTCCGGCAGTGGTCGGTCGCCGGCGGCCGGCAGGTCGAGGTCGACCACGAGCACCTGCTCGGTGAATTGTGCGCCGCGGGCCAGCTGCTCGCCGTCGGCCGACACCACCAGCGAGTCGCCGTCGAAGACCAGCTCGTCCTGGCCGCCGACCAAGTTGACCCAGGCGAGCGGGCAGCCCGCCTCCGCGGCCCGGCGCTGGCACAGCTCGAGCCGGGTGTCGCCCTTCTCCCGCTCGTAGGGGGAGCCGTTGACGACGAGCAGCAGCCCGGCACCCGCCGCGGCGGCCGCGGCGGACGGTCCGTCGCGCCAGATGTCCTCGCAGACCGCGAGCGCCACGTCGACGCCGCGGACGCGGACGACGTTGACGGTGTCACCCGGGACGAAGTAACGGATCTCGTCGCCGACGCCGTAGTTCCACAGGTGGTGCTTGGCCTGGCGGACGGCGACGTCACCGCGGTGCAGCACCGCGACGGAGTCCTGCGGAGACCCCTTGGGCACGCCCGGTGCGTCAGCAGCCCCCTCGACCTTGTCGAGGCAGCCGAGCACGACCGGCAGGCCACCGAGTCCGGCGGCATAGAGACGTTCGGCGAGGGTCATCAGGGTCTGCCGCGCGCTCGCGACGAACGACGCCCGCAGCGCGAGGTCCTCGATCGGGTAGCCGGTGAGCACCATCTCCGGCATCGCCACCAGGTGTGCCCCGGCGTCGGCCGCCTCGCGGGCCGCGGCGACCACCAGGTCGGCGTTGCCCCGCAGGTCACCGACGGTCGGGTTCAGCTGGGCGAGCGCCAGTCGCAGCTGCGGCACGGGCACAGCGTAGGTGCCCTGGCGCAGCGCCCGGTGGGCGACCGGGTCAGAGCGGATGACGCTTCGGTCCGGCCTCGTCAGCCGTTCGGCCAAGTCTGGTCCGGTTCCTCCCACCTCGCCCTTCTCGGTTCCTACGGTATGGACAACCGCCGGTCGTATCCGCGGAACCGTCTGACCCGGGGACGTCACATGACCATGCTTGACACCGTGACCCGCCGGACGAGCAAGCGGCAGGCGCGGCGTGACGCGGAACGCGGCGCTCGCCGGCTGCACCGTCGCGTCCGGCTCGGGATGCTGACCGGCCTCGGCCTCACCGGCGTGCTGTTCGCGGCCGGTCTCCTCGGAACCGTCCTCGCCCAACCCGTGCTGATGCTCGCCTGGCCGCTGGCGGTCCTCGCCGGCGCGGTGGCCTGGGCGGGTGCTCAGGCCCAGCGTCGCTCTCCGACCCAACCCGAGGGCATCCCGCTGCACGTCCTGATCGAGCGCTCGCTGCACCAGCACCTGGCCCAGGTGGCCGACCGGCTGCACACCCGCCCGCCCACCGAGGTCTGGATGATCCCCGAGCCCGTGGTCCGCTTCGAGCCCGACCCGGATGCCCCCGTGCTGTACCTCGGTGCCCCCCTGCTGTGGCACCTCGACGTCGACGAGCTGGACCGGATGGTCGCCGGCGAGCTCGCGCTGATGAACGCCGTGCTCGACCCGGACATCCGACCCGTGCTGCAGCTCGCGGCCCGGCTGGACGTCGATCGGCTGACCCATGACACCACGCCGCTGGTGGGACCCCTGGTCCGCCACTGGGGCCGCTCGGTCGAGGCCGCCCGCGCCACGTTCCTGGACGCGGTCCGCAGCTGGGCCGACTGCACCGTCCCCGAATCGCTCTGCACGACGCCCGACGACGCCGCCGAGCTGGACGCCCTGACCGAGGTGGGCGAGCTGGTCGGACAACAGCGCGCCACCGCAGCCGGACAGGGCATCGGCGTCGCCGCCATCGGCGCCCACACCGCCGGGACCGTCCGGGCGTGCGAGGCAGCCGGCGTCCTGGCGCCGCGCCCGGCGCGTACGAACGCACGTCCCGCCGTCAACCTGCTGAACGCGCCCCCGAACAGCGACCAGCGACTGGCCACGCAGCTCGCCGGCAGCACCGTCGCGGGTCAGGCACCCATCGTCGGGTGGGACCGGCTGCCGCAGCTCGCCTGGATGCCGCACTGGCGCTCGCAGCGCGACGCCGTGCTGCCCGTCCTCGCCCAGCTCACGGGCACCTGGCCGACCACCCTCCGCGAGCTGGTCGGAGGCCTGCGGCCCGATGACGGTGCTGATGACGGTGCCGACGTGCTCGAGGAGGCGGGCGCGGCGCTGGCTCGCTACCCCGTACGCCCGATCGACGCCGCCGAGGACTCGGACGCGTCTGACGGTCCCGATGGGTCCGATGGGCCCCAGACTTCCGACGCCCCGGTCGCGAAGCACCTGGCCGACCGGGTCGGTGACGTGGGCACGGTCCGCCGTCGCGCCGCCCTGACCACTGCCCTCTCGGCAGCCGTCCGGGTGTCCGCGGTCGAGCAGGAGTCGCTGCACCTGGCCTGGGACGACGCCTGGGGCGGCCAGGTCGTCGACGACCACGACGGCATGGTCCCGGTTGAAGCCTTCGTCGCCGATGCGGTCGCGCGGGGCGAGATGTCCGACCTCGTGGACTGGATGAGCGGCCTCGGTCTCGACGTCGACTGCCCCTGGACCGGCGCCGGCACGCCCGAGGGTGACGTCGCACCCCCGATCAACGCGTTCGCCGCGACCACCCGTGGCCGCGGGCTCGACCTGGTCCTGACCGGCGGCTGGCTGCTCGGCTACCCGCACCCACGGCGCAGCGTGCTGCGCGCCTGGCGGCAGCGGCTGCGGCCGCAGCGCCAGGCCACCCAGTCACTGCGCGACCTGGCCACCGCGCACCGCGCCGCAGAGCTGGTGGCTGTCGCCGATCCGCACACCTCCGCCCGCCTCGTCGACGTCATCTCCGCTCGGATGTCCGGACCGGCGCACGGCCTGGGCTGGCAGCTCGACCTCGAGCTGCCGGAGCGGCGGCTGCGACTGGCCGGCTCCGGCACCGGCCGCGAGCTCGCCGACGCGTTGGCCATCGACCTCGGCGACCGGCTCATCCGTACCGGCACCGCCCGACCCGGCGCACCGGAACACTCCGTGGCTGCCCGGGCCTGGTGGCTCGGTGGCAGGGCCGCCGCCGCGGCCTGCCTGGCCGTGGCCGCCCTGGTCCTGACCGGCGGAGCGGTCGTGTCCGATCACCTGACCTGGCTCAGCGGGTCGGGACCGGTCGGGGAGGCCACCACGGTGGTCGCCATCGGCGCCCTGCTGGCCGTCCTGGCTGCGGTTGGCTTCGCCGACAGCTCGCGGCGGCTCGAGCGGGTCGCCACGGGCCAGCCCCTCGCCGCGTCGCCGCCGCTGCGCGCCGCCCTCCCGCGCCAGCGCGTCCCGCACGACTGACCCGCCCGCGCACCCGTCTCGGCCCCGGCCCCACCCGGCGGTGCGGCTGACTCCCATGGGCCAGACTGTCGGCCATGGGCAAGCAAGAGGACTTCGTGCTGCGCGCTCTCGAGGAGCGTGACGTCCGCTTCGTGCGGCTGTGGTTCACCGACGTGCTCGGCTTCCTCAAGTCGGTGGCCGTCGCCCCGGCCGAGCTGGACAACGCCTTCGACGAGGGCATCGGTTTCGACGGGTCGGCGATCGAGGGCTTCGCCCGCGTGTACGAGGCCGACATGCTCGCCAAGCCCGACGCGTCGACCTTCCAGGTGCTGCCGTGGAGGGGGGAGGGGCCCACGACCGCGCGGATGTTCTGCGACATCCAGCTGCCCGACGGCGGCGCGTCGTACGCCGACCCCCGGCACGTGCTGAAGCGCACGCTGGCCAAGGCCGGAGACCTCGGCTTCACGTTCTACACCCACCCCGAGATCGAGTTCTTCCTGTTCAAGGACCGCCCGCAGCCCGGCGGGCTGCCGGAGCCGGTGGACAACTCCGGCTACTTCGACCACACCGCCCAAGGCGTCGGCCCGGACTTCCGGCGTGAGGTCATCACGATGCTCGAGTCGATGGGCATCTCGGTCGAGTTCAGCCACCACGAGGGGGCGCCGGGACAGCAGGAGATCGACCTGCGCTACGCCGACGCGCTGTCGACGGCGGACAACATCATGACGTTCCGGGTCGTGGTGCGGGAGGTGGCGCTCGGTCAGGGGATCTACGCGTCGTTCATGCCCAAGCCGTTCACCGAGCACCCTGGGTCGGGCATGCACACCCACCTGTCGCTGTTCGAGGGCGACCGCAACGCGTTCTTCGAGGCCGGGGCGGAGTACCACCTGTCGTCGGTCGGGCGCTGCTTCATCGCCGGGTTGCTACGGCACTCCGCGGAGATCATGGCGGTCACCAACCAGTGGGTGAACAGCTACAAGCGCATCATCGGCGGCGGTGAGGCGCCGTCGTACGTCTGCTGGGGACACAACAACCGTTCCGCGCTCGTCAGGGTGCCGATGTACAAGCCGCAGAAGGGCCAGTCGACGCGGGTCGAGATGCGCTCCGTGGACGCCTCGTGCAACCCCTACCTCGCGTACGCGCTGCTGCTGGCCGCGGGCCTGAAGGGGATCGAGGAGGACTACGAGCTGCCCCGCGAGGCCGAGGACGACGTGTGGTCGCTCACCGTCGACGAGCGCCGCGCTCTCGGCATCGCGCCGCTGCCGCAGAGCCTCGACCAGGCGATCAGTCACATGGAGGACAGCGAGCTGGTGGCGGAGACGCTCGGTGAGCACGTCTTCGACTTCTTCCTGCGCAACAAGCGCGCCGAGTGGCAGGACTACCGGCGACAGGTCTCCCAGTTCGAGCTCGACCGGCTGCTGCCGGTGCTGTGAGCCCCCGATGACGACCGTCCTGGTGGTGCAGCACGAGGATGACGCGCCTGCCGGCTGGGTCGGCGAGTGGCTGGAGGCCGCGGGCGCCTCGCTGGACGTGCGTCGCTGCCACCTCGGCGAGCCGCTGCCCGGCTCGCTCACCGACCACGACGGGCTGGTCGTCCTCGGTGGCGAGATGGGGGCGTACGACGACGCGGCGTACCCGTGGCTGACGGCGACCAAGCAGCTGATTCGCGAGGCGGTCGACACCGACCGGCCGCTGTTCGGTATCTGCCTCGGTCACCAGCTGGCGGCGGTGGCTCTCGGCGGCTCGGCCGCACCCAACCCGGCCGGACGCCAGATCGGCGTCTTCGACGTCGGCTGGACCCCGGACGCCGACGCTGACCCGATGCTCGGCCCGCTCGCGGCGGCCGCGTGGGCGGGGCGTCCGACTCCAGCCGTGCAGTGGAACAACGACGTCGTCACCGAGCCCCCCGCGAACAGCGTCGTGCTGGCCCGGGCGACGGACGGCACCGTTCAGGTGCTGCGGTTCGCCCCGCGCGCGTGGGGTGTCCAGCTGCACCCGGAGGTCGGTCGCGACATCGTCGCGCGCTGGACGCAGACCGATCCTGGCGCGCCGATCGCCCTGGACAGGATCGGCGCGTTGGAGCCGGTGCTGCGCGCGACCTGGCGGCCTCCCGTCGAGGCTTTCGTCACCGAGCTGGCGTCCGGCCGGACCAGGGCGTGAGCGTGGTCGACGGCATCGGGCACGGCCGGCTCGCCCGGTCGGGCTTCCGTGACGTCGAGTCCGCGGGCGAGCACCTGAGCTCGCTGGCCGGGCGCGGTGTGCAGCTCGACACGCTGCTGGAGGCGGTCGCCCGCTCCGCCGACCCCGACACCGCCGTGCACGGACTGGCGGCGCTGGCGGAAGCGGGCGACGACGGCGCGGCGCTCCTGCGGGACACCGCCGCCGACGAGGCGCTGCGGGCCCGGCTGGTCGCGGTGTGCGGAGCGAGCCCGGCGCTGGCCGACCACCTGCGGGCCCACCCCGGGCACGGGGACGACCTGCGCACGGGGGCCGCCTCGATCGGCCGGCAGCTGCTCACCGACGACGAGACCTCGGGCGAGCAGGCGGTGGACGCGCTCCGGGTGGCCTATCGCCGGCGCCTGGTCGGCATCGCGGCCCGCGACCTCACCGGCGAGCTCGGCTTCGCCGAGGTGGCAGCGGCGCTGTCCGACCTCGCCGACGACACGCTGGAGGCGGCACTGGGGGCGGCGCGGGCACGACTGCCGGAGGCGGCCGACCGGTGCCGGCTGGCAGTGATCGCGATGGGCAAGACCGGGGGGTGCGAGCTCAACTACGTGAGCGACGTCGACGTGGTGTTCGTGCACGAGGCGGCGGAGGATGTCGGCGACGACGCGGCGGCCAGGGCGGCCACGCAGCTGGCCTCGATGCTGATGCGGATCTGCTCCGAGCACACCGGCGAGGGCACGATCTGGCCGGTCGACGCCGCGCTACGGCCCGAGGGTCGGTCCGGCCCGCTGAGCCGAACCGTCGACGGCCACCGCGGCTACTACGAGCGATGGGCGAGCACCTGGGAGTTCCAGGCGCTGCTGAAGGCACGGCCGGCCGCTGGCGACCCGGACGTCGGAGCGGCGTACCTCGAGGCGATCGAACCGCTGGTCTGGCAGGCGGGCGAACGGGACGGCTTCGTGACCGACGTGCAGGCCATGCGGCGCAAGGTTGTCGACCACATCCCGGCCGAGCAGGTCTCCCGAGCGCTCAAGCTCGGGCCGGGTGGGCTGCGCGATGTCGAGTTCGCCGTCCAGCTGTTGCAGCTCGTGCACGGCCGCGGCGACGCGTCGCTGCGGGCGCGCCGGACGCTGGATGCGCTCGAGGCGCTCACCGAGGGCGGCTACGTCGGCCGCGACGACGGCGCAGCCCTGGCTCGTTCGTACGAGGTCCTGCGCACCGTCGAGCACCGATTGCAGCTGTGGGCCCTGCGGCGCACCCAGGTCGTGCCCGACGACGAGGAGACGCGACGTCGGCTGGGTCGTACCCTCGGCCATCTCAAGAACCCCGTCGCGGGCTTCGAGCAGGAGTGGCGCGCGTGCACCCGCGAGGTGCGCCGGCTGCACGAGAAGCTGTTCTACCGCCCGCTGCTGGACGCGGTGGCGGCGCTGCCGGGTGCCGAGCTGCGGCTGAGCACCGAGTCGGCCCGGCTCCGGCTCACCGCCCTGGGCTACCTCGACCCGCGCAGCGCCCTCGGCCACCTCGAGGCACTGACCAGCGGGCTGACCCGTCGGGCGGCGATCCAGCGCCAGCTGCTGCCCGCGCTGCTGGGCTGGTTCGCCGAGGGTCCCGACCCCGACGCGGCGCTGCTGTCGTTCCGGCGGGTCTCGGAGCGGCTCGGCCGCACCCCGTGGTACCTGCGGCTGCTGCGGGACGAGGGCGAGGCCGCCGAGCACCTCGCCCGGGTGCTCACCAGCAGTCGCTACGCGGCCGATCTGCTGCTCGGCTCGCCGGAGTCGGTCGAGCTGCTGCGCGGCGGTGACGAGCTGACCCCC
The DNA here is from genome assembly GCA_963785115.1 of uncultured Actinomycetota bacterium. Taxonomy (GTDB): domain Bacteria; phylum Actinomycetota; class Actinomycetes; order Propionibacteriales; family Nocardioidaceae; genus JACCWP01. The sequence continues at coordinate 39,968 of CAWATY010000009.1, forward strand.
CGGCCGCGCGAGGTGCTGCTCCGCGAGATGACGGCGGCCGCTCGCCGGCACGCCGACCCGGTGGCCGCGACCGAGGCCGTACGGACGATGCGGCGCCGCGAGCTGTGCCGGGTGGCGGTCGCCGACGTCCTCGGCCTGCTCGACGTCGAGCAGGTTGGCGAGGCGCTCACCGACGTGACGCTGGCGACGCTGACCGGGGTGCTCGCCGCGGCGACCGCTGCCGTGGGCGCCGAGCTGCGGGAGCCCGTGCCGATCCGGATGGCGCTGATCACGATGGGTCGGCTGGGCGGGCACGAGATGGGCTACGCGAGCGACGCCGACGTGATGTTCTGCCACGTGCCGGTGTCGGGGACACCCGAGCGCGCGTCGGCCGAGACCGCGCACGCCGTCGCGCAGGAGATGCGCCGGATGCTCGCCCTGCCCGGGGACGCCCCGCCGCTGGAGCTCGACGCCCGACTGCGGCCGGAGGGCAAGCAGGGACCACTGGTGCGCACGCTGGCGTCGTACGCCGCCTACTACGACCGCTGGTCGCAGCCCTGGGAGGCGCAGGCACTGCTGCGGGCCGAGCCGGTCGTAGGTGACACCGAGGTCTGCCAGCGCTTCGAGGCGCTGATCGACCCGCTGCGATGGCCCGAGGGCGGTCTGGACGACGACGGCGTCGTCGAGATCCGGCGGATCAAGGCCCGGGTCGACGCCGAGCGACTGCCGCGCGGCGCCGACCCGTCGGTGCACGTCAAGCTCGGTCCGGGCGGCCTCACCGATGTCGAGTGGACGGTGCAGCTGTTGCAGCTGCGGCACGCCGCCGAGGTCGAGGGGTTGCGCACCACCGCGACGCTGCCCGCGCTGGCCGCGGCGGTCGAGGCCGACCTGCTCGCCGCGGCCGACGCCGACGCGCTGGCCGCGGCCTGGCGGCTGGCCCAACGGCTGCGCAACGTGCTGATGCTGGTCCGCGGGCGACCCTCCGACTCGCTGCCGCACGACCCCCGGGACCGAGCCGGGGTGGCGTACCTGATGCGCGGGCAGACCGACGGGTTCGAGGCCGTCGCCGACGAGTGGCGGCGCACCGCACGGCGGGCGCGAGCCGTGGTGGAGCGGGTCTTCTGGGCCTGAGCGACGCCGCTCAGGAGGCGACGGAGTGCGACTCCTGCGTCTCGCGCTCGGAGGGGGTCAGGCCGCCCCAGACGCCGTAGGGCTCCTTGACCCGCAACGCGTGCTGGAGGCACGCATCGCGGACCGGGCAGCGCTGGCAGTACAGCTTGGCGGCATTCTCACGGGCCCGGCGGCGGGGTCCGCGCTCGGACTCGGGAGAGAAGAAGAGGGCAGGATCGGCCTCGCGGCAGGCTCCGTCGAACTGCCAGTCGTAGACGTCGAGTAGGGGCATCGGGAGCCGTGCGATGTTGGCCATGGAAGACGTCCTCTCCGGATCCAGCGAAGCGATTCGTAACCTACTCACGACTTATTCACCCTGACAAGACCAGCATTCAACTTCCTTGTCCGACTTTTCTCCGACTTCGTCCCCCATCCGCCGCCCGGGGCCGGGTCCGCCCGGTGGCCGACCGGACCAGCCCGGGACACACTGGAACCTATGCAAGACCCGGACCGCAGCATCCCGAACCAGCCGGGCACCGACCGGCGCTCGGGCGGTACCGACCGGCGTTCCGGCGGCAGCGACCGCCGGGCCGAGCGTCCCGCCGACCGCGAGCTGGCCACGGTCAAGGCAGGTCGCGGCGCCGAGTCGGGGGTGCTGTGGGGCGTCGGCGCCGTCTCCCAACGGCTGGGCATCGCCACCCCCACGCTGCGGACGTGGGACCGCCGGTACGGGCTCGGCCCGAGCGTCCGCACCGAGGGCGGGCACCGGCGGTACTCGGAGCTCGACGTCGCGCGGGTGGCGCGGATGAGCCAGCTGATCGCCGAGGGGGTGCCGCCGGCCCAGGCCGCGCAGATCTCCCTGCGCTCGGTGCACGACCCGGGTGCGGTGCTGCCGACGATGCCGGATGTGCGGCTCGACGACGCCGAGCTGGCCGGACGCGGTGTCGCTCTGACGGTCAACACCATGCTGCGCGCGGTCGGTGAGCTCGATGCGGCGACGTTGTCCAAGATGCTCGGCCAGGTCTTCGAGCGGCGCGGGGTCGTCACGGGCTGGACCGAGGTGGTCAGCCCGATGCTGATCGGCGTCGGGGACGCCTGGGCAAGGGGCGACCTCGGGGTCGAGGCCGAGCACCTGGTCAGTGAGTGCATCGACACCGAGCTGCGGCACCGGGTCCGTTACCGGCACGGCCGTCGCCAGCGCACCCCTCCGGTGCTGCTGGCCGGTGCGCCCGACGAGCAGCACACGCTGCCCCTGGTGGCCCTGGCCGCCGCGCTCACCGACCGGCGGATCAACACCCGCGTCCTCGGCGGCCGCACGCCGACCACGGCCCTGGTCGCGGCGATCGAGCGACTCGCGCCCCGGGTGGTGTTCCTCTGGTCGAGCCTTGCGGCCACCGGTCACGTCCCGCAGCTGAGGAGCCCGGCGGGCACCGACCACGCGTTGGTGCTGCTGCTCGGCGGTCCGGGCTGGACCCGACCGCAGGTCAGGCCCGACCCGCCGGTGGAGATCGAGCGGGTCATCGACCTGCCCACCACTGTCGACCGGATCGCCGCTCTCGTCGCCGCCTGACGAGCCCGGCATCAGTCGGCGGTACGGGGCGTACGGCCCAGGGAGAGCTGGCTGACCCCGAGGTAGTCGGTGCGGAAGCCGGCCTCGCAGTAGGCCAGGTAGAACTCCCACATCCGCTTGAACGTCGTGTCGAAGCCGTGCTGGGAGATCTCTCCCCAGGCGCCGCTGAAGCGGTGCCGCCACTGCTTGAGGGTCTGCCCGTAGTGCCAGCCGAGGTCACGCCGCTCCAGCACCCGCAGCCCGGTGTGCGCCGCGACGGTCTGCTCGATCGCCTGCAGGGACGGGATCAGTCCACCGGGGAAGATGTACTTGTGCACCCAGCCGTAGGAGCGGCGGGTGGCCAGCATCCGATCGTGCGCCATCGTGATCGTCTGCAGGCCGATGCGTCCGCCGGGGGCGAGCAGCCGGTCCAGCGTCTGGAAGTACGTCGGCCAGTACCGTTCGCCCACCGCCTCGAGCATCTCGACGCTGACGATGGCGTCGTACTCGCCGCGCACCTCCCGGTAGTCCTGCAGCCGCACGTCGACCTGGTCGGACAGGCCCGCCTCGGCGATTCGCTGGCGCGCGAGGTCGGCCTGCTCGGCCGAGATCGTCACCGTCGTCACGTGTGCGCCTCGCTGCGCGGCGCGCACCGCCGTGGCTCCCCAGCCGGTGCCGATCTCCAGCACCTGGCTGCCGCGCCGGACCCCCGCATGGTCGAGCACGCCGTCCATCTTGCGCAGCTGGGCACTCTCGAGATCGAGGTCGGCAGCGGTTTCGATGGTGTCCGGGAACCAGGCCGAGGAGTACGTCATGGTCGGGTCGAGGAAGTGCGCGAACAGGTCGTTCGACAGGTCGTAGTGCCGGGAGATGTTGCTGCGCGCACCGGCCAGCGTGTTCTCCTCGTGCGCGGGCAGCCGCTTGTCGACGAAGCCGCGCAGCCGCTGCAGCGGTCGCGGCACCAACCGGGTCAGCCGCTCCGCGAACGGGGTGAGCAGGTCGCCGAGGTCGGTCCCGCGCCCGGCGGTCCAGTCGCCGCACATGTACGCCTCACCGAGACCGATCCGCAGGTCGGCCCCGAGCCGAGCGAACACCGACGTCGGCCGCACCATCAGCAGCTCGGGGGCGGACGGCCCACCGGCGCCCCACGTGCTGCCGTCGGGGAAGACCATCCGCACCGGCACCCGGCGCATCGCCCGGGACACGATGCTTCGCGCCACGGACGCGTGCACGGGGACCCGGGGGGATCGGATCAGGTCGGGCCAGCGCTCGGGCCGCGGCGCCGGCACGGTGGCCGGTGACAGCTCGATCGTCATCGCACTTCCTCCTGGCGACGGTGGGGGGTTCGCGCCACGACCGGCAGCCGCCGCAGCCAGAGTCGTACCCCTTGGACGCGGATCAGCGCGCTGACCCGCTGGGTCATGAACGGGCGGCGCAGCAGCACCGAGACCAGCCGTCGGGTCGTCGCGGGCGCGGGGGCGCCGTGGAACGCGGCGGTGAAGACGACCTGGTCTCCCTGCCGCAGCCGCACCGTTGTCGTCACCCGGTCGGCGCCGAGCCCGAGCCGCAGGTCGTAGCGCCCGTCGACGGTGAGGAAGGGGGACACGTAGAACTGCTTGTCGGTGCTCGCCCGCCCGGCAGCGTCGACGTCGAGCAGGTAGGCATGCCGCTCGCCGTAGGTGTTGTGCACCTCCGCCACGACGCACGCGACGGTCCCGTCGGGGCGCAGGCACCAGAACACGCTCAACGGGTCGAAGACGTGCCCGAGCACCCGGGCGTTGGCGAGCATCAGGATCCGGCAGTCGCCGACGTCGACGCCGCTGCCGGCGCAGAAGGCCTCGACGTTGGCCCGGATGCTGCGGGTTGGGTCGCCCAGGTGGTCGGCCGACCGGAACCCCGCGAACGGCCGCAGCCAGGCCGGAGGACGAGGCATGTGGTCGAGGTCGACCAGCCACTGGTACACCCGGTAGCGGAAGCCGTGCCGCACCGGCGCCAGCCGGTCGTGGCTCACCGTGCCCTCGACGATCGCCGGCACGGTCGGCAGGGCCGGGGCCGTGATCGCGGTGCTCATGTCCACCATCCCGGTCCCGGCGCCGCTCCGAGGACGCGCGCCGCCTCGGCACCGGCCCGGCAGCCGTCCTCGTGGAAGCCCCACCCGTGGTGGGCGCCGGCGAAGGCGGTGGTCCCGCTCGACAGCGTGCGCAGCTGCCCCTGGGCGGCGACGGCGGCAGCGTCGAAGACCGGGTGCGCGTAGTCCATCCGGGCCAGCACCCGGTCGGCCGCCACCCGGTCGTCGTCGTTGAGGCTCACGACGAACGCGTCGGTCGCGTCCTCGTAGCCCTGCAGCCGGTTCATCCAGTAGCTCACGCGGGTACGGTCCCGCTGCTCGCCGCAGTCGTCCAGATGGTAGTTCCACGCGGCGCGCGCCCTGCGCGCCCGCGGCAGGATCGTGGCATCGGTGTGCAGCACCGCGGTGTTCCGGGCGTAGCCGAACGCGCCGAGCAGCCGCCGCTCGTCGTCACTCGGATCGGTGAGCAGCCCGAGCGCCTCGTCGGCATGGGTGGCGATCACGACCTGGTCGATGGTGTGCATGTCGCCGCGGCTGTCCTGCAGGTGGACGGCGTCCGGCTTGCGGGTGATCGCGCGTGCGCCGACGCCCACCCGCACGTCACCGACCGCCTCGGCCACCCGCTGTACGTATGCGCGGGAGCCGCCGACGACCGTCGACCACGTCGGCGCGTCTCGCACGCTGAGGAACCCGTGCTGGTCGAGGAACCGGAACAGGTGGTGGGCGGGGTAGGCCAGCCCGGCCTGGTGGCCGGATGACCACACGCAGGACACCACCGGGACCGCGTAGTGCTGCCGGAAGTAGGTGCCGAAGCCGTGCCGGTCGAGGAACTCGCCGTAGCCGGTGGCGTCGTCGGGTCGGCTCCTGGCGAGGAACCGGAGGGCCAGTCGCTGGAAGCGCCTGACCTGCGTGAGCAGCCGAACGAACCGCGGGTCGCCGACCCGCCAGGGCTGCGCCAGGATCCCTCCCGGGCCGCGCCCCCCGGCGTACTCGAGGCCGCAGCCGTCGCAGCTGATGCTCATCGACATCTCGGTCTTCCGCGTGGCCACGCCAAGCTCGGCGAACAGCCGGCGCAGCAGCGGGTAGGTGCGGTCGTTGTGCACGATGAAGCCGCTGTCCACCGCGTACCCTCGCCCGTCGCCGGCGATGACGTCGTGGGTGTGCGCGTGCCCGCCGAGTCGGTCATCGGCCTCGAACACGGTGACGTCGTGGGTGTGCCGCAGCAGGTAGGCAGCGGTCAGCCCCGACACCCCGGAACCGACGACGGCAACCCGTGGTCGACCGACCGGTCGGGTCGGTGCGTCGCTCACGGGCCCAGCCTCCACACACGATGTCCGGACCGCAACGGCGGCGGCCCTGTGCCCGTCCTTCGACACCGCGAGGGCTGCGGATGGGTCGCAGCAGCGTCAGCCGGGCAACCGCGGGCCGTCGCCGAGTGTGTGTGCCGCGAGATCACCCAGGTCGGACAACCTGCCCGGCAGCTCGCTGACATGCACCTGCGCGAGGCTGCCGGGATCCTCGATCTCCTCCCAGCTGCGGGGGGTGGCGACCCAGGCCTTCTCCCGGCCGCGCAGTGAGTACGGCGTGATCGTCGTCTTGGCGTCGTCGTTCTGGCTCCAGTCGAGGAACACCTTGCCGCCGCGGAGGTTCCGCGCCATCCGCGAGAGCACCCGCTTGGGGTGCTCCTGCTCGAGCTCCTTGGCCACCTCGTGCGCGTAGTCGCGGACCGTGTCCGCCTGCTGCTCGGCGCTGATCGGCGCGTACAGCTGCAGACCCTTGCTGCCCGACGTCACCGGGTACGCCTCCAGCCCGTCGACGGCCAGCCGCTCGCGCACCAGGACGGCGACCTCCGCGCACTCGGCGAGGCCGGCGGGCTCGCCCGGGTCGAGGTCGATGACCAGGCGGTCGGGGCGACGGACGCCGCCGCGAGGGCCCACCCGCCACTGCGGCGTGTGCAGCTCGAGCGCGGCGAGGTTGGCCAGCCACACCAGGTCAGCCAGCCCTTCGACGACCGGGTAGGTGACCTGCTCGCGGTTGCGGGTGCTGCCGGGGGAGTCCAGCGTCACGGTGCGTACCCACGACGGGGTGCCGCGCGGGACGTTCTTCTCGAAGAAGGGCTGCTTGGCCGTTCCGTCCGGCCAGCGCTTGCGGGTGGCCGGCCGCCCGGCCAGCTGCGGCAGCATCACCTCGTGCACCGCCACGTAGTGCTGGATGATCTCGTGCTTGGTGGTGCCGTCGCCCGGATAGAGCACTTTGTCCAGGTTGGACAGCTTGACCCGGTGCCCGTCTACCTCCAGTGCGTCCTTGTCCGCCACCCGGCACAGGCTAGACAGTTCACCGGCCGGCGCACGCCGGCCCTGGCGCCACCTGCGTCTCATCCGTCACACTGGTACGAATGGCGGCCGGTCGACCTGGTCGTCATCCTGGTGCGTGCACGGCGCAGCGGCTGACCGCGGTGCCCGGAGAGTGGAGGAGGTGGCGTCGGTGCGTTCGATCTGGAAGGGCTCGGTGTCCTTCGGGCTGGTGAGCATCCCGGTGAAGCTGTACACCGCGACCGGCGGTCACGACCTGCGCTTCCACCAGGTCCACCAGGAGGACGGGGGCCGGATCCGCTTCAAGCGGGTGTGCGAGGTGTGCGGCGAGGAGGTCGCCTACTCCGACATCGCCAAGGGCTACGAGTCCGACGACGGTCGCAGCGCGATCCTCACCAACGACGACCTCGACGCGCTCCCGGTCGCGAGTGGGCGCGAGATCGACGTCGTGGAGTTCGTCCCGGCCGACCAGGTCGACCCGATGCTGATGGACAAGAGCTACTACCTCGAGCCCGACGGCAAGGCCGCCAAGCCCTACGCGCTGCTGCGCGAGGCGCTCGGCAGCACCGAGCGGATGGCACTGGTCAAGGTGGCGCTGCGCCAGCGCGAGACCCTCGCCGTGCTCCGCGTACGTGACAACGTGATCGTGCTGCAGACGCTGCTGTGGCCCGACGAGGTGCGCGAGGCCGACTTCGCGGTGCTCGACGAGGACATCAACCTGCGTCCGCAGGAGAAGACGATGGCCGAGTCGCTCGTCGAGAGCCTGGCCTCCGACTTCGACCAGAGCCAGTTCGAGGACGAGTACAAGGCAGCCATGGAGCAGCTGGTGGAGGCAAAGCTCGACGGCACGGACGCGAGCGAGCTGCTGCGGCCCGACACCGACGAGGGCGACGAGGAGGCCGACGTCGTCGACCTGGTGGCGGCGCTGCGGGCCAGCGTCGAGAAGGCCAAGGGCGGCAGGTCGGGCTCCGGGTCTGGGTCCGGCTCGGGCTCGTCGGAGAGCAAGAGCACGGCCAAGAAGAGCACCGCCAAGAAGGCGACGGCGAAGAAGAGCGCCACCAAGAAGTCGACGGCCAAGAAGGCTCCCGCCAAGAAGTCCGCGAAGAAGGCGACGGCGAAGAAGACCACGACCCGCAAGTCGGCGTCGAAGAAGGCGGTCCGCAAGTCCGCCTGACCGTCAGCCACCGACGACCCAGCCACCGACGACGACGGCCCCGTATCCGGGTGGGTGCGGGGCCGTCGACGGTGTCGGGTCAGTCGATCGACACGTAGGTGTGCTCGCCGGTGTCGCCGTAGTCGACGTAGCCGAACCAGTTCTGCTCGGTGTCGAGTCCGGACCACTCGGCGGTGTAGCGGAATCGTTCTCCCGTCTCGACCGTGAGCGGGTCGGGGTCGAGCGTCAGGTTGCCCGCGTCGTCACCGGGCACCACGGCCCACTGGTCGTAGCGCAGCGCCACGTCGTCGCCGCCGGCGAAGGCGTTCACGTACACGTCGTACGTGCCTGCAGGCACCCGGTAGCCGGTCAGCTGCTCGTCCTCCGAGCCGGTCGCCGACGCGGCCAGCAGCGTGTCGCCCGAGTACAGGAACAGGTCCAGGTCGCCACCGGCGTCACCGTCGGCCCGGAACCTGACCGCCCCGCCACCGGCCGGCACCGTGAGCGTGTCGTGATAGGTGTCGGAGTCGGCGTTCGGGTCGTTCTCGTCGAAGGGACCCGACTCGAGCGTCGTCTCCACCGGCTCGGATCCGACCAGGCCGCTCGGCGCGAGGTCGACCTCGCCGCTGAACCCGGACTTGCCACGGACGACGACCTGACCGGCCGGCACCTCACCCGAAACCTCCTCCGCTGCGACCAGCGGAATCGGCCGGATCGCCACCGGCAGCCGCACGACGTGTCCGTTATCACCGGTCATGACCACCTTACCGATGCTGTAGCGGGAGAAGTTGGCGTCGTCCGTGGCGGTGAAGGTCCACGCCACCCGCTTGTCACGCCCGGCAGGTACCGTGACCTCGCTCGGACCGTCGACCTCGAGCCCGGTGAGCCCGCGGGTGGAGATCGCGTACGTCTCGGCCGTCCCGGTCACGTTGGTGAACGTGCGCCGCACGGTTTGCGAGCCCGCCATGTCACCGATCGCGATCGACGGCTGGTTGAGGTTGCTGGCATCGATAGGGTTGGGCGTCAGCGGATCGCCGTTGCCCTGCGTCACCCCCTGGCCGGACAGGAAGTTCAGCCAGTCCGAGCCGCGGGCGTCGAGCACCAGGCCGGGCTGCAGGAAGCGCCGCGGCTGGACGTGACCCGCACCTTGCGCGAACGGGTGGTGGTTGCCCTTCAGGTTGTACGCCGTCGTCATCATCGCCGACTTGATCATCATCGGTGACCAGCGCGGACGCAGTTGGTGGATGAACGCCGCGAGCCCGGCGATGTGTGGGGATGCCATGGACGTACCCGATTCGACGTTCCACCGACGGCCCTCGTTCGACGGGGGCGCCACCGCGGCGACGATGCTCACGCCCGGTGCCGCGATGTCGGGCTTGAGGACGTCGCCCTCGCCCGGCACCGCGGGACCGCGGGACGAGAAGCCGGCGATCTGCGGGACCGCGGTGTCGTCAGCGCCGGAGGCGTCCAGCCTCGCCGTCGCCCCGTTGGTCTGCGCGTAGTCGCGCACCGCGTCAGCGTCCGGGACATCGAGGTGCACGGTCGGCACCGCGTGGAAGTCGGCATCGGTGCTGTTCGCCGTCACGTTGGTGAGGACCATGCCGATCCCGCCGGCGCGGGCGACCTCGGCGCTCTTGGCGACCCGGTCGAAGATGCCGCGGTCGCAGACCACGATCGCGCCGTCGGCGGCCGCGTCGTCGAGGGTGTCGGGGCCGCACAGCTCGGCGTCCTCCTGATCGGCGCCGTCGGCAGCGATGTCGCCGGCGTAGACCAGGTCGGACCTGGGGACGTCGTCGTCGGAGACCATCGCCCCGACGTAGCTGTCACCGTTCCCGAGCCGGACCGCTCCCTGGTAGAGGTAGGAGGTGCTGGCGGCCGTCGTCGTCTCCCATGGTGCGTTGTTGCCGACGGTCGACGTTGCACCGTCGTTGCCGGCCGACGCGGCCACGAAGACGCCCGCCGTGGCGGCGTTCATGAAGGCCAGGTTGGACGCGTCGGTGAACGGGTCGCCGCCCCCCACGTTGCCGATGGAGTAGTTGATGACGTCGACGCCGTCGCGCACGGACTGGTCGATCGCCGCGACGATGTCGCTCTCCTCACCGCTTCCTGATCCCTCGTGGCCCACGACCTCCCAGAGCACCTTGTAGACCGCGATCCGCGCGGCCGGTGCCATGCCGGAGGCGTCGCCGAAGGCCTGGCCCTCGATGTGCACGTCGACGCCGTGGTTGCCGGCGGCGGTGGAGGCGGTGTGCGACCCGTGACCCACGCCGTCGCGGGGTGAGATGTAGTCCGCGTCGGTGATCTCGTCGGTGGTGCGGATGCCGCGGTCGTAGTAGCGGGCGCTGACGACCTTGCTGTTGCACGTCGCGCGGCGCCATTTCTCACCGGGCTGGCAGATGCCGTGGAAGCCTGGCACCGCGCCGACGGCCGGGTGTTCGGCCTTGAACGACGGGTTCTCCGGCCAGATGCCGGTGTCGAGGACACCCACCACGACGTCCTCGCCGGCCTTGGCGAAGCCGCCGTGCTGGGCCCAGACACCGTGGGGCCCGCTCAGACCCAGGAACTTGGGGGTGTGCACCGTGTCGGCCGTGACCCGCTCGCTGCGCTGCACGGACAGCACCGCGGGGTCCTTGCGCAGCGCGACGACCTGGGCCGACGTGAGCTCGGCGCTGAACCCGTTGACCGTCGTGGTGTAGCGGTACAGCGTCGACGGGTTGCCGACCCGGTCGAGGACGGCGTCCTGCTCGCCCCGCAGCCGGGCCTCGTACTGCCGGGTCGAGGCAGACCTGGAGTCGTAGCCGAGCCCCTCCCGCGCCGCCGAGGGCACGGTGTTCAGCACGACGATGTACATCCCGGGTGCCGGGGCCGGATGGGCCGAGCCGCCGAAGGCACGCGCCGCCGCGCCGGCATCGTCACCGGCAGCGGTCGGCGAGGTCGCGGTCGCTGGAGCGGTTGCGGCTGCGGACGCGATCAGCGTGGTGCAGGCAAGGGCGAAGGTCAGCCGGCGCACCCGGCCGCCGACGAGGTGCTGGGTCACGGATGTTCCTCCACAGAACTCGGGCAACCGCGTTCGGGAGCAGGAGGACTCCGGGCCGACGACGGCGCGGGTCGCATCGTCACCCGCAGGTGTCGGTCGGTCAAGTGGAAGCGCCGGCGGAGAGGACCCGCTGCGCCGCGTGGTAGGCGGGCTTCGGCCGCAACCTCCGATCGAGCAGGGTCGCCGCCCCCTCGCCGTCGAACACTCCGGGAACCCAGGAGTAGCGGTCGGTGAACCCCCAGACCGTGAAGGAGGTGCAGCGGGTCGCCTCCAGGCAGGCGTCGAGCAGGGTGGCGAACACGTTGGCCTGTGCTTGCAGCTTGGCGTCGTCTGCAGGCAGGTCCATCCGCACGTCAGCTTCGGTCACCGCCGTCGAGAGCCCCAGCCTCTCGAACCGCGCCAGGTTCTCCGGCATGGACGTGGGCGCGTACGTCGCCGTGTGGTGCGCCTGGAACCCGACACCGTCGATCGGCACGCCCCGCTGCTGCAGCCGACGGACCAGCCGGAAGAGGGCGTCGCTCTTCTCGTTCAGGTCCTCGATGTTGTAGTCGTTGTAGAACAGCTTGGCCTGGGGGTCGGCCCGGTGCGCCCAGCGAAACGCGTCGGCGATGTAGCCAGGACCCAGTTGTTGCAGCCAGAACGTGTCCCGCAGCGACCCGTCGTCGTCGACGGCCTCGTTGACGACGTCCCACTCATAGACCTGGCCGGCGAAGTGGGAGACGGTCCGCGTGATGTGTCGGCGCAGGATCTGCCGTAGCTGGTCCGGGGTGAAGTCGCCCTCGGTGACCCATGAGGGGTTCTGGTTGTGCCACACCAGCACGTGACCGCGGACCTGCTGGTCGTGGCGGGCGGCGAACCGAACCAACCGGTCGGCCAGCGCGTAGTCGTACTGGCCGCGTTCGGGCTCAAGCGCCTCCCACTTCATGACGTTCTCGGCGGTCACGCTGGAGAACTCCCTGGCCACGGCGCGCCGGTAGCGTGCATCGTCGGCCAGCGCCGTCATGTCCACCGCGGTGCCCACGGGCAACCGCAGCGGGTCGGCCAGGTCGCGGAGCGGGCGGTCGGTCCGGGCGTCGCCGGCGAAGGCCGGTGCGGCTGCGTACATCGGTTCGGCCGCGACCATGGTGGCCAGGGCGGTGGCCAGGGCGGTGGCCAGGGCGGTGGCCAGGGCGGTGGCCACGGCGGTGGCGGCGGTGCGCAGGGTCATCCTGGGTCGCACGATCGTGTCCCCTCTGTCGCGCCAACGGAGGGCCGAAATCTTTCGATATTTTCCGACCCTGGGCGAAATGTCGGGACCGTAGGCCGGCGAGGTCCGCCAGTCAATACCTTGCACTCGCTGGCGCTGTGCGTCAGAGTTCGGTCGGAATCGCGCGGGTACGCGCTATCGAAAGGCTTTCGATCAGGAGGGCGGCGGCGGATGGCCACTCGCGCTGTCGGTCACGCCCGCCCGACGCTGGCCATGGTCGCCCGGTCGGCAGGCGTCTCGGTACCGACCGCGTCCAAGGTGCTCAACGGCCGGGCCGACGTCGCGCGCACCACCCGCGCACGGGTCGAGGACGCCATGCGAGCGCTCGATTACTCGCCTCCTCCGGCCCGCCGGCCAGCACTCGACACTCGTGTGGTCGACCTGGTGTTCGACGACCTCGTGAGCCCGTACTCGATGGAGGTGCTGCGCGGGGTTGCGGAGACGGGCGAACGAGAGTCGGTCGACGTCGTGGTCGGCCGGTTCCCGGGCGAACGCAGCCGCGGTGGGGTTGTCACCAAGGACGAGGCGGCCGACTGGCCGCGCCGACTGGCAGCGGCCGGCCGGCAGGGGGTGATCGTCGTGACGTCGGAGCTGACCCCGGCGCACATCGCCGGATTCGCCCGGGCCCGGCTGCCGCTGGTCGTGATCGATCCCGTGAACCTCCCCAGCATCGAGATCACCAGCGTGGGCGCGACCAACTGGACCGGCGGCCTGACCGCGACCGAGCACCTGCTCGGCCTCGGTCACCGGCGGATCGCCTTCGCCGGCGGTCAGGTCAAGGCCTCCTGCAGCCAGGCGCGGGCGCACGGGTACCGCGCTGCGCTCGACAACGCCGGCGTCGCCGTCGACCCGGCACTGGTACGCCACGGCCGCTTCACCTACGACACCGGCCTGCGGATCGGCAACGAGCTGCTCGACCTGGCCGAACCGCCGACGGCGGTCTTCGCCGCCAGTGACGCCATCGCGCTCGGGGTCCTGGCGGCGGCCCGGAGGCGGGGGCTGCGGGTGCCGGACCAGCTCAGCGTCGTCGGGTTCGACGACATCGACGTCGCGTCCTGGTCGACCCCGCGGCTGACGACCATCCGGCAACCGCTGGAAGACATGGGTCGAGTCGCCATGCGCACCGTGCTGCGGCTGGCGGGCGGCGAGACCCTGGAGTCCCACCACGTCGAGCTGGCCACCCAGCTGGTGGTACGCGACTCGACCACGGAGCGCCGATGAGTCCCGATGAGGCGGCAGCGGTGTGGCGCGACCCGGAGCGGTCGGTCCACGACCGGGTGATAGCGCTGCTCGCGGAGATGACGCTGCTCGAGAAGGTGGCCCAGCTCGGCAGCTCGTGGGTGGAGAACGCCGGCTCGCAGCGCACCGTCGCGCCGATGCAGGAGGTGTTCGGCGGACCGGTGCCCTACGAGCAGGTGCGCGAGCACGGACTCGGCCACCTCACCCGGGTGTTCGGTACCCGGCCGGTGCGCGCGCCCGACGGGGCGCGCCGGGTCCGCGAGCTCCAGGACGACCTGGTGCGCAACACCAGGCTGGGTGTTCCGGCGATCGTGCACGAGGAGTGCCTCACCGGTTTCACCACCCTCGGCGCCACCGTCTACCCCGCCGCGATCGCGTGGGCGGCTACCTGGGACCCGGACCTGGTCGAGCAGATGGCGGCCGCCATCGGTGCCGACATGGCGGCGGTCGGCGTCCACCAGGGCCTGTCGCCGGTGCTCGACGTGGTCCGCGACTACCGGTGGGGCCGGGTCGAGGAGACGCTCGGCGAGGACCCGTACCTGGTGGCGACGCTCGGCACCGCCTACGTGCGCGGGCTGCAAGGCGCTGGCGTGACCGCGACGCTCAAGCACTTCGCGGGCTACTCGGCCTCGCGGGCCGCGCGCAACCACGGTCCGGTGTCGATGGGGCCGCGGGAGCGGCAGGACACGATCCTGCCGACGTTCGAGATGGCCGTGCGTGAGGGCGGCGCCGGGTCGGTGATGAACTCCTACTCCGATGTCGACGGTGTGCCGGCGGGCGCGGACCCCTCGTTGTTGACCGGCATCCTGCGCGACGAGTGGGGATTCGACGGCGTGGTGGTGTCGGACTACTGGTCGGTCGTGTTCCTGCAGACCATGCATCGGGTGGCCGACTCACCGGCGCAAGCGGGGGCCGTTGCCCTCGCGGCCGGCATCGATGTCGAGCTGCCCGACACGCTGTGCTACTCCGGGGTCCTCGCCGAGCTGGTCGAGAAGGGCGGGGTCGACGAGCACCTCGTCGACCGGGCCGCTGCGCGAGTGCTCGCGCACAAGGTCCGGCTCGGTCTGCTCGACCCCGACTGGTCGCCGGAGGGGTCGGTCATCGGCGCGGCAGACGTCGACCTCGACTCACCCCACAACCGCGCCATCGCCCGCGACCTGGCAGAGCGGTCGATCGTGCTGCTCGCCAACGACGGCGTCCTGCCCCTGGACCCGGCCCCCGCGACACCGCGCACGCTGGCCCTCGTCGGCCCCTGCGCCGACGACGCGCTGGTGTTCATGGGGTGCTACTCGTTCCCCAACCACGTCGAGGCGCGTGCCCCCGACGCCACCGCCGGCGGTGTCGAGGCGGCGTCGCTGTCGGAGAGCCTGCGCACGGAGTACGCCGTCGACACGGTGACGACCGACCTCGGCTGCCCGATCTCGGCCGTCGACCGTTCGGGGATCGCGGCAGCGACCGCTGCCGCCCGCGCCGCCGACGTCTGCGTGCTGGCCGTCGGCGATCACGCGGGGATGTTCGGCAAGGGCACCTCCGGGGAGGGCTGCGATGCCGCCGACCTGTCCCTCCCGGGCGTGCAGGACGAGCTGGTCGAGGCGGTGCTCGCCACCGGTACGCCGGTCGTGCTCGTGGTCGTGTCCGGCCGCCCCTACGCGCTGGGTACCTACGTCGGCCGCGCCGCGGCGATCGTCCAGGCCTTCATGCCGGGCGAGGAGGGTGGTCCCGCGCTGGCCGGGGTCCTGTCTGGTCGGGTCGTCCCCACCGGGCGGCTGCCGGTGCAGGTGCCGGCGGATCCGGGCGGCCAGCCGGGCACGTACCTGCAACCGCCGCTCGGGCGCGACACCCACGGGGTGAGCAATCTCGACCCCACGCCGGCCTTTCCCTTCGGCCACGGGTTGTCGTACACCTCGTTCGAGTACGGACCCCTCGACGTCGATCGCCGCGAGCTGCAGACCGACGGTCAGTTCGAGGTGGCGACCGAGGTCTCGAACGTCGGCGGCCGAGCAGGCGCCGAGGTCGTGCAGCTGTACCTGCACGACGTTCAGGCGGCGGTGACCCGGCCGGTCGTGCAGCTCGCGGGCTACGCCCGGGTCGCCCTCGAGCCCGGCGCTGCGGCACGGGTGACGTTCACCGTCCACGCCGACCGCACGGCCTTCACCGGCGCCGACCTGCGCCGGGTGGTTGAGCCGGGCGAGGTCGAGGTCGCGGTGGGCGCGTCCGCCGCCGACCTGCGGGCCCGTACGAGCGTGCGGCTGACCGGCCAGACCCGCGAGGTCGGTGCCAACCGGGTGCTGGTCACGCCGGTGCGCGTGCAGGCTCTGGACCCCGGCCCGGCGTGTTAGCGTTCCGGCAGCCCGGGCGGACGTCGCGCGGGTGGGCACCCTGCAGGGGAAGCCGGTCTGAGTCCGGCACTGGCCCGCAGCCGTAGGTGACCCGCGGAGGTCACGAGTCGGAATGCCTGCAGGGCTGTCGAGGCTTCGAGAGCTGTCGAGGATCGCAGTCGTGAGCCCCGGTTCGCAGGCCGTCACGTCGGTCGACGCCGGGGACACCGCCGTCCTCGGGGACGGATCGGCATGGGGCGCACGCTCACGACCCGCTGGATCGGGTGCCTGCTCGGCGGGCTCCTGGTCGCGGGCCTTGCGCCGTCCGGGCTGTCGGCGCAGGCAGCCGACACGTCGCCCGAGCGCGGCTGGCACCCCGGTCGATGCACCGACGGCCGTGGCGTCACCGTCGTCGTCGACTTCCGCAAGCTCGACCGGCGCACAGTCATCCGCTGCGTGACCCGCGGTGTCGACGACGGCTTCACCGGAAAGCAGGCACTGGCCGCCGCCGACATCAGCGTCCGCACCGTCTCCGGGCCACCGGCCGGGGCGTCGTTCGCCTGCCGGCTGCTTGGACAGCCGGGGCCCCGACGAGACCTCAACCCCGGCCCCGGCGTCTACCGGGAGGACTGCAGCGGCGGGTATCCCCCGACGTCGGCCTACTGGTCGTACTGGTCCGCCCGCGACGGTGCTGCCTGGCGGTACAACACCACCGCCTTCACCAACCACGAGGTGGTGCGCGGCGGCTTCGAGGGCTGGTCCTTCCACCTCGGCAGCGGCCAGGCGAAGGCGCCGCGGCCCGATCCCGACCGGCCCGGCCGCGAGTCCGACACCCTGACCGTCACGACCGGTCGCGAGTGGGTGCTGCGTGGGGGGACGGTTTCCGTCCGGCTGCGCGGTCTGGCTCCAGGCGTGAGCGCCACCGTACGGCTCGGTGACCGGACGATCGCCCGTGATGTGCGCGGTGACGACGCCGGTCGGGCCCGGGTGCGTGCGGACGTGCCCCGGGCGCTGCCGACCGGCAGAGCCCGGCTCGGCGTCGAGACCTCGACCGGCGACCATGCCGCCACCGCCGTCCGGATCACCCGCCCCGCGCGGCTCGGCGTGAGCGCACGGGTCGACCCGGCCCGGCCCGGCGGCCGGCAGCTGCTGCGGATCGCCGGCCTCGAGCCGCGCGAGCCCTACCGGCTGCGTGCCGGCGGGCGCACATGGTCGACAGCCGGTGCCACCGCCGGTCGACAAGGGCGCGCCACGGTGGCACTGCAGGTGCCACGTGACTGGCACGGGCGGGTGACGGCGCGCGTCGTGGGCGCGGTAGCCGCCCGGCACGGGCAGACGCGCTTCGGCGTGCGGCCCACCGCCGACCAGCAACCAGCAGCGTCCGCGGCTCGCGGGGTGGCGTGGCTGATCCGCGAGCTGCGGCACGGCCGGCTGCCCGGACCGGTGGGAGGCACCGACTGGGGGTTGACCGCGGACGCGCTGTTCGCGCTGCACGCAGCGGGCGTCGGCCGGGACGCGGCGCGGACGGTGGCGAGCTCGCTGGCGCACCACGTCGACGACTACATCGGCCCACACCTGTACGACGACCCGCGGGCCCGGCTCGCCGGGCCGACGGCCAAGACCCTGCTGGCGGCCGTGGTCGCGGGCCGCGACCCGCACGACTTCGGCGGCTCCGACATGCGGCGCGAGGTGCTGGCCCTGCTGCAGGGCCCGCACGACGACCAGCCTGGCCGGATCTCCGACCGCCGCACCGATTCCGACTCCAGCAACACCTTCAGCCAGGCGATCGGCGTCATCGGCCTGGTCCGTAGCGGCGGCGTCCCCCGGCCGGCGGTGCGCTTCCTGCTCGAGCAGCAGTGCCGCGCGGGCTGGTTCCGGATGTTCACCGACGATCGACGGGGGTGCGACAGGGGGCGAGTGCACGGCACCGCCAGCCCCGACGTCGACGGCACCGCGATGGCCGTCCAGGCGATGATCGCTGCCCGGCGCGCCGGTGTCGGCGGTCTCGACCGGCCGGTCGAGCGCGCGCTGGCCTGGTTGGTGCGCGAGCAACGCGGCGACGGGTCGTTCGTCGGTGGTTCGGCCACCACCGGGGCCAACGCCAACAGCACCGGCCTGGCCGCGCAGGCGCTCGCGGCAGGTGGGCGCTCCGGTCCGGCCGGGCGGGCCGCGCGCTGGCTGCGCTCGGTCCAGCTCAACGCCGTGCGGGTGCGGGGGACGCCTGCCGCGGGCGAGCAGGGCGCGGTCGGCTACGACCGGGCGGCCGTGCGTACGGCGCGTGGCGACGGGCTGACGTCGACCGCGCGGGACCAGTGGCGCCGCAGCACCGCGCAGGCCGTGCTCGGCCTGGCCCGGGTGTCGTTCGGCGGGCTCGGCGACGGCCCCCTCGGCGCCGACCCGGATCCCCCGGTGGGCGATCCCGGTACCGGCGGGGGTGGCGGCACCGGTACGCCGCCCGGCTCAGGGGGGCCGAACGGCGACGGGGGGAGCCCTGGCGCCGGCACCGGCGGTTCCGGAGGCGGTGACGGCGGAGGTGCGGGTACGGGCAGCGGCTCCGGCCCACGGGACGACTCCCCGCTCGCCGGAGTCGACGGCCGCGCGGCCCGGGCGCTGGCCGGCTACCTGCTGGAGGCGTTGGCCGGCGACCACGTCGAGGTGGTCCGTGCCGGCGACCGGTACGTCGACTACGCCGCATCGGTCGACGTGGCGGTGGCGCTGCAGCAGCTCGGAGCCGCCACCGGCGAACGGCGGGCCATCGGCGACTTCGTGCTCTCGCCCGGCGCTGTCCGCGCCTACGTGCGCGGTGCGCCCTACGAGCGGTCGGGAGCCTTCTACGCCGACGCGGCGGCCGACCTGGTGCTGCTCTCCGCTCTTCAAGGGCGCGAGCTGACCGGTCGGGTGGGCGCGCTCACCGACGCGCTCGCCGAGACCCTCGACGCCGACGGCTGGGCCCGCTCGTCCGGTCGGCACGCCGGTGCCGAGGGCAGCGTGGCGACCCAGGCCGCGGTGCTGCTGGCGTTGACCGCGGCGGGCCGCGCCGACGACGCAGACGCGGCTGCCGGTGCGCTGCTGTCCGCCCGCTGTGACGACGGATCGTTCCCCGTCACCGCCGGGATCGACGGCTGCACCGCCGGCGACGTGGCCAGCACGGGCCTGGCAGTGCAGGCGCTCGCCGCGGCGCGACCGGTCGCAGCTGCGGCCACGGTGGCCGTGTCGGAGGACCGCAGCCCGGCACTGGACGAGGCAGCGACGATCCTGCTTGCCACCCGCGGCGATGACGGCGTGTGGCGCAACTCCGACAACGACGTCGACGTCGTGGCGACGGGTGCGGCCGAGGCCGGCTTGCGCACGGTCGACGCCGGGAGCGTCGATGCCGCCGCGAGCCTGGTCGCTCTGCAGCGTGCCGACGGAGGGTTCGCAGCGCTCGGCCCCGACGACCGAGGGAGCAACCTCGCGGCGTCCACTGCGGCCGCGCCGGTGCTGGCAGCGGTCTCCACCGTGACGATGTCGGGGTCTGGACTGGCGGCGGGGTGGTCCGTCTCGACGGCCGCTGCGCCGGCCACCACCACGACCGTCCCCGCCGTCGATGATCCGACCGACCCCACGACGTCGGCGGTCACGAGCGGCTGGCCCGCGGGCTGGCCGCGCGGCGTGTTGCCCGCGCTGATCGCGTTGCTGGTGCTCGCCGCCGCGCTGGTGGCGCACCGCTGGTCCCGCCGACCGTCGAGGGCACCGGCGTGAGGCGCTGGCGTGCGCGCCAGAGTTCGTTCGTCGCCGCACTGCTGGCGGGCGTGGCGCTCGCCGCTGCCGGCTGGCCAGCGCCGGCCGCTGCGACCATCGACGAGTCCCAGGGCACGCCCGGCTTCTGCGCGGACGACGAGGGAGTCACGGTCGTCGTCGACTTCCAGTCGCTTGGCGGCGAGACCATCGTGCGCTGCGCGCCGGGCACCGAGCCCCGTACCGGCCTCGAGGTGCTGGCCGACGCCGGCTTCCAGGTCGAGGGCGTGCAGCGCTGGGGCTCGGGCTTCGTGTGCCGGATCGAGGACAGCCCCGCCGCGGGTGAGTCGCTGCCGGTCGAGGGCGACGACGGCTACCGCGAGCAGTGCATCGACACGCCGCCGGCCTCGGCCTACTGGGGCTACTGGTACGCCGACGACGGCGGCGACTGGCAGTACAGCCCGTACGGCGTGAAGAACCGTGAGGTCCTGCCCGGTGGATTCGAGGGCTGGTCCTTCGCCCTGAACGCGCCGCAGGGCGACCCGCCCGCCCCGCGGGTGGCACCGCAGCGGCCGGCCGGTCAGCCTGCCGACGACAGTGACGATCCCGACGGGACGAGCGACCCCGCGAGCGAGAGTGGCCCGGACGGTACGCCGCCACCGCTGCCACGTGCGGAAGGGAACGGCGGCGGGCTGTCGACGCGGGTCGGTGCTGTCGGCGACGAGCCGACCGAGGCTCCGGAGTGGACCGGCGGTGAGGCGCTGCCCGACGTGGCGCAGGACGAGCAGGGCTCGCCGGTGCCGGCCCTGCTCGGACTCGTCGCCGCGGCGGGCCTCGGTGCCGGCGCGGTGGTCGTCGCCACCCGCAGGCGCCGGCGTCGTACGGGCTCGTGAGCACCCGCGGACCGATGGCCCGGGTGGCGTCCGGACTGCGGAGCTATCGGGTCGAGCGGGACCTGCACCCCGGAGCGTGGTGGGTCTGGGCCATCGGCATGGCGGCCGCTGCCAGCCGTACGACCAACCCGGTGCTGCTCGCGTTGCTGGTGGGTGCCGCCTGCGCCGTGGTCGCCGCGAGGCGCAGCGACGCCCCGTGGGCACGCGCGTTCCGGCTCTACCTGTGGCTCGCGCTAGTCATCGTCGTGCTGCGGGTGCTCTTCCGGATCGTGTTCGGCGGCGGTGAGGGCCCGACCGTGCTGGTCACGCTGCCGGAGATCCCGCTGCCGGAGTGGGCAGCCGGCATCCGACTGCTCGGCCCGGTGACGCTCGAGTCCGTGCTCGGCGGGCTCTACGACGGGATGCGGTTGGCCACCATGGTGGTCTGCGTGGGCGCCGCCAACGCGCTCGCCAGCCCGAAGCGGATGCTCAAGGCAATGCCGGGCGCGCTGTACGAGACCGGCACCGTCGTCGTCGTGGCCATGTCGGTGTTCCCCCAGCTGGCGCAGAGCGTGCAGAGGGTCCGTGCGGCGCGCCGGCTGCGCGGAGACTCGCGTCGGGGGACCAGCGCCCTGCGCGCGATCGTGGTGCCGGTGCTCGAGGACTCCCTCCAGCGGTCGCTGCAGCTGGCGGCCGCGATGGACTCCCGCGGTTACGGCCGGGCCGGCACGGCATCGCCGGGCGCACGTCGCCTTACCGGACTGCTGACGGTCGGCGGCCTCCTGGGGGTGTGCGTCGGCATCTACGCGACGCTCGATGCCTCGTCGCCGCGAGGGCTCGCCACCCCGCTGCTGCTGGGTGCTGTCGCCGTGGCCTGGGCCGGCTTCGTCATCAGCGGCAGGCGGGTTGCCTGCACCCGCTATCGCCCGGACCGCTGGTACCTGGCCGAGGTGGTCGCCGCCGGGTGCGGCCTGGCCGTGGCGGTCGTGCTGTGGGTCGCGGTGAGTGACGACCCGGAGGTGCTCGTGCCGCCGCTCGCAGTCGCGGCCTGGCCGCAGGTGTCGGCACTCGCCGTGGCGGCCTGTCTGGTCGGCGCACTGCCCGCCGTGCTGACGCCACAGCCGCCGCTGGAGGGCGAGCTGCCGGCGGTCGCCGACCATGCCCGGGTCCGGACACCCCTGGGGGTCACGTGATCCGGCTCGACCAGGTGACGCTGACGTACCCCGGGGCAACGCGCCCGACGCTGCGCGACGTCGACCTCAGCATCGACGAGGGCGAGCTGGTGCTGGTCTCCGGTCCCACCGGGTCGGGCAAGTCCACGCTGCTCGGGATGCTCAACGGGCTGGTGCCGCACTTCACCGGCGGCCACCTGCAGGGCTGCGTGTCTGTCGACGGCGTCGACACCCGCTCGCGGCCGCCGCGCGAGCTGGCGCACCTGGTCGGCGTGGTGGGGCAGGACCCGCTGGCGGGCTTCGTCACCGACACGGTCGAGGACGAGCTGGCCTACGGCATGGAGCAGCTCGGCACGGCTCCCGACGTGATGCGTCGTCGGGTCGAGGAGACCCTCGACCTGCTGGGCATCGCCGACCTGCGCCGGCGCCCGCTGCTCGCCCTGTCCGGCGGTCAGCAGCAGCGGGTCGCGATCGGGTCGGTGCTGACCGCGCACCCGCGGGTGCTCGTGCTCGACGAGCCGACGTCGGCGCTCGACCCGACCGCCGCGGAGGAGGTGCTCGCCGCCGTCACGCGGCTGGTCCACGACCTCGGGGTGACGGTGCTGATGGCCGAGCACCGGATGGAGCGGGTGGTTCAGTACGCCGACGGGATGCTGCTGCTCCCCGGCGACGGCCAGGTGCGGCACGGACCGCCCTCCACGCTGCTCCTGGAGGCCGCGTCGGTGCCTCCCGTGGTCCGGTTGGGGAGGCTGGCCGGCTGGAATCCGCTGCCGCTTTCGGTCCGCGACGCGCGGCGGGCGGCCGCACCGTTGCTCCGTCGGCTCGAGGCGACGTCGGTCGCTCGGCCCGCTCCGGCGACTCCCGGGCCTGTCGCCCTCACCGCCGAGCGGGTGACAGTGCGACACGGTCGGGTGATCGCGGTGCGGGACGTGTCCCTGCGGCTGCACCGCGGCGAGGTCGTGGCCCTGATGGGGCGCAACGGTTCCGGCAAGACCTCGTTGCTCTGGGCGCTGCAGGGCTCCGGCACGCGCTACGCCGGCGTGGTCGACGCCGGCGGTGTCGACCCGGCGTCGCTGTCCGGTGCGGGGGCCCGCCGTGTCGTCGGACTGGTCCCGCAGACGGCGTCGGACCTGCTCTACCTGGAGACCGTCGCGTCCGAGTGCGAGACCGCAGACCGCGAGGCCGGGGCGGGACCCGGCGCGACCCGCGGCCTGCTGGACCGGATCGCGCCAGGAGTCGAGCCCGGTCAGCACCCACGCGACCTGTCCGAGGGCCAGCAGCTTGCGCTGGTCCTGGCGGTCCAGCTGGTGGCGGCGCCGCCGGTGCTGCTGCTCGACGAGCCGACCCGGGGACTCGACTACGGCGCCAAGCAGGAGTTCGGCGCCATCGTCCGCGGGCTGGCCGCCGAGGGACGCAGCGTCGTGCTCGCCACCCATGACGTCGAGCTGGTAGCCGAGATCGCCGATCGGGTGGTGGTGATGGCGGAGGGTGAGACGGTGGCCGACGGCCCGGTCGCTGACGTCCTCGGCGCCTCGCCCGCCTTCGCCCCCCAGGTGGCACGAGTGCTCGGCCCTCCGTGGCTGACCGTCGGCGACGTGGAACGGGCGCTCGCCGGGGTGGCGACGTGAGCCGGCCGGTAGGGAGCGCGGCGCTCGTCGCGTCGTTCCGCCCGGTCGACGACCACGGCGCGGTGCGCGTCGGACCACGCTCTGCCGTCGTGCTGACGCTGGCCACCGCGGCCGGGCTGGCGATGTTCTGCTGGCCGCTGCTCATCTCGGCGAGCCCGGACAGCGGCCAGCACGTCGGCGACGCACCGTTCGTGTTCATGGCGGTGATGCCGGTACTCGTCGTGGTCGTGCTCGCCGAGCTCTCCGACCAGGGGATGGACGCCAAGGCGCTGGCCATGCTCGGCGTCCTGTCGGCGATCAACGCCGCGCTGCGTCCGCTCGGCGCTGGCACCGCCGGCATCGAGACGGTGTTCTTCCTGCTGGTGCTCGCCGGGCGGGTCTACGGACCGGGCTTCGGGTTCGTGCTGGGCTGCACGTCGCTGTTCACCTCGGCACTGGTGACCGCCGGCGTCGGACCGTGGCTGCCGTTCCAGATGATGGCCTCGGCGTGGATCGGCATGGGTGCGGGGCTGCTGCCGCACCGGGTCCGCGGCAGGGCCGAGATCGCCATGCTGGTGGGCTACGGCATCGTCGTCGCGTACGGCTTCGGCATGCTGATGAACCTGTGGTACTGGCCGTTCGTCGCGGGGGTCGACGTGCCGACCGACGACGGCGGGATCGCCTATGTGCCCGGCGCGCCGCTGCTGGACAACCTGCACCGGTTCGTGGTCTACACCGTCGTGACGTCGACGGCGGGGTGGGATACCGGCCGCGCGATCACCAACACCGTGGCGATCCTGGTGCTCGGTCCGGCGGTGCTCGCGACCCTCCGGCGGGCCTCGCGACGCGCGTCGTACGGGGCACCGGTGGCCTTCACCGACGCCCCCTCGCCAGGCGGGCGCGACGTCAGTGCTTGATGCTCAACCGGAACCGCCCCAGTGAGCCGTAGTCGCTGTAGCCGTTCGTCGCCGGCTTGCGGAAGCCGGCGCCACTGACCTCGACGAAGTAGTGCTTGCCCGGCAGCTTGTGCCTGATCCCGGCGCTCAGGCCGGTTGCGAGCGACGGGCTGTGCTGACCAGCAGGGGGATTGGCCGAGGCGACGACCTTGCCCGACTTGTTCAGGATGCGCAGCCGGACGTCGAGGTTGGCTCCGGTACGGGCCGGCCGCGCGGTGATCGTCCAGCGTTTGCGGCCGCCGGCGGTGAACCGGAAGACGTCCTCGTCGCCGCGCGTGCTGATGACGCCGCCTGCCTTGCGACGCACGTTGGTGGCGTGGCCGACCCCGTCGCCGTGGTCGTCCCTGCGGAACGGGGCGCCGCTGTGTGCGATCGCCTTGACGTCGTTCTGCTTGTTGTTGGCGCCCTTGTACTGGCCGGAACTCCATTGCGAGATCGGATGGTTGTACCCGACGCCCATGATCGGCGCCCACGGACCGTGGCCGGCGTAGTAGGCCGCACCTCCGCGCTTGCCGTCGTGCTTGAGCGACAGGGTGTGCCCCACCTCGTGGGCCGCCGCCTCGGCGATGTTCTTGGCGCCGGTGCCGGTGCCCGCGGTGAACACGAAGGCGGGCTGGTAGCGGGCGTGGTTGCCGCGGCCCTTGCCGAACAGGTCGAACACGTTGTTGTACGCCACACCGCCGCACAGCCGGTTGCAGAACTGCGGGTCGCGGTAGACGGCGCCTGAGTCGGTGACCAGCAGCCGGGTGCCGAACTTCTTGTCCTTGCGTCCGCTGCGCTGGATATCGGACGGCTTCGGCTGCTGGGTGGTCACGTCGACGTTGAACGGCGCGTAGTCCTCCGCGACCCGTTGCCACACGTGCTGGATCTGCGACTTCTCGGTGGTCGTGAACGAGCCCTCGTGCCGGTCCATGCTGTAGGGGGAGTAGCGCTGCCGGCGGTCACCCGTGCCGGCGTTCCACGCGGTCTTCTTGACGGTGTGGCCGGTGAAGTCGAGGTAGATCGTGCGGTTCGACCTGCGAAGGCTGTGCAGCGAGAACGTCTTGGCCAGGGCGAGAGGTGCTGCCTCCGCCGATGGTGCGGCATCCCGCGCCGCGCCGAAGTCGTCGACGTAGAGCAGCCGCCCACCACGGTCGAGGAACGCTGTCCGATCGGTGGCGATCGACCGCAGCCGCCGGACAGTCACGTCGTTGACCGTCGCCAGCCGAGCCAGCAGCCCGTCGTCGGTCCGGTCGACCACGACGCGCAACGGGAGCACCCGTGGCGGTGTCGCGCCGCGGTGGTCCGGGCGTTCGCTGACCGGGGCTGCCGAGGTGGTGCCCGCGACGGACGTGGCCAGCAGGCTGCCGATCGACGCGACGGCGACGACGGCGCTGCGGCCGATTAGACGGCGGTGGCGCAAGGCTGGGTTCTCCCCTGGTGAGCCGTGTGAGCCCGGCGCCTGGTGCGTCCGGTGCGGCAGACGGTATAGCTCCGCGGGGTCAGCGGCCGCCGCCGGTCCCGGCGTGGGCGCACCGACGCCGTGCGGGCGAGGCCCGCACGGCGTCGGATCGATCAGGTGCTGCGGTGGGTCAGTGCGACACCTTGACCGTGAACTTCCCTAGCGAGCCGTAGTCGCTGTACCCGGTGTTCTGCGGGTTTCCGAAACCGATGCCGTCGATCTCGAGGTAGTAGTTGCCGGCCGGCAGGTTTCGGGTGATCTTGGCGTTCAGCCCGGCTGCCTTCTCGACGGTGGTCTGGCTGACCGCCGGGTTGATCGTCGCCACCAGACCGCCACCGCTGTTGAGGATCCGCATCTGGATGTCCAGGTTCGGACCGTTCGGCGCCGGCGTGGCCGACAGCTTCCAGCTGCCACCGTTCGAGTGGAAGCGGAACACGTCCTTGTCGTTGCGGGTCGTGATCACGCCCGTGGCCTTGCCGCTGGCCGGGAGGACCGTAGCGGCACCGGTGGTGTTGCCGTGGTCATCGGCCCGGAGCGGTGCGCCCTGGTTGTTGATGACCGTGGTGTCGTTCTGGCCGTTGTTGGCGTCGGCGTACTCCCCCCAGCTCCACTGGCTGACGGGGTGGCTGTAGCCGACGCCCATGATGGGCGCCCACGCCCCGTGCCCGGCGTAGTAGCCCAGGGCGCTGGTGCCGTCGTGCAGGAGCGCCAGGTTGTGCCCGATCTCGTGCGAGGCGGCCTCGGCAATGTTCTTGGCGCCGGTGCCGACGCCCGCGGTGAACACGAAGCCGGGCTGGTAGTAGGCGTGCGCGTTCTGGCCGGCACCGAACTGGTCGAAGACGTCGATGTAGGCCACACCCCCGCACTGGCTGTTGCAGATCTGGGTGTAGACCGTCCCGGCGGCGGTGACCAGCAACCGGGTCCCGTACACCTGGTCGCCGGCGTTGGCACGGTCGATCCGGGCCGCCGGAGGCTGCTCGGTGGTCACGTCGACCTTGAACGGTGCGTAGTCCTCGGCGATCTTCTGGTAGGTCAGCTGGATCTGCTCCTTCTCCGCGTTGGAGAAGGCGCCGGTGTTGCCGTCGATGCTGTAGGCCGGGTAGTTCTGCGGGTCGACCCCGGTGGACGCGTTCCAGTCGGTGCCGGTCACGGTGTGCCCGGTGAAGTCGAGGTAGATGGTGCGCTGTGCGGTCTTCAGGCTGTGCAGCTTGAACGTCTTGGCGTACGGGTACGGCGGCGCCTGGCCGGTGCCCGCGGGCGACGCATCGCGCTTGGCACCGGCGAAGTCGTCGACGGAGAACAACCGGCCGGTGCTGGACATCCACACCATCCGGTCACCGGCGAGCGCGCGCAGCCGCGACACGGACATGTGGTTGGCCGATGCGGCGCGGGCGAGGGCGACGTCGTCGAGCTGGGTCAACGCCCTTGCCGCGGGCATCGCCCGGGACAGGACGCGGTCACCGTCGGACGATGCTCCGGCGGGGGCTGCTGTCCCGCCCGCAACGACTGCCGTGAGTACGCAGGCCGCGGCGGCGATGAGACTGACTGCTGCGCGGGGGCGGGACAGGCGCATGGGGTCCTCCGGGGGGCGAGAAGTGAGCACATGATGCCAGCGGCATTCGGCCGCGGGACGACTTTTCGCAGAACGCGAAGATCGCCGGGGAGTTGCATGAGCCCGGGGGCCGTCACGATCGAGACGAACGGCTCGCCCGGGCACGAATCGGTCATCCGTCAGGGCAGCGTCACGTCCACGGTGAAGCGTCCGATGCTGCCGTAGCGGCTGTACCGTCGGTGGCGGGATCGCCGTAGCCGGTGCCGGTGACGCGGACGTAGTACGTCTTGCCGGCCTGCAGCTTCTTTTTGATCGTCGCGCCGAGACCGGTCGCCTCGCTGGCGCTGACCATGGCGACCGACGGGTTCTTGGTGGCGATCAGACCACCGACCGGACCCAGCAGGTCGAGCCGTACGTCGGTGTTGCCGCCGACGTTCCACGGCGTCACGTCGACCGTCGTCTTGCCGTTGGCGCCGTTGGGAACCTTGAAGCGGAAGACGTCGACGTCGGTCTCGGTCTCCATCACACCGGCGCGGGGCCGGACGGCGACGTTGGTGGCACCGTTTCGGTTGTTGCTGTGGTCGTCGGGCCGGGCCGAGACACCGTTGGCCGCCATCACTGTCACGTCGTTCTCACCGTTGTTGGCGCCGGAGTACTCACCGCGGCTCCACTGGCTGACCGGCCGGTAGTAGCCGACGCCCATGATCGGGGCCCAGGCACCGTGACCGCCGTAGTAGTTCAGGCTGGCGGTGCCGTCGTGGGACAGGCCGAGGTTGTGCCCGACCTCGTGCGACGCGGCCTCGGCGATGTTCTTCGCGCCCGTGCCCACGCCCAGGGTGAAGACGAAGCCGGGCTGGTAGTAGCTGTGGGTGGTGGGGTCGTCGAAGACGCCGACGTAGGCGACGCCGCCGCAGTTGCTGTTGCAGTAGTCGGTGTAGACGTGCCCGCCGGGGGTCACCAGCAGCCGGGTGCCGTAGACCGCGTCCCCGGCGCCGCTGCGAGTGATGTCGGCTGCGGCCGGCTCCTCGGTCGTGACGTCGACGTCGAACGGCCGATAGTCCTCGGCCACCCGCTGCCACACCGCCTGGATCTGGTCCATCTCGGCATTGGAGAAGCTGCCGGGCGCGCCGTCGGTGTCGTACGCGCCGTAGTTCTCGTTGGCGACGCCGGTGAGGACGTTCCACGCCGTGCCGGTCACGGTGTGCCCGGTGAAGTCGAGATAGATGGTCCGCTGGGACTCGTCCTGGCTGTGCAGCTGGAACGTCTCGGAGTAGGGGAAGGGGCCGGGCTCCGGAGCGCTGCTGTCGCGGTGGGCCGCGGGAACCGTCGCCTCCTGGTAGAACAGCGAGCCGGTCGTCGCACCCACAGCGCGGGGTCGTCGGCCTCTCCGACCAGTCGCCGCACGGACCAGTCGTTCTCATCGGCCAGGTCGGCGGTGTCGCCCGCGTCGAGTCGGTCGAGAGCGACGGCGGCGGTCATCGGTCGGGGCAGGACGCGGTCGTCGACGGACGTGGCCAGTGCCGTCGTGCCGCTCGCGGCGGTGGCGGACAGGGCTGTGGTGAGAGCGGCGCCGACGCCGATCAGGGCGCGTGCACCGGGGTGGGACACATTCATGACAGGTCCTTGGCGGGGGTGTGCCTCAAGGAGCCGGTGCGACATGGAGTGATACGGCGCGAGCAGCGGGACCGGCCCCGGAGGGTGAGCAGAACCGATTGCGCGATGCCCGGGAGGGTGCCAGCATCCCAACCCATGGGGGGCTTTCTTGCGCCGTGAGGGGGGGCCATGCGCGAGCGGCTGAGCTGCCTGATCGGGCTGCACGCCCGATGGCTGCCGGTACGGGGGGACGACGGCGGCGTCGACTGGGTGTGTGGGAGCTGCGGCAAGGCCGTACGCAACCCGAAGGCCGGGGGCTGGTTCGTCCCCTCGATCCTGGCGTTGGTGCTGGCGTTGGTGCTGGGCATCGGCCTGGGCATGGGAATCGCCTCGTTCGACAGCGACGACGGCGGGCAGCCATCGAGCGACCTGTCCACCGCCGGTGAGGTACAGGACATCGGCGATCCCGGAGCCGGCGACTCGAGTGGCTCCGAGACCGGCTCCGAGACTGGCTCCACTTGAGACTGGCGACGCCTCCGCCGAGGCGGCCCTGCAGGAGTGTCAGGCGTTGTTCGCGCGACAGGTCCCGGTGGCACTCGCCGCTGACGCGTCGCTCGACCAGTGGCGGCAGCACATCGACGCGATGAATCAACTCGTCGCCGGTGAGATCACGCTTGACCAGGCGACCGCGTACTGGGACGACACCCGGCTCGGCGCCTATCACAAGGCCGACCGGTTCAGTGCACGCTACGACGCGCTCGCCAGCTCGGACCTGACCTGCGATGAACCGTCCGACGCAGCGGCGTCCAGCGAGACCGAGCGACAACTGGTCGAGTGTCATGCCGCCAACACCGCGTTCACCGAGGCGATGACCGCCGCCGAGATGGCGCTCATGACCTGGGTGCACCACATCCACGACATGGACGCACTGCGCGCCGGCAAGGTCACCCCGGAGCAGGCGACGGCGATGTGGATCAAGAACTGGAAGGTCGGAGCGCAGCAGCTCAAGACCTATGACCAGAAGGCGCGTTCCGCGTTGCGCCACACCTGCGACTGACTCCTGGCCTGTAGGACGCGCTCCTGGCCGGGTGTCCGGTCCCTGCCTGTTGGCCTATCCGGGTCAGGGGGCTAGCGAACCGGCCGTGGAGTGGAGTAGACCGAAATTCCGGGGCCTGGCGTCAGGGCAACGATTGGGTCGAATCGAGCGGGGGACACGATGCTTCTTCGAGGCGCAGGTCTAGGCGTTGCGGTGGGGGGCCTGCTGGTGGCCTCTCTCGGCACCGCGCAGGGCGCGGCCGGCAGCGGCCAGGTCGGTGTCATGGCGTCTGCGACGACCGGCGTGGCTGCAGCGGTCGGAGGGGAGACCACGCCGGCAGCGCTGGGCCGGGGGATCGTGTTCGGCGCCCCAACGGCCGGATCGTGTACGAGGGTTGGCCCGCAGGCAGTGGCGAGATCTACACGATCCGCGCCGACGGCAGCGGCAAGCAGCGACTCACCCACAACGACACCTTTGACCACGGACCTGACTGGTCTCCGTCCGGGCGCCGACTGCTCTTCGGCCACTACGACGACGCCATCGGCACGGTCCAGTGGACGATGCGACCCGACGGCACCGACAAGCGGCCCATCCCCAACACGTGGACCGGATTGCACCCGTCCTGGTCTCCGTCCGGCTACAGAATCGCGTTCGTCTGCCACGACGGGAACGACTTCGAGATCTGCATGATCCGGCGCGACGGCACCCACAGCCGCCAGATCACCCACAACGCCGTCGACGACAACCATCCGGACTGGGCTCCGGGCGGCGGGCGCATCGCCTACGACTCCTACGACGGCAAGGATCAAGAGATCTACACCATCCGACCCAACGGCGGCGACCGGCAGAAGATCACCCACAACACGATGGATGACTGGTGGCCGTCGTACTCGCCATCCGGGGCGTGGATCGCCCACGAAAGCGGTGTCCCAGACACTGAGGTCTTCGTGCAGCGAGTGGACGGCAGCGGCCAACTGCGCCAGGTCACGGACGACTCGATCGACACCTATATGCCGTCGTGGTCTCCCGATGGGACACGGATCGCCTACGTGCAATGGAACGGAACCCAGACCGACGTCTACACGATCCGACTCAGCGGCAGCGGAGAGCAGCAGGTCACGCACACCTCGATCAACGAACTGCACCCGAAATGGGGCCCTCGCTCTTCGTGAGGTTCCCTGCCCTCTGCCTGCCGTGTGTACGCGGACGAAGCGGCCCAGGCTGAGCCGGGGCCGCTTCTCGTTGGATGGGGGAACCTCGCCTCAGGCGTTCACCGCATCCATCACTCGCCTGGAACTCGGCGCAGCCTCGCGCTCCGAGGCGCCCGCGGCAACGCGCCGAGCCCTGACCACTAGCCAGCCAGAGGGCCAGCAGAAACTCGCCGAGGAATGCGAATGCGTTGATGTCACTCCAGGAGTCCGGGGAGAGCACGGCACCGAAGCTGTCCGTTGCATAGCCAAGGCCGGCGATGATCAGCAGAGCGCCCACGACGCGCGGGATGTACCCGGATCGGTAGGCGAAGAAGCCGATGAGGAGTAGGTGAAGCCCGAAGAGGCACTGGGCCAGGTACCAGATGTCGTAGAAGGCAGTCATTCCTTGCATCGCTTGGATCTGTACGTGATCGGCGCCTAGCACCGCGAGGCCGGAGGACGACGCCTTCTCGATGCCCCGTGTCGCCATCGCGGTGCGCGTCGGCGACGAGGTCCTCGGTTCCATCTGGGCCGCCGTGCCGGGGCCGTTGAGCGCGGAGCGGACGCAGGCCCTCGTCGACGCCGCCAAGCTTGTCGCACTGCACCTGTTGCGGGTGCGAGCCGGCGCCGACGTACGCCGGCGGGTGCGTGCAGACCTGGTCAGCTCGGTGTTCGAGGGCGGCACCGGGGCCCGCGAGGCGTTGGAACGGCTCGGCCTCCGCGACGCCGCGCTCGTTGTCCTCGGCCTCACCCTGACCGACCTGACCTCGTCTGCGGACGCCTCCCTCGCACACGAGCTGCAAAGGCTCGCCGACGCCTTCGCGCTGCACCTCGCTGCGGTGAATCCGCGCTCGGCCGCCGCGGTCCTGGGCGGGGTCGTCTACGGTCTCGCTGCCACGAGCGGCACCGCCGCCGAGAGCGAGCAACGGGCCGTCCAGCTCGCCACTGACTTCCTTGATCGCATCGGCGACCGGGCGCGACCCGTGGTCGCCATCGGCGGCCTCGCCACGACCGTGCCCGAGCTCGTCGAGGCGCGCAGCGCCACCGACCGCATCCTCCGGGTGATGCGCGAGCGACCTGTCGACAGCCGGGTCGCCCGCGTCGCCGACATTCAGACCGACGCGCTCCTCCTCGAGCTGCGCGACCTTGCCGCCGCCCGCAACGAGCGTCCTACCGGTGCCCTCGGCCGCCTCGTCGACTATGACCGCCGGCACCGTGCCCATCTCGTCGACACCTTGCGGGCCTGGCTGGATGCGTTCGGCGACATCGCGCTGGCCTCCGAGCGCCTCTACGTGCACACCAACACGTTCCGCTACCGGCTTCGCCGGGTCGCCGAAGTCGGCGAGCTCGACCTTCGCGATCCCAGGCAACGGTTCGCCCTCATGCTGCAGCTGGCTGTCCTCGGCGGTTGAACGGCGGAGCATTCGCAACGGACTCCTGACCGCGCCATCGGCCGTTTGGCCACGTCGGAGCCTGAACCGGGCTGCTGCCTGCGACCGGCGCCTAGCGTCGTACGGATACGAGGCGGAGAGGGGCTATGGCGACGATCGTCGATGCCGCCACCGGAGCACCCTTCCACGGGCCACCGGTGGAGACCGGCACGCGTCAACGCGCTCGTCGCGATCCCTGGCTCGCTGCGCTGTTCACCGTCACAGCAATGCTGGGAGCATCGCTGCTGTTTGCCGTCGAGCCGTTGGTCGCCAAGCTGCTGCTCCCCGACTACGGGGGGTCGGCGACCGTCTGGAGCACGAGCTCGCTGTTCTTCCAGATCGTGCTGCTGCTGGCCTACTTGTACGCGCACTGGTCGACCAGGCTGCTTGGGTCCGCGCTGGCAGCCACGGGTTCACTTCCTCGTCCTCTGCGTTCCCCTCGCTGCCCTTCCGCTGGCCCTGCCTGGGCATGCCGGGCCGGGTGAGTCCAACCCGATCTGGTGGCTGCTGCGGGCCCTCGTCCTGTGCGTGGGTCTTCCGTTCGCGGTGCTGGCGACCACCGGACCCCTCTTGCAGCGGTGGTTCTCGTGGACGGCTCATCCTCGCGCCCATGACCCCTACTTCCTGTTCGCCGGCAGCAACCTGGGAAGCTTCGCCGGCCTGCTCGCCTATCCGCTCGCGATCGAGCCGAACCTGACCCTCGGTCAGCAGCGTGCCTGGTGGTCGGTCGGCTGCCTGGCGTTCCTTCTCCTCACCGCGGTCTGCGGGTTTGCCGCGCTGCGGGGAAGCCGGGCCGCCGTCGTACCGACCGATCCAGCGCCGAAGGCATCGTCGTCCCAGCCGGTCCGACGCAGGCGCATCGCAGTCTGGCTCGCGCTGGCGTTCCTGCCGTCGACGCTCATGCTCGCGGTGACGGCACACCTGTCCACCGACGTCGCGGCGATTCCCCTTCTCTGGGTGGTGCCGCTCGCGATCTACCTCGCGACGTTCGTGGCTGCGTTTGCTCGCCAGACCCGCACACCCTCCGTCTGGGCAGCGCGGGTGGCCGTCGGGCTTGCCGTACCGGCCGCGCTAGCGGCAGCCGTCGTTGTCGGGGCGCCGGTAGCGGTGTCCATCATCCTCGACCTGGCGTTGCTGTCGTTCGTGGGCTATGCGGCACACGCACGCCTCGCAGCGGACCGCCCCGAGCCGGCTCGGTTGACGCTGTTCTATGTCGTGATCTCCCTGGGTGGGGCGCTCGGTGGCCTGCTCAACGGTCTGGTCGCCCCCTTGGTGTTCGATCGAGTCCTCGAGTACCAGGTGGATCTTCTCCTCGTTCCCCTGTTGCTGCTGGGGCTGACGACACGGCCGACGAGGAGAGTGCTCGCACGATTCCCCACCGCGATCGCGCGGGGCGTCGAGACCGTGGCAGTGCTGGCGGCCGTGGGCCTGGGTATGGCCGTGCTGATCGCCGTCAACGGTCGGGGCGCGCTTGCCCTGGCTGCTGTGGTGGCCGGGCTGTCACTCGTGGGATGGCTGATGAGCCATCGGCTCACCGCACTCCTGGTCGCGCTGGTCGCTGTCGCGATCGTCGGCGCCAGCGTGCAAGGCCGCGGGGTCATCGACCGTGAGCGAAGCTTCTACGGCAGCTATTGGGTCGCGTCGGACAACGGCATGCACGTCCTTGTCCACGGCACGACCGTGCACGGGACGCAGTTCCTGGACCCGGACCAGTCGGACGGTTCCGACCAGCTACTACGGTCACGATGGACCGCTCGGCGATGTCTTCCAGGTGCTGAACGACAACGTCGACAGAGTCGGAGTCGTCGGGTTGGGCGCCGGGACGATCGCGGCGTACGGGCAGGCTGGCCAAAGCATGGCCTTCTATGAGCTGGACCCCTTGGTCGTCGACATCGCCGAGGACCCAGCCATGTTCACCTACCTGCGGGACTCGCCGGCAACGATCTCTGTCAAGGCCGGGGACGGCCGGTTGCTCATGGCCGAGGAGCCCGCGAACTCCCTCGACCTGATCGTCCTGGATGCCTTCAGCTCCGATGCCATCCCGATGCACCTGCTGACTCGTGAAGCCATGGAGGTCTACGCCGACAAGCTGACAGCAGACGGTGTTCTGGTCGTGCACATCACCAACCGGGTGTTCGACCTGACACCGGTGCTTGCCTCGGCGGCGGCGGCACAGAACTGGCACGGTGTGGTGGGGACCAGCGACCCCACGCAAGACGCACAGCTGACCAGCACCTGGGTCGCGCTCAGCCGCGACCAGGCACGTCTCGGATCACTGTTGTCTCGTTCCGGTTGGCAACCTCTGCCCTCGGCTCCCTCGGTCGTCTGGACCGATGACTACTCCTCTGTGCTGTCCGTCTTGAAGTGACGGCTGTGCGACCAATGCTCGCGCGGCCGCACAGACGGCGTCGAGCCCCTTGTCGGCTGTGCTGCGCTCACCGCCCTGGTCGCGTTCACCACTTCGTGCCAACCGGAGCACACGGCAGGCGATGAGCCAGAGCGATCGACGCACGACGACGGACATGGCCCGCTCTCGGCGAGCACAGCCGGTGGCGGAAGCTCCATCGACGCCCCGGGCGTCGTGCCGTGGTACGGGAGCTTTGGAGCCTTCATCCTCTGCTCGACCGATCCGAGCGCAGACATCGTCCTGGAGGACGCCAGAATCGATTCCACTCTCGCGCCGCTCTCGACGTCAACCACCGTCCGTGAGGTCACTCCCACAGACCTGAAGAAGGCGACGGCCGCCACCCGCGACGACTACACACCGTTCGCCACCAGCTTGGGCAGGCCACCGGATTTCAACGAGTCCTATGCCGGCATGGGTGCTGCCGGAACCTTCATCGCCGAACTCACTGGCGTGCCCATCACGCAGTCGTGCGCCCAGGCGGCTGAGGACGGTCGTGGGTTCACCGAGCTGATTGTGACGATCGAGGCCGACGAGGGAGGAGCCGACGTCTCCGGCGTCTACGTGGACTACCGCGCAGACGACAGACCGCTCACACTCCACATCGATTGGCGCCTGATTGCTTGCGGGAGCAAGGTCACCGAACCGGATGCCTGCACCTAGCTCAGTGTGCTCTTCGAGATGCCAGTGGACTCGGCGACGCCGGTGAGTGACAACCGTGCCGGATCCTGGCCTGGCTGAGGCGCGGCCCGACCTGGTCCAGGGCGCGTCGGCGATTTCGCTGCGCTGTCGTGCGCGGTGTTCACCTGACTCACGATTCCCACAAACAGCAACGTTCGTAGGTGATCCGCATCCCCGATCCGACTCTGGGGACATGAGTCAGTTCGACGTAGCGGTCATCGGCGGAGGTCCCGCCGGCCTTCCGGTGCCTTGGTCGTCACCCGCACCGGCGCGACGTGGTCGTGGGCTGCGACTCACCCTCACTGCACATACTCACCAGAAGGAGACATCATGACCACTCGATCCGCCCCAGCGGCTCCGCCCACGAAGCACCAGCTCGCTCTGATGATCTGGCTGGCGGTCTTCCCGACCCTCACCGTCCTCAACCTCGTCCTGAGCGACTGGCTCCACCCACTGTCGCCCGTCGTCCGCACCTTCGTGCTGGCCACCGTCGCGGTGCCGATCGTCATCTACGGTCTGATGCCTCATCTGCACCGCGCCCGCGGCCGGATCCTGACTCACCTGGGGAGCACCTCATGAGGACCCCGGCGGCGACTCCGGCGACGGCCCCGGCCCGCCTGACCCGCGCGGGTGATCACCCGACCTCCCCGCCAGTCGATCGCCCGGACTCCAACGTGCGTCGGACCGCCCGAGTCGTTGGCGTTCTTTTCCTCGGGGGCTTCTTGGCATATGGCGTAGGCAGCCTCATCACGACGGGCATCGTCAGCTCCGCTGACCGCAGCGGCTCCACGGCGATGCTCATCACCGGCGCCACGCTGATGCTGCTCAACTCGGCATTCGTGATCGGCATCGGTGTCCTGATGTTCCCGATCCTGCGAGCCCATAACACGGCGATAGCTGCGGGCTACCTGGGCACGCGGATCTTCGAGGGCGTCGGTCTGGCCATTGGTGTCGTGTGCCTTATCGTCGTCACCGGCTCCGCCCGCCGTCCACGCGAATTCCGTCTCCTACAACGTCGCCGAGGCCGGGCTCGGTATCGGAAGCCTCTTCTTCTGCGCTCTGCTCTTCCGCACCGGACTCGTTCCGCGTTTCCTCGCTGGCTGGGGTTTCATCGGCTACGCGTGCTTCGCCGGGGGCACACTGCTGGAGCTGGTTGGCGTCGCGGGCGCCGGGATCGTCGGCGCCATCCCCGGTGGATTGTTCGAGCTGACGTTCGGCATCTGGCTGATCGCCCGCGGGTTCGCCTCCACAGCGACCGTCGGCCCGCGCACGAGCACCTGACTGAGGATGCCCGGACTGCGGGGTGGTGGCGGTCGGTGACGGTCGCCGCGACCAACTGTTGCAACTGCCGGTCAATGCGGGTGGAAAGTGACTCCGCCATCGCCCGAAAGCTGTCCGCGCGCGTTCGATCTCTCCGTCAGAAGTGGCTACATGTCGTAGAAGTGAGTAGGACACGTGCATCTACCTGGGGAAGCGTCCCTAGAAGTGGCGATGGGGGTGCTCGGAGCTCCACGAACCTCGGCGCGTGAGTAGACAGCCCGGGTCTGCTCCGTCCAGTCCCTGTTGGTTTCGAGCACATGGTCGCGGTGACAGGCTTGCCGCAAGGAGCCCCGGGGACTTGACCACGATCGAGTCAGGACCGGCCGAAGATCCTTCGCACGAAGCCGGGGTTGTTGCTGGATTCGCTCGCGTCGGTCTTGCCGTGCTCGCCGGGACACCACTGTCCAGCGGGAACCCGCGCCTTGACGCTCGCGATGTGTTGGCCGCAGCCGGACCACGTGGTCCTGCCGCACGTCTTGCATCGGACTGCTCGGCACATGAGGTGGTCTCCGTTCAGCTGTGGGAGAAGCGGATGTCGGGCAGCACCCGGGTCAGCCAGCGTGGTGCCCACCAGGCCGCGTTGCCGGTGAGGCGGAGCAGCACCGGCAGCAGCACGAGCCGGACCAGGAACGCGTCGAGGAGCACGGCGATACCGAGCACGATGCCCATCTCCTTGGGAGGCAGCGGACCGGAGAGGGCGAAGGTGAAGAACACCGCGACCATGACGGCGCCGGCCGCGAAGATGACCCGGCCGGAGTGGGCCAGCGAACCGACCATCGCGTCCTTCGGGTCGCCGGAGTGCTCGAAGTGCTCCTTGGCCGAGGCGAGCAGGAAGACCGTGTAGTCCATCGCGATCGCGAAGATCATCGCGAAGAAGAACACCGGCGCCCAGGCGTCCAGGAAGCCTTGGGACTCAAAGCCCATGAATCCGGCACCCCATCCCTCCTGGAACACCAGGCGCGCGACACCGAAGGCGGCGGCGGTCGAGAGCAGGCTGGCCAGGGTCCCGAGCAGAGCGATCAGCGGCGCCTGGAGGGCGATGAGCAGGAGCAGGAAGCCGAGCGCCAGGATGACGCCGATGACCAATGGGGTGGAGTCGTCGAGCTGGGTCTTGAGGTCGAGGTTCTCGACGGCGGCGCCGCCGACGTACGCCGATGAGGGCAGGTCGGCGCGGAGCCGGTCGACGGTGTCGCTGAGCGCGGGGTCGGAGGGGTCGACGGTCGGCACCGCCTGGATCAGGGCGTAGGGCGACCCGTCGCTGGCTGGGATGGCGGGCATCGCGCCGGCGATGCCGCGGTCGTCGGCCAGGACGCGCCGAGGCGGTCTGCGTGTCGGACTTGTCGACCACGATCGTCAGGGTGCCGGGGGCACCGTCGCCGAAGGCTTCCTGGACCAGGTCGTAGCCCACGCGGGCCGAGGAGTCCTCGGGCAGCACCTTGATGGACGGCATCGCGGTGTTCAGGCCGATGACGGGGGCGGCCAGGGCCAGGAGCACGACGAGTGCGGCGAGGCCGAAGGCGACGGGGCGTTTCCAGAGGCGCTCGCCCCAGGCGGCGAACTTGGGGGAGCGGTGCTCGCCGGTGCGGGACCAGGGGAGCGAGAGGTTGTTGATGCGGTGGTCCAGCTTCGCGAGCACCAGGGGCAGCAGGGTGAGGGTGGCTGCGAGCACGAAGACGACGGAGAGCATGATGCCGCCGGCCATGGAGCGGAAGGAGGGGGAGGGCACCAGCATCACCGCGGAGAGCGAGATGAGGACGGTCGCTCCGGATAGGAGGACGGCCTTGCCGGCGGTGTCCATGGTCTCGGCGATCGCGCTCTGCGGGGTGCTGCCGGCTCGGGCCCGGGCGGCGCGGTAACGGACCACGATGAACAGCGCGTAGTCGATGCCGAGGGCCAGGGCGAACATCATGGCGAAGTTCATCGCCCAGATCGAGACCGGCACGAACTGGTTGATCAGCACCAGGGATCCGGCCGAC
Source organism: uncultured Actinomycetota bacterium (assembly GCA_963785115.1). Lineage (GTDB taxonomy): Bacteria > Actinomycetota > Actinomycetes > Propionibacteriales > Nocardioidaceae > JACCWP01. The sequence goes on from CAWATY010000009.1 coordinate 78,926, forward strand.
GCGACGAGCCCTGCGAGCGTGAGGATCAGTGGAAGGCCGGCAGCAACCAGCGCGCCGAAAGCCAGCACCAGGATCGCCAGCGTCACCGGCCACGAGTACAGCTCGGACTTCAGCATCGCGGACAGGTTGGCCTCGTTGAAGTCCGACCAGAGCAGCGAGGCGCCGGTCGGGTTCACCTGGATCCCCCGGTGGAGAGCTCCTGCAGCGGCCCCTTGAGGTCGTCGGCGACGCGGACCATGTCGTTGGGGTCGGCGTTCGCCCCGGCCAGCAGGACCGCGGTGGTGCCGTCCTCGCTCAGGGTGGCGCCGGGTTGTGGTTGGACCACGTCGGCGATGCGGGAGTCCTTCTCGAGCAGGGCGGTCGCGCTCGCGAGCACCTCTTGCCCCTCGAGTGAGGTGAGCGGGCCGTCGGTCGAGTGCACGACGACCTGGATCGCTGTCGAGGCGTTGCCGCCGAAGTGCTCCTGGGCGAGCTCGCGGGCGGTGACGGAGTCAGAACCGTTCGCCTGCCACCCGGCCCCGGAGAGCTCGGACTCGACGCGGGGGGCGAAGGCACCGAGGCCGACGATCACCAGCAGCCACACGACCGTGGTGAGACGGGCGTGGCGGGTGACCGCGACACCGAGGCGTCCGAGCGGGCCCGGTCGGTAGCCGAGGTCGGGCTCGGGGGCGGCGGCGTGGCGGGGGTGCGTCGTGGACATGGAGGTCACTTTCGATCGGTTCAGACGAGGGCGGGGAAGGCGCGGACCGCGGTGTAGACCGCGACGCCGAGCACGAGGACGGTGAAGGCGAGCTGGAGTCGACGGGCGTCGATGCGGTCCGCGAGCCGTGCGCCGGCCACCGCAGCGATGGCCGAGGCCGCAGTCAGGACCAGCACCAGCCACCAGTCGGGGGAGACGCCGGCGCCGGCGCGGACGACGAGGGCGACGGCACTGGTCATGGTGATGACGACCAAGGAGGTGCCGGCGGCGTACTCCATCGGGAGGGCGAGCGCGAGCAGGAGTGCGGGGACGACGAGGAAGCCGCCGCCGACGCCGAGGAAGCCGGTGAGAAGGCCGACCACGGTGGCGGTGATCAGCACCTTGAGGGCGCGGGGGCACCGGCAGGCGAACGTCGGGCTGAAGGTGATGATCGGGTCGTCCAGCGTCCCGCGCCGGTCATGGTGCTGCTCGCCGCGCACGAGACGCACCGCCATGACGACGGCGACCACGAGCATCAGCGCCGCGAAGCAGGCGAGCAGCGATCGGCTCGGGCACGTGGGCGGAGGCCTTGGCGCCGACCACGGCACCGCCGAGGGCGACGGCCCCGAAGCCGGCACCCCGGGCGAGCAGCACGTGGCCGGCGCGATAGGCAGTGACGGTCCCGATCAGCGAGGTCACTCCGACCACCACCAACGAGCCAGTGGTGGCCTGCGCAGGGCTCTGCCCGAGGGCGTAGACCAGCACCGGGACGGCCAGGATCGAGCCACCACCGCCGAGCGCGCCCAGGCTGAGCCCGATCAGGGCACCGGCCAGGATCGCGACGGCGACCGTGGTCACGCGTCGGGGCCGACGAGGTGCAGACCCACTTCGGTGGCATTGTCGAACGAGTCGTCGATCGCGACGACCGTGCGTCCGGAGGCGTCGAGGAGCGAGGCGGCCACCGAGGCCCGGTAGCCGCTCGCGCAGTGCACCCACACCTCGCCCGCGGGTACGTCGTCGACCCGGTCGTGCAGCTCGTGCAGGGGCACGTTGACGGCGCCGTCGATCCGCGCCGCGGCGAACTCCTCCTCGCGCCGGACGTCGAGCACGACCACCTCACGGTGGTGACGCACCTCGGCGAGGTCGGCGAAGACGCCGGTGGCGAACGATGACAGCTCGTCGGCCCACTCCTCCGGGGCGCCGGTCGCGTGCGCGACCGGGCGGTCGATGCCGATGCGGACCAGCTCGCGCTGGGCCTGGGCGACGTCGTCGGCGGTCTCACCGAGCAGCGTGAGTGGCGTCCCCCAGGGAATCAGCCAGCCGAGGTAGGTGGAGAACTTCCCCTCGATCCCGAAGTTGAAGCTGCCGGCGACGTGCCCGGCGGCGAAGGCCGTGCGGTTGCGCAGGTCCACGACCCACTCGCCGTCCTCGATGCGGCGCCGCAGCTCAGCGGGCTCGGCCACCGAGGGTGCGCTCAGGTCGGGCTCGGTCGGGCCCGCGGCGTTGGCCGGCATCATGTGCGCGTAGTACGCCGGGAAGTCGCCGAGACCCTCGAGCAGCTCGCGGACGTAGGTCTCCTCGTCCTGGGTGAGCACCGGGTTGACGGTCTTCTCCTCACCGATCGTCGACTCGGTCGCGTCGCTCTGGGTGGCGGCGCAGAACGACCCGAACCCGTGGGTGGGGTAGACGTCGGCGGCGTCGGGGAGCAGTTGCGTGAGGTGGTGGGCCGACGCGTGCTGTCGGCGGCTGAGCTCGTCGGTGTGCTCCTCGCCGAGCAGGTCGGGGCGGCCGGTCGCGCCGAAGAGCAAAGAACCGCCCGAAAACACCCCAGCCGAGGCATCGAGGTCGAGCTCGCTGCCCTCGGCCACCTCGACGAGCGCGTAGGAGAGGTGGGTGAAGGTGTGACCGGGGGTGGCGACCGCGACCACGCGCATCCGGGCTCCGACGGCCACGACCTCGCCGTCGCGCACCGGCGTACGGTCGAAGGACACGTCGTCCTCGCCGTTGACGAGGTACGCGGCGCCGGTGCGTTGCGCGAGGGCGAGACCGCCGGTGACGTAGTCGTTGTGGATGTGGGTCTCGAAGACATGGGTGAGACGTACGTCGTGCTCGTCGAGCAGGTCCAGGACGCGGTCGATGTCGCGCTGTGGGTCGACGACGAAGGCGACCTCGCCGTCATGCACGAGATAGCTGCGGTCGCCGAGCGACGGTGTCTCGATCGTGAGGACGGTCAGAGTGGTCATGGACGGATGTCCCTTCGTCGGTCTCGTTGCGCCTGCGTCTTGAACCCCCTGGGGGGATATGTCAACGGTAACAGAACCCCCCGGGGGGTTGTACAGTTGGACCATGACCGACTACATGCTGTCCATCACGAGCGAGCATTCCTACGAGGGGACGGTGGCTGCCGTGCGCGAGCAGCTCGCGGAGGCAGGCTTCGGCGTGCTGACCGAGATCGACCTCAAGGCGACGCTGAAGAGCAAGCTCGACGTCGACATCGAGCCGCAGATCATCCTGGGCGCCTGCCGACCAGAGCTCGCCCACCAGGCGCTACAGGCGAAGCCGTCGATCGCCACGCTACTGCCCTGCAACGTCGTGGTCCGCTCTGTCGACCACACGACGACCGCGGTCGAGGCCTTCGACCCGGCCATCATGACGACGTTCGTGGACGAACCGAGCGAGACACTGCGTGCCGTGTCCGAGGACGCCCGGGGCCGGCTCGCCTCAGCACTGGAAGCCCTGTCGGCGCCCGACACCGCAGAAGGGAGCTATTGATGGACCTCGAACCCACCGAGATCAAGGCGATCATCACCCGGATGAAGCGTGCCAACGGTCACCTGGCCAGCGTGATCCGGATGATGGAGGAGGGGTCCTCATGCGAGGACGTCCTCACCCAGCTGGCCGCGGTCAACAAGGCGCTCTCGCGTGCCGGCTACGCGATCGTCGCCACGGGCCTGCAGCACTGTCTCGAGGACGGCGACGCTCTCGAGGGCGTCGACGTCAAGAAGATGGAGAAACTCTTCTTGGCCCTCGCATAGGAGCGCCGTCAGCACCAGCTTCTTGGAAGGTTCGAAGCCACGAAGACCCCGGTTGTCGCCGAGGACCTCGTTCGTCGGAATCGAGAGTTCGAGCTCTACTCCTATATGTCGTAGTAGAGCTCGAACTCGTGCGGGTGCGGGCGCAGCCGGATCGGGTCGATCTCCATGGTCCGCTTGAAGTCGATCCACGTGTCGATCAGGTCGGGCGTGAACACGTCGCCGGCGAGCAGGAACTCGTGGTCGGCCTCGAGCGAGTCCATGACGGCGGGAAGAGTCGCCGGCACCGTGTCGACCTCGGCCAGCTCGTCCGGCGGCAGCTCGTACAGGTCCTTGTCGATCGGCGTGGGGGGCTCGATCTTGTTGCGCACGCCGTCGAGGCCGGCGAGCAGCATCGCCGAGAACGCCAGGTAGGGGTTGCTGCTCGGGTCGGGGCAGCGGAACTCGATCCGCTTCGCCTTCGGGTTGGCGCCGGTGATCGGGATGCGCACGCAGGCCGAACGGTTGCGCTGGCTGTAGACCAGGCTGACCGGGGCCTCGAAGCCGGGGACCAGGCGGTGGTAGGAGTTCACCGTCGGGTTGGTGAAGGCCAGCAGGCTCGGGGCGTGCTTGAGGATGCCGCCGATGTAGTAGCGCGCCGTGTCGGACAGGCCGCCGTAGCCGGTCTCGTCGTAGAACAAGGGCTCGCCCTCGTTCCAGATGCTCTGGTGGCAGTGCATGCCGGAACCGTTGTCCCCGAAGATCGGCTTCGGCATGAAGGTGGCGGTCTTGCCGTTGGCCCAGGCGACGTTCTTGACGATGTACTTGAACTTCATCAGGTTGTCGGCGCAGGTGAGCAGCGTGTCGAACCTGAAGTTGATCTCGGCCTGACCTGCCGTACCGACCTCGTGGTGGGCGCGCTCGACGACAAGACCGCTGGTCTCGAGGACCTTGACCATCTCGCTGCGCAGGTCGGCGTAGTGGTCAGTCGGCGGGACCGGGAAGTAGCCGCCCTTGTAGCGGACCTTGTAGCCGCGGTTGCCCGCGGCCTCGTCGGTGCCGGTGTTCCAGGCGCCGGCGATCGAGTCGATGTGGTAGTAGCCGGCCTGCTGCTTGGTCTCGAACCGCACCGAGTCGAAGACGTAGAACTCGGCCTCCGGCGCGAAGAACGCCGTGTCGCCGATGCCGCTGCTCTTCAGGTACGCCTCGGCCTTGCGCGCGATGTTGCGGGGGTCGCGGGAGTACGCCTCGCCGGTGAGCGGGTCGTGGATGAAGAAGTTGATGCACAGCGTCTTGTCGACGCGGAAGGGGTCGATGTAGGCCGACGTCGGGTCGGGGAACAGCGCCATGTCCGACTCGTGGATGGCCTGGAAGCCGCGGATCGACGACCCGTCGAACATCAGCCCGTCCTCGAAGACCTCCTCGCCGAACGACGACTTCGGGACGGTGAAGTGTTGCATCACGCCAGGCAGGTCACAGAACCGGATGTCGATGAACTCGACGCCCTCGTCCCGGACGTACTTGAGCAGCTCGTCGGCGGTCTTGAACATTCGTCCTCCTCGGCCGTCCCGCGGCCTCTGCGGCTGGACCCTCCGTCTGGCCGCAGACGGTAGGAGCAACCAGTTTCTCGGTGGTGACCCGGCTGTTTCGGTGACGTTACGGGGGTAGGTCAGCGCCCCGCTAGCCTCGTCCCGATGAGCGGAGAGGTGGCGGACGACGGGTATCCCGGTCACCGGCTGGGGCTGCCCCCCGCCGGACCTGGGTCGGTCGCCCGCCTCGGCAGCCGGGTGCTCGCGCTCCTCGTGGACTGGATCGTCTGCGTGCTGGTGGTGACCCTTGTCGGCCTCGACCCCCTGTACGGGCCGCCGACCGACAGCCTGGCCGCGCTCGGCGTGCTGCTCGTGGAGCAGACCCTGCTGGTGGGCCTGCTCGGCACCGCGATCGGCCACCGCGCGTGCCGGATCGTGGTGGTCCGCGTCGATCGTGCGCCGATCGGGCTGGCCCGCGGGTTCGCCCGTGCCCTGCTGCTCTGCCTGGCGGTGCCGCCCCTGGTCATGGACCGGGACGCCCGCGGTCTGCATGACCTCGCCGCGGGGACCGTCGTCGTCCGCCGCTGACGGGTCAGCGGTGCTCCGGGTTTTCGGCGAGCCCGAAGTGCTCGCCGTTGTCCCAGGCAGTCCGCTGGTTGCCGTACGCCGGGATGCCCCCGGCGTCGCGCAGGATGCGCGCCAGATGCATGAGGTTGTAGGTCATGAACGTCGTGTTCCGGTTGGTGAAGTCGTTCTCCGGACCGCCCGATCCCTCGTCCAGGTACGACGCGCCGGGCCCTACCTCGCCGATCCAGCCCGCGTCGGCCTGCGGCGGGATGACGCAGCCGAGGTGCTGGAGGCTGTACAGCAGGTTCATCGCGCAGTGCTTGACGCCGTCCTCGTTGCCGGTGATCAGCACGCCGCCGACCTTGCCGTAGTAGGCGTACTGACCGGCGTCGTTGAGGTCCGAGCTGTTGCCGTACAGCCGCTCGACCACCCGCTTGGTCACGCTGGAGTTGTCGCCGAGCCAGATCGGGCCGGCCAGCACCAGGATGTCGGCGGCCTGCACGCGGGCGTAGAGCTGCGGCCACTCGTCGGAGGCGGCTCCGTGCTCGGTCATGTCCGGGTAGACCCCGGTGGCGATGTCGTGGTCGGCGGCCCGGATCACCTCGACCTCGACGCCGTGCCGACGCATCAGGCCGGCGCTCAGGTCGACCAGGCCCTGCGTGTGGGACAGCTGCGGCGAGGGCTTGAGGGTGCAGTTGAAGAAGAGGGCACGCAACCCGCTGAAGTCGTGGTCGCCGGCGGTGGCGGGAGTGGTCATCGTGGATCCTTCTGCTCCGAAGGCGGACGGCGGATCGACGGTCCTGGCCTCAGCGCAGGCCGCGGGTTCTTGCTTCAGCGAGATGTCGATGCCCAGGGCCGACGCCACCACCAGCGACCGCAGCGGCTCGGCCAGCGGACGGTGGACCTGCAGCACAGTGGTCGCGGTGGTGAACAGCGTCGTGGCCAGGCCGGCCCAGGTCGTGGCGATCCGCGCCACCTCGTCGCCTCGTGCGTCGTCGACCCGGAACCCCCACGCCCGACCGTCGTCGGCGGTGATCATCCCCTGCGGCCGCCCGCCGCTGTGCATGGCGAAGCGGATCGCGCCGAAGAGGTTCTGCTGGACGAGCTCGCCCACTGGCGCACCCGCCCCGTCCCGAACGACGACCCGCGACTTCATGAACCTGCCCGGCCGGGTGAGCTCGAGCAGCACCGTGCCGGACATGTCCACCACCTGCAGGGTGTGGCTGACGTAGGGGTGGAGGCCGCCCACGACGCGCAACACCTTCTTCGCCGCGCTCTCGGCCTGGCGGACCGCCCCCAGCCGGGTGCCGTGCTGATCATGCACGGCGAACTCCTGGGTGAGCTCGACCAGCTTCGCCTTCTGCTCGATGACGAGCACCGACTCGGTGAGCAGGCGGCTGTCGGTCACGTACCAGGTGTACAGCCAGGCGTCAGCTGAGGCCGCGGGAGTCCTGCTTGAGTGCGGTGTCGACCCCCAGCGCCGAGGCCACCACCAGCGAGCGCAGCGGCTCCGGCAACGGACGGTGGATGTGCACCACGTAGTTGTCCGCCGTGGTGAACATCGTCTTGGCGAACCCCTCCCAGGTCTTGGTGATGCGCGCGACCTCCTGGCCCTGGGCGTCGTCGATGCGGAAGTTCCAGGCCCGCCAGTTCTCGGCGTTGACGGAGCCGACGGTGGCCCCACCCGACTCCAGCGCGAAGCGGATCTTGCCGATGGCGTTCTGCTGCACGATCTCTCCCACCGGCTGCCCGCGGCCGTCCTGGACGACGACCCGTGACTTCAGCAGCTTGGCCGGCCGAGTCAGGGCGAGGACGACTGCGCCGGACATGTCCACGACCTGCAGGCTGTGGCTCATGAACTGGTCGAGGTCGGTGAGGAAGCGCATCGCCTTCTTCGCGGCGCTCTGGCCGACCTGCCGTACCGCACCGACCTGCGTCCCGTTCTGGTCGTAGACGGCGAACTCCTGGTTGACCTCGATCAGCTTGGCCTTCTGGTTCACCACCAGCACCGGCTCGGTCAGCAGATGGCCCCCGCCCGTGGCGGCGGCCTGCACACCGGCCCGCTGCACGTCGCGCTGCACCTTCTCCGTGGCCCGGTCGACGGTCGGTACGTGGCTCGGTGCGCCGCTCAGCGGCGAGATGGCGCTGCGGCCGTACGAGGAGACGTGGTCGGTCCACTGCGTTCCGTCGTACCACCGGTGCTGGTGCTGGCCGGCGGGATCCGGGTACCACCCAGGCGCACTGCTGGTGTCCGTCATGACGCGGACGCTAGCCCGCGGTGGCCGTCACCGTGACCGGTTCAGCGACCCTGCATCATCCGGCGCATGCCCTTGGCGCTGGTGGGGACGGGCCCGCGGGGGATCGGGGCCTGTGGCCGCATGGCGTCGAGGGCCCGAAGCCGGCTGAGCAGGTCGGTCATCTCGCCGGGGCTGATGTTCTTGGGGAGCTTCTGCACGTGCTTGACGAGGCGTGGCACGGGCACCGCTCCTGCGTCGTCGCCCGCGACGATCTCGGTGATCGGGATGCCGTCGGCCAGCCGGGCGTGCTTCTTGCGCTCGACCGTGAGCAGGTTGCGCACCCGGTGGGGCTCGCCCTCGCCGACCAGCACGATGCCCGGCCGGCCCACGACCCGGTGCACGACGTCCTGGTTCTTGGTGAACGAGATGGCGGGCTTGACCTCCCAGCCGCGGCGCAGCATCTGCAGGGCGGCTGCGGCGGCTCCCGGCTGGCCCTCGACCTGGGCGTACGCGGCCTTCTCGACCCGCCGGCCGAACACGATCATCGTCACCATCAGGCCGGTCATCACGCCGAGCGGGACCCCGATCCACCACGACAGCCAGACGCCGGCGACGAACGTGACGAACGCCCCGCTGAGGAGGAAGACGCCGAGCAGGATCAGCCCGATCCGGGGCTGGTGGTCCTTGGTGACGCGGTACGCCTGCCGGATCTGCCGGAGCCTGCCCTTGGGCGGCTCGGGGGTGGTGGAGGTGCTGGCCATGAGGCGAAGGCTACGCGTCGGCCCCGACCCGTGCGTCCAGCGCCTGCGCGTAGAGCCGACCGGCACGGTAGGACGAGCGGACCAGCGGCCCGGACATGACGCCCGCGAAACCGATCGCCATGGCCTCGTCACGCAGCTCGACGAACTCCTCCGGCTTCACCCACCGCTCCACCGGGTGGTGCCGGGCGCTGGGCCGCAGGTACTGGGTGATGGTCAGCAGGTCGGTGCCCGCCGCGTGCAGGTCGCGCATCGTCGCGCTCACCTCGGAGCGCTCCTCGCCCATGCCGAGGATCAGGTTCGACTTGGTGACGAGCCCCTGGTCGCGGGCTCGGGTGAGCACCCCGAGACTGCGCTCGTAGCGGAAGCCCGGGCGGATCCGGCGGAAGATGCGCGGCACCGTCTCGATGTTGTGCGCGAAGACCTCGGGCCGGGAGTCGAAGACCTGCTGCAGCAGCTCGGGGACGGCGTTGAAGTCCGGCGCCAGCAGCTCGACCCCGGTCCCCGGGTTGAGCGCGTGGATCTGCCGGACCGTCTCGGCGTAGAGCCAGGCGCCGCCGTCCGCCAGGTCGTCGCGGGCGACGCCGGTCACCGTCGCGTACCGCAGCTCCATCGTGCGGACGCTCTCGGCGACCCGGCGCGGCTCGTCGGTGTCGAGGTCCTCGGGCTTGCCGGTGTCGATCTGGCAGAAGTCGCAGCGGCGGGTGCACTGGTCGCCACCGATGAGGAACGTTGCCTCGCGGTCTTCCCAGCACTCGAAGATGTTGGGGCAGCCGGCCGACTGACACACCGTGTGCAGGCCCTCGCCCTTCACCAGCGCGAGCAGCTCGGTGTACTCCGGACCCATCCGCGCCCGGGTCTTGATCCACTCCGGTTTGCGCTCGATCGGCGTCTCGGCGTTGCGTACCTCGAGGCGCAGCAGGCGGCGGCCCTCCGGTGCGATCGTCACTGCGCCAGCGTACGCGCCTACCCTGCGGGGGATGATCTCGACGTCCCCTCGCCGGCCTCGTCCGGACGCCGCCGGGTTGCGTCGCGACGTCGTCCTCGGCGGACTGCTCGCGGTGCTGTCCGTGCCAGCCGTCGAGCTGACCCGCAGCGCCCAGCCCGGGATGGACATGGGCTGGCAGGGAGTCGAGGGCTATCTGTGGGGAGTGGCCCTGGCGTTGCCGCTGTGCGTGCGCCGGCGCTACCCGGTGGCGGTGATGGTCGCGTGCGCCCTCGTGTTCTACGTGTCGGGTGAGCGGATGCCCTCCGTGGCCCTGAGCTACGCGATCCAGATCGGCCTGTTCGTCAGCATCTGGACGGCCTGGGCCTGGGCCCCCGACCGGCGGCGGCTGCTGGTGTGGACCGGGATCGTCTTCACCGGCATGTTCGTCTGGGTCGGGTTCCTGGTGAGCGACTTCGACGCGCCCGTGCCACCGGACCACGACGGCGTCCTGACGCCCGCGGTCGCCGCGGCGGTGCTCAGCTTCGTCCTCAACGCGCTGTACTTCTTCGGCGCCGCCTGGTGGGGGAACGCGTCGTGGCGTGGCGCCCTGCAGCGGGTCCAGCTCCGGGAGCAGGCCGAGCGACTGGAGGCGTCGCAGCAGGAGAACGCCCGCCGGGCGGTGGCCGACGAGCGGCTGCGCATCGCCCGTGACCTGCACGACGTCGTCGCCCACCACGTCAGTGGCATCGGCCTGCACGCGGCGGGCGCCCGCCGGATGTGGGACCGCGACCCGGCCGCCGCGCAGGAGGCGCTGCAGGTCATCCAGGACTCCAGCGGTCAGGCGGTGGGCGAGATGCAGCAGCTGGTCGGCCTGTTGCGTACCGACGACGTGAGCGAGCAGACCGACGCCGAACGCGGTCCGCGGCCGGGACTGGACACGCTGGACGAGCTCGTCGACCAGGTCCGGGCGTCGGGCCTGGCGGTGCGGCTGCGCCGCTCCGGCGAGCCGTTCCCGGTGGCGCCGACCGTCGGCCACTCCCTGTACCGGACCGTTCAGGAGGCGCTGGCCAACGCCCGGCGGCACTCGACCGCGCGGTCGGCCGACGTGACACTGCGGTGGATCTCCGGAGACGGCACTGCCGACGGCACCGCCCGGCGCAGCGTCGAGGTGGAGGTGATCGACGACGGCCGGCCTGTGAGCGGCGCGGACGATGGCGCGGGCGGCGGCTGGGGACTGGCCGGCATCCGGGAGCGGGCGACCATGCACGGCGGGGTCGCCGAGATCGGGCCGCGCCCGCAGGGCGGCTTCCGGGTACGGGTGCGGGTGCCCCAGCCGGGGCCGGCGTGACCACCGAGCCTGGACCGGTCCGGGTCCTGCTGGTCGACGACCAGGAGCTGGTCCGCCGGGGCCTGGCGATGATCCTGGCGGCCGAGGACGACCTCGAGGTGGTGGGGGAGGCCGGCACCGGCCGCGAGGCGGTCGCAGGGCGGCGGCCCTGCGCCCCGACGTCGTGCTGATGGACGTCCAGATGCCCGACGTCGACGGCATCGAGGCGACGGCGACGCTGCTGGCCCGGCATCCCGAGACCCGCGTCGTCATGCTCACCACGTTCGACCGCGACGACTACCTGTTCGCCTCGCTGCGCGCGGGGGCGAGCGGCTTCCTGCTCAAGAACAGCGACCCCGACGACCTGGTCTCCGCGGTCCGCGCCGTCGCCGCCGGCAACGCCCTGTTGGCCCCCGAGGTCACCCGACAGGGTCATCGCCCGCTTCGCGGGCGCACCCGGTCCCGCGGGGGCGGAGCCCGACCTCACCGACCGCGAGCGCGAGGTGCTCGAGCTGGTCGCCCGGGGGCTCTCGAACGCCGAGATCGCCCGCCGGTTGTTCCTCGGCGAAGCAACCGTGAAGACCCACGTGTCGCGGGTTCTCGCCAAGCTGGACGTGCGCGACCGGGTCCAGGCCGTGATCTGGGCGTACGAGACGGGACTGGTGGCACCGGGCACCGACGGCTGAGGGTCCTCCCTGCGGCGGACCCGGATCAGACCCGGGCCGGATGGCTCCGGCCTCCGCCACGACTAGCGTCACCGGGGTGTTGAGCATCAAGGGACTCACCCGGACCTTCGGCGACCGCTGCGTCCTCGACGACGTCACGTTCGACGTGGTCCCCGGCCGGGTGACCGGCTTCGTGGGAGCCAACGGCGCCGGCAAGACCACCACGATGCGGATCGTGATGGGGGTGCTGGCCGCGGACTCCGGCGAGGTTCACTGGGACGGCGCACCGGTGGACGCGGAGCGACGGCGCAGCTTCGGCTACCTGCCGGAGGAGCGCGGCCTCTACCCCAAGATGCGGGTGCACGAGCAGCTGGTCTTCTTCGCGCGGCTGCACGGTGTGGCGCGCGACCAGGCGGCCCGGCGGGCCCGAGAGCTGCTCGACGCGCTGGGGCTCGGCGACCGCGCCGACGACACGCTGGAGACGCTGTCCCTGGGTAACCAGCAGCGGGTCCAGATCAGCGCCGCGCTGGTGCACGACCCGACCGCGCTGGTGCTCGACGAGCCGTTCAGCGGCCTCGACCCGCTCGCCGTCGACGCCATGATCGACCTGCTGCGCGAGCAGGTCAGCGCCCGGGTGCCGCTGCTCTTCTCCAGCCATCAGCTCGAGCTGGTCGAGCGGATCTGCGACGACCTGGTGATCCTCTCGCAGGGGGTCGTGGTCGCCGCCGGCTCGGCCGAGGAGCTCCGTGCCCGCGGGCCGGCCCGGATCCGGGTCGCGTTCTCCGGCGGCACCGACGCGGCGCTCGTGCGCGACGTACGGGGGGTGACGGTGGTCGACGTCGACGGCGACCACGCGCTGCTCGATCTCGACGGGTCGTCCGCCGGAGATGCCGGCGCCGACCGCGAGCAGGCCGAGGCCGAGCTGCTGCGTCGGCTCGCAGACGCCGGTCCCGTGCGGGAGTTCACCCGCGTCGTCCGTCCGCTGTCCGAGGTCTTCCGGGAGGTCACCCGATGAGCACGTCAGCGCCAGGTCGCACGCCAGCGTGGCGGCTGGTCGCCCAGCGCGAGATGTCCACCAAACTGCGGGACCGGACCTTCCTCGGCGGGGTGGCCTTCATGCTGGCCCTCGTCATCGGCGGCATCGTCCTGTCGGCCGTGCTCAACGCACGGGGTGACTCGTACGACGTGGCCGTGGTCGACGAGACCGGCGCCTCCGTGGCCGCGGCCGCCGAGGACGTCCTGCAGGCGCAGGACGAAGACACCTCGGTCGAGGTCCTCGACGAGGGCGACGCGGACGCGGCGGAGGTCGGCGGTCAGCGACGGAGACGCGGACGTGGCTCTGCTGCCGGCCGACGACGGCTTCACGGTGGTCGGCGACAGCGAGGTCGACGGCGACCTCTCGGCAGCGCTGGCCCAGGCGCTCACCGACGTCCGGCTCCAGGCCAATGCCGAGCAGGCCGGGGTGTCGGTCGACCAGCTGTTCGCCGGCACGACGCTGTCCGAGCGGCTGCTCGACGCCGACGCCGAGTCGTCGACGATCATCACGGCGGCCAGCTTCTTCGCGGCCATCCTGTTCTACATGGCGGCGGTGACGTTCGGTATCACGATCTCGCAGAGCGTCGTGCAGGAGAAGGAGAGCCGGGTGGTCGAGATCCTGGCCGCGGCGGTGCCGATCCGGGCCATGCTCTGGGGCAAGATCGCCGGCAACAGCGTGCTGGCCCTCGGCCAGGTGGTCCTGCTGGTAGGCGTCGGGCTGCTGGGGCTGGTCGCGATCGGTCGCTCCGACGCGCTCGGCGGGCTGGGCGCTGCGGCCGCGTGGTACGTCGTGTTCTTCATCTTCGGCTTCGTCGCGCTGGCCAGTCTGTGGTCGGTGGCCGGGTCCCTGGCGGCGCGGCAGGAGGACCTGCAGAGCACTACGTTGCCGGGCCAGGTGATCCTGCTGGTGCCCTACCTGCTGGCCGTCACCGGCAGTGACACCGTCAAGGACGTGATCTCGGTCCTCCCGATCGTCTCCGCCATGACCATGCCCGGTCGCATTGCCGAGGGCGAGGCCCCCGCCTGGCAGATCGCGCTTGCCCTGCTGCTCACCGTGATCACCGCGCTTCTGCTGGTCCGGATCGGGTCGAGGCTGTACGCGCGCTCGCTGCTGCAGACGTCGCGGCGGATGGGTTACCGGGAGGCGTTCCGCGCCTCGCGGTGACTGGACGGGGTGACCGAAGGAGCGGTCAGCCGCCGGACGGGAAGAGCACCGCGATGCCGCCGGTCGCGTCGGCGCGCTGGGGGAGTGGGGGGGTCGGGTCGTACGGCTGCCAGGACAGAAGTCGCACGAGGTGCGGCCGGACGAGGTCGGCCACCTCGACGACGGAGACCACGCGGCCGAGCTCCGCCGACAGGGACGTCACACCGGCATCGCTGATGCCGCACGGCACGATCCGTTCGAACCAGCGGAGGTCGACGTCGCAGTTGATCGCGAAGCCGTGCATCGTCACCCCGCGCGAGACCCGGATGCCCAGCGCGGCGACCTTGCGCTCGTGCCGGATGCCGTCGGCCGGCAGCCAGACCCCCGATCGTCCCCGCACCCGGCCGGACGCGACCCCCAGGTCGGCGCAGGTGGCGATCAGTGCCTCTTCGAGCCGCCGGACGTAGTCCACGACGTAGACATGATCCGGCAGGGCGACGATCGGGTAGCCGACCAGCTGGCCGGGTCCGTGAAACGTGATCTTGCCGCCGCGGTCGACGTCGACCACGGGCGTGCCGTCGAGGGGGCGCTCCTCGGGTTGCGTCCGCTTGCCGGCGGTGAAGACCGGCTCGTGCTCGAGCAGCACGGTGGTGTCCTCGGTCCGGCCCTCGACCCGGGCGGCGTGCAGCTCGCGCTGCCGGGCCCAGGCCGTGTCGTACGGGACCAGCGCCTCGCCGAGACCCTGCCGCTGCCACTGCACGCCACGAGCCTAGCCGCGTGGGTCCGATCACCCGGGCTGTGGACGACGGCCGACGCATCTGGTGGCGAGCGGGCACGCTGGGTCGATGTCATCGACCGGTGCCCACCGCCGTCGGACCCACCGCGCGGTGCCCCCTGCGGTGCGCCGTCCGGCTCGCCACCGCGCGCTCGTCGGTGTTGCGCTCATGGTCGCCGTCGCCGTGGTCGTCCCGGCCGGGTTCGCGGCGACGACTGCGGAGAAGTCGTCACCCCCGGAGGTCACGGAGCCCACAGTGCCCGCCGCCGCACCGGCACCCCCCGCGACCGGCCCTGGCCGCTGGGAGCGGGTGCTGCGCCGGCTCGACGACGCGCGCGCTGCCGCATTCGCCAGCGGCCGACCGGCGGCGCTGGTGCACAGCTACCTGCCGGGCAGCGGCGTGCTGCGCCGCGACCGGGCGGTGCTCGACGCGTACGCCCGGCGCGGGCTGCGGGTGCACGGCGCCGACCTGCGGCTGCTGCGGGTGCGGGTGCTGGCGACGGGCCACCGGCGGGTGGTGCTGCGGGTCGTCGACCGACTCGGTCCGGCCACGGTGACGGCGCGCGCGGGTGCCGCCCTGGCGCTGCCCCGCGACCATCCGACGGTGCACCGGCTGGTGCTGCGACGCACCGGTCCGGGCTGGCGGATCGCCGGCGTCCGCGCGCTCACCGGCTGACGATCTGCGGTCCTGTCCGACCCGGTCAGGCACGGCTGTCCTTGCTTTACCAGGCCGCGTCCGGTTGCTCTACTGGCGGCATGTCCGCTTCACTCCCGATGCCCGGCACCGACGAGATCGGGCACGTCCACGCGGACGTGTCCGGCGGCTGGCTGCGCGCGTCGGTGTTCGGCGCGATGGACGGCCTCGTCACGAACATCGCGCTGGTGGCCGGGATCGGGGCGGCGGGGGCCGCCGCCCGGACGGTGGTCCTGACCGGCATGGCCGGGCTGGTGGCGGGCGCGTTCTCGATGGCGCTGGGCGAGTACACCTCGGTGTCGACCCAGAACGAACAGGTCGACCGCGAGGTCGACGTCGAGCGCGACGAGCTGCTGGCCCACCCCGACGCCGAGCGCCGTGAGCTGGCGGTCATGTTCGAGCAGATGGGCATGCAACGGGCGACCGCGGCCGCGGCGGCCGCCGAGGTGCACACCGACACCGACCAAGCGCTCGCCGTGCACGTGGCGCAGGAGCTCGGCCTCGACCCCGACGACAAGCCGTCGCCGCTCGTCGCAGCAGGGTCGTCCTTCGTCATGTTCGCGATCGGCGCAATCGTCCCGCTGGTGCCGTACCTGCTCGGCTTCGCCTCGCTGGCCGCCGGTCTGGGTGCCGGAGCCGTGGGCCTGCTGGTGGCGGGTGCCGTCGCGTCGCGCTTCACCGCTCAGCCGTGGTGGCGCGCCGCCCTGCGTCAGCTGTTCTTCGGTGGCATCGCGGCGGGGGCGACCTTCCTGGTCGGGATGGCGATCGGCGTCGGCGTGGCCTGAGGTCGCTCAGCGCCCGAACGCCGCGTGCAGCGTGCTGTCGATGTCGGGGTGCGACCAGGTGAACCCGGTCGTGCGCAGCGCCGCCGGCTCGGCGCGGATGGAGCCGAGCAGCTCGTTGCTCAGCTCGCCGAGCACCAGGCGCAGCGGGGTGGCCGGGATCGGGAGTGGCGTGGGGCGGTGCAGCACCTTGCCCATCGCGGCGGTGAATCCCGCGTTGGTGACGGGCTCCGGCGCGACCAGGTTGTGCGGGCCGGTGGCCGAGGGGTGCTCGGCCAGGTGCAGCACCGCGGCGGTCCAGTCGTCGAGGCTGATGAAGGGGAACCACTGCCGGCCGGACCCGATCCGTCCGCCCAGACCGAACCGGAAGGGGACCTGCTGCAGCCGCAGCGCCCCGCCGCTCGCGTGCAGGACCACTCCGGTGCGCAGCGTGACCACCCGGCAGCCGGCCTCCGCGGCCGGCGAGGTCGCCGACTCCCACTGCTCGACCACATCGGCGAGGAACGTGTCGCCGCGTCGCGACCCCTCGTCGAGGACCTCGTCGCCGCGGTCGCCGTACACGCCGATGCCCGCACCGCTCAGCAGGGCCGCCGACGACCCGGTGCGTGCCAGCGTCTGGGCGAGCGTCCCGGTGGCAGCGGTGCGGCTCTGCACGAGGGTGCGCCGGTACGACTCCGACCACGGCCAGTGCGCGATCGGGGCGCCGGAGAGGTTGACGACCACGTCCGCCGAAGCGAGCAGGTCGGCGTCGACCTCGCCCGCGTACGGGTCCCAGTGCGACTCCGACGACGTCCGCGCGGCCGACCGGACCAGCCGCACGACCTCGTGGCCGGAACGGGCGAGCCGATCGCGCAGCGCCGTACCGAGGAAGCCCGACGACCCGGCGAGGACGACCCGCATGCCGCCTGCCCCGGGCCGTGTCGCCGAGCCGCTCAGAAGCCCAGCTCGGCGTCGAAGGCCGCCTCCTCGAGGCGCTGCTTGACCGCGGTGAGGAACCGTGCGGCATCCGCGCCGTCGACGATGCGGTGGTCGTAGGTCAGGGCGAGATAGACCATCTGCCGAACGGCGATCGTCTCGCCGAGGTTGGCGTCGTCGATGACCACCGGCCGCTTCACGACGGCACCGGTGCCGAGGATCGCGACCTGCGGCTGGTTGATGATCGGGGTGTCGAACAGCGCGCCGCGGCTGCCGGTGTTGGTGAGCGTGAACGTCCCACCGGCCAGCTCGTCAGGGGTGGCCTTGTTGTCGCGCGTCCGGGCCGCCAGGTCGGCGATCTTGCGGGCCAGCCCCGCGATCGACAGGTCGCCGGCGTCCTTGATCACGGGCACCAGCAGGCCCCGCTCGGTGTCCACCGCGACGCCGAGGTTCTCCGCACCGTGGTAGGTGACCTCGCCCTTCTCGGTGTCGATCGAGGCGTTGAGTGCGGGGTGGGCCTTCAGGCAGTCGACCGCGGCCTTGGCGAAGAACGGCAGGAAGCTGAGCTTCACGCCCTCGCGCTGCTGGAACTGCTCCTTGACCCGGTTCCGCAGCCGGCCGATGCCGGTGACGTCGACCTCGACCACCGTCGTCAGCTGGGCCGACGTCTGCAGCGACTCGACCATCCGCTTGGCGATGACCTTGCGCAGCCGGCTCATCTTCTCGGTGGTGCCCCGCAGCGGGCTGACCTCGGCGGGCGCCGCCTTGGTCTCCTGCTCGGCTCGGCTGCTCGGCGGGGGCCTCCTCGGCGCTCTTCGCCGCCGCCAGCACGTCCTGCTTGCGGATCCGGCCGCCGACGCCGGTGCCCTCGACGCCGGACAGGTCGACGCCGTGCTGGGCCGCGAGCTTGCGCACCAGCGGCGTGACGTACGAACCCCCGTCGCCGGACGACGAGGCGGAGGCCGCGTGCTGCGGGCGGTCGGCACCGGACGCGTCCGGCTGCCGGGTCTCCTCCCGGTCGGACTCCGGCTCGCCGCCGCGCGGCCCCTCCGACTCCTGCTGCTCCTCGCGCGCCGCCTCCTGGTCGTCGGGCGTCTCGTCGTCGGCGGGCTGATCGCCCGCGGGCTCGGCCGTGGGCTGCTCGCCCTCGTCCGCCGACCGTCGTCGTCCTGGTCGGAGTCCTGGTCGGACTCGTCGCCGGAGTCATCGGTGTCGTCGTCGGAGTCGTCGGACTTCTGCTCCGGTTCCTGCTCAGCGGACTCGTCGCTCGACCCGTCGTCGGAGCCACTGGACTCCGAGGAGTCGCCGACGACGGCGAGCTCGGCGCCGACCTCGACGGTCTCGTCCTCGCCGACCTTGATCTCCAGCAGCGTGCCGGCGACCGGGGAGGGGATCTCGGTGTCGACCTTGTCGGTCGAGACCTCCAGCAGCGGCTCGTCGACCTCGACGGAGTCGCCGACCTCCTTGAGCCAGCGGGTCACGGTGCCCTCGGTCACGCTCTCACCGAGGGCGGGCAGCGTCACCGCGGTGCCCTCGCCGCCGGAGTCCTTCGTCCCCGCCGCCGGTGGCTCCTGCTGCTCGTCGCCGCCGCCGTCCCCGCCGTCGCCGCCGTCGCCACCGTCGTCGCTCTGCTCGTCCGAGCCTGCATCGGAGTCGGCATCGGAGTCGGCATCGGAGTCGGCGTCGGAGTCGGCGTCGGAGTCGGCGTCGGAGTCGGCGTCGGAGTCGGCATCGGAGTCGGCGTCGGAGTCGGAGCTCCCGCCGTCCTGTGAGGCCGCGGTCTGGGCGCCGTCGGACGACTCCTCGTCGGTGGAGGCCTCGTCCGCGGGCGCCTCGTCGGCCGTGTCGTCGGCGTCGCCGCTGTCGTCGGCGTCGCCTCTCGTCGCCGCTGTCGTCGGAGTCGTCACCGGAGTCCGCGGACTCGTCGCTCGACCCGTCGTCGGAGCCGCTGGACTCCGAGGAGTCGCCGACGACGGCGAGCTCGGCGCCGACATCGACGGTCTCGTCCTCGCCGACCTTGATCTCCAGCAGGGTGCCGGCGACCGGGGAGGGGATCTCGGTGTCGACCTTGTCGGTCGAGACCTCCAGCAGCGGCTCGTCGACCTCGACGGAGTCGCCGACCTCCTTGAGCCAGCGGGTCACGGTGCCCTCGGTCACGCTCTCACCGAGGGCCGGAAGCTTGACGGGGGTCGCCATGGGTGTGTGCCCTGTCCTGTCGTCGGTGCCTGGACGGTTGGGAGTCAGCGGTCAGGCGTGAGCATGCAATGGCTTGCCCGCGAGCGCCAGTGATGCCTCGCCGAGCGCCTCCGTCTGCGTCGGGTGCGCGTGGACGAATTGCGCGACATCTTCGGGGAACGCCTCCCAGTTGACGGTCAGCGATGCCTCGCCCACCTGCTCGCCCATCCGGTCGCCGATCATGTGGATGCCGACAATGGGGCCGTCCTTCTCGCGGACCAGCTTCACCAGCCCCTGCGTCTTGAGGATCTGGCTCCGGCCGTTGCCACCGAGGTTGTACTCGTAGGTGTCGACCTCGCCGTACTTCTCCTTGGCCTGCGCCTCGGTGAGACCGACCGAGGCCACCTCGGGGTTGCAGTACGTGACCCGCGGGATGCCGGAGTCGACCACCGGCATCGGCTTGAGCCCGGCGATCTCCTCGGCCACGAAGATCCCGTGGGCGAACCCGCGGTGCGCCAGCTGCAGGCCGGGGACGAGGTCACCGACCGCGAAGATTCCCTCGACGTTGGTGCGCAGCCGCTCGTCAGTGGGCACCCAGCCCCGGTCGACCTCGATGCCCTGGTCCTCGAAGCCGAGGTTGGCCGAGCGGGGGCCGCGGCCCACGGCCACCAGCAGCAGGTCGGCCTCGAGGGTGTCGCCGCCCTCGATGGTGACCCGCACGCCGCTCTCGGACTGCTCGACGGACTCGAACTTCGCCCCGGTCTTGAACCCGATCTTGCGCTTGCGGAAGGCCCGCTCCAGCTGCTTGGACAGGGTCTCGTCCTCGGCGGGCACCAGCCGGGGCAGCGCCTCGATGATGGTCACCTCGACACCGAAGCTGCGCCAGACCGAGGCGAACTCGACGCCGATCACCGAGCCGCCGATCACGATCGCACTGCTGGGCACGTCGTCCATCAGCAGTGCCTGGTCGCTGGTCATGACCCGGCCGGTGATCTCGAGGCCGGGCAGGGTGCGGGGGAACGAGCCGGTGGCCAGCACGATGTTCTTGCCGGTCAGGCGCCTGCCGTCCACCTCGACGGTGTCCTTGGCGACGAGCCTGCCCTCGCCCTCGACGACCTCGATCTTGGCCGCGCCGAAGAGCCCCTGCAGGCCCTTGTACAGCCGGCCGACCACACCGTCCTTGTAGCTGTTGACCGCCGACATGTCGATGCCGTCGAGCGAGGCCTTGACGCCGACCGAGTTGCCGTCGCGGACGTGGTCGGCGACCTCGGCCGCGTGCAGCAGCGCCTTGGTGGGGATGCAGCCGTTGTGCAGGCAGGTGCCGCCCAGCTTGCCCTTCTCGACCACGACGACCGAGAGACCCAGCTGCTGGGCACGCAGGGCGCAGGCGTAGCCGCCGCTGCCCCCGCCGAGCACTACGAGGTCGTAGCTGTCGGTGCTGTCGTCTGCCACCGGTTCCTCCCAGGTGCTGCCCCGGAGCCGGTCGTCGTGGCGCCGGGAACGGATCGTGCGTGGGTCTCGTCATCCTTGCACCTGACCGCGGACTGCACGAACGCGGGCCGTGGCCGCGTACGGCCTGACACACTGGCGCACGACGCCGCCCCCGACCGCACGAGAGGGACCCCGATGGCCTGGTTCCGCCGCCGCCGACGCGGTCGCGACGGCGAAGCCGGTCCGGCCACCATGGATCGCGGCGCCGAGTCGGTCGACCGCAAGCACCTCGAGGAGTTCGTCCGCACCCGCAAGGGCGTGGAGGGGTTCGTCGAACCGCGCACCACGGTCACCGAGAACACGCTGCTGCTGGTCGCGGTCGACGGCGAGTGGACGCGGCGCCGGGTGCCGTCGGCCAAGTGGGCCCACGACTGGGCCAACAAGCTGGGGGTCCCCAGCTATGACGCGGCCGTCGTCGGCGTGCCGGCGCGGATGCGGGAGTGGAACCGCCGGCAGAAGGGCAAGTCCTGACCCGGCTCAGTCCTCGTCGAGCACCCCGTCCGACGCAGCCTCCTGCGCCAGTCGCACCAGCGTCCGGACGCCGGTGCCGGTGCCGCCCTTGGGCGTGTAGCCGAACGGCTCCTTGTCGTTGAACGCCGGACCGGCGATGTCCAGGTGCACCCAGCGGCGGTCCCGGACGAACTCGCGCAGGAACGCGGCCGCGAACAGGCTCCCGCCGTAGGGCTCGGGGTTGTGCTGGCGCAGGTCGGCGACGGTCGAGCTGGTGACCTTGGTCTTCATCTCCTCGGGGATCGGCAGCGACCACATGGGCTCACCCGCGCGGCCGGCGACCTGCGGCACCCGCTCCCGCAGCCGGTCGTCGTTGGTCATCACGCCGGCGACCCGGGTGCCGAGGGCCACGACGACCGCCCCGGTCAGCGTCGCGACGTCGACGACGACGTCGGGTTTCGCCTCGGCCGCCATGTCCAGGGCGTCGGCGAGCACCAGCCGGCCCTCGGCGTCGGTGTTGAGCACCTCGACGGTCGCGCCGTTGCGCATCGTCAGCACGTCGCCTGGCCGGGTGGCCTTGCCGCTCGGCATGTTCTCGGCCATGGACGCCAGGGCGGTGACCTTCACGGGCACGCCGAGCTCGGCGATCGCGTACGTCGCCGCGAGGACCGCAGCGGCGCCACCCATGTCGCACTTCATCGTCATCATCCCGGTGCCGGTCTTGAGCGACAGTCCGCCGGAGTCGAACGTGATGCCCTTGCCGACGAACGCCAGGTGGGCCGCGGGCTTGCGCGGTGAGTACTCCAGCTTCACCAGCCGGGGCGGGTTGTCCGAGCCCTGCCCAACGCCGAGGATGCCGCCGCAGCCCTGCCTGGCCAGCTGCTTCTCGTCCAGCACGGTGACCTTGACCTTGCCCTCGCTGCGGTGCCCGGCCACGGCGTCGGCGAACATCACGGGCGTCAGGTCGCTGGCTGGCGTGTTGACCCAGTCCCGGGCCAGGTTGACGGCCCGCGCCACGGTTTCCGCGGCCGCGACGGCCCGCTTGACCTCCTTGCCTCGCGCCTTGTCGGTGAGCACCACGACGTCGCCAGGCGGGTCGTTGCGAGGCTCCGAGCGGTAGCGGTCGAAGGCGTACAGGCCGAGCAGCGCGCCCTCGCCGACGGCCTGGACCTCCTCGGGGCCGGGCGTCGGGAGCGCGAGGGCGACGGACACCGCGTTGGACACTGCCTTGACCCCGCTCGCGGCGGCCCGGCGCAGCGTCTCATGGTCGGCCTCGCCCTCCGGGCCGAGGCCGACGGCCACGACCACGGGGGAGCGGACCACGTGCGCGGACGGCAGGACCGCGACCTGGCCGGGCTTGCCCTCGAAGCCGACGCTGGCCAGCAGGGGCGCGAACCCCCGACCGAACGCCGCGGCGACGTCGGTCGCCTGCCCGGCGGCGGCGAGGCCCTTCGACGTGGTGACGACTCCGATCACCACCGCGTCGGTGCGGATGGTGGCCGGCTTTGCGGAGCGCGCAGACAGTGAGGTCACGGTCCCGGAGCCTAGTTGGGCCGAGCGCGCCCGGCAGGGCCGGTAGGTTCCGCGGCATGGGCGACCTGAGGCACTCCCCGCTGCACAGCCGGCACCAGGCACTCGGGGCCAAGACGGCACCGTTCGGCGGCTGGGAGATGCCGCTGGAGTACGCGGGAGGCGGCGTGCTGAAGGAGCACGCGGCGGTCCGCGACGCGGTCGGTGTCTTCGACGTGAGCCACCTCGGCACCCTGGTGCTGCGCGGGCCGGGCGCCGCGGCGTACGTCGACCGGTGCCTGACCAACGCGCTGGACCGGATCAGCCCCGGACAGGCGCAGTACACGCTGGCCTGCGACGACGCGACCGGCGGTGTGGTCGACGACCTGATCGTCTACCTGCACTCGAGCGACCACGTGCTGCTGGTCCCCAACGCGGCCAACAGCGCAGAGGTGGCCGCCCGCCTCGCGGCTGGGCTGCCCGACGGCGTGGAGCTCGTCGACCGGCACGCCGACGAGGCCATCCTGGCGGTGCAGGGGCCGCGCTGCGACGAGGTGCTCGCGGCGGTAGGCATGCCCGTCGGCCACCCGTACATGTCGTTCGTGCCGGCCGAGCACGACGGCACCGCCCTGGTCGTCTGCCGCACCGGCTACACCGGGGAGCGGGGCTACGAGGTCGTGCTGCCGGCCGAAGGCGCCGGAGCGCTCTGGGACGCGCTGCTCACCGCCGGCGAACCGCTCGGCGTCCGGGCGTGCGGCCTGGCCGCCCGCGACACCCTTCGCACCGAGATGGGCTACCCGCTGCACGGCCAGGACCTCGGCCCCGACATCACCCCCGTGCAGGCCCGGCTCGGCTGGGCGGTCGGCTGGGACAAGCCGGCGTTCTGGGGCCGCGACGTGCTGCAGGCCGAGCGCGAGCGCAAGCCGCACCGGCTGCTGCGCGGGCTGCGCTCGGCCGGCCGGGGGATCCCGCGGCCGCACATGACGGTGTCCCGCGACGGCGCCGCGGTCGGGGAGGTCACCTCCGGCACCTTCTCGCCGACCCTGCGGACCGGCATCGGTCTCGCCCTGCTCGCCCGCGACGTCCGCGACGGCGACGAGGTCGAGGTCGAGGTCCGCGGCCGGCAGGAACCCTTCACCGTCACCAAGCCCCCCTTCGTCGACACCGACGTCCGGGGCTGAGCGCGTCCCGGTTTCCCACGTTCGCTTGGGAAACTCGAGGTTCGCCCGTGTTGTGACACGGGCGAACCTTCGGTTTCGCGGTAGAAGCAACGCGGTTTCGCAGGAGACGCCACCCGGGTTCTGCGGGAGGAGCAAGCCGGTACGGACGCCATAGGCTGGCCGCATGGCCTGGACCTGGCGGCTCGAGGACGACGGCGGTGCGGTCGTCGAGACCGATGACCCGACGCCCACGTTCCCGAACCAGTCCGACGCCGAGAGCTGGCTCGGCGAGCTGTGGCCCGACCTGCTCGAGGCGGGGATCACGCAGGTGGTGCTGCTCGAGGGCGACCGCGAGGTCTACGGGCCGATGAGCCTGCGGGCGCCGGGCGCCTGACCGACTCGCTCAGTCGTCGTCGTCGCCGCTGCGGGGCGCCGACTGCGTCAGGCCGGGGTCGCGCACGACGATGGGCTCGAGCACCTCGTCGACCTTCTTCAGCAGGTCGCTGTCGAGCCGGACACCGGCCGCCTTGACGTTCTCGGTGACCTGCTCCGGACGACTCGCGCCGATGATGGCCGCCGAGACGTTGTCGTTGGCCAGCGTCCAGGCGATCGCCAGCTGGGCGAGGCTCAGACCGGCCTCGTCGGCGAGCGGCTGCAGCTGCTGGACCCGTTCGAGCACGTCGTCGGTCAGGTAGCGGGACACCATGTCGGCGCCGCCCTTGTCGTCGGTGGCCCGCGAGCCCGAGGGGTAGTTCTCGCCCGGCTTGTACTTGCCGGTGAGCACCCCCTGGGCGATCGGCGACCACACGATCTGGCCGATCCCGAGCTCGCGGCAGGTCGGCACAACCTCGTCCTCGATGACCCGCCACAGCATGTTGTACTGCGGCTGGTTCGAGACCAGCGGGATGTGCAGCTCACGGGCCAGCGCGTGCCCCGCGCGGATCTGGTCGGCCGTCCACTCCGAGACCCCGATGTAGTGCGCCCGGCCGGAGTGCACGACGTCGGCGAAGGCCTCCATCGTCTCCTCCAGCGGCGTCGTGTGGTCGTACCGGTGCGCCTGGTACATGTCGACGTGGTCGGTCTGCAACCGCTCCAGGGAGCCGGCGATCGACTCCTGGATGTGCTTGCGGGACAACCCGCTGTCGTTGGGACCCTCGGGACCCGTGGGGAAGTAGACCTTGGTGAAGATCTCCACCGACTCGCGCCGGACGCCCTTCAGCGCGCGGCCGAGGACGGACTCGGCCTTGGTGTTGGCGTAGACGTCGGCGGTGTCGAAGGTCGTGATCCCCTCGTCCAGGGCCTGCCGTACGCACGCAAGCGCGGCATCCTCCTCGACCTGGGAGCCGTGGGTGAGCCAGTTGCCGTAGGCGAGGGCGCTGACCGAGAGGCCACTCGCGCCGAGGTGTCGGAACTCCATGCCCCGAAACCTACGCGGCGCCGCCGAGCTCCGCCGACCCGTCCCGAGGGACGGGCTCAGGGTCGGCTCACGGGTGGCGGGGAGGCAGCGGGGCGCCCCGCTTGACCTTCGGCTTGGGCAGCCGCAGTCGCCGCAGCTGGCTGCTCCGCAGCAGCCCGTACAGGATCGCCCCGCGCCGTTCCTGCTTGGTGAACCGCGCCGAGAGCTCGCGGCGCAGCCGGAAGCCCAGCCACAACGTGTCCAGCGTCGTGCCCACGATGGTCGCCATCCAGATCGTGATCTGCAGGTTGATGAGGCTGCGCACGAAGCTCAGCAGCAGGATCACCAGCAGCAGCGGCAGCAGGAACTCGGCGACGTTGAGCCGGGCGTCGACCAGGTGCCGGGTGAATGCGCGCGCCGGACCCTGGTCGCGCGGGGGCAGGTGCTTCTCGTCCCCGCTCACCAGCGCCTCGCGCGCCTTCTGCCGCTGGGTGGCGCGACGCTGGCGCTCCCGGCGGACCATCTCCTTGCGGTCGCGGGTGGGCTTCAGCCGCTCCTTGCGGGCGGCCTCAGCCTCCTTGCGGGTGGGCGTGGGCCGGCCCTTGCGCCGGGCGGTGGCCGCCTCGTCCTCGAGCCGGGCCTCGCCCGCCTCCGGGGTCTCGCCGGCGCTCTCGGTGCTGCGGCGACGGAACACGCGGGCCTCGTGGGGTGACGATGGGGCGGGGAGCGGCACGGCCCGGGTGGGCGTACCTCGTGCGGCGGTCAGGCTACCCGGCTCGCTACCCCTGGGGCGCGCCCCACCCGTAGGCTGACCGGGCACCCCGCAGCGGGTCGCCATGACGAAAGGGCGCGGTAGGTCGATGGGCATCATGCAGAGGATGGGGCTGATCTTCCGGTCGAAGGCCAACAAGGCCCTCGATCGTGCGGAGGACCCCCGGGAGACGCTCGACTACAGCTACGCCAAGCAGCGCGAGCTGCTGGTGAAGGTACGTCGCGGTGTCGCCGACGTGGCGACCAGCCGCAAGCGGGTGGAGCTGCAGCGGACTCAGCTCGAGCAGCAGGGCGAGAAGCTGCACGGCCAGGCGCAGAAGGCGCTGGCCGCCGGACGTGAGGACCTGGCCCGCGAGGCCTTGACCCGCCGCTCCGCCCTGCAGCAGCAGATCGCCGACCTGCAGACGCAGGAGGCGAGCCTGCAGGGCGAGGAGGAGAAGCTCACCTTGGCCTCCCAGCGGTTGCAGGCCAAGGTCGAGGCCTTCCGCACCAAGAAGGAGACGATCAAGGCCACCTACACCGCGGCCGAGGCACAGACCAAGATCGGCGAGGCCTTCTCCGGCATCTCCGAGGAGATGAGTGACGTGGGGCTCGCGGTGGAGCGGGCCGAGGACAAGACCGCGCAGATGCAGGCCCGTGCCGGCGCCGTCGACGAGCTGCTCGCCTCCGGCGCGCTCGAGGACGTCACGGCCAGCCCGAACAGCGACATCGAGCGGGAGCTGGCGGCGATCTCGTCCGGCTCCGACGTCGACGCCGAGCTGGCGGCGCTGAAGGGTGAGCTGGGCACCGGCGAGCGGCCCGCCCTCGAGGGTGGTGGCGACGCGAGCGCTCCTGACAGCGCGGCCGCGCCCGCCGCCAAGCCCGAGGAGCAGCCCGAGAGCCGTGGAGGCACGTCGTGATCATCCGGATCATGGGTGAGGGCCAGTTCGAGCTCCCCGACGACGCCGTCGACGGACTCAACAGCCTCGACGAGCAGGTCGAGCAGGCGGTCGAGTCCGGCGACGACAACGCGTTCGCCGCGGCGTTCGCCCAGCTGCTGGAGCGGGTACGCGCGCACGGCGCCGCACTCGCCGACGACGTGCTGGTCGACTCCGACCTCGTGCTGCCGCCGTCCGACGCGACGGTCCAGGACGTCGCGCGGCTGCTCGGCGACGAAGGACTCATCCCGGGCTGATCGGCGTCCGGTCGACCCGGACGCCGGAACAACCGGGGCCTTCCGGGCGTCGTTACCACCAGCAGGTCCCCCGTCCCGAGGAGCGCAAACCCCATGGCAACCACCCGATTCCGAAGCGACCGCGGTCTGACCGCGCGGATGGGTGTCGTCGTCCTGCTCCTGGTGGTGCTCTACCTCGGGTTCATGGCACTGCTGACCGCGTACGCGGGCCTGGCTGCGCTGCCTTTCATCGCGCTGCTGGCCATCGGCATCGGCTGGGCGCAGTGGTACTTCTCGGACAAGATCGCCGTGCGCGCCATGCGCGCCCGTGAGGTCACGCCCGCGCAGGCACCCGAGCTCCATGCCGTGATCGACCGGCTGGTGGCCCTCGCGGACATGCCCAAACCGCGGGTCGCGGTGTCGGACACCGACCTGCCCAACGCCTTCGCCACCGGGCGCACCCCGGACCACTCGGTCGTGTGTGTCACCACCGGGCTGCTCCGCCGCCTCGACGCCGAGGAGGTGGAAGGCGTGCTGGCGCACGAGCTGTCGCACGTGGCGCACCGCGACGTCTCGGTGATGACCGTGGCGGCGACCCTCGGCGTCCTGGCCGGGCTCATCATGCGCTGGGGCCTGTACTTCGGTGGGGGTGGGCGCGACCGCAACAACGCGATCGTGTTCATCGCCGTGTGGGTTGCGAGCATCCTCGTGTACGCGATCAGCTTCCTGCTGATCCGCGCGCTGTCCCGATACCGCGAGCTGTCCGCGGACCGCTCGGCGGCCTACCTCACCGGCAAGCCGTCGGCCCTGGCGTCGGCGCTGACCCGGATCTCCGGCGACATGGCCCGGATCCCGACCCGCGACCTCCGCCAGGCCCAGTCGATGAACGCCTTCTTCATCACGCCGGCCATCTCGCGCGAGTCCGTCGGGAACCTGTTCTCGACCCACCCGCCGCTCGAGCAGCGGCTCAACCAGCTCGCTGCCGTCTCGGCCGATCTCGGCCGCCCGATGGTCTGAGGCCCGGCGAACCCGTGGGCTTCCTCGACTCCCTGCTGGGCCGCAGCAAGCCGACCGCGGCCAACCTGGACGCGCTGTTCGCCGTCCCGCAGGCCACGTTGACCCTCGAGGCCGGCGTCGGCCTGCGGCCCACCGGGATCGGCGCCGTCTGCTATCGCGCCAACGAGGGCGCGGCGTTCGCCACCGCCCAGGACGACGTCCAGCATCTGCTCGACGCCGACGGGGGGCCGGCGGTCGAGCGCACGCAGGACGCGTACGGCTTCACCTGGCTGGTCTGTCGCCAGGAGCCGGACGCGGTCGAGGCGCTGGTGACCGAGCTGCACGCGGTCAACACCGCGCTGCAGGACAACGGCTTCGGGCCGTCGCTGCTGTGCTCGTACGTCGGCTTCGCCGGCGCCGACGGCCGCCGGGTGGCCCTGGTCTACCTGTACAAGCGGGGCACGTTCTACCCGTTCGCGCCGCTGCCCGGCGAGAAGCGCGACAACGCGCTGGAGCTGCAGGTCCGCGGCGCCGTCGCCGACGACGTCCCCCTGGAGGCCAAGCTGGACCGCTGGCTCGCCATCTGGGGCGCTCCGGGTCTCTGACCGGATACGTCAGACTGCGCGCATGCGCGTCCTCGTCGCCCCCGACAAGTTCGCCGGCACGCTGAGCGCTGCCGAGGCTGCCGACGCGGTGGTCACCGGGTGGCGGCGACGGGCCCCCGACGACGAGCTGCACACGGTGCCGATGGCCGACGGCGGGCCCGGGTTCGTGGACACCCTGCACGCCAGCCTCGGTGGCGAGCTGCTGGCCGTCACGGTGACCGGCCCGTACGGCGATCCCGTGCCCGGCGCGGTCCTGCTCGACGGCGGGTCCGGGGGCACGGCGTACGTGGAGTCGGCGCAGGCCTGCGGGCTGCACCTGACGCCCCCCGAGGAGCGTGCGCCCGAGCGGGCCACCACCGTGGGGGTCGGCGAGCTGGTGGCCGCGGCGGTGGACGCCGGGGCGTCGCGGGTCGTGATCGGCCTGGGGGGCAGCGCCACCAGCGACGGGGGAGCGGGGCTCCTCGCTGGTCTCGGTGCCGAGTCCGATGTCGACCTCCGGGCCGGCGTGGCCGGCCTCGACGGCGTGACGCGGGTGGACCTCGAGGCGCCCCGCCGCCGGGTGGAGGGCGTCGAGCTGGTGGCCGCCAGCGACGTGGACAACCCGCTGCTGGGCCTGCGCGGCGCCATCAACGTCTTCGGGCCGCAGAAGGGCGTCACCGACGAACGCAAGCCCACGCTTGACCGCTACCTCGAGGGCTGGGCCGACGCGGCCGACCGCTCGGTCGCCGATGCCGCCGGCGCTGGCGCGGCCGGCGGGCTCGGGTTCGCGCTGCTGCTGCTCGGTGCCATCCGGGAGCCGGGCGTCGATCTGGTCGCCGACGCCGTCGGCCTGGCCGAGCAGGCTGCGGCCGCCGATCTCGTGCTCTCGGGCGAAGGCGCCTTCGATTACTCCTCCCGCGGCGGCAAGGTGGTCTACGGGGTCGCCCAGGTCGCGGCTGCCGCCCAGCGTCCCTGCGTGGTGCTGGCCGGGCGGGTGGACGTGGGGTCCCGGGAGATGCGCGCGATGGGCGTGGAGTCGGCCTACTCGGTCAGCGAGCTGTTCGGCGATGAGCGGTCGATGTCGGACGCCGCGGGGTCCCTGGCCGACCTGGCGGAGCGGGTGGCCCGTACCTGGTCGCGCTGAGCCACCCCCTGAGTCATCAGGAGTGTCCACCGGGAGCGCCAGTGCCGTACGAAGGGCCCCCGCGTGGCATCATGGGGAATGCCCGGTGGGCGGTCCGTGTTTGCGCACGTTGTCCGCCGGGTGACCGCCAGGCCGATCGATCCCAGGAGTGGCGCGCGATGACCGTCCAGAACGACACCCCCACGACCGAGGCACCCGCTGCCGAGGGCGTGGTGCTGACCAGTGGTGCCGCGAGCAAGGTGCGGGCACTGCTCGACCAGGAGGGCCGCGACGACCTGGCACTGCGGATCGCCGTCCAGCCCGGTGGCTGCTCGGGCCTCCGCTACCAGCTCTTCTTCGACGAGCGCAGCCTCGACGGCGACTCCGTGCGGGACTTCGACGGCGTCAACGTGGTGGTCGACCGGATGAGCGTGCCGTACCTGCAGGGCGCGACCATCGACTTCGTCGACACCATCGAGAAGCAGGGCTTCACGATCGACAACCCGACCGCCACCGGATCGTGTGCCTGCGGCGACTCGTTCCACTGACCGAGCTTCGGCTCCGCTGAGCCGCCGCCCGACGCCTTGACGAGGCGGGACCCGCGAGGGTCCCGCCTCGTGGCACGTCGGGGCTCCTGGAGTAGGGTTTCGTCCACTCCGGCAGCCGCGCCGAGACGCGCGATCCGCACAGGAAGGTGGCACGTGGGCCAGCACCTCCCGCCCCCTCGGCGGAGCCTGCGGACGAGGGTCGCGTCCGCCGCCCTCGCGCTCGCCGGGATGCTCCTGCTCGGCGGCTGCGACGGCACCGACCTCGGGCTCCCCGACCCCGCGAGCGACCGTGCCGAGTACATCGACACGCTGTGGTTCGGCGCGTGGGTCGCCGCCCTGGTCGTGGGCGTCTTCGTCTGGGGCCTGATGGGCTGGGTGGTGGTGCGCTACCGCCGCCGCTCCGACAACGAGATCCCGCCGCAGGTGCGCTACAACCTGCCGATCGAGGTCCTCTACACGATCGCCCCCGTCATCATCGTCGCGGTGCTGTTCTTCCACACCGTCGAGACCGAGGCGGACATCGACGAGACGCCCGACCCGGACCACGTGCTCACCGTGATCGGGCAGAAGTGGGCCTGGACCTTCGTCTACAACGACGAGGACGCCGTCGACGGCCAGACCGTCTTCGACAGCGGGTCGCCGGCCGACCCCGCCGAGCTGTACCTGCCGGTCGACGAGGTCGTCGACTTCGAGCTCCGCTCCAACGACGTCATCCACGCCTTCTGGGTGCCGGTGTTCAACTACAAGCAGGACGTCGTCCCGGGGCGGGAGAACTCGTTCATGCTCACGCCCACCGTGGAGGGCGAGTACCCGGGCCGCTGCTCGGAGCTGTGCGGGCTCTACCACTCGCGGATGCTCTTCACCGTGCACATCGTGTCGCGTGACGACTTCGACGCACACCTGCAGGAGCTGGAGGCCGCGGGCAACGTCGGCGAGCCGCAGCTGCCCGACAGCGTGACCGAGATCGCCGGCACCGACGACGAGGAGGCCGACGAGTGACCGCAACGGTCAGCCGCCCCACCCAGGCGCCCGCGGCCCCGCGTGAGCGGACCACCGGGCAGAAGATCGCCGCCGTGCTCAGCACCACCGACCACAAGGTGATCGGCAACCTCTACTTCGCGACGTCGTTCATCTTCTTCCTGCTGGCCGGCGTGATGGCCCTGATGATGCGCGCCGAGCTCGCGCAGCCGGGCAACCAGGTGGTCAGCGACGAGACGTACAACCAGCTGTTCACCATGCATGGCACGGTGATGCTGCTGCTGTTCGCGACGCCGCTGTTCGCCGGCTTCGCCAACGCGATCATGCCGCTGCAGATCGGGTCGCCCGACGTGGCGTTTCCCCGGCTCAACGCCTTCAGCTACTGGACGTACCTGTTCGGCGGGATCATCGCCTCGGCGGGCTTCTTCGTCCCCGGCGGCGCCGCCGACTTCGGTTGGTACGCGTACACGCCGCTGTCCGACGCCACGAACTCGCCGGGCATCGGGGGCGACCTGTGGGTGATGGGGCTGTGGCTCGCGGGCCTCGGCACCATCCTCGGCGCGGTCAACTTCGTGACCACCGTCTTCTGCATGCGCGCACCCGGCATGACGATGTTCCGGATGCCGATCTTCGTCTGGAACATCTTCATCACCAGCCTGCTGGTTCTGATCGCGTTCCCCATCCTCGCCGGCGCCCTGCTGATGCTGGAGGCCGACCGCACGCTCGGCGCCCACGTCTACGACACCGCCAACGGCGGAGCCATCCTCTGGCAGCACCTGTTCTGGTTCTTCGGGCACCCCGAGGTCTACATCATCGCGCTGCCGTTCTTCGGGATCATCACCGAGATCCTGCCGGTGTTCAGCCGCAAGCCGATCTTCGGCTACATCGGACTGGTCGGCGCCACCCTCAGCATCGCCGCCCTGTCGGTGGCGGTGTGGGCGCACCACATGTTCACGACCGGCGCGGTCGACCGGCCGTTCTTCTCGTTCATGACGTTCCTCATCGCGGTGCCGACGGGGGTGAAGTTCTTCAACTGGATCGGCACCATGTGGGGCGGGTCCCTGACGTTCGAGACGCCCATGCTCTGGGCGCTCGGCTTCCTCACCACGTTCCTGTTCGGTGGGCTGACCGGCGTCATCCTGGCCTCGCCCCCGCTCGACTTCGCGGTCTCCGACAGCTACTTCGTGGTGGCGCACTTCCACTACGTCGTCTTCGGCACCGTCGTGTTCGCGATGTTCGGTGGGTTCTACTTCTGGTGGCCCAAGCTCACCGGCCGGATGCTCGACGAGCGGCTGGGCAAGATCCACTTCTGGATGCTGTTCGTCGGGTTCCACATGACCTTCCTGGTGCAGCACTGGCTGGGCGCCGAGGGGATGCCCCGTCGCTACGCCGACTACCAGGCCAGCGACGGCTTCACGACCCTCAACGAGGTGTCGAGTGTCGGGGCGTTCCTGCTCGGTGCGTCCGTGATCCCGTTCCTGCTCAACGTCTGGAAGACCCGCAACGACCCGATGGTGGAGACCGACGACCCGTGGGGATGGGGCCGCTCCCTGGAGTGGGCGACGTCGTCGCCGCCGCCGCGGCACAACTTCCACCGGCTGCCGCGGATCCGCTCCGAGGCGCCGGCTTTCGACGTGCACCACCCCGAGGTGGTCGCCCTCGAGCTGGTCGAGAACGAGGGGTTGCTCGACGACGACACCAGCACCGACACGCCCGAGCAGGGCGGCCGGGCGGGGCACGTCGCCGAGCAGCTGGGCGAGGATCCGCGCGACCGCGTCCGCGAGCAGCCGCGCGACGGCGAGTCGGGTGAGGAGCACCGGTGAGGATCGAAGCCTGGACGATGGGCAGCTGCGCGCTGTTCTTCGGCATCGTGAGCCCCATCTACTGGTTCATGTCCGAGGACCCGACGGGGACCAGCGCGCTGGTCATGACCACCCTGCTGGCGGCGCTGGTGGCGTTCTACCTCGGTGTCGTGGCCCGGCAGATCGACGCCCGCCCCGAGGACCGGAACGAGGCCGAGGTGGCCGACGGGGCCGGCGAGTTCGGGTTCTACCCCCCGTACAGCTGGTGGCCGCTCTACACCGGCCTGTCGGTGGCCGTGGTCGCGCTCGGCGTGACCATCGGGTGGTGGCTGGTGGTGATCGGGGTCGGGCTGACTGGGGTGACGATGGTGGGCTTCGTCTTCGAGTACTACCGCGGGTACCACGCGCACTGACCCCCGCCCAGCGCCGCGGCATGGCGTACGGGACACGCGGGACAGGCGGCAACGATTGCGACTCACGGGGCGTCACGCCGTGGGATTTTTCGGTTCAGAGGGGTCGCCGGGTTAGGCTGGGGGGTCCCCAGTCGTACATCCGGAGGTTCTCCATGCTCAGGGCC
Source organism: uncultured Actinomycetota bacterium (assembly GCA_963785115.1). Classification (GTDB taxonomy): domain Bacteria; phylum Actinomycetota; class Actinomycetes; order Propionibacteriales; family Nocardioidaceae; genus JACCWP01. The sequence goes on from CAWATY010000009.1 coordinate 112,685, forward strand.
TACTCGCTCCGCCGGGTCGCCGGCGTCGCGGCCGGTCTGTGCGTCGTGCTCGCGCTGGCGTCCTGCAACGGCGACTCGTCCGGATCGTCCGACGAGGCGGCCGGTCCGAACGGCGGCGGAGGCGGCAGCGAGGCCGAGCAGGCCGACACGGCGCCCTTCCGGGCCAGCGTGGAGCTGCCCAAATCGGGACAGAACGTGCCGGTCGACACCCAAGTCGTCGTGTCTGCGACGTCGGGGACCCTGGACAAGGTCGAGGTCTACCGCGGCCAGCGCACCCCCGAGCACATGGTCTCCGGGGCGGTGAACGGCGACAGCACCCGTTGGACCGCCGACGAGCTGCTCGAGCCGGGTGCCAAATACAGCGTCGTCACCACCGGCACCGGTGAGTCCGGGGACAGCCGCACCCAGCGCGAGACGTTCACCACCGAGGCGCTCACGCTGGACCAGCAGACCTACCCGAGCGTGTCCCCGCTGCAGAACGAGACGGTCGGCGTGGGCATGCCGGTCATCGTGACCTTCGACCTTCCGGTCAAGGACAAGGCCGAGGTCGAGCGCCACATGAGCGTCACCTCGACCCCGCAGGTCGTGGGCAGCTGGCACTGGCTCTCCGACACCGAGGTGCATTACCGGCCCAAGGAGTTCTGGCAGAAGGGCACCGAGGTCAAGGTCGACGTCGGGGTCAACGGGGTCAACGCCGGCAACGGCATCTACGGCCAGGAGGACCGGCACGTGTCCTTCACCGTTGGCGACTCGATCATCAGCACGATCAACGTCGCGACCCACCAGATGAAGGTCGAGATCAACGACAAGCTGGTGCGGACGGTCCCGATCACCGCGGGCATGCCCGGCTTCACCACCCGCAGCGGCACCAAGCTGATCATCGAGAAGTTCGAGGTCAAGCGGATGGACGCGGCCACGGTGGGCATCCAGCCCGGCGACCCGGAGTACTACAACATCCCCGACGTCGAGTACGCGATGCGGGTGACCTACAGCGGCGAGTTCCTGCACGCCGCCCCGTGGTCAGTCGGCTCGCAGGGCTACGCCAACGTGAGCCACGGCTGCGTGGGCATGAGCACCGACAACGCCGCGTGGCTGTTCGGCATGGCCCACCGCGGCGACGTCGTCAAGACCATCAACAGCGGACGTTCGCTCGAGCAGGGCAACGGCTGGACCGACTGGGACATGTCCTGGAAGCAGTACAAGGCCGGCTCCGCCCTCAGCTGACCACCATCCGCGGCCTTCGGCTGCGCGATCCGTGGCCCTTCGTTGTGCGATCCGTGAGTCTTGGTTGTGCCATCCGTGGCTCCTTGTTGCGTGATCCGTGGCGCGGGTCAGCTCACCACTGCCGGGGGAGCAGCGGCTCGATCCCGAGCCACCCGGCCACCTCGAGCTCGAAGGACGCCTGCTGGCTGAAGACCGACTCCTTGCAGGCGATGGCCATCCGCCAGTCCATGGCCGTGCGCAACCAGGTCCGCCGTTCGTCGTCCCGGTCGGTGTCTTCGTCGAGGGTGTGGACCTCTCGACCGTCGTACTCGCACGCGACCTTTGCCTGCTCGTACCCGAGGTCGACCGCCGCCCGGCGCCCTCTCACATCGGTGATCCACAGCTGTGACCGGGGGATCGGGCAGCCACAGTCGACGAGTCGCAGCTTGGTCCACGACTCACCGGGCCACTCGGTCGCCGGGTCGATGAGTGGCTCCAGGTAGCGCGCCTGGACGATCCCGGGAAAGCCCCCGAGGCGGGAGATGCGTTCTCGGATCTCGTCGGCGCCGACCAGTCCGGCATGTGCCATCGCGTCCGCGGCCGAGAGGGCGAACGGTCGGCGCAGCCGCCGCAGCCCGTCCACGGCGGTCCGCGCCGGGACGGTCACGCGCAATCCGCCGAGCTCCATCACGTCAGCGTCTTCGATGAAGCCTTCGACGGTACGTACCCCCTGGGTGGTGGTCCGGGTCATCCCGTGCGGAACCACGCACGTCGGTCTCGGCACGAACCGCTCCTCCGGCTGAAAGGCATCGATGCCCATCACCCACATCGCGGTCGTGCCGAACAGGACAGCGTGCGGCGGCATCACCAGGTGCAGCGCTGCGATCCGCAGGTCGGTGCTGTCCTCGACGCGAGCATCGACGTACACGGTGCGGAGGACGCGTCGTACAGCGTTCTCGCGGAGGGCTCGGCGGAACGTCTGCCGGGTGAATCCCAGATCGAGAGCCTGCTTGCCGAGAAACGGTGCGCCACCGAGGATCAGGTCTGTCATCGCGGGAGTGTCGCCGAGATGACGTGTTCCTGGCGGTGGTCATCCACAGGCCTTCAGCGAGTACGCCGACGACAACCCGTCGGCCGCCGATCGCGCAACCAAAGCCCGCGGATCGTGCAACCAAACGCCGCGGATCGTGCAACCAAACGCCACGGATCGTGCAGGCAAAGGGCGCGGATCGTCAGTGGCGGCGGGGGAGGCCGACCTCGTTGACGCCGCCGAACTCCTCGTCGGCTGCCTCGAGCTCCTCGTGGCCGTGGTGCTCGTGCGCCTCGTGCAGCTCCTCGGCCGTGGGCTTCTGGTGGTCGTGGCCCAGCCAGAAGTCCGCCGCCTTGACCCGCCAGCGCTCCATCCGGTTGCCGGGCGCCGCCACACCGTTCTCGTCGGTGGGCGCAGGGAGCGCGGGCACCGACGTCCGGTCGTGGGCGGTGAGCATGTACGCCTTCGCCTGGCTGACCGGCAGGTGCCGCTCCGAGTATGTGCCGTCGGCCGAGCGCATGATGATGCCGGTCTCGTAGCCGTGCAGCACGACCTCGGCGTCCTTGCGCTGCAACCCGATGCAGATCCGCCTGGTCACGATGAACGCGATGACGGGTCCGAGGAACACCAGCACCCGCAGCAGCCTGGTGATCCAGTAGAAGTCCAGATGGAACTGCGTGGCGATGATGTCGTTGCCGCCGGAGATCCACAGCAACCCGTACGCGGTGATCCCCGCGGCGCCAAACGCGGTGCGCGTCGGGGCGTTGCGCGGACGCTCCAGCAGGTGGTGGACCCGCCGGTCACCGGTCACCCACTGCTCGACGAACGGGTAGGCCCCGAGGATGCCGAACAACAGTCCCATCAGCGCGACGCCGGGGATGAACACGTTCATCGACAACGTCTGGCCGAAGACGGTGAACTCCCAGGCGGGCATGATCCGCAACGCGCCGTCCAGCCAGCCCATGTACCAGTCGGGCTGCGATCCCGCAGTCACCTCCGACGGGTTGTACGGCCCGAAGGCCCACACCGGGTTGATCTGGAACAGCGCCGACATCAGCGCGGTGACACCGAAGACGATGAAGAAGAAGCCGCCGGCCTTGGCCATGTAGATCGGCAGCAACGGGTAGCCCACCACGTTGTGGTTGGTGCGTCCCGGGCCCGGCCACTGGGTGTGCTTGTGGTAGACGAGCAGCAGGATGTGCAACGTGATCAACGCCAGCAGGATCCCGGGGATCAGCAGCACGTGGGCGATGTAGAGCCGGGGGATGAAGTCGTTGCCCGGGAACTCCCCGCCGAAGACGAAGAACGAGATGTACGTGCCCACCACCGGGATCGAGCGCATCAACCCCTCGGCGATCCGCAGCCCGGTGCCGGAGAGCAGGTCGTCGGGCAGTGAGTAGCCGGCGAAGCCCTCGACGATGCCGAGCTGCAGCAGCCCCAGCCCGACCAGCCAGTTGATCTCGCGGGGCTTGCGGTACGCGCCGGTGAAGAAGATCCGGAGCATGTGCACCAGCATCGCGGCGAGGAACAGGGCTGCCGCCCAGTGGTGGATCTGCCGCATCAGCAGGCCGCCGCGGACGTCGAAGGAGATGTCCAGCGTCGACGCGAAGGCCTCGGACATGTTCATGCCGTACAGCGGGTCGTAGCTGCCGGTGTAGAGGACCTCGGCCATCGAAGGCTTGAACCATACCGACAGGAACGTGCCCGACAGCAGCAACACGATGAAGCTGTACAGCGCGATCTCGCCGAGCAGGAACGACCAGTGGTCGGGGAACGCCTTGCGGACGTTCTTCTTGACCAGCGTGGCCAGGCCCAGCCGGTCGTCGAGCCACGCCGTGGGTCCCGCCAGCTTCGCCGTGACACCGCTGGGAGCGCTGCGCGTCGACGTGGCGTCGGTCTGGCTCATCGCTGCATCTCCTTCGCCCGCTCAGTCTCGGTGGATCTCGGGGAAGCTCGGTCCGATCGGGTCCTCGAAATCACCCATGGCGATGAGGTAGCCCTCCTCGTCGAGCCCCAGCTCCAGCTGCGGCACCGGACGTTTCGCGGGTCCGAAGACCACTTTACCTCCGTCGGTGAGGTCGAAGGTCGACTGGTGACAGGGGCAGATCAGGTTGCGAGTCTGCTGCTCCCACAGGCTGATCGGGCAGCCCAGGTGCGGGCAGATCTTGGAGAAGCAGAGCACTCCGTCCTGGCCCCAGTCCTCCCGGCCCTCGGGTGCCTTGATCTCCTCTGGCGCCATCCGGACCAGGATCACCGCAGCCTTCGCCTTGGCGTTGAGCAGCTCGGTGCCCTCGAACAGCGGCTCGCCTTCGTCGTCGGTCTGGTAGAAGAGCTCGGGTTCGCAGTTGACCAGCTGGCCGACCTCCAGGTCGCCGGGCTTGATGCCCTCGCCGGACACGTCGACCACGACGCGCACGCCCTTTGTCCAGACCGTCGTCTTGGGATCGTCGCCGGGGGTGGGGCCGAGGTCGCGCAGCAGCACCACGGTCGGCAGAGCCAGCGCGCCCATGGACGCGAACAGCGTGTTGCGGATCAGCGGACGCCGGCCGAAGCCGGACTCGACGTTGCCCTGCTCGATCGTCGCGACGGCGTCGGCGCGGTCCTCGGGCGGTGAGGCGGCGGTGTGGCGCAGCTCGACGATCTCGTGGTCGTCCATCAACCGCCGCGACCACTGCACCGCCCCGAGCCCGATGAACAGCAGCGCCAGCCCGAGCGTGCAGCCCAGGACCAGGTTGAGGGCCGCGGTGTTGGCCCAGACCGCGTCGACGGGGATCACGAAGTAGGCCACGCAGAAGCCGAGCGTCAGCAGAGCGGACAGCCCGAACATCGCCGCCACCTGCCGCTCGGCGCGCTTGTCCAGTGCGGGGTCGACGTCGGTGGGACGTGGCTCGTGCGGGTCGAGACCGGGGTCAGCGACCGGGTCGCCGTGGCCGGGCTCGATCTCGCCAGGGATGTCGCCCGGGCCGGCCGGTACGGCGTGCTCGTCGCCCGGCGCACCTTCGTCGTCGCGGCGGTGGACGTGGCCCTCGGAGTCGCGCTCGTCGCTCACTTGTTCGCCCTCACGCTGTTCGCACCGATCCAGGTGGCGAAGCCGACCAGGGCGCCGATACCGGCGATCCAGGCAACCAGGCCCTCGCTCACCGGCCCGAAGCCACCGAGGCCCGCGCCGCCGTAGTTCGGCTGGTCCTGGACGGTCTGGATGTAGCCGATGATCTGGCGCTTCTCATCCTCGGTCAGCAGGTCGTCGTCGAAGACCGGCATCGACTGCGGACCGGTGATCATCGCCTGGTACATGTGCTTGGGCTCGACCCCGGTCAGTGGCGGCGCGTAGCGGCCCTCACCGAGGGCACCTCCGATGCCGACCGAGTTGTGGCAGGCGGTGCAGTTGGTCCGGAAGAACTCGCCGCCCTCGACGATCTGTTCCTTGGTCAGGTCGCTGGTGTCGTACATGTCCGGCGTCGGGATCGCCGGGCCGGGGGCCAGCGAGGCGATGTACGCCGCCAGCGCCTCGATCTCCTCGCCGGCGTAGACCGGCTCCTTCTCCGGTGCCTGCTGGGCGTTCTGCGCCATCGGCATCCGGCCGGTCGACACCTGGAAGTCGACCGCGGCAGCACCGACACCGATCAGCGAGGGGCCGTACTGACCGCCCTTGTCCTGCTCGATCCCGTCGGCGTTGAGGCCGTGGCACGAGGCGCAGCCGACGAGGAACAGCCGCCTGCCCTCGGCGACCAGGTCGTCGGAGGTGGAGTCGGCCTGGGCGGCGCGAGGGGCGAAGGCCGCGTAGACCGCGCCCACCGCGAGCAGCCCGAGCAGCAGCACCACGACGCCCGCGAGCGGGTGGCGCCGGTGGGTGGAGAGCGTTCGCACGGTCCGGGTCCTCGGTCTCGGTCGGGGGGCTGCGGGGGGCGGGGAGGGCTACTGGATGAGGTAGATGGTGGCGAACAGGCCGATCCACACGATGTCGACGAAGTGCCAGTAGTACGACACGACGATGGCGCTCACCGCCTGCTCGTGGGTGAACCGCCGGGCGACGAACGTCCGGCCGATCACCAGCAGGAAGGCGACCAGGCCACCGGTCACGTGCAGACCGTGGAAGCCGGTGGTCAGGTAGAACATCGAGCCGTAGGGCGACGAGGCCATCGTGATGTTCTCGCGCACCAGCTCGGCGTACTCCAGCGCCTGACCGGCCACGAAGACCGAGCCCATCAGGTAGGTGAGCACGAACCACTCCCGCATGCCCCAGCCCCCGACCTGCAGCACCCCTGCGGTGCGGCCGACCCGCCCGCGCTCGGCCGCGAAGACGCCGAGCTGGCAGGTGACCGACGACAGCACCAGGATCGTGGTGTTGGCGGTGGCGAACGGCAGGTTGAGCAGGGCCGTCGAGTCGCTCCAGAGCGAGCCCTCGGCGTTGGCGACGTTGCGGATGGTGAAGTAGGCGGCGAAGAGCGCCGCGAAGAACATCAGCTCGCTGGACAGCCAGACGATCGTGCCGACGCTGACCATGCTCGGACGGTTGTAGTGACCGTGCAGGCGCGAGGTCGGCACCACGGTCGTTGTCGCCACGGGCGCCATTATGTCCACGGCCCGCCCTCGCCTGCACCCCGCCCCTGCACCTCCGCGAGTCGCGCCCGGGGACCTACCCTGGGGCGGTGCCCGACTCCGTGCTGCTGGCGCACGGCGACCCCGCCCTGGTGCCGCCCGTCAGCGTGCACGCGCTGCTGACCGAGTGGCGCCCCGAGATCGTGCCACTGCTGGTTCTCGCGACCCTGCTGATCGCCTACCTGCTGCCCGTCCGCGCGCTCCGCCGCCGAGGAGACTCCTGGTCGCACTGGCGGGACGCCTCGTTCGTCCTGGGCGGCTGCGGCAGCCTCGCGGTGGCCACCGTGTCACCGCTGGCGGCGTACGACACGACGCTGCTCAGCGTGCACATGGTCCAGCACATGGTGCTGACCATGGTGACGCCGGTGTTCCTCGCGCTCGGGGCGCCGGTCACGCTGTGGCTGCGCACCCTGCCGCCGGCCCCGAGGTCCCGGCTGCTGGCCCTGCTGCACAGCATGCCCGCGAGGGTGCTGTCCTTCCCGCCGGTGGCGTTCGCGATCTACATCGTGAGCCCGTGGGCGCTGTACTTCTCCGGCTGGTACGAGGCGACGCTGCGGCACGAGGTCGTGCACGAGCTCACCCACCTGCACTTCGTGCTCGCCGGCTCGCTGTTCTTCTGGCCGCTGATCGGGCTGGACCCGGTCCCGGGGCGAGTCGCGCACGGCTTCCGGGTGCTGATGACCTTCGCGACCCTCCCGTTCCACGCGTTCCTCGGGGTGGCGGTGATGGACTCCACCCGACTCATCGCCGGGGACTGGTACCTCGGCCTCGACCGGGACTGGCCGCCGAGCGTCGCCGACGACCAACAGCTGGCCGGGGCCCTGCTGTGGGCGTCGGGCGACCTGCTGGGGCTGCTGTTCTTCGGGGTGCTGTTCGTCCAGTGGGTCCGTGCGTCGCAGCGGGAGGCGGTGCGCGAGGACCGTCGGCTCGACCGCCTGGAGGCCGCCGCCCGGGCCCGGTCGGGCCCCGCCGACGGGCCGGCGCCGCCCGATACCATCGCCTAGTGACCGACGCCGCCGCGCACGATGGAGCCCCCGACCGAGTCGTGCGCGCCCTGGTCTACAGCGACGACGTCGACACCCGCAGCGCCGTGACGCTGGCTCTCGGCACCCGCCCGCACCCCGAGCTCCCGCGCTTCGAGTACGTGGAGTGCGCCACCGAGCCGGTCGTGATCCGCACCATGGACGCCGGCGGCATCGATCTGGCGATCCTCGACGGCGAGGCGGTACCCGCAGGCGGCATGGGGATCGCCCGCCAGCTCAAGGACGAGATCTACCGGTGCCCGCCGCTGCTGGTGCTCACCGGCCGGCCGCAGGACGCCTGGCTGGCCACCTGGTCGCGGGCCGACGCCGCCCTGCCGCACCCGATCGACCCGCTGCGGCTCGCCGAGACGGTCATCGGGCTGGTGCGCGCGCGGCTGGCGGCCGTCCCCGCCGTCCGGTGACAGGCGTTCGGACGCGTACGCCGTGAGCGGGCACAGCTGGTCCGAGGTGATCGGTGCCCTGGTGGCCCGCCGCGACCTCGACGCAGGGCAGACCTCCTGGGCGATGGAGGAGGTCCTCGCGGGCAACGCCACGCCCACCCAGATCGCCGGGTTCGCCGTGCTCCTGCGGGCCAAGGGCGAGACCGTCGACGAGGTCGAGGGCCTCGTCCGCACGATGTACGCCCATGCCGCCCCGCTGGACGTGCCCGGGCGGGTGGTCGACATCGTCGGCACCGGTGGCGACAAGGCCCGGACGGTCAACATCTCCACGATGGCGGCCGTCGTCGCCGCGGGGACCGGCGTCCGGGTGGTCAAGCACGGCAACCGGGCGGCCTCGTCGGCCAGCGGCTCGGCCGACGTGCTCGAAGCCCTCGGTGTCAGCCTCGACCTCGAGCCGCGACGAGTGGGGGAGGTCGCCGTCGAGGCGGGCATCACGTTCTGCTTCGCGCCCGTCTTCCACCCGGCGCTGCGGCACGCCGCGGTGCCACGACGCGAGCTGGGGACCCCCACCACCTTCAACTTCCTCGGCCCGCTCACCAACCCGGCGCGACCCGCCGCCCAGGCGGTCGGGGTGGCCGACCCGGCGATGGCGCCGACGGTGGCCGGCGTGCTGGCCAGACGCGGCGTCGACGCGCTGGTCTTCCACGGCGACGACGGCCTCGACGAGCTGACCACGACCACGACCTCCACGGTCTGGGTCGCGCGGCCCGGCGGCGAGGTCTCGCGGCACGTCGTCGACCCGGCCCGGCTCGGGGTCGCACGGGCACCCGCCGAGGCACTGCGCGGCGGCGCCCCGGACCACAACGCCGAGGTCTTCCGCCGGGTGCTCGCCGGTGATGTCGGGCCGGTACGCGACGCGGTGCTGCTCAACGCCGCCGCGGGACTGGCCGCCCACGAGGGCGGCGATGGCGACCTCGACGACCGGCTGCATGCCGGCCTCGCGGCCGCGGCGGACGCGGTCGACACCGGTGCTGCCCAGACGGTTCTCGAGCGGTGGGTGGCGGCGACGGCGCAGCCGCGTTGAGTGGAGTTGAGTGGAACGGCCGAGGTCAGCCGTCGGCGCCGATGCTGAACGCCTGCTCGAGATCGTGCTCCGAGTAGGTCCGGAACGCGATGTGGGTCTCGGTCGACTCGACGCCCGGCACCTTGTTCAACCGGTCGGCCACGACCGCGGCGACGTCGTCGTGGGCGCGGACGCGCACCATCGCGATGAGGTCGATGTGACCGGTGACGGAGTAGACCTCGCTCACGCCCGGGAGCCCCGCGATCTGCTCGGCCACCTCGGGGATCCGGGCGACGTCTGCCTTGACGAACACGATCGCGGTGATCATGCGCCGGAGCCTATCGCTGGGTCACCAGCCGGCGGCCTGCGTGCCGGCGCTCGTCGCGGCGGTCGTCGAACGGCGCGGCCTGCAGTCGCGAGTCCACGGCGTTCTCGAGCACCGGCAGCAGCCGGCGGGCGCCGCCCACCGGGCAGGTCCACTCGCCGTCGACGTGCACCAGCCGGACTCCGGGGGACTCCAGCCAGCGCAGCAGGCACTCCGTCTCGTCGGGTGTCGCGGCGGGCGCCGGGCCGGGACCGGGCAGGACGGTGTCGGCTCCGGCGCGCAGCTCGCGCACCCAGTCGCGGGCGCTGGCACCGCCGGGGATGACGCCCGCCGCGGCGAGCCGGCCGTGGCGTACGACGTGGACCTCCCAGTGGCCGTCGTCGTTGCGTCGGGCGGCCACCAGCTCGGCGCACCCGGTGACGCCACGGAGCCGCTGGCTGCGCGCGGTGCCGCGGACCAGCGCGGTCAGCCGGTCGCGCTGCAGACCGGCCTCCTCGTAGCGCTCGGTGGCCGCCAGCGCCTCCATGGTCGCGGTGAGCCGCGCCCGGACGGCGTCGGGTCGGCTGACCAGCACGTCGCGTACCCGAGTGACCTCGGCGGAGTAGGCATCGGCGGCGGCCGTGCCGTCGCACGGGGACAGGCAGCGGCCGATCTCGGCCAGCACACAGGCCGACCCGCGGGGCTTCTTGGCCAGCCGCTGGCTGCACTGGCGGATGCGGAACGTCTCGTGCAGGGCGGCCATGGCCCGCTCGGCCACCCGCCGGGAGCCGAACGGGCCGGCGTAGTCGGCCCCGTCGTCGAGGACCTGGCGCACCAGGGACAGCCGCGGCCACGGCTCGGCGGTCAGCTTGATCCACACGCCGCGCTCGGGGTGGCGGGAGCGGCGGTTGTAGCGGGGCTTGTGCTCGGCGATCAGCCGCAGCTCGCGGACCTCGGCCTCCAGCGCCGTGGCGCAGACGATGCCGGTGACCGTCTCGGCCACCGCGACCATCTCGCCCATCCGCGAGCGGGTCTCGCTGGCCGTGAAGTAGCGGCGCACCCGGGAGCGCAGGTCGCGGGAGGTCCCGACGTAGAGCACCTCGTCGCGCGGCCCCCGGAAGAGGTAGACGCCGGGCGCGTGCGGCAGCGGCTCGGCGAGGTGGCGCTTGCGGCGTTGCTCGGCGCTCACCCGCGCCGAGAACGACTGGAGCTCCTCGAGCGTGTGCACGCCCAGCCCGCCGAGACGCTCCATCAGGCCGTGCAGGACGTCGACGGTGGCCTTGGCGTCGTCGAGCGCGCGGTGCGTCGGCGTGGTGCGCGCCCGGAACACCCGGGCGAGCGTGGCGAGCTTGCAGTTCGGCGCCTCGTCGCGGGTGACGATGCGGCGGGCGAGCACCGCCGTGTCGAGGACCTCGAACCCCGGCCAGGGGTGACCGAGCTCGCGCGCCACGTGGGTCAGGAACCCGACGTCGAAGGGCGCGTTGTGGGCGACCAGCACGCAGCCGCGGGCGAACTCCAGGAACGTCGGCAGGACCTGCTCGACGGGCGGCGCGGCCGCCACCATCAGGTCGGTGATCCCGGTGAGCACGGAGATGAACGGGGGGATCGGTGCCACCGGGTTGACGAGAGTCTGGAAGTCGCCGAGCACCTCACCACCGCGCACCTTGACGGCGCCGACCTCGGTGATGCGGGAGCCTCCCGCCGGTGAGCCGCCGGTGGTCTCGAGGTCGACGACGCAGAAGGTCACCTCGCGCAGGGCGCGGCCGAGCTCGTCGAAGCTCGCCTGAATCGCCACCGGGGACCTTCCGTGCACCAGCCCACCTCCCACACCTCGACGCTAGGTGCCGGCGCCGACGCTGGGCGGCCGCCACGCGGTGAGGTCCGTCCCGGACCGAGGGCGGCGGATAGCGTGGGGCCGTGAGTGACACGGCCGCAGGCGGAGTGCCGCGCAGGCCGGAGGCCGCTGAGCGGTGGCGCTGTGCCGGGTGCGGCAACCTCACCCGCTTCGACGTCGTGCGGGCCAGCCGGACCCGCGAGTACTGGCATGTCGGGCTGTCGGGCGAGGCGGTCGTGGACGAGTCCGTGGTGCTCGCCGACCGGGTCGAGTCCATCACCTGCCGGTGGTGCGGACGGTCCGACGCGATCGAGTACGTCCCGCGCGCCGACGCCGGCGAGCAGTGACCGACCCGACGCCGCCCGGCGACCCGGAGCCGGTGCTGCCCGAACCGGTCCGCGTGCGGGTGGTGGCGCTCGCAGCCGACGCCCTGGGCGCGATCGAGCCCGACCGGCTGCCGGCAGCGCTGCGCCGGGTGGCGGGCTTCACCCCGCAACGGCGGGCCCGACTGGCCGGTACCCAGATCGCGCTGGCGCTCGCGACCGATGACGACTTCCGCGAGCGGGTGGCGGGTCGCGTCCGCGCCCGGCTGCCTGCCGCCGGTCAGGTGGCAGCAGGTGTGGACGCCCCCGCCGCCGACCCGGTCGAGGTCGCCGCGCTGGCGTACCTGCTGCGCCCGGACGGCTGGGCCGGCACCGTCGCCCGGGCGGGGGAGCGCGCGGTCGACGAGGAGGTGGCGCGGGCGACGGAGGTGGCGCGGGCCGAGGCAGAGCGGCTGCGGCGGCTGGTCGACGAGGCCGAGGCAGGGGTGCGCGAGGTCCGTGCCCGGGTGCGCGAGCAGCAGGTCCGGCTGCGCGACGAGAACACGACACTGCGCCAGCGCCTCGCCGAGGCGCGGCAGCGGGCGCGGGAAGCGCGGTCCGCAGCGGAGGCGGGCGTGGAGCAGGCAACCGCGGCGACCGATGCGGCGCGGGCCGGTGCGGCGGCGGCCGAGGCCGAGACCCGGCGGCTGCGCGGCCGGGTCAGCGAGCTGGAGACCCAGCTGGCGGCGCTACGTCGGGAGGACCGTGGTGGCCGCGACGCGGCGACCACCCGGGCACGATTGCTGATGGACACCCTGACCGACGCCGTCCAGGGTTTGCGTCGCGAGCTGGCCCTGCCCGCCGTCGACGTGCTGCCCGCCGACCTCGTGGCCGCCCTCGACCCGACGTCCGCTGTGCTGCGGGCCGGCAGCGACCGGGCACTGCGCGCGGACGACCCAGCGATGCTGGGCCAGCTGCTGGGCCTGCCCCGGGTGCACCTGGTGGTCGACGGCTACAACGTGACCAAGACCGGGTACCCGACCCTGGCGCTCGACCAGCAGCGGGCACGGCTGCTGCGCGACCTCGCGCCGGTGGCGGCGCGCACGGGGGCGGAGGTGACGGTCGTCTTCGACGGGGCCGACCTCGCCGCACCACCGCCGGTTGCAGGACCCCGCGGGGTGCGGGTGCGGTTCAGCCCACCCGGTGTCACCGCCGACGAGGTCATCGCCCGGCTGGTCGAGGCCGAGCCGCGTGGCCGACCCCTCGTCGTGGTGTCGACCGACCGCGAGGTCGCCGCGGCCGCGGTCGACGCCGGCGCCCGCGCGGTCCCTTCCGTCGCGCTCGTCGCCCTGCTCGCCTCCTGAGGCTCCCCGAGACTCGCCACGCAGGGACTGTCGGTGGGGGCGCCTAGCGTCGGTGGTGGCTCGATGACCGGGCCGTTGACGTCAGGAGACAGCCGTGGCCGACGCCCCTTCCCCCTCGCCCTGGGTCCGACCCGACGACGGACGGACGGCTCTGCCGCTGCTGGTCGACTGCGACGGGTGCGCGGTGCGGGGCGACGCCTGCGCCGACTGCGTGGTCAGCGTGCTGCTCGGCCCACCGCCGGAACAGCTCGAGCTCGCGCCCGAGGAGGTCTCCGCGCTGGACGCGCTGGCCGGTGCCGGGCTGGTGCCGCCGTTGCGGCTGGTCACGCCCACCGGGCCGCCGACCGTGGCTGGAGACGAGCCTGGAGACGAGCCTGGAGACGAGCCTGGAGACGCGGCTGGAGACGTGGCTGGAGACGCGGGGGAGGAACCTCCGGAACCGGAATCCGATCACAATTCGCACATGTTTCCTCACCCAGGGTGACAGGATTCACCGGCCGAACGTCTGATCTCGCCGGACCCGTGTTGATACGTCTCGCAGTGGGTAGATACGGTGACGTGTCGCGCGCCCGCTGAAGACCGGTGACCAGGGCCGGCTCGGGCGCAGCGCCGACGTCAGTACGAGGGTGCTGACTCAGACGCCGACACACTCGAGCAGAGGGAGACCGACCGATCGTGCTGACCGGCCGGAAATCACGCGCCGTCCGTCTGTCCGTCATCGCCACCCTCGCGGTCGCGCTGGGTGCGCTCGGCCTGCCAGGTGCGAGTGCCGATCCCGAGCCGACGATCGACGACGTCCAACGTCGGGTCGACACCCTCAACCACGAGGCGGAGCAGGCGGCCGAGCGGTTCAACACCATCCGGGCCTCGCTCGGCGACGCCCGTGACGAGCTCTCCGCGATCCGCGCCGACGTCGCGGCCCAGCAGGATGAGACCGAGCAGCTGCGCAGCGAGGTCGAGCAGCTCGTGCTCGCCGAGGTCGACGGCTCCGGCATCGGGACCACCGGTCAGCTGCTGCTGTCCGACGACCCCGACGAGTTCATCTCCTCGATGGTCACCCTGCAGTCGTTCTCCGACCAGACCACCGACCTGCTGACCTCCTACGAGAACTCCCGCTCCGAGCTCGACCTGCGCGAACAGCAGGCCGAGGACCAGCTGGCCGAGATCACCGCCGCCAAGGAGCAGATGGCGCGCGAGAAGGCCGAGATCGACGAGAAGGCCGCCGCGGCCGAGGAGCTGCTCGCCAAGCTCGAGGCGGAGGCCGCCGCGGAGGCGGCCGAGACCAGCCGGGGCGACGCGATCCCGCCGCTCACCGAGGTGCCGGCCAGCGATCGCGCCAAGGTCGCCGTCGAGACCGCCCTGGCTCAGATCGGTGACCCCTACGTCTACGGCGCCGCCGGGCCGGATGCCTTCGACTGCTCCGGGCTGACCATGTACGCGTGGCGCGCCGCCGGTGTGGCGCTGTCGCACTCGTCGTCGATCCAGTCCACGCAGGGTGTGCCGGTGTCGATGTCCGACATCGCCCCCGGCGACCTGGTCTTCTACTACTCACCGATCAGCCACGTCGGCATGTACATCGGCAACGGCCAGATCGTGCACGCGCCCAACCCGAGCCGGTCCGTGGAGGTCGTGCCGATCGGACTGATGCCGATCGCCACGATCCGTCGCGTCGGCTGAGGTGCCTACCATCGGCGGGTGACCCAGCAGCCCCGCCGGGCGGAGGACGGGCCCTCGACCCGAAACGATCGCCGCGCCCGGCTGCTGGCACTCGCCTCCGGCGCTGTCCTGGTCGCGGTCGTCGCGGTCGTCCCGCTGCTGAGCGGTGAGGACGCACCCTCCCCGCCCGACGCGCCCGCCACCATCCCGGTCGGCGCCGACGCCGGCGAGGTCCAGACCCGCGACGCGCTGGCCGCGCTGACCCGCTCATGGGCCCGCGGCGACCGGGCCGGGCTGGTCGCCGACGCGGCTGACCCGTCCTGGGCGGCAGACACCTGGCGGGCGCTCGCCGGGCTGCGGGTGGAACGCCTCGCCCTGGACTACGTCGGAGCCGACGTACCGCCCGCGAGAGCCGACATCGACGTCAGCGCGGTCGTTGACGCCACCTGGCGGCAGCCCGGCTGGGACCAGTCGGTCTCGACCCAGCTGGTGGTGGACATCGACGACGGTGCCGTGGTGCGCTTCCGCCCGCTGCTCGGGTCGCCGGTCCCGCTGTGGGCGTGCGTTCCGCTGCGCGTCCTCGACCTCGGCGCTGCCAGGCTGGTGCTCCCGCCCGGCGGCCCCGCCGGCAACGTGGCGCGCCGGCTCGCCGCCCAGGTGGTCGCCGCGCGCACCCAGGTCGAGCGGGTGCTGCCCGGCACGCTCGGCCGGGAGACCACCCGGCTGGTGGTCGTGGCGCCCGGTGGCGAGCCGCAGTTCCGGGCGGTCCTCGGCGACGCAGGCGCCGACTGGGACGCCATCGCGGCCGTCGCCACCTCCGTCGACGGTTCGGTCGCAAGCGGGGTGCCGGACCAGGTCGTGCTCAACCCGACAGTGTTCCGCCGGCTCGGCCCGGTCGGCGGCGCCGTGGTGCTGGGTCACGAGGCAGCGCACGTGGCCACTGCGGCCGCCGGCTCGTCCGCGCCTGCCTGGGTCGTCGAGGGTTTCGCCGACTTCGTCGCCCTGCACGACGCGGGGGTGCCGCTGCGCACCGCTGCCGGGCGCACCCTCGCGCTGGTACGTCGCACCGGCCCGCCCGGTCACCTGCCGGGCTACCCGGAGTTCCGGACCGAGGCACACGGGCTCGGGCGCGCCTACGAGCAGGCGTGGCTGGCCTTCCGGATGCTGGAGAGCCGGTACGGCACGTCGGCGACCGTGCGCTTCGCCCGCTCGGCGATCGACGGGCACCCGGTCCAGCTGGTGCTGCGCGACCAGCTCGGCACCGACCTGGCGACCGTCACCGCCCAGTGGCGGCACGAGCTGAGCAGGCTGGCCCGTGTCGTCGGGTGAGCGACGGGCGGCGTTGGCCTGGCTCGCGCTGAGCGGCGTCGCCCTCCTCACCGTGGCCGCCCTCACCGTCCCGTGGGACTGGACTCCCGGCGCCACGATGCCACCGGTCGACCCGACCGCCGGGCTGCCACCCGAGGTGCTGGACCGGATCGAGGCGTACTCGTCGCGGGCGACCGGCTACGGCCTGGGCGCCACCGCGGTAAGCCTGGTGATCACGCTCGCGCTCGGGCTCACGCCGCTGGGCGCACGCCTCGTCCGACGGTTGCCGGGCCGCCGCTGGTGGCCACTGCAGGTACTGGTCGCAGTCGCCGTTCTGGCGGTCGTGGGGCGACTGGCGACCCTGCCGCTGGCGATACCGGCCGAACGGCTGCGCCGCGCGTACGGGCTCTCCACCCAGGACTGGGGCTCGTACACGGTGGACCGCCTGCGCGGGCTGCTGGTGTCTGTCGTACTCACCACGCTCGTCCTCGTCGCTGTCCTGGCGCTGGCCCGACACTTCCGCCGGGTGTGGTGGTGGGTCGCCTCGGTGCTGGCTGCCGGTCTGGTGGTGCTCGGGTCGTACGTGTACCCGTTGGTGATCGAGCCCCTCTACAACGACTTCAAGCCGATGCCGGACGGGCAGCTGCGCAGCTCGTTGATCGCGCTTGCACACGAAGACGGGCTGGAGGTCGACGACGTGCTGGTCGCCGACGCGTCCAAGCGCACCACGGCCGTGAACGCTTACGTGTCCGGCTTCGGCGCGACCAAGCGCATCGTCGTCTACGACACGCTCCTCGAGGGCACGCCGGACGACGAGGTACGCCAGGTGGTGGCGCACGAACTCGGTCACGCGTCCGAGAACGACGTCGTCAGCGGTACGCTGCTCGGTGCGCTCGCCACCACGGCCGGCGTGACGTTGCTCGTGCTGGTGGCCGACGTTGGCTGGGTCCGGCGCCGGGCGGGCGTCGACGACGTCCGCGAGGTGGCCGCGCTACCGATGGTGCTGGCGCTCGCGGCTGCAGGCTCGTTGCTCGTGCTGCCGGCGCAGAACGTCGTCAGCCGGGCGGTGGAGGCGCGGGCCGACCTGCACTCCTTCGACCTCACCCACGACGCAGCCGCGCTGGTGGAGCTGCAGCGCCGGCTGTCCCGGGTCAATCTCAACGATCCCGACCCGCCCCGGTGGGAGTACCTGTGGTTCGCCAGCCACCCGACCGGTGCCCAGCGAGTCGCGCTCGCCGAGGCGTGGGGCCGAGATGACTGAGGCGCACGCCGCTCGCGGCGTCACCGCGAACTCGGTGGGAAGCGACCGTCCCCGGGCGGTGCACCCGGGCTGGACGCTGGTGTGGGCGGCCGTGTGCCTGGTCGCCTTCGCCGTCGCCTGGTGGTTCCTGGTTCCGCGCCAGCCGGCGGGGACGCTCGAGCTGGGTCCGATTGACCCGACCGGACGTGTCGATGCCAAAGACCTGGACCGCATCCATCTCTACGGCGCGTGGGCACGCCCGTTCGAGGCCGCCACGATCGTCCTCCCGGTGGCCACCGTGCTGATGCTGGGGTTGTCCCGCATGGGCGTCCGGCTGGCCTCGCGCATCGGGGCGGGGATGCGGCTGCAGTCGTTGCGCTCGCTGCTGGTGGCCTTCGCCGTCGTGGGCATCGTCTGGGCGATGACGCTGCCGGCCGAGGCGGCGCTCCAGGTCGTCTACGAGGCAGCGGGTTCACTCGGCGGCGGCTGGGGCGAGTGGGCCGCCGACCGGCTGGTGCAGCTGGTGGAGTGGTGGGCGCTGGCGTCGGTCGCGGTGCTGCTGATCCGGGTGACCTCCCGCTACCTGCGCGGGTCGTGGTGGTGGGTCCTCACGGTGGCCGTCGCCGTGCTCGTGCTGGCGGGCACCGTGCTCTCCGGCCGGTGGACGGTGTCGGACACCGACTACCCGTCGCTGCCCGACGGTGAGCTCCGCACCCACGTGCTGGCACTGGCCGACCAGATCGGCGTCGGCGTCACCGACGTCCAGGTGGTGCCGGAGACACCGTCAACGACCACGTACAACGCCTACGTCACGGGGGTGGGGGACGACCACGTGGTGGTTCTGTACGAGACGCTGCTGCGCCGTTCCACGCCGGACGAGGTGAGCGTGGTCGCGGCGCACGAGCTCGGGCACGTCCACGCCCACGACTCCGAGCGGCGCGCGCTGCTGGCGAGCCTGGCGGCTGCACTGGCCACGGCGCTGGTGGGCGCCGCCGCCAGCAGTCGACGGGTGCGCCGCTGGGCGGGCACCGACGGTGTACGGGTCTCTGACGCCCCGGCGGTGCCGATGCTGGTCGCGCTCACGGTCGCTGCAGGGGTGTTGGTGGTGCCGGCACTCGACACCGCGAGCCGGGCGCTCGAGCTGCGGGCCGACCTGACCGCCCTCGATGTGACGGACGACCCAGCGGCGCTGAGGGTGGTGGTGGCTCGGTCGGCCGCGCTGTACCTGCACGAACCCGATCCCGCCCTGCCCTGGCGCCTGCTGTCGGGTCACCCGTCGCCCGGTGAGCGGATCGCGCTTGCGGATGCCTGGGAGGCACGCCACCACTGACGGGTCCTCAGCACGTGTCTCCGTCGCGGGTGGCGACCTGCTTGCAGGTGTCGGTGTACTCGGCCGTCATCACCTCGGACAGCAAGGTGATGCTGAGCAGGCTGACCGCGGCCACCAGCGCGACGATGAGGGCGTACTCGACCGCGGAAGCACCACGCTGGTCGCGTGCTCGGCGCACGGTTCTCCTTCTGGAGGTCAGTTGGTCTTGGCGCAGGCGCTGGCCTGTGACGCGCCCTTGTTGGAGTTCGTGCACAGGTTGGTCTTGGTGTCCTGGAACTCGCCCTTGACGACGCCGCCGAGCAGGAGCACGGCGACGGCGATCACTGCGGCGATGAGTACCACCAGCAGGCCGTACTCGACCGCTGAGGCGCCTTGTTCCCCGGTACGTCGCATGCGGCCGGTGACGCGAGCGCTGAGCGTTCGCAGCGTCTCGTGCATGATGCCCTCCGGGGGCGCGAAGCGACGGACAAGCGGGTGCGCCATCGTGGATGACGCAGTGAGGGGGCCTCGGCCGGAAGCCGAGACCCCTCTCCCTGACGTGCGCGTGGGTCGGTTACTTCGTCTTGGCGCAGGCGGCGCCGGTGGAACCGGTGGTGGTGCCGCTGCAAAGACCGGTCTTGGTGTCCTGGAACGCGCCCTTGACGACACCGCCGAGCAGGAGCACGGCGACGACGATGACGGCGGCGATCAGCGCAACGAGCAGACCGTACTCGACGGCGGATGCGCCTTCCTCGCCGCGACGGTGAGCGTGAAGGTTCTTGATCATGCGGAACATGGGATCCCTCCGAGGGGGCTGGGGTGCGCCCCCTGTGGGACGCATTCGGTTGACATCCCAAATCCTCGCGGTTGAGCAGGTTCGGCGGTATCCGTGAACCGGGCATTCCCCGGGCACCGAATGGACGACCCCCCGCGCCGATCGGCGTCAGGGGGTCGTATGTCCGGGTTATACAAGCCGCATAGTCACCCGTTGTCACACCTGCTGGGACGTTCCCTTGATCAAACCGGCACGGATCGCGCTCATGATCGCCTGGGCCCGGTTCGCGGCACCGAGCTTGTCGTAGATCTTCGAGATGTGGGTCTTGGCAGTCGACTCGGAGATGTAGAGCTTGCGGGCAATGGCCGCCACCCCGAGGCCCTCGGCCAACAGCTCGAGCACCTCGCGCTCGCGCGGGGAGAGCTGCGGTCCGGTGGGCCGCAGCCGGCGCTGCATGGCCTCGGCGAGATCGGGTGCGGTGAACGACCGGGGCGACACCGCCGCATGCCGCGCAGCAGCCACGACGTCCTCGGCCGGGGCGTCCTTGGGCACGAACGCCGACGCGCCCGCGTCGAGGGCGGCGAACAACTGCTCGTCGCCCGCGTACATGGTGAGCACGACGATGCCCAGCTGCTGCTTGTGCTGGCGCATCTTGCGGACCAGGTCGAGCCCGGAGCCGTCTGGCAGTCGTACGTCGATGACGACGACCTGCGGGTCGTGCCGCGCCACCAGCTGTTCGCCCTGGGAGAGGCTGGCCGCCTCGCCGAGTACGGAGAAGTCCTCGCTGCGCTCGAAGGCGCGGCGCAGGCCCTGACGAATAAGGTCGTGGTCATCGATGAGCAGGACCGACGTGGGCATCGGAGGGCTCCCCTCGCGGGCGCTCGGCAGGGCGCGTAGATGTGACGCGTGGGGGTAACGCTACGTCATCGGACGCTCGCGTGCGGCGACTTTCGCCGATTCGTCTGCGATCCTCCAGGACCAAAGTGACTTCTGTGCCGTGCGATCCGGTCGTCCGGTTGCGTACCCGCAGGCTCGCGCCGACCCGTTCTGCGCGCTCTCGCATGGTCCGCAGACCGAAGCTGTCCTCTCGCGGGGTGCCCAGCCCGCGTCCATCGTCGGTGATGGTGAGCCGCGCGTACGGCGCCTCGACGACCAGGGACACGTGCAGGTTGCGGGCGTTGGCGTGCTTGCGGCAGTTGGTGATCGCCTCCTGGGCGATGCGCAGGATCTCGGTCTCGGTGGGCGTCGGCAGTCGCTTGGCGCCCTCGGCGAGGGTCAGGTGCACCGTGAGGCCGGAGCGGGAGCCGACCTGGCGGAGGTAGTCGGACAACACCGCGCCGAGCCCGGTGGTGGAGCTGACCTCGGAGCGCAGGTCGAAGATCGACAACCGCAGCTCACTGGTCAGCCGGGTGAGCTCCTGTCGGAGGCCGCGCAGACCGTCTCGCTGCTCGTCCGTGTCGGCGTCGGCCACCAGGCTGTCGACGGCGTAGCCGAGGGAGGCGATCTCCTGGGCGATGCCGTCGTGGATCTCGCGGGCGAGCCGTCGACGCTCCTCGGCGGTCGCGAGGGTGCGGACCTCGTCGAAGAGCAGGGCGGTGTCGAGGCGGACGCAGTGCTCGGCAAGCGCCTGCCGCAGCTCGCGCAGCGCCTGCCCGGTCTGGGTGCGCTCGGTCTCGAGCACCACCACACCGACCATCCGCACGCCGACCTGCAGCGGCACCGCGACCCGGATGCAGCGGCCGCCGCCGGGCGCGTCGACCGGCCGCTGCACCGGCGCCTCGTTGGTCCAGCAGTCCATGACGAGGGGGTCTTCGGGGGTGAGCTCGCGCGCCGTACCGTCGGTCTGCTCGGCGAGCGGCTGCAGCACGCCGCCGTCGCTGCGGGCCAGGACGACGGCACGCATCGACTCCACCCTGAGGTCGACCTCGGCGAGGATCTGCTGGGCAATCCCGACCGGGTCGAGGCCTTGGCTGAGCCGCCGCGCGACGGTGCGCAGCTGGGCCAGCAACCGCCGCGCGGATTCGTAGCCGGTGTCGTCGGCCGGCGGCGGTTGGTTGGTGTCGACCAGCCAGTGTGCGAGCAGAGCGGCCCCGGCGCTGGTTACCAGCCAGGGCACCGACAGCTGGAGCCGGGCGGTGAACGACTCTGTGGTCAGCTCGCTGAGGGTCAGCAGGTCGATGCACACGAACGGCGTCAGCACGGCAAAGACCGCGGCGCTCCGGCGACGGCTGAGGCCGGCGATGAACGCGGGAACCAGGCTGTACGCGAGCACGCCGGGGAAGTCGGGGATCGCCACGCCGATGAGGACCCCGCCGATCAGGGCCTCCAGCGTCGCCAGCGGCGCCAATGAGTCCGGAAGCCGCAGCGTGAGGGCGGTCATGCCGGCCGCGAGACCACAGATCAGCGCGGCGCTGACGGCTCCGCGCGCGGAGTGGTCGACCAGGGCGAGCAACAGCACCGTTCCCGCCCCGAAGGCGCGCGCGCCGACCGCCGTGATCTGCTCACGACTGAGGGCGGACGTCCGCAGCACTGTCGGCACCGGACCTCCCACCCGTCACGACGCGACCCGCCGTTGATTACTAACAGTAAAGCCTCAGTGGCGAGCAGTCATCTGCCCCGTCATGTCCCAGTGCGTCAGGTCCGGCCGAATGACTGCATCATCGAGATCGCCGCGGGCCCCATCACCACGATGAACAGCGTCGGCAGGATGAAGAAGATCAGCGGGAACAGGATCTTCACCGGCACCTTCTGCGCCTTCTCCTCGGCGAGCTGGCGGCGCTTCGTGCGCATTTCCCGCGACTGGACCCGCAGCACCTTGCCGACCGGGATGCCGAACGCGTCGGCCTGCACCATCGCGGTCGTGAAGCTGCGCAGCTCCTCGACGCTGCTGCGCTCGCCGAGCGCGCGCAGGGCATCGCTGCGGCTCATGCCGATCTGCATCTCCTGCAGCACCCGGCGGAACTCCTCGGCGAGCGGCCCGTCGGTGTTCTTCGCGACGTGGGCCAGCGCGGCATCGAAACCGAGGCCGGCTTCGACGGAGATCGTGAGCAGGTCGATGGAGTCGGCGAGCGCGAGCTGGATGGAGTTCTTGCGCTCATAGGCCTTCTGGTACAGCCAGAGGTCGATCGCGTAGTAGCCGGCCAGGGACATCGCCACCGTGGCCACCACGGCGGGCATCGTGCCGAGGCCGACCGCGAGCGTGACGAACAGGCCGAAGACGAGACCGGCCGTGAACCCGGCCGCCTTGGCGGTGGTGATGCGGTCGGCAGCCCAGCCCGAGGGGTTACCGGCAGCGTCCAGCTTGGCCCGAATCCGCTCGCCGTGGTCGTTGGGGGTGAGGCGCCGGCCGAGCCTGGCAAACCACTGACGACCCGGATCCAGCACGCGGACCTTGAAGCCCGGGTCCAGCTCGGACTGCATGGACGTCGGGGCCGCGCTGAACGCCTCGAGCAGGGTCAGGGAGCGCGAAACCCCGGACTTCGCACCGGACATCACGCCGGCGGCCACCAGGGCCAGGACGATCCCCAGGAAGATCGCCGTCGTGCCGAGCGCGAGCATCCACACCGGCTCCATCTCAGACCTCCACCTTTGCCATCTTGCTGAGGACGACGATGCCGATGGTCATCATCGTGCCGGCCGCCGCGAGCATCATCCAACCGAGGCTGCTGGTGAGCATGGGAGTGAGGTACGTCGGCTGCACGAGCATCAGGTAGCCGAAGAACGCGGGCGGCAGGCCACCCAGGACCCACGCAGACATCCGACCCTCGGCCGAGAGTGTCCGCACCTGCCTGCGCAGGTAGTCGCGCTCGCGCAGGGTGCCGGCCACCGTGAGCAGCAGCTCGGCGAGGTTGCCGCCGACCTCGCGCTGGATCCGGACGGCCATGACCACCCAGGAGAAGTCGTCGCTGTGCATCCGGCTCGCGACCCCCTCGAGGGCGGTCTCCACCTCGACGCCGAGCCGCTGCTCGACCAGGGCACGGCGGAACTCGCTGGCCACCGGCTCGGAGCCCTCGCGGACAACGGTGTCGAGGGACTGGGTCAGGGAGAGGCCGGCGCTCAGGCTGCCGGACACCAGCTGCAGCGTGTCGGCCAGCTGGGAGTTGAACTGTTTGATCCGCTTGGAGGCCTTGCGGGACAGGTAGAGCCAGGGCACGACGGCGCCGGCCAGCAGGAAGATCACAGCGAGCACGATGTTGCCGCTGAGCACGTAGCCCACGAACCCGGCGGCCGCCACGATCCCGGTGTGCAGCAGCAGCCACTCGGCGGCGTGCATGCCCATCGCGGCGGCGTCGAGCTTCTTGGCCAGCCGGACGTCGAGGCCACCGCTGCGGAGCGCGCGCTCGGTCACGTCGATCGCCTTCGCCTTGACGCCCGGGCTGGTGCCCGGGCCGCCCGCGCTCCTGCCCGCGGCGCTGAGACCGTACGGCGCCAGCCGGTCGGTCACCGTCGCCTTCTTCCCGAAGGCGAAGACGCCGGTCATCATCGCGATCAGCAGGGCGACGCCCACCCCGACCGCGACGAGGCCACCGATCATGACGTGCTTGCTGACGACGAACCACGGCTCGTCGGCCGGCAACGGTTCGGCGCTGCTGTCCGAGTTCGGCTTGGTCTCCTGCACTGCGGCGGGCAGCCGGACGAAGGCGGAGTCGGTGTAGGTCTCGCCCGCGGCGTCGACCGACACCTCGAGGTTCGCGTCGCCGCCGTCCCAGCCGGAGGGAACGTCGAAGGTCACGAGAAGCTGCGACGCGAGGACCTGGGCCTGCTGGGCGAAGAGCGCCTCGAGGTCCTTCGGGTCGGTGCTGTTGGTGATCGTCCCGCCGCCGGCGGTGGCGATCTCCTCGAGCGCGGTGAACGCAGGCCCCGTCTGCTCCAGGGCCACGACGTCGACGCGGGCGCCGCTCTTCTCGACGGCCTCAAGGGTGGCCTCGACCGACTGGTCGGACGTGTCGCGACCGTCGGAGAGGACCAGGACGCTGCCCTCGTCCCCGTCGCCGATGGTGTCCAGCGACAACCGGATGCCGTCGTAGAGCCGGGTGAGGCGGGTGATGGAGAGCTCGTCGACCGCGTCCCGTAGGGCGTCTCGGTCGGTGGTGGGCTGCTCGACGACGGTGGCGGTGTCCGCGAAGGACACCAGTCCGATCCGGACGTCGTCGGGTGCGTTCTCGATAAAGCTCAAGGCGGCCGCCTTGGCGGCATCGAACCGGTCGCCGGTCATGCTCTGGCTGGTGTCGATCGTCAGCATGCTGACCCGCCGGACGGAACCCGCGGCACTCGCTGTGTCGGCACTCGCCTCCTGGGGCGTGCCGTCGGCGGTGACCTCAACCGTGTCGAGGTCGACGGCGGTGCCCTCGGGCAGGTCGGGGAGCGAGAAGAGCACCTGCACGGTGCTGTGCTGCGCGTCGACGTTCTCGATCGCACCCTCGCCGGCCCAGGCGGTCGTCGCAGTACCGAGGAAGACCGTGCCGGCGGCGGCGACGCCGAGCGCCAGGGCTCCGACGAGTCGAAGCATCACTGACCGTCCATCGCGAACACCATCGGATCGATCCGGACGCCGCTGTCGCTGAGCTTGTCCATGAAGCGGGGACGCAGACCGGTGGCCTTGAGTCGCCCGAGGCTGTTGCCCTCGGCGTCCCAGCCGGCAGAGAAGTCGTAGGTGAAGATGTCCTGCAGGGTGACGACCTCACCCTCCATCCGCTCCACCTCGGTGATGGCGGTGATGCGGCGCGAGCCGTCCTTGAGGCGGGCCTGCTGCACCACGAGGTCGACCGCGCTGGCGATCTGCTCCCGGATGGCCCGCATCGGCAGGTCCATCCCGGCCATCATGACCATGGTCTCGATGCGGGACAGAGCGTCCCGCGGAGAGTTGGCGTGGACCGTGCAGATGGAGCCGTCGTGACCGGTGTTCATCGCCTGCAGCATGTCCAGTGCGGACGCATCCCGGACCTCGCCGACGACGATCCGGTCGGGACGCATCCGCAGCGCGTTGCGTACCAGGTCGCGGATCGAGACCGCGCCCTTGCCCTCGATGTTGGACGGCCGTGACTCGAGGCGCAGCACGTGGTCCTGGTGCAGCTGCAGCTCGGCGGCGTCCTCGATCGTGACGATGCGCTCGTCGGCTGGGATGAAGCTGGACAGCACGTTCAGAGTCGTCGTCTTGCCGGCGCCGGTACCGCCCGCGACGACGATGTTCAGGCGACCGGTCACGCAGGCGCGCAGGAAGTCCGCCATCCGCGGTGTGAACGACCCGAAGCGGATCAGGTCTTCCACGGTGTACGGGTCGGCCGAGAACTTCCGGATGGTCAGCAGCGATCCGTCGAGGGCCAGGGGAGGGATCACGGCATTGACCCGGCTGCCGTCCGGCAGCCGGGCGTCGACCATGGGGCTCGACTCATCGACGCGACGTCCGATCCGGGCGACGATCTTCTCGATGGTCCGACGCAGGTGCGCCTCGTCGGCGAACCGGGCGTCGACCTTCGTGAGCTTGCCGCCGCGCTCGATCCAGATCTCGAACGGCCCGTTCACCATCACCTCGGTCAGGCTGGGGTCGCGCAGGAACGGCTCGATCGGTCCGTAGCCGAGGATGTCGTCGGCGATCTCGGACGTCAGGCGGTTGCGGTCCATCGCCGTGAGCGGCGTGTCGTCGGCCTCCACCGCCTCCTGCAGGGCCCGGCGCACCATCGACTCGAGCTCGGAGGCGGCCAGGTCGGCGTCGTACAGCTTCGGACCCAGTGCCGCCAGCAGCGTCTGGTGCACCTGCACCTTGAGGCTTGCCAGCGGATCGACAGTGGACGTCACCTTCTGGGTCTGCGGGACGCGACGCTCCTGGGTCGGGGGGGCACTGTGCCCGCCGCTACGGTCACGCTGGGCGGTGGCCAGCCGATCGGCGAGGCTCATCAGGCGCGACTCTTCCGGGAGAACAGCCCAGCCTTGTGCCGCCTCGTGCCGCCGCGGCCGGTCGCGCCGACGGCCTTGCCGTTGCTGGTGCCGCTGTTGTTGGTGGCGGGCGCGTCGGGCAGCGCCGGCACGGGCGAGCTGAGGGATTGGATGGCCTCCTTGGCCATGCCCCGGATCGACTGGCTCACCGGGTGCCGGGCGTCAGAGAGAAACAACAGCTCCCCGCGGTTCACCGAGCCCGGCACGTCGCGGGAAGAGGGGATGGAGGTGGTGATCGCCATCTGCAGCGAGGCGGCAACCTCATCCGGGGACACACCGACCCGTGAGTCGGCGCGATTGAGCACCACCCGTAGCTTCTCCCGCGGGATGTTCAGCAGGTTGATGGTCTCGCACGCGATCTTCAGGTTCTTCAGCGCCGGGATGTCCGGCGTGGCGATGAGCACGATCAGGTCGGACTCGTCGAAGGCCGTCAGGACCTGGTCGTCGAACGCCGGCGGCGTGTCGACCACGATGTAGGCGAAGCGTTCGCGCAGCAGCCGCAGGATCTCCCCGACCAGCTGTGCGCTGATGGCGTCCTTCGCGTCCGGCCCCACGGGCGCGGCCAGCGCGTACACACCCTCCCGGTAGTTGGTGAGCAGGTGGTCCAGACCCTGGCTGTCGAGGTTGGCCTGCATCGCCACCGTGTCCGCGATCGTCCGGGTGGGAAAGATCTGCAACGCGATCGCCACGTCACCGAAGGAGAGATCGAGGTCGACGATGCAGACCTCGGCTCCCCCATCGGCGAGGGCGACGGCCAGGTTGGTGGCGATGGTGGTCTTGCCAACCCCACCCTTGGCGGAGAAGACGGTGATGACCTTGCCGTTGTCGACAGGCGAGGCGGGTCCCGGCATGGCGTTGGTCAATGCCTCGTGCAGGCTGCGTGCCCGCTGCACCGCCAGCCCGATACCCGCGAGGTCCTCGAGCGGAACGACCTCGCGCATCCCGGACCGGAGGGCCTCGGCCAGGACCGAGGTGTCGATGGCGTCGCGGACGAGGATCACGCCGAGCGTCGGTCGCATCACCCGCATGGTGTCTGCGAGAGCGACCGCGGCGCCGAGGGGCACGCTGGGGCCGAGGATCACGGCGAACTCCTGCGGCCGGTTGTCCAGCTGCGTCTTGAGGAGGTCGATGGACTCCACCACCTCACCCAGGCCCACCGAGGCGGTGATGCGGGTGGCGATGGTGCTGTCGCGCTCAACGATTGTGGTCATGGTGAGATGCCTTCGTCCTCAGTTGCCGAAGAGTTCGTTCGTGGTGGTGCCCGCCGACGGTGCCACCTGGGACTTGTCCGTGAGCAGTCCCATGGCAAGGCAGCTGGTCTGCGAGGCGAGAATGACCTTCTCGGCGTCGGTCTGGTCCAGAGACAAGGTCAGGATGGTTGTCGGGACGGCCTCGACGGTCTGCTCGCCGGTTGGGGCGGTGGTCGTCGTGGTGGCCGCCGTGCCGGTCTGGCCCACTCCGATCACCGGGACCTCGGGCAACAGCAACCTGGTGGCCATGCCACCGTCTGCGGCAGCACCCTCGACCGCCCCGCATGAGCCGCCAACGGTGGCGAAGACCGCAACGTTGGAGCCGGGTGACACGAAGCCGGCCACTCGCTGCGGGTCGCCGAGCTGGACACTGATCGCCAGCTGGTCGTCGGCGATGGTGATCCGCGACGAGGTGCCGACCGCCCCGAACCGGGACGCGATGATCTGCTCGCCCTCGTAGACAGGCGCGGTCGCAACGGAGTCCTTGATCGACTCGGTGTCGGTCAGCGCGCCGGGCAGGACCGCCGCGCCCGGGATCTCGGTCAGCTCGAACTTGCCGGCTGCCTGGGCGTCCTTCACGGACTCGCCCGCCTCGATCTGCGCGACGGCAGTCAGCACCTGGACGGGCTGCGCGTCGGCCTGGGCGCGGTCGTCGACGCCCTGCACGTAGAGAAAGACCAATGACGCACCCAGTGCAGCGACCACGACGGCCGCGATCAAGGTGATGGTCTTGCGTCCCATGGTGAAGTCCTGTCTGTAGCGGTGGGGCACGGGCCGCTACGGAGGCGACCAGCCGAAACTGCTCTCACAACGTAGGAGCCGGGTCGCCGTGGAGGAGTGGGCTGGCCCAACATCCGCCCCGTCGTGGGAGGCACGTCCACCCACTCGACCCACCAACCCCTCCGAACGGAGGATGCGCGCCCACCGAACGGGTCGAAGCGGCTCAACGGAGAGGTTGCGCCTCGCTCCGGGACTGCGGGTCCCGGCTCGATGCGCCCTAGCGTCGTGGCATCACCCAGCGAGAGGATTCTTGATGCGCGTCACCCGGCGGAGAGGGCAGCGCGGCGCTGTCGCCGTCGAGGCCGCGCTGATCACGCCGGTTCTGATCCTGCTGCTCTTCGGCATCATCGAGTTCGGCATGTTGTTCAAGGACTATCTGGGCGTCACCTCGGCGAGCCGCGCGGGCGTGCGGATCGCCTCCGCCGAGCCTCGGGACGGCGGAGCCACCGGCTACAAGTTCGCCGAGGACGCCGCAGCCCAGGTGCTGCGCGAGGGCTCTGCGCTCCAGGACGCGAACATCCAGGAGATCTGGGTCTACAAGGCGCAGTCGACCGGCTACCCGGTTGGCGGTGACAAGACGTTTGCCGCGTGCAGCACCTGCGTCAAGTTCCACGTCAACGCCACGACTGGTGCGCTCTCCCGCTACTCGAGCACCTGGCCGGCCAGCGCACAGAACGCCTGCCCGGACACCGCGACCCGGGACGCGATCGGTGTTTACGTCCAGTACAGCCACCCCGCCGTGACCGGCCTGATCTTCGAGGACTGGATCCTGAAGGACTACACCGTGATGAACCTGGAGCCGTTCGTCGTCACCGACTCGGCCACCCCGTGCAAGCCGGTGACATGAGAGTCCGCCTTCGCCGACGCGACGACCAGTCGGGCTACGTCGCCATCCTGGTGACGATGATGATGGTGCTGCTGATGGCGCTGGCCGGTTTCGCCGTCGACGTCAGCAACTGGTACCTCACCGGCCAGCGCGCCCAGCGAGCGGCCGACTCGGCGGCGTTGAGCGGCGTGACGAAGCTCCCCGGCGACCCCAACGGCGCGTTCACCACCGCCAAGGCGTTCGCCAGGCAGAACGGGTTCGACGACGCAGCCGCCGAGACGGCGGTCGTGACCGCGATCGACGGGCAGCCGACCCGGCTCCGCGTCACGGTCACCGACACGGTGCAGAACGTCTTCGGGTCCCTGCTCGGCGTCGACGACACCACCATCACCCGCACCGCGGTGGCGGACTACGCCGGTCCGGTGGCGATGGGCAGCCCGTGCAACTCCTTCGGCGACGACCCCGAGGCCACGACCTCGACGACGGCGGCGATCTGCACCGGCGTGGCCGGCCTGTTCTGGGCCAACGTGGCCGGACCGAAGTCGCCCAAGGTCAGCGGAGACAAGTTCCAGGCCGGTACCTGCTCCGGTTCTGACGACGGCTGCTCCGGGACCACGAACACCGACTACGACCCCAACGGCTACTTCTACACGCTGCACGTGGCCAAGCCGGTGAGCAACCTCACGCTCGAGATCTTCGACCCCGCGCTGATCAACGTGGGGGACCGCTGCGAGAACAACCTCGACACGACCACCCCGGCCGCCTCGGCCGCGCGGAACGATGTCGTGCCGGGCGACACCGAGACCACGGTCTACGCCGGTGGCACCGGTGCCAGCAAGAGGTACTGCACCGGCGACATCCGCTTCGGTGGCAGCGGTGAGGTGGCCACCCGGTTCCAGCTGCGCAACCCCAGCGCGACCCCGTGGGACCCGACGTCCTACCTCGTGGACGGCGACTGCTCAGGAAACCTTCCCCGGGTTCAACGGCAACCTCTACAACGTGCTGGACCAGTCCTCCACGGGCTACAGATCCCGAGGTGGCCAGGGTCTTCCGTCGCTGGGTGCCACTGTGCACCAAGGCGAGCGTCCCGGCCGGCGACTACCTGATCCAGGTCAACACCAACGGCCTCGGCTCGGACCTCGCGAGCGGCCACAACCGGTTCGCCCTGCGCGCCTACTCGTCCACCGACCCGACGGCCAAGGACAACGTGTCGATATCGGGGCGGGGCAAGATGGCGATCTACGCCAACCTGCCGTCGGCGAAGACCGAGTTCTACCTCGCCCGCGTCCCGACCTCGTCGGCGGGACAGCTGCTCAACCTCCAGTTCTTCGATGTCGGCGACTCGAACCAGCCCGGAACGATCACGATCAAGGCGCCAGCGGACTCCGGCGTCACGTTCACCAGGTGTACGGGCATAGGGGTGGTCAACGGGCCGCTCACCGGCTGCACGGTGTCCGTCGGCAACAGTGCCTTCCAGGGGCAGGACCAGCTGGTGTCGGTGTCCGTGCCGACGGACTACAAGTGTCAGGACCTCGTCGCCTCGGCGTGCTGGGCGAGGCTGGAGTTCAACTACGGCACCGGTGGCGCACCGACCGACACCACGTCGTGGCAGGCGAACATCGCCGGCGACCCCGTACGCCTGGTCGAGTAGCTACTCGTACAGCGCCTCGACCTCGTCGCGGAAGTCGGCGAGCACCAGTGACCGCTTGAGCTTCAGGGTGGGCGTCAGGTAGCCCGCCTCCTCCGTCCAGTCCGAGGCCAGCACGTCGAAGCGGCGCACCGACTCTGCGGGCGAGACTGTCGCGTTGGCGGCGTCGATCGCCTCCTGCAGCTCGGCGAGCAGGTCGGGGTCATGGCTCAGCTCGTCGTTGTCTGAGCGGGCGTTGCGCCCTGCCCATGACCGGACCGCGCCCCGGTCGAGGGTGACCAGCGCGGCGACGTACGGCCGCCCGTCGCCGACCACCAGGCACTGGCTCACCAGCGGGTGCAGCCGGATCAGGTCCTCCAGCACGGCGGGCGAGACGTTCTTGCCGCCGGCCGTCACCAGGATCTCCTTCTTCCGGCCGGTGACGCGGACGAACCCCTCCGCGTCGATCTCGCCGAGGTCGCCAGTGTGCAGCCAACCGTCGCGCAGCGTGCGGGCGGTCTCGTCGTCGTCGTCCCAGTAGCCCGCGAAGACCTGTCCGCCGCGGAACAGCAGCTCGCCGTCGTCCGCGACGCGCACCGTCGTGCCGGGCAAGGGCCGACCCACGGTGCCGACCTTGTGCTCACCAGGCCGGTTGACGGTCAGCGCAGCCGTCGTCTCGGTGAGCCCGTACCCCTCGAGCACCGGCAGCCCGATGCCTCGGAAGAAGTGGCCGAGCCGCTCACCGAGCGGGGCGCCCCCGGCGATCGCGTGCCGGATCCGGCCGCCGAGGCGCTTCCGCAGGGGCGCGTACACCAGCCGCTCGTACGCGCGGTGGCGGGTGCGCAGCAGCAGGCTCGGGCGGCCGGTGTCGAGTGCCCGGCTGTAGGCGATGGCGGTCGCTGCCGCGGCGTCGAACACCCGGCCGCGGCCGGCGATCAGCGCCTGCTGGCTCGCGTTGTTGAACACCTTCTCGAACACCCGGGGGACCGCCAGCACGAACGTCGGCCGGAACGACGCCATCGCGTCGGTGAGCTCGGCGATGTCGCTGGTGTGGCCCAGGGGGGTGCCACGGCGCACGGCGCCCACCTGGATGACCCGGGCGAACACGTGCGCGAGTGGCAGGAACAGCAGCGTCGAGGCGTCCGGGGGGTCGAACAGGTCGGGCAGCGCAGCCGTCGCCTCGCCCAGCTCGCTCATGAAGTTGCCGTGGGTCAGGCAGCAGCCCTTCGGCCGACCAGTGGTACCGGAGGTGTAGATGATCGTGGCCAGGTCTCCGGGTGAGACGGCTGCCCGACGGGCCTCGAGGTCGCCCGCTGCCACCCCCGCGCCGGCGAGCGCCAGCTCGTCGAGCCCGCGCTCGTCCAGCGCCCACACGTGCTGCAGCGACGGCGGCCCGGCGCCGCGGAGCGCGCTGGCTTGTCCGGCCGTCTCCACCACGCAGGCCCCGGCCCCGCTGTCAGCCAGGATCGCTGCCACCTGCTCGGGTGCGGACGACGCGTAGACCGGGACAGTGACCGCCCCGGCCCACCAGATCGCGTAGTCGACGACCGTCCACTCGTAGCGCGTCCGGGACACCAGCCCGACCCGGTCGCCCGCCCGTACCCCCGCGGCGAGCAGACCCTGTGCGGTGGCGACCACCTCGGCCTGGAACTGGCTGGCCGTCACGTCGCGCCACCCGCCCGGCAGGCGCCGCCGGAACAGCACCCGATCGGGCGCCTCATCGACGTGCGCCAGCACGTCGTCGGTCAGGCTGCCCCGCGGCGGCACGGCGAGCGTGGCCGGGGTGGCGTACTCGCGCACAGGTCCTCCGCTCCGCCTACTCGGGTCGCCGTCCCTCGCGTCGACGCACGTTACAGTCAGCCGGTGCCCGCGCTCGACGTCATCGACGAGCACTTCGTGGTGGCACCCCCGGCGTTGCTCGCCTCCGTCGTCTGCGACGAGCGGGAGTGGGCCAGGTGGCTTCCCGGCCTCACCCTGCGGTGCACCTGGGACCGCGGCGAGCAGGGTCGGCAGTGGACCGTCGGCGGCTCCCTCCGGGGTACGGCCGAGGTCTGGCTGCAGCCCTGGGGTGACGGCACCGTGCTGCACGCCTACCTGCGCTGCGACCCGCCGGGCCCCGTTCCGTCGGCGCGGCTGCGGCGGCAGTACGCGCGGCCGCTCAAGGCCGCACTGTTCGAGGTCAAGGACCGCGTCGAACGGGGTCGGCGGCCGGGCGAGCCCGATCCGCCGCCGGGATCGGTCCCGGTAGTCTCCGCCCCGACGGCGTCCGTCCACGGGCGCCCGGCCGGCCGGCGGCGCATCGCCGGCGAGCGGCGGCGCGCCGCGTATCGAGGAGAGCCACGGCATGGCTGACCAGACGACCTCCGACATCGTCGTCGATGCGTCCCCCGAGCAGGTCATGGCCGTGATCGCCGATTTCGACGCGTACCCGACGTGGGCGACCGGGGTGAAGCAGACCGAGGTCCTCGAGGAGGGCACCGACGGCCGCCCCGCCGAGGTGCGTTTCGTGCTCGACGCCTCGCCGATCAAGGACGAGTACGTCCTCTCGTACGAGTGGGACGCCGACCGCGAGGTGACCTGGACGCTCGTGCGCGGCAAGGTGCTCAAGGGGATGGACGGCGCCTACGTGCTCAAGACCGAGGGCGACGGGACGCGGGTGACGTACCGGCTGGCGGTCGAGGTGTCGATCCCGATGATCGGCATGCTGCGCCGCAAGGCCGAGAAGGTCATCATCGACACCGCGCTCAAGGGCCTCAAGAAGCGGGTCGAGTCCGGCGGCTGACGTCCCGCCAGTCGTCGCCGCCTCGGGACTAGGGTGGCGCGCCATGCGCGTGCTGCTGTTCACCGGCAAGGGCGGCGTGGGCAAGACGACCGCGGCCGCCGGTACCGCGGTGCTCGCCGCCCGGGCCGGCAGCCGGACGCTGGTGCTCTCGACCGACGCGGCCCACTCGCTCGGTGATGCGTTCGGCGCGCGGATCGGGACCGATCCCGTCGAGGTGGAGCGTGGTTGCTGGGTCCAGCAGGTCGACGCCCAGCGTCGCTTCGAGCGCTCCTGGGCGGAGGTCCAGGACTACCTGCTCAGCGTGCTCGACGCCACCGGCGTCGACCCTGTCGCCGCGGAGGAGCTGACCGTCCTGCCCGGCGCCGAGGAGGTGCTGGCCCTGCTCGAGCTGCGCGACCAGGTGGCCTCCGGCCGGTGGGACGTCGTGGTGGTCGACTGCGCCCCCACCGCCGAGACGCTCCGGCTGCTGGCGCTGCCGGAGGCGCTGGGCTGGTACGTCGACCGGGTGCTGCCCGGTCAGCGCCGCGTCGTGTCGGCGCTGCGCCCGGTGCTCTCCCGGGCCGCGGGGGTGCCGATGCCGCGGGGCACCGTGTTCGACGCGCTGGAGCGGCTGCACGCCGACCTCGGTGACGTGCACGCGCTGCTCACCGGACCCGACACCACGGCGCGGCTGGTGTTGACGCCGGAGCGGGTCGTTCTCGCCGAGGCCCGCCGGGCGCTGACCACGCTCTCGCTGTACGGGTACTCCGTCGACGGCGTGGTGGCCAACCGGGTCTTCCCGGGGGACGAGAGCGGCGGCGAGTGGCAGCAGGGCTGGGTCCGTACCCAGCGTGAGGTGCTCGCGGAGGTGGACGACTCGTTCGCCCCGCTGCCGGTGTGGCGGGTCGCGTACGGAGCCGACGAGCCGGTCGGCGCCGACTCGCTCGCCGCCGTGGCCGAGGAGCTGTACGACGGCTCCGACCCGCTGGCCCGCCACCACGGACCGGCGCCGCTGACCCTGAGCCGCACCGGAGGGGCCGTCCAGCTGGTGCTCTCGCTGCCGTTCGCGGCCCGCGACGACGTCGACCTGGCCCGGCACGGCGACGACCTGGTGGTCACGGTGGGCGCGTACCGACGGGTGATCACCCTGCCCAGCACGCTGCGGAACACCGCCGTCGCCGGCGCCAGGCTGTCGTCCGGCCGGCTCCGGGTGCGGTTCGAGGAGGCCGGATGAGCGATCAGCGGGGGGATCCCGACGGCGGCGGCCCCGAGGGCGGGCACGAGGGCGGGCACGAGGTCGGCACCGTGGCCGATGAGGCGGCCCGGCTGTTCGCCGCGATAAACGAGCGGATCCGCGAGCACCGGCCGCCGGCGGGGGCGGCGGGGGCGGCAGGGCCGAGGGCCGGGGAGCACTCCGGCCAGGACCGGCCGCGGACGTGTCAGTGGTGCCCGCTGTGCCAGGCCTTGGACTTCCTGCGCGACACCAGCCCCGAGGTGCGCGCCCAGGTCGTGTCCTCGGCCGGCGCCCTGGTGCTGGCGCTGCGTGAGCTGCTCGATCAGGCCGGCCGGGCGCCCGCGACCCGGGCCGCCGACGAGGAGTCCCGAGGACGGCGCAACGGCGTCGAGCACATCGACCTCGGTTCCGACGAGGGAGCAGCCGAGGGAACAGACGAGGGGGGCTCGTGGGGCTGACGGTCGGGGTCGACATCGGCGGCACGAAGATCGCTGCCGGCGTCGTGGACGAGTCCGGGCAGGTGCTGGCCGAGGACCAGGTGCCGACTCCGGACCCGGTCGACGACGCACAGACCGGCGCCTCCATCGCCGAGGCCATCGCCGGCCTGGTGGCCGGCCTCCGTAGGACGCATGCCGACGTGCAGGCCGTGGGCATCGGGGCTGCCGGGTTCGTCGACCGCGCCCGGGCGAAGGTGATCTTCGCCCCCAACATCCACTGGCGTGACGAGCCGCTCCGGGACCGCGTGCAGGCGCTGGTCGACCTGCCGGTGGTGGTGGAGAACGACGCCAACGCGGCTGCCTGGGCGGAGTTCCGGTTCGGGGCGGGTGAGGACGTCGACGACCTGGTGCTGCTCACCGTGGGCACCGGGATCGGCGGGGGCATCGTGCTGGACGGGGAGCTCTACCGCGGCGCCTTCGGCGTCGCCGCGGAGGTGGGGCACCTGCGGATCGTGCCGCACGGCGCCCTGTGCGGCTGCGGCAACCGGGGCTGCTGGGAGCAGTACGCCAGCGGGCGGGCGCTGGTGCGCGACGCCCGCGAGCTCGTGCTCACCAGGGCGCGCGGGCACCAGGCCTTGCGCGCGGCCTGCGAGGGCGTGGCGGAGCGGATCGACGGGCCGATGGTGACCCGGCTGGCGGGGGAGGGCGACGACGCCTCGGTCGCGCTGGTGGCCGAGGTGGGCCGGTGGCTCGGCGAGGGGCTGGCATCGCTGGCCGCCGTGCTCGACCCGGCGGTCGCCGTCGTCGGCGGCGGCGTGTCGGCGGCGGGTGACCTGCTGCTGGATCCGATGCGGCGGGCGTTCGAGGCCGAGCTGACCGGTCGCGGCTACCGGCCGCAGCTGCAGATCCGGCCGGCCGAGATGGGCAACGCCGCCGGGGTCGTCGGTGCGGCGGACCTGGCCCGCCGGGCGCCCCGTACGCCCTGACGGACGCGGCCGGCGGCTCACCGCTCGGAGCGCTCGCCGCCCGATCTGGGACGATGAGCGCGTGCCGCTGCTGGAACGCCTCTCGATCGGGATCGACATCGGAGGCACCAAGGTCAAGGCCGGTGTCGTCGACCCCGACGGCAACGTCGTCGACCGTACGGGCCGCGACACGCCCACCCACAGCCCGACCGAGGTCGAGGACACGATCGCGGACATCGTCCGCGAGCTGCGTGGCCGCCACACGGTGGTGGGCGTGGGCATCGGCGCGGCGGGCTTCGTCGACATCACCCGCTCGACCGTGCTGTTCTCGCCCCACCTGGCCTGGCGGCACGAGCCGCTGCGCGACGCCGTCTACCGCCGGATCGGGCTGTCGGTCATCGTCGAGAACGACGCCAACGCGGCGGCGTGGGCGGAGTCCCGCTTCGGCGCGGCGCAGCGCGAGGACGACCTGATCTGCATCACGCTCGGCACCGGCATCGGCGGCGCCATCATGATCGGCGGCCAGCTCTATCGCGGTCGGCAGGGGATGGCGGGGGAGTTCGGCCACATGCAGGTGGTGCCGTCCGGGCACGCCTGCGAGTGCGGCAACTTCGGCTGCTGGGAGCAGTACGCCAGCGGCAACGCGCTGGTGCGCGAGGCGCGCCGGCTGGTGGTCGAGGAGCCGGCGACGGCGGCACCGCTGCTGGAAGGGGCCGGCGGCGACCCGGCCGCTCTCACCGGGCTGCTGGTTGCCCAGGTCGCCCGCGGCGGCGACCCCGCGGCCGTCGAGCTGCTCCGCGAGGTCGGCGACTGGCTCGGGGTGGGCATGGCCGGCCTGGCCGCGGCCTTCGACAACGGGGTCTTCGTGGTCGGCGGTGGTGTGTCCGACGCCGGTGAGCTGCTGCTGGGCCCGGCCCGCGACGCCTTCCGCCGCTCCCTCACCGGGCGCGGGTTCCGCTCCGAGGCCCGCATCGTGCGCGCCCACCTCGGCAACGACGCCGGCATGGTCGGAGCCGCCGACCTCGCCCGGGTCCGGCCCTCGCGCCGCTCGCGGTCGCGCTCCCGCCGCCGGGCGCGCAGCACGGAGACCACTTCCACCGTGGCCCGGCTCACCGCAGCACGCCGGGGCTGAGACTCGACGGCCTCGGGGGCCAGCGGCCGGCGGTCAGCGATCGACGAGCGTGAGCTCGACGGTGTAGCGGTCCGCCCGGTAGACGTGGTTGCCGTACTCGACCGCGCGGCCGGCGTCGTCGAAGGCCGTCCGGCTCATCGAGACCAGCGGCGCGCCACGGCGTTCGTCGAGCAGCCGCGCCTCGCGGGCCTCGGCCCGGCGGGCGCCGATCCGCTGGTTCGCCACCCGCAGGTGCACGCCCGCGCGGCGGAGCAGCGCGTAGAGGCCCTCGGTGCTGAGGTCGGCGCTGCGCAGGTCGACGACGTCGACCGGCAGGTAGTTGTGCATCAGGCAGAACGGCTCCTCGCGCACGCTGCGCAGCCGTTCCAGCGACCACACCGGAGAACCGTCGGGCACCTGCAGCTCGTGCCCGATCTCGTCGGAGGCCTCGACGACCTCGCAGCCGAGCACCTCGGTCTGCGTCGGCTCGCCGCTGCGGGCGAGGTCGTCGTGCAGGCTGGTGAGCTCGAAGGGGCGCCGGATCTTCGAGCCCACGACCTGGGTGCCGACACCGCGCTTGCGCACCAGCATGCCCTTGTCGACCAGCTGCTGGATGGCCTGCCGCATCGTCGGCCGGGAGAGCCCCAGGCTTCCGGCGAGCTCGATCTCGTTGACGATCCGGTCGCCGGGCGCGAGCGACCCGTCGACGATGGCGCGCTCGATCTGCTCTGCGACCTGGAAGTACAGCGGCACCGGGCTGGACCGATCGAGCGCGATGGGCGGCGTCGCTGCCACGGGTGCACCCCTCGTCGCGCTCGCTCAGGTCGTACGGCCACGGCCAGCATCGAGGACCATACGTCACGTCGTCAATATGTCAGGACAAATGGTTGACACCCTCCGGTCATCCGCAGCACACTCCTGTGCGACACGGCCGACACAGGGTCGCTCGGCCGGTGAGGGAGGCGCCCACCCATGCCCGGTCCGAGGATCGCCGGAGCCCCCATCTCGTGGGGTGTCTGCGAGGTCCCCGGCTGGGGCTACCAG
This sequence comes from uncultured Actinomycetota bacterium, assembly GCA_963785115.1. GTDB lineage: Bacteria > Actinomycetota > Actinomycetes > Propionibacteriales > Nocardioidaceae > JACCWP01. The sequence continues at coordinate 151,063 of CAWATY010000009.1, forward strand.
CTCCCGGCCGGGCGGGTGCTCGACGAGATGCGCGCCGTCGGCCTGGCCGCCACCGAGTTCGGCCCGGTGGGCTTCCTCGCCGACCGGCCCGAGGACCTGGCGGCGCGGCTCGCTGGTCACGGCATGCAGGGTGTCGGCGGGTTCCTGACCGTCGTCGTGCACGACCCGGAGCACGACCCGTTGCCGGCGGTCGACGCCTTCATCGACTCCCTGCTGGCCGCGGACGCCGGGGTGGTGGTGCTTGCCGCGGTCACCGGGTCCGAGGGCTACGACACCCGGCCGGAGCTCGACGACCTCGGCTGGAAGGCGTTGCTCACCAACCTGGACCGGATCGCCAACCGAGCCAGTGAGCGGGGAGTCGTCGTCGCCCTGCACCCGCACGCCGGGACGATGATCGAGAGCGGGCCGGAGGTCGAGCGGGTGCTCGCCGGCTCGACGGTCGGCCTCTGTGTCGACACCGGCCACCTGGTGGTCGGGGGCACCGACCCCGTCGCCCTGACCCGCGACCACGCCGACCGCGTGCTGCACGTGCACCTCAAGGACGTCGACGCGGGCCTCGCCGGCCAGGTCAAGGACGGCACCCGCACGTTCGCCGAGGCGGTGCGGGCCGGTTTGTGGGTGCCGCTCGGCGACGGCAGCGTCGACGTTGCCGCGATGCTCAGGACGCTGCGCGACAACGGCTACGACGGCTGGTACGTGCTGGAGCAGGACGTGATGCTCGAGGGCGAGCCCGTCGACGAGGGCCCAGCGGCCGACGTCCGGCGCTGCCTCGACTACGTGCTCGGGGCGCTGTCGTGACCGCGTCGTCCGGCGATGGCCGCTTCGAGGTGCTGACGATGGGCCGCAGCGGCGTGGACGTCTACCCGCACCAGATCGGGGTCGGGCTCGAGGACGTCGATAGCTTCGGCAAGTACCTGGGCGGGAGCCCGACCAACGTGGCGGTCGCCGCCGCCCGGCACGGCAGGCGCAGCGCGGTGATCACCCGCACCGGCGACGACCCGTTCGGACGCTACGTGCACCGCGCCCTGCGCGGCTTCGGCGTCGACGACCGCTTCGTGACATCGGTGCCCGACCTGCCGACGCCCGTCACCTTCTGCGAGATCTTCCCGCCCGACGACTTTCCGCTGTACTTCTACCGGTTGCCGATCGCTCCCGACCTGGTGATCCACGAGCACGAGCTCGACCTCGACGCGATCCGCGACGCCGACATCTTCTGGGTGACCGGAACCGGCCTGTCCGCAGAGCCGAGTCGCACCGCCACCCTCGCCGCTCTCGCGGCACGCGCCGAACGCGGCGGCACCACGGTGTTCGACCTCGACTACCGCCCGATGTTCTGGTCGTCGCGCGACGACGCGCGGGAGGCGTACACCGCCGCGTTGCCGTACGCGACCGTGGCGGTCGGCAACCTCGACGAGACCGCCACCGCGGTCGGTGAGTCCGAGCCGCGGGCCGCGGCGAAGGCGCTGCGGGAGGCAGGTATCGAGCTCGCGGTCGTCAAGCAGGGGCCGGCGGGCGTGCTCGGCGAGCGTCGGCAGGGTGACCGGGTCGAGACCGCCGTCGTTCCACCCGTCCCCGTCGACGTGGTCAACGGACTCGGCGCGGGCGATGCGTTCGGCGGCGCGCTGTGCCACGGCCTGCTCGCCGGCTGGCCGTTGGAGCGGATGCTGCGTTTCGCCAACGCGGCCGGTGCGCTGGTCGCCTCCCGGCTCGCCTGCGCCGATGCGATGCCGTCGCCCGACGAGGTCGACGACCTGTTGGCCGGATCGACCGAGGGGGAGCGGTGACGAGCGTGCCGAGCGGCCGGCTCGCCCGGCTGCTCGACGTGCGCGTCCGCGAGCCGCACCGGGTGGCTGAGCTGGCGAGGCAGCGCGCCCGTCCCGCGGGACTCGTCGGAGCCACCGGACGGCTGCTGCTCGTGGCGGCCGACCACCCCGCCCGCGGCGCACTGCGGGCCGGCGACCGGGCGCTCGCGATGGGCGACCGGCTCGACCTGCTCGACCGGCTGTGCACCGCGCTGTCGCGGCCCGGCGTCGACGGCGTGCTCGGAACCGCCGACGTCGTGGAGGACCTGCTGCTGCTCGGCGCCCTTGACGACAAGGTCGTCATCGGCTCGATGAACCGCGGCGGTCTCGCCGGCACGGTGTTCGAGCTCGACGACCGCTTCACCGGCTACACCGCCGCCGGGATCCACGGCAGCGGGCTGCAGGGCGGCAAGATGCTGCTGCGCATCGACCCGGACGACCAGGCCACCGTCACCACCCTCGAGTCCTGTGCCAGGGCCGTCGACGAGCTCGCCGGGCACGGCCTGATGGCCATGATCGAACCGTTCCTCTCCACCCGCGTCGACGGGCGCGTACGCAACCAGCTGACCCCGGAGGCGGTCGTTCGCTCCGCCGCGGTGGCCGCCGGGCTCGGCACCACGTCGGCGCACACCTGGCTGAAGCTGCCGGTGGTCGAGGACATGGAGCAGGTGCTCGGGGCAACCACGCTGCCGGTGCTGCTGCTCGGCGGTGAGGTAGCCGACGACCAGCAGGCCCAGCTCGCGTCCTGGCGCAAGGCGCTGGCCCACCCGGCCGCGCGCGGGATGGTCGTCGGCCGCTCGCTGCTCTACCCGCCCGACGACGACGTCGCGGGCGCGGTCGACGCCACGGTGGAGCTGCTGACGTGAGCGGGCACCAGCACCACCTGCCGGCGGGCACCGCTGCAGGCAACGGCTTCGTCCTCGATCTCGGGCCGCGACGCGCCGGGTGGACGTACAGCGGGCTGCGGGTGCTCGAGCTGGGGCCGGACGACCGGGCCACGGTGTCGACCGGCCACGCGGAGACCCTGGTGCTGCCGCTGTCCGGAGCGTGCACCGTCGAGTGCGACGACGAGCGGATCGACCTCGCCGGTCGGCCCGGCGTGTTCGCCGGCGTAACCGACCTCGCGTACCTGCCCCGCGACGCGACGGCCACCCTCGAGAGCCGCGAGGGTGGACGCTTCGCGTTGCCGTCGGCGGCCTGCGAGCGTCGGCTCCCGGTCCGGTACGTCCCCGCGGCCGCCGTGCCGGTCGAGCTGCGCGGGGCCGGCCAGGCGAGCCGGCAGGTGCACAACTTCGGCACGCCGGGGGTGCTCGACGCCGACCGGATCATCGCCTGCGAGGTGCTCACGCCAGCGGGCAACTGGTCGAGCTACCCGCCGCACAAGCACGACGAGGAGCGCGCGGGCGAGAGCGTGCTCGAGGAGATCTACTACTTCGAGGTCGCCGACGGCCCCTCCGGCCCGGGCATCGCCTACCAACGCGTCTACACCCGGCCGGAGACCCATCCCGGCCGCGAGCTCGACCTGCTCGCCGAGGTGCGCACGGGCGACGTCGTGACGATGCCGTACGGCTGGCACGGCCCGTCGATGGCGGTCCCGGGCTACGACCTGTACTACCTCAACGTGATGGCCGGCCCCGGCGAGCGCGCCTGGAACATCTGCGACGACCCCGTGCACGCGTGGGTGCGGGACACCTGGGAGCAGCAGGACGTCGACCCACGGCTCCCGCTGAGCGGCGCGACCAGGGGGGCCCGATGAGCACGATCCGGTTGACCGTGGCGCAGGCGATCGTCCGCTTCCTCGCCGCCCAGCACGTCGAGCGCGACGGCGTGACGAACCGGTTCTTCACCGGTTGCTTCGGCATCTTCGGCCACGGCAACGTGGCGGGGATCGGCCAGGCGCTGCTCGAGGACCAGCTCTCCGAGGGCGGCCCGCGACTGCGGTACCTGCACGCCCGCAACGAGCAGGCGATGGTGCACGCCGCCGCCGGCTACGCCCGGCACCGGGACCGGCTCGCAACCCTTGCCTGCACCTCGTCGGTCGGCCCCGGCGCGACGAACATGGTCACCGGTGCCGCGCTGGCCACGATCAACCGCCTGCCAGTACTGCTGCTCCCCGGCGACGTGTTCGCGACCCGGGTGGCCAACCCGGTGCTGCAGGAGCTGGAGGACCCCCGCAGCCTGGACGTCTCGGTCAACGACGCGTTCCGGCCGGTCTCCCGCTACTTCGACCGGGTGAACCGCCCCGAGCAGCTGCCGGCCGCGCTGCTCGCGGCGACCCGGGTGCTGACCGACCCGGTAGAGACCGGGGCGGTCACCCTCGCGCTGCCGCAGGACGTGCAGGCCGAGGCCGCCGACTGGCCGGTCGAGCTGTTCGCCGACCGGGTGTGGCACGTGGCCCGACCGGTGCCGGAACCCGCCGCGCTCGAGCGCGCGCTCGCCGTGGTCCGCTCGGCGGCGCGTCCGCTGATCGTTGCCGGCGGCGGCGTGATCTACTCCCGGGCCACCGAGGCGCTGCGCGAGCTGGCCGCCGCAACCGGCATCCCGGTGGCCGAGTCCCAGGCGGGCAAGGGCTCGCTGGCCTACGACCACCCGCAGGCGGTCGGGGCCGTCGGAGCCACCGGTACCACCGCCGCCAACCGGCTCGCCGCCGAGGCCGACGTGATCATCGGAGTCGGCACCCGTTACAGCGACTTCACCACGGCGTCGCGCAGCGGCTTCGCAGCCGACGCACGGTTCGTCAACCTCAACGTCGCGAGCTTCGACGCGCACAAGCTCTCGGCGGTCCCGCTGGTTGCCGACGCCCGCGAGGGACTGCGCGCCCTGCACACCGGGTTGTCCGGGTGGGAGGTCCACCCCGATCACCGCGAACGCGCCACGACGATGGCGCGCGACTGGGACGGCACCGTGGAGGCCGCGTACGCGCTCGGCAACCGACCGTTGCCGGCCCAGTCCGAGGTGATCGGCGTGGTCAACGAGGTCACCGCGCCGAGGGACGTCGTGGTGTGCGCCGCCGGTTCGATGCCCGGCGACCTGCACAAGCTGTGGCGCACCCGTGACCCGAAGGGCTACCACGTCGAGTACGGCTTCTCCTGCATGGGCTACGAGATCGCCGGCGGGCTCGGGGTCAAGCTCGCGACGCGCGACCTCGCCGAGCAGGGGGAGGACGACCGTGAGGTCGTGGTCATGGTCGGCGACGGGTCGTACCTGATGATGGCCAGCGAGCTGGTCACAGCAGTAGCCGAGGACGTCAAGCTCGTCGTCGTGCTGGTGCAGAACCACGGGTACGCCTCCATCGGGGCGCTGTCGGAGAGCCTGGGCTCGCAGCGCTTCGGCACCCGCTACCGCTACCGGACGAGCAGCGGGCTCGACGGCGACCTGCTGCCCGTCGACCTCGCGGCCAACGCCGCGAGCCTCGGTGCCGACGTCGTGTCCGTGCGGGGGGTCGACGAGCTCCGGACCGCCCTGGTCAAGGCCCGTGAGTCGGCCCGCACCACGGTGGTGCACGTCGAGACCGACCCGCTGGTACCGGCGCCCGACAGCCCTGCCTGGTGGGACGTCCCGGTCGCCGAGGTGTCGACGGTTGACTCCACGGCGCGCGCCCGCGTGGACTACGACCGGCACAAGGTCGGTCAGCACCACCACCTGGCCCCACCACCCCCGGCGCACCGACCCGGGACCGAGGAGAGCTGACGATGCGCACCATCGAGCACTGGATCGGCGGTGCCGCGACGCCCGGCACGGGCGAGCGGCACGGCGACGTCTTCGACCCCGCCCGTGGCGAACCTCAGGCGCAGGTGGTCATGGGCACCGGGGCCGACGTCGACGCCGCGGTCGGCGCGGCGCGCTCGGCCTTCGACACGTGGTCGCAGACCTCGTTGACGGCGCGGGTCACGACGATGTTCGCCTTCCGTGAGCTGGTCGACCGGCACACAGACGAGCTCGCCAGGCTGATCGCCTCCGAGCACGGCAAGACCCTCGACGACGCCCGCGGCGAGGTGGTGCGCGGCCGGGAGGTCGTGGACTTCGTCTGCGGGATCCCGCAGCTGCTCAAGGGCGAGTTCAGCGAGCAGGTCTCCGGCAGCGTCGACTCGCACTCGTTCCGCCAGCCGCTCGGCGTCTGCGCCGGGATCACGCCCTTCAACTTCCCGGTGATGGTCCCGATGTGGATGCACCCGGTCGCGATCGCCTGCGGCAACACGTTCGTGCTCAAGCCGAGCGAGCGGGTGCCCGGCGCCTCCGAGCTCATCGCCCGGCTCTACGCGGAGGCGGGTCTGCCCGAGGGCGTGTTCAACATCGTCAACGGCGACAAGGAGGTCGTCGACGCGCTGCTGGACCACCCCGACGTCGATGCCGTGTCCTTCGTCGGCTCCACTCCGATCGCGCGCTACGTGCACGAGCGGGCGAGCCGCAGCGGCAAGCGGGTGCAGGCGCTCGGTGGCGCCAAGAACCACGCCGTGGTCATGCCCGACGCCGACCTCGACTTCACCGCCGACCACCTGGTCGCCGCGGGCTACGGCTCCGCCGGGCAGCGCTGCATGGCGATCTCGGCCGTGGTGGCCGTCGGGCCGGCGGGCGACGCCCTGGTCGACAAGGTGCGGGAGCGTACCGAGCAGATCACCATCGGGCCCGGGCTCGAGCCCGGCTCGGAGATGGGCCCGGTCGTCACCGCCGCCGCTCGCGAGCGGGTGCTGGGCTACGTCGACGAGGGCGAGAAGGCCGGTGCCACGGTCGTCGTCGACGGTCGCGAGGTCGACGTCAAGGCCGAGAACGCAGACGGCTTCTTCGTCGGCCCGACGCTGCTCGACCACGTCACGACCGACATGTCGGTCTACACCGACGAGGTGTTCGGCCCACTGCTCACCGTGCTGCGGGTGCCGACACTCGACGACGCTCTCGACCTCGTCAACGCCAACCCGTACGGCAACGGCACCGCGGTGTTCACCCAGAGCGGCGAGGTGGCCAGGACGTTCCAGCGCCGGGTGCAGGTCGGGATGATCGGCGTCAACGTTCCGATCCCGGTGCCGATGGCCTACCACTCGTTCGGCGGCTGGAAGGACTCCCTGTTCGGTGACCACCACATCCATGGACCTGAGGGGGTCAGGTTCTACACCCGGGCCAAGGTCGTGACGACCCGCTGGCCGCACGTGGACGAGGAATCCCTCGCCCACCTCAACTTCCCGACGGCCCACTGAGCGACGGGAGCCGCGCCGCCCAGGCGGCCGTACGAAAGGAACACATCAGATGTCCATCAAGCGGGCACTGCTGGCGGCCCTCGCCGTCGGCGCACTCGTGATCACGGGGTGCAGCACCAGCGACGACGGCGGCGGCGACTCCGACAGCGGTGGGGGTGGCAGCGACGTCGACGCCAGCGACCTCCGGATCGACGTCATCACCCACGCCGCCGAGGGCGACTCGTTCTGGGACGTCGTCAAGTCGGGCGCCGAGCAGGCGGGCGACGACCTGGGTGTCGACATGCGGTACAGCAACGACGCCGACCCGGGCGCTCAGAGCACCTTGATCGACAACGCTGTCGCCGCACGAGACCGACGGTCTGGTGATCTCGATGGCCAGCCCCGAGGGGCTGGAGGCCAGCATCAAGGCGGCGGTCCAGGCGGGCGTCCCGGTGATCACCATCAACTCGGGCAGCGACTTCTGGGAGGAGTTCGGTGCGATCACCCACGTGGGCCAGAGCGAGACGATCGCCGGCGAGACCGCCGGTGAGCAGCTCAACGACGCCGGGCTGACCAACGTGATCTGCGTGATCCAGGAGGCCGGCAACATCGCCCTCGAGGAGCGCTGCAAGGCTGCGTCCGAGACGTTCGACGGCGACATGGAGAACCTGCAGGCCGACAACGCCAACCCGTCCGCGTCGCAGTCGGCCATCGAGGCAAAGCTCGGTGAGGACGACAGCATCGACGGCATCCTCACCCTCGGCGGTGACATGTCCGGGGTCGCGGTCCGCGCCGTCGAGGCGGTCGGTACCGACATCACCATCGGCACGTTCGACGTCAACGCCGACGTCGCGCAGAACGTGCTCGACGGCAAGCTGCTGTTCGCAATCGACCAGCAGCCCTACGTCCAGGGCTACCTGGGTGTCACCGGCATCTACCTCAAGCTGATCAACGGCAACGACATCGGCGGTGGCCAGCCGGTCTACTCGGGCCCGGCAGTCATCACGCAGGACAATGCCGAGGCCGTCCTGGAGTACGCGGAGAACGGGACCCGCTGACCCGTGCTGTCCCGGGGGCCCGCCAAGCGGGCCCCCGGGGCACCACCCGTACGCACGAGGAGCGCACGATGAGCACCACTGCAGCAGCACCTCCTGAGCAGCCTGAGGTGGACGACCACGACGAGCGACTCGGTGGTGGTTCCCAACGGATGGCACGGATCCTGCGTCGGCCCGAGGTCGGGGCACTGGCGGGCGCCGTGGCGGTCTTCTTGTTCTTCGCCCTCACGGCGCCGACGTTCGCGAAGGCGTCCGGGGCGAGCACCTGGATCTTCACGTCGTCGACCTTCGGCATCATGGCGGTCGCCGTGGCGCTGCTGATGATCGGCGGGGAGTTCGACCTGTCCGCGGGCGCGATGTGGGGGACCTCGGGACTGACCACCGGCATCCTGATGACGGAGTACGACGTCAACGTGTGGCTGGCCATCGTCGCGTCGTTCGTGCTCGCGCTGGTGATCGGGTTCCTCAACGGTGCGCTGGTGATGCGCACCGGGCTGCCCAGCTTCATCGTCACCCTGGGGACGTTCTTCGTGCTCCAGGGGGTCAATCTCGCCGTCACCAAGATCCTCATCAACCAGGTGTCGGTCGTCGGTCTGCAGGACGCGGCGGGTTTCGTGCAGGGACAGCAACTGTTCGGGTCGTTCGTGAAGTTCCCCCTCGCCGGGACCGACCTCACCCTGTACGCCGCCACCTTCTGGTGGGTGGGGGTGACCGTGGTGGCCACCTGGGTGCTGCTGCGGACGCGCGTCGGCAACTGGGTCTTCGCCGTCGGGGGCGCGCAGACCAGCGCACGACAGGTCGGCGTGCCCGTCTTCGCCACCAAGGTGGGCCTGTTCGTCACCACGTCGCTCGCGGGCTGGCTGGTCGGGATGCTCATCCTGTTCAAGGACACGACCATCCAGAGCGTGACCGGGGTGGGTCAGGAGTTCATCTTCATCATCTGCGCCGTCGTCGGGGGCTGCCTGCTCACCGGGGGGTACGGCTCGGCGGTCGGCGCCGCACTGGGCGCGCTGATCTACGGCATGGTCAACCAGGGCATCGTCTACGAGGGCTGGGACAGCAACTGGAAGTACGCGTTTCTCGGCGCGATGCTGCTCGGCGCCGTCCTGGTCAACAACTGGGTCCGGAACAGGGCGGAGGCCGTGCGATGAGCACCGAGGCCAGCAACGAGTCGACACTGCCGGCGCCTCCCGAAGGTGACATGGGAGGTGCTGCCGACCAGGCGAGCACGCTCGCGGCCGACGCGCCGCCGTTGCCGGAGGTGGGCACGGCCATCATCGAGGTCCGTGACATCGGCAAGTCCTACGGCAGCGTGATCGCCCTCCGCGACGTGACGACCGAGGTGCGCGCCGGCGAGGTCACCTGTGTGCTGGGCGACAACGGTGCCGGCAAGTCGACGTTCATCAAGATCCTGGCCGGCGCGCACGAGCACACGTCCGGCGACTTCGTGGTCGACGGCATCAGCCGCCAGTTCTCGTCGCCGCGTGCGGCGCTGGCGCTCGGGATCGCGACGGTCTACCAGGACCTCGCGGTCGTGCCGCTGATGCCGGTGTGGCGGAACTTCTTCCTCGGGTCCGAGATCACCAAGGGCAAGGGCCCGCTGCGCCGGCTCGACATCCCCGCGATGAAGACCGTCACCAAGGCCGAGCTGGCGGCGATGGGGATCGACCTGCGCGACGTCGACCAGCCGATCGGGACGCTGTCGGGGGGCGAGCGCCAGTGCGTCGCGATCGCGCGGGCGGTCTACTTCGGCGCCCGGGTGCTCATCCTGGACGAGCCGACGGCGGCGCTGGGCGTGCGCCAGTCGGGAGTCGTGCTGAAGTACATCGCGAGGGCGCGTGACCGCGGCCTCGGCGTCGTCTTCATCACCCACAACCCGCACCACGCCTACCCGGTGGGTGACCGGTTCATGCTGCTCCGCCGCGGGCGCAGCATGGGCGACTTCCCCAAGACCGAGATGCCCCTCGACGAGCTGATCTCGATGATGGCCGGCGGATCCGAGCTCGAGGCACTGAGCCACGAGCTGAGTCGCAGCCTGGGCGAGGACTCCGACGTCGCCAAGCAGATGGCCGCGGAGGTCCGCAACCCGTGACCGTGCGTCCCGTACTCGGGCTCGGGGTCGTCGGCTTCGGCTGGATGGGACAGGTGCACAGCCGCGCGTTCACCCGGCTGCTGCACCACTACCCGCAGGCGCCGATGCTGCCTCGGCTGGTCGCTGTGGCCGACCCGGAGCCGGCGCGTCGCGCGCAGGCGACCGAGGCGTACGGCTTCGGCACGGCCGTCGAGGACTGGAAGGCGCTCGTGGAGCGCGACGACGTCGACGTGGTCAGCGTCGCCGGCCCCAACTTCGTGCACCGCGACGTGGCGGTCGCCGCCGCGCGCGCCGGCAAGCACGTCTGGGTCGAGAAGCCGGTCGGCCGCCACCTCGCCGACACCGTCGACGTGGCCGAGGCGGTGCGCGCAGCAGGCGTGCGCTCGGCCGTCGGCTTCAACTACCGCAACGCGCCGGCGGTGGAGCAGGCCCGCGGACTGGTCGCCGAGGGCCGGCTCGGCCGGGTCGAGACGGTGTCGGTCCGGCTGTTCAGCGACTACGCCGCGCACCCCGACGGCGCCCTGTCCTGGCGCTTCGACCCCGCCTACGCGGGCACGGGCGTCATCGGCGACCTCGCGACGCACGGCCTCGACCTCGTGCGGTACGTGCTCGGCGAGGACGTCACCGAGGTCGCGGCCGACATCGCCACCTTCATCACCGAGCGCCCCGAGCCCGCGGCAGGAGCGGTGTCGCACTACTCGACCGCCGCGGGCGGCCAAACCGGCCCGGTCGGCAACGAGGACCACGTGTCCGCGCTGCTGCGCTTCCGCAGCGGTGCGCACGGGATCCTGGAGTCGTCCCGGGTGGCCGTGGGGGAGCAGTGCACCTACGGCATCGAGGTGCACGGTGACCGCGGCGCGCTGGCGTGGGACTTCCGCCGGATGGGTGAGCTGCGTGTCGCCGTCGACGAGGGCTACACCGACGCCGCCTGGCGGACCGTGCACGTCGCGCCGGGTGCGGGTGAGCTGGCGGCGTTCCAGCCCGGCGCCGGCATCGCGATGGGCTACGACGACCTCAAGGTGGTCGAGGCGGAGCGCTTGGTGCGCTCGATCGCCGAGGACCGCCCGCTGGGCGCGACCGTCGACGACGCGCTGGTCACCGCTCGGGCCGCCGACGCGCTGGTGCGCTCGGCGGCCGAGCGCCGGTGGGTCGCGCCGTGACCGGCCAGCAGGTGCTCCGGGTCGGGGTGATCGGCACCGGCGCGATGGGCACGAGCCACGTGGGGATGCTCGCGGCCTGGGTCCCCGCGGCCCGGGTCAGCGCCGTCCACGACGCCGACGCCGGCCGCGCCGAGCAGGTCGCGGAGGCGGTGGGGGCCGTCGCCGTTGGCAGCGCCGACGAGCTGATCGGCTCCGCGGACGTCGACGCCGTCGTGATCGCGTCCCCCGACCCCATGCACGCCGAGCAGGTGCTGGCCTGCCTGCAGGCGGGCAAGCCGGTGCTCTGCGAGAAGCCGCTGGCGGCCGACCTGGCCGGCTCGCGGCAGGTCCTCGAGGGCGAGGCAGCGGCCGCCGATCGCATCGGGCGGCCCCTCGTCCAGGTCGGGTTCATGCGCCGGTACGACCCCGCCTACGTCGCCCTCAAGGCGCACGTCGCAGGCGGGGCGATCGGTACCCCGCGGGTCGTGCACTGCGTGCACCGCAACACCGCAGCACACCCCACCGCGACCACCGAGGGCATCGTCGTCAACTCGATGATCCACGAGCTCGACTGCGTGCCCTGGCTGCTCGACGACCCCGTCGCCGCGATCACGGTTCGCGTCGCGAGGCCGCCTGCTGACGGGGCCCTCGGCGACCCGCAGGTGGCGCTGCTCGAGCTGGCGAGCGGCGCCGTGGCGACGGTCGAGGTCTTCGTCAATGCGCGGTATGGCTACGACGTGCAGTGCGAGGTCGTGGGCGACACCGGGACGGCCGGGCTGACGCCGCCCTACGGCGTCGAAGTGCGTCGCTCGCTCGATGACTCCGGTGTCGCCGGGGTGCTGGTGGACCGGGACTTCGTCGCCCGCTTCGTCGATGCCTACCGGCTGGAGCTGTCGGGCTGGGTGGCCGGGACGCTGCGCGGAGTCGTCGACGGTCCCGGGGCCGCCGAGGGGCACCGGGCGAACCTGGTCGCCGCGGCGGGCGTCGAGTCGCTGCGCACCGGCCTGCGGGTCGAGGTCGGATCGGGCTGACCAGCGTCGATACTGCTCCGGTGAGCGTCGACGGCGTGACCACGCGCGGCGCGTTCGTGCGGTTCGTCGCGGTCGGCGTGCTGAGTGCCGGCGTGGACACGGGCGCCCTGGTCGCCCTGCGCGAGCTGGTGGGGCTGCCGCTCGCGCTCGCGACGTCGGTGGCCTTCGCCCTCACGCTGGCGGTCAACTTCGGCCTCAACATGGGGTTCGTGTTCGGGGTCAGCGGACGCCTGGCCGGACGGCTGGCTCGGTACGGCGTGCTCGTCGTCGTCAACTACCTGCTCACGATGCTGCTGGTGCTCGGCATCGCAGCGCTCGGCGTCGACTACGTGCTGGCGAAGCTGATCGCCGTCGCGTGCTGCGCGATGGTCAACTTCGTCGCGTACCGGCACTGGGTCTTCGTCTGACGTCTGATTCACCCCGGTTCGCCCCGTCATCGTCCGTTCGGCCGACCGGTCGCGACGATCAGCCAGACCTCGCACGCGATTGGGCGCCGTTGACCGCTCGGAGCGACGCCCGGTGGCCTGCGCTCCTAGCGTTCTCGTAGACGGCAAGGAGGGTCGCGTGTACGAGGGCATGACGGTTGCGGTGGTCGTGCCCGCCCACAACGAGGAGACGCTCGTGGGGCGGGTGGTCGAGACCATGCCCGAGCTCGTCGACCACGTGATCGTCATCGACGACGCCAGCACGGACGCGACCGGCGAGGCGGCCAAGGCCGTCGGCGACGCCCGTACCGAGGTCATCACGCTGCTGGAGAACCAGGGCGTCGGTGGCGCGATCCTCGCCGGCCACGAACGCGCTCTCGCACTCGGCTGCGACGTCAGCGTCGTCATGGCCGGCGACGCCCAGATGAACCCCGACCACCTGCCCGCCCTGCTCGACCCGATCGCGAGCGGCGACGCGCAGTTCACCAAGGCCAACCGCTTCCACGGTCCCGGGTCGTTCGACGGCATGCCGCGGGCCCGCGTCGTGGGCAACATCGTCTTCTCGTTCCTGACCAAGGCCGCGTCCGGCTACTGGAACCTCTTCGACCCGCAGAACGGCTACACCGCGATCAGCGCCAAGGCGCTGGAGCGGCTGCCGCTGCGCCGCATCGCCCATCGCTACGAGTTCGAGAACGACCTGCTGATCAACCTCAACATCCTCCGCGTCCCCGCTCGCGACGTACCGGTCCCGGCGCTGTACGGCGAGGAGGTCTCCGGGATCCGGATGGGCACCGCCGTCCCGCGGATCCTGCGCCAGCTCTACCGGGGCTTCTGGCAGCGGATCTGGTGGAAGTACGTCCTGCAGTCCTTCTCCGCCGTCGCGCTGATGCTCTTCGCCGGACTCGCCCTCGTCGCCTTCGGCAGCGCCGTCGCGGTGTTCGTGGCCTTCAACACGATCGGTCCCGCCACCGCGAGCGCGGGCACCGTCGTGCTCAGCGTGGCACCCCTGATGAGCGGACTGCACATGCTGCTGTTCGCGATGATGCTGGACATCCAGGAGTCCAACCGATGAGCCTGGCGTCGACCGTCGACACCAGGCCGACACCGGGTGGCGACGCCGACACCGGCACGTCCGGTCCTCGACGGCTTGCCCTGGCGCTGCTCGTCACTGGCTTCGTCGTGGTCCAGCTGGCCTGGTTGCTCACCATCCCGCCCTTCCGCGGAGTCGACGAGTTCGACCACGCCTACCGCGCGGCTTCCGTCGCTCGGGGCGAGTACGTGCCGCCGGTCACCGCGGCGACCCGCGGGACCGGTGCGTTCGTGTCCGTGCCTGACGACATCGTGTGGGCGGCCGGGCCGCAGTGCCGCGCGCTGCCGTACACGGTCGACACCGACTGCGAGGCATCGGCCGACCTCGGCAACGGCATGGTGTCGGTCGCCAGCGGCGCGGGGCGCTACAACCCCGCCTACTACGCGGTCGTCGGCACGGCGGCGCTGCCGTTCGACGGCTTCACCGCGCTCTACGTCATGCGGCTGGCCACGATCGCGATCTGCGCGGCCCTGTTCGCGGCCGCTGCCTGGTCGCTGCTGCGCTGGGCGCGGGGTCCGCTGCCCGTCCTCGGCCTGGTGGTGGCCACGTCGCCGGTGCTCCTCTACAGCACGTCCATCGTGGCCGGCAACGGTGTCGAGATGACCGCCGCGCTGGCGGTCTGGACCGCTGGCTGGGGTCTGCTCCGCGGTTCCTCCCCACGGGCGGGTCACCTCGCGGTGGCCACGGCCGGGGCGTGCGTGCTGGCGACCGTCCGGTCCCTGGGTCCGCTGTGGCTGGCGCTCATCGTCCTGGCGCTGCTGGTGGCCGCAGGCCCGCGTCGCCAGGTGATGGACCGGTTGCGTGAGCTGGCGCGCTGGCGCCCAGCTGTCGCTGCCCTGGCCGTGGTGACGGTCGTGGGCCTCGCCAGCTGCGCCTGGATCCTGGCCATGCGCTCGCTCACCCTGGGCCACGAGACCGTGCCCGACACCGGCCTCGGCGCCCGGACCCAGGAGGCGGGCCGCTCCGTACGGCTGTGGGTCCTGCAGTCCATCGCGGCGTTCCCGACGCGTACCGAGCCCGCGCCTGTGCTGGTCTACGGAGGCTGCCTGGTCGCCTTCCTGCTGCTCGTCGTGGTGGCCGTGGTCTGGGCGCGCGGCCGGCTGCTGGCCGTGGCCGGCGTAGTGGCGGTGCTCGCACTCGCCATCCCGTTCGTCATCACCCTCTTCACGTTCGACTCCTTCGGTGTGGCCTGGCAGGGCCGCTACACGCTCCCGCTGTCCGTGGGCCTGCCGCTGCTGCTGGCGCTCGCGCTGGACCGCAGGCTCACCTCCCGTGCGGTCCTCCTGACCACACTGGCGACCGCGCTGCTGCTCGGGGTCGCGCACACGGTCAGCGTCGCCGACGTGACCGCGGGTGAGCGGGTCAAGAGCCCCCTCGCCGGCACCGGGCACTGGTTGATGCCGCCGGTCTGGCTGGTGTCGGTGCTGGCGGCGACGGGGGTGCTCCTGATGTGCTGGGCGGCATGGCAGGCACGG
Source organism: uncultured Actinomycetota bacterium (assembly GCA_963785115.1). GTDB lineage: Bacteria > Actinomycetota > Actinomycetes > Propionibacteriales > Nocardioidaceae > JACCWP01. The sequence goes on from CAWATY010000009.1 coordinate 166,343, forward strand.
AGCGGTCCGCGCACGACGGCGACGGCGGTGTGACCGACCCTTCTCCGGTCGCAGACACGGCGGACGTCGACCGGTCCGCGCAGGTAGGAGCGGGCACCCGGATCTGGCAGCTGGCGCAGGTGCGCGAGGGCGCGGTGCTCGGCACCGACTGCATCGTGGGCCGCGGTGCCTACGTCGGCGCGGGGGTACGGATCGGCGACCGGGTCAAGATCCAGAACAGCGCGCTGGTCTACGAGCCGGCCGAGCTCGCCGACGACGTGTTCGTCGGGCCGGCCGCCGTGCTGACCAACGACCGGCAGCCGCGGGCAGTACGACCCGACGGTGCCCGCAAGACGGCCGCCGACTGGTCGGCGGCGGGCGTCCGGGTGGGGCGCGGCGCCTCGCTGGGCGCGGGGTCGGTCTGCGTGGCCCCGCTGTCCGTCGGTGCGTGGGCGATGGTGGGGGCCGGCGCCGTGGTGACCCGAGACGTGCCGGACTTCGCATTGGTGACGGGCACCCCGGCCCGGCAGACCGGCTGGGTCGGCCGGGCCGGCGAGCGGCTCGAAGCCGCCGGAGAGGGCAGGTGGCGGTGCCCGGTGACCGGGCAGATCCACCTGGAGACGCCGTCCGGTCTGGTCGAGGAGCAGACGCCGTGACCGCCGCGCCGGGTGCCGTCCCGACCGCCGCCCCGATGATCGGCGCCGAGGAACGTGCCGCCGTCGATCGCGTGCTCGCCTCCGGACAGCTGGCCATGGGGCCTGAGGTCGCGGCGTTCGAGGACGAGTTCGCCGGGCTGGTGGCTGGACGCACGTGTGTCGCGGTCAACTCCGGCACCAGTGCCCTGCACCTGGCGCTGCTGGCGCTGGGCATCGGTCCCGGCGACGAGGTCGTCGTGCCGTCGTTCACGTTCGCCGCGACCGCCAACGCGGTGGTGCTCGCCGGAGCCACACCGGTGTTCGTCGACATCGAGCCGGCGACGTACTGCATGGACCCGGCCGCGGTCGAGGCCGCGGTCACGCCGCGCACCGCCGCGATCATGCCGGTCCACCTGTACGGGCACCCCGCCGACACCGCCGCGCTCGGGCAGATCGCTGGGCGCCATGGGCTGGCGGTGCTCGAGGACGCCGCGCAGGCACACGCGGCCAGCGACGGCGGTCGCCCGGTCGGCACCTTCGGCGCCGCCGCCGCGTTCAGCTTCTACCCCACCAAGAACATGACCACCGGCGAGGGCGGCATGGTCGTGTGTGCCGACGAGGCCGCCGCGCGGCAGGTCCGGCTGCTGCGCAACCAGGGCATGGAGCGGCGCTACGCCAACGAGGTGGTCGGCTTCAACCTGCGGATGACGGACGTTGCCGCCGCCATCGGCCGGGTGCAGCTGACCCGGCTGGCCGGCTGGACGGAGCAGCGCCGGGCGACCGCCGCTCACTACGACGCCACGCTCGACGGAGTCGGCACCCCCGCCGTACGGACCGGTGCGCGGCACGTCTACCACCAGTACACGGTGCGGGTCGCCGACCGCGACCGGGTGGCCGCGGCGCTCGAGCAGCGCGGTGTCGGAGTCGGCGTCTACTACCCGACGCCGGTCCACCGGCTGCCCGCCTTCGCCGCCGCCCCCGACGGCGTCCGGTCGGTCGACCTGCCGGTGACCGAGCGGGCCTGTGCCGAGGTGCTCTCGCTGCCGGTGCACCCGGGCGTCGACGACGCGGCGCGCGACCGGGTCGTCGCTGCTGTGCACGCGTCCCTGCCCACGGCGGTCGAGTCATGAGCCCCGCCCCGCTGCGGGTCGGCGTCGTCGGCCTCGGGTCGATGGGGCGCAACCACGCGCGGGTGCTGCAGATGATGGAGGGGGTCGAGCTGGTCGGCGTCGCCGACCCGGCCGCCGGACCGTTACGGCCCGACACGGGCGTCCCGCTGCTCGCGCGGCTCGACGAGCTGCTCGCGCGCGGGCTCGACCTGTGCGTGGTGGCGGTGCCGACCACCGGGCACGAGGAGATCGCGATCAGGCTGGCGGGTGGCGGGGTGCACACGCTGGTCGAGAAACCGATCGCCCACGACGCCGCGTCGGCCCGTCGGGTCGCAGCCGCGTTCGAGGCGGCCGGCCTGCTCGGGTGCGTCGGCCACGTCGAGCGGTACAACCCGGCCCTGCAGCACCTCCGCCGCCGGCTCGCGCAGGGCGAGCTGGGCGGCGTCTACCAGGTCGTGACCCGCCGGCAGGGTCCGTTCCCCGCCCGGATCGCCGACGTCGGCGTGGTGCAGGACCTGGCCACGCACGACATCGACCTCACCGCGTGGGTCACCCAGTCCCCCTACCGCAAGGTCAGCGCGGAGACCGCGCACCGCAGCGGTCGGCACTACGAGGACCTGGTGGCGGTCGTGGGTCGGCTCGCTGACGACACCGTGGTCAACCACCTGGTCAACTGGCTGTCTCCGTTGAAGGAGCGGGTCACCGTGGTGACCGGCGAGAAGGGCTGCCTGGTCGCCGACACGGTCACGGCCGACCTCACGTTCTACGCCAACGGGGTGTCGCCCGTGGAGTGGGACACGATCGCGGCCTTCCGGGGTGTGGTCGAAGGCGACATGGTGCGCTACGCCTACCCCAAGCCCGAGCCGCTGCTCAGCGAGCTCAGCGCCTTCGTCGCGGCGGTGCGCGGCGAGGCGACCGACGTGGTGACGATGACCGAGGCGGTCGGCGTGGTCGAGGTGGCCGAGGCCGTGGTGCGATCCGCCGAGACGGGGATGCCGGTGATGCTGGACGGGCCTCAGACCTGAGCGCCGTTGTCCCAGCCGTCGTTGTCGCGGCGGTCGTCCATGGTGGCGACCAGGAAGACCAGTCCGCCGACGAACCCGATGACGCACGCCGCGTCCAGCAGGCTCGGCAGGTCCCAGCCGAACACGGCGGTGAGCAGCAGCAGCAGCGGACCGCCGAGCAGTCCGCCCCAGGCCAGCCCGTTGGGCAGGTCGGGGCGGCGGAGCGGCGGGGGCGTGGGAGGGACGAAGTGCGCCTCGGTGTCACGCGCCGCGTCCGGGTCGAGCACCAGGGGCTCGGCGACGAACACGTCGACCGGCTCCTCGTCGGCGACCGACGGGTCGGTGGTCGCGTCGGCGCCTGGGTCAGAGGTTGCGTCGGAGGTGGCGTCGGAGCGGGTGTCTGAGGTGCCGTCGCCGCGGTCGGAGTCGTCGATGTCCTCGAGCGCCGGCCAGCCACTCTCGGACGGGTCGACGTCGCGGTCGTAGTCGGCGACGATGCGCGCCCAGGCGACCTCGAGGTCGTCGCGCTCCTCAGCCACGGTGCCATCGTCGCACGAGTGCTGCCCGGCCCGGTCCGGCGCGAGTAGGGTCTGCCCCAAGCCATCGAGCGAGATGGCCCGCCAGGTCGGCGGGTGTCGGCGGGTCGGTCGATGCGGGGCGAGGAGACGCGGTTGTTCTACTGGCTGCTCAAGTGGGTCTTCATCGGCCCGCTGCTGAAGACGATCTTCCGTCCGCGCACCGAGGGGGCCGACCACGTGCCGGCCGAGGGGCCGGCCATCCTCGCCAGCAACCACCTGTCCTACTCCGACTGGCTGTTCATGCCGCTGGTGATCCCCCGCCGGGTGACGTTCGTGGCGAAGGCCGAGTACTTCGAGGGCCACGGTCTCAAGGGCTGGCTGCAGCGGACCTTCTTCTCGGGCGCCGGCCAGGTGCCGATCGACCGGTCGGGCGGCCGGGCCTCGGAGGGGGCGCTGCGCACGGGCTTGCGCGTCCTCGGCAGCGGCGAGTGCTTCGGCATCTATCCCGAGGGCACCCGCAGCCACGACGGCCGGCTCTACCGCGGCCGCACCGGGGTCGCCCGGCTCGCGCTGGAGGCGAAGGTGCCGGTCATCCCGGTCGCCGTCGTGGGCACCGACGTGGTCGCGCCCCCCGGCAAGGTGTTCGGCCGCTACGCCCGGCCGCTGGTGCGCTTCGGCAAGCCGCTGGACTTCTCCCGCTACGAGGGCATGGAGAGCGACCGCTACATCCTGCGCGCGATCACCGACGAGATCATGTACGAGATCATGGAGCTGTCCGGGCAGGAGTACGTCGACATCTACGCCACCAAGGCGAAGTCGGAGGCCAAGGCGGAGGCCCGCGAGGCGCGGACCGGCGAGGGCAAGGCCGCCTGAACCGCGGTCAGCGCCGGGCGGCGTGCGCCGCCTCGCGCAACCGCTCGAGGACGAACGGGTCGACCCGGTCCGGGTGCACCCGGAGCTCGTAGTTCTCCACGCCCGCCCACGTCTCCAGGTCGGGGTGTCCGAGTACGGCGAGGTGCTCGCGGACCTCGTCGCCGAGCGCTCCCTCCAGCGGGAGCATGTCCGCCTCGTCGGGCTGGTCGAAGTAGACGTGGTGCAGCTCGAGCAGCCGGGCCAGCTCGGGCACCGGCTCGGGGTGGTCGTCGATGCGGAGGTCGTAGGCGAGGTCGTCGCCGGGGGAGTAGCCGCCGTGGTCCGAGACCACGAGCAGGGCCGCGCTCTGGCGGCCCCGGCGGTCGCCGCCCGCCGCCTCGCCGGCGGCCAGGGTGGCCAGCAGCCGCTCGGGCAGCGGCGCCGACGGCTCGGACAGCCACACCTCCCGCATGTCGTCGACCACCTGCGATCCGACCAGGATGTTGCCCTGGATGGCGAAGCCGTCACCGCTGACGCCGCCGGCCCAGTCGAGGCACTCGTCGCCGGTGAACGTCGCCGACCGCCCGGCCGCGTCGACGACCCCGGCCTGGCGGGTCTCCCGGCCCTCGTCGCCGGCAAGCAGCGTGTCCAGCGTCTGCTGGGCGTCGTGGCCCGACTCGAGCAGGGCGAGGCCGTCCCGCTTGTACAGGGTGTTGGCGTAGGACTGGGTCGCCAGCGCGCCGAGACCGTGCCGGGCGGCGGGGACGGCGCTGCCGACGGCGAGGAACTTCGACGCGACGGCCACCCCGAGGGAGCGCCCGTCCGCCGAGCGACCCACGACCGAGAACGTCACGCGGTCACCCTAGGCTGACGCCGCAGTAGTGCAACGCTGTCGAGAAGGTGGAGAAACCATGCGCGTGGGTGTGCTGACCGGTGGAGGCGACTGTCCCGGCCTCAACGCCGTCATCCGGGCGGTGGTCCGCAAGGGGGTCAAGGAGTACGGGATGGAGTTCGTCGGGTTCCGCGACGGCTGGCGCGGCCCCTTGGAGAACGACACGGTCCCGCTGGGCGTCCCGCAGGTCCGCGGCATCCTGCCCCGCGGCGGGACCGTCCTCGGCTCGTCGCGCACCAACCCGTTCGCCGTCGAGGGCGGGGTCGAGCGGATCAAGGACGTGCTGGCCGACAACGGGTGCGACGCGCTGATCACGATCGGCGGCGAGGACACCCTCGGCGTCGCGACCCAGCTCTCCGAGCTCGGGGTCAACGTGGTCGGCGTACCCAAGACCATCGACAACGACCTGTCCGGCACCGACTTCACGTTCGGCTTCGACACCGCCGTGAACATCGCGATGGAGGCGATCGACCGGCTGCACACCACGGCGGAGTCGCATCATCGCGTGCTGGTGGTCGAGGTGATGGGTCGGCACGCCGGCTGGATCGCCCTGCACTGCGGGCTGGCAGGCGGCGCGAACATCATCCTGATCCCGGAGCGGCCGTTCGACCTCGAGCGCGTCTGCTCCCAGGTCGAGAGCCGGTTCGCCACCCACTACTCGCCGATCATCGTGGTGGCCGAGGGCGCGGTTCCCAAGGAGGGCACGATGGCGCTGGCGGACGGTGAGACCGACGCGTTCGGGCACGTCCGGCTCGGGGGTATCGGCGATGCCCTCGCCAAGGCCATCGAGGAGCGCACCGGCAAGGAGGCCCGCGCCGTCGTGCTCGGCCACGTCCAGCGGGGCGGCACGCCCACGGCCTTCGACCGGTGGCTCGCCACCCGCTTCGGTCTGCATGCCGCGCAGGCCGTGCACGAGCGCGACTTCGGCTCGATGGTCGCCCTGCGCGGCACCGATATCGTCCGGGTGCCCCTGTCCGAGGGGACCGGTGAGCTCAAGACAGTGCGCCCGGAGCTCTATGACGAGGCGGAGGTCCTGTTCGGATGACCGACGTGACCCCGGGGGGCAACCGATGTTTCTACCTCGTCGCGACGACGGGCCATCCCACGTACGGCGACGAGCTGGTCGCCGCGCAGTGGCTCCGCCACCTGGCGCGGGTCGCTCCGGATGCCGAGGTCTGGATCGACTGCCACTCGCCGGGGCTGTCCCAGCTGCTGCTGGGTGACCTGCACCCGCGGGTGCGCTTCGTCGACACGCTGTGGCAGCTGGCCTGGGCAGCGCCGGACGACGCGCCGGCGGCAGTGGCCGAGTTCGTCGACCGCGCCGTGACGCACCCCGGCACCGTCGCGCGCTACGACCTGGGCCAGCCCCTGCTGCGCCGGGCCGACGTGCTGCACGTGCTCGGTGGGGGCTATGTCAACGGGATCTGGCCGCGCCACCTGGGTCTGGTCGCCGGCGCCGTCGCAGCTGCCCGGGTGACCGGCGCGCGCGTCGGCATGACCGGCCACGGGCTGCAACCGGTCGCCGCGGGTGGCGCCGACGTCCTGCGCGAGCTGGCCGGCCAGCTGGACGTCTGCGACGTCCGCGACCAACCGAGCCACGAGCTGCTGGCGGGCGTCGAGGGACCGCGGATGTCCGCGACCGGCGACGACGCCATCCTCGGCTGGTCCTCCGAGCTGCTCGACCACCGGGACAGCCCCGACGTCATGGTGAGCGCGCAGTCCGACCTGCTCGACGGCACCGTCGACCAGGTCGCCGCGCTGGTCGCCGGCATCCTCGAGGCCTGGGAGGTCGAACCCGAGCAGGTCGGTTTCGTCGAGTCGATCCCGTTCGACGACAGCCGGGTCTTCGCGGCCCTCGGCGAGCGGTTCGCCGGTTCCCGCTTCTACCCCTTCGTCGAGCTCTGGGAACAGGGCATGCCCGCGCGGCCCGGCCAGCGCTGGATCTCCACCCGCTTCCACCCGCATCTGCTGGCGGCCTCCGCCGACTGCTGGGGCGTGGCGGTGCCGATCCACGCCGGTTACTACGACGTCGCCCATGAGGCGCTGATCGCCCAGGGCACCCGGTGGGCGGTGCTGGGCCTGGACGCCGCCGGTGACGCCTCGCGCGTGCCGCAGCCGCCCGAGGGCGGCACCGGCTTCGCCCGGCGGGTCGACGCGCTGAGCCTCGCGAAGGGACAGGTCGCCACCACCCTGTACGCGGCGCCGTCCTGATCGGTCCCGCGTCCGCCGGGCGGCCGACCCGTACCCTGAACCCGTGATCCCGAGCCTCGACGAGCTGCGCGCGCGTGGGCCGGCCCAGCAGCCGACGTGGCCCGACGCGGCCGCTCGCGACGCCGCGGTCGACCGGCTCCGCCGGCAGCCACCGCTGGTCTTCGCCGGCGAGTGCGACGCGCTGCGCGAGCGGCTCGCCGCGGTGTCGCGGGGCGAGGCGTTCCTGCTGCAGGGCGGCGACTGCGCCGAGACGTTCGACGGCGTCACGGCCGACAACGTCCGCAACAAGCTGCAGGTGCTGCTGTCGATGGCGGTCGTGCTCACCTACGCGGCCAGCGTCCCGGTGGTCAAGGTGGGCCGGATCGCCGGCCAGTACGCCAAGCCGCGGTCGAGCGACACCGAGACCCGGCAGGGCGTGACGCTGCCGGCGTACCGCGGCGACGCGGTCAACGGATTCGCGTTCACCGAGGAGGCCCGCACTCCCGACCCGCAGCGGCTGCTGGACGTCTACAACGCCTCGGCCGCGACGCTGAACCTCACCCGCGCGTTCGTGACCGGCGGCTACGCCGACCTGCGCCAGGTGCATGCCTGGAACACCGACTTCGTCCGGACCAGCCCGGTGGGGGAGCGCTACGAGCGGGTCGGTACCGAGATCGACCGGGCGTTGGCGTTCATGGACGCCTGCGGGGTCGCCCTCGACGAGTTCCGCACCGTCGACTTCTACTCCTCGCACGAGGCGCTGCTGCTCGAGTACGAGCACGCGATGACCCGCACCGACTCGCGGACCGGGCTGCCCTACGACGTGTCCGGTCACCTGCTCTGGATCGGTGAGCGGACCCGACAGCTCGACGGCGCCCACGTCGAGCTGCTCTCGCACGTGCGCAACCCGGTGGCGGTCAAGCTCGGTCCGACGACCACCGCGGACGACGCGGTGGCGCTGGCCGAGCGACTCGATCCCGGCCGCGAGCCGGGCCGGCTCACCTTCGTGGCCCGGATGGGTGCTGACAGGGTCCGTGACCTGCTGCCCGAGCTGGTCGACAAGGCGCGCGCCGCCGGCGTCGTCGCGTCCTGGGTGAGCGACCCGATGCACGGCAACACCTACGAGACTGCGAACGGCTACAAGACCCGCGACTTCGACCGGGTGATCGACGAGGTTCAGGGGTTCTTCGAGGTGCACCGGGCCCTCGGCACCTGGCCCGGCGGCGTCCACATCGAGCTCACCGGCGACGACGTGACCGAGTGCCTCGGCGGCGGCGCCAAGCTCCTCGCCGCCGACCTGTCGAACCGGTACGAGTCGGCGTGCGACCCCCGGCTCAACCGGGCACAGTCCCTGGAGCTGGCGTTTCTGGTCGCGGAGATGCTGCGCGCCCGATAACCGCGTAGTCGGGGTTTCCCAAGTTCGCTTGGGAAACCCAAGCTTCGCCCGTCTTGTGACACGGGCGAACCTCTGGTTGCGCGGTGGAAGCTTCGCCGTACGGACCGTCGCGTGCGTACGCTCGGGGCGTGCCCCACCACACCCACCGGCTCGAGCTCGACGACCAGACTCTGCGGGAGTGGGACGCCACCGTCCTGCACGCGAGCGACGGCTCCGACCCCGAGGGCGAGCGCGGCGTGGTGCTCGACCGCTCCGCGTTCTACCCCGGTGGAGGGGGTCAGCCGCCCGACCACGGGGTGCTGCTCTGGGGAGGCGTGCAGACCCGGATCGTCGGTGTGCGCAAGGGCGACGACCTGGTCCTGGTGCCGCACGACGACGACCCGGTGCCTCCCGTCGGCACCTCCGTCCGCGGCGCGATCGAGGACGAGCGCCGCTCGATGCTGATGCGCACCCACTCCGGCCTGCACCTGCTGTCGGGCGTGGTGTTCCGCGACTACGGCGCCCTGGTGACCGGGGGCAACATGGAGCCCGGCTCGGCCCGGATGGACTTCAACCTGGAGACCGTTCCGACGGACTTCAAGGCGACGGTGGAGGCGGCGTGCAACGTCGAGGTCGAGGCCGACCGCAGGATCGAGGTATCGGTGCTGCCGCGGGCGGAGGCGTTCGCCATCCCCGACATCGTGCGGACGGCTACCAACCTGGTGCCGGCGGAGGTCGAGATGGTGCGCATCGTCGACATCCTCGGGCTCGACACCCAGGCCGACGGCGGCACGCACGTGGCCTCGACCCGACAGATCGGCCGGCTCGAGGTCGCCAAGATCGAGAACAAGGGCCGCGGCTTCCGGCGGGTGCGGCTCCGGGTCGCCGACGGCTGACACACCGGCCACCCACCGGCCAGCCACCGGCCACCCACCGGCACGCCGCGACCGGCAGCCGGTCCGTACGCTGACGGCGTGATCGACCTGCGCAGCGACACCGTGACCCGCCCGACCGAGGCGATGCGGCAGGCCATGGCCGGTGCCGATGTCGGTGACGACGTCTACGCGGAGGACCCGACCGTACGCACGCTCGAGGACCGGGTCGCCGACCTCTTCGGGCACGAGGCGGCCCTGTTCACGGTGAGCGGTTCGCTGGCGAACCTGCTCGCGGTCCGCTCAGTCGCACCTGTCGGCACCGACGTGCTCTGCGAGGCCGACGCGCACGTGGCGCGTGCCGAGCTGGGCGCGCACGCCGCGGTGTTCGGCGTCACCACCCGCACCTGGAGCCACCCGCGCGGCCTGGTCGACCTGGCGGCGGTGGAGCGGCTGGTCGCGCCTGACCTCGGCGCGTTCTTCGTGCGTACCGCCGCGTTCTCGGTCGAGAACACGCACAACTTCGGCGGGGGATCGGTGCAGCCGCTGCCGCTGCTGCAGGACCTGCGCGCCCTGGCCGACCGGCTCGGGTTGGCGGTGCACCTCGACGGTGCCCGGGTGTGGAACGCACACGCCGCGACGGGCACGCCGCTGCGCACCTACGGCGCGATCGCCGACGCGCTCGGGGTCTGCCTGTCCAAGGGGTTGGGCGCCCCGGTCGGATCGCTGCTGGTCGGGTCGGCCGACGTCGTCGCAGAGGCGCGGGTCTGGCGCAAGCGGCTGGGAGGCGGATGGCGCCAGGCGGGCGTCCTGGCGGCGGCGGGTCTGTACGCACTCGACCACCACGTCGAGCGACTGGTCGACGACCACGCCCGCGCGCGGGTGCTCGCCGAGGCCTGCGGTGTCGACCCCGACCAGGTCGACTCCAACATCGTGGTGGTGCCCTGCGCCGAGGCGGCCGCGGTCGTCGACGCGGCCCGCGCCGGCGGGGTCCTGGTCGGGGCGGTGGGTGCGCGGACGGTCCGGCTGGTCACCCATCTCGACGTCGGTGACGACGAGTGCCGGCAAGCGGCCGACGTGCTGGCGGTCGCGCTCGGCCGGGCCGGCGCACGTAGGGGTGCCTGACGTGAGCGACGACCCGGTGCCGACGGCGGAGCAGCGCCGCGTCTTCGTGCACGTCGGCGCGCCGAAGACGGGGACCACGTTCCTGCAGACGGTGTTCTGGGACCACCGCGACGTGCTGCGCGAACAGGGAGTGCTCTTCCCCGGGGAGCGCTATGACGACCACTTCTTCGCCGCGGTCGACCTGCAGGACCTGGCCTTCAACGACCAGCCGCGACCGGAGGCGGCCGGGGCCTGGGACCGGATGGTCGGCGAGGTCGCGGAGTGGTCGGGCGACACCGTGCTGTCGCACGACGTGTTCGCCAGCGCGAGTCCCGACCAGGCGCGCAAGGCCGTCGCCGACCTCGCTCCGGCCGAGGTGCACGTGGTCATGACCGTCCGCGACCCGGCGCGGCTGCTGCCGTCGCACTGGCAGGAGGACGTGAAGCACGGCGAGACCGTCGACCTCGACTCGTGGTTCGCGCTGATCCGTGGCAGCGCGTCGCCGCGCTGGTCGTGGCGGTGGTTCTGGCTCACCGAGGACGTGCCCGAGGTGCTGGCCCGGTGGGCCGAGGCGGTACCGCCCGAACACGTGCACGTCGTGACCGTGCCGCCCCCGGGCGCCGCCCGCGACGTGCTGTGGCGGCGGTTCTGCTCCGTCGTGGGCGTGGACCCGGCGATCGCCGCCGACCTGCAGGACGTCGAGCACACCAACCAGGGGTTGGGCGTGCACGGCGTCGACCTGCTCCGGCGGGTCAATGCCGAGCTGGATGAGCGACTCGCGGCCGACGCGTACGAGCACACGGTCAAGGGCGTCCTGGCGCACGAGACGCTCGCCCGGGTGCCCACCGGTAGCCGGGTCCCCCCGCCGACCGACAGCGCTGACTTCGTGTCCGAGATGGCGCAGCGGTTCGTGGCCGGGATCCGCGCCGGTGGCTACGAGGTCGTGGGCGACCTCGCCGACCTCGAGCCCGCCGCCGACGCGGCGGAGTCCGACGACGGACCGGTCGGCTCCACCGACGCGCAGGTCGCCGACACTGCCGCGCGAGGACTCGCCGAGCTCATGGTGTCGTTGCACCACGAGCGGGTCGGGCACCGCGACGAGGTCGACCGGCTCCGTGCCGAGGTGGGCCGGCTGATCGGCGACAACGACCGTCGGCAGGCCGAGCTCGACGAGCTGCACGCGCGGATGCGTCGCATCGACCAGCACCCACTGGTCAAGCTGCGCTACCGCACCCGTCGCGGCGTGGCCCGGCTGCTCGGTCGCTGAGCCGCCGGCTCAGGCCTCACCGAGCCAGAACTCCATGCCCTGGTCGTCGACGCACCGCACCCTGGCGCCGTACGGCGGCTGCTCGATCTCGCCCGCCGTGCCACCGGCAGCGAGCACCCGCTCCCGCGCGGCCGCGACGTCGTCGACCTTCCACATCGCGACGGCGGCGTCGGTGCCGCCGGCTGCGATCCCGAGCATCGGGCGCACGTCCGCGGGATCGGCCTGCCCGTCGACCTGCCACCCCAGCACCGACGCGTAGAACGCCACCGTCCGGGACCGGTCCGGCGCGTGCAGGGTCAGGTAGGACAGGTCGCCCTGCCGGCTGCCGTTGAGCGGCGAGCGCGGCCCACGGTCGGTACCGGACACCACGAACAGCTCGACGCCCTGGTCGTCGACGCAGCGCGCCATCCGGCCGTACGGCTCGTCAGTCGGCTCGTCGGCGGTGCCACCGGCGGCCCGCACCCGCTGCACGGCGGCATCGACGTCGTCGACCCACCAGCAGCAGCAGATGGTCAGCTCGTCGCGGTCGCCCCAGATGCCGAGCGGCAGGCTGAGTCCGTCGATGCTGCGACCGGCGGGGATCGACCCGGGTCCGACCCGCCAGCCCAGGACCGCCGTGTAGAACGCGGCCGTCCGTTCCGCGTCGGGCGTGCACACCATGGCGTAGGCCAGGTCGCCCGGGCGGGCCTGCTCCGGCGCCGTCCGCCCGGCCGCCGGGACCAGCGGACCCTCGAGCATCCAGCGGTGCCCGTACGGGTCGCGCACGACCGCGACCCGGCCGTAGGGGTTGTCACCAGGAGCCCGCTCGAGCCGTGCGCCGGCCTCGACGGCGCGGTCGGTGGCGGCGTCGGTGTCGGGCACCATCAGCACCAGGCTGGTGTGCACCGGCGTCTCCGGGTCAGGGTCGGCTGGTTCCACGCCGAGCTCCGGCGCGCCGTCGGACAGGTAGAACACCGCCCCCTCGACCCGCATCTCGGCGTGTCCGACCCGACCGTCGTCGCCCTCGTAGCGCTGACCCGTCTCCTCGGCCCCGAGCGCCTCGGCGTACCACCGCAGGGCGGAGCGGGCGTCGCGAACCGCGAGGTAGGGAACGACTCCGGTCGGGATGGCAAGGGCAGGGCTCTCTGCGACGGGGTTGGCGGTGGCGGACACGTGTGCACCTCCGGGTGCGGTCAGGGCGCGCTCGACCTCGGCGCGCAGTCGGGTGCTGAAGCTCTCGTCGGGGCGGACCGGCTCGGTGGGCAGGCGGAGCACGGTCAGCGGGTCGCGGGCGGGGCTGGTCACGGGCGCTCCTCCTTCCCGTATGCGGCGCGGAACGCGCGCCGGGCGCGTACCAGCAGCGCCTCGGTGGCGTGCACCGTGCGGCCGAGGGCGGCGGCGACGTCGGGCACCGACAGGTCGTCGACGTAGCGCAGCACCAGTGCCGTGCGGTGCTGGCTGGCCAGCCCCGCCAACGTCTCCCGCGCGCGCAGCGCGTCGAGCGTCTCGTCCCACGGGTCGTCGTGGGGGTCGGGGCCTACCGCGCGGTCGCCGCCGACCACCCGCAGTCCCCGCAGCTCACGCTCCTTGCGCCGCCAGTGGTCGACCAGCTTGTGCCGGGCGATCCCGACCAGCCAGCCGGTGCTCGGGGCGGTGCAGGAGCCACGCCGGACGGAGTCGACCGCCGCGAGGAACGTCTCCGCGGTCAGATCCTCGGCCAGTGCCGCCGCGCCGCAGCGCGGCAGCAGGTAGCCGTAGACCTGACCGACGGCCTCGTCGTACAGCGCGAGCAGCCGCGACCCCGGCTCCTCCACCCGACTCGGCTCCACACCCCATCGTCGTACGGCGGCCCCGAACTCCGACACCCGGGTTTCCCCGGGTTCGGAGTCAGACGGTGGCGGTGACGGCGGCGGTGGCGGGAGCGCGGCCGAGCAGCGGGGGCAGCAGCCGCACGGCCTGGGCCAGCTCGCGCAGCTCGCGGCCGACCAGTGCCTGCGGACCGTCGCAGAGGGCGTCCTCGGGGGAGGGGTGGACGTCGACGATGATGCCGTCCGCGCCCACGCCGATGGCCGCCCGGGACAGCGGCACGATGAGGTCGCGGCGGCCGCTGGCGTGTGAGGGGTCGACGATGACCGGCAGGTGCGAGGCGGCCTGGGCCACCGGCACCGCGGAGATGTCCAGCGTGTTCCGGGTCGCGGTCTCGAAGGTCCGGATGCCGCGCTCGCACAACACGATGTCGAGGGTGCCGCGCTGCGCGATGTACTCCGCGGCCATCAGCCACTCCTCGATCGTCGCCTGCATGCCGCGCTTGAGCAGGACCGGCTTGCCGGCCCGTCCCACGGCCTGCAGCAGACCGAAGTTCTGCATGTTGCGGGTGCCGACCTGCAGCATGTCGGCGTGCTCGGCCACCTCGTCGACATCGGCCGCGTCGACCACCTCGGTGACGACCGGCATCCCGACCGCCTCGCCCACCTCGGCGAGGATGCGCAGTCCCGCGCTGCCGAGTCCCTGGAAGGCGTATGGCGACGTGCGCGGCTTGAAGGCGCCACCTCGCAGCACCTGGGCCCCCGCGGCCGCGGCCATGTGCGCGGCCTGCGCGGTCTGGTCGGCGCTCTCGACCGCGCACGGGCCGGCGACGAACGTGAAGGTCGACGGCCCGATCGGCACCCGGCGGTCGCCGCGGCCGACCCAGACGACCGATCGCTCGGGGTGGTGCTCGCGGCTGACCAGCTTGTACGGCACGGAGATCCGGTGCACGTCCGCGACCCCCGGCATCGCGCGCAGCTCCAGTCCCCAGAACGCGTCGACGTCACCGACCAGGCCGACGATGGTGCGGACGACGCCACGACTGACGAACGCCTGCCCTCCGGCGGCCTCGACCCGGTCGACGACGTGCTGGATGTCGGCGTCGGTGGCGTTGGGGCTCATCACGACGACCATGTCGCCTCCAGATTCATCGGAGCGTTCTTCGGTGCGGTGGTGCCGGGCATCGAAAAGCCCCGGTCAGGTCGACCGGGGCTCGGGTGGTGAGGTGGGCGGCGTCAGCACGCCCCACCGGGAGCCCCGGCGGGGTAGAAGCCGAACCAGCGTCGCTGCACGGGGGCAGCCTACGGGTCGCCCGCTGGTCACACCAAGTACAGGACGATCTCGGTGCCGCGCGGCAGCATCGCTCCCGGCGACTCTGACTGCCGGGCCACCCGGTCGAGACCGATGTAGAAGTCACTCGGCTGGGTGCTGGCCGTGAACCCCAGTGCCTCCAGCTGCTCGACGGCGTCGGCGGCGTCCTGGCCGGTGAGGTCGGGCACCTCCACCAGCTCGGGTCCCTTGGAGGCCACGAGCTCGATCCGGTCGCCGCGGACGCCGGTCCCGCCGGACGGGTCCTGGGACAGAACAGACCCCTGCGGCACGTCGTCACTGAACTCGCGGCCGACGACGCGCACCTCGAATCCGAGCGCCGACAACGCGTCCTTGGCCTCGCTCAGCGGCTGGCCGGTGAAGTCGTCGATGTCGATCGGGCGCGGGCCCCTGCTCACCACGACGTCCACCGCCGTGTCGGGCTTCAGCATCGTGCCGACACTTTTGACCGTCGCCACGACCTGGCCCTCGTCGTACCGCTCGGACCACCGCTGTTCCTGGTCGCCCAGCGTGAGCCCGTCGTCGGCCAGCCTGGCCTCGGCCTCGTCGACGGTCAGCCCGGCCAGGTCGGGCACCGGGTAGCGCTCCTTGCCCTGCGACAGCGTCAGCGTCACGGTGCCGTCGCCCAGGATCCGCTCGCCGGGCTCGGGATCGGTCGCCACCACCGACCCTGCGGGCACCTCCTCGGAGTAGACGGTGTCGCCGATCTCGACCTCGAGGCCGGCCTCGGCGGCCCGGTCCCGCGCCGCCGACTCGGTGAGCGAGATCAGCCGTGGCGTCTCGGTGAACCGCCCCACCCCGTACCACCAGCCGCCGAGGCCCGCCAGCAGCGCGAGCAGGAGCACGACGACAAGCCACCACAGACCGCGCCGCCGGCGACGGTTCGGCGGAGCGGGCGCACCCCGTTCCGCCCACGGCGACGCCGGCCCGCCGGGGGCCGCGGCGTCCGCGACGGTGGCCGCCACCGTGGCCGGCTCGTGCGTGGGCGGCGACGCCTGCGCGGCGGCCTGCTCGCCGGCGAGGGCGCCGACGACGAGGGTGTGCTCGTGCCCGTCGGCGGGCGGGGCGGGCACGGGCGCGTCGGCCGGCGCCGGCGTGAGCAGCGGGTCGGGCAGGGTGTCCTCGTGGTCGTCGTCCTGCGTACGGCCGGGCCGCGGTCGCAGGTCGTCGGCCAGCTCGGGGTCGTCGTGCACGCCGTGCTCCAGGGCGCTGCGCACCCGGCGCAGCTGGCGCAGCAGCACGCCCGCGTCGGTGGGGCGCAGCGCCGGGTCGCGGACGGTCGCCCTCGCCACCAGCGCGTCCACGAAGTCCGGCACGTGCCAGTCGAGATCGCCGGCCGCGGCCGACGGGGGCGGCACGTCGTCGTTGACGTGCTTGTACGCCACCTGGATCGGTGTTTCGCCCTGGTGCGGCTTGCGACCCGTCAGCAGCTCGTAGAGCACGATGCCGACGGCGTAGACGTCTGAGCGGGCGTCCGCGGTCTCGCCGAGCACCAGCTCGGGGGCGAGGTACGACACGGTTCCGATCAGCAGCCCCCCGGTGGCGGTGGCGGTCGAGTCGGTGCTGATCGCCCGGGCGAGCCCGAAGTCGGCCACCTTGACCGCGCCGCCGGGCGTGAGCAGCACGTTCTCGGGCTTGACGTCGCGGTGAACGATCTTCGCCGCGTGCGCGGCCGCCAGCGCGTCCAGCACGTGCTCCACCAGCCGGACGGTCCGCAGCGGAGGCAACGGCGCCTCGTCGCTGACGACGTCGCGCAGCGTTCGCCCCGGGACGTACTCCATCGCGAGATAGACCAGGCCGTCGTCCTCGCCCTGGTCGAAGACGCCGACCACGCCCGCATGGTTGAGCCGGGCGGCCGCGCGCGCCTCCCGCACGAACCGCGCGGCGAAGTCGGCGTCGTCGGCCAGGTGCTGGTGCATGACCTTCACGGCCACGGTGCGGTCGAGCCGGGTGTCCAGCGCCTGGTAGACGGTGGCCATGCCGCCGCGGGCGATGCGGGACCGCACGTCGTACCGGCCGTCGAGCAGTCGACCGATCACGCGGTCGCCGCTCGGTGCGGGCACGGGACGCTCCTCCCGGTCGGGCGGTCAGCCGTTGAGTCTAGGTGTCGCCCGACATGCGGCCGCGGACGGCGGTCATGAGGCGTGTCAGGCTGGCACCGTGACGACCACTGACCCGCTCGAGCCACTGGTGGGGGAGTGGCTCACCCTCGACGAGACCGCTGCCGCGCTCGGCACCAGCCCCAACCGGGTACGTCAGCTGGTCCGCGAGCACCAGCTGGCGCTGGTACGTACCGAGGGCACCCGCGAACCGCGGGTCCCTGCCCTGCTGGTCAACGACGGGACGATCGTCAAGGGCCTGCCGGGGACGCTCATCGTGCTGGCCGACGCGGGCTACCAACCGCGCGAGGCGGTGACGTGGCTGTTCACCCCCGACGACTCGCTGCCCGGCCGGCCGATCGACGCACTGCGTGGCCGACAGGTGCACGAGGTGCGGCGGCGCGCGCAGGCGCTGGCGTTCTGAGCGGCGTCAACGGGAGCGCTGCAACGCCGCGGCGGTGAGTCCGGCGAGCTCGGCACGGACGGTCGGCTCGACCGGCAGCGCGGCCAGCGCCTCGAGCGCCTCGGTCTCCAGCCGTTCGATGGTGCGCTCGGTGCTCGCCAGCGCGCCGGTGGACACGATCAGGTCGCGCAACCGTCGCAGCCCCGCGGGGTCGAGCTGCGGGTCGCCGACGAGTCGCGTCAGCAGCGCGCGCTCGTCGTCGCCGGCGCGCTCGGTCGCCCGGGCGAGCAGCACCGTGCGCTTGCCCTCCCGAAGGTCGTCACCGGTTGGCTTGCCGGTGCGGTCGGGGTCGCCGAACACCCCGAGCACGTCGTCGCGCAGCTGGAACGCCACGCCCACCGGCGTCCCGTACGCCCCCAGCCCGGCCAGCAGGTCGTCGTCGCCGCCGGCCAGGGCTGCCCCGAGGTGCAGCGGCCGGACCACCGTGTAGGAGGCGGACTTGAAGCGGATCACCCGCATCGCGAAGTCCTCGTCGGTCGTGGCCGCGGCCTGGGCGACCAGGTCGAGGTACTGACCGGCGGTGACCTCGGTCGTGCACCGGTCGAACCACGGCGCCCCGCGGTCGACGGTCGCGGGGTCGAGCCCGCAGCCACGCAGCATCTCGTGCGCCCAGGTGAGCAACAGGTCGCCGAGGAGCACCGCCGCGCCGGCGCCGAAGCGGTCCGGGTCGCCGTGCCAACCCGCTGCCCCGTGCCGGTGCGCGAAGACCCGGTGCGTCGCGGGCCGCCCGCGCCGGGTGTCCGAGCCGTCGACGAGGTCGTCGTGGACCAGGGCGCTGGCCTGCAGCAGCTCCAGTGACGCGGCGGCCCGGACCACGCGGTCGTCGTCTGTGGACCCTCCCGCGGCGTGCCACCCCGCGACGCAGAACGCGGGTCGCAGCCGCTTGCCGCCCGCGACCGCTGCCGCGGCCTCGTCCAGCAGAGGCTCGGTCTCGGGGCCGAGCTCCGCCAGCAGCGCACGCCGACCGGACAGGAAGTCGTCGAGGTGGGCCTGGACCCGAACACCGAGACCGGTCGGGGAGCTCACCTCGATGAGCCTAGCCTTGGGGTGTGCCGACCGATTCGTCCCCGCGTGACCGGCTCCGCGACGTCCTGACGTCAGGCGGGCGCTCGTTCTCGTTCGAGTTCTTCCCGCCCAAGGACGACGCCGGTGAGCGCCGGTTGTGGACGGCGATCCGCGAGCTGGAGCCGCTGGCCCCGACGTTCGTGTCGGTGACGTACGGAGCGGGCGGCAGCACCCGCGACCGCACGGTGCGGATCACGGCCGGCATCGCCGAGCACACGACGTTGCGCCCGGTCGGCCACCTCACCTGCGTCGGCCAGGACGTCGCCGCCCTTCGCACCGTGATCGGCCGCTACGCCGACGCCGGCGTCCGCGATGTCCTCGCGCTGCGGGGCGACCCCCCGGAGGGTCCCGGGTCGCTGTGGCGATCGCATCCCGGCGGGCTCGACCGGGCGGTGCAGCTGGTCGAGCTGGCCCGCTCGCTCGGCGACTTCACCGTGGGGGTCGCGGCGTTCTGCCAGGGCCATCCCGAGGCGGGCGGTCTGGAGGCCGACGCGCGGATCCTCGCCGACAAGCAGCGGGCAGGCGCCGACTTCGCCATCACCCAGCTGTTCTTCCGGGCCGACGAGTACTTCCGGCTCGTCGACCGGGCCGCGGCGGCCGGCTGCGACCTGCCGATCGTGCCCGGGATCATGCCGATCACGAACCTGGGACAGGTGCAGCGCTTCGCCGAGCTGTCCGGCTCCGCCGTGCCGCCCGAGGTCGTCGAACGGCTGGAACCGGTGCGGGACGACCCGCAGGCGCTGCGGGCCGAGGGGGTGCAGGTGGCGGTGGAGCTGTGCGCCGCGTTGCTCGACGGTGGTGCGCCGGGGCTGCACTACTACACGCTGAACCGCTCGACGGCGACGCGGCAGATCCACGCGGCCCTCGGCTTCACGGCCGTCTGACCGGCCGTCTGACCGGCCGTCTGACCGGCCGTCTGACTGACCACCCGGCCGAGTGCCTGGCCCGGACTAGTCATCTTCCTGCTCCGTTCGGGGGATGTCGCGGTGTGTCGGGGCGTATCACCTGTGCCCGCCCGCGATCCTGCTGGACATGAGCTCGCGCCGCCGCACCCTCGGCAAGGCGTCGCTCGGCCTGCTGGCCGGCGTCGCCGCCGTCGGTTGCTGCGCGCTCGTCGTGCTGCTGATGTCGGGAGGCGTCGCCCCGGAGCAGCGCTCCGGAGCCGTGCTGCTGGCGTGGAGCGCCGGGATCGTGGCCGCCCTGCTCTCGGTGCTGGCCGCCCAGGAGCACACCGACCCCGACGACGACCCCCGCTACCTGCAGACGATCGTGCACGGGTTGCGCCAGGAGTGGCGCCGCTGAGGCAGTGCCTCGGCTACGGGCGGCGGTTTCGCCCGCGGTCCCTCGGGGCAGGGTCGACGCATGACTCCCGCACGTCTCCGGCCGGTCGCGGCCGCCGTCCTGCTCACCGCCGGTCTCGGCACCGCCTCCCTGGCGCCGGCGTCCGCCAGTGACCCGGCGCCGTCCGCGGACGCCTCCCACCGGGTCGACTGCTCCAGCGTGCTCGCCGCCGGCAGTCGCCAGCAGGCCTTCGCCGCGGCGTCCGAGGCAGCCGGCGTGCCGGCCCCCGTGCTGCTGGCGGTCTCGTACCAGGAGTCGCGCTGGGACGACCACGGCGGGCACCCCAGCACCTCCGGCGGCTACGGCCCGCTGCACCTCACCGACCTGGCGGTGCCGCACCTCGCCGACGGCCGCGGTGTCGGCGCGCCCCGGGTGCCGGAGCAGTCGCTCGCGACGGCGGCGGCAGCAGCCGATCTGACCGGACTGTCGGTGCGCCGGCTCACCCGCGACCCCGACGCCAACGTCTGCGGCGGCGCCGCGCTCCTGGCCGACCACCAGCGCGAGCTGGGACACCCGGCCGGTGTCTCCGGCGACCTCGGTGCCTGGTACGGAGCGGTCGCGACGTACTCCACCGCTGCCGACCAGGTCTCGGCAGCGCGGTTCGCCGATGGGGCCTACCGGGTGCTCCGCAACGGGCGGCACCGCACCACCCTCGACGGTGAGCAGGTCCGGCTCGCGGCGCACCCCGGCGTGCGCCCGCAGCGCTCCCAGCTCGCCGGCGCCGGCTTCACCGCGGCGGCCGCCGACCCGGACACCGACTGCCCCGCGGCGCTGGACTGCGAGTGGATCGGCGCGCCGTACGAGCAGTACGGCCGTACGCCTGGCGACTACGGCAACCACGACCTGGCCAACCGCCCGCAGGACCTGTCCATCGACTACATCGTCATCCACGACACCGAGGCCGACTGGGACACCACGCTCGACCTCGTTCAGGACCCCGAGTACGTGTCGTGGCAGTACTCGCTGCGCTCCAGCGACGGACACGTCGCCCAGCACGTGCGGCCGGCTGACGTGGCCTGGCAGGCGGGCAACTGGTACATCAACTCGCACTCCATCGGCCTCGAGCACGAGGGCATCGCGGCCGACGGTGCGACCTGGTTCACCGAGTCGATGTACCGCTCGTCGGCCACGCTGGTGCGCTGGCTGACCGCGCAGTACGACATCC
Source organism: uncultured Actinomycetota bacterium (assembly GCA_963785115.1). GTDB lineage: Bacteria > Actinomycetota > Actinomycetes > Propionibacteriales > Nocardioidaceae > JACCWP01. Next base: position 187,387 of record CAWATY010000009.1, read on the forward strand.
CCCGCGACCGCGCGCACATCATCGGACACGACCAGGTGCCGGGGATCACGCCCGACTACGTCCCCGGCATGCACTGGGACCCAGGCCCGTACTGGGACTGGGAGCACTACATGCGGCTGCTCCGCGCGCCGATCGCGGCGGAGCCGGCGGGCACCGCCGACCTGGTGACCGTGCGGCCGGGGTTCGAGGGCAACGTCCAGCCGGTGACCGGCTGCGACAAGGTCGGCTCCGGCACCCCCTGCACTGACCAGTCGACGAACTTCGTCTACCTGCACAAGAACCCGTCCGCCGACTCACCGCTGGTCGCCGACCGCGGGCTGCACCCCGACGACCCGAGCAGCACCGACGATGTGGCCGACATCGGTGCCCGGGCCGCGGCCGGTCAGCAGCTGGTCGTCGACGAGCGGCGCAACGGCTGGCTCAAGGTGTGGTGGCTCGGCCGCGAAGGCTGGATCGACAACACGCCTCGGGTGGTCGTGCCGGCGGCGGGTCCGACGGTGGCCCCGGCCGGCGACCAGGCGGTGCCGGTGTACGGCCGGGCGTACCCGGAGGACTCGGCCTACCCCGACACGATCCCGGTCGACCCGGTGACGCCGCTGCAGTACAAGATCCGCCCGGGCCAGCAGTACGTCCTCGCCGACCCGACGGTCGCGACCGACTACTACTACGCGAAGACCTACAACGACTCGCTGCCCGACGACCACACGGTCGTCTCCGGTGACGACCGCTACTACCAGATCTGGTTCGGCCACCGGATCTTCTTCGTCCGCGCCGCCGACGTCGCCGTGCTCCGCTAGCGCGGGTTTCGCAAGCCGGCTTGCGAAACCCGCACTCGCCCCGCGTCATAACACGGGGCAGGTGCGGGCAAGACGGAGTGAGTGACGGGTCAGGTACCCGTCAGCCGACACGTGGCCGTCACGGCTGATGTGCCTCGGCAATGTGGGAATCGACCATCATCGGCGCGGCGCACGTCGCCGTCACGGCTGATGTGCCTCGCCACTGTCGGGATCGACCATCATCGGCGCGGTGTCGACCGCCTGGAACGCCCGCGCGGGGATCGTCTTCAGCTCGTCGAGCATCGCGCTCGGCCAGCCGCGCACCGACTCGCCCTGGAAGTACCAGGGCGACCCGTTGTCGGCGAGCACCATTCCGTAGGTCTGCATCGCCCGCAGCACCACCCGGGTGTCGGCCCGATAGCCGTCGAGCGAGAACCCGGCCTTCAGCCGGAACCGCGCGCCCATCGGCGGATAGGCCGGGTTGCTCACCGACCCCGCGTCGTGTCGCGCCGGCCAGACGTGTCGTCGGTCGGTGACGTCGGTGGTGAAGCGGATCGCGTGGTCGACGTTGCCCTGCTTGACCTCGCGCAGCATCAGCAGCCCGGGCAGGATCGGCAGTCCGGCCGCGTCGGCCGAGGTCCAGCCGCGTGGCCGCAGGTCGTTGCTGCCGAGCCCGAAGACCGCTCCGGATCCCGCGTGCCAGCCGTCGGAGTCGTGCCGGGTCGCGAAGGTCTCGTACAACCGGCAGGCTGCGCGGTCGACGACCAGCGCGTGCCGGTCTCCACCCGCGCCGGGTCCGCCCTCGATCCGGGTGTCCTGCCCGAGCGGGTACCGCACCCGGTCGCTCTGGCCGGCGTAGTGGAACTGCACCCGCACCCGCGGGTGGTCCGCACCGACGACCGTGACGGGGATCCCGTACGGCACCGGCTGCTCGCCGAACGCCGGCCCGAAGTCGGGGTGCAGCTCGGAGCCCGGGCTCATGTGCCGCAGCCACTGGGCGCTGCGGGGGTGCACGTCGAGGCCGTCGACCGGGGTGTTCCAGTAGTTGTTGGCGGGGAAGACCCGGCACCCGGCGACGGCCGTGGCGGCGCCTCCGGTAGCGGCTGCGGGCGAGGCAGCGGGCGCCGAGCCGGTCGCGCCGAGCAGCCCAGTGGCCACCAGCGCGCAGAGGAGCCCCCGTCGCACCCGCATCTCTCGACGGTAGTGCGACGGGGGTTCCCGCGGTATCGGCTGGTCGGTCAGTCGTCGGTGCCCTCGTCGCCCCCGGACTCCTCGGCGCCCTCGTCCTCGGTGCTGATCACGGCGAACGACTGGTCGAGGTGCACGTCGACCTGCGTGCCGTCGTCGCGGGTCACCTCGACCTCGTACTTGCCCTGTTCGTCGTCGACCTCGGTGCCGGTGACCCTGCCCTCGCCGACCTCGTCGAGCGCCGCCTGAGCGGCCTTGTCCTTGGCGGCTCCGCTGATCGGCGTCTCGGTTGCGTCGTCGTCGCCGGTGCCGGTGGCCTGGACGACCCCTGTCCCGACGGCTCCGAGCGTGAGCACCGTCGCGCCGGCAATGGCAATCTTCGTGCGCATCCTCATGTCAAGCCTCCTGATCGGTGGTGTCATCCGCGTCGTCCGGTCTCCTGGGCGTCGACGGTACGGAGGCCTTGCTGACAGGACCCTGAACGCCGTGGAGCCGGGGCAGGACCACGTCGAAGCGGGCTCCCCCGATCGCAGACTCGTCCACCAGCACGTGTCCGTGGTGCATCTCGACGAGCCCGCGCACTATCGCGAGGCCAAGACCGGCTCCACCCCCTCGCCGGGTGCGGGACGTGTCGAGCCGGACGAAGCGCTCCAGCACCCGAGCACGGTCGGCGGCCGGAATGCCCGGTCCGTCGTCGTCGACCCGCAGCACGACCTCGTCGTCGCGCTCGAACACGGCGACGCTGACGGTCGAGGTAGCGTGCCCGACCGCGTTGTCGAGCAGGTTGGCGATGACCCGCCGAAGCATCAGTGCGTCGCCCTCGACCTGGCCGCCCGACACCCGGGTGGTGTCGACCTGCCGGCGGTGCACGGCCCGTACCCGCGCGGCTTCCTCCAGCACGAGGTCGTCGAGGTCCACCGGTTGGCTTCGCAGAGCTGACGTGTCCTCGTCCGTACGGGCCAGCCACAGCATCTGCTCGACCAGCTGCTCGAGCCGGTTGCCCTCCGCCAGGGCGACGCGGGCCAGCTGCTCGGTGCTCGTGCTGTCGGGGTGGGCGAGAGCGACCTCGGCGTGCTGGCGGATCACGGTTGCTGGGGACCGCAGCTCGTGGCTGGCGTCCGACACCAGCCGGCGTTGACGATCGCGCGCCGCCTCGAGGCGGTCGAGCATCTGGTTCATCGTGCGCGCCAGATCGCTCACTTCGTCCCCGGAAGTTGGCTGCGGGACCCGTCGCCCCAGCCGGTCGGCCGTGATCCGCTCCACCTCGGAGCGGATCGCCTCGACCGGCGCAAGGGCGCGTCCCACCAGGACCCAGGTCGCGAGGCCGATGCCGAGGACGGCGCCTGGCAGAGCCAGCCGCAGGGTTCCGATCAGCGCCTCCTGCGAGTCGTCGATCTCCGACGCCTCCTGGGTGACGACGACGGTCAGCATCCCGCTCCCGCTGTCGGTGGTCTGCGAGGCGACGACGTAGCGTTCCGTGTCGTCCTCGGTCGGCAGCCGGGCGACCACGTCGGTCAGGGTCTCCCCATCCGTGGGGACCGCCGGAGGGGTGGCGGGACCGTTCGGTGAGGCGGCGAGGACTCGCTCGTCCGGGCCGAGCACGTGCACGAAGCGGTCGTTCTCGCCGACCAGACCGAGCGCGGACACCGGGGTTCCGTCATCGAGGCGTTCGGCGATCTCGTTCGCCCTGGTCTCGGCTGACAGCACGATTCCGTCGGCGAGCCGGTTTCCGAGCGCGGCGACCAACAGCCACCCACAGCCGAGGCCCGTGACCACGGTGACGGCGACGACCACCAGCGTAGTGCGCACACGTACGCTTCCGAGCCGCAGGCGGACTCCCGGACGTTCAGCCACCGTCGGCCTCGAGTCGGTATCCGGAGCCACGCACCGTGCTGATCGAGTCGCGGCCGAACGGCCGGTCGATCTTGATGCGCAGTCGGCGGACGTACACCTCGACGATGTTGGGGTCGCCCTCGAAGCGGTCGTCCCAGACGTTGTCCAGCACCTCCAGCTTGGAGACCGCCTCGCCCTTGCGGCGCAGCAGGAACTCCAGCAGCGAGGTCTCCCGCGCGGTCAGCGTCAGCTCCTGCTCACCGCGGTACGAGCGGCGGGTGCCGGGGTCGAGGCGCAGGTCGCCGGCGCTCAGCTCGGTCGGCCGTTCGCCGGCACCGCGGCGCAGCAGCGCCCGCAGCCGGGCCGACAGCACCACGGAGCTGAACGGCTTGGCCAGGAAGTCATCGGCGCCGGTGTCCAGCGAGGTCGTCTCGTCGAGCTCGCCGTCGCGGGCGGTGAGCACGAGCACCGGTGTCCACCTCCCGGCGGCGCGCAGCTCGGCGCACACCTCGAGTCCGTTCTTGCCCGGCAGCATGAGGTCGAGCACGATCGCGCCGTACTCGTGCTCGGTCGCCCGCCACAACCCGTCGATCCCGTCGTGGGCGACGTCGACGGCATAGCCCTCGGCCTCGAGCCCGCGGCGGATGCCGTCGGCCAGCTCGATCTCGTCCTCGACGACCAGCACCCGCACGAGCCCAGCCTGTCAGGTGGTCGCTGACGGGACGCTGAACCGCTGTCGCCGACCGGCCGGGACCATCCGCGCGAACGCCGCCTACGGTGGCGGCGTGCGCACGGCGTTCGGCCAGGACTTCGACCTCGCGGGTCCGTACCTCAACACGCCCAGCGTGGGCGTGCCCCCGTTGGCGGTCGCCGACGCCGTCGCCGCTGCCGTGCGCGACTGGCAGCGCGGCGGCACCCAGCCGCAGGACTTCGACGCCTCGGTGGGCGCGGCCCGCGACGCGTTCGCCACGCTGGTCGGGGTGCCGGCCGGCAGCGTCGCCATCGGTGGCAGCGTGTCCGCGCTGCTGGCCCTGGTCGCTGCCGGTGTCCGGGACGGCGCGCGGGTGCTGACGGCGACCGGGGAGTTCACCAGCCTGACCTTCCCCTTCGCTGCCCAGCACGACCGCGGCGTCAGCGTCACGGAGGTCGACCTCGACGACGTGCCCGACCGGGCCGGCGACCACGACGTCGTGGCGGTGAGCGTGGTGCAGTCGGCCGACGGTCGGGTCGTCGACCTGGAGCGACTGCGGGCCGCGACCGAGGGCAGCCGCACGCTGGTGGTCCTCGACGTCACCCAGGCTGCGGGCTGGCTGCCGCTGCGGCTCGGGTGGACCGGGGTCGTGGTCGGTGGGGCGTACAAGTGGCTGCTCGCGCCGCGGGGTGCGGCCTGGATGGCGGTACACGACGACGTCGTCCGAACGCTGCGCCCGCTGGCCGCGAACTGGTACGCCGGCGACGACCCGTGGCAGAGCATCTACGGGCTGCCGCTGCGGCTCGCGCCGGACGCTCGCCGACTCGACGCATCGCCGGCATGGTTCTCGCACCTCGGCGCGGGGCTGGCGCTGCCGTGGCTCGCGACGCTCGACCTCGCGGCCGTGCGGGACCACTGCGTCGGGCTCGCGAACGCGCTGCGTGCGCACCTCGACCTTCCGCCTGCCGGGTCGGCGATCGTGTCGGTGCCGCTGTCCGGCGCGGCCGAGCGACTGGCCGCCGCCGGTGTGGTCGCGAGCGTCCGTGGGGGAGCCGCCCGGGTGGGCTTTCACCTGTACAACAACGCCGACGACCTCGACTGTGCCGCGGCCGCTCTGCGCCCGTCGCGCTGACCGTCGGTCAGCCGGTCACAGGAAGCGGTGCATGACGTGCAGGCCGACGTAGCCGCGCACCGGGTGGTGGAAGGCCTCGGGCACGGTGGTGAGGACCGCGAAGCCGAGAGACCGCCACAGCGCCACCGCCCCGGTGTTGGTCTCGACGACGGCGTTGAACTGCATCGCGCGATAACCGTCGCTCCTGGCCTGCTCGAGCACGTGCTCGGCCAGCGCCCGGCCCACTCCGCGCCCGCTCGCCGCCGGGTCGACCATGAAGCCGGCGTTGGCCACGTGGGCGCCCGGCCCGCCGTGGTTGGGGTGCGTCTCGGCAGTGCCGAGGACGGTGCCGTCCTCGGCGACGGCGACCACGGTCCTTCCGGGCGGGGTGTGCATCCACTGCGCGCGGGCCTCGGTCTCGGAGGTGGCGGGGTCCCAGGAGAACGTGTCGCCCGCGGCCACGATCCCGTGCAGGAAGCGCCAGACCTCGGGCCAGTCGTCGTCGGTCGCGTCCCGGATCAGCACGGCGACAGCATGCCCGGCGCGGGTCCGTCCTCAGCCGCGCCACACGGACAGCGTCTGTGCGGCGACGTCAGCGTCGTGGGTCTGCTGCAGGTTGCGCCCGCCGCGGGCGAAGGTGGCCACGGTGGCAGCCGGCACGGCCCGCTCGGGCACGGGCTCAGCTCGCCAGTCGCAGTCGCGGACGTGCACCAGGTCGGCCCGGCGGGCGGCGGCGGACGCGTCGTAGCGCCACGGTCCGGTGAGCCGCCCCAGCCAGTAGTCGCCCTCGGGGCCGCGGGTCCAGACGAACGCGCCGACCGGGATCGCCGCGAAGCGTCGGAGCCGGCGGGCGGTGCGCTGGTCGTGCGTACCGGCGAGCGCCAGCACCGCCTCCTCGAGGTCGGCCGGTGGCGGATCGACCGCGCCACCGATGCCGCAGACCCCTTCGGCCAGCGCCCGGCGGACGCCGGCGCCGGCAGGCACGTCGTCGCGGCGCGACCGCAGCGGGGCGCGATAGACCGGTACGACGTCGGCGTGGTCCGGCATCGCTGACCGCCGGTTACTCCACGTCGACCGGGGTGCCGCCGGTCATCCGCACCAGCTCGTCGTACGTGGTGGGGAACACCGCGTGCGGGTGCCCGCCGGCGGCCCAGACGACGTCGTGGCGGTCGAGCCAGCGGTCGACGAAGGTCCGCACCGGGGCCGGGTGGCCGACCGGTGCCACCCCGCCGATCGCCTGTCCGGTCGCGGCGCGGACGAAGTCGGGCGAGGCCCGCTGCAGCGGCGGCAGGTCGTGGTCGGCGGCCACCTTGTCCACGTCGACGCGGTGCGCACCGGAAGTGATCACCAGGACCGCCTCGCCGCCGGCGTCGAAGACGAGGCTGCTGGCGATCGCACCCGCCTCGCAGCCGAGCGCGGCGGCCGCCTGGGCGGCGGTACGGGCCGAGTCGGGCAGGACCCGGACCTGGCCGGTCGCGCCACGGGCGGCGAGCGCCTCGGCAACGGTGCGGATGGAGGGGCGGGCCAGGTCGGGCTCAGTCACCGACGCTCCCGGGCTGCGGGGTCATGGCACGGACCGTACCCGCGGTCCTGCCAGGGAGCCGGTGGATGCCCGGTGGATGCCCGCTGGCGGCCGGCTGCCGGCCTTCTGGCGGCCCCTCGGCGACCGTCGTCGGCCCGTCGTCGGACCGCCGTCCCCCGTTCACCCGGATCGTCTTGACGCGGTGTCGGTGCCGGGGTCTACTGTTGGCTGTGTTCGAACAGACGTTCGAACACAGGGACCGGAGCAGTGTTTCGCGGCCTGCTCCGAGGCGGGCTCCGCGCCGCCGGCCGTGACCTCGACCCCCACGGCCGGCGACGCGGTCGCCGGACCTGGCGGGGTGCGGGGAAGTGCCTCGCCCGGTCCGGTGGCTCGCTGTCCCAGCACCGACGGCAACGAGCGACAACCAGGCGACAACCAGGCGGCAACGGACGAGGAGGGGAGCGGATGCGTCGCTACGACGACCCGGTGGAGGTGCGTGCGGGCCTCGTGGACGGGGTGGAGGCACCCGCGCAGTTCCTCTGGCGCGACCGGCTCTGGCAGGTCTGCGGTGTGGTGAGCCACTGGGTCGAGACCGACCCCTGGTGGCAGCAGCCGTCCGTCCAGGGGCTGCTCGGCGTGGCCGAGCGGTCCGAGTCCGACCAGCCCACTGACACAGCAGACGCGCCCGACGCGGCCGACGAGCGCGGCGCGGGGACGGCGCCCGTGGTCTCGGTGGCGTCGCTGGTCGCCGAGCGCGAGGTCTGGCAGGTCGATGCCGGCCGCGGGCGACTCGGCGTGCGCGGCACCTTCGAGCTGGCCCACGACGTCGAGACCGGCCGCTGGCGGCTCGTCGGCTGCATGGACTGAGGCATGCCGATGACCGTGCTTTCTTCCAGCGTTCCCTCGCCGCCGGGCCTGGGCTCGACGGCCGCCGAGTGCCTGGGCCTGGCCGAGCGCGCGCTGCTCGAGGCGGCGACGACGACCGAGCACACCCGCCGCTACGCCTGCGCCCACGTGGCCGCGTTGCGGGCCGCGGCGGCCGTCCTGGCGGTGCGCGCGCGCCCGCAGCCGCGCGGCCAGCGCAACGCGTGGGTGCTCCTCGCCCGGGTGGCGCCCGAGTTGGCGGAGTGGGCCGCGTTCTTCTCGGCCGGCGCCGCCAAGCGGGCCGCCGCCGAGGCCGGGCTGTCCCGTTCGGTGAGCGTGCGCGAGGCCGACGACCTGGTGCGCGACGCCGAGAACTTCTGCGAGCTGGTCCAGCGGCTGCTCGGGGTGGCGCACCAGCGGCAGCTGCCCGGCGCGACGCCGGCCAGCCGTGCCGGCTGACGTGAGTCCCGGCTGACTCGCGTCCCGGCGGCTCGAACCGGACCTTTGCGACGAGTCGCCCGTGGTGGCACAGTCGCGCCGTGCCCTCCCGTGCCTCGGAGTCCTGGTCGTTCCCGGTGCTGCTGCCGCTCGTGGTGGTCGCGTCGCTGCTCGCCGCCGTCGGGCCGGCCGAGGGGGCGTCGCGCTCCCACGGCGCCGCCGCAGCACGCGGCCGCCGGCGCGCCGTACGTGCTGCGCGACGGCTCGACGGCCCCGGTGTGGTCCTATGCCGACGCGATCCGCGAGTCGGTCTGGGTGCTGACCGCCGACCGTGACGGCGACGGCCGGCGCGACCGGGTGGCGGTCGACGTCATCCGCCCGGCCGAGCTCGACGGGCAGTCCCGGGTGCCGGTGATCATGGACGCCAGCCCCTACTACTCCTGCTGCGGACGCGGCAACGAGTCCGAGGTCAAGGAGTACGACCAGGCGGGGCGCCCGCTGCGGTTCCCGCTGTTCTACGACAACTACTTCGTGCCGCGCGGCTACGCCGTCGTCCAGGTCGATCTGGTCGGCACCAACCGGTCGACCGGTTGCGTGGACCACGGCGGTGCCTCCGACATCGACTCGGCGACGGCGGTCATCGACTGGCTCAACGGCCGAGCGTCCGCCGTCGACGCCGACGGCGAGCCCGTCGAGGCGGACTGGTCGAACGGTCGCGTCGGCATGATCGGCAAGTCCTACGACGGCACCATCGCCAACGGCGCGGCCGCGACAGGGGTCGAGGGCCTGGAGACGATCGTGCCGATCAGCGCGATCAGCTCGTGGTACGACTACGACCGCTTCGGCGCCCTGCCCACCAGCTACCGCTACCCCTCGTTCCTCTCCCAGTACGTCAGCGGGGAGCGCACCGAGCCCGTCTCCTGCCGCGCGCAGTACCGGGAGCTCGACCGCCGCGCCGACGACGCGACCGGGCAGTACAACCCGTTCTGGTCCCGGCGCGACTACCGGGCCGCTCCGCGCCCGGACGCGTCACAGGTCGAGGCGAGCGTGTTCGTGGTGCACGGCCTGCAGGACGCCAACGTCAAGCCGCAGAACTTCTCCCGCTGGTGGCGTGCCCTCGGCGAGGCCGGGGTCCAGCGGCGGATGTGGCTCACCCGGCTCGGTCACGTCGACCCGTTCGACGCCGACCGGCGGGCATGGGTACACGAGCTGCACGCGTGGTTCGACCGCGAGCTGATGGGCCTCGCCGGCGCCGGTGAGCTCGGGCCGCGGGTGCGGGTCGAGGTGGCACCCGGCGTCCGGGTGGGAAGCCGGGGCTGGCCGGTCCGGTCGGGGGAACCGACGGTGCTGCGGCCGCACGCCGACGGCACGCTTCGTCGCTGGGAGGGCCAGGGGTCGGCCGCGTTCGTCAACAAGCCGCAGCAGCCCGAGCGGGGCGCGGTGACCCGCGGGGACAAGCAGTCGCGGTTGCTGTTCAGCACCGCGCCGCTGCGCCGCGACGTCCGGCTGTCCGGGACCGCGAGCGTGCGGCTGCGGGTCCGCAGCACGGTGCCGACCGGACAGGTCGGCGTCGCACTGGTCGACTACGGCCGCGCCGACCGGGTGCTCAGCGCCGGCGACGGCGCGGCCACGCTCGACGGGCAGTCCTGCTACGGCAGCTCGGTCGAGACCGACGACGCCTGTTACCACAACGTCGCCCGGCTGGTCGCGCCCACGCTGCTGCAGGTACTGGCCCGCGGCTGGGCCCGGCTCGACGGCGCCGGGACGCACCGGCTGCGGGTGCCGCTGTCGCCCAACGACGTGGTCGTCCCCGCCGGGCACCGGCTCGGACTGGTGGTCTTCGGGGCATCCCGGCAGTACGTCGTGACGGTGGACGAGACCCGGTCGACGTACGAGGTCGCGCTGGGCGGCACCGCCCTGCGGCTGCCGGTGCCGGTGGCGTTCACGTCGGAGGGCGCCCGCCCCTTCCGGCCGCCGGCGCCGTCCGCGCTGCGACCCGGCACCGTCCCGGTCGGACCGCAGAACCACCTGCTTCCCTGAGCGGGTTTCCCACGTTCACGTGGGAAACCCAGGGTTCCACCGTGTAGCTACGCGGTAGAACCTCGGGTTTCCCACGTTCACTTGGGAAACCCGGGGGGCTTCCGGTACGCCGACCCGTCGCGGTCCCCGGCTGAGCGGTGTAGTCTCGACATCGGTTCGAACAGGTGTTCGACCACCTCCGGAGAGGTGCCCGCGACGCCCCTCGTCCGACCTCGGCGTCCCTTCCCCGGCGCCTCGGAGCCCGGGGAGCGGCATGCCGTTCGGCGACCCCTTCGTCCACCTGCACGTGGCCTCCGGCTACTCGTTGCGCCACGGCGCCTCGCACCCGCATCGGCTGGTCGAGGCGGCCGCCGACCACGGCATGGACACCCTCGCGCTCACCGACCGCGACGGGGTCTACGGCGCGGTCCGCTTCGCCAAGGCGTGCCTGCGGGCCGGCATCCGGCCGGTGCTCGGCGTCGACCTCGCGGTCGAGCCGTCCGGCGCGCTGCCGTCGGGCGGGTCGGACCGTCCGCCGCCCCGCACGCGCACCCCGGTCCGCGGGGGCAGCAGCCGCGACCCGGGGCTGCCCCGGGTGACCGTGCTGGCCACCGGCCGGCAGGGCTGGGCGGCGGTCTGTCGACTGGTGACTGCCACTCATCTGCGCGGCGAGCGGGGGACTCCGGTCACCACCCTGGAGACGATCGCCGAGCACACCGGCCGGGCCGGTGCCGGGGACACCGTGCTGCTGCTCGGCCCGGCCTCCGAGGTCGGCCGGGCGGTGACCGCGCGGCGGCCCGACCTCGCCCGGGCGGTGCTGGATCGCTGGCGTGAGGTGACCGACCCCGGTGACCTGCTGGTCGAGGTGGTGTCGCACCGGGTGGAGGGGGCGGGTCCGGGCAGCACCGTGCACGCCGCCCGGATGGCCGGGCTGGCCGAGTCCGAGGGGCTCGACGCCGTGCTCACCAACCTGGTCCGGCACGCCGACCCGTCCGACGCCGCGGTGCTCGACCTGCTCGACGCCACCCGGCTGCTGGTGCCGCTCGACCTGCGTCACCTCGACCGGCGCAACGCCGAGGGCTTCCTCAAGTCCGGCAAGCAGATGGCCGAGGTGGCCGAGGAGGTGTGCCGGGCGGCCGGGCTCGGCGGACGGGGTGCGCAGCGGCTGCTGGCGCGTACCCGCCAGCTCGCCGAGCGCGCCGCCCTCGACCCCTGCGCCGACCTCGGCCTCGGCTCGGTGCACTTCCCGGAGTTCACCCCGCGCGACACCGGGTCGGGGCTCACCGCCGGGCGCGCGTTGCGCCAGCGCTGCGAGGCCGGCCTCACCCGCCGGTACGGGTCGGCCCTCCCGGCCGACGCCCACGACCGGCTCGACCACGAGCTCGGCATCATCGACCAGCTCGGCTACGCCTCGTACTTCCTCACCGTCGGCGACGTCTGCGACCTGATCCGCGACATGGGCGTACGCGTCGCCGCCCGCGGCTCGGGCGCCGGCAGCCTGGTCAACTACCTGGTCGGCATCTCCGGCATCGACCCGCTGGCGCACGGCCTGCTGATGGAGCGGTTCCTCTCCCCGCTCCGACAGGCGCTGCCCGACATCGACATCGACGTCGAGTCCGCCCGGCGCGAGGAGGTCTACACCCAGATCCTCACCCGCTACGGCGGAGAGCGGTGCGCGTGCGTGGCGATGATGGACACCTATCGGATCCGGCACGCCATCCGCGACGTGGGCGCCGCCCTCGGCATGCCTCCGGGCGAGGTCGACACGATCGCCAAGGCGTTCCCGCACATCCGCGCCCGCGACGCCCGAAACGCGCTGCGCGAGCTGCCCGAGCTGCGCGCCTCCGGGCTGGCCGAGCAGCGACTCACGGTGCTGTTCGACCTGGTCGAGCGGCTCGACGGGCTGCCCCGCCACGTCGCGCTGCACCCGTGCGGGGTGCTGCTGTCCGACGCCACCCTGCTCGACCGCACGCCGGTGGAGGCCAGCCACGCCGGCTTCGCGATGAGCCAGTTCGACAAGGACGACGTCGAGGACCTCGGGTTGCTCAAGCTCGACGTGCTCGGCATCCGGATGCAGTCGGCGATGGCGCACGCGGCCGCCGAGATCGAGCGGGTCGACGGGGTCGTGGTCGACGTCGATGACCAGCAGCAGGTGCCGTTCGACGACCCCGCGACGTACGAGCTGATCGGTCGGGCCCGCACCCTCGGCTGCTTCCAGATCGAGTCGCCGGGACAGCGCGAGCTCACCGGCAAGTTCGGACCGGGGACGTTCGAGGACATCGTCATCGACATCTCGCTGTTCCGGCCCGGCCCGGTCAAGTCCGACATGGTGACGCCGTTCCTCGAGACCCGGCACGGCTGGCGCGAGCCGGTCTACCTCGACCCCGCCCTCGAGCCGGTGCTGCGACCGACCGGCGGCGTGGTCGTGTTCCACGAGCAGGTGCTGGAGATCATCGCGGTGATGTGCGGCTGCACGCTCGCCGAGGCCGACGAGCACCGCCGCGCGCTCGGCGACCGCGAGGGCAAGGAGGACACCAAGGCCTGGTTCTTCCCCGAGGCGCTGCACCGCGGCTTCGCCCTGCCGGTGGTCGAGCGGGTGTGGAAGGTGCTCGAGGCGTTCGCGTCGTTCGGGTTCTGCAAGGCCCACGCGGCGGCCTTCGCGCTGCCGACCTACCAGTCGGCGTGGCTCAAGACCCACCACACCGCGGCGTTCCTGGCCGGCGTGCTCACCCACGACCCGGGGATGTACCCCAAGCGGCTGATCCTCGACGACGCCCGCCAGTTCGGCATCGCGGTGCTCGGGCTCGACGTCAACTCCTCCGACGGCAGCTACCGGGTCGAGCGGGTCGGCGAGGGTGATGAGCCCCCGCCACGGATCCTCGGCGAGGATCCGCGGGTCGCCCCGCCCGACGGTCTGCCCGACGCCCGGTCGTACGGCATCCGGCTGTCGCTCGCCGACGTCAAGGGCATCTCCGACGTCGAGGTCGCCCGGATCGTGGCGGGCCGCCCGTACCACTCGCTCACCGACTTCTGGCACCGCGCCCGGGTGTCCCGCCCGGTCGTCGAGCGGCTGGTGGTGGCGGGCGGGTTCGACCACCTGTACGGCATCGGCTCCCCGGTGCCCGTACGCCGCCGTGGCACCGTCACCCGGCGCGACCTGCTGCTGCAGGTGCTCGAGCTTGACCGGTGGAGCCGGGTGGCCGCCCGGGGGCAGGGCCGGCCGCGGCGGACCACGCCGCTGCCTCCGGACGGTCACCCGGACGACGTCCGCAGCCGCGCGGCGGCGCAGTCGCAGCGGTCCGGACCGGCGCCCGGCGAGCCGGTCGAGCAGCCGGTGGCGGTCCAGCTCGCGCTCGACCTCGGCGACGCACCGGGCGAGACCGAGCCGACCGGGCTGCCGGAGATGACTGGTGCCGAGCGGGTCCGCGCCGAGCTGGAGGTGCTCGGCCTCGACGTCAGCCGGCACGTCGTCGACTTCTACACCCCGCTGCTCGACGCGCTCGAGGTCACCCGCTCGCGCGAGCTGCTGTCCCGGCGCAGCCGCAGCACCCTGCTGGTCGCCGGGGTCAAGGTCGCCACCCAGACCCCGCCGATCCGCTCCGGGCGACGGGTCGTCTTCCTCACCCTCGACGACGCCACCGGGCCGGTCGACGCGACGTTCTTCGAGGACGCCCAGGGCCCCTACGCCGCCACCGTCTTCCACTCCTGGCTGCTGCTGGTGCGCGGCGAGCTGCGGCGCACGGGGCCCCGCGGGGTCTCGCTGCGGGCCACCGGGTGCTGGGACCTCACCACCCTGCACGCGCTGTGGCAGCGGGAGGGGATCGAGGCGGTGCACGAGCACCTGGCGGCGGTGCCGGAGGGCTTCGCGGCCGCGAGCGGCGAGCGCGCGGTGCACGGTGCCGCCGAGAGCCGGTCCGCCCGCCCGGTGGTGTCGCATCCACCCGACCTCGGCAGCGACGTCCAGGAGCAGGAGTACTCCGCCGGCGGGATGGGACGGCGCCGGGTGCTGGTGCACCCCAGCGGGTTCCGGCAGTCGCCGTACTCCGACGTCAAGCCGCCGGGCGAGGACACCAAGACCGCGCCCCGCAAGCTGTGGCACGCGAGCCCGGGGAGCTCGGGGCGATGAGCCGGGCATCGGCCGGATCGCCCGTCAGATCCTCGACGGTGCCGACACTAGGGTGGGCGCGGTCCTGCCCCCCAGATCCTCCAGGAGCCCGTCCGTGGTCGACCACCGGCGTTCGGCGCTGCGTACCGCCGCGGTGTGGAGCGTCCTGCAGGACGCCCTGGACGGACCGGCCCGGGTGGTCGACCTGGGCGGCGGCACCGGGGGGTTCGCGGTCCGGTTGGCCGCCGACGGCCACGACGTCACCGTCGTCGACCCCAGCCCCGACGCGCTCGCGGCGCTCGACCGCAGGGCGGCCGAGGCCGACGTGGCCGGACGGGTGCGCGGGGTGCAGGGCGACGCCTCCGACCTGGCCGACCTGGTGGGGGAGTCGGCGGCCGACCTGGTGCTGTGCCACGGCGTCCTCGAGGTCGTCGACGACCCGGCCGAGGCGCTCGCAGCATCGGTCGCGGTGCTGGTGCCCGGCGGTGCGCTCAGCCTGCTGGTCGCCCACCGGCCGGCTGCCGTGCTCGCCCGGGTGCTCGCCGGCCGGCTCGACCAGGCCCTCGAGCTGCTCGACGACGACCCGGTGGGGGCGCCGCCGCCCCGGCGGTTCACCGAGCCCGAGGTGCTGGCGCTGCTGTCCGGGGTCGACCTCGCCGACCCCGAGGTGCACGGCGTCCGGGTGTTCGCCGACCTGGTCCCCGGCGCCGTCGTCGACACCGAGCCCGGCGCCGCCGAGCTGCTCCTCGACCTCGAGCTGCGCAGCGCCGACCGCCCCGAGCTGCGGACCATGGCCAGCCAGCTGCACGTCCTCGCCCGCCGCCGCTGACCCGACCCCGTTTTCGCTGGCTAGCCAGCGAAAGTGGCACTTCCCTGGCGTCACAGCCCTGGGGAAGTGCAGGTGTCGCTGGGTACCCAGGGAAAGCCGCAGCACGTGACGAGCGGTGGCGACGACCGCGACTGCCCGATCCTGCACGTGGACATGGACGCGTTCTACGTCTCGGTCGCCCTTCGCGACCGGCCGGAGCTGCGCGGCCGGCCGGTGGTCGTGGGCGGGGGGCACCGCGGGGTGGTGCTGTCGGCGAGCTACGAGGCCCGCGAGTACGGCGTCCGCTCGGGGATGCCGTCGATGCGGGCCCGTCGGCTGTGCCCGCAGGCGGTCGCGATCGCCCCCGACTTCTCGACGGTGACGGCGGTGTCGGCCGCGGTGATGGAGACCTTCCGCACGATCACGCCGCTGGTCGAGGCGATGTCGCTCGACGAGGCCTTCCTCGACGTGTCCGGGTCGCGGCGTCGGCTGGGCGGGCCGGCCGCGATCGCCGCGCAGCTGCGTGACCGGATCGCCGACGAGCAGGGCATCCCCTGCTCGGTGGGCGTCGCCGGCACCACCCACCTGGCCAAGCTGGCGTCGCGGCGGGCCAAGCCCGACGGTCTGCTGGTCGTGCCCGGCGCGCAGGCGACCGCGTTCCTGCACCCGTTGCCGGTCGACGACCTGTGGGGGGTGGGGGACAAGACCGCCGAGCAGCTGCGCCGGCTCGGCCTGGTGACGATCGGCGACCTCGCCCACACACCGGTGGCGTTGCTGCGCCGCGCGCTCGGGCAGCACACCGCCGACCACCTGCACGACCTGGCGTGGGGCGGGGGCCGCACCCGGCTCGCTGCGCGCCGGTCGCACGAGGAGCCGGACAAGTCGATCGGCGCCGAGGAGACGTTCTCCCGCGACACCGACGATCCCGAGGTCCTCCGCCGCGAGCTGCTGCGGCTGTCGACGAAGGTGACCGGCCGGATGCGCGCCGCCGGCGTCGTGGGTCGCACCGTCACGCTGCGGGTACGGTTCTCCGACTTCACCACGATCACCCGTTCGCGCACCGTGCGCGAGCCCACCGACGTGTCGGTCGAGGTCTACGCCGCCGCAGCGGACCTGTTCGCCCGGTTGGGACTGCAGCGGGCCCGGATCCGGCTGGTGGGCGTACGGGTCGAGGGGCTGGTGCCGACCGCCAGCAGCTACCGCCAGCTGCAGCTGGCAGCCCGCGCGCACGGCTGGCCCGACGCCGAGCGCGCGATCGACCGGGCGGTCACCCGCTTCGGCCGGCACACCGTCGTGCCGGCCACGCTGCTGAGTCGCCGACGCCCCTGAGGGCCAGTCGCGGGCCAGCCGAGCGTCAGTCGAAGATGTTCATCCGGGCGGTACCGGCGTTCGGGGGCGACTGTGCGAACCGGTCCCACTGGCCGCGGATGTGCACGTTCAGCCGCACGTCGTGGGTCATCGACCACAGCTGCCGCGCGTCCTCGATGTACATGTTCACGCAGCCGTGGCTGTGGTCCTGCCACGGATCCATCATGAACGGCGAGCCGTGGAAGGCCTGCCCGCCGGAGAAGAACTGCGAGTACGGCATCGGGGTGCCGTAGATGCCGCTCACGTGGTCTTTGTCGCGGCTGTAGACGTGGTAGTCACCGACCCGCGTCTCATAGCCACGGTCGCCGCCGCGGACCAGCCACGAGTTGCGCAGCTCGCCCTTCTTCCACAGCGTCACCTGGTGGCGGTAGCGGTCGTAGCAGATGTGCCAGCCCAGGCCGTTCTTGCACTTGCCGGGGATGAGACCCCGGGCCTTGACCGTGGCGGGGATCAGCAGCTCCCACGTCTTGTGGTTGGCCACGCCCGTGACCTCGATGCCGACCCGCTTCTGGTACTTGCGCACCGCATCCCGGGTCTGGGTGCCGAAGTAGCCGGTGATCGGGCCGTTGAAGGCGCCCACCCAGCGCAGCCGGTACTGCAGCTCGGTCACGTGCTCGATGGCACGCGGGGACTTGTCCTTGTCCTTGAACTTCACGACCTCGCGGGCGAAGCGCCGCTGCATGGTCCAGCCGCCTTGGCCTCCGCCTTGGCCGTGGCCTGCCGCGACCACCGTCGGAGCCGCTGAGCCTGGGGCGGCCGCGGACGAACCGGTCGTCAGCAGTCCGGGCAGCAGCCCGGCCACCATGCCCGTGACCATCGCACCGGCAACCGCCAGGCTGACTCTCGCTCGCCTCATCGCAGTCCTCCGTGACGGCGGGCACAGCGGCCCTGCCTCGTGTCCGTCGTCGTGTGGTCCGGTCGTCGAACGGTCGCCGCGTGGGCAGCGAGCCATGTCCCCCGAGGACGAACCGTACGCGATGGACGGCTACCGGGGGGAAAGACCAGTGTGCACGACAAATCTCGAACTCGGGTTTCGACACGGCCGACCGCTGCCTACACTCAGGGGTATCGCACGCCAGCCGGAGGACCAACGTGCCGCTTTCTGAGGAGGAGCAGCGCCTGCTCGAGCAGATGGAGCAGGCGCTCGCGGAGGAGGATCCCAAGTTCGCCTCCACCCTGCGTGGCTCCACTCTGCGCGCCCGGCTGCGCCGCCAGGTCGTTTTGTCCGCCATCGCATTCCTCGCCGGCACCGGCCTGCTGATGCTCGGCGTGATTCTCACGATCACGCTGGTCAGCGTCGCCGGTTTCGTCGTCATGCTGGGTGCCGCCTACCTGTTCGTCACCGCGTGGCGGCGGGGCGGCGAGGTCACCGCCGAGCAGGAGGCCGGACCGGCTGCCTCCCCCGGTCGCTCGGTGCCCCGCTCGTCGCGGGCGCCGCGCACGGCCAGCCACGGGTCGTTCATGGACCGGATGGAGGAGCGCTGGCGTCGCCGGCGCGACGACGGCCTCTGAGCTGACTGGACCGCCCCGAGCGGACTGCGCCGACCGGACCGCGCCGACCGGACCGCGCTGACCGGGACGGTCAGCGGGTGGCGGTGCCCTCGACGTGCACGACGACTTCTGGGGTGGTGGCCGTCCGCCGGGTACGCGTCGCGCGCCAGGACGACCGGGTGGGCAGCAGCGAGAGCGGCAGCCAGCGGGCGCGGAGCAGCTGGGCGCGGGAGCGTCCGCTGGTCAACCCGGACACCACGGTCTCGACGTCGGACCGCAGCGCGTGCGCGTCGTCGCCGGCCGTCGAGGCGTCGCGGGCGAAGCGGACGCGCTCGACCCGCAGCACCAACCGGTTGAGCGCGTCGATCGCGGTCCGGTCCGGCCCGAGGTACGAGCGCAGGGCGCGTCCGGCCCGGCGCAAGGTGGCGCGGTCGTCGAAGGCCAGGCCGAGATCGACCGCGGAGTCACGCAGCTCCAGCCAGGCGGGCTCGATGTCGCCGGTGGCCGTGCGGGTCCAGCGCCGGCGGCGGACCAGACCCCGCGCCAGCCGCGGCGCGACCAGCAGCACCAGTGCGGCGAGCAACCCCCCGCCGATCGCGAGCAAGGTGCCGTCGATGCCGCCGTCCTCCGAGTCCGCAGCGGCGGCCGCGGCCTGGGTGTCGGGGGCGGTCCGCTCGGGCTCGGCCGGCGTGGGCGTCGACGTCGCGTCGGGGTCCTGACCGCCGCCGTTCCCGTCGGGGTCACCCTGCTGGTTGTACAGCGGGGCCGGGCCGGTACGGGTCCCCGGCGTCGGCTCGAAACGCAGCCACCCAACGCCGTCGAAGTACAGCTCCGGCCACGTGTGCATGTCCCTGCCCTCGTACTCCCACTCTCCGGGGGAGCCGGTGCGCTCGGGTCGCAGGAAGCCGACTGCGACCCGCGACGGGATGTTCAGCGCGCGGGCCAGCAGCGCCATGGAGGCGGCGAACTGCTCGCAGTAGCCGACCTTGTCGGTGGTCAGGAAGCGCTCGATGGTCTCCATCCCGTCGCCCTCGGCGGTCTCGACGGAGTAGTCGAACTCGCCGCTTTCCCGGAACCATGCCTGCAGGGCCAGCGCCTGGTCGATGGCGGTGGCCTCGTCGCCCGCGACCTCGTCGGCCACCTCGGCGATGGTCTCGGGGAGGTCGTCGGGCAGCGCGAGGAACGGCTCGATCGTGGGCGGGACGGCGCCGGCGTCCTCCAGCTGCTGGCGGGTGGGATCCACCAGCCGCGACGTGAAGCTGTAGCCCATGCCCTGCACGGAGCCGAAGTCGTCGCTGGCCGAGATGTCGAGCTGCACCGGGTCGATCAGCCAGTCCCCGCTCGCGACCACGGACGTGACCGGGTAGACGGTGGGCAGCCAGGGCGAGTCGAGCTGCTCGGTCACCTCCACGTCGTAGTCGACCGATGGGCGCTGCACCTCGGGGTTGAGGCCTGGCGGAAGGGGCACCTGGTCCAGTGGGAGTCCGGCCTCCGCGCTCCGTTCACTGGGTAGCCACGAGTCGCCGGTGAAGGTGTCCAGGGCAGCGAGGCGCAGGTAGCCCGGGTCCTCATCGTCGGTCGTCACCCTCACCAGCACCTCGTCGCTCTGCTCGCCGAGGTTGCGGCGCAGGTCGAGCATCGGGTTGTCGACCTCGACGACGCCCGTGCCGCCCCCACGGGTGCCCCCGTCGGCGGTGAGCGGGCCGTCGGCGAGGAAGGTGCGCGGCAGTGTCGGGACCACCAGGGGCACCACGACCGCCAGGCCCACCGCGCCGAAGCCCACCCGGCGGCCGGCCGAGATGAGACTGCTGACCGTGGGTCCCGAGCGGTCGGCACCGGCCAGCAGCGTGCCGGAGTGCGTGATCTGCCGGCCCCAGTGGCTGAGCCGGTCGCGTTGCTCGGCGGCCAGCAGGAACACGTAGCCCAGCGCGCCCGGGATGAACGCCAGCAGGGGCACATTGCCCGCCAGCAGCGACACCGGCGCCATGTAGACGGCGAGGAAGACCAGCCCGACCAGCGCCGGCCGCCGCCAGGTGACGGCCACCAGGTCGACCACCAGCACGACCAGGGCGACGATCACCGCCAGGCACGCCGTGACGCCGATCGTTGCCGGGGCCGGCGGGACGTTGGCGTTGGAGGTGTCGATGGCCTCCCGGGCGAGGTCGGCGAACGCGGCCAGCGAGGCCGGCGTCGGGAGCACGCCTGCGAAGGCGTCGTCGGAGGCGTAGGCGAGGGTCGCCCACTCCAGCAGCACGACCACCTGGGCGAGCACGGTCACCGGCGCCGGCAGGTGTGCCAGCCGGCCCGCCGCGCCGGTCGCCCCGACCAGGGCGCCGGCGAACGCGCCGGCCACGAGGAACCGGTTGGCGTCGACCAGCGGACCGAGGGTGAAGCAGGCGCACACGCCGGCGAGCCACGCCCAGCCGGTGAGCCGTACCGCTCCCGACCAGCGCCCGCTCACGGCGCGACCCCTGCTGTGCCTGCGATGCCTGCGGTGCCACCCAACCGGTCGACCGATCCCACCGATCCGACGGTACGTGCGGACGCGCCGCCGAGCTGCGCCCCGAGCCGGTGCCACACCGCGGGTACGGGGTCGCGCGGGCCGGCGACGACGGCCAGCCACCCCGCGGCCGCCAGCATGGCCGCGTGCCGGCTCACCTCGGCTCCGGCGGCGGACCCGGCAGGCTCGCCCGACCGGGTGCCGGGGGACGGTGCTCGCCACGCGTCCGCGTCGAGGAGCACAGCCAGCCCACGACTTCCCGGCGGGAGTGCTCGGCACAGGTCAGGAACGTCCTGCCCGCCCAGCCGGCCCAGCAGGGCCACCAGCAGCCCGGGCTGGCGGGTCACGGCCCGGGTGGCCTCGGTCAGCCGCGGCTGGACCGACGGGGTGAGCACGGCGAGCTGGTCGAGCACCGGCCCGGCCTGCGCCTGCGGACTCAGCGTGTGGTCGTGCCACGTCGAGGCCTCGACGTCGCGCCGGTCGGTGAGCAGCCGCACGGCGAACCCGGCCTTGGCCAGGTGCACGGCGATCGATGCCGCCGCCGTCACGACCCACTCCAGCGACGACCCCGGCCCACTGCCCTCGTGGCCACCCAGCCGGGTGTCCAGCAGCACCGTGGACCGGCTCTGCCACGGCTGCTCCTCGCGGCGCACCATCAGCTCGCCGGTCCGGGCCGTGCTGCGCCAGTGCACCCGACGCAGGTCGTCGCCGAGCCGGTACTCGCGCACCGTGACGTCCTCGGCCGAGCCGGTCGCGAACGCGCGCGGGCGCCGGTCGCCGGTTCCCGACCACTCGCTGGTTACCCCGACGTGGGCGAGCGGGTGCACCGCCGGCGTCACGACCAGTCGGGTCGTCGCGGTGAACGTGCGGACCAGCTCGATCATCCCGAACGGGTCGCTGACCCGTACCGACAGCGGGCCGACCTCGTAGTGCCCGCGGGTGTCGGAGCGGACCGGGTAGGTCACCTGCCGGACCCAGCGTCGGCCCGCGTGGTCGACGAGGAAGCGTGGGCGGGTGCCGAGCGCGTAGGGGACCCGGTCCTCGAGCAGCATCAGCCCCATCGGCAACCGGCCCTGGTTGGCCAGGGACAGCGACACGGTGGCGGTCTCACCGACCGCGATCCGGCCCGGCGCGACGGCGCGGTCGGCCCGCAACCGGTAGCGCGCCCGGCTGACGACAATCGCGGTGAGCAGCGGCACGGCCGCGGCGAGGACACCGACCCGCAACAGCGCGTCGTAGCCGAGCAGCACCGCGCAGACGGCGGTCGTGACGCCGGCGGCCAGGAAGGCCCTGCCCCGGGTGGTGAGTGCAGCCAGCGCCTCGCGCACGGTCAGCCGTCCGCGGCCTCGGGGTCGCCCGCGCCGGCGGTTCGGCCCGAGGTGGGTACGGGCACCGCGGCGATGATCGACTCCAGCACCTGCTCGGGCTGCCGGCCACCCATCGCCGCCTCGGGGGTGAGCAGCAGCCGGTGTGACAGCACCGGGCGGACCAGCCGCTGCACGTCGTCGGGCACCACGTAGTCACGCTGCTCGAGCGCCGCCCACGCCTTGGCGGCGCGCACGAGGTGCAGGGTGGCGCGGGGTGAGGCGCCGAGGCGGAGGTCGGGCGAGCGGCGGGTGGCGGTCACCAGATCGATGGCGTAGCGCTGCACGCCGGGCGAGACGTGCACGCCCCGCACGACGTCGACCAGCTTGGCGACATCGCCGGCGGTGGTCACCGGCTCGATCAGCTCCAGCGGGTCGGCGCCGGTGTGGGTGTCGAGCATGGCCAGCTCGGACACCGGCAGCGGGTAACCGATCGACAGCCGCGCCATGAACCGGTCCCGCTGCGCCTCCGGCAGCGGATAGGTGCCCTCCATCTCGATCGGGTTCTGGGTCGCGATGACCATGAACGGCTCGTCGAGGTGGTACGTCGTGGAGTCGATGGTGACCTGGCGCTCCTCCATGCACTCCAGCAGCGCCGACTGGGTCTTGGGCGAGGCCCGGTTGATCTCGTCGCCGACCACGACGTTGGCGAAGACGCCGCCAGGCCGGAACTCGAAGTGCCGGGTGTCCTGGTTGTAGATCGACACCCCGGTGACGTCACTCGGCAGCAGGTCGGGGGTGAACTGGATCCGGCGCACGGTGCCGTCGATGGACCGGGCCAGGGCCTTGGCGAGCATCGTCTTGCCGACGCCGGGGACGTCCTCGATCAGCAGGTGCCCACCGGCGAACATCACGGTGAGGGTCGCCCGGACGACCTCGGGCTTGCCCTCGATCACCGACTCGATGGCGGCCTGCAGGCGTCCCGCCGTGGCCGTCAGCGCCACGAAGTCCCCACCCGCGGCTCCCGTTTCCGACACCCCGTACCTCCCTCTCGACGCCCCGACCGTCCGGCGCCGCCTCGGCCGCCGTGTCCGATCCTCACACGCGCGGCGTCCGTGCGGACCCCCCACCGGGCAACGATCCGGCCACCGAGCCCGTGCCCGCGGCCACCGGCCCGGTGGGCGATGCCGGGTCGGCCGGAGGTACGGACACGCACCGAAGTGGTTGACGGTGGGGGAGAGTGGGTTAGAGTGGAGCGAAGTGGAGGACGGCTCGGGTGGGAGGTGGCGCCGTGTTCTTCGGCACCCACACCCCACGGCTGGACGAGAAGGGCCGGATCGTCCTCCCGGCGAGGTTCCGCGACGCGCTAGGGGAGGACCTGGTGGTGACTCGAGGCCGCGAACGGTGCCTGTACGTGTTCCCCAGCGCGGACTTCTCCCGGCTGGCCGCCGACTACCCCACGGGCGCCTCGCAGACCAAGGCCGACCGCGACCAGGTCCGGATGCTGTTCTCCGCCGCCTCCGACGAGCAGCCGGACAAGCAGGGCCGGGTCACCATCCCGCCGGCGCTGCGCGCGTACGCCCGGCTCGAGCGTGAGTGCGTCGTGATCGGGGCCATGGACCGGGTGGAGATCTGGGACGCCGCTGCCTGGGCCGAGTACTCCCAGCACACCGAGGACGCGTTCGCCGACGACGACGCGGGGGTGGTCGCCTCGACCTGACCGGTCGTGCGGCGAGGTCTTCGCCCCGCCCCCCGGTGCCAGCTGGCGCACCTTCCCCGGTGCCAGCCGGCGACAACCCCCCGGGGCCGCGGGCCGAAGACCTGGGCGCACGAACGAGACATGTGGGTCACCGAACAGGACGGCCGCGACGGCGACGTCGCGGAGTGAGGGGTCGAGATGGGCACCGGAGCGGCGACGCGACGGCAGGTGGGCGGTGGGCGACTGCCCGACCCCAGCGAGCCGTCGCGCGGCACGTCGCAGCGGCGGATCCGCGAGGACGCCCGCGACGGGGCCTACGTGATGCTGTTCACCGGCCTGGCCTCCACGGTCACGGCGTTGTCATTCGTGCTGCTCGCCCGGCTGGCCGGTTGATCCGGTGGACGCGACCCCACCGCCGCGCGGACGGGACACCCCCGCCGGCGGGCACGTGCCGGTGCTGGTCGACCGCGTCGTCGAGCTGCTGGCACCGGCACTGAGCCACCCGGGCTCGGTCCTGGTCGACGCGACGCTCGGGCTCGGCGGACACAGCGCCGCCGTGCTCGAGCGGTGCCCCGAGGCACGCGTCGTCGGGATCGACCGCGACCCCGCGGCGCTCGCCGTGGCGCGGGAGCGCCTCACGCCGTACGCGCATCGGGTGACGTACGTCGAGTCCGTCTACGACGCCGTCGCCGACGTCGTGGCCGAGCACGGACGCGGCGAGCCGGGCCCGGCTCGTCGCTCGACTCACGGAACGCGGTGCGTCGACGCCGTGCTCTTCGACCTCGGCGTGTCGTCGGTGCAGCTGGACCGGCCGGAGCGCGGCTTCTCGTACGCCCACGACGCCCCACTGGACATGCGGATGGGCCCCGGCGACGGCCCCACCGCGGCCGAGTTGCTCAACGCCTGGCCGGCCCGCGACCTGAGTCGGGTGCTCCGCGAGTACGGCGAGGAACGCTTCGCCCGCCGGATCGCCGACGCGGTGGTCCGGGCCCGGGAGACCGAGCCCTTCACCCACAGCGGCCGACTCGTCGACGTGGTGCGGCAGGCGATCCCGGCGGCTGCCCGCCGGCAGGGAGGCCACCCCGCCAAGCGCACGTTCCAGGCCTTGCGGATCGCGGTCAACGACGAGCTGGCCGTGCTGCGTCGCGCGTTTCCCGCCGCCATCGACGTCACCTGCCTGCACGGCCGCGTGGTGGTGCTCGCCTACCACTCGCTCGAGGATCGCATCGTCAAGACCGAGCTGGCCGCGCGGGCGCGGGCCGACGTCCCCGACGACCTGCCGGTGGTCCCGGCCGGGCACGGTCCCAGCCTGCGGCTGCTGACCCGAGGTGCGGAGCAGGCGAGCGAGGACGAGGTCGCCGCCAATCCGCGAGCGCGCTCGGTGCGGCTGCGCGCCGCCGAGCGGATCGAGGCAGCGGCATGAGCACGTCGAGCGGCGCACGGACTGCGGCCCGTACGGCGCGTACCGGCACGCGGACGTCCACCCAGGCCGCGCTGCGGGTCGTCCCGCCGCGCATGGCGGCGCCCGGGCGGGCATTCGTCGTGTTGCTGGTGGGCGTCCTCGCGGCGGGGCTGGTGGGCCTGCTCGTCCTCAACACCGCGATGCAGCGCGCCGCGTTCCGGCTCGAGTCACTGAGCGCGGATGCCGACCGCCTGGAGATGCGTCGCCAGGTGCTCGACCTGCAGGTCGACCGGATGGGCAGCCCGGAGGTGCTGGCACGGCGCGCCACCGAGCTGGGCATGGTGCAGATGACCACGCCGGTCTTCCTGCGGCTCTCCGACGGAACAGTGCTCGGCGACCCCCACCCGGCCGTGGCCGGGATCGCACCGCCGATGGTGCCCCCGGCAGGGTTCGAGGCAACGCCACCACAGCGCCCCCGCGGGGACGCGCGGTGATCCGCCGGTCCCGCCGCACTCGGCGCAGCGCGGCCGAGCGGCGCCGGAACCGGCTGCACACGCGGGTGCGCACGGCATTCCTGCTGGTGGCCTTCGTGCTCTCGCTGTTCGCCGCCCGGCTGGTCCAGCTGCAGGGCGTGGACGCGTCAGCGTATGCGTCGATGGCGGCTGCCGAGTCGACCCGCACCGTGACGCTGCACGCCGCCCGCGGCACCATCGTCGACCGCAATGGCGTCGAGCTCGCGACCAGCGTCGACGCCGTCGCCCTGGCCGCCGACCCCACCCAGACCAGTGACCAGGCGCCCGAGATCGCCGCGGTCCTCGTCCGGACCCTGGGGCTCGACTACTTCGCCACCGTCGACGCGCTGCGCGAGCCCGACACGCAGTTCGCCTACCTGGCCCGCCAGGTGCCGGAGTGGAAGGCGGAGCGTGCGCTGAGGCAGCTCCGGGAGGCCGGGCTGGCCGGCGTCTACACCGAGCGGGACCCGCTGCGGATCTACCCGGCCGGCGACGTGGGCGCCAACCTGATCGGGTTCGTCGGCCAGGACGGAGTCGGGCTGGAGGGCCTGGAGCGGGTCTTCGACTTCTTCATGTCGGGGCACGACGGCGAGGCGACGTACACCGTGGCGCCCGACGGGGAGCAGATCCCGCTCAGCCCCAGCGCCGAGCAGCAGCCGCGAACCGGCGTGGGCCTGCAGCTCACCATCGACCGTGACGTGCAGTGGTACGCGCAACGCCGGCTGGCCCAGGCGGTCGACCAGACCGGCGGCGAGTCGGGTGTCGCCGTCACCCTCGACGTCGACACCGGTCAGGTGATCGCGCTCGCCGACTACCCGACCTACGACCCCAACCACCCGGCGGCCAGTCCGAAGCGCGACCGAGGCAGCCGCGCGGTGCAGAACGTCTACGAGCCGGGCAGCGTCGAGAAGGTGCTGACCTTCGGAGCGCTGCTCGACGCCGGCCTGGTCCGGCCCACCAGTCGACTGCACGTCCCGCCGTCACTGACGTTCGACGGCCACACCGTGCACGACGACTGGTCCCACGGCTGGATGCGCCTCACGGCCGCGGGCATCCTCGCCAAGTCGTCGAACCTCGGCACCATTCGGGCCGGCGAGCGGCTGCCGAAGCACCAGCTCGAGCGCTACCTGCGCGCGTTCGGCCTCGGCGACGCGACCCGGGTGGGACTGTCCGGTGAGTCGAACGGACTGCTCGCACCGGCCGCGGCATGGTCGGACATCCAGCGCGCCAACATCCTGTTCGGCCAGGGCGTCTCGGTCACGGCCCTGCAGATGGCTGCGGCGATCAACGCCGTGGCCAACGACGGCGTCTACGTGCAGCCGTCCCTGCTGCAGTCGGTCCTGGCCGACGGCGTGCCGGGGGAGCGGTTCGAGCCGGAGACCCACCGGGTGATCTCGACCGCGGCCGCCGAGGACCTGCAGCAGATGATGGAGGCGGTGACCGGCGACGAGGGCACCGGCGTCGAGGGCCGCATCCCCGGTTACCGGGTGGCCGGCAAGACGGGAACCGCGCAGCGCGTCGTCAACGGCGTGTACGCGCCGGGCCAGCGGGTGATCTCGTTCGCGGGCTTCGCGCCGGTCGACGACCCGCAGTACATGACGTACGTGGTCATCGACTACCCCAAGGACGGCAGCTTCGGCGGCACCGCCTGCGCCCCGGTGTTCCGCGACATCATGGCCCACGTCCTGCAGCGCTACGCCGTCCCGCCGTCGGGCACGCGCGCCCCCAGGATCCCGTTGACCTGGTGAGCCCCGGTAGCGTTCCCGGGTCGCCCCACGCCTGGTCCAGCCCTTCGACGGAGCCCTGTCCGTGAGCACCGAGTCCGCCCTCGACGCGCGCCCCGCGCGGGTGGCGGCGACCCGGTTGGCCGACCTCGTCGATGCGCTGCGACGGTCCGGTGTGGACGTCGACGTGCGACCAAGGCCCGATGCCGTGGAGGTCAGGGCCGTGGAGGTCACCGGCCTGACCCTCGACTCGCGCACGGTACGCGCCGGTGATCTGTACGCGGCGCTGCCGGGTGCGACCACGCACGGGGCCCGGTTCGCGACGACGGCGATCGCGGCCGGTGCGGTCGCAGTCCTGACCGATCCCGAGGGCGCGGCAGCGGTCGGCGGACCGGAAGTGCCGGTCGTCGTCGCCCCCCGACCGCGTGGCCTGCTCGGCGGGCTCGCAGCGACGGTCTACGGCCACCCCGCGGAGCAGATGCTCACCGTCGGAGTCACCGGCACCCAGGGCAAGACCACGGTCACCTACCTGCTGGAGGCCGCCCTGGCCGGCGCCGGGCGGACGACGGGTCTGGTGGGCACGACCGGTGCTCGCGTCGCCGGGCGGCCGGTGGCCTCGCGGCTGACCACCCCGGAGGCGCCCGAGCTGCACGCTCTGCTCGCCGTCATGCACGAGGCCGGCGTCGACGCCTGCGCGCTGGAGGTGTCCAGCCACGCGCTGGTGCAGGGTCGAGTCGACGGGGTGCGCTTCGACGTCGCGGTGTTCCTCAACCTCGGGCGCGACCACCTCGACTTCCACGACGGCATCGAGGACTACTTCGCCGCCAAGGCCAGCCTGTTCACCCCCGAGCGTGCCCGGCGCGCGGTCGTCGACGTCGGCGACCCGTGGGGGAGGCGGCTGGCGGAGGAGTGCGCGCTCCCGATCACGACCTGCACCGCCGATGCCGCTGTCGACGCCGACTGGCGGGCCGTCGACGTCGTGCTCGGAGCGGACGGCAGCGACTTCACCGCGGTGGGTCCCGACGACCGGCGGGTCCGGTCGCGGGTGCCGCTGCCCGGCGCCTTCAACGTCCGCAACGCGCTCGCGGTGGTTGCCGCGGCCGACTCCGCGGGACTCGACCTCGATGCTGCCGCCGCGGCGCTCGGCCACGCACCGGGAGTGCCGGGGCGGATGGAGCGGATCGACGCCGGCCAGGACTTCCTGGCGGTCGTCGACTACGCCCACAAGCCCGATGCCGTCGAGGCCGTGCTCTCCGCGGTGCGTCCGGCGACGGCAGGCCGACTGCTGGTCGTGCTCGGGGCGGGCGGTGACCGCGACCCCGGCAAGCGGACGCTGATGGGCGAGGTGGCCGGCCGGCTCGCCGACGTGGTGGTGGTGACTGACGACAACCCGCGAGGCGAGGATCCGGCCCGCATCCGGGCCGGCCTGCTGGCCGGGGCGGGCAGCGGGGACGCGGAGCTGGTCGAGGTCGGCGACCGGGGTGCCGCCATCGCGCACGCGGTCGGGCTGGCTGGTCCGGGCGACACGCTCGTCGTGGCGGGCAAGGGACACGAGACCGGCCAGGAGATCGCCGGCACCGTGCACCCCTTCGACGACCGCAACGTGCTCCGGGCCGCCCTCCAGGGGCGCCGCGAGCAGGAGGCACCGGCGTGATCCCGATGCCCCTCGGTGAGCTGGCCGAGGCCGTCGGCGGCCGGCTCGCCGGTCGGGCGGACGTCGTCGTCAGCGCGCCCGCCTCGATCGACTCCCGGGCGGTGGACCCGGGCGGCCTGTTCGTGGCGGTCCCTGGCGAGCGCGTCGACGGCCACGAGTTCACGGCCGAGGCGATCGCCGCGGGCGCGGCCGCCGTGCTCGCCCAAAGAGACGTGGATGCTCCGGCGGTCCTGGTCGACGACACCACCGAGGCGCTCGGCCGGCTGGCCGCTGCCGTGCGACTGCAGCTCGGCTGCACGACCGTGGCGCTCACCGGGTCGCAGGGCAAGACCGGCACCAAGGACATGGTCGCGCACCTGCTCGCTCCCGAGGGGCCGGTGGTGGCGCCGGTGGGGTCGCACAACAACGAGCTCGGGGTGCCGCTCACCGTGCTGCAGGCCGACGCGTCCACCGCGTACCTGGTCTGCGAGATGGGCGCCCGGCACCATGGCGACATCCGCTACCTGTGCGAGATCGTGCGGCCGTCGGTCGGCCTCGTCCTCAACGTCGGGGTCGCCCACCTGGGCGAGTTCGGCAGTCGCGACGAGATCGCCCGGGCCAAGGGTGAGCTGGTCGAGGCGCTGCCGGCCGACGGGGTGGCCGTGCTGAACGCCGACGATCCGCGGGTGGCAGCGATGGCGTCGCGCACCGCGGCCCGGGTCGTGACGTTCGGCGAGTCCGCTGGCGCCGACGTGCGGCTGAGCGACCTGCGGCTGGACGAATCCGGGCGGCCCGCCTTCACGCTCGGGGCCGACGCGGGCTTTGTCGACCTGCAGCTGCGCACGCTCGGCGCCCACCAGGCGCTGAACGCGGCCGCGGCCGCCGCGACCGCACTGGCCGTCGGCGTGCCTCTCGACGACGTCGCCGCCCGGCTGGCGACGGCCGAGCCGCTGTCTCGGTGGCGGATGGAGGCGCAGCAGCGCGCCGACGGCGTGCTGGTGATCAACGACGCGTACAACGCCAACCCCGACTCGATGCGGGCGGCGCTGCAGACGCTCGTCGTGGTCGCGGCCGGCCGGCCGGGGCGCTCCTTCGCGGTGCTCGGCGAGATGCGCGAGCTGGGCGCCACGTCGGAGCAGGAGCACGCCGCGGTCGGCCGGCTGGTCGCCGAGCTCGGGGTCGACGAGCTGGTCGTGGTCGGCGAGCCCGCCCGGGCGGTCGCCGACGGTGCGCGCCAGGCGGGCGCGCGTGCGCAGCCGGTCGTGGTGTCCGACCAGGCGGGCGCGCTGGCGTACCTGGAGGGCCGGCTGCGCCCCGGCGACGTCGTGCTGGTGAAGGCGTCGCGCGCCACCGGGCTCGAGCGCGTCGCGGCCACACTGCTGCAGGACGCGGGCGATACTGCTGCCGGCAGCGACAGCGCCGCCACGCCGTCCGGAGGGACCCCCCGCCGATGAGAGCGATCCTGCTGGGCGGGGGACTCGCGCTGCTGGGCACGCTGCTCGGGACCCGGGTCGCCATCCAGCTGCTGGTCTCCCGCGGCTACGGACAGCCGATCCGCGACGACGGACCGACCACGCACCACACCAAGCGCGGCACACCCACCATGGGTGGCCTCGTCATCGTCGCCTCCGCGGTTGGGGGCTACGGGCTCGCCGTGCTGCTCACGCAGACCCGGCCGTCGGCGTCGGCGCTGCTGCTGCTGTTCCTGTTCACCGGCATGGGTCTGGTCGGCTTCCTCGACGACTACATCAAGGTGGTCAAGCAGCGCAGCCTCGGCCTGCGCAGCAAGGCCAAGTTCGGCGGGCAGACGCTCGTCGCGGTCGTGTTCACCGTGCTCGCCCTGCAGTTCCCCGACGAGAACCAGCGCACCCCGATCTCCCAGGGCGTGTCGTTCATCCGCGACTTCTCGTGGGAGCTGCCGCTGGTGCTCGTCGTCGTCTGGGTGATGATCCTGATCGCCGGCTACAGCAACGCCGTCAACCTCACCGACGGCCTGGACGGCCTGGCCACCGGCTCGGCGGCCATGGTGTTCGCGGCGTACATGCTGGTGAACATCTGGCAGAACAACCAGTCGTGCGCCACCCATGCCGGACCGCGCTGCTACGAGGTGCGCGACCCGCTCGACCTGGCCCTCGTCGCGGCGTCCATCACCGGTGCGTGCTTCGGCTTCCTGTGGTGGAACGCCTCGCCGGCCAAGATCATCATGGGCGACACCGGCTCGCTGTCGCTCGGCGGCGCGCTGGCCGGCCTCGCGGTCATGACCCGCACCGAGCTGCTGCTGGTCGTGCTCGGTGGGCTGTTCGTCATCATCACGATGTCGGTGATCCTGCAGGTGGGCTGGTTCAAGCTCAGCAAGGGCAAACGGCTGTTCCGGATGGCACCGCTGCAGCACCACTTCGAGCTCAAGGGCTGGGCCGAGGTCACCATCGTCATCCGGTTCTGGATCATCTGCGGTCTGTGCGTGGGGGCCGGCATGGGCGTCTTCTACGCCGAGTGGGTGTCCGGCGCGTGAGCGCCGCACCACGCGACCTGGACCGGCTCGGACGCGACGACTCCTGGGAGGGCGTCCACGCCGTCGTCGGCGGGCTCGCCGTCACCGGGTACGCCGCCGCCGACACCCTGGTCCAGCTGGGCGCCCGGGTCACCGTGCTCGACGACGCCGACACCGACGCCCTCCGCGAAAAGGCGCAGATCCTCAGCGTGCTCGGCGCCGACGTCCGCCTGGGGCCGGGCTCGACGTCCGACCTGCCTGCCGGCGCCGACCTCGTCGTGCCCACCCCGGGCATGCCCCCGACGGCGCCGCTGCACGTCCAGGCGTCGGCGCGAGGGGTGCCGCTGTGGGCCGAGGTCGAGCTGGGCTGGCGGCTGCGGGGGAGCGATCCGGCCCCCTGGCTGTGCGTCACGGGCAGCAACGGCAAGACCACCACGGTGCAGATGCTGGACACCATCCTGCGGGCCGCCGGGCTGGCCAGCGTCGCGGTGGGCAACGTCGGCGCCCCGGTGTCCGAGGCGATGATGAGCCCGGCCCGGCCGGACGTGCTCGCGGTCGAGCTGTCCAGCTTCCAGCTGCACACCGTCCGGACGGTGTCGCCGGAGGCGTCGGTCGTGCTCAACATCGCTCGCGACCACCTCGACTGGTACGGCGGGTCGATGGATGCGTACGTGCGCGACAAGGGCCGGGTGTACGAGCGGACCCGGGTCGCCTGCATCCACAACCTCGCCGATCCCGAGACCGAGCGGCTGGTCCGCCAGGCCGACGTCGTCGAGGGGTGCCGCGCGGTGGGGTTCGGCCTCGGCGTGCCACCGGTGGGTGCGGTCGGCGTGGTGGACGACGTGATTGCCGACCGGGCGTTCGTCCCGGAGCGGGCCACGTCCGCCGCCGAGCTGGCATCGGTGCACGACGTCACCCCGCTGGCGCCGCACACGCTGGCCGACGCGGTCGCCGCCGCGGCACTCGCCCGCGCGCACGGCGTGCCCGCCGCCGCGGTCCGGGACGGGCTGCGCCGCTTCCGCCCCGACGCGCACCGGATCAGCACCGTCGGCGAGATCGGCGGGGTGCGGTTCGTCGACGACTCCAAGGCGACCAACCCGCACGCGGCGGAGGCGTCGCTGCGCACGTACGACCCGGTGGTGTGGGTCGCGGGTGGGCTGGCCAAGGGCGCGAGCTTCGACGACCTCGTCACCGCAATCGCGACGCGGCTGCGCGGAGCGGTGCTGCTCGGGCGCGACCGGGCGGACCTGGCCGCGGCGCTGCGGCGACACGCGCCCGATGTCCCGGTGATCGACGCGGGGGACGGCGAGACTGACGCCACCAGCGTGATGGACCGGGTCATCGACGCCGCGGTCGGGCTCGCCCGACCCGGCGACACCGTGTTGTTGGCGCCGGCGTGTGCGTCGCAGGACATGTTCCGCGACTACGGCGCACGCGGCGACGCCTTCGCCGACTCGGTCCGGCGACGCGCAGGCGGGTGAGGGGGAGCCCCGGAGAGCAGGCGGACGAGGCAGGTCGGCAAGCAGGCCGAGCACACCGGACGGAGGGTGGCCGTGAGCACCGCGACCCGCGACCGCAGCAGCCGTTCCGGCGCCGGCTGGCCAGGGTCGCTGGGCCGCACCCTCGACCGGCCGCTGACCTCCTACCACCTCGTGCTCGGCGCGACCGCGCTGCTGCTCGCACTCGGGCTGGTGATGGTGCTCAGCGCCAGCTCGGTGACGGCCTACGAGGCCACCGGGAGCTCGTACTCGATCTTCGCCAAGCAGGCGGTCTGGGTGGGTGTCGGGCTGCCGGCGGCGTGGCTCGTGTCGCGGATGCCGGTCGCAGTCATCCGGGCCTTCGCCTGGCCCGCGCTGGTGGTCTCGATCGTGCTGGTGGGGCTCACCTACGTTCCCGGTCTCGGCATCGACGTGAACGGCAACCGGAACTGGATCGCGGTCGGACCCCTCGTCGTGCAGCCCTCCGAGATCGCCAAGCTCGCGGTGGTGATGTGGTCGGCCGACGTCTATGCCCGCAAGGACCGGCTGCTCGACGACTGGCGGCACCTGCTGGTCCCGGTGGTGCCGGGAACCCTGCTGGTGGCGCTGCTGGTCGTCGGCCAGCGCGACCTCGGCACCGCGCTCGTCCTGTTCGCGATCATCCTCGGGATGCTGTGGATGGTCGGTGCGCCGCTGCGGCTGTTCGTCGGGGCGCTGTTGACCGCATCGGGCGTGGTGGCCTACCTGGCCGGCACGGACCCCGAACGGATGGAGCGCATCACCACCTTCCTCGACCCGTTCTCGGACATGCACGGCGGCGGATGGCAGGCCGCGCACGGGTTCTTCGCGCTGGCCTCGGGACAGTTCTTCGGGGTCGGCATCGGCGCCAGCCGGCAGAAGTGGGGGACCCTGCCCGCGGCCCACACCGACTTCATCTTCGCCGTCATCGGCGAGGAGCTCGGGTTGTTCGGCACCCTGGTCGTGCTCGGTCTGTTCGGCCTGCTGGCCTACACCGGCTTCCGGATCGCGACCCGCACCCGCGAACCCTTCGTGCGCTACGCCGCCGCGGGCATCACGCTGTGGCTGCTCGCGCAGGCGATGATCAACCTCGGCATGGTGCTCGGCTTCCTGCCGGTCATCGGGATCCCGCTGCCGCTGGTCTCGTACGGAGGCTCGGCGCTGCTGCCGACCCTGGTGGCACTGGGCATGCTGCTCGCGTTCGCCACCACCGAGCCCGGCGCCCGGACCGCGCTCGCCGCCCAGCGGCGCCGACGGCGAGAACGGCTCGCGGTCGCCACCGGCCGCCGGAGCAGGTCGGGCCGGACCAGGAGCCGCACCAGCACCAGGCTGCGGCTGCCGAGGAGACGCCGGTGACTGTCCGGGTGCTGCTGGCCGGGGGCGGGACCGCCGGTCACACCAACCCGCTGCTGGCGACCGCCGACGCCCTCCGTGGCCTCGCCGACGTGGAGGTGACCGCACTCGGCACCCCGCGAGGTCTGGAGACGCGCGTGGTCCCGGAGGCCGGGTACCCGCTGGAGCTGGTCCCGCCGGTGCCGCTGCCGCGGCGGCCCTCGGTCGACCTGCTGCGGGTGCCGATGCGACTGCGAGCGGCCGTGCGGGCCACCGGTGATGTCCTCGACCGGGTGCGTCCCGACGTCGTGGCGGGCTTCGGCGGCTACGTGTGCGTGCCGGCCTACCTGGTCGCCCGTCGGCGCCGGCTGCCGCTGGTCGTGCACGAGGGCAATGCGCTGCCCGGTCTCGCCAACCGGCTGGGCGCCCGGATGACCCGACACGTCGCCACCAGCTTCCCGGACACGCCGCTGCCGCACGCCGTCTACACCGGGCTGCCGATCCGGAGCCTGGTGTCGAACCTCGACCGGGCGGCGGCTCGCACCGGGGCCCGCGCGACGCTCGGGCTGGACGCCGACCGTCCGACGCTGCTCGTGACCGGTGGCTCGCAGGGCGCCCGTCGGATCAACCAGGCCGTGTCGGGGGCGTCGCGGGCGTTGCTCGACGCGGGCGTGCAGGTGCTGCACCACGCGGGCCGGGTCGAGGAGGCGCGGGTCGAGCGGCGAGCGGGCGACCCGCCCTACGAGGTGCTGTCCTACATCGAGCGGATGGACCTCGCCTACGCCGCCGCCGACCTCGTGATCTGCCGGGCGGGGGCCAACACAGTGACCGAGGTGGCGTGCGTCGGTCTGCCGGCGGTGTTCGTCCCGCTCCCACACGGCAACGGCGAGCAGGAACGCAACGCGCGGCCCGTGGTGGAGGCCGGGGGTGGGCTGCTGGTCGCCGACGGCGACCTCACCGAGCAGTGGGTACGCGACACCGTGCCCGGGCTGCTCCGGGACACCGACGGGCTCGCCGCGATGTCGGCTGCCGCCGCCGACCTGGTGCCGCGGGACGCCGACGTGCGGCTGGCCCGGATGGTCCTCGGCGCCGCGGGCGTGGTCGCATGAGGGTGCCGGTGCCGGACGTGCTGCTGCCCGCAGAGTCGCTGGGCCGGGTCCACTTCGTCGGGATCGGCGGTGCCGGGCTGTCCGGCATCGCCCGGCTGATGCTCGCTCGGGGCGTGCCGGTGAGCGGGTGCGACTCGCAGGACGGTCCGGTCCTCGAGGCGCTGCGCGGGCTGGGTGCCCGCTGCCACGTCGGTCATGACGCCTTGCACCTGGCCGACATCGACACGGTCGTCGTCTCCACCGCGGTCCGCGAGGACAACCCCGAGGTCGAAGAGGCGGCGCGGCGGGGTCTCCGGCTGCTGCCGCGCTCGGCCGCGCTCGAGTCGCTGATGCAGGGCCGCCGCGTCGTCGCGGTGGCGGGCACCCACGGCAAGACGACCACCACGTCGCTGCTCACGGTCGCGCTGCTGGCCGCCGGTGCCGATCCGACGTACGCCATCGGCGGCGACCTCGCCGTGACGGGCACCAACGCCCAGCAGGGCGGCAGCGACCTGTTCGTCGCCGAGGCCGACGAGAGCGACGGCGCCTTCCTGGTCTATTCCCCGTACGCCGCGGCCGTCACCACCGTCGATGCCGACCACCTCGACGTGTGGGGGACCGAGCAGGCCTACCGGGCAGCCTTCGAGCAGTTCGTGGGCAATGTCGCGGACGACGGATTCGTCGTCGTCAACGACGATGACGAGGGCAGTGCGGCGCTGGCTGCCGTGGCAGCGCGGCGCGACCTCGAGGTCGTCCGGGTCTCGGCGGCTGGTGACGCCGATGCAGCCGACCTGCGGCTGGTCGGCCTCACCGCGCAACGCATGGGCTCGCGTTCCGGGGTCAGCTGGCGGGGCGAGCCGGTCGGCGACCTCGTGCTGTCGGTGCCCGGCCGGCACTACGCGCTCGACGCCGCACTGGCTCTGGCCGTGGGGCTGCGGCTCGGGCTGCCCTTCGACGGCCTGGCCGCGGGCCTCGCCGGCTTCACCGGCACCCGTCGCCGGATGGAGCCCAAGGGCGAGGCCGGCGGCGTCCGCGTCTATGACTCGTACGCGCACCACCCGGTCGAGATCGCGGGCGACCTCGAGGCCGCCCGGGGCCTCGCCGGCGACGGACGCCTGGTGGTGTGCTTCCAGCCGCACCTGGTGAGCCGCACCCGGATCTTCGGGCCGGCGATGGGACACGCGCTCGGCGCCGCCGACGAGGTCGTGGTGCTCGACGTCTACCTGGCCCGCGAGCAGCCCGAGGCCGGGGTCGACGGCGGGCTGGTGGCGGCGGCCGTCCCGCTGCCCGCCGCGCACGTGCACCGCGAGCCGCAGCTGGCCCAGGCCGCCGCGCTGCTGGCCCGGCTGGTTGCGCCCGGCGACCTGGTGCTCACGCTCGGGGCGGGCGACGTGACCACCGTCGGCCCGCAGCTGCTCGCGCTGCTGTCCGGTGCGACCGCGCGGGCGGGGAACGACGATGGGTGAGTCGCGGGTGGCGGTGGCCCGGTCCCGCTTCTCCCGGCGCCGGCTCCGTGGGCTGCTCGGCCGGTTGAAGGTCCCGCTGCTGGTGGTCGCGGTGCTGGGTGTGGTCGCGGGCGGCGCCTGGCTGCTGCTGTGGTCCGACGCCCTCGCGGTCGACCGGGTCGAGGTGCAGGGCACCCGGCTGCTCGACAGCGCGACCGTCGAGGACGCGGTGGGCGTCCGGCTCGGCACGCCCCTGGCCCGGGTGGATCTCGACGAGGTCGCCGACCGGGTCGAGCAGCTGCCGGCGGTGGCCGACGTCGAGGTCAGTCGCGGCTGGCCGGGCACGCTGCAGGTCGTGGTGCGCGAGCGCCAGTCGGTGGCCGTGGTCGAGGAGGACGGTCACTACCGCGGCCTCGACGGCGAGGGCGTGCTGTTCCGGGACTACACCGCACCTCCGGACAGCCTCCCGCTGGTGCGCTCCGACGACCTCGACCAGGCCGCGACCGCTGCCGGCCGCGCCGATGCCCTGCGCGAGGTGGCGCTCGTGGTCGAGGCGCTGCCCGTGACCATCGCCCGCCGGGTGGACCACGTGGAGCTGGCGAGCCTCGACTCGATCGCGCTGCTGCTGCGCGACGGCACCCGGGTCCGGTGGGGCAGCGCCGACGAGTCGGGCCTCAAGGCCGACGTCCTCCTTGCGCTGATGGAGATCCCCGCGGAGACCTACGACGTCTCCGTACCGGGTCTGCCCACGACGTCTGGATGACGGGTCTCGAAACTCGCCGGGACACCCGCGTGTCTGCGCGATCGCGGGCGTCGGCGTGCGTACGTTTCCGTACCAGGTCGAGGTTGACATAACTATAACCCTCTACTTGAGGGTGAGGCTAGAACAGCCCGGCGGCTCAGCCCAGACAGTTCCCCAGACAGTTCCCCGAACAGTTCCCCCGAGCAGTTCCCCGAGACGAGAGAGGTGGGCGTCGTGGCAGCCCAGAACTACCTGGCCGTCATCAAGGTCGTCGGGATCGGCGGCGGCGGCGTCAACGCAGTCAACCGGATGATCGAGGTGGGGCTGAAGGGCGTGGAGTTCATCGCCATCAACACCGACGCCCAGGCCCTGCTGATGAGCGACGCCGACGTCAAGCTCGACATCGGGCGCGAGCTCACCCGCGGGCTCGGCGCGGGGGCCGACCCCGACGTGGGCGGCCAGGCCGCCCAGGACCACGCCGACGACATCGAAGAGGTCATCAAGGGCGCCGACATGGTGTTCGTGACGGCCGGCGAGGGCGGCGGCACCGGCACGGGCGGGGCACCGATCGTGGCCAAGATCGCCCGCTCGCTCGGCGCCCTCACCATCGGCGTCGTGACGCGACCGTTCGCGTTCGAGGGACGCCGTCGGGCCAACCAGGCCGAGGAGGGCATCGCCGCGCTGCGCGAGGAGGTCGACACCCTCATCGTCATCCCCAACGACCGACTGCTGTCGATCAGCGACCGCAACGTGAGCGTGCTGGACGCGTTCAAGCAGGCCGACCAG
The DNA here is from genome assembly GCA_963785115.1 of uncultured Actinomycetota bacterium. Lineage (GTDB taxonomy): Bacteria > Actinomycetota > Actinomycetes > Propionibacteriales > Nocardioidaceae > JACCWP01. The sequence goes on from CAWATY010000009.1 coordinate 225,755, forward strand.
GTGCTGCTGCAGGGCGTCTCCGGCATCACCGACCTGATCACCACCCCGGGGCTGATCAACCTCGACTTCGCCGACGTCAAGTCGGTCATGTCCGACGCCGGCTCGGCTCTGATGGGGATCGGGTCGGCGCGCGGTGAGGACCGTGCGGTGGCTGCCGCCGAGATGGCCGTGTCGAGCCCACTGCTCGAGGCCTCGATCGACGGCGCGCACGGCGTCCTGCTGTCGATCGCGGGTGGGTCCGACCTCGGGCTCTTCGAGATCAACGAGGCGGCCGCCCTGGTGTCGCAGGCTGCGCACGCCGAGGCGAACATCATCTTCGGGGCGGTCATCGACGACGCCCTCGGTGACGAGGTCCGCGTCACGGTGATCGCGGCCGGGTTCGACGGCGGCACCCCGAAGCGCCGCGAGGCCGGTCAGGCGGGGCTGCGCCCCCGGCAGGCCACCCCGCAGCCGCCGGCGGCGGAACCGACCGCCCCGGGTGAGGCCGGTACGTCCGCGGCCGGTCAGCCGAAGGGCGAGCCGGCACCGCGCAAGGCCGAGCAGCCCACCCCCGTCGGGGCGAGCGCGGGTGCCGCCCCGCGACGGTCCGGGTCGGCCCAGCCGCCGCGTCCGCGCCCGGTGAGCTTCGACGACGACGACCTCGACGTCCCGGACTTCCTGAAGTAGGTGTTCCTGCTCGACACGACGGTCGGCGCGGCCCGGGTCGCGTTCACCGACCGCCACGGCGGGGTCAGCGAGGGCCCGTTCGCCTCGCTCGACCTCGGCGCGGGCGGGGGTGACGACCCCGACCGGGTCCGCTCCAACCTCGAGCGGGTGGTCACCGCCGTGGGCGCCGACCCCGCGCGCCTGGTGCTGATGCGCCAGGTGCACGGGGCGGACGCGGTCGTGGTCGACCACGTCCCGGTCAAGCCGCCGCGTTGCGACGCCCTGGTCACGGCGACACCGGGCCTGGTCCTGATGACACGGGCGGCCGACTGCCTCCCGGTGGTCCTGGCCGACCCCGACAGCAGCGTGTGCGCGGTCGCCCACGCGGGACGACAGGGGATGGCGGCGGGGGTCGTGGCTGCGGCGGTCGAGGCCGCTCGCGGACTCGGCGCCGGTCCGGCGCTGCGGGCCCATCTCGGCCCGCGGGTCTGCGGGGGCTGCTACGAGGTGCCCGCCGCGATGCGCGACGAGGTCGCGGCCGCCGAGCCGGCGGCCTGGGCGACGACGACCTGGGGGACGCCGGCGGTCGACCTCGCCGCGGGTGTGCGCGCGCAGCTGGCCCGGCTGGAGGTGGCGGTCGTCGACCTGGCCGACCAGCTGGGGGTTCCGGCGGCGTGCACGAGGGAGTCGGCCGACCTGTACTCGTACCGCCGGCAGGGCGTGCGGTCCGGGCGGCTCGCCGGCCTGGTACACGTAGCCCCGTGACGAGCCCCGTGACGAGCCCCGTGACGAGCCCTGTGAGAGCCCCGTGAGAGCCCCATGAGAGCCCCGTGACGAGCCCGGCGAGCGACGAACGCGCCGCGGAGCTGGCCGGCGGACTCCGCGCGGTCCGCGAGCGGGTCGAGCGGGCATGTGCTGCCGCGGGGCGCGACCCGGCCGAGCTGACGCTCGTCGTCGTCACCAAGACCCGGCCCGCCTCCGACGTGCTCGCGCTCGCCCGACTGGGGGTCCGCAACGTGGGGGAGAGCCGACACCCCGAGGGCGGCCGGAAGGCGGCCGACTGCGCCGAGGCGGGTGCCACCGACCTCACCTGGCACTTCGTCGGGGCGGTCCAGACCAACAAGGCCGGGGCGATCGCGCGCTACGCCGACTGGGTGCACGCGGTCGACCGACCGCGGCTCGTCGACGCCCTCGATCGGGGGGCGGTGCGGGCGGGCCGCGTCGTGCAGTGCCTCGTCCAGGTGAGCCTCGACCCACCCGGCCGGGACGAGGGTCGCTCGGGGGCCGCGGTCGCCGACGTCGCGGCGCTCGCCGCGGCGCTTGCCGGGAGCGAGGCGTTGCGGCTGCGCGGGGTGATGGCCGTCGCCCCGATGGGCGAGGACCCGGCCCCGGCGTTCGCCCGGCTCCGTGCGGTGGCCGACGAGGTCGTGATCACCCACCCGGAGGCCGACGTCGTCTCCGCGGGCATGAGCGGTGACCTCGAGCAGGCGGTCATGGCCGGTGCGACACACCTGCGTGTCGGGCGCGCGATCCTCGGTGAGCGCCCCTCGAACGGATAGTGTCGACGCTGTCGGGTGAGGGACCGTTTGACGTGCGGAAGGGCGAGTCAATGGCAGGCGCGATGCGCAAGATGGGTGTCTACCTCGGCCTGCTCGAGGACACCGACCGCTTCGACGACGAGTACGACGACGATGCCTCGGCGGCCCCCGAGGCCGACCGGCGGCCGGTGCGCGCGGTCCGTACGGAGTCGGCCGCGCCGGTGGCCCACCTGTCCGAGCATCGGCGCCCGGGGACGACGGCCGAGATGTCGCGGATCACGACGCTGCACCCGCGGACGTACAACGAGGCGCGGACCATCGGTGAGCACTTCCGCGAGGGCATCCCGGTGATCATGAACCTCTCCGAGATGGACGACAACGACGCCAAGCGCCTGGTCGACTTCGCGGCCGGTCTGGTGTTCGCCGTCCACGGCACGATCGAGCGGGTCACCAGCAAGGTGTTCCTGCTCTCACCGCCCAACGTGACGGTCGCGGCCGAGGACAAGCAGCTGATCGCCGAGGGCGGCTTCTTCAACCAGAGCTGATCCGCCTCTGGACTCCCCGGCTCCCCTGCCCCCCGACGGTCGCCTGAGCGGTCTGGCACCGTATCCCCGTGCACGCAGTCGGTGAGGTCATCGCGTTCGTCCTGTGGGCGTGCGTGCTCGTGCTGATCGCGCGGTTCGTCATCGACTGGGTGCAGGTGCTGGCTCGCTCGTGGCGTCCTCGGGGGATCGTGCTGGTGCTGTGCGAGGCGGTCTACACGGTCACCGACCCCCCGCTGCGCGCCCTGCGAAGGGTGATCCCGCCGCTGCGCCTGGGGGCGGTGGCACTGGACTTGTCGCCGATGGTGCTGCTGATCGCGCTTTACCTGCTCCAGATCGTCAACAGAGCCGTCTTCTTCTGATTGGATGGTCAGCAGCGGGGCGCGGCACGCGCGGGGTGACGGGAGGTGCCCGTCGGTGACGATTCGTGACTCCGACCGGGTACGGTGTCAGGCGGACACGCTGGCAGTCGTGCCTGATCGCCCCCATGTCCTGGATCCGAGACAGCAACCCGAGGTGGACCAATGCCGCTGACGCCTGAGGACGTGCGCAACAAGCGCTTTACGCCTGTCCGGCTCCGTGAGGGCTACGACATGGGGGAGGTCGACCAGTTCCTCGACGAGGTCGAGGCCGAGCTGGAGCGGCTGACCACCGAGAACACGGACCTGCGCACCAAGCTGGAGGCCGCCTCGAGCGCGGTCCCCGCAGCGGCTCCGCCGCCCCCCATCCCCGAGCCCGAGCCGGTCCCCGAGGTCGTCGCGGCGCCGCCACCCGAGCCCGAGCCCGAGCCGGAGCCGATGCCGGTCGTGGCAGCACCGACGAGCGTCGCCGAGGCATCCGGCGCGGCCGCCCGGCTGCTGGAGATCGCCACCCGCAACGCCGACGAGGTGGTGGCCGACGCCAAGAACCAGGCCGACACCATCCTGGCCGAGGCGCACACCAAGTCCGAGCGGCTGGAGAACGAGGCCCGCGGCAAGGCCGACCGGCTGGAGTCCGACGCCCGCGCCCGCGCCGACAAGCTGGACTCCGAGACCGCCGCCAAGCGCACCCAGCTGTTCGGCGACCTCGAGCGCGACCGCGACAAGCTCACCCGCGAGGTGGAGCACCTGCGGGCGTTCGAGCGGGAGTACCGCAGCCGGCTGAAGAACTACTTCACCGCGCAGCTCGCCCAGCTCGAAGGCGACGAGGGCGCCTCCGCACCCCTGCCGGGGTCGGAGACCGACCACACTCCGAAGCGGCTGCGCACGCTGCTCGGTGAGGAGCAGGGCCAGGTCTGACCGGCCGGCCGGTCCGACGCGCCGCCGGAGCCGGTTGTTGATGCCGTGGGTGGTGGCCCATATCCTCTCGGCACCTCGACCGGGACGTGTGTCCCTGCCCGGTCGCCCGACAGTCTGACGAGGGGCGACACCGATGGCCGCGGCGAAGAAGTCTCCGGCGAAGAAGTCCCCGGGCAAAAAGTCTCCGGCGAAGAAGTCCGCGGCGAAGAAGTCTTCGGCCAAGAAGACCACGGCGACGAAGACGGCGGCGAAGAAGTCCGCGAAGAAGGTGCCCGCGAAGAAGTCCCCGGTCAAGAAGTCGGCGGCGAAGAAGTCGGCGGCGAAGAAGTCGGCGGCGAAGAAGTCCGCGGCGAAGAAGTCCGCGGCGAAGAAGTCCGCGGCGAAGAAGTCCCCGGCGAAGAAGTCCCCGGCGAAGAAGGCCCCGGCGAAGAAGTCCGCGAAGAAGTCTCCGGTCAAGAAGTCGGCGGCGAAGAAGTCCGCGGCGAAGAAGGCCCCGGCGAAGAAGGCCCCGGCGAAGAAGGCCCCGGCCAAGAAGGCCCCGGCCAAGAAGGCCCCGGCCAAGAAGACCGCGGCGAAGAAGTCCCGCTCGACCCGCGGCCCCTCGCTCCCTGTCCTTCCGGGCGAGCGGCCGTGGACCACGGGCGAGGTCGCCGAGGTGCGCGCCGAGCTGCACATGGAGCGCGACCGGCTGCTCGGCGAGATCTCCTCGGCCGAGGAGGACATCGCCGCGCTGCTGCGTGACGGCGGAGACGGTGCCGGCAACGACCAGGCCGACATCGGGTCCAGCGCCCTCGAGCGCGACGCCGAGATGTCGCTGGCCAACAACACCCGCGAGATGCTGTTCCAGGTCGACCGGGCGCTGACCCGCCTCGACGACGGCAGCTACGGCATCTGCGAGTCGTGCGGCAACCCCATCGGCAAGCGCCGGTTGATGGCGTTCCCGCGTGCCACACTGTGCATGACATGCAAGCAACGCCAGGAGCGCCGCTGACGGCCGACGCGGACCCTGCCGACCGCTCCGCCGCGAGGCGCACCCGCCTGGTGCTGGTCGTCGCGGCGGTCGTCTGGCTGGCCGACGCCGCGTCCAAGGTGATCGCCGTCAACCTCCTCGCCGACCGGGAGCCGGTCGAGCTCGTGCCGCGCGTCCTCACGCTCACCCTCACCCGCAACCCAGGCGCCGCCTTCAGCATCGGCACCGGCGTGACCGTCCTGCTGACCGCCGTCGCATGTGTCGTGGTGCTCGTGGTCCTCCGACTGTCCGGCCGGGTCCGCAGCACCGGCTGGGCGTGGGCGCTCGGCCTGCTGCTGGGCGGCGCGCTCGGCAACCTCACCGACCGGTTGCTGCGCGAGCCCGGGCCGTTCCGGGGCCACGTCGTCGACTTCCTGCAGCTGCCCCGGTGGCCGGTGTTCAACCTCGCCGACTCCTGCATCGTGACGGCGGCGCTGCTGATCGCGCTGCTCTCGTTGCGCGGGACCACGCTGGACGGCTCCCGCCATCCGGAGCCCAAGGGGTGAGCACGGACCGCACGCTGCCCGTCCCCGACGGCCTCGACGGCGACCGACTGGATACCGCCTTGGCCCGCATGCTGGGCCTGTCGCGGACCCGCGCGGCGGAGCTGGTCGACACCGGGCAGGTCACCGTTGACGGCAGCGTCCCGGCGCGCTCCGAGCGGGTTCGCGCGGGCGCCTGGCTGGAGGTCCGGCTGCCGCCTGCCCCCGAGGCGGTGACCGTGGTCCCCCGGCGGGTCGACGGACTGTCGGTCGTGCACGACGACAACGATCTGGTCGTCGTCGACAAGCCGGTGGGGGTGGCGGTGCACCCGAGCCCGGGTTGGACCGGTCCCACCGTGCTCGGCCACCTTGCCGCTGCGGGCGTCGACGTCGCGACCTCCGGCGCCGCGGAGCGGCAGGGCGTGGTGCAGCGTCTCGACGTCGGCACCAGCGGGCTGATGGTGGTCGCCAAGTCTGAGCGGGCCTACACCGAGCTCAAGCGCGCCTTCCGCGAGCGCACCGTCGACAAGACCTACCACGCGCTCGTGCAGGGCCGGCCCGACCCGCTGCGCGGCACGGTCGACGCACCGATCGCGCGACACCCGCGGCACGACTACCGCTGGGCGGTCGTGGCCGGCGGCAAGGACAGCGTCACCCACTACGAGACGCTCGAGGCGCACCGGTGGGCCAGCCTGCTGGAGATCCGCCTCGAGACCGGTCGCACCCACCAGATCCGAGTGCACATGAGCGCGCTGCACCACCCCTGCGTCGGCGACCTGACCTACGGCGCAGACCCGGTCCTCGCCGATCGCCTGGGGCTTGAGCGGCAGTGGCTGCACGCGGTGCGGCTGGCCTTCGAGCATCCCGGCAGCGGCGAGCGGGTGACGTATCAGTCCGCCTACCCCACCGATCTGACGACCGCGCTCGAGCGGGTGCGGGAGGGGTGAGCGGCGAACTGCAGCTGCGGCCGCTCGCCGAGGGGGAGTCCGATGCGGCCGTCGGGGTGCACCTGGCGGCCCGGAGGGGTGCCGTGGCGCAGGGCACCATGCCGCCGCCCGTGCACCCGGAGTCCGATGCACCCCGGTGGTTCGCCGAGGAGGTGCTGGGGCGACGCGAGATCTGGGTGGCGGAGTCCGGCGGCGAGGTCGTGGGTCTGCTGGTGCTCGACGAGGCCTTCCTGGACCAGCTCTACGTGCTGCCCGAGCACCAGGGTCGGGGCATCGGGACCGCGCTGCTGCAGCTGGCCATGTCGCTGCGCCCGGGCGGCTTCGAGCTGTGGGTCTTCGAGGTCAACGCGCCCGCCATCGGGCTCTACGAGCGGTACGGGATGACCGTGGTCGAGCGCGGCGACGGCTCGGGCAACGTGGAGGGCGAGCCCGACCTGCGGTACGCCTGGACGGGTTCGAGTGTCGGTGCCACCGGCGACGGTGGGCTCGCGTAGGCTCGGCGACGCCTTCCCCTGCCGCCGGCAACGGCTCGCGTCCTCGCCCGAGGCAGCGGCCCGCAGAGCCGACGTGGCAGCCCTGCCCGCACCACCTGGAGGCCGCTCAGCCCATGTCGAGCAACTCGTCGTTCGTGCACCTGCACGTCCACACCGAGTACTCCATGCTCGACGGCGCGGCCAGGTTGCCGGAGCTGTTCGCCCGTACCGTCGAGCTGGACATGTCGGCGCTGGCGATGACCGACCACGGCAACGTGTTCGGCGCCTATGACTTCTACGCCAAGGCGCGGGCTGCCGGGGTCAAGCCCATCATCGGCATGGAGGCCTACCTCACGCCCGGCACCCACCGGTCCGAGCGTCGCCGGGTGCGCTGGAACCAGGGCGGCGACGACGACGTCTCCGGCGGAGGCGCCTTCACCCACATGACCCTGCTGGCCGACAGCACCACCGGGATGCACAACCTCTTCCGGCTGTCGTCGCGCTCCAGCCTGGAGGGCTTCTTCTACAAGCCTCGGGCCGACCGCGAGCTGCTCGCCGAATACTCCGAGGGGCTGATCGGCACCACCGGCTGCCCCTCCGGCGAGGTGCAGACCTGGCTGCGGATCGGCGACTACGACAAGGCCCGCCAGTCGGCCGCCGAGTTCCGCGACATCTTCGGCGAGGGCAACTTCTTCCTCGAGCTGATGGACCACGGTCTCTCGATCGAGACCCGGGTCCGCGATGACCTGCTGCGTCTCGGTCGCGACCTCGGGCTGCCGATGATCGCGACCAACGACTCCCACTACACCCACGCCGATGACGCCGACGCCCATGAGGCGCTGCTGTGCGTTCAATCGGGCAAGACGCTGGCCGACCCCAACCGGTTCAAGCTCGAGGGACACGACTACTACCTCAAGTCGCCGGCCGAGATGCGCTCGCTGTGGGAGGACAAGTTCGACCTGCCGGAGGCGTGTGACAACACCCTGCTGATCGCCGAGCGCTGCGACGTGACGTACGACGAGCAGGCCAACTACATGCCCCGCTACCCGGTACCCGACGGTGAGACGGAGCAGACCTGGTTCGTCAAGCAGGTCGAGCGTGGACTGCACGAGCGCTACCCCGGCGGCATCAGCCACGACGTCCGGCAACGAGCCGACTACGAGGCCGGGATCATCGCCCAGATGGGTTTCGCCGGCTACTTCCTGGTGGTCGCCGACTTCATCAACTGGGCCAAGGACAACGGCATCCGGGTCGGTCCCGGCCGCGGTTCGGGCGCCGGCTCGATCGCCGCTTACGCCCTGCGCATCACCGACCTCGACCCGCTGGTGCACGGCCTGATCTTCGAGCGGTTCCTCAACCCCGAGCGGGTGTCGATGCCCGACTTCGACATCGACTTCGATGAGCGCCGGCGCGGCGAGGTCATCCGCTACGTCACCGACAAGTACGGCGACGACCGCGTGGCCCAGATCGTCACCTACGGCACGATCAAGGCCAAGCAGGCGGTCAAGGACGCGTCTCGCGTGCTCGGCTACCCGTTCGCCATGGGTGAGCGCATCACCAAGGCGATGCCTGCGGCCGTCATGGGCAAGGACGTCCCGCTCTCGCAGGTCTTCGACCCCACCCACCAGCGCTATGGGGAGGGTGCCGAGTTCCGGGCGTTGGTCGACGCCGACCCCGACGTGGCCAAGGTGGTCGAGACCGCCAAGGGCCTCGAGGGTCTCAAGCGGCAGTGGGGGGTGCACGCGGCCGGGGTCATCATGAGCAGCGAACCGTTGCTCGACCTGATCCCGATCATGCGGCGCGAGCAGGACGGCGCGATCATCACGCAGTTCGACTACCCGACCTGCGAGGCCCTGGGCCTGATCAAGATGGACTTCCTGGGCCTGCGCAACCTCACGGTCCTCGACGACGCGCTGGCCAACATCACCGCAAACCGCGGCGAGACCGTCGTGCTCGAAGACCTCGCGCTCGACGACCCCACGACGTTCGCCCTGATGTCCCGCGGCGAGACGCTCGGGGTCTTCCAGCTCGACGGCGGACCGATGCGCGCACTGCTGCGTTCCATGCGCCCGGACAGCTTCGCCGACATCTCGGCGGTCGGTGCGCTCTACCGGCCCGGCCCGATGGGCGCCGACTCACACAACAAGTACGCGAACCGCAAGAACGGCCGCGAGCCGATCACGCCCCTGCATCCCGAGCTCGCCGAGCCCTTGCAGGAGCTCCTCGACGAGACCTACGGCCTGCTGGTGTACCAGGAGCAGGTCATCGCGATCGCCCAGCACCTGGCGGGCTACTCGGTCGGGCAGGCCGACCTGCTGCGCAAGGCGATGGGCAAGAAGAAGCGCGACGTGCTCGACGCCGAGCTGGTGCGCTTCTCTGCCGGGATGCGCGAGCGAGGGTTCTCCGACCACGCCATCACGACGCTGTGGGACGTGCTGGTCCCGTTCTCCGACTACGCCTTCAACAAGGCGCACTCGGCGGCCTACGGCGTCGTCTCGTACTGGACGGCTTACCTCAAGGCCAACTACCCCGCCGAGTACATGGCCGCTCTGCTCACCAGCACCAAGGACGACAAGGACAAGTCCGCGATCTACCTCGGCGAGTGCCGACGGATGGGCATCCAGGTGCTGCCCCCCGACGTCAACGAGTCCGCCGGGACCTTCACCCCGGTGGGCACCGACATCCGCTTCGGGCTGACCGCGATCCGCAATGTCGGCAGCAACGTCGTCGCGGGGATCGTGGAGGCGCGCGAGACGAAGGGCCGCTACACCGACTTCGCCGACTTCCTCGACAAGGTGCCGGCGCTGGTGTGCAACAAACGGGTCATCGAGTCCCTGGCGAAGGCCGGCGCCTTCGACTCGCTGCGCCACCGGCGCCGGGCCCTGGTGGCCGTCCACGAGGAGGCCGTTGACGCGGTCGTCGACATCAAGCGCAACGAGGCGATCGGGCAGGACTCGCTGTTCGGGGGGCTCGACGACGACGTGTTCGGCTCGGTCAACGTGCAGGTGCCGGAGATCGACGAGTGGGACAAGCAGACCCTGCTCGGCTACGAGCGCGAGATGCTCGGCCTGTACGTGTCCGACCACCCGCTGTTCGGCCTGGAGCAGGTGCTGTCGTCAGCGAGCGACTGCACGATCGGCGCCCTGCTGGCCGACGAGGAGCGTGAGGACGGCAGCCAGGTGACCGTGGCCGGTCTGGTCACCGCGGTGCAGCGCAAGGTGACCAGGAAGGGCGACACCTGGGCCGTCGTGACGCTCGAGGACCTGGAGGGCGCCGTCTCGGTGATGGCCTTCCCGTCCACCTACCAGCTCTCCGCCCCGTTGCTGGTCGAGGACTCGATCGTCGTGGTCAAGGGCCGGCTCCGTCGGCGCGACGACGTGCCCGAGCTGCACGCCAGCGAGCTGCGTGTCCCTGACCTCGACAAGCCGGGCGACGGCCCCGTCGTGATCAGTCTGCCCGCCGTGCGGTGCACGCCGCCGACGGTCGAGCAGCTCAAGGACGTCCTGGCGACGCATCCCGGGGCGACCGAGGTCCACCTGCGGTTGCAGGCGCGCGCCTCCACGACCCTGATGCGGCTCGACGAGCGGTTGCGCGTCACGCCCACCCCGGCGCTGATGGCCGACCTCAAGGCCCTGCTCGGGCCGCGGTGCCTCTCCCCGTGAGCCGTGGGCGGGCCCTGCTGCTCGGCGTCGGGCTCCCGGTCCTGGTGTTGGGCGCCGCCGGTGTCGCGGGCGCCGGCCTGTGGGTGTGGTGGGCCGACCCGCCCGACCGGAGCGAGGTGACGGCCACCAACCTCGAGCTGCTGGTCGGCCAGATGTTCGGTGTGGAGGCGCGCTACGCGGCGATCGGCCTGGCGCTCGGGGCGGTGGTGGCCGCCGCGCTCACGCTGGCGCTCCGCCGGGTCGGGTGGATGCTCGTCGTCGGGATCACCCTCGGCGCGATCGCCGCCGCGGTGGTGTCGTACTGGCTGGGCGTCTGGTGGGGTCCCCAGCCGCCGAGCGGCGTGGAGCGCGGCGACCTGCTCTCGGGGGCGCTGGTCGTGATGGCCAAGGGGTTGTTCCTCTCCTGGCCGGTCGGGGCGCTCGCCGCGCTCTGGCTGGTGGTGTGGGCCGTCGAGCGCCGCGACGACGCCGGGCTGCCCGATCTGCCGCCGGTCTGAGGGGGCGAGCAGTTACCCTGTCCTGCCGGGTCTCCTGCGGAGGGAGACGGGGGATCGGAGAGGTGACAGCGTGTCGAACGAGAACTACCCGGGCCAGCAGCCCACGCCAGGGGCGGGGCCCGACCCCCAGCAGCCGACACAGCCGGTTCAGCCGGTTCAGCCGGGCCAGCCGCCCGCGCAAGCCTGGGGCGCGCCGGAGTCGGCGCCCACCGAGTGGGTCGGCAGCGGGCAGCCCGCGGCGGGTGACGGTGGCACCGTCGGACCGCCGGCAGCCGGCCAGCAGGAGAGCGGGTCCGGCGGGGGACGACGCAAGGGCCTGGTCGTCGGCGCGATCGTGGCGGTCGTGGTCGTCCTGATCGCGGGCGGCTCGTTCGCGGCCTACACCATCCTCAGCGGCGGGGGACCACAGCCCGCCGAGGCGATCCCGAGCTCCGCCATCGCCTACACGCGCATCGACCTCGACCCGTCCGCGGACCAGAAGATCAACGCGCTGCGCTTGCTGCGCAACGTCCCGGACTTCGAGGAGGAGACCGGCATCACCTCCGACACCGACGACCTGCGCAAGCGGTTGTTCGAGGAGGCCCTGAAGGACTCCGAGGGGTGCCAGGACATCGACTACGACGACGACATCGCGCCGTGGATCGGTGAGCGGGCCGGTGTGGCCGCGCTGCCCGGCGACGAGGGTGAGGACCCCGAGGGCTACGTCGCGCTGCAGGTGACCGACGAGGACGCCGCCCGCACGGGCATCGAGAAGCTCCTCGAGTGCGGCGCCGCCGAAGAGACCGGCGAGGAGAACGCCGGTCTCGCGTTCGTCGGTGACTACGCGGTGATCGCTGACGAGGACAAGGTCGACGACTACGCGGCCGACGCCGAGGAGTCCCCGCTGTCCGACGACGACGACTTCAACGCCGACATTGACGCGCTCGACGGCGAGGGCCTGATGTCCTTCTGGGTCGACCTCGACGCGTTCGTCGAGCTGGCCGAGCAGGAGAGCCCGGAGGTCGGCGACGCACTGGAGGCGGCCGGCATCGACGAGCTCGGCTCGGTGTCCGCGGCGGTTCGCGCGCAGTCCGATGCCATCGAGCTGGTCATGGCCGCCAACGGCGACCTGATGACCTTCGGGGGAGGCTCCACCGAGCCGGCGACCGACGTCCAGACGCTCCCGGACACGACCATGATGGCGTTCGGCTTCACCGGCGGCGGCGACTCCGTCGACAAGCTGTGGGAGGACCTGCAGGGCCTGGAGGACAGCGGCGCTGCCGGTCTGCCGCCGGGCACGCTCGAGCAGATGGCGGCACAGATCGAGGCCGAGTCCGGGTTCGCCGTGCCCGACGACCTCAGCGTGCTGCTGGGTGAGCAGTTCACCCTGGCGGTCGACGGTGAGGGCTTCGACTTCGTCGACGACGAGGGCATGCCCGACTTCGGCAACATCAACGTCGGGGCCCGGATGGTGACCGACGTCGACGCCGTCACCAGCCTGGTCGACAAGGTGCAGACCTTGCTCGCCCAGCAGGGGGCGCCGTTCCAGATCGCGCAGGAAGAGGTCGACGACGGCCTGGTGATCGCCGCCAACGAGGACTACGCCGAGGCGCTCGCGAGCGAGGGGCAGCTGGGTGAGTCCGACGTGTTCCAGTCGGCGGTGGCCGGCGGCGACGACTCGACCGCCGTGTTCTTCCTCGACCTCGACCGTGTCGCCGAGGTTGCGCAGCGGCTGGCCGAGGATGCCGGGCAGGGGTTGTCCGAGGACGACATGGACACGCTCGACGCCTTCCGTGCGGTCGGTGCCTCCACCGTGCCCGACGGCGACTACTCGGTGACGACGTTCCGGGTGGTCTTCGACTGACGTCGGCCGCTCCGGCTGGTCAGTTCGGGGACCAGCCGGTGCGGGCCACGTCGGTGGCCGGCAGGCTCGGCAGCGCCGTCATCGCGGTCGTCTCGCCGCGCAGCAGGGTCGCAAGCCGGCGCAGCCGGGTCGCGGTGTCGGCGTCCTCCAGCAGCTGTTGGCGGTCCGACAACAGGAACACCGCGCCCGCCGCCAAGGCGTACGACACGGTCAGCGGTTCACGGGGCAGCTCGGTGTCGTCGACCTCCGTGCCGCGCATCTCACCGAGCCGCGTGCGGTAGGACTCGAACGCCGACAGTGCCTTCGCACAGGCCAGATCGACGTCGTCGCCGTCGACCTCGTCGAGGAACGTCACGTCACCGACGAGATAGGGCTGGGACTCGTCCATGCCGTCGACCCGGAGCCGACGCCGTCCGATCACCTCGATGTCGAAGCGCCCGTTCGGCCGGCTGTGCACCTCGCTCAGTACCGCCTCGCAGCCCACCCGGTGGGCGGAGTGCACGGCGAGGTCGCCCACCTCGTAGCCGTCCCGGATCGCGACCACCCCGAGAGTGCGGTCCTCCTCGTCGCTGTCGAGCAGGTGCCGGATCAGCGTCGTGTACCGCTCCTCGAAGATGTGCAGCGGCAGCGGCATGCCCGGGAAGAGCACGACCCCGAGCGGGAAGATCGGCAGCGGCACCCCCATGTCCACCAACCTATCCGCGGCTCCCGGGGCCTGCCGGTCTCCCTAGACTGGCGGGCATGCTCCGCCGTCTCGACCTGCGCGGGGAGGCCGCTCCCGAGGCCTCCGCCCGCACCGCCGTCGACCCCGCCCGGCTGCCCCGGGCGGCCTTCGACGTGACCGCTGCGGTCGATGCCGTGCGCCCGGTGTGCGAGGACGTGCGACGCCGTGGGGCGCCTGCGGTCGCCGACGCGACGGCCCGCTTCGACGGGTTGGAGCACGTCGAGCTGCGGGTGCCTGCCGACCGGATCGACGCCGCGCTCGACGGGCTCGACCCCGACGTGCGCACCGCTCTGGTCGAGTCGATCGCGCGGCTGCGGCGCAGCTGCGAGGCCGAGCGGGGCACGGACACGGTCACCGAGGTGGTGCCCGGTGGCGAGGTGCGGCAGCGGCTGGTGCCCCTCCGGCGGGTCGGTCTGTACGTGCCGGGCGGCCGCGCACCACTGGTGAGCAGCGTGCTGATGAACGTGGTCCCCGCCCAGGTCGCCGGCGTCGAGCAGCTCGCCCTGTCCAGCCCGCCCCAGCGCGAGTTCGGGGGGCTGCCGCACCCGACGGTGCTCGCCGCCTGCGCGCTGCTGGGCCTCGACGAGGTCTACGCCGCCGGTGGCGCCCAGGCGATCGCGATGCTCGCGTACGGCGCCGGCGACTGTGCCCCGGTCGACCTGGTGACCGGCCCCGGCAACGTCTACGTCGTTGCCGCCAAGCGCCTGGTCAGGGGCGTCGTCGGCATCGACTCCGAGGCGGGCCCGACCGAGATCGCGGTGCTCGCCGACGAGTCCGCCGACCCAGCGTTCGTTGCCGCCGACCTGGTGAGCCAGGCGGAGCACGGGACGGAGTCGGCGTCGGTGCTGGTCACCGACAGCACCGAGCTGGCCGACGCGGTCGACGCCGAGCTCGCCCGCCAGGTGCCGGCCGCCAAGCACGCCGGACGGATCGAGGAGGCGTTGCGTGCAGAGCAGTCCTACACCGTCCTCGTCGACGACCTCGAGCACGGCACGGCCGTCCTCGACGCCTACGCCTCCGAGCACGTCTCGCTGCAGACCGCGGACGCTGCGCAGCGCGCCCTGCGCGTGCGCAACGCCGGTGCGGTCTTCGTCGGCGGCTGGTCGCCGGTGTCCCTCGGCGACTACTGCGCCGGTTCGAACCATGTGCTGCCCACCGGCGGCTGCGCCTGCCACTCCTCGGGCCTCTCGGTGCGGGCGTTCCTCAAGACCGTGCAGGTCGTGACCTACGACGAGCGGGCGCTGCGCGGCTCGGCGGCCCACGTCGTGGCGCTGGCCGACGCCGAGGACCTGCCCGCGCACGGGCAGGCGGTGCGGGCGCGCACCGGGGATTCGTGAGCACCGCGGGCACCCTCGGCCTGCCGCTGCGTCCGGAGCTGGTCGGCGTGCAGCCGTACGGAGCGCCGCAGCTCGACGTGCCGGTGCGGCTCAACGTCAACGAGAACCCGTACCCGCCCGGCCCCGAGGTCGTGGCCGACGTCGCGCGCGCCGTTGCCGAGGCGACGACCGGTCTGAACCGCTACCCCGATCGCGAGGCGTGGGCGCTGCGCACCGCGCTGGCCGGCTACCTCGGGCAGGGGCTGACCGCCGAGCGGGTGTGGGCGGCCAACGGGTCCAACGAGGTGATGCTGCAGGTGCTGCAGGCGTTCGGGGGGCCGGGCCGGACGGCAATGGGCTTCGCGCCGACGTACTCGATGTACCCCGAGTACGCGCGCGGCACCCACACCGAGTGGGTCGTCGGCGTGCGGCGCGACGACTTCGGCATCGACCCGGTCGCCGCCGTCGAGCTGGTGCGCGAACGACGGCCGTCCGTGGTGCTGCTGGCCTCGCCCAACAACCCCACCGGCACCGCGCTGCCGCCCGACACCGTCTGCGCCCTGCTCGCCGCCACCGGCGAGTACGGCGGCCTGGTGGTCGTCGACGAGGCGTACGCCGAGTTCCGCCGCGCGGGTACCCCCAGCGCCCTCGAGCTGCTGGCCGACCATCCGCGGCTGCTGGTCACCCGGACCATGAGCAAGGCTTTCGCGGCCGCCGGCGTGCGGGTCGGCTACGTCGCAGCCGCACCGGCCGTCGTCGACGCGTTGCGGGTCGTGCGGCTGCCGTACCACCTGTCGGCGGTGACGCAGGCCGCCGCCCTCGCCCTGCTGGGCCACGCCCGCAGCCTGCTCGCCCGCGTCGACGACATCCGCGTGGAGCGCGACCGGCTGGTCGGCTGGTTGCGTACCCAGGGGCTGCAGGTGGCGGAGTCCGACGCGAACTTCTGCCTGTTCGGCACGTTCCCCGACCGGCACGCGGTGTGGCAGGGGTTGCTCGACCGGGGCGTGCTGGTGCGCGAGACCGGCCCGGAGGGCTGGCTGCGAGTGTCGGTCGGCACCGCTGAGGAGGACGCGATGTTCCAGCAGGCGTTGACGGAGGTGCCGCGATGACCAGCCCAGCGACCGGGGCTGACCGGACGGGCCGGACCGCCCGGATCAGCCGGATCGAACGGGAGACCAAGGAGTCCAAGGTGCTCGTCGAGCTCGACCTCGACGGCACCGGCCGCACCCAGGTCTCCACCGGCGTGCCCTTCTACGACCACATGCTCGACGCGCTCGGCCGGCACGCCCTGCTCGACCTCACCGTGCAGGCGCACGGCGATCTCGCCGTCGACGCGCACCACACCGTCGAGGACACCGCGATCGTGCTCGGACAGGCCCTGCGGGAGGCACTCGGGGACAAGCGCGGCATCCGCCGCTTCGGCGACGCAACCGTGCCGCTCGACGAGGCCCTGTGCCAGGCGGTCGTCGACGTCTCCGGCCGGCCGTACTGCGTGCACGGCGGTGAGCCGGCAGGGCAAGAGCACGTCCTGATCGGCGGAATGGCCGACGCCGGGGGCACGGGAACCCCGTACACCGGCGCCCTCACCCGGCACGTGTTCGAGACGCTGGCCACCCACGCCCACCTGGGGCTGCACGTGCGGGTGCTCGCTGGCCGCGACCCCCACCACGTCGTCGAGGCGCAGTTCAAGGCGTTCGCCCGGGCGCTTCGCGACGCCGTGGCGCACGACCCGAGGGAGACGGGCGTTCCGTCCACCAAGGGCAGCCTGTGACCGCTGCCCCTCCGACCCGGCGGAAACCGTCCGTCGTCGTGCTGGACCACGGGTCCGGCAACGTGCGGTCCGCCGTCCGCGCGGTCGAGCGGGCCGGCGCCGATGTCGAGCTGACCGCCGACCCGCAACGCGCCCTCGAGGCCGACGGTCTGGTCGTCCCCGGCGTCGGCGCGTTCGCCACCGTGATGGCCGGCTTGGACGCCGTGCACGGGCGCCGGGTCGTCGGCCGCCGGCTGGCCGGCGGCCGCCCGGTGCTTGGCGTCTGCGTCGGCATGCAGGTGCTGTTCAGCGAAGGGGCGGAGCACGGCGTGGTGACGGAGGGTGCGGGGGAGTGGCCGGGCCGGGTCGAGCGCCTGCAGGCCGAGGTCGTGCCGCACATGGGGTGGAACACTGTGCAGCCCCCGGCCGACTCGCAGATGTTCGCCGGCGTCGAGGACGAGCGGTTCTTCTTCGTGCACTCCTACGCGGCCCGGCGCTGGGAGCTGACAGCCTCCGAGCGGATCCGTCCGCCCGCCGTCACCTGGACCGCGTACGCCGGGGACCGGTTCGTGAGTGCGGTCGAGAACGGCCCGCTGTGGGCCACCCAGTTCCACCCGGAGAAGTCGGGCGACGCCGGGGCCGTCCTGCTGCGCAACTGGCTGGCGACGCTGTGACCAGGCACGGAACGGAACCGAACGTGGTGTGGAGGCGTCGCAGAGGCATGACCGCTGGACGGATCCGGGTCGCCGTCGCGACCCTCGTCGCCACCCCGTTGCTGCTGCTGGTGTCGGCCTGCGCCGACCAGGAGCCCTCCGACGCCGGCTCCGCCGACCCGGCGCCCGCATCGGACGGCCCGACCCCCGGTGATGACGACGGTGGTGGCTCGCTCGTCGCCATCGACTCGATCACCGTCGAGCGCGGTGGCGGCATCACCGGTGACACGGTGACCTACCAGCTCAAGCCCGGCGACCCCGGGTTCGACAAGGTGATGGTGATGGCGGCCCAGCTGCCCCGCGACCAGCAGGGCGAGATCGGCGAGACCCCCTGCTGCGACATCTACCGCTATGCGCTCACCGTGCACTACGCCAGCGGTGACGTGGGCCGGTTCAGCACCTACGACGGCGACGGCGGCCCGGTGCTCGACGTGGCGATGGCCGTGCTCTCCGCCGACGCCTCGAACCCCTAGACCACCGGGACCACCCGACGCTTGCGACGCAGCCGCCGCCCTAGGGTTGCGTGGTGCCTGTCCTCGAGCTGCTGCCCGCCGTCGACGTGGCGGACGGCCGGGCGGTGCAGCTGGTGCAAGGCGTCGCCGGCAGTGAGCGGGTGTTCGGCGACCCGGTCGAGGCCGCCCGGCGCTGGGAGCGCGAGGGTGCCGAGTGGATCCACCTGGTGGATCTGGACGCGGCGTTCGGCCGCGGGCACAACCGTGCGTTGCTGGCCGACGTCGTACGCAGCGTCGACGTGCGGGTCGAGATGTCGGGCGGTATCCGTGACGACGAGTCGTTGACGGCCGCCCTCGCCACCGGCTGCAGGCGGGTGAACATCGGCACCGCCGCACTGGAGCACCCGGTGTGGTGCGCCGAGGTGATCGCGGCGCACGGCGACCGGGTCGCGATCGGGCTCGACGTGCGCGGGCGCACGCTCGCCGCCCGGGGCTGGACCCGCGACGGCGGCGACCTCTACGACGTGCTCGACCGCCTCGACGCCGAGGGCTGCTGCCGTTATGTCGTGACCGACGTCGCCAAGGACGGCATGCTGCAGGGGCCCAACCTCGACCTGCTGCGGTCGGTGTGCGCACGTACGGACCGCCCGGTCGTCGCGTCGGGCGGCATCTCCACCCTCGACGACCTTCGCGCGCTCGCCGCACTGACCGGCGTCGGCGTCGAGGGCGCCATCGTGGGCACCGCGCTCTACACCGGGGCGTTCGGCCTCACCGACGCCCTGGCGGCGGTCCGCGCCGAGGCCGGCGGATGAGCCTCGCCGTCCGGGTCATCCCGTGCCTCGACGTCCACGGCGGCCGGGTGGTCAAGGGCGTCAACTTCGTCGACCTGCGCGACGCCGGCGACCCGGTCGAGATGGCCCGGGTCTACGACGCCGAGGGTGCTGACGAGCTGTGCTTCCTCGACATCACCGCCTCGTCCGACTCCCGGGAGACGACTTACGACGTGGTCTCCCGCACCGCCGAGCAGGTCTTCATCCCGCTGACGGTGGGAGGTGGCGTCCGCTCCGCCGCCGATGTCGAGCGGTTGCTGCGCGCCGGCGCCGACAAGGTCGCGATGGTGACCGCGGCGATCGAACGGCCGCCGGTCATCGCCGAGATCGCCGAGCGGTTCGGGTCGCAGGTGCTGGTGCTGAGCATCGACGCCCGGCGCAGCCCCGAGCAGCCGAGCGGCTTCGAGGTCACCACCCACGGCGGGCGGCGCTCGGCCGGCCTCGACCTCGTCGAGTGGGCCGCCCGCGGCTGCGAGCTCGGCGCCGGTGAGATCCTGCTGAACTCGATGGACGCCGACGGCACCAAGCGGGGCTTCGACGTCGAGATGCTCGCCGCCGTGCGCGCGGTCTGTACGGTCCCGCTGGTCGCGAGTGGTGGGGCGGGTGCCGTGGGCGACTTCGCTCCCGCGGTCGACGCCGGAGCCGACGCGGTTCTCGCCGCGAGCGTCTTCCACTTCGGCGAGCTGCGCATCGGTGAGGTCAAGCAGGCCCTGGCGGCGGCGGGCCACGCCGTCCGGCGAGGGGGTACGGCACCGTAGGCTGGAACGGTGCGCCGCCGCCAAGGAACCACCCGCCGCGGCATGGCGATCATGGCCCACGGCGCCCGCCAGGAGTGGCGACTGTTCACGATCGCCGTGGTGGGCAGCCTGATCTACGGAGCACTGACGGTGGCTGACGCCTGGGTGCTCGGCTGGGCCACCGACGAGGTGGTGACCCCGGCCTTCGACACCGGTGATCTCGACGCCGCGGGCCTGTGGGCGGTCACCGCCCTGTTCATGGCCGTCGCCCTCGGCCGGGCGCTGGGCATCATCGGCCGCCGGCTGATCGGCGGTCTCGTCTACTTCCGGCTGATGGCCGCTGACCGGCGCCGGGTGACCAGGCAGTACCTGCGGCTGCCGCTGCGCTGGCACCAGCGACACTCCACCGGCCAGCTGCTGTCCAACGCCAACGCCGATGTCGAGGCCACCTGGATGGTCATGATGCCGCTGCCGATGGCGGTCGGCGTGCTGGCCATGCTGCTGGTCGCGGTGGTCGCGATGGTCACCGCCGACCTCGTGCTCACCGTGGTCGGGCTGGTCGTCTTCCCGATGCTGTTCGCCCTCAACGTCTTCTACCAGCGCATCCTCTCCCCGCGGGTGACGCGCGCCCAGCAGCTGCGCGCCGACGTGAGCGGCGTCGCGCACGAGTCGTTCGACGGCGCGCAGGTGGTCAAGGCGCTCGGGCGCGAGTCCGAGGAGACCGCGCGGTTCGCGACCGTCACGCACCGGCTGCAGGATGCCAACATCGCCGCCGGACGCGTGCGCAGCGTCTTCGACCCCGCGCTGGAGGCGCTCCCGACGATCGGCGTCCTACTGGTCGTCGTTGTCGGTGTCGAGCGGGTCGTGTCCGGCGCCGCCGCGGCCGGTGACGTGGTGCAGGTGGCCTTCCTGTTCACCGTGATCGCCTTCCCGGTCCGTGCCATCGGCTGGGTGCTGGGTGAGCTCCCGCGCAGCGTGGTCGGCTGGGACCGGGTGCGGGCGGTGCTCGACGCCGAGGGGTCCACCCCGTACGGGACCGCCACGGTGCCCGGAGCGGGACCCGTCCGGCTCGACGTGCGGGGGCTGTCGTTCGCGCACGAGCCGGATCGCGCGATCCTGGCCGGCGTCGACTTCACGATCCAGCCGGGCCGCACGGTCGCCCTGGTCGGCCGTACCGGCTCCGGCAAGTCGACCCTGACCGGGTTGCTGGTGCGGCTGGTCGACCCCGACGCGGGATCGGTCCTGGTCGACGGCGTGGACGAGCGCGAGCTGACCCACCAGGCACTGGCCGACGTTGTCGCGCTCGTCCCGCAGCAGACGTTCCTGTTCGACGACAGCGTCCGCGGCAACGTGACGCTCGGGGCCGACCTGTCCGACGACCAGGTCTGGGCCGCGCTCCGCACGGCGCAGGCCGATCGCTTCGTGGCCCGGCTCCCGCGCGGGCTCGACGCCGAGCTCGGCGAGCGGGGCACGACGCTGTCCGGCGGGCAGCGACAGCGTCTCGCCCTGGCCCGGGCGCTGGCGCGGCACCCGCGGCTGCTCGTTCTCGACGACGCCACCAGCGCGGTCGACCCGGAGGTGGAGCAGGCGGTGCTCGCCGGGCTCCGGGAGGTCTCCGCGTCCGGTGGCCCGACGACCCTGGTGGTCGCGTACCGCAAGGCCACGATCGCGCTCGCCGACGAGGTGCTGTTCCTCGACGGTGGCCGGGTCGTCGACCGCGGTACGCACACCGAGCTGCTCGTCCGCTCGGCGGCCTACCGCGACATCGTCGACGCCTACGACCGGGTGCGGGAGCACCCCGACCACGAGGCGGTCCCGGTGCCGGCGGGGGGCGCCTCGTGAGCACCAGCACGGAGGTCCGCTCCGGCGAGGAGACCGGCGCCTGGGCGACCATGCGCCGGGGGTTCGCGCTGTCCCCCCAGCTGCGCGAGGGACTCGGTGGCACGATGGCGCTGGCGGTGCTCTCGACCATGGGGGGCGGAGCGGTGCCCGTCGTCATCCAGCAGGGGATCGACCGCGGCCTCGCCGGCGAGGGCGACCGGAAGTCGGTGTATCTCACCTGTGCGGTCGCGGCTCTCGTCGTGGTCGTCACCGCCTTCGCCGCGTACCTGATGAAGGTGCGGCTATTCGTCGCCAGCGAGCGCGGTCTGGCCGCGCTGCGGATCGCGGCCTTCCGGCACGTGCACGACCTGCCGGTGCTGACGCAGAGCAGCGAGCGGCGCGGCGCCCTCGTCTCGCGGGTCACCAGCGACGTCGACCAGGTGTCGATGTTCCTGCAGATGGGCGGGATCCTGATGGTGGTGAGCGCCGGCCAGGTCGCCGTCGCCACCGTCGTCATGCTGTTCTACTCCTGGCAGCTGACGATCGTCGTGTGGGTGTGCTTCCTGCCGTTGGTGCTCGGCCTGCGGCTGGTGATCGGCCGGATGACCGCGGCGTACGCGCGGGTCCGCCGCAGCGTGGGCGACATGCTGTCGGTCGTGGCCGAGCCGGTGGTCGGCGCGACCATCGTGCGGGCGCACGCCATCGAGGCCCGCACCCAGGCCCGGGTCGACGGCGCCATCGAGGCCAACTACCGCCGCCAGGTCGAGGCGCAGCGGCTGGTGGCCGTGACGTTCGCGTCAGCCGGAGTGGCCGGTGGCCTGGCCAGCGCGGGTGTGGTCGTCGTCGGTGTCTGGCTCGGGGTCGCCGGGCAGATGAGCATCGGCACCGTGGTGGCCTTCGCGTTCCTGGTGTCGCTGCTGGTCGGGCCGGTGCAGATGGCGACCCAGGTGCTCACCGAGGCGCAGAACGCCGTCGCGTCCTGGCGTCGGGTGATCGGGCTGCTCGAGACCCCGGCCGACGTCGCCGACCCCGGCGACGACGGCACCCCGCTGCCGCCCGGGCCGCTCCCGGTGCGCTTCGACGACGTCGGCTTCGCCTACCCCGACGGACCCCCCGTGCTGCACGGGATCGACGTCGCGCTCCCGGCGGAGCGCCGCTACGCGGTCGTCGGCGAGACGGGATCGGGCAAGACCACCTTCGCCAAGCTGCTCACCCGGCTGATGGACCCCGGATCGGGGCGGGTCCTGGTCGGCGGAACCGACCTGCGCACGGTTCCTTTCGCCTCGCTGCGCGGGCGGGTGGTCATGGTGCCGCAGGAGGGGTTCCTGTTCGACGCGTCGCTCCGCGACAACCTGCGCTACGGCAGGCCCGACGCCTCCGACGACGAGCTGGTCGCCGTGGTCGACCGGCTCGACCTCACCGACTGGTACGCGTCGCTGCCGGACGGCCTCGCCACCCAGGTGGGCGAGCGCGGTGAGTCGCTGTCGGCCGGTGAGCGGCAGCTGGTCGCGCTGGTACGCGCCGCGCTCGCCGACCCCGACCTGCTGGTGCTCGACGAGGCGACCAGCGCGGTCGACCCGCAGACCGAGCAGATGCTCGCCCGTGCCCTGGACGGCCTGCTCCGGGGCCGCACGTCGGTGACCGTCGCGCACCGGATGAGCACCGCCGAGGCGGCCGACGAGGTGCTCGTCTTCGACGACGGTGAGCTGGTCGAGCGCGGCACCCACCGGGTGCTGGCCGCAGCGGGCGGGGTTTACGCCCGGCTGCACGCGTCGTGGGTCGCCCAGCAGCGGATCGGTGCGGAGGTGGTGGTGTGAGTGGGCTCGACCCGGCGGTGGCCGAGAGGCTCAAGCGGGACGCTGCCGGCCTGGTGACCGCCGTCGTCCAGGACGTCGGCTCGGCGGCCGTGCTGATGGTGGGCTGGATGGACGACGAGGCGTTGCACCGCACGCTCACGACCGGCCTGGCGACGTTCTGGAGCCGCAGTCGCCGACAGCACTGGGTCAAGGGCGAGACCTCGGGCCACCGGCTGTGGGTTCGTGAGGTGCGCCTGGACTGCGACGGCGACACCGTGCTGGTGCGGGTCGATGCGGTGGGGCCGACCTGCCACACCGGTGCCCAGACCTGCTTCTACGCCGATCCGCTGCTGCCGGTGGTCGTTCCGCCAGGTGACCGGACGTGAGCACCGGCCGCACCCGCGAGTACGCCCTCGCGGTGCTGCTCGGCGCCGCCTCGGCGGGCCTGGCCGTGACGGCCACCACCGGTGGGCGCTCCTGGGGGACCGCGGTGGTCACCGCCGCGCAGACGGCACCGGTGACGTTCGTCGTGGCGGCGCGCACCGTCACCCCGTGGGCGGTCGCGGCCGCGCTGGTCGGCCTGGCCGGGATCGGCGCGGTCATCGCCACCGCGGGCCGCTGGCGGCAGGCCGTCGGCCTGCTCGTCGCCGGCTGCGGGCTGGTCGTGCTGGTCACCGCCGGGCTGGCGGGAGGGGCGGTGCAGAGCGCGCTGCGTGACGAGGCGGAGGGATCGGTCGCGGCGGCCGACCCGGATGCCATCGACCGCGCCGTGGCCCACCCTGACGCCGAGGCCTGGCGGTGGCTGGCCGCGGCCGGTGGCGCGGGGCTGACGGTGGCCGGCGGGCTGGTGCTCGCACGCGGCGCGGGCTGGCCCGCGATGGGCCGGCGCTACGAAGCTCCCGCGGCCACCCGGCCCCGCGACCAGACCGACCTCTGGCGGGCTCAGGACGAGGGAGAAGACCCCACGGCGTGACGGCGCCGCCGCCGTCCACCGACGTCCTGACACAATGCCGTTCGAGGAATTGATGCACCGACGGCAGACCGAGAGGAACGCCCATGGCCTCGCACCACGGCTCGACCCCCGCGGCGTGGACCGCGGTGGTGGTCTCACTGGTCGGCTTCACCGTCGGCGGCATCGCGATGGTGATCGGTCCGAACTGGCCGGCGTTCTGGGTGGGCTGCGCCCTGGTGCTGGTGGCCCCACTGGTCGGCAGGGTGATGTCGGGAATGGGCATGGGCGAGAACACGCCGCCCACGAAGTCCGCGGACGAGCTGGCCCGCGACCCCTCGTCGTGAGCACCTGTCGCATCCGCGGGGCCGTCCGGGAGGCGGTCCGCGGGGTCGATACCCTGGCCGGGTCCGTACGACGAACCGGGGAGTCTGGATGAGCGTGCTCGAGGAGATCGTCGCCGGTGCCCGGCTGGATCTTGCCGAGCGCCAGCAGGCGGTGCCCCTTGACGCGGTGAAGCAGCAGGCGGTCCGGCAGGACGCCGCCCTCGATCCGATGCCCGCGTTCCGTGCCTCTGGTGTGTCGGTAATCGCCGAGGTCAAGCGGGCCAGCCCCACGAAGGGCGAGCTGGCGAGCATCGACGACCCGGCAGCCCTCGCCGAGGAGTACCAGTCCGGCGGCGCAGCGGCAGTCAGCGTCCTCACCGAGGGGCGTCGCTTCGGCGGCAGCCTCGACGACCTGCGCGCGGTCCGGGCCCAGGTGCGGATCCCCGTGCTGTGCAAGGACTTCATCACGTCCAGCTACCAGCTGTGGGAGGCCCGCGCGGCCGGCGCCGACATGGCGCTGCTGATCGTCGCCGCCCTCGACCAGCCCGCCCTGGTGTCCTTGGTCGAGCGCGCGGTCTCGATCGGACTGACTCCGTTGGTCGAGGTGCACGGTGAGGGCGAGCTGGAGCGCGCGCTCGACGCCGACGCCCGGCTGATCGGCGTCAACGCCCGCGACCTGCACACCCTCGAGGTCGACCGCGGCACCTTCACCCGGCTCGCTCCACGGATCCCCGACGCAGTGGTGCGGGTGGCCGAGTCCGGCGTGCGCGGCCCCCGCGACGTCATCGACTACGCGCGCGCCGGAGCCGACGTCGTGCTGGTCGGCGAGACGTTGGTGACCGATGCCAACCCGCGCTCGACGGTGGCCGACCTGGTGGCCGCGGGCACCCACCCCGCGCTCAAGACCCGGCACTGAGGCCCACACCGTGACTACCCGGCTCACGGGCGCGCCGGACGCCCCGGTCGACGCCGTCCGTCTCGCCCCGGGACCCGACGCCTCCGGGCACTTCGGCCGGTTCGGCGGCCGGTTCATGCCCGAGGCGCTGATGGCACCGCTCGACGAGCTCGAGCGGGCCTGGCGCGAGGCCATGGACGACCATGCGTTCTGCGCGCAGCTGGCCCGGATGCGCCGCGACTACGCCGGTCTGCCGAGCCTGCTCTACGACGCCACCCGGCTGTCCGACGAGCTCGGTGCGCGGGTCCTGCTCAAGCGGGAGGACCTCAATCACACCGGCGCGCACAAGATCCGCAACGTGCTAGGCCAGGCGCTGCTCGCGCAGCGGATGGGCAAGACCCGGGTCATCGCCGAGACGGGCGCGGGTCAGCACGGGGTGGCCACGGCCACCGCCTGCGCTTACCTCGACCTCGAGTGCGTCGTCTACATGGGCGAGGTCGACGTCGAGCGCCAGGCGCTCAACGTGGCGAGGATGCGGATGCTCGGCGCCGAGGTCGTGCCCGTCGCCACCGGAAGCCGGACGCTGAAGGACGCGATCAACGAAGCCCTGCGCGACTGGGTGAGCAACGTCGACGACACCCACTACCTGTTGGGGACCGCCGCCGGCGCCCACCCGTTCCCGGCGATGGTGCGCGACTTCACCCGGGGCATCGGCGATGAGTCGCGCGAGCAGGTGCTGGCGTCGACCGGACGACTGCCCGACGCCGTGTGCGCCTGCGTGGGTGGCGGGTCCAACGCCATCGGCATGTTCACCGCGTTCGTCGAGGACGACGGGGTGCGGCTGTACGGCTTCGAGGCCGGGGGAGAGGGTGTCGACTCCGGTCGGCACGCCGCCACCATCACCGGTGGCGACGTGGGCGTGCTGCACGGGGCGCGGTCGTACCTGCTCCAGGACGAGGACGGCCAGACTATCGAGTCGCACTCGATCTCGGCGGGTCTCGACTACCCGGGCGTCGGCCCCGAGCACGCATGGCTCGCCGAGACGGGGCGGGCGACGTACCGACCAGTGACCGATGCCGAGGCGATGGACGCGTTCGCGCTGCTGTGCCGCACCGAGGGGATCATCCCGGCCATCGAGTCGGCGCACGCGCTGGCCGGTGCCGCCGGGGTGGCCCGCGAGCTCGGGGCGGACGCGACGATCCTGGTCTGTCTGTCCGGGCGCGGCGACAAGGACATCAACACAGCCGCGCGCTGGTTCGACCTCGTCGACAGTGACGGCGAGGTCACTGATGAGGCGACCAGCGACGCCACGGCCGGTCGTCCGGCCGGTGCCGACGAGCCGGGGTGATCGGCTCGTGAGCACCGTCTCGGCCGCGTTCGAGCGGACCCGGGCAGCAGGCGGCAGCGCGCTGGTGGGCTATCTGCCGACCGGCTTCCCGACCGTGGCCACCTCGATCGCCGCGATCGAGGCGATGGTCGATGCCGGTGCCGACGTCGTGGAGATCGGCCTGCCGTACAGCGACCCGGTTATGGACGGGCCGACCATCCAGCGCGCCACCGAGGCTGCGCTGGCCGGTGGCACCCGGACCCGGGACACGCTGGCGGTGGTCGAGGCGGCGGCGGCAACCGGGGTCGCGGCCCTGGTGATGACCTACTGGAACCCGATCGAGCGTTACGGCGTCGAGGCCTTCGCGCGCGACCTCGCCGCCGCCGGCGGGACCGGGATGATCACCCCCGACCTGGTGCCCGAGGAGGCCGGCGAGTGGCTGGCGGCCGCCGATGCCCATGACCTCGACCGGGTGTTCCTGGTCGCGCCGTCGTCGACCGACGCCCGGATCGCGTCCACCACGGCGGCGTGCCGTGGCTTCGTCTATGCCACCTCGGTGATGGGGGTGACCGGCGCTCGGGATGCCACCAGCACGCTCGCGCCCGCGCTGGTCGACCGGGTCCGGGTGGCCAGTGACCTGCCGGTGGGTGTGGGCCTCGGCGTCCGCGACGCCGATCAGGCCGCGGCAGTCGCGGCCTACGCGGACGGTGTCATCGTCGGCTCGGCGTTCGTGTCGCGGCTCCTGGACGCGGCCGACGACCACGCCGCCGGGGTCGCCGCGGTCGGCGCGCTGGCCGCCGAGCTCGCGGAGGGCGTGCGCCGGCCGGCGGAGGTGGGCGCGTGAACTGCGTTGCGCGAGCCGTCGTCGCAGCCGGGTCGGCCGTGCTGCTGCTCGGCGGGTGCTCGGGAGGCGATGGTTCCGCGGACGACGGCTCGGACGGGGCCGCGGGCGTGGTGGTGTCGTCGTCGCAGGACGGGGGGCCCTACGCCGGCATCGAGGTGGACCCGGCGTTCCAGATGCCCGAGGCCGAGCTCACCGACGCCGACGGGAAGCCCACCACCCTTCCCGACGACCTGCAGGCCCCGGTGCGAGTGTTCTTCTACGGCTACACCAACTGCCCCGACGTGTGCCCCCTCGTCATGTCCGACCTCGCCCTCGCGGTGGCACGGCTGCCCGCCGATGTGGCCGACCAGGTCGAGGTCGTGCTGGTCACCAGCGACCCGGCCCGAGACGACCCGGCGACACTGCGCGCCTACCTCGACCGCTTCGACCCCGAGTTCACCGGTCTCACCGGCGACCTGGACACGATCGTCGACGTGGCTGCCGACATGGGCATCGCGGTCGCCGACGGTGCGCAGCTGCCCTCGGGCGGCTACGAGGTGACCCACGGCTCGCAGGTGATCGGCTACGTCGAAGACCGTGGCGTCGTGATCTGGACCGAGGGCACGTCGCCCGAGGACATCGCCGCCGACCTCGTCCGCATGGTCGGGTCGGCCGGTGGGGAGGGGTGACCACCGTGCTGCTGGCCTCGATCCCGAGCCCCGAGCAGGGGGTCTGGTACCTCGGGAGCGTGCCGATACGGGCCTACGCGCTGTGCATCGTGGCCGGTGTCGTCGTCGCCCTGTGGCTCGGTGAGCGCCGCTGGCGGGCCCGCGGTGGCCCCGCGGGCACCGTCTACGACGTGGCCGTCTGGGCGATCCCGTTCGGCCTCGTCGGCGCACGCCTCTACCACGTCGTCACCACCCCGGACCTCTACTTCGGTGCCGACGGTTCGCTGGTCAAGGCCCTGTACGTGTGGCAGGGCGGGCTCGGCATCTGGGGAGCGGTCGCGCTGGGCGCCCTCGGTGCCTGGATCGGGTGTCGCCGCGCAGGCGTGCGGCTCACGGTCTGGGGCGACGCCGTCGCCCCGGGCATCGTGCTTGCGCAGGCGCTCGGCCGCTGGGGGAACTGGTTCAACCAGGAGCTGTTCGGCAGCCCGACCGACCGGCCATGGGGCCTCGAGATCGACATCCTCAACCGCCCGCCTGGCTACGAGCAGTTCGAGACGTTCCACCCGACCTTCCTCTACGAGTCGCTGTGGGACATCGGGGTCGCCGTCGTCGTGATCCTCGCCGACAGATGGTGGCGGCTCGGGCACGGCCGGGTCTTCGCGCTGTACGTCGCGGCGTACACGCTCGGCCGGGTCTGGATCGAGGACCTGCGCATCGACGACGCCCTGCACGTCGGGCCGTTCCGGCTGAACGTGTGGACGTCGCTGATCATCTTCGCGCTGGCGGTGATCTACCTGGTCGTGGTCGGGCGGCTCCGGCCGGGACGGGACACCACCGTCTGGCTGCCCGGTCGCGGGCCGGTCGGCGAGAACCTCGACCACGCCGATGACGACGCTGGCGACGCTGACGGGCGTGCGGGATCGAGCCCGTCGGACGACGAGAAGTCGCGGCCCCGGGCGACGCACAGCGCAGCGTCTGCGGCCGAGGGTGCCGACGACGAGAGATCCTCCGCCGACCCGGACGGGCCGCCGCCGGGACGGCGGCGGCGTGGCACCCATCAGGGGCCGCGGGACACCGACGAGGCGGCTGCCGGAGACACGGATAAAGCGCCGGGTCACGCTGCGGACACGGCGCCGGACACGGCGGCGGACACGGCGGCGGACACGGCGGCGGATCAGGCGCCGGACGAGGGTCGGGGCGGATCCCCCGGCGTGTAACCTGACCGAAGCATTGCCGGGCCAACGTCGTCCCGCCTCCCGCCGGTCCCGACCGGCCCTGTCCGGACCTCGACGACGAGAGGTGGTCCGTGCACCTGACACCTCGCCCGCAGGGGCTCTACGACGGCGCGCACGAGCACGACGCCTGTGGCGTCGCGTTCGTCGCGACGCTGTCCGGCGAGGCCAGCCGCGACGTCGTCGACAAGGCGCTCACCGCACTACGCAACCTCGACCACCGGGGTGCGTCCGGCGCCGAGACCGACTCCGGCGACGGCGCCGGCATCCTCATGCAGGTCCCCGACGCGTTCCTGCGTGCGGTGGTCGACGTGGACCTGCCGGGCGCGGGCGCGTACGCGGTGGGCACGGCGTTCCTGCCCTCCGACGACGAGGAGGCCGGCAAGGCCAAGGCCGCGGTCGAGACGCTGGCGGCCGAGGAGGGACTGCGGGTCCTGACCTGGCGTGACGTCCCGGTCGATCCGTCCGTGCTCGGCACGATCTCGCGCGGGTGCATGCCGCACTTCGCCCAGCTGTTGGTGGCTGCCGAGGGCACGCCGGTTCGTGGGGTGGCCCTCGACCGGCTGACGTTCTGCCTGCGCAAGCGCGCGGAGCGCGAGGCGGGGGTCTACTTCCCCACGCTGTCGTCGCGCACGCTCGGCTGGAAGGGCATGCTCACCACCGCGCAGCTGGACACGTTCTACCCCGACCTGGCCGACGAGCGGGTGGCGACGGCGCTCGCGGTCGTGCACAGCCGGTTCTCGACCAACACGTTCCCGAGCTGGCCGCTCGCGCACCCGTACCGGTTCATCGCCCACAACGGCGAGATCAACACCGTGCAGGGCAACCGGAACTGGATGCGTGCCCGCGAGGCGCTGCTCGAGACCGACCTGATCCCCGGCGACCTCGACCGGCTGTTCCCGATCTGCCACGCGGGCGCCTCCGACTCCGCGTCGTTCGACGAGGTGCTCGAGCTGCTGCACCTGGGCGGCCGCTCGCTGCCGCACTCGGTGCTGATGATGATCCCGGAGGCCTGGGAGAACAACGCCGAGATGGATCCGGCGCGGCGGGCGTTCTACGAGTTCCACTCCACCGTGATGGAGCCGTGGGACGGACCCGCCTGTGTCGTCTTCACCGATGGCACCCAGGTGGGGGCGGTGCTCGACCGCAACGGCCTGCGCCCCGGCCGCTACTGGGTGACCGACGACGGCCTCGTCGTGCTGGCCTCCGAGGTCGGCGTCCTCGACATCGACCAGGCGCACGTGGTGCGCAAGGGCCGACTGCAGCCCGGTCGGATGTTCCTCGTCGATCTCGACGAGCACCGCATCGTCGAGGACGACGAGATCAAGGCGACGTTGGCGGCGGCGCTGCCCTACGACGAGTGGTTGCACGCCGGCCTGCTGCACCTCGACCGGCTGCCGGAACGCGAGCACGTCGTGCACACGCACGCGTCGGTGACCCGCCGCCAGCAGGTGTTCGGATATACCGAGGAGGAGCTGCGGATCCTGGTGGCGCCGATGGCGCGCGCCGGGGCCGAGCCGATCGGGTCGATGGGCACCGACACCCCGATCGCCGTCCTGTCCGAACGTCCGCGGCTGATCTTCGACTACTTCAGCCAGCTGTTCGCCCAGGTGACCAACCCGCCGCTGGACGCCATCCGCGAGGAGCTGGTGACGTCGCTGGCCGGGTCCATCGGCCCGGAGCGCAACCTGCTCGAGGTCGGGCCTGCGTCGTGCCGCCAGGTGGTGCTGCCCTTCCCGGTGATCGACAACGACGAGCTCGCCAAGATCATCCACATCAACCGCGACGGTGACCTGCCCGGCTTCGACACCCACGTCGTCAAGGGACTGTTCGCGGTCGACGGGGGGGCATCGGCGCTGCGCGAGCGGCTGGACACGATCTGCGCCGAGGTCTCGGACGCGATCGCGGGCGGCGCCCGCACGATCGTGCTGTCCGACCGACACGCGACGCCCGAGCAGGCACCGATCCCGTCGCTGCTGCTGACCGGTGCGGTGCACCACCACCTGGTGCGGGAGAAGACCCGCACCCGGGTGGGCGTGGTGGTCGAGGCCGGCGACGTGCGCGAGGTGCACCACGTGGCGCTGCTGATCGGCTACGGCGCCGCGGCGGTCAACCCGTACCTCGCGATGGAGTCGGCCGAGGACCTGGCCCGGGCCGGTGTGTTCCTCGCCGACCTCGAGCCAGAGGTCGCGGTGCGCAACCTGGTCAAGGCGCTCGGCAAGGGCGTGCTCAAGGTGATGAGCAAGATGGGCGTCTCGACGGTCGCCTCGTACACCGGGGCGCAGATCTTCGAGGCGGTCGGTCTCTCCCAGGAGCTCGTCGACCGCTACTTCACCGGCACCACGTCCAAGCTGGGCGGTGTCGGCCTCGACGTCGTGGCCGAAGAGGTGCGGCGTCGGCACTCGCGGGCCTACCCCACCGACGGCGTGCCGCAGTCGCACCGGCGGCTGGAGAGTGGCGGCGAGTACCAGTGGCGACGGGGCGGTGCGGAGCACTTGTTCGACCCCGAGACGGTCTTCCGGCTGCAGCACTCCACCCGGACGGGGCAGTACGAGGTGTTCAAGTCGTACACCCGGCGCGTCGACGAACAGGCCAAGCGGCTGATGACGCTGCGCGGTCTGTTCGGCCTCCAGGAGGGGGAGCGGTCTCCGGTCCCGATCGACGAGGTGGAACCGGTCTCCGCGATCGTGCGGCGCTTCTCCACCGGGGCGATGTCGTACGGCTCCATCAGCCAGGAGGCGCACGAGACGCTGGCGATCGCGATGAACCAGCTGGGCGGCAAGTCCAACACCGGCGAGGGCGGTGAGGACGCCGAGCGGCTGCGCGACCCGAAGCGCCGCAGCGCGATCAAGCAGGTGGCGTCGGGACGCTTCGGGGTGACGTCGGAGTACCTCACCCAGGCCGACGACATCCAGATCAAGATGGCCCAGGGCGCCAAGCCCGGCGAGGGCGGCCAGCTGCCCGGGCCCAAGGTCTACCCGTGGATCGCCCGGACGCGCTTCAGCACCCCCGGCGTCGGGCTGATCTCGCCGCCGCCGCACCACGACATCTACTCGATCGAGGACCTCAAGCAGCTCATCCACGACCTCAAGAACGCCAACCCGTCGGCCCGCGTGCACGTCAAGCTGGTCGCCGAGGTCGGCGTGGGCACCGTCGCCGCGGGAGTCTCCAAGGCCCACGCCGACGTGGTCCTGATCTCCGGGCACGACGGAGGGACCGGCGCCTCGCCCCTCACCTCGCTCAAGCACGCCGGCGGCCCCTGGGAGCTCGGTCTCGCGGAGACTCAGCAGACGCTGCTGCTCAACGGGCTCCGGGACCGGATCGTGGTGCAGACCGACGGGCAGCTGAAGACCGGCCGCGACGTCGTGGTGGCAGCGCTGCTCGGGGCCGAGGAGTACGGCTTCGCGACCGCGCCGTTGGTCGTCTCGGGCTGCGTGATGATGCGGGTCTGCCACCTCGACACCTGTCCGGTGGGCGTTGCGACGCAGAACCGCGAGCTGCGCAAGCGCTACACCGGCAAGGCGGAGTTCGTGGTGCGCTTCTTCGAGTACATCGCCGAGGAGGTGCGCGAATACCTCGCCGCGCTCGGGTTCCGCTCGCTGGAGGAGGCGATCGGGCACGCCGAGGTGCTCGACGTGCGGCCGGCCGTCGACCACTGGAAGGCGCACGGGCTCGACCTGACCCCGCTGCTGCACGTGCCCGACTTGCCCGAGGGGGCGGCCCGGCACTGCACGACCGCGCAGGACCACGGCCTGGACAAGGCGCTCGACAACGAGCTGGTCGAGGTCTGCGCCGATGCGCTCGAGCGGGCCGAGCCGGTGCGCGCCCAGGTGCGCATCCGCAACGTCAACCGCACCGTCGGCACCATCCTGGGCCACGAGGTCACCAAGCGGTACGGCGGCGACGGCCTGCCCGACGGCACGATCGACATCACCCTCGTCGGTTCGGCCGGCCAGTCGTTCGGCGCGTTCGTCCCGCAGGGGATCACTCTGCGGCTGGAGGGCGACGCCAACGACTACCTGGCGAAGGGCCTGTCCGGTGGCCGGATCGTGCTCCGGCCGGACCGGTCGGCGGCGTTCGCGGCCGAGGACCACATCGTGGCCGGCAACGTCATCGCCTACGGCGCGACCGGCGGCGAGGTGTTCGTCCGGGGCCAGGTGGGCGAGCGCTTCTGCGTGCGCAACTCCGGCGCCACCGCCGTGGTCGAGGGCACCGGCGACCACGGTTGCGAGTACATGACCGGCGGCCGCGTGGTCGTCCTGGGGGAGACCGGACGCAACTTCGCGGCGGGCATGTCGGGCGGCGAGGCGTACGTGCTCGACCTGGTGGAGGGCCGCGTCAACACCGAGATGGTCGAGCTCGGACCGGTGCCCGACGAGGTCGCCGACGAGCTGCGCGAGCTGGTGTGCAGGCACGCGGAGGAGACCGATTCGCCGGTCGCCGAGGCGCTGCTCGACGACTGGGCGTCGACGCTCGGCCGCTTCACGCAGGTGATGCCCGTCAACTACCGCAAGGTGCTCGCGGCCAAGGAGGCGGCGGCCGACGAGGGCCTCGACGAGGACGCGACGGTCCGCAAGATGATGGAGGCGGCGAGCGGTGGCTGACCCGCGAGGCTTCATGACCACCCCGCGGCGGGTCGCGGAGCGCCGGCCGGTCGAGGAGCGGATCCAGGACTGGGACGAGGTCTACCCCGGCGGGCTGGGCCGGGCGCTGCTGCCGATCATCGGTGAGCAGGCCGGGCGATGCATGGACTGCGGCATCCCGTTCTGCCACTCGGGGTGCCCGCTGGGCAACCTCATCCCGGAGTGGAACGACCTGGTGTGGCGGGGCGACTGGGAGGCCGCGATCGAGCGGCTGCACGCCACCAACAACTTCCCCGAGTTCACCGGTCGGCTCTGCCCCGCGCCGTGCGAGCCGGCGTGCGTGGTCGCCATCAACGCCGACGCCGTGACCATCAAGAACGTCGAGGTCTCGATCATCGACAAGGCCTGGGAGTCGGGTCTGGTGCGGCCCCAGCCGCCGGAGTGGCTCACCGGGCACACCATCGCGGTCGTGGGCTCCGGGCCGGCCGGGCTCGCGACGGCACAGCAGCTGACCCGCGCCGGGCACACCGTCGCGGTCTACGAGCGGGCGGACAAGGTGGGCGGCCTGCTGCGCTACGGCATCCCCCAGTTCAAGATGGAGAAGATGCAGCTCGACCGGCGGATCGAGCAGATGCGCCGCGAGGGCACCGTCTTCCGGGCAGGTGTCGACGTGGGCGCGGACCTGACCGGGGACGCACTCCGCGACCGCTACGACGCGATCGTGCTGGCGATCGGCGCCACCGTGCCGCGCGACCTGTCGGTGCCCGGGCGTGAGCTCGACGGCGTCCACCAGGCGATGGACTACCTGCCGCAGTCCAACCGGGCGTCCCTCGGCGAGGAGGTGCCCGACCAGATCACGGCGCACGACAAGGACGTCGTGATCATCGGCGGCGGTGACACCGGGGCCGACTGTCTCGGTACAGCGATCCGGCAGGGCGCCCGATCGATCACCCAGCTGGAGATCATGCCGCGACCGGGCGGGGACCGACCAGGTCACCAACCGTGGCCGACGTACCCGATGATCTTCCGCGTCTCGTCGGCGCACGAGGAGTCCGGTGACCGGGTCTACTCCACCTCGACCGAGGAGTTCGTCGGCGACGACGACGGACAGCTCAGCGGCCTGCGGCTGACCGAGGTGGACATGTCCTCCGGCCGGCCCGAACCGGTCGAGGGCAGCGAGCGTGAGATCCCTGCCCAGCTGGTGCTGCTGGCCATGGGCTTCACCGGGCCGGAGCAGGACGGTGTGGTCGAGCAGCTCGGCGTCGAGCTCGACGACCGCGGCAACGTCAAGCGCGACGACGACTACCAGGCAAGCGTCGCCGGCGTCTTCGTCGCCGGCGACGCCGGTCGCGGGCAGTCGCTGATCGTCTGGGCGCTGGCCGAGGGTCGCTCCTGCGCGGCGGGAGTCGACGCGTTCCTCCGGGGCTCGACGACGCTGCCCTCACCCATCCCCCCGACCGAGCGCCCGCTCTCCGCGTGACCCGGCGCCCGTCACCTTCAGGACCTAGGGTGGTCTCCCGTGCGTAGAGCCAAGATCGTCTGCACGCTCGGGCCCGCGACATCGTCGGACGAGCGCATCCGTCAGCTCGTCGAGGCCGGCATGGACGTCGCGCGGCTGAACCTCAGCCACGGCGACCACGCCGACCACGAGGAGGCGTACCGGCGGATCCGCAAGGCCTCCAACGACAGCGGCCGGGCGATCGGCATCCTGGCCGACCTGCAGGGACCCAAGATCCGGCTGCGTCGCTTCGGGGCCGGCCCGGTGACCGTCGTCGAGGGCGCGCCGTTCACGATCACCACCCGCGACGTTCCGGGTGACCAGCAGATCTGCTCGACCACCTACGGGGGTCTTGCCGGTGACGTGCGGCCCGGCGACGAGGTGCTGCTGGACGACGGTCGGGTCCGGCTTCGGGTGCGTGCGGTCGACGGCACGGACGTGCACACGGTGGTCGAGATCGGCGGCGTGCTGAGCAACAACAAGGGCATCAACCTGCCCGGCGTCGAGGTCAGCGTGCCCGCCATGTCGGACAAGGACGTCGACGACCTCCGGTGGGCGCTGTCTCTGCCGGTCGACATGATCGCGCTGTCGTTCGTGCGCCGGGCCTCGGACGTCGAGGACGTCCGCAAGGTGATGGAGGAGGTCGGTGTCCTCGTCCCGGTGGTGGCCAAGATCGAGAAGCCGCAGGCCATCGACAACCTCGACGAGATCAT
Source organism: uncultured Actinomycetota bacterium (assembly GCA_963785115.1). Lineage (GTDB taxonomy): Bacteria > Actinomycetota > Actinomycetes > Propionibacteriales > Nocardioidaceae > JACCWP01. The sequence continues at coordinate 261,823 of CAWATY010000009.1, forward strand.
CGACGTCTTCGACGGGTTCATGGTCGCGCGCGGTGACCTCGGGGTCGAGCTGCCGCTCGAGGAGGTGCCGCTGGTCCAGAAGAAGATCATCGACGCGGCCCGGCGCAACGCCAAGCCGGTGATCGTCGCGACCCAGATGCTCGAGTCGATGATCTCCGCTGCCCGGCCCACCCGGGCAGAGGCGTCCGACGTGGCCAACGCTGTGCTGGACGGCGCGGACGCGGTCATGTTGTCCGGTGAGACCAGCGTGGGTGACTACCCGGTCCAGACCGTGCGCACGATGGCCCGCATCGTGGAGTCGACCGAGGATCACGGCCTGCACCAGATGGCGGCCATCGACTGGAGGCCGCGTACCCGCAGCGGCATCATCTGCAAGGCCGCGGCCGAGGTCGCGGAGGCGGTCGGCGCGAAGTTCCTGGTGGCGTTCACCCAGTCCGGCGACTCCGCGAAGCGGCTGTCCCGCTACCGGTCCGAGGTGCCGGTGCTCGCGTTCACCCCCATGCAGGCCGTGCGCTCACAGCTCGCGCTGAGCTGGGGGATCGAGACCTTCCAGACCCCGATGGTCGAGCACACCGACGAGATGGTCATGCAGGTCGACAGCAGCCTGCTCGAGGCCGGCCGCTGCCAGGAGGGCGAGCTGGTGGTCATCGTCGCCGGCAGCCCACCCGGCATCCCCGGGTCGACCAACGCGTTGCGGATCCACCGGATGGGCGACGCGCTGCACGAGGTGGCACCGGCCTACCGCAGCATCAAGGCGACCTGACGGCGCGCTGAACGGCCTCAGTCCTCGCAGCAGAGCCGGCGCAGCCACTCCGGTTCGTGCCACCAGTACGGACCGCTGTGCGGCGCGTGCCGGTCGAGCCGCCCGGCCAGCGGCTGCGGCCCGTCGTCGACCCCGACCACGGTCGGCTCGACGTCCCGCGCGTCGGGCTCGGCGAACGGCGCCAGCAGCTGGGCGCGGTCGAACAGCCGGCCACCCACCATCACCCGACGCACGTCCGCGGCGGCGGTGATGTCGGCCAGCGGGTCGCCGCGGACGAATGACAGGTCCGCAGAGGCGCCGGCCCGGACGGCGCCGAGCCGTCCCTCGAGGCCGAGCCAGCGCGCCGGGTTGGCGGTCGCCGTGCCGAGCGCCTCGCGCGGGGTGAAGCCGCCGCCGACCATCGCCCGCAGGTTGGCGTGCAGCGAGATGGCCACGTTGTCCAGCGGCGAGTCGGTGCCGGCGATGACCATGCCGCCACCGCGATGGATGCGCAGCAGCATGTCCACGTTCCCGTCCAGCAGGGCGCGCATCGCGTCACCGGCCGGTCCGGTGACCGCGTCGACCTCCTCGGTGAGCAGGCTGTACTCCCAGTCGGGGAACAGCACCTTCGTGCGGCGGTCCTCGACCAGCGAGGGGTCGTCCACGTGCACGGGTGTCGAGTTGAACAGGGTGGGTGTCACCGAGATGCCGGAGCGCACGAACAGCGTCACCACGTCGTCGTACGCGCGACCGATCCGGCTCACGGTGTGCGAGTAGCCCAACCGGTTGGTGGCGCCGGTGTGCTCCATGCCGTCCATGCCGAGGTTCTCGGCGGGGTACAGGTAGTGCGACGACAGCTTGAGCCCGAGCCGGTGCACGGCCCGGACCGCGAGGCGCTGCAGGTGGACGGGCAGCCGGACGTAGGTCTTCACCAGGTCGTAGGCGAGCCCGCGCACCCGGTCGACCTCGAGCCCGAGCTGCTCGACCGACAGCGTCGGGCGCATGAAGTTGTAGTAGACCCGGCTGCCGTCGATCGCCTCGCCGGTGGCGAAGTAGCGGGGGCCGACCCGGGCGCCCGCGCCGAGCGCCTCCCGGGTCTCCTGCATCTGGTAGACGGGGTCGCCGGGCGAGCGGGTCGAGGTGATGCCGTAGCTCAGCCACAGCCGTCCCTGGCGGTCGCCCCAGGCCCGACCACGCAGGTGCCAGTGGTTGTGTGCGTCGATCAGGCCCGGCATCACGGTCAGGTCGGACGCGTCGACGTCGACCGTGCCGCCCGAGCGGTGCGGGCGCACGCCCGTGACGGTGGTGCCCTCGACGATCACGTCGACGTCGTCGCGCAGCGTGTCAGCGGTGCCGTCCCAGAGCCGACCGGCGTGGATGACCTTGCGCCCGCCGGGGCGGGGGCGCTGCCAGGAGAAGTCGAGCGGCACGGTGCGTGGGCGGCGGCCGGCGAGGTCGGTGCGCCGGAGCCGGCCGTTGTTCAGGTACAGCAGGGTTGTGGCGTCCTGCCACACCGGAGAGTCGCTCACCTCGTCGGTGACCGGATAGGGGTCGGCGGTGAACCGGCCTGCGTCATCGACCCGCACCACGTGCAGCCGGCTCTCCACGACGAACGCGAGGTGGCGGCCGTCGGGGGAGAAGACCGGGCCGTCGTCGCCGCGGGTGGCCAGGGACCGGAACGGCATCGGCTGGACGTACTCGAGGTCGCCGGACGCGACGTCGACGTACAGCAGCTGGCTGGTGCCCTCGCGGAAGCGGACGGAGAAGGGCTTCACCGCCGCGAGCACGATGGTGGCCCCGTCGGGCGACCAGCTCACCCGGCCGGGCTGGAACAGCGGGGGCGTGAGCTGGCGGACCTGCTGAGTGCGCAGGTTGATCACCCAGGCGATGCCGTCCTGGTCCTGGTAGGCGACGCTGCGACCGTCGGGCGCGAACCGCGGCGCCGTCTGTGCACCGGCCAGACCGGACAGCCGGGTGTCCAGCCCGGTGGTGAGGTCGCGCAGCCACAGGTCGGCCGTGCCCGCGCGGTCGCTGGCATAGAGCAGCGAGTCGCCGTCGGGGGAGAAGTCGGGGTCGGAGCAGAAGTAGCCGTCGCGCAGCAACCGGCGCGGTCGACCGCCCGAGGTGTCGGCCAGCCACAGCGCGTTCAGCGCGCGGAACGCGAGCGTGCTGCCGTCGGGTGACACCGTCGGAGAGGCAATGCCGCGGACCGGGCGGCTGCCGGCCGGGTCGAGCTCGGGGGGCTTCGGTGCTGGCCGGTCGGTGACCACCGGCACGGTCGCGCGGTGCGGGACGATCGTGGTCGTCCCGCCGAGGACGTGCCGGCGGATCGTGCCGTCGCCGGTGTAGACGAGCTCGTCGTCGGACAGCCAGCTCGGGGGCAGCGCGAACACATCGACGCCGCTGGTCACGTGCTCGGAGCCCACCACGAGGTCGCTGTCGGCGCCATCGAGGCGGACGTACGCGAGCGTGCCGCCGGGTGAGTAGGCGGGCCCGTACACGAAGCTCTCGCCCTGCTGGCGCACCCGGGTCCTGCGCACGCCGGTCTGCAGGTCGAGCTCGTCGATGCGCAGGGCGTCGACGGTGAAGGCGACCCGCCGCCCGTTCGCGGAGACGGTGGGCTCGCCCTCCTCGCCGCTGCTGTCGCTGACCGCGGTGAGCCCACCGCCAGGCAGGTCGAGCCGCCAGATCCCGTAGCTGCCGCCGCCGCGATCGGAGGAGAGCAGCAGTCCGCTCGCGTCGGGCAGCCAGTGCGGCTCGCGGTGGTCGTAGCGGCCGGATGTCAGCTGACGCAGCCGGGTGCCGTCGGCCCGCACCGTCCAGATGTGGAAGTTGCCGTCGCGGTACGACTGGAACGCCAGGGTCTCACCGTCGGGCGACCAGGCCGGTCGCGTCGCGTCCTGGAGGTCACCGGTGAGCCGCTCCGCCCGGCCGCCCTCGATCGGCAGCACCCAGATGGCGGTGACCAGGTCGATCGCGAGCCGCTGCCCATCGGGTGAGGCGGCGACCATCATGTTGGTGCCCTCGGTGAGCCGCGCGACAGTGTCTGCCCGGGTGGCCGGGTCGGCGGCGGTCGCGGTTCCTCGCGGCACGCCGCCTGCGGCGGCGGCGACACCGCCGCCGACCAGGACGCTGCGGCGGGTCACGGTGGGCAGGTGGCGGGCGTCGTCGACCACGGTTCTCTCCAGCGGCTGTGGGCGGGGCTCCTACCCTCGCCGCCGCCCCGCGACAGCGGAACACGCCGGTCACGGGTTGGGACGAAGGGTGTGAATCGTGCGCCGAACGGCCTCCGGGCCGGTGATCCGACGCCGCTCCAGGATCAGTGCTTGGGGCCGACGAACGCGTCGAGTGCGGCCACTCCCTCTCGTCGGGCGACCGAGATCGTCGTGTCGTTCATGCGACGCCACGGCACCCCGAGGAGATCGAGTGCCCAGCAGCAGAGCTCGCGGATGTCGGTGGACGTGTTGGTGAAGAAGTAGCGCGGGTAGGAATACGTCCGCTGCACGGCCCGCCGGTTGTGCCGGATGGTGTTGAGGGAGCGACACCCGTCCGAGCAGAGGAGCCCGCGCACGAAGGGGCGTGGATGGCTCCGGACGATGTCCTGCTGCCAATCCGTCAGGACGATTGCTCGGGTGTGCTTCTTCCCTGGCCCGTGCTGAGGGAAAAGGCACAGCCAGTGTTTCCAGCAGACCTTCGTTTCGACGGATCCGGGATGGTTGCGTGTGTTCGGCGATGAGCCCGGCTTCACCTTGCGCATGGTGTCGGCGATCTCCTGGTTGAGCGCCGTGTATCGCGCATCGTTGAAGATGCTGAGCTGCCAGACCTCACCTCGGCATCTGACGAGGTGGCCGTCACCGAGATACCACCCGAGAAGCAATGCGTAGGCGTCCTCGGCGAGTGGTGCGTCGGTGCAGCGCGGACACGGCGTCACCGGCTGCGACTGGCCCCGGGCGAGGCCGCGCCGTTGGTAGAGCCGTCGCCAGCGACGGATCGTCTTGACCGCGACACCCGTCAGCGCGGCGTTGGCGGCATCGGGCATGCCCTCGTCCGACCGCAAGAGCGCCGCCGACACGGTCTCCAGGCTCCGGATGTGCGGCATGACCGCCAGGATCGGTGCCTCCACCGACAGTGCCGGGTGGGGGACTCGAACCCCCACGTCCCGTAGGACAACGCCTTTTGAGGGCGTCATGTCTGCCGATTCCATCAACCCGGCCGGATCAAGGTGCCGCGGACAGCCCGATAACCTTTCCCAGTGTCTCAGACCCCGCGCACCTCACCCCCGCGACGCGTGGTCATCGCGGAGGACGAGGCCCTGATCCGGCTCGACCTGGCCGAGATGCTGGCCGACGAGGGCTTCGAGGTCGTCGGGCAGGCCGGCGACGGGGAGGAGGCCGTCCGGCTGGTCGAAGAGCTGCGCCCCGACCTCGTCGTGCTGGACGTGAAGATGCCCAAGCTCGACGGGATCTCCGCCGCCGAGCGGATCGCCGGGCAGCGGATCGCCCCGGTGGTCATCCTCACCGCGTTCAGCCAGCGAGAGCTGGTGGAGCGGGCGCGCGACGCGGGGGCGATGGCCTACCTGGTCAAACCGTTCTCACCGGGTGACCTGGTGCCGGCGATCGAGATGGCGGTGAGTCGGTACGCCGAGCTGGTGGCGCTCGAGGCGGAGGTCAGCGACCTCACCGACCGGCTGGAGACCCGCAAGCTGGTCGAGCGGGCCAAGGGCGTGCTGCAGGAGTCGCTGCAGATCGACGAGCCGGCGGCGTTCCGGTGGATCCAGAAGACCGCGATGGACCTGCGACTGTCCATGCGCTCGGTCGCCCAGGGCGTGATCGACCACGGACCATCCCTCGAGCACGGTCTGTCGCCGCGCTGACGCTGGGTCCGCGTCAGACGTCGCCGCCGAGGTACGCCGCCTTCACCGAGTCGTCCCCGGCCAGGTCGGCGCCGGTGCCTGACCGCACGATCTTGCCGGTCTCCAGGACGTGTGCGGCGTCGGCCCGTTTGAGCGCCTGTGCGGCGTTCTGCTCGACGAGCAACACCGTGGTGCCCTGAGCATTGATCTCCTCGATGATCGAGAAGATCTGCTGGATCAGCTTGGGAGCCAGGCCCATCGACGGTTCGTCGAGCAGCAGCAGCCGCGGCCGGGCCATCAGCGCTCGGCCGATCGCCAGCATCTGCTGCTCCCCGCCCGACAGCGTGCCCGAGACCTGGGTGCGTCGCTCCTTGAGCCGCGGGAAGAGTGTGTACACCCGCTCGAGGTCCTCCCGGAACACAGCACTCTTGCGGTCCTTGCGGACGTAGGCGCCCATGTCGAGATTCTCGCGGACGGTCATCCCGGGGAACACGCCGCGGCCCTCGGGGGACTGGCTGATCCCCATCGCCACCCGGGTGTAGGGAGGGGACTGGGTGATGTCCTTGCCCTCGAAGGTCACCGTGCCCTCCCGCACCTTGCGCAACCCTGACAAGGTCTTGAGCGTGGTCGACTTGCCGGCGCCGTTCGCACCGATCAGGGTCGTGATCGAGCCCTCCGCGACCCCGAAGCTGATGTCTCGAATGGCCTCGATGTGCCCGTAGTTGACACACAGTCCCTTCACCTCAAGAAGCATCGTCCTCGTCCACTCCCAGATAGGCAGCGATGACCGCCGGGTTGTTGCGGATCTCCTGCGGGGACCCCTCGGCGATCTTCTCCCCGAACTCCAACACCACGATGCGGTCGGTCACGCCCATCACGAGTCGCATGTCGTGCTCGATCAGCAGCACGGTGAAGCCACGGTCGCGCACTCGCTTGATCAGGTCCATGAGCTTCTGCTTCTCAGCCGGGTTGAACCCGGCTGCCGGCTCGTCCAGGCACAGCAGGCTGGGCTTGGTCGCCATCGCTCGGGCGATCTCCAGCCGCCGCTGGTCACCGTAGGACAGGCCGCCCGCGAGCGCGTCAGCCTTCCTCGACAGCCCCATGAACCGCAGGAGCTCCATCGCCTCATCGTGGGCCGCAGCCTCCTCGCGACGCTGGAGCGGGGTACGGAAGAGGGAATTGAGCACCCCGCTGCGCGCGTGAGCGTCGGTCCCGACGAGCACGTTCTCCAGTGCCGTCATCGTCCGGAAGAGTCGGATGCTCTGGAAGGTGCGAGCGATCCCGCGTCTCGTGATCTGGAACTTCTTCATGCCAACGAGGCTCTTGCCCTCGAACCGGATGTCTCCCGAGGTCGCGGGGTAGACGCCGGTGATCGCGTTGAAGCAGGTCGTCTTTCCGGCGCCGTTCGGGCCGATGAGCCCGAGGATCTCGCCTTCGCTGATCTGGAAACTCACCTCGTCAAGCGCCGTCAGGCCTCCGAACCTCATCGTCAGGTGATCCACGTCGAGCAACGTCTCGCTCATGTCGTACGGCCCTCCTCGACCTCGACCTCGATGCCGTCGTCGACGTCGATCTCGATGCCTTCCTCGAGGGCGTCGAACTCCTGCTCGAGATGCTTGGCGCGCACGGTGCGTCTCGGCGGGATGAGGCCCTGCGGCCGGAAGGTCATCAGGACCATCAGTGCGATCCCGAAGACCAGGATCCGCCACTCCTCGAAGCCGCGGAACCGCTCCGGCAGATAGGCGACGATGGCCGCGCCGACCAGGACTCCCCATCGGTTGCCCTGACCGCCGATCACGACCGCGGCGACGAACAGGATGGACAGCATGAGGATGAAGGACTCGGGGCTGATGAAGGCGGTCTTGGTGGCGTAGAGCGCACCGGCGAGCCCGCCGACGAACGCGCCCATGGCGAAGGCGAGAAGCTTGTACCGGAAGGTCGGCACGCCCATCAGCTCGGCCGCGTCCTCGTCCTCGCGTGTCGCCTCCCAGGCCCGCCCCACTCGGCTGTCCTTGATGAGTCGATCGGCGATGAGGACGATGATGACGACCGTCAGCGCCAGCCAGTAGTACGGGATCTGGTCGAGGATGCCGAACTCGATGAAGGTCGTGGTGTCGTTGACATCGATGAGCGGCGTTCCGCTCTCCCAGTTGAGGTGGGGGATGTCGAACAACGGTAGGCCCGGCGGCGGGGGGATCTGGTTGATGCCTGCTGCTTCGCCGAGCCATTCGGAGTTGTTGGCGACCAGCCGGATGATCTCGCCGAAGCCCAGTGTCACAATCGCCAGGTAGTCGCCGCGGACGCGCAGCGTCGGAGCGCCGAGCAGCACGCCGGAGATCATGGTGACGACGAACGCGAAGGGGAGCGCCAGCAGGAAGGGCAGCGAAGCGTGATGAACCGTGAGGACTCCGATCGTGTACGCGCCCACCGCGTAGAAGCCGACGTACCCCAGGTCGAGCAGTCCCGCATAGCCGATGACGATGTTGAGGCCGAGCGCGACCAGTCCATAGGTGGCCACCGCGAAAAGCACGGCGCCGAAGTCGGAGTCGGGCGTCGAGATGAAGGGCGGCTCCAGGAGCGGTAGGGCGTAGAACAGCAGCGCCAAGGCCGTCATGCCGAGGATACGCAGCGGCCTCGGCAGCGCCCGGAACCGATCCCCGATCCCCAGGTGCGGAAGCTTGATGCGTCGGGGGCCGCTGCGGGGCCGTGGGGTACTCATGCGCGTGCCTTTCCGAGTGACTCCCCGAGAAGTCCCGTCGGGCGGAACATCAGGATCAGGACCAGGAGGACGAAGGCGATCACATCCTTCCACTCGGTGCCGAAGAACGCTGATCCATAGTTCTCGGCGAGACCGAGCACGAGCCCGCCCAGAAGCGCCCCCCGCAGGTTGCCGATGCCCCCGAGCACGGCCGCGGTGAACGCCTTGACACCGAGGATGAAGCCGACGTCGAACTTGGTGGCCTCGATGCGCATGACGTACAGGAACGCTGCCGCGCCGGCCATCAGCCCACCGATGAGGAAGGTCACCTGGATCACCCTCGTCGAGTTCACGCCCATCAGAGCCGCGGACTCGGGGTCCTGAGCCACCGACCTGATACCGCGTCCGAGGCGGGACCGCCGGATGAACTGGTCGACGGCGACCATCATGATCAAGGCACTGACAACCACGAGCAGGTCGACGACTTTTACGGTGTAATCGCCGAGCTCGAAGAGGTCCCCATTCTCGACCATCCGGTTGAACGGCAGCACGATGCGGGCTCGGCTTACGTACTCGGACAGGTTGTCCTCGAGACCCAAGAAGGCCGCGATCTCGTCGCGAAGTCCCATGGCCTCGGCCAGGACGAAGGAGGCGCCGATCGACGAGATCAGGACCGCCAGCTTGGGGGCGTTGCGTTTGAGCAGAGGTCGGTAGGCGACCCGCTCGATGAACAGCGCCACCGCCCCCGACGTGAGCATGGCCGCTATGAGAGCGAGGAGCAGCATGAGGATCGCCGTGCCCGTGGGGGTGTCGGCGTCCCCTCCCAGCGCCATCACGGCGAAGGTGGCCGCGAAGGTGCCGTACATGAACACTTCGGAGTGCGCGAAGTTGATGAGCTGCAGCACGCCGTAGACGAGGGTGTACCCAAGAGCGATGAGTGCGTAGACGGACCCGAGCACCAGGCCCGTGACGGTCAGCGCGAAGAAGTTGTTGAGGAAGAACTCCATGGGACCCTCCGGCCGCAGTCATGACTGCGGCCGGAGACGGGGCGTCTCCGGCCGCAGTCGATGAGCCTGTCCTCGAATTTAGGCCAGCTGCTTGAGCGGGACGAACTCGCCGTTCTTGACCTCGTAGGACCAGATCGGGATCTCCTCGCTCTCGCCGTTCTCGTCGAACGAGATGTGCTTGCTGACCCCTTCGCCGTCGTAGTTGGAGACGAACTCGTTCATCTCCGCGCGGTCGGTGATGCCCTCGGCGATACCGTCCAGGAAGACGTTGGCGGCGTCGTAGGCCTCGGGCCCGTAGGTGCCCGGGTCCTCGTTGAACATCTCCGTGTAGGCGTCGGCGAACTCGGCGATCGTCTCACCCGGGACGCACGGGCAGGTGACGATCGTGCCTTCGGCGGCCTCGCCTGCGACATCCATGTACGACGGGTCCTTGACGCCGTCCGGGACGACGAACGTGCCCTCGAAGCCGGCACCACGGAGCTGCTTGATGAACAACTGCGCCTCGGGGTAGTAGCCGCCGAAGAAGACAGCGTCTGCATCGGCGTCGAGGATCTTGGTGACCGTGGGCTGGAAGTCGGTCTGACCAGTGGTGACCTGGTCCTCGCCCGCGACCAGGTCACCCAGGTCCTTCCTCGCTTCTTCGGTGAGGCCCTGGCCGTACGCCGAGTCGTCCTCGACGAGGAAGGGCCGCTCAGCCTTGACGACGTCGGTGAGCACGTTGCCGACCTGGGGTCCCTGGGTGGCGTCGTTGCCGAGGATCCGGTGGAAGTACTCCCAGCCCTGCTCGGAGAGGGTCGGGTTGGTGGCCGACGCCGTGATCATCGGGAGCCCGGCCTCGTTGAAGAGCGGGTCGGCGGCCTCCGACTCCCCGGAGAAGAGCGGCCCGACCAGGCCGATGACCTTCTCGTCGTCAATGATGTCCTTCGCGACACCGGGTGCCTGCTCGGGGTCGGACTGGGAGTCCTGCTTGACGAACTCGACCGGGCAATCAGAGTTCTCCTCGTTGTACTGCTCGACCGCGAGCTCGGCGCCGTTGACAGCGGCGATGCCGAGACCCGCGGCGGGGCCGGTCAGCGCGCCCATGAAGGCGATCTTCAGGTCGCAGGCTGGTTCGCCGCCCGCGGTGTCGCCGTTGTCGCCGCTGTCGTCCTCTGTCGTGCCGCAGGCGGCAAGCATCAGGCCGGCGGCGGCAGCAGCTGCCACCAGGCGCCAGCTCTGCGTCTTCCGGATCATGTGTCCTCCGTGGGTCGCTGTCTGCACCGCCACACGGCGGTGTCCTGGATAGGCGGGAACCTAACACCGGCTCAGGGTCGGGAAAGGCGACGCGCCCAGAGTTCGCTGGCCCTCGTTGCGAAGTTGTGACCCTCGAATCAGCCGGGAAGCCCGCTTCCCCGCTGCGGTACGGCGCGGGGCCGAGCTCGCCGGCGACGACGCGGCCAGGGCCGACAACCTCGGCGGAGACGTCTGAGCTGTGCCCGCTGCCTCCACGTCGTACGACCGCCGCGGGTACCCCACCGTCGCAGAGACGTGGCGTCAGCGCAGGGCCGACACCAGCCCCACCAGCAGTGGCGCCACCACCAGCGCAGGCAGCAGATCTCCCACCGGCACCGCCCGGATCTTGAGCAGCCGCAGTGCCACCCCCGCCAGCAGCACCCCGCCGGTTGCGGTGACCGCGAGCAGGTGCGGTTCGGGGACCACGTCTCCTGCCAGGGCGCCCAGCGCGGTGAGTGAGCCCTGGACCACCAGCACGGCCAGCGCCGAGGCCGCGACGCCCCAGCCGAGCGAGGCGGCGAACGCGACCGACGCGAAGCCGTCCAGCGCCGCCTTGAGCAGCAGCTGGTCGGCGCCCCGGCCCAGCCCGTCCTCCAGCGAGCCCAGCACGGTGAGCGGCCCGACGCAGAACACCAGCGAGGCGCTGACGAAGCCCTCGATGAAGCGCGCCCGGTCGCTCCCGTCGGCACCCTCGCGGGTGAGCCGTCGGCGCAGCCACCCGCCGAAGGCCTCGAGGCGGTCCTCGATCCGCAACAGCGAGCCGGTGATACCGCCGATGAGCACCGCCCCCAGCACGATCAGCACGGTGGCGCCGTCGCCGACCGCCTCGGCCAGCCGGGGGTCGGTGACGGCGTACGCGGAGAGCCCGGCGATCAGCAGGGTGACCAGGCCGAGCCCGTCGGTGACGACCTCCCGGGTACGTTCCGGCAGCCGGTGACCCACCAGGACGCCGACCGTGGACCCCACCAGCACGGTGGCGACGTTGACCAGCGTCCCGAAGCCGATGAACACGCCACCTACCCTCTCGCCCGGCCCCGAAGCCCGGCACGGGGGTGTCGGCGGCCCGCACTAGAGTCGCCGGCGTGGCTGCCCCGACGACCGCCCCGTCCACGCCGTCGACGCCGGCCCCGGACGACGTCGCGGCCTCGGTGCCCGAGCGGCTGCTGCTGCTCGACGGGCACTCGCTGGCCTACCGTGCCTTCTTCGCGCTGCCGGTGGAGAACTTCTCCACGACGACCGGTCAGCACACCAACGCGGTCTACGGGTTCACCTCGATGCTGATCAACGTCCTGCGCGACGAGCAGCCCACGCACGTGGCTGTCGCCTTCGACGTGTCCCGGGAGACATTCCGCAAGCAGGAGTACGCCGAGTACAAGGCCAACCGCAGCACGTCGCCGTCGGAGTTCTCCGGCCAGGTGCCGCTGGTCAAGGAGATCCTTGCCGCCCTGCGCATCTCGACGCTCGAGCTCGAGGGCTACGAGGCCGACGACATCATCGCCTCGCTGGCGACCCGGGCTCGCGAGCAGGACGCCGAGGTGCTGATCGTCAGCGGCGACCGCGACGTCTTCCAGCTGGTCGACGAGGGGACGACGGTGCTCTACCCGGTGCGGGGTGTCAGCGAGCTGACCCGGATGACGCCCGAGGCGGTCGAGTCCCGCTACGGCGTCGACCCGGGCCACTACCCCGACCTCGCCGCGCTGGTGGGGGAGACGAGCGACAACCTCCCGGGGGTCCCCGGTGTCGGGCCCAAGACCGCGGCCAAGTGGATCGGCCTCTACGGCGACCTCGACGGACTGGTGGCCGCGGTCGACCAGGTCACGGGCAAGGCGGGCGACTCGCTGCGCGAGCACCTGCCCGACGTGCTGCGCAACCGGCGGGTCAACCAGCTGGTCCGCGACCTCGAGCTGTCATTGTCCTTCGACCAGCTCGCGGCGCGGCCGTGGGACCGCGATGCCGTGCACCAGGTCTTCGACGGCCTGGAGTTCCGGGTCTTGCGCGACCGGCTGTTCCAGACGCTGTCGGCCGACGAGCCGACCGCCGACGAGGGGTTCGACTTCGAGGGCGCCGAGCTGCGCCGCGGGGAGGTGTCCGGCTGGCTTGCCGAGCACGCGGCGGCGGGCGCCCGGGTCGGCCTGCACGTGGTCGGCACCTGGGGGGCGGGCACCGGCCGCGTCGACGGCGTCGCGCTCGCCGCGGCCGAGGGGCCTGCCGCCTATCTCGACCTCACCGCCGAGCGGGCCGAGCTGGGCGACGACGACACCGCTGCGCTCGCGGCCTGGCTGGGCGACCCCGACCGGCCCAAGGTGCTGCACGACGCCAAGGGACCGGCGCTCGCGCTGGCAGCCCGCGGCTGGCCACTTCTCGGGGTCGTCTCTGACACGGCGCTCGCGGCCTACCTTTCCCGTCCCGACCAACGCTCCTACGACCTTGCCGACCTGACCGTGCGCTACCTCAAGCGCGAGCTGCGCGGTGACGACGACGCCGCGGGCAGCGACCAGCTGGCGCTCGACCTCGACGAGGGCGGTCCGGACGCCGGTGCCCACGCCGCCATGCTGCGGGCCCGGGCCACGGTCGACCTGGCGGACGCGCTCGCCGCCGACCTCGAGACGCGTGGTGGGTCCCGCCTGCTGGGGGAGGTCGAGCTGCCACTGATCGCGGTGCTCGGGGACATGGAGCGTGCCGGCATCGCGGTCGACGACGACCACCTGGCCCGGCTGGAGGACGACTTCGCGCTGCTGGTGCGAACCGCGGCGGACGAGGCGTACGAGGTGATCGGCGAGCAGGTAAACCTCGGATCGCCCAAGCAGCTGCAGGTGGTGCTCTTCGACACCCTGAAGATGCCCAAGACCAAGCGCACCAAGACGGGGTGGACCACCGACGCCGAGGCGCTGCAGACGCTGTACGTCAAGACCGAGCACCCGTTCCTCATGCACCTGCTGGCACACCGCGACGCGAGCCGGTTGCGCTCCACGGTTGAGAGCCTGCGCAAGACGGTGAGCTCCGCAGGCCGGATCCACACGACGTTCAACCAGATGATCGCGGCGACCGGCAGGCTGTCCTCCACCGACCCCAACCTGCAGAACATCCCGATCCGCACCGAGTCCGGGCGGCGGATCCGTGAGGCATTCGTCGTCGGCGAGGGCTACGAGTGCCTGCTGACCGCCGACTACAGCCAGATCGAGATGCGGATCATGGCGCACCTGTCCGACGACGACGACCTGATCGCCGCGTTCCGGTCCGGCGAGGACTTCCACACCGCCACCGCCGCACGGGTGTTCGGCGTCGCTCCCGACGCGGTGACCGGTGAGATGCGGGCCAAGATCAAGGCGATGAACTACGGCCTCGCCTACGGCCTGTCCGCCTACGGGCTGTCCCAGCAGCTGCGGGTCGACACGGCAGAGGCACAGGGGCTGATGGACGAGTACTTCGAGCGGTTCGGCGGCGTCCGCGACTACCTGCGCGGCATCGTCGACGAGGCCCGCCGCAGCGGCTACACCGAGACACTGCTCGGTCGCCGGCGCTACCTGCCCGACCTCACCAGCGACAACCGCCAGCGCCGCGAGATGGCCGAGCGGATGGCGCTCAACGCGCCGATCCAGGGATCTGCGGCCGACATCATCAAGGTCGCCATGCTGGGCGTGCACCAGGCTCTGGAGGCCTCCGACCTCGGATCCCGGATGCTGCTGCAGGTCCACGACGAGCTGGTCCTCGAGGTGGGGCCGGGCGAGCGGGACGCTGTCGAGGGCCTGGTCCGCAGCCACATGGCGGCCGCAGCCGACCTCACCGTCCCGCTGGACGTCTCGGTCGGGATCGGCCGGACCTGGCAGGAGGCCGGGCACTGAGGCTGCCGACCGTGCGGCCGGCCGGTCAGGTCCCGAACGGTCCGTAGCCCGGCGGCGGCGGGGGCGGTGCGGTCGAGGTCGTCGTGGTCGACCCGCGGGCCAGCAGCCAGATCAGGCCGGCCACGAACAGCAGGAAGCCGAGGCCGCCGGCGGCCACCGTGGCTGCCACCACGATGCCGCCCGTGACCACGGCGTCGACGGTCTCGCCGAAGTCGATGCCGCTGCCGACGCCGACGCTGGTCACGGCCCGCCCGTGCTGCTCGGTCGTGACCGTGTACGTCCCCGGCTCGGTGACCGGAAACTCGCCGATCACGACCGCGTCGAGGTCGGGCGTGCTGGAGACGTCGTCGAAGAACGGGTCCTCCACCCGCACTCGGCTGCCGTCGGGGCCGGTGACCGTGACGGTCGGCTCGGCGAACTGCAACGACTCGAGCGTGTGGCCCCTGGTGTCGCCCGGCTCCACGCTGCCGGGGACTTCGTGGGTGAGCCGGGGACCGAACGCCACCAGCTGGTAGCGCTGGGCCTCCAGCACCACCTTCTCGGTGCCGGGTACCGCGACCTCGGTCTCGAGGTTGCCGCGCAGGTCGATGGCGTCGGCGGCCTCGTCGACCAGCCGGTTCCCGTAGACGTACGTGCCGACGAAGAACCCCGCTGCGCCACCGATCATCAGCAGGATCCCGAGCACGATCAGCACGACGGGCCCACGGCGGCTCTGCACACCGGCACCCTACGCGGGGCAGTCGCCCCTGTACGCGACCTCGCCCCGTTGCCGTAACCCCGTCTCCCGTGCGGCGTTGGGGACGTCGGACCACCGATCGCGGGCCCCCACGGGGAGGGAGCGGCTCGCACGAAAGGAAATCTCTCGTGCGCAAGACCACCCTTCGACGGGCGCTGCGGCGTCCGTCGGTGACCGCCGCCATCGTCACGCTCACCGGTGTCGCACTGGTCGCCTCGCCCATCCCTGGTGCCGGCGCGGCACCCGCCCCGGCTGCGACGCTCGTTGCGGCCACCGCTCCCGACATCCCCGAGCCCTTCACCGCGGAAGCCACCGGCCTCGCGGACACCGACGTCCGCGGCACGGTCAGCCCGAGCAGCGCGCAGCGGACCGCCGCCCGCGCGTTCGGCGCGCAGCTGCGCTGGAACCGCTACGGCACCCCCAGCAGCGTGCTCGTCCCGCGCGGTCTCTCCGGCGACCGCGACGGGTCGGCCGTGACCACCGCCCGCTCCTGGCTGGTGCAGAACGCCGACCTGTTCGGGATGGCGCCCGCCCAGCTGCGCGCCCCGGCCCTGCAGCTGCTCAACGACCAGCGGATGCCCTACAGCACCGGCCACGCCGTCCTGTTCCGGCAGGTGTGGGGCGGCCTCGACTCCGCGGTCGACGGCATGGTGACAGTGGGTGTCGGTGACTCCGGCGTGGCCTACGTGTCGTCGTCGCTGGCCAAGGCCACCGGCACTCCCGACCGCAGCTCGCTGATCGACTCCGCCGAGGCGTGGCTCGCCGCCGCCGACGACGTCGGCATCGACGTCTCGGCATCCGACGTCGAGACTGCGACGTCCGACGACGACCGACGCGCGCTCGGCTGGACGACGTACGACGTCGACGGCATCGTCCAGCAGCAGCAGGTCCGGCTGCGGGCGCTGGCCATGACGGACGGCTCCGTGCGCCCCGTCTTCGAGACCAACGTGGTCGACGTCGCGGCGGGCGCGACCTCGGCGTACACGTCGATGGTGGACGCCACCGACGGCAGCGTCCTGGTGCGGCACAACGCGGTCGACAACCTGTCGGCCGGCGGTCTGATGGCGGCTGCGCCGGTGAGCGAGCAGTTCAGCGGGGCCATCACGGCCTCCGAGTGCGGGCCGGAGCACGAGTTCACCGTGCCCGCCGACCAGCTCTCGATCTATGTCACCGCCGCCGCGGCGGTCGCCACCAACGACATCGTGCTGTCGCTGTCGCACGAGGGGCAGGTGGTCGCCAGCTCCGACACCGCCACCAGCCCGGAGGCGATCACGTACACGCCCGGCGGCACCATCGAGGCCGGGACCTACTCAGTGGAGGTGTGCCCGTTCGACGACCCGACGGTGCCCTACACCGACCCCGGCGACTACGCGGGCACGTTCACCTACTCCGACACCGAGATCCCCGAGGCGCCCTCGAACTACCCGCCGATCTGGAAGATGTTCTCCGCCAACCCGCGGCTGAACTACTCCCCGACCGAGGGAGCGGGCCCGCGTGTCAACGGGTGCTGGCAGATGGCGCCCGT
Organism: uncultured Actinomycetota bacterium; assembly: GCA_963785115.1. GTDB lineage: Bacteria > Actinomycetota > Actinomycetes > Propionibacteriales > Nocardioidaceae > JACCWP01. The sequence goes on from CAWATY010000009.1 coordinate 278,497, forward strand.
CCGCGATCTCGCGTGCTCCAACCCGCCGTCGCCGCTGATCAACGTCGGCGCCCGCGGCCCCTGGGACTTCGACTTCACCACCAACCAGGCCACCAACACGACCACCGGCAACGCCGCGATCACGGCCGAGGCGTGGATGAGCCCGCTGACCCCGGCACCGCCCGGCCAGCGGCCGGTGCAGGCCGACCGCACCTACGACGACCCGTTCACCGACGCCTGGAACAACTCCCAGTGCGACCCGGCGACGCTGGTGCCCGGCGGCAACGACATCCTTGCGGCGGTCACCAACCTGTTCGCGTCGCACAACCGGATGCACGACTTCTCGTACTTCCTGGGCTTCAACGAGCGCAACTACAACCTGCAGCAGACCAACTTCGGCAACTCCGCTGCCGACCAGGACCCCGAGGTCGGCAACGTGCAGGCGGGCGCCATCACCGGCGGCGCGCCGAGCTACCTGGGCCGCGACAACGCCAACCAGATCACCCTGCAGGACGGCACGCCGGGCATCACCAACCAGTACTTGTTCCAGCCCATCGCGGCCGCCTTCTACGCACCGTGCACCGACGGCGACCTCGACGCGACGGTGTTCGGCCACGAGTACACCCACGCGATATCGAACCGGATGGTGGGTGGTCCCGACCAGGGACTGACCGGGCTGCAGGCAGGCGCCATGGGTGAGTCCTGGAGCGACCAGGTGGCGCTCGAGTACCTGTTCGAGCACGGCTACTCGACCGGCGCCTCGCCATGGGTCGAGGGGCCGTACGTGACGGGCAACCGGGCCACCGGCATCCGCAACTACGCGCTGAACCGCAACCCACTGCAGTACGGCGACATCGGCTACGACGTCACCGGGCCCGAGGTCCACGCCGACGGCGAGGTGTGGAGCGCGACCATGTGGGACGTGCGGCAGGCGCTGGTCAAGCACTGGGACGCGCGGGGCTACGAGTACGGCGACCAGGCCCTGCAGCGCAGCTGCGGACAGGGCACCGCGCATCGTCGCCAGCCCCGGCAGGCCCCGGACCCGCGGCGCTGCCCGGGCAACCGGCGCTGGATCGCGCTGATGTTCGACTCGTTCCTGCTGCAGCAGGGCGCGACCAGCATGCTCGACGCCCGCGACGCATTCCTCGCCGCCGACCAGCTGCGCTTCCACGGCCGCAACCAGGCCAGGATCTGGCAGGCCTTCGCCTCCAACGGTATGGGCCAGGACGCGCGGACGATCGACGCCGAGGACGACCAGCCGAGGCCGGGCTATGCCGCACCATTCGTGGACGAGGGGACGCTGCGCGTCCGTGCCGTCGGCACCGACGGTGACCCGGTCGAGGGTCGGCTGATGGTCGGCGACTACGAGGCGCGTGTGACCCCGGTGGCCGACACCGACACCGGAACCGGTCTCGACGACCGGCTGCCGATGGTGCCGGGTCGGTACCGGCTCACCTTCCAGGCCGACGGCTACGGCATCAGCCACGCCACGGCGAAGGTGTCGGCGGGCAAGACGACCGTGCTGACGCTGCGGCTCGCCCGCAACCTGGCCTCAGTCAACGGTGGCGCCACCGTGGAGGCGGCCAGCGAGGGCTCCCTCGCCATCGAGTCGCTGCTGGACGACACCGAGTCGACCAACTGGGGCGGCATCACGACCGGCACCAGCGTGGACAGCTCGCACCCGTTCGTGCAGGTCGATCTGGCCGGCGGCCGGCAGACGGTGTCCACCGTCCGGGTGAGCGCGATGCTCCACCCGGCCGCGGAAGAGGCCGAGGATCCCGACACGGGCAGCCGCTTCACCGCGCTGCGCCGGTTCGCCATCGAGGTCTGCGTGCAGGGTCCGGGGCGGGACTGCTCGTCGACCGCGCCAGCGGCCGCCGGCGCGCCCTACCGGCGGATCTTCACCAGCCCGGCCGACGCGTTCCCGTCGTCCCTGCCCCGCCCCCTGGCGCCGGACCTGCTGCTGCGCACGTTCAACCTGACCGACACGGTGGCCACACACGTGCGGCTGGTGGTGCTGGAAAACCAGTGCAGCGGCACGCCGGAGTACGCCGGCGAGCAGGACGCGGACCCGCTCAACGCCACGGACTGCGTGTCGGCGAGCGACCGGGACGAGCTGGTGCACGCCGCCGAGCTGCAGGTGTTCGGTCCCTGACCGACGAGACCACCCGCGGAGCCCCGAAGGTGAGGCTCCGCGGGTGAGTCGACCCAGGTGAGTCGACACAGGCCGCGGGCGCACACCCTGCGTTGACCGTGTCCCGCGCACCCCCGTACGCTGGACGTTGCGCTGTGGCCTGCGCGACCTCGGACGGAGCAGGCCGTGCTCGCACCGAGTCGATCGGTCTCGCCCTCGCGAGAGCCCTCACCTGCTGCGGACCTGGCCGCTGCGCGTCCATGCCCGACATCCTGTCCCCGGAGATCACCTACCCCATGACCACCAGCAGCATCGAGGCTCCTCCCAGCGACGGCACGACCACGACCCCGCAGGTCGCCGTCAACGACGTCGGCAGCGAAGAGGCCTTCCTCGCCGCGATCGACGAGACCATCAAGTACTTCAACGACGGCGACATCGTCGAGGGCACCATCGTCAAGGTGGACCGCGACGAGGTCCTTCTCGACATCGGCTACAAGACCGAGGGCGTCATCCCCTCGCGTGAGCTGTCGATCAAGCACGACATCGACCCCAACGAGGTCGTGTCCGTGGGCGATGCCGTCGAGGCCCTGGTCCTGCAGAAGGAGGACAAGGAGGGCCGGCTGATCCTGTCCAAGAAGCGCGCACAGTACGAGCGCGCCTGGGGCACGATCGAGCAGATCAAGGAGGAGGACGGCGTCGTCACCGGCACCGTCATCGAGGTGGTCAAGGGCGGTCTGATCCTCGATATCGGCCTGCGTGGCTTCCTGCCAGCGTCGCTGGTCGAGATGCGCCGCGTGCGCGACCTGCAGCCGTACGTGGGCCGCGAGATCGAGGCCAAGATCATCGAGCTCGACAAGAACCGCAACAACGTCGTGCTCTCCCGCCGCGCCTGGCTCGAGCAGACCCAGAGCGAGGTCCGGCAGAACTTCCTGACCCAGTTGCAGAAGGGCCAGATCCGCAAGGGCGTCGTGTCGTCGATCGTCAACTTCGGCGCGTTCGTCGATCTCGGCGGCGTCGACGGGCTGGTGCACGTGTCGGAGCTGTCCTGGAAGCACATCGACCACCCCAGCGAGGTGGTCGAGGTGGGCCAGGAGGTCACCGTCGAGGTACTTGACGTCGACATGGACCGGGAAAGGGTTTCGCTGTCGCTCAAGGCCACGCAGGAGGATCCCTGGCAGCACTTCGCCCGCACCCACCAGATCGGCCAGATCGTGCCGGGCAAGGTCACCAAGCTGGTGCCCTTCGGCTCGTTCGTACGGGTCGAGGAGGGCATCGAGGGCCTGGTGCACATCTCCGAGCTGGCCGAGCGCCACGTGGAGATCCCCGAGCAGGTCGTCCAGGTCAACGACGCGGTGATGGTCAAGATCATCGACATCGACCTCGAGCGGCGCCGCATCTCGTTGTCGCTGAAGCAGGCCAATGAGAACGTCGCCGTGAGCGACGAGCAGTTCGACCCGTCGCTGTACGGGATGACGGCCAGCTACGACGACCAGGGCAACTACATCTACCCCGAGGGCTTCGACCCCGAGACCGGCGAGTGGCTGCCGGGTCACGAGGAGGCCCAGACCCAGTGGGAGCAGCAGTACGCCGAGGCGCACGCCCGCTGGGAGGCGCACAAGCAGCAGATCGAGGACGCGAAGAAGTCCGACATCGAGGCCGGCGAGGTGTCCAACTACAGCAGTGAGACCGGTGAGGCCGAGCCGGCCGCCGAGGGCGAAGAGCCCGCGGCACCGGCGGCGGCACCGGCGCCGGGCACCGAGTCCGAGGGTGCGCTCGCGTCCGACGAGGCGCTCCAGGCGCTGCGGGAGAAGCTCACCGGCGGCTGAGACCGCCCCACGCGTCCCTGCGGACGTGCGCAGAGGCCCCCACCCGGCAGCGCCGGGTGGGGGCCTCTCGCCGTGCGGGCAGCGCTCAGATGTGGCCGCGGCGCCCCGGCCGCCCGCCCAGCGGATCCCGGGCGACGGCGCCGATCAGGAAGACGGACAGGAGGAAGGCCAGGACGAGGAAAGCGATGATGGCGAACATGGCAGTAATTCTCCACCAGGTGATATCCTGCCACTAGTGGCAGACATGCCACTGTGCGACGAAATCCTGCCAACCCGCTGCCGAGGAGTCCCGATGCCGGTCAGCAACGTCGCGGTCCTGGTCTACGACGGCGTGGCGCCGTTCGAGCTGGGCGTGCTCTGCGAGGCCTGGGGGCTGGACCGCAGCGACGACGGCGTGCCGACCTTCGACTTCGCGGTGTGCACGCCGCAGCCCGGCCCGGTGACGACGACGCACGGGTTCGGGCTCGAGGTCGCGCACGGCCTCGACCGGGTCGCCACCGCCGACCTGGTCGCGGTGCCGGCGATGCCCCGTGACCGGCCCGTCCCGCCCGGCGTCCTCGACGCCCTGCGCGCCGCGCACGAGCGGGGGGCCAGGGTGCTGTCGGTCTGCACGGGGGCGTTCGTGCTGGGCTCGGCGGGGCTGCTGGACGGGCGCCGCTGCACCACGCACTGGCGCTACGCCGCCGAGCTGGCGACCCGCTTCCCCGACGCCGAGATCGACCCTGACGTTCTTTACGTCGACGACGACCCCCTGATCACCAGCGCGGGCTCGGCCGCCGGCCTCGACGCCTGCCTGCACCTGATGCGCAAGGACTTCGGGGCCAAGGTCGCGACCACCGTGGCCCGCCGGATGGTGGTTCCCCCGCACCGTGACGGGGGCCAGGCCCAGTTCGTGCGCAGCGCGGTGCCCGAGGAGTGTGAGTCCGACGCGCTGGCGCCGGTGCTCACCTGGATGACCGAACACCTCGACGCCGAGGTCACGGTCGACGACCTCGCCCGTCGCGCGCTGATGTCACCGCGGACCTTCGCCCGCCGGTTCCGGGACGAGACCGGGACCACACCGCACCAGTGGCTCGTGCATCAGCGGGTGCTGTTCTCCGAGCAGCTGCTGGAGGAGACCGACCTGTCGATCGACGAGGTCGCCCGGCGCAGCGGCTTCGGCAACGGCGCCGGCTTGCGGCACCACTTCACCCGGGTCCGCGGGACCTCGCCGGCTGCCTACCGGCGCACGTTCGGGGTCCCGGCGCCCGGCTGAGGAGCCGGCCGACAAACCCCGCCCGGAATGCCTGGAACATGACCTCCTGGGTGTTACCGTCCTGCCCCTAGACGTGCGCGGCGCACAGGGGGCGTACGAGGGTCCGTACGAGGGGAGCAGGCCATGCAGGCTCGCGCGTTCCGGGCACCGGTGGTCCTGGCCACGGTGGTGACGACCGTGGTGGCGACCGTCGTGGCGACGGCGGTCTCCGGCATGACGGGGGGAGCGGCCGCGACGGCAGCACCGAGCCCGGGGGCATCAGCACCCCCGGTCTCGCGGGAGGACTCGTCGGCGGGCCGGAGCAGCCCGGACATCGTCTCGCTGGTGACCGGCGACCGGGTCGTTCTCACGCGCGATGACCGGGGCACCGGGGCAGCGCTGGTGCCCGGCTCGCCCAGCGCCGGACTGCCTGCACAGACGATGACCGTCGCCGGGCGCTCGTACCTCATCCCCGGCGCCGTCACGCCGCGCGACCGCGAGCACCTCGACCTGTCGTTGTTCGAGGTCGACCGGGTGGCGGCGGCGCAGCGGCACGGCAGCGTCGGTGTGAGCGTCGACTTCCGTCCGGGTGCGCGGGTGCGCTCGGTGCCGGGCCTGCGGATCGATCCCGGGTCTGCGCGGCGCGCTGCCGGCGGGCTGACCCGCGTCGACGCGACCTACCGGCCGCAGACGGTGGGCGCGCTGCTGGAGGCGCGGCCCTGGGCAGTGCTGAGCCGGATCCGGCTCGCCGGCGCCCCGGCCGACCCGGCGCGGCAGCAGTCCCGGAGGGCGGCCGCTGCCGGCCTCGACATGCGGACGCTCACCGTCCGGGTCGACGACGCTCAGGGCGAGCCCGCGCAGTTCGCCGAGGTGTTCCTGCTCAACGTCGACGACGCCCGACTGTTCGCCGCCGACGTGTTCGTCTCCGGCGGGAGCGTCAAGGTGAGCGTCCCGACCGGTACCTACGCGGCCATCGGTCTGCTGTTCGGTGGCGCCTTCCGGTTGATCCAGGACGCCGAGTTCGAGGTCACCGACGACCAGACCCTGCGCCTGGACGGGGCGTTGGCCACCTCGCGCGTCGGGGTGCGGATGCCGGGCGCCAGCGTGCGCGACCTCAGCTTCACCCTCGACCGCAGCGCTGCCGGGGGAGGGGGCATCTCCTGGACGTTGTTGGGCGGCGGCGCCCTCGTCCAGCCGAGCCGCGACGTCGAGACCGGCACCCTGACCAGCCAGGTGAGCAGCGACCTGGTGCTGAAGAGAGCGCGTGGCGACTCGGCTGCCGCCCCCACCACGGCGTCAACGGTGGAGCGTCAGCAGGGCGTGCCGGCCGACCAGGTCTACCGCTACCGCCGCTCCGACTTCGCCGTCGTCGACGCCAGCTACGCCGCGGGTGCGACAGAGCGGGGCAGCGGCCTGGCCACGTTCCGCTTCCTGCCCGGGCAGATCTTCGACTTCCAGACGGTGTTCCCGGTCGACCGGCCCTCGCACCGGACCGAGTTGTTGCTGGGCAACCCACGGATCACGTGGAACCACGAGCTGTTCGTCTACATCGACTTCTCCCCCTTCCGGATCGGTCTGGTCGACGACCCGCCGTTCTCGGTGCGGCCGGGCCGGCACCTGACTGCCGACTGGCTCAACGGCCCCGTCCATCCGGGCACCGCCGCCGCCGGTGCGAGGGGAGCCGCCTCTGGTGCCGGCTGCCTCGGTTGCCGCAACGGCGACCAGATGCGGTTCGTGGTCCCGTCGTGGACGGACACGACGCCGGGGCACGTGGGCTACGGCGCCCCCGAGGGCACCCGCCGTTGGTCGCTGCGTGCCGGTGGACGTCCGGTGGCGAAGTCGAAGGGCGAGCTGTTCGCGCAGGTCGACGTCCCGGCCGGCGAGCGCCGCTATACCCTCGACTACGACGTGCGCCCTCGCTCCGACCAATGGCAGCAGTCCACGCACACCCACACCCGGTGGACCTTCCGGTCCGGGCACACCGACGACGCGGCACCGCTTCCGATGCTGCTGGCCGACTACCGGTTGCCGGTCGACCTTGTCCAGCGCACCCGAGCCGACACGTTGCGCTTCCGGCTGCACCTCGACCACCTGCGCGGGTCCAGCGACGCGGCTGTACGCGGCGTCGCCGTCCGCGCCCGGATCGGCAAGGGCGGCTGGGAGGACGCCGCGGTGCGGCGCGTCCGCGACGGCGAGTTCGCGATCCGGCTCCCGGTGCCGAGCCAGCGCGGCGACCGCGACTGGGCCACCCTGCAGGTGTCCGGCCACGACGCAGACGGCGGATCGCTCACCGAGACGATCGAGCACGCGTTCCGGGTCGCCGGCAACGGTGGCAGGGCACCCACCTCGACGGGACGGACCGCCGAGACCGGGCCGAGAGCCGCGTGCGGGCGCCCGACCGGCCGCGAGTTCCGCTGCCTCACGCTGATCGCAGCCGGCGGCCGGGACGCTGTCGACGCCCGGCTGGAGCCGAAGGGCTTCGGCCCCCAGGACCTGCAGGACGCGTACGGGATCGACGACGGTGCGGGCGAGGGCGAGACGATCGCGGTCGTGGTGGCTGGCGACGCGCCGACCGCCGCCGCCGACCTGACCCGCTACCGCCGCCAGTTCGGCCTGCCCGCCTGCACCGTCGCCGCCGGCTGCTTCACCAAGCTCAACGACGAAGGGGTCGAGGGCGACTACCCCCGGCCCGACCACGGGTGGGCGCTGGAGGCGGCCCTCGACCTCGCGATGGCGTCGACGGGATGCCCCGGGTGCGACCTGGTGCTGGTCGAGGCCGACTCCGCCCGGGTGGGTGCGATCGCCCGCGCTGCCGAGACGGCGGCCGAGACCGGTGCCAGCGTGGTGAGCAACAGCTACGGCCTCACCGAGTACAACGCGGTCGAGCGGCTGGCCGAGAGCTATGACCGGCCGGGGGTGACGATGGTCGCCTCGTCCGGCGACTTCGGGTTCGGACCGGCGAACTTCCCGGCGTCGGCACCGTCGGTGCTGGCGGTCGGTGGCACCGCGCTGGACCGCGCGGCCAACCCGCGGGGCTGGCGCGAGCGGGTCTGGGGAGGGGCCGGCAGCGGCTGCTCGGCGTACTTCGACAAGCCCGCGCACCAGGGCGGCGGCGACTGCCGGATGCGTACGGTCGCGGACCTGTCCGCGGTGGCGGCACCGGGCACCGGGGTGGCGGTCTACGACTCCTACGGCATCCAGGGCCAGCGCGGCTGGTTCGTGCTGGGCGGCACCAGCGCGTCGGCCCCGCTGGTGGGCGGCATGCTGGCGGCCACGGGTGCCGGCGGCACGTTCGACCCTGCCGACCTGTACGCCGACCCGGCCACCCACGACGTCCGGGACGGTCGCAACGGCTACTGCCAGGGCAGCTACCTGTGCCGCGCCAAGGCCGGCTACGACGGTCCCACCGGGCTCGGCACGCCGCGCGGGCCGCAGACGTTCACGCCCTAGGGCTCACCGGGGGGTCGGGTCTGCCCGCGTGCGAGGCTGGAGTCGTGCTGCGGGTGGGACTGACCGGGGGCATCGGCTCCGGCAAGAGCGAGGTCAGCCGTCGGTTGGCCGCGCGCGGGGCGGTGCTGGTCGACGCCGACGTCCTGGCCCGGGAGGCGGTCGCACCCGGCACCGCCGGGCTGGCCGACGTGGTGGCCGAGTTCGGCCCCGAGGTGCTGACCGCTGACGGTGAGCTCGATCGGCGGGCACTGGGTGCGCGGGTCTTCGACGACGACGCCGCGCGCGCCCGGCTGGAGCGGATCGTGCACCCCCGGGTCCGCGCCCGGGCGCACGAGCTCGAGACCGCGGCCGCGCCGGACGCGGTGGTCGTGCACGACATCCCGCTGCTGGTCGAGACCGGTCAGGCTGACGGCTTCGACGTGGTGGTCGTGGTCGACGCCCCGGACGACGTCCGGGTGCAGCGCCTGGTGTCTGGCCGGGGGATGTCGGCCGACGAGGCCCGCGCCCGTATCGCGGCGCAGGCCTCGCGGGAGGACCGGCTCGCGGTGGCGGACCACGTCGTCGACAACTCCGGTGGGCTCGACGACCTGGACGCCGCCGTCGACCGGCTGTGGATGACGCTGCGCCCCTAGCGGGGGGCCAGGGGCGCAGGTCTGGGATTGCTCAGGGGACGGGTCGGGCAGGCGGTCAGGCGGCCAGGTCGGGGTCGGCGATCAGCCGCAGCCGGGCCAGGGCCTCGCGCTCGAGCTGGCGCACCCGCTCGGCGGAGATGCCGTGCCGCGCGCCGATGTCGGCGAGCTTGTGGGTGCGTCCGTCGATCAGCCCGAAGCGCGACCGGATGATGTCGGCCTCCCGCTCGCCCAGCTGGTCGACAAGAGTGGCCAGCCGGGTGCGGCTCTCGATGTCCAGGACCGTCACGTCGGGTCCGGGCGAGCCCTCGCGGGCGACCAGGTCGCCGAGCGAGGTGTCACCGTCGTCGTCGACCGGTGTGTCGAGGCTCACGTGGTCGCGACCCCAGCTGACGAGGTCGATCACGCGCTCGACATCCATGCCGAGCTCCTCGGCGATCTCGTCCGGCTCCGGCTCGCGCCCGATCCTGCGCTCCAGGGTCCGGCGGGCGGAGCCGACCTGGTTGAGCTCCTCGACGACGTGCACCGGGAGCCGCACGACGCGGGCCTGCTGGGCCACGCCTCGGGTGATTGCCTGGCGCACCCACCACGTCGCGTAGGTCGAGAACTTGTAGCCCTTGGCGTAGTCGAACTTCTCCACGGCGCGGATCAGGCCGGTGTTGCCCTCCTGGACGAGGTCGAGCAGCGGCATCTGCGCGCGGCCGTACTTGCGGGCAATCGAGACCACCAGACGCAGGTTCGCCGTCACGAAGCGCTGGATGGCGCGCTGCCCCTCGGCGGCCAGCCACTCCAGCTCCTCCTGCGTGGCCCGTCCGGGTGCGCCGCCTTTGCGGCGCCCGAACCGGCCCTCCGCGAGCAGCTGCTCGGCCAGCAGGCCCGCCTCGATGGTCTTGCTCAGCTCGACCTCCTGGGCCGCGTCGAGCAGGGGCGTACGCGCGATCTCGTCGAGATACATCCCGACGCTGTCGCGTCCCTCGGCGTCGCGCCTGGTGTCGCGGCGCGCCGCACTGGTCGAGGTCCGGCCGGCCGGCCGGACGGTGGTCAAGGTGTCCGCCACTGTTGCTCCACTTCTCCTGACGTCGCCCACACGTTCGTCAACGCCGCCCGGGGGCACCGGATTCCCGCTTCGTCGTACTCCTCCTGACGAGCGACCGACCCGCGAAGTTGCCGCTCTCAGGGAGTTCTCAGCGGCCGCGGTGGGCCTCAGTGGGCGTCAGTGGGCGTCAGTGGGCGTCAGTGGCTGGTGAGGCGGTACCGGCGCACGCCCAGCGGAGCGAACACCGCGACGATCACGACCACCCAGCCGAGCGTCACCAGCGCGGGGTGCTCGGTCGGGAGGCTGCCGTCGGTGACGAACGGGTTGGGGTTGCCCCACAGCTCGCGGGTGGCAGCTGTGAGCGTGCTCACCGGGTTCCACTCCGCGATCGGTTGCAGCACCGAGGGGAGCGTGTCCGGTGGGACGAACACGTTGGACACGAACGTGATGGGGAAGATCACCGTGAACGACACCTGCTGGGCGACTTCGACGGTGGGGACCAGCAGCCCGAGCCAGACGCCGATCCAGGCCATCGCGTAGGTGAACAACATCAGCAGGCCGACGCCGAGCAGGAAGTCGATCACCCCGCCGTGCACCCGCCAGCCGACGGCCAAGCCGCTCAGCATCAGCACGACGAGGATGCCGAACTCGTAGAAGATCTCGGACACGGTGCGGCCGATCAGGAACGCCGAGCGGGCCATCGGCAACGACCGGAACCGGTCGACGATGCCCTTGGCCATGTCGTCGGTGATGCCGATGGCGACGACCGCCGAGGCGAACGCGATCGTCTGGGCGAAGATCCCCGGCATCAGGAACTCCTTGTACGAGCCGCCGGGGACGTTGATCGCACCGCCGAACACGTACGCGAAGAGCAGCACGAACATGATCGACTGCAGGACCGCGAAGAGCGCCAGCTCGGGGATCCGCGGGATCCGCTTGAGGTTGCGCCAGGTGACGATCAGCGAGTCGGTCACGACCCCGCTGCCGCCGCTGGTCGAGCGGGACGGGGCAGTGGTGGCGGTCACGAGGTCCTCCCGGACAGTGCGGAGTCGGCGTCGGAGTCGGAAGCGGTCTCGGCCAACTCGGCCACGTGCCCGGTGAGGCTGAGGAACACGTCGTCGAGGGTGGGCCGGCGCAGGCCGATGTCGTCGATCGCGATGCCCTCGTCGTCGAGGGCGCGGATCACGCGCACCAGCTCCGCGGCGCCGCCCTGTGTCGGCGCGGTCACCTTGCGGACGTGGTCCTCCACCGTGACCTCGCAGCCGCAGGTGCTGCCGACCGCCTCGGCGGCCCGGCCGAGCGCGTCGGGGTCGTGGACGACCACCTCGACCCGCTCGCCCCCTACCTGGGCCTTCAGCTCGTCGGCGGTGCCGCGGGCGATGATCCGCCCGCTGTCCACGACGGCGATCGTGTCGGCGAGCGCGTCGGCCTCCTCGAGGTACTGGGTGGTGAGCAGCAGCGTCGAACCGCCGCGGACGAGGGTGCGGATGACCTCCCACATGCCGAGCCGGCTGCGCGGGTCGAGACCGGTGGTGGGCTCGTCCAGGAACAGCAGCTCGGGCCGTCCGATCAGCGCCGAGGCCAGGTCGAGGCGGCGGCGCATGCCGCCGGAATAGGTCTTCGCGACCCGGTCGGCGGCGTCGGCCAGATCGAAGCTGTGCAGCAGCTCGTCGGCGCGCGACCGCGCCTCGGCACTGGAGAGCCGGTACAGCCGGCCGAACATCCACAGGTTCTCGCGGCCGGTGAGGTTCTCGTCGATCGCGGCATACTGCCCGGACAGGCCGATCCGGTGCCGCAGCGCCTGGGCGTCGTGGACGACGTCGAGGCCGAGCACGCTGGCCCGGCCGGCGTCGGGGCGCAGCAGCGTCGCGAGGATCCGCACCGTCGTGGTCTTGCCGGCGCCGTTGGGTCCCAGCAGGCCGACGACTGTTCCCTGCTCGACCTCGAGGTCGAGCCCGTCGAGGGCGCGGACCTCACCGGACCTGGCGCGGTAGACCTTGGTCAGGCCCTCTGCGGTGATCGCGGGCACGGTCGCTCCCTCTCGGGTCGGTGGGTCGGTACGCACGACATGACTACCAGCAATGACTGACAGGGCCGCCCGAACTCATCGGCGCGTCGGACCGTGAGCGTGGTGCGGCCTGCCGCGTGCGGGTCGGGCACCCAGCCTGGACCCTCAGGTGCGGTCGAGGTCAAGCCGATTCCGGTCGGACCCCCGCGGTGTCGAGGACCCACGCGTACTCGAACGCACGCTCCCGCCAGGCCTCGTAGCGGCCGCTGACGCCGCCGTGGCCGGCGTGCATCTCGGTCTTCAGCAGCACGTCGGGAGCGCCCGTCGTGGGTGGCGCGGAGCCGGGCCACCCACTTGGCCGGCTCGACGTACAGGACGCGTGTGTCGTGCAGGCTGGTCGTGGCGAGCACCGGCGGGTACGGACCGGGGCCGATGTTCTCGTAGGGCGTGTACGCCTTCATGTACGCGTAGACGTCCGGGTCGTGCAGCGGGTCGCCCCACTCGTCCCACTCGGTGACGGTGAGGGGCAACGAAGGGTCGAGGATCGACGTCAGAGCGTCGACGAAGGGGACGGACGCGACGACGCCGGCGAACGCGTCGGGGGCCAGGTTGACCGCCGCGCCCACGAGCAGCCCGCCCGCGCTGCCGCCCATCGCGACGAGGCGGTCGGCCGTGGTCCAGCCCGCATCGACCAGGTGGCGCGCGGAGGCGACGAAGTCGCTGAACGAGTGCTGCTTGGCCAGCAGCTTGCCCTCGTCGTACCAGTGCCTCCCCATCTCTCCGCCACCGCGCACGTGGGCGACCGCGAAGACCATGCCGCGGTCCAGCAGCGAGAGCCGGGACACCGCGAAGCCCGGGTCGATGCTCAGCTCGTAGGAGCCGTAGCCGTACAGCAGGCAGGCCGCCGAGCCGTCGCGCGGCGTGCCCGCGCGGCAGACGATCGACACCGGCACCTGGGTGCCGTCGGGGGCGGTGGCCCAGCTGCGGTGCTGCTCGTAGTCCGCGGGGTCGTAGCCGCCGAGCACCGGTTGCTGCTTGCGCAGGACACGTTCGCGGGTGACGACGTCGACGTCGTGGATCGAGGCCGGCGTGACGAACGAGGCGTACGCGACCCGTACGTGGGGCTGCGCCCACTCGGGGTTGGCGGCCGGCACGCAGGTGTACAGCTCCTCGTCGAACGCCACCTCCTCGAGCTCGCCATAGCCGTCGGCCGTCAGCGGCAGCAGCGCAGTGCGGGGCAGCGCCTCCCGGCGGTAGCCGACGACCAGGTGGGTGGCGAAGGCGTCGACACCGTCGAGGCGGACGTCGTCGCGCCCCGGCAGGATCTCGCGCCAGTGCTCGCGACCGGGCGTGGCGGCCGGCGCCTCGGCGAGAATGAAGTTGGCGGCCCCGTCGTTGTGCAGCACCAGGAAGCGGTCCTCGCCCGCGACAACGGCGTGCTCCACGGAGTACTCGACGCCCTCCTGACGCGCGGCGACCAGCCGGGGCGTGCCCGCCGGGTCGTCGGCGTCGAGGACCCGGACCTCCGACGTGGTCTTCGAACCGGCGGCCACCACCACGTAGCGCTCGCTGCGGGTGGTCCCCACGCCCACCCAGTACCGGTCGTCGGTCTCGTGGTGCACGACCTGGTCGTCGGCGACCGGCGTGCCCAGGCGGTGCCGCCACACCTTGTACGGGCGCCACGAGTCGTCGACGGTGACGTAGAAGACCGTCGACGCGTCCCGCGACCACGTCGTGGAGTAGAAGGTGTCGGGCACCTCGTCGGGCAGCAGCGAACCGGTGCCGAGGTCCTTGACCCGCAGCGTGTACCGCTCGTTGCCGGCGACGTCGGTGGAGTAGGCGAGCAGTCGGCCGTCGGGGCTGACGTCGAACGTGCCGAGGCTGAAGAAGTCGTTGCCCTCGGCCTCGACGTTGCCGTCGAGCAGCACCTCCTCGCCCGGCAGCGGGTCGTCGCCGACCGGGGGCGGCGTCCAGTCGTCGGGGGAGCCGGCCGGGCAGCGGCAGTGCACGCCGTACTGCTGGCCCTCGACGGTGCGGGTGTAGTACCACCAGTCCCCCTTGCGCGTCGGCACCGACATGTCGGTCTCCTGCGTGCGGCTCTTGATCTCGTCGAAGATCTGCTGTCGCAGACCCGCGAGGTGGGCGGTGCGGTGCTCGGTCCACGCGTTCTCGGCCTCGAGGTGGGCCAGGACTTCCGGGGACTCCTTGTCACGCAGCCACTCGTAGGCGTCGACGACCGTGTCGCCGTGGTGGGTCCGCTCCTGCGGGACCTCCTTGGCCAGCGGCGGCGCCTCGGGCGCGGGCGTGCTCTCGGTGCTGGTGGTCGTCTCGGTCATGATCGGACGCTAGCCGACTCGAGCCCAGCGGCAGGCCGCCGTGCGCCTCACACCCGGACGGGAGCCGGCTCCGCGGGCTCGAGCGCAGGGTCGTCCGCCGGGAAGGTCCGCACCGGCCCCGGGGGCGTGCCGGCGCTCTCGAACCGGACCGTCACCACGCCCCGGCCCGAGCCCCACACCCAGCCCCGACCGTGTTCGGCGTGCACGACGTCGGCGCCCGGTGCCCACTCGCCGGGTCGCCGGCCGTGCCGGTCGACCGACTCGACGTCGAGCAGCACCGGGTCGGTCGGGACGTCGACCTCCTCGCCGGGCAGCACGCCGTCGAAGAGGTCGTCCTGGATCCAGTCGGCGAGGCCCGACACCCCGACTCCGAGGAGCCGGACCCCGCCGGACGTCTCGGTCTCGGCGAGCAGTCGCTTGGTCAGCGACGTGACCACCCGGACGCTGTCGGTAGGCCCGGTCAGGGTGGCGGCGCGGGTGGACGTGGTGAAGTCGTGCAGCCGCACCTTCAGCGTGACCGTGCGCCCCGACAGCCGGGCGGCCCGCAGCCGTTCGACCACCCGCACGGCCATCCGCTCGGCCAGGGCGGCCAACAGCGTCACGTCGGTGATGTCGGTGCCGAACGTGTCCTCCACGCTGATCGACTTGGTCTCCCGCTCTGCCACGACCGGCCGCTCGTCGTCCGCGCGCGCCAGCCGGGCCAGCCCCTCGCCGTGCGCGCGGCCCAGCTCGCGGACCACCTCGGTGACGGGCAGCAGAGCCACGTCGCCGACCGTGGAGGCGCCGAGCCGGCGCAACCGAGCCGCCGTCGCCGGGCCCACGCCCGGGATCACGCCCACCGGCATCGGTGCCAGCAGGTCGCGCTCGGTCCCCGGCGGCACCACCACCAGCCCGTCGGGCTTGTCCAGCTCGCTGGCGATCTTGGCCACCAGCTTGGACGTGGCCATGCCCACCGAACCGGTCAGCCCGCCGGTAACGACCCGCACCCGCTCGCGCAGCTCGGCCCCGAGGGCACGCGCCCCCTCAATTTCGAGGTCGGGGTGAGCGGCGGCGAGGTCGACGAAGGCCTCGTCGAGCGACAGCGGCTCCACGAGCGGCGACAGCTCGCGCAGCAGCGTCATGACCTGCTCGCTGGTGGCCTGGTAGGCGGCGAAGCGGGGGGCGAGGTAGGCCGCGTGCGGACAGCGCGACCGGGCCTCGTGGGTCGGCATCGCCGAGCGCACGCCGTGCACCCTGGCCTCGTACGACGCCGTGGCGACCACGCCACGACCGCCCACGCCGCCGACGATCACCGGTCGCCCGCGCAGCGACGGCTTGTCTCGTTGCTCGACCGCCGCGTAGAACGCGTCCAGGTCCAGGTGCAGGACCGTCGGCGCGCCACGCATCACCACATCGTGGCACCCGGTGTCGACGCCCGTCGTCCACAGCAGCGAGCCCACCCAGCCCTGTCCACAGGCGCGACGGTGGCACCCGCCACCAGGTGCCGCGGCCGACCAGGGTGCGGGCATGGATGCCTCGTCGTCACCGGCCCGCCCCGCCGGCCCGGGCGCCCGCCCACTGCTCCGGGTC
The DNA here is from genome assembly GCA_963785115.1 of uncultured Actinomycetota bacterium. Taxonomy (GTDB): domain Bacteria; phylum Actinomycetota; class Actinomycetes; order Propionibacteriales; family Nocardioidaceae; genus JACCWP01. Next base: position 294,698 of record CAWATY010000009.1, read on the forward strand.
CGGTCGTTGCCCGATCTGCTCGCACTGGTCCCGGTGGTGCTCGGCTTCGAGCCGAGCGAGTCGCTGGTGGTGGTCGCGGTCGCGGGTCCGCGCACCGGCTTCCACCTGCGGGTGGACCTGCCGCCGCGGTCCCGCCCCGCCGTGGTCGCGGCCCTGGCCGACCAGGTGGCGATGGCGGCCCTCGCCCAGGACTGTGCGCGGGTGGCAGTCATCGCGTTCACCGCGCGGGACGCGCGCCGGGTCGACCCGGTGCTGCGCACGGTGGGCGAGCGGCTGGCCGATGCCGGTGTCGACGTCCTCGACCTGCTGCGCGCCGACGGCGCCCGGTACTGGTCGCTGACCTGCACCGATCCCCGCTGCTGTGCCAGCGAGGGCACGCCGTACGACCCGGCCGCGTCCACGGTGCGGGCGGAGGCCGCGTTGGCAGGCGTCGCGGTGGCGCCGGACCGCGCCGCTCTGGCCGCCCGGCTGGCGGCCGTGTCCGGAGACCTGCGCGACGCCATGCAGGCGGCGACCCGCGTCGCCGAGCGCGAGGTGGTCGGGGCACTAGGGCTGCGCGGGGTGCGGGCGCTGGCCCGGCCGCCGGAGCGCTCGCTGCGCGCCGGGGCGGAGGTCGGTGCGGCGCGGGTCGAGCGGCTGATCGACGCGGTGCTGACCGACGCCGTCGACGACGAAGGCGCCGGCGAGCCCTCGGCAGTTGAGCGCATGCTCACCGAGCCGGTGGCCGCTGCGCTGTCGGTCTGGTGCTCGATCACCTGCTTCCGCGACCTGGCGTGGTCGCACATCACCCGGGACGCCGCGTCGATGCACCTCGCGCTCTGGTCGGCAGTGGCCCGCCGGGTGGTGCCGCCGTACGAGCCGGCGGTCCTGAGCCTGGCCGGATTCGCGGCCTGGCTGTCCGGCGACGGGGCCACGGCGTGGTGCGCGGCCGACCGTGCGCTGGGCGTCGACCCCGGCTACTCCATGGCCGGGTTGCTCCGGGAGACGCTGGCCCGTTGCCTGCCGCCGGACGTCTGGACGCCTCCGCCACGGGAGATCGTGTTGCCCCGGCCGGTGCCGAACCGGCGCCCGGGAAAGGCCCCGGAGTAGCCGCCCGGCCCGATCTCGGACAGGCTTACCCGCACAGCCGCCACGAATGCGTGGGGGCCCGCTGGGAGGCGCCATGGGTCAGGAGGTCGAGCACCGGGTGTTCACCCGGGAGGACCGGACCCGGTTTCGGGGCAAGGTCCGCCAGTGCCTCGACGTCTTCGCCCGGATGCTCAGGGAGGCGCGCTTCGACGCCGACCGCCCGCGCACCGGGATCGAGATCGAGTTCAACCTGGTCGATGAGGCCAACGACCCGGCGCTGCGCAACACCGAGGCGCTCGACGCCATCGCCGACCCGGACTTCCAGACCGAGCTCGGCCAGTTCAACATCGAGATCAACGTCCCGCCCCGCACGCTCGAGGGTGACGGGCTGGCCGGCTTCGAGCGGGGCATCCGCGACAGCCTGAACTCCGCCGAGTCGCGGGCCCGCGATATCGGCGCACATATCGTCATGGTCGGGATCCTGCCGACGCTGCGGCCAGGGCACATGACCGCGCAGACGCTGTCGGCCAACCCGCGCTACGAGCTGCTGTCCGACCAGATCCTCGCCGCCCGGGGAGAGGACATCCGGGTGGCCATCGACGGCCGGGAGCGGTTGTCGGTCACGACCGACTCGATCATCCCCGAGGCCGCCTGCACGTCGACCCAGCTGCACGTCCAGGTCAGCCCCGAGCACTTCGCGGCGTACTGGAACGCCTCCCAGGCGATCGCGGGCGTCCAGCTCGCGGTGGGCGCCAACTCGCCGTTCCTGCTGGGCAAGGAGCTGTGGCGCGAGACCCGGATCGCGCTGTTCGAGCAGGCCACCGACACCCGCAGCGAGGAGCTCAAGGCGCAGGGAGTGCGGCCGCGGGTGTGGTTCGGCGAGCGGTGGATCACGTCGATCTTCGACCTGTTCGAGGAGAACGTGCGCTACTTCCCGGCGCTGCTGCCGATCGTCGACGACGAGGACCCGCGCGAGGTCATCGACCGGGGGGACACGCCGAAGCTGGGCGAGCTGCGGCTGCACAACGGCACCATCTACCGCTGGAACCGCCCGGTCTACGACGTCGTCCGCGATCGCCCGCACCTGCGGGTCGAGAACCGCGTCCTGCCCGCCGGCCCCACCGTCGTCGACACCATGGCCAACGCGGCGTTCTACTTCGGCGTCGTGCGGGCGCTCGTGCACGACGAGCGGCCGCTGTGGTCGCAGATGTCGTTCTCGGCGGCAGAGGAGAACTTCCACACCGCCGCCCGCAACGGGATCGATGCCACGTTGTACTGGCCGGCTCTCGGGGCGGTGCCCGCCGCCGAGCTGGTGCTGCGCCGGCTGCTGCCGCTCGCGTACCGAGGCTTGGAGACGGCCAACGTCGACCCCGCGGAACGCGACCGGCTGCTCGGCATCGTCGAGCAGCGGTGTCTCACCGGTCGCAACGGCGCGACCTGGTTGGCGGGGGCGTTCCACAAGCTGTACGACGACACGCCACTGGAGCGCTGGGACGTGCTGCGCACGGTCCTCGGGCACTACCGCGAGCGGATGCACTCGAACGAACCGGTGCACACGTGGGACCTCCCGTGACCCCGAACTGGCCCCCATCGGCCGGCACGTCGATGCACTAGCCTCGGCCGAAACACGGGCGCAACACCCGCCGCCACCTGCAGCGGACGCAGCGAGAGAGGTCGTGTGCCGATGGGCACCATCGTCGTGGGCTACGTGCCCAAGCCGGAGGGGCAGGCCGCCCTGCGCCGGGCCGCGGAGGAGGCGTTGCTGCGCGACGCCAAGCTCGTCGTGGTCAACTCGCACCGCGGCGGCCGCGAGTTCGACCGCGACGACGCGATCCGCAGCGAGGGCGAGCTGGAGGCGATCAGGGCCGAGCTCACCGATGCGGGGGTCAGCCACGAGATCCGTCAGCTGGTCCGCGGCATGGACCCTGCGGACGACCTGATCCAGGTGGCCGCCGACGTGCAGGCCGACTTCATCATCATCGGGCTGCGCCGCCGCTCGCCCGTGGGCAAGCTCATCCTCGGCAGCAACGCGCAGCGGGTGCTGCTGGACGCTCCCTGCCCGGTCCTGGCCGTGAAATCGGCGGAGTGATCGCGCGTCCGTGCTGATGACCACCAACCTGCACCTCACCCAGGACGAGGCCGCCGACGAGCTGCTGTCGCGCGACCCGTTCGCCCTGCTGGTCGGGATGCTGTTGGACCAGCAGGTGCCGATGGAGCACGCATTCGCCGGGCCCGCGACGTTGGCGCAGCGGCTGGGCAGCTTCGACGCAGTCACCATCGCCGGGATGGACCGGGACTCCTTCGTCGAGGTTTGCGCCACCCGCCCGGCCATCCATCGTTACCCGGCCTCGATGGGCAAGCGGGTGCACGCTCTGGCCGTGCACGTCCGCGACGAGCTCGGCGGTGACGCTGCTCGGGTGTGGACCGACGCTACGGACGGAGCCGACCTCCGCCGCCGGCTGCAGGCCCTGCCCGGCTACGGCCCGCAGAAAGCGCAGATCCTGGTGGCGCTGCTCGGCAAGCAGCTCGGCGTCCGCCCTCGAGGGTGGCGCGCCGCGGCGGGCGGTTACGGCGGGGCAGGAGTGTTCCGCTCGATCGCGGACGTGGTCGACACGGCGTCGCTGGGCAAGGTCCGCGCGTACAAGCAGCAGCAGAAGAGGGCGGCCCGGGAGGCGCGACCCGCCGCTCCGTGACCTCGGATGGGACCGTCGCCAGGTGCGTGGCACACTGGGGTCACAGCCTCCGGCTTGACAAGGGCCGGCTTCGTTGCGCCCGGAAACTGTTCCGACGAGAGGTACTCCGTGTCGTCCAGCCCATCTCGGCAGCTGCCCGCTGGGGTGCTCGCGCACCCCTCGATCGACCAGCTGTTCAGCGTGGGTCGGGTGTCGGGCGAGGTCACCGCCGCCGCCGTCCGCGATGCGGTGACGGAGGCCGAGGTCACCGCGGCCCAGCACCGGGCGCTCGTCCGCACGCTGAGCCGCGAGGGCATCGTCGTCGTCGTGTCGGCGGCCGACTCCGCCGCTCCCCGGCGCCGGGTGGTCGCCGCGGCCAAGGGCAAGTCGACCGTCACCGCCAGCGCGCCCACGGCCACCAAGAAGCCCGCCACCAAGAAGGTCGCTGCCAAGCCGGCACCCAAGACCGCGCCGAAGTCGACCGCCAAGTCGACCGCCAAGTCGACCGCGAAGTCGACCGCCAAGTCGACCGCGAAGCCGGCGACCAAGCCGGCACCGAAGACCGCTCCGAAGTCCGCCGCCAAGTCCGCCGCCAAGTCCGACGCCAAGTCCGCGCCGAAGAGCGCCGAAGACCGCGCCGAAGTCCGCCGCGAAGACCGCGCCGAAGACCGCGCCGAAGTCCGCCGCGAAGTCCGCCACCAAGACGGCGGCCACGCCGGCCAAGACCAAGACCGCGGCGAAGAGCGCTCCGGCCGCGAAGACGGCCAAGACCGCCGCCGGGGCGGGCAAGAAGACGGCCAAGAAGACCGCCGGCAAGGCGGCCGACGGCACCGAGCTGGTCGAGGTCACGGTGGGCGGCGCGGCTCCGGTGGCGAAGAAGGTGCTCGAGGACATCGACGACGCGGTGTTCGAGAAGGACCTCGCCGAGGACCCCACCCTCAAGGAAGACGAGAAGAAGGGCTTCACCCTCTCGGCCGCCGACGAGGGCGACGAGCCGGAGCAGCAGGTCATGGTCGCCGGTGCGACCGCCGACCCGGTCAAGGACTACCTCAAGCAGATCGGCAAGGTCTCGCTGCTCAACGCCGAGCAGGAGGTCGAGCTCGCCAAGCGCATCGAGGCCGGGCTGTTCAGCGAGGAGAAGCTCGCCAAGGGCGGCAAGATCTCGGCCAAGCTGCTCGATGAGCTGGGCTGGATCGCCGAGGACGGCCACCGGGCCAAGAACCACCTGCTGGAGGCCAACCTTCGCCTCGTGGTCAGCCTCGCCAAGCGCTATACCGGGCGCGGCATGCTCTTCCTCGACCTCATCCAGGAGGGCAACCTCGGGCTGATCCGCGCGGTCGAGAAGTTCGACTACACCAAGGGCTACAAGTTCTCGACGTACGCCACCTGGTGGATCCGGCAGGCGATCACCCGCGCGATGGCCGACCAGGCCCGCACGATCCGCATCCCGGTGCACATGGTCGAGGTGATCAACAAGCTGGCCCGGGTGCAGCGCCAGATGCTCCAGGACCTCGGCCGCGAGCCGACGCCCGAGGAGCTGGCCAAGGAGCTGGACATGACGCCCGAGAAGGTCGTCGAGGTCCAGAAGTACGGCCGTGAGCCGATCAGCCTGCACACGCCGCTCGGCGAGGACGGCGACTCGGAGTTCGGCGACCTGATCGAGGACTCCGAGGCCATCGTGCCGGCCGACGCAGTGAGCTTCACCCTGCTCCAGGAGCAGCTGCACGCGGTGCTCGACACCCTGTCCGAGCGCGAGGCGGGTGTGGTGTCGATGCGATTCGGCCTCACCGACGGCCAGCCGAAGACACTGGACGAGATCGGCAAGGTCTACGGCGTGACCCGCGAGCGGATCCGCCAGATCGAGTCCAAGACGATGAGCAAGCTGCGCCACCCCTCGCGCTCGCAGGTGCTGCGCGACTACCTGGACTGAGGGTCCTAGGCGATGTAGCCGCCCCCGGTGAACCCCGGACCCTTGCTACCGCCGTCCTCCGGTCCTCGGGAGCGGTGGTCGTCCAGCCACGACAGGCGATCGACGGCCATCGTCGTAAGCGCTGTCGCCCGAGGTGGGTCGCCTTCGATGTCACCTCGGGTCCGCCCGCGCGGCCGGAGGGCCGGATCTCCGTCGACATCACCTTCTCATCGCGCGGTAGTCGCGGTCGTCGGCGTCCTCGGTCGGCGACCGTATTGCCCGACTGGGTGTACGATCCCCGCATTGCGGCCCGGGACCCCGGTCGCGCACGGCCCGAGTCCTCCCCACGGAGGGGACGGGGGTGCTGTGCGGGTCCGCGGGATGCGAGCGATCGCTCCCCTTGAGCCATCACAGCAGTCGGCCGGGGTGTGGGGCGGTCCAGCAGCGTGCCGCCGCACAGCCCGGCCGACACTCGCCGCCATGCACGTCTCGTCGCGCCGCGTCGGCCGTCCGTGCTCCCCGGGGCGGCGACGCCGGATCCTCCGCTCCTGACACGGTGTGTACCCGTTTGCCTGCGTACGTGCCGGGTGACTCGCTAGCGTCCCCTCATGGGAGAGGGAGAGCAGGACAACGAGGTGTGCGACGAGTGCCACGCAGTCGTCGCCGACCTGGAGGAACACCGGCACTGGCACCGGGCGCTTGCGAGCCGGTTCTGGCAGCAGCTCGAGGACGCGCTGAGCAGTCGCGTGGACAGCGAGGGCGCGCGGTAGCCACCCTGCCGTGACCCGGGCCGCCACGTCTCACCGGTCAGCGCGGGAGCCCCGCAGCAGCCTGCCGAGCCGCGGCCGCGAGCGCGCGGGCCTCGGCCAGCCGGGTGTCGTCGGGGGCGCTGGCGAGGTTCTCGGCAACGAGGACCGCGGCGGAGCTGGCGGCCGCGGCCGCCAGCCAGCACCCCGTGGCCGCGTCACCGCGCAGCCGCGGGTTGCCCTCGTCGGCCAGCGTGCGCGCCGCCGCGGCGACCTCGGCACCGATCCGGGCTATCTCGAGCGGCACCCGTACGGCCTCGTCCAACGCGGCGTCGAGGGTGGCCGCCAGGTCGGGGGTGGCGGTGCCGGCCCGGCGTGCCCGTACGAACTCCGTGTACGCCGCGACGTCGGCGTCGGCGAGGACTCCCGCGCGCTCGCGCAGCCCGGCAGCCTCCGCTGCGAGACCCGCCGTTGTGGACGACTCGTCGGCGAAGCTTGCTGCCATCTCGGTCAGGGCCGCGGCGAGGGCTGCGGTCAGCGCGGCTGTCGCTCCGCCTCCAGGTGCGGTCGACCGCTCGGCGACCGCGCTGAGCAGCCGCCGGACGGACAGGTCGAGCAGGCCCGCGTCGTCGCCGGTCAGGACAGCCCCACGATCTCGCCGTCGTCGTCGAGGTCGACGCGGAACGCCGCCGGGTTCGATCCGAGCCCCGGCATGGTCCGCATCTCGCCGCAGATCGGGTAGACGAAGCCCGCGCCGACCGAGGCCCGCACCTCCCGCACCGGCAGTCGCCATCCGGTCGGAGCGCCCATCAGCGCCGGGTCGGACGAGATCGACAGGTGCGTCTTGGCGATGCAGACCGGCAGGTTGCCGAACCCGTTGCGCTCGTAGGTGTCCAGCTGGCGCGCGGCCGCCGGGCTGTAGTCGACGCCGTCGGCCCCGTAGACCTTGGTCGCCACCGTCTCGATCTTGTCCCGCAGCGGTGCCGCGTCGTCGTACAGCAGCTGGAACTCCGACGGCTCGTCGGCTGCCTCGATCACCGCCTCGGCGAGCTCGGTGGCTCCTCTGCCGCCGTCGGCGAAGTGCGTGCACACGGCCACCCGGGCCCCGGCCTCCTCGGCGATCTCGCGGATCGCGCGGTGCTCGCTGACGTGGTCGTCGGGGAAGGCGTTGATCGCGACCACGGGGGTCACCCCGTGCATCCGGATGTTGTCCAGCTGCTTGCGCAGGTTGGCACCGCCGATGTGCACCTCGTCGGGGTTCTCGGCGAGCAGCCCCTCCGGCAGTGCGCGTCCGGCGACGATCCGGTGCTTGCCGGAGTGCGCCTTGAGCGCGCGCACCGTCGTCACGACCACACCCGCGTCGGGGCTGAGACCGGACGTGCGGCACTTGATGTTGAAGAACCGCTCGGCGCCCATGTCGGCCCCGAAGCCGGCCTCGGTGATGAGGACGTCGCCGGTGTGGATGCCGATGAGGTCGGCGACGACGGAGGAGTTGCCGTGCGCGATGTTGCCGAACGGTCCGGCGTGCACGAGCACCGGCGTGTTCTCCAGCGTCTGCAGCAGGTTGGGCTTGAGGGCGTCGCGCATGATGACCGCCATCGCGCCCGCCCCGCCGATCTGCTCCGCGGTGACGGCCGTCCCGTCGCGGGTGTACCCGACGACGATGCGGCCCATCCGCTCGCGCAGCTCCGGAACCGAGCGGGTCAGCGCGAAGATCGCCATCACCTCGGAGGCGGCGGTGATGTCGAAGCCGGTCTGCCGGGTCACGCCGTCGGCGCGCGAGCCCAGCCCGATGACGATGTTGCGCAGTGCCCGGTCGTTGACGTCCATCACCCGCCGCCAGGTGATGTTGTCGAGGTCGAGGCCGGTTTCGTTGCCCTTGTGCAGGTGGTTGTCCACCAGCGCCGAGAGCAGGTTGTGCGCGGCGGTGACCGCGTGGAAGTCACCGGTCAGGTGCAGGTTGAGGATGTCCATCGGCACCACCTGGCTGTACCCGCCGCCGGCGGCTCCGCCCTTGATCCCGAAGGTGGGACCCATCGACGGCTGACGGACCGCGATCGTCGATCGGCGTCCGATGTGCCGCATCGCCTGCCCGAGCCCCACGGTCGTGGTGGTCTTGCCCTCGCCGAGCGGGGTCGGCGTCACGGCCGAGACGACGACGTAGCGGGCGCGGGGTCGGTCGGCCAGCTCCTCGATCGCCTCCAGCCGGATCTTGGCCACGTCGTTGCCGTGCGGCTCCAGCAGGTGCGGGCCGATCCCCATCTCGTCGGCGACGTCACCGAGCGGCTTCAGCGTCGCCGCGTGGGCGATCTCCAGGTCGGACGGAAAGCTCATGCCCGGATCGTGGCACGAGTGGCGGCTCGTTGCAGTCAGTGCGGCACAGTTGCGACAGACGCAACACTCTGCCTGTGCTGGGTGGACCGCTCAGTGCCGGGACGCCCACCGCCGCAGCGCCTCCAGCAGGGCCCGGGCGTACCGGTCACGACCCTGCGGGCTGGTGAGCAGCGCGGCGTCGCGACGGTTGCGCATCTCGGCGATCTCGACCATCACCGTCGGGCGGCGGGCGAAGTTCAGGCCGGCCAGGTCGGCGCGCTTGTCGATCCCGTGCTCGCCGTACGGGCTGGTCGGGAACCCGCGGTCGCGCAGCGTGTTGCGCACCGCGTACGCCAGGGTGCGCGACCCGTCGCGCTGGGATCGCGACAGCGGTGGCCACGAACGGATCACGTGGAAGCCGCGAATCGAGCGGTCGGTGCTGCCGTTGGCGTGGATGCTGAGCGCCACGTCGGCGCGGTGCCGCTGCGGCCAGTGCCCGCGCACGTTGACGCACGGGCCGACGCCGCGATCGGAGCGCCGGGTGAGCGACACGTGGGCGCCGCGGTCGCGGAGCAGGTGGCGCAGTCGCACGGCGAGTCTCCAGGTGAGGGCGTGCTCGGGGTAGCCGCCCAGAGTCCGTGTCCCGACTGTGTTGCAGGCCTTGCGCCCGCCCCGGCCGTCGGGGACCTGCCGGTTGATCTGCTGGGGGTGCGAGGCGTTGCCGCCGTTGTGGCCCGGGTCGAGGGTGACGCGCAGTCCGCGCAGCGGGTGCCGTTCCCCGGGGCGGACGAGCCGCAGCGTCTCGAGCGTCCGCGAAGCCGGGTGCGTGGTGTCGGAACGAGCCTCGCCGCTCGGGTCAGCGGCGGCCGGGTCATCGACGGGCGGGGTGCCGGTGGGCGGGGTGCCGGCCGGGCCGCTGGTCACCGCCAGCGTCACCGCCGTCACCGAGGCGAGCGAGCACACCGCCCCGGCGATCCCCGTCCACGACCACACCAGGCCACGGTAACCCGGCGACAACCCGGCGATACCCCGACGGCCGGGCCCCGCTCAGGCGGCCACCAGCCCCGCCAGCCAGCCCGCGGCGATGAGCAGGGTGGCGGCCAGCTCGATGAGGATGGACAGCCCCGCGGCCTTCAGGGCGTGCCGGGTGGAGCCCCAGGCCGCGTCGTGGGTGCCGAGCCGATGCCGCTCCGCCGCGTACACACCCAGCGCGAAGCCGACGAACAGACCCACGACCGGGATGACGAAGAAGCCGACGACCCCGGCCAGGCCACCGATCGTGATCGAGGACGTGGGTACGCCCGCCCGCTGCAGCCGGCGGCCCGGGAGGGTGATCTTGACGACCTGGCTGGCCGCTGCGAGCACTGTCGCCGCGACGGCGACCGACCAACCGGTAGCCCCGCCCTCGATGACGCCCCACGCGGCGACCGCGGCCCAGACCAGGAGCAGGCCGGGGAGGACCGGTACGACGACACCGAGCACGCCCACGACGACGGCGGCTCCGACCAGGACCTCGCCCCACCACGGCACGGGAGCCAGTGTGGTGGGTCACCATCCCCGGACGCGACGGAGCCCCGGAGAGTTTCCCGGGGCTCCGTCGGACGTCGTGGGGGTCGGCGGTCAGTTCTCGCCGTGGGGAACGGCCTGGGTGGGGCTCAGCCGCTCGGTCTCGTCGTGGATGCTCACGGCCACCTCGCGCAGCTTGTCGCCGTGCTCACGACCATGGTGACCACAGAACAGGAGCTCGCCGCCGGTGGGCAGCTTCACCCGGACGTAGGCCTGCGCTCCGCACCGGTCGCAGCGGTCCACGGCGGAGAGGGCGGCACTCGGGGCAACGGCAGTCGTCACGTGTGTCCTTCTTCCGTCTCGTTCGGATCGGCTCCGGGATCTGGGTCCCTCGGCCTTCACCGGGCTCCAACATCAAATCACGCCGCATGCTTCCCGCGGTGCCCACCTGCCGGTTGTGACGTCGGTCGTGCCTCCGTCGTTCCCGCCGGTGGAGCCTCGCGGTGCCGGCCACGTTGCCGGCCCTACTGGTGCTTCGATCCTGCCCGACCAGGGGATCGGCCCTCGTCGTGCCTCGAATCCTGGACCCGTCGGGCGCGAGACGCACGCGTGGCGCGCCCGCAATCATCCTTCCGGTCGGGACTCTTCGACCGACCGGCGCGGTGCCATAGGCCTGAGGGAGCCCCTGGGTACGCTCCTGACGTCCCCTGCAGACCCACGCTCATGATCGGGGTGGCCCGCCATCGACACCGCGTACACCGCCCGAAACCTGCTGGTTCTCGAGGGTCTCGAGGCGGTCCGCAAGCGGCCGGGCATGTACATCGGCTCCACCGACACGCGCGGGCTCATGCACTGCCTGTGGGAGATCATCGACAACGCGGTCGACGAGGCGCTGGCCGGGGCCTGCGCCCGGATCGAGGTCGTGCTGCACGCCGACGGGTCGGCCGAGGTGCGCGACGACGGCCGGGGCATCCCCGTCGACAAGGAGCCCAAGACCGGGTTGTCCGGCGTCGAGGTGGTCTTCACCAAGCTGCACGCCGGCGGCAAGTTCGGTGGCGGGTCGTACGTGGCGACCGGCGGGCTGCACGGTGTGGGCGCCTCGGTGGTCAACGCCCTCGCCCTGCGCCTCGACGTCGAGGTCGACAAGGGCGGTGCGACGTGGGCGGCGTCGTTCCGCCGTGGCGTCCCGGGACGGTTCGGCGGCGACGGCCCCGACGCCACGTTCACCAAGTCGTCCGGGCTCACCCGGGCCGGCAGGGTGAAGAAGGCGGTGACCGGGTCGCGGATCCGCTACTGGGCCGACCCCCAGGTCTTCGTCAAGGGTGCCGAGTTCTCCTACGACGACCTGGTCGCGCGGGCCCGCCAGACGACGTTCCTCGTCCCCGGGCTCGAGATCGTCATCCGCGACGACCGTCCCGGGATCGAGGGCACCCCTCGCGAGGAGAAGTTCAAGCACGAGGGCGGCATCACCGAGTACTGCGAGTTCCTGGCGCCCGACGAGCCGCTCACCCGGGTGGTCCGGCTCACCGGCAGCGAGCACTTCACCGAGACCGTCCCGCTGCTCGACGACAAGGGGCACATGACTCCGCAGGACGTCGACCGCGAGGTGGTCGTCGACGTCGCGCTGCGCTGGGGCACCGGCTGGGACACCGAGGTGCGCTCGTACGTCAACATCATCGCCACGCCCAAGGGGGGCACCCACGTCAGCGGCTTCGACCGGGCCCTGACCAAGACGTTGAACGAGGCCCTGCGTGGGGCGCGGCTGCTGAAGTCGGGCGACCCCGACGTGGTCAAGGAGGACGTCCTCGAGGGGCTCACCGCCGTCGTGACGGTGCGACTGGCCGAACCCCAGTTCGACGGACAGACCAAGGAGGTCCTCGGCACGCCGGCGGTGGCGCGGATCGTCTCCCGGGTCGTGGGTAGCGAGCTCAAGGCATTCCTGGCCGGAGGCAAGCGCGGTGACAAGCAGCCGGCGCGGGCGGTCCTGGACAAGGTCGTGGCGGCCGCGCGCACCCGGATGATGGCGCGCCAGCAGCGGGACAACCAGCGCCGCAAGAACGCCCTGGAGTCCAGCGCGCTGCCGGCCAAGCTCGCCGACTGCCGCAGCGGTGACTCCGGGCGGTCCGAGCTGTTCATCGTCGAGGGAGACTCCGCCCTCGGCACCGCCAAGCTGGCCCGCAACGCCGCGTTCCAGGCGCTGCTGCCGATCCGCGGCAAGATCCTCAACGTCGAGAAGGCGTCGACCGGCGACATGCTCAAGAACGCCGAGTGCGCGGCGATCATCCAGGTCGTCGGAGCCGGCAGCGGTCGGACGTTCGACCTCGAGCAGGTCCGCTACGACCGGGTCATCTTCATGGCCGACGCCGACTCCGACGGCGCGCACATCCGCTGCCTGCTGACCACGCTGTTCTTCCGCTACATGTGGCCGCTGGTGGCAGCTGGTCGGGTGTTCTCCGCCGTGCCGCCGCTGCACCGCATCGAGCTGTCCCGGCCCAAGAAAGGCGCCGACAAGTACGTCTACACCTATTCCGACGCCGAGCTGCAGCGCAAGCTGGCCGAGCTGACCAAGAAGAACACCGGCTGGAAGGACCCGGTCCAGCGCTACAAGGGACTCGGCGAGATGGACGCCGAGCAGCTGGCCGAGACGACGATGGATCCCCGGCGCCGTACGCTGCGCCGGATCACGGTCGACGATGCCGAGGCCGACAACCGCGTGTTCGAGCTGCTGATGGGCAACGAGGTAGCGCCGCGCAAGGAGTTCATCGTCCAAGGCGCCTACGAGGTCGACGCCGAGGCCATCGACGCCTAGCTGTACTGGCCGGGGGCAGTGGCTTGAGTGAGTGCAGTCAGCTTCACGGGGCGGCGCGCAGCAATCGGTTCTGGCGGTGCCGGGCGTTCTTGACGCGGTTCTGACAGGTGATGCCGCAGAAGCTTCGGGTGCCGTTCTTTGAGCGATCGACATAGACGCGATCGCAGTCGGGTGCGGTGCAGACGCCGAGCCGTCCTGCACTCGCGCTGCCCAACGCCATGGTGAGGGCAGCTGCACATCCGGCGGCCCAACCATCGCCCAGCCGGTCAGTAGGGCCGTGGAAATGCATGTCCCACGTGGTGTCGTGTTGATCCAGCCTCGGAGTCGGGCGAGCCCAGGCAAGAAGATCATTGGTCGCAGCGGCGGCAGAGTCGAAGTCCTCGTCGGACGCGGCCTCAAATATCCGCCGGGCGGCCTGCGCGAAACGTGCGAGGACGTGCACGTCGCGCTCCTCGACGATGGGTCGTCGCGCTTCACGCGTGAGGATGCCCCTCAGCTCGTCGCGCAGCTCACGACCTGAAAGGACGTGAGCCGGCCGGCCGCCAGCGTGCTCGCAGGTCTGAGCGTTGACGAGGTCAGCGCCAATCATGAGCAGATCCGCAACGTGACTGTCAAAGCGCATTTGAACAGTCTACGAGCTACCACGTAGCGTCAGAGTCATGACTGGCAAACGCTTGTACAACAGTCTTCCGACGGGGTCGGGTTCTGATCTGCCTCGGCCGGTAAAGGTGCTGCTGGTCGCGCGATTCGTCAACCGTATGGGCGCCTTCTCGATGCCGTTCCTTGCGGTGTTCCTTGTACAGGACCACGGCGCATCAGTGAGCGTGGCAGGCCTTGTCGTCGGTGCTTTCGGAGCCGCAACCATCCCGTCGCGGCTTATCGGTGGCCGTCTCGACGGTGTGGTCGGGTCGAAGGCCGCAGTCGTGATCGGCCTGTGCGGTACTGCGGGCGCGCAGCTCGCCATCGCCGTGGCACCTACCCTGGCGGTCGCCCTGGCTGGCGCGGTACTGCTCGGTCTGTGCTTCGAGATCTACGAGCCGGCGAGCCAAGCCTTGATCGCCGATGTCACGCCCGACCACCTCCTTCCGGCCGCCTACGGGCTGCTCGGCGTGACTCTGTCGGCGGCCGTCCTGGCCGCAGGGCTGTTCGCAGCCGTCGTGGGGCGCATCGGCCTCTCCTTGCTGTTCGCCATCGACGCAGGCACTGCGCTCGCGTGCGCTCTGCTCGTCGCCGCGGCCCTGCCAACAACACCGCGCCACTCCCGTGACCAGTCGTCGAGAGTCCGACCCGGGGCCGACCGGCGGCTCCTCGCGCTCATGGTCACCGGCACCGCGTTCGCCACCATCTACATTGCGATCCCCATGGCCCTGCCGATCGCCCTCACTGCTGCCGGCCGCGAACCTTCCGAGGCGGGCCTGCTCGCGGCGCTGGGCGCGTTGGTCATCCTGGCCGCCCAGCCACTCCTAGGGCGTCACGACGACCCGGACCGGCGCATGGTCACCGGCTACCTGGTTCTCGCGGCCGGCCTCGCCATCGCCGGCACGTTTCCGACCCTCGCCGGCTACCTGATCTCGACGATCGTCATCGCCCTCGGCGACGTCCTCCTGCTGGGGTACGCCTACACGCTCGTGGCCCGCCTGGCGCCAGCCGGTGCGAGAGCCGCCTACTTCTCCGTCTACGGCATCACCTGGGGTATCGCACTGACCGTCGGGCCGCCACTCATGGGCTCCGCGCTCGCCTACGGTCCACGTACCTTCTGGCTGGCCGCGGCGGGCGCCATGCTGGCCACCGGCGCGGCTCACCGCCTCGCCGCCCGGAGCATGCACCGCGTGTGAGGGTCGTGCGTCGCCCAGGCTCCTCCGTCACTGCCGCGCCCCGAGCTGTAGGCAGCCGCCCCATCTGCCATCTCGCTGTCGGTCATTCAGCGTTCCCGGTCACCGCACCTCGCGAGTCGAGAGAGCGGTCACGTCCGTCGGCACCGGTATGTCCGTGGCGCAGTCTGCGCTGCGTACGGGTTCGTCGACGACGGTGCGCAGTGGCACCACGCCCGCCCACACCCCGCCTTCCTCGACGTCCTCGTCGTCGTCGCCCGGGTCGCCGGTCCGCACCTTGACCGATGCCTCGTGCAGCGACAGCGCCAGCACGGTCGTCGCGGCGAGCTCCTTGCGGGTGTTCGCGCGCAGGGTGCCGCTCCGACCCGGCACCACGTGGTCGACGACCAGCGAGAGTGCCCGGTCGCGCTCTGAGGTGTCGGTCACCTGGCGCGCGGTGCCGATGACGACCGCGCTGCGGTAGTTCATCGAGTGGTTGAAGGCCGACCGGGCGAGGACCAGCCCGTCGACCAGCGTGACCGTCACGCACACCGGCTGCAACGGGGCGGTGACCAGGCTCCGGGCGGCCACCGATCCGTGCACGTAGAGCGTGCCGTCGGTGTCCGGACCGTCGAGGTCGTAGCCGTAGACCGTCGGCAGCACCCGGGGCACGCCGTCGACGACCACTCCGAGGTGGCAGATCGTGCCCGCGGCCAGCACCTCGTGCAGCGCTTCGCGATCGGGTCGGGCCCGGTTGCCACGGAGCACTGTCGTGCGACGGGTGGGGGAGAGCGGGCTGGTCACATGGCCAGCCTGACGGATCCCCGGCCGCGCCGTCATCCGGGTTGACCGGTCGCGACCCTCACGCCCGGGTCTGGGCTCCGCGGAACAAGACCAGCGCGAGCACGGCGGCCACGACCGCGCAGGCGGCGGCGCCGACGAAGACCGTCTCCAGCTGCGCCAGCCCCGCTTCGAGCAGCCGGTCGCCGTACCCGGGGCAGTCGGTGGGCGTCTCCGGGCAGAGCTCCTGCACCGGCGGGATGGTCGCGGTGACGTCGTAGAACCGGCGCAGGCCGATAGTCGTCAGGGCGGAGATGCCGACCAGCATGCCGACCATCCGGGCGACGACGACCAGCGCGCTGCTCACCCCGTGCACCGCCTGGTCGGTCGCCGCCAGCAGCGCGGCGTTGACGGGTGCCACGGCAAGGCCGAACCCGAAGCCAGCGATGACCAGCGGCACCGTGGCGGTCCACGACCGCAGGGCGTCGGCGTCCCAGCCGGCCATCAGCACGAAGCCGACCGCGGCCAGCACCATGCCGGTGGCGGTCAGCACGCCCACCGGCACCCGCCGGGTGAACCAGCCGCCGACCAGCGCGCCGACCGGCAGCGCCGCGAGGAACCGGACGAGGACGAGCGCGGCGTCCAGCTGGGAGTCGGGGTAGACGGTCAGCCGGGCGAAGAACGGGATGTCCACCAGGGCCGCGATCAGCGAGGCACCGACGAACAACGACACCAGCACCGACCCCCACGCCGCCCGTCGGCGCAGCGCCTGGCGCGGCACCAGGGGATGGGTGCTGGTGCGTTGCCGCCAACCGAAGAGCACCGCGGCCACGGCCGAGCCCCCGAGCCACCACAGCCCGCCGGTGCTGAGCACGGCCACCTCGGGGTCGGCCGACGCGAATGCCACGATCACGCCACCCAGCGCCGCCCCCAGCAGCAAGGCGCCGACGACGTCGGTGCGGGCCAGCACCGCACCCCACGCCCGCCATGCCAGCAGCGGCCGCCGGGCGGTGAGCTGGCGCACCATGAACAGCGCCAGCAGGGCGTACGCCGCGACCGCCAGTGGTGTGAGCCAGCGGCTCTCGCCCACGAACGGCAGGAAGGCACGTCCCCACTCGACGTCGGTGACCAGTCCCGTCGGTTCGCGCATCACGACGGCGACACAGCCGAGCGCGGCGGCAACGAGCAACGCACCGACCACGTCGACCCGGCCGGGCCGCGGGTCCGTCGGGTCCGGCTGCCCCGGCGGGAGCCGTACCAGCGCGGCGGCCAGGACGAGTCCCACCGCGAGGTTGAGCCAGAAGATCGCCCGCCAGTCACTGACCGCCAGGACCGCGGCCCCGTAGACCGGGCCCAGCACGGAGCCCAGCTCCTGCACCGCCCCGACCACGCCGAGCGGCAGCCCGCGGCGCTGCGGCGGCCACAGGTCCGCCACCAGGGCGAGGGTGGCCGGCACCAGTCCGCCGCCGCCGACGCCCTGCACGAACCGCCCGGTCACCATCGAGGGCAGGTCGTAGGCGGCAGCGGTCACCAGGGAGCCGACCGCGAAGACGACGAGCGACCCGACCAGCACCGGTGTGCGGCCGCGCAGGTCGGCGAGCCGGCCGATCAGCGGCAGCACGCCGACGTAGCCGAGCAGGAAGCCCGAGATCAGCGGCGCGGCCCGCTGCAGCTCGTCGGTGTTCAGCCCGGCCGCACTCATCATGTCCGGCAGCGCCAGCACCACGACGTAGGTGTCGGCCGCCGCGAACGCGACCGCCACGGCGGCGAGCCCCAGCAGGATCCGGCCCGCGGTGGCCGGCCCGGTCGGCGCCGCCGGGGGAGAGAGGCTCACCGGCCCGATCGTGTCACAGCGGGCCGGCGCCGCCGGGGACCGCGGGCGCCGCGGTAGTCCAGCGGATCAGGGGTCGCAGGTGAGCACGGCTCCCGCCCAGTCGGCGTGGTCGAGGCTGTTGCCGTCACCGGCGTCGGCGACGTGCAGCTCGAGGGTGTCGCCGCCGGTGACGTCGGCGTCGATCGGGACACCGTCGTCGTCGCCGCGCAGCGTCCCGGTGCTCTCCACGACCTGGTCGTCGACGAGCACCTCGAACGCGACGCTGCCGCTGGACTGGACCTCGTCGTCGACGCCCGCCGTCGCGGTGAACCGACTGCACGACCCGTCGAGGGCGATCTGCACCCGGGAGTCGGCGTGCACCCCGAGCCCCTTGGCGAAGCCGACCCCGCCGACGGACATCGGTGCCCCGTCGCCTTCCGCGTCCTCACCGTTGCTGGTGTCGCGCTCCACCGGACCCCAGCCGTTGGTCTCGGTCACGAACGGCAGGTCGGAGACCCAGGCCTGGCCCTCCTGCAGCGGGACCTCGACCGTGGTCTCGGCCCGCGTCCTCCCGTCGAGACCGGGCGGGGACACGAACTCCACCTCGGCGGTGACCGGGTGGGCACCAGGGGAGGCGTCCGCGGGAGCGGTCAGCTCCAGCTCGGCCGTCTCCGGAGCCCCGAGGGCGACCCCACCGAGGTCCACGTCGTCGGGCTGCACGGTCCAGCCCTCCGGCACCTCGAGGGTGACCCCGACGTCGTCCAGGCCACCCGCACACCGGGCCGCCACGGTCACCGGGACCGTGACCGTGCCGTCGGCTCCCACCGTGAGGTCGTCGGGCAGCGTCACGTCGGGCGGGCAGACGACCGGCCCGTCCGGATCGGGCGTCCCGCCGGCCTGCAGCTCGGCACGGGTCAGCGGCCGCAGCGTGAGCTCGTGGTCGACCGGCTCGGTCGGGCTCACCCGGTAGGGGGCGAGCACCGAGTTCGGGGTCTCGCCCATCCCGGTCTCACCGGCTTCGACATGCAGGGTCGACCACCCGTGGTTGCGGACCAGCGGCAGTTGGAAGTCGTACTCCGCGCGGTCGAGCCGGTCGTACGGGGTGACGCTCATGTCCATGCTCTCGGCCGGCGCGGCAGCGACCAGCAGACCGGAGCGGGTGCCGTCGGTGAGCGTGGTCCACCGGGTCTCGTGGTGGTTGCCGTAGGCCTGTGGCCGTGAGTACGGCACGTACTGCTCGTCCACCGTCGAGCGCCAGACGTCGAACGTCGAGCCCTCGGTGCGGTCGTTGTACGTCTCGAACGGGCCGCGCCCGTACCAGGCGAGCTCACCGAGCGCGCTGGGCACCTGTAGCTGCAGTCCCAGCCGCGGCAGGTACGGCAACGAGCCGATATCGGTCCCGCCGGGCTGCACCTGCTGGCGCAGGCCGATGGTCCCGCGCTCGTCCACGCGGTAGGTGAGTGTCTGGTCGAAGTGCGCCAGCGCGCTCTTGCCCGGCGCCGCGACCCGGGACACGACTTCGACGACCACGTCGCCGCCGGGCTCGGTGCTGACGTGCACTGACCGCACCCGGGTGCGCAGGGCGTCCAGCCCGACGTCGTGCCACAGCCGGCGGTCGTCGGTGCCCCAGTCGTAGGTCTCGTTGCTGGTCGGTGGCCGGTAGGCGTCGAGCCGCGGGCCGGTCCGCAGCAGCGGCCGGCCCCGGCTGTCCATCGACAGCAACCGGCCGCTGCGGGTGTCGAAGCGGTACGTCCAGCCCTTGCCGCTGAGCACCAGCTCGGCGCCGTCGCGGTGCAGCCGTGGTCCCGCCGCGTGCCCCGGCTGCTGCACCGACTGCTGGGGGGCGAGTTGCACGCCCGGCACGGTGCGCCCTCCGGCGCTGAACTGGTCCCGGCTGATCAACCACCCGGCGTCGGCCCACCAGGTGTCCTCGCCGGAGCGGGCGGTCACCGTCCAGAAGCGCTCGACGTCGCGCGGGTTCGCGGGCGCCTCCGGCGGGCGCAGGTAGCGGGTCTGGCCCGGAGCAAGCGTCGTACGCCGGCTGCCCGCGGCCAGCGACCGACCGACCTCGTCCAGGGACCAGTGCAGCACGACCGGCAGCGCACCTGCCTGCTGCTCGTTGTGCACCGCGATGCGGCCCTGGTCGTCGGGTGCGGAGAACCGCACCGGGCTCTGCGCCTGCGCCATCGTGCGCACCTCGGGCTGCAAGTACCGGTGCGTCGACACCAGCCCGTCGGTGCCGGACAGGCTCACGCCGAGGCTGGGGAACGTCCCGTGCGGTCGCAGCCGCTCGAAGTCCAGGGCGAGCACCGCGCCGTCCGCCGACTGGGCGGCACCCGGGCGCAGCGCCGCGGGGTGGATGCGGACGGAGTCCACCGTCATCGCGGCGAGTCGGGTCTCGGTCTGGTCCCGCTGCGTCTCGGCGTTGCGGCCGACGTTGACCTCCCACAGGCCGGGGTCCACCGGACCCGAGGCCGCGGTTCCGGCCACCAGCTCGCCATCGACGAAAAGCCGGAGGCGGCTGCCGTCGTAGCTGCCCGTGACGTGGTGCCAGCTGCCGTACCAGTCGTTCGGCACGGTGGCCGTCACCGTCGTTCGCTCACCGACGTCGACCCCCAGCTCGAGCGTGGACTTGTCGGCCATCTGCAGGCCGAACGACTGGCCCTTGGTGACGATCGGCATGCTCCCGGCCCAGCGCCCGGGCCGTACCCACGCGTCCAGGGTGAGCCCGTCCGTCAGGTCCAGGGCGGGGTCGCGGAAGACGTCGACGAAGTCGTCCAGGCCGGACAGTCGCAGCGCGCGGCCACTGTGCCCGGACACCTGCCGGGGTTTGCCGACGAGGAACGCCTGCACGTCAGCGGGGGAGGAGTCGTCGGTGATCACCAGGGGCTGGTCGAGGTTCTGCTCGGCCCAGTCCCAGATGAAGCCGCCCTGGATCTGCGGGTGCTCGCGGGCCAGCTGCCAGAAGTCGCTGAAGTTGCCGAGCCCGTTGCCCATCGCGTGCGCGTACTCGCCCATGACGATCGGCTTCGTCGTCTCCTCGGCCTTCGCCTCCAGCCGGTCCGGCGTCGGGTAGCGGGGACCGGCCACGTCGGCGAACGGCGCATCACCGTCGGGGGAGTTGGACTGGTGGTAGAGCAGCCGGGTCGGCTCGTTGGCGTCGGCCCAGTCGGCCATCGCCTGGTGCGCCTCGCCCAGCCCGGCCTCGTTTCCGGTGTCCCAGAAGATGACGCTGGGATGGTTCTTGTCCCGCTCCACCATCGCGGCGAACCGGTCCGCGAACGCGGCCTGCCACTCCGGGCGCGACGCCAGGCAGTCGTCGGGGCAGCTCTCGTGAGCGTGGGTCTCGATGTCCACCTCGTCGTCGACCCACAGCCCGTGCCGGTCCGCCAGGTCGTAGAGGTACGGGTCCGACGGGTAGTGCGACGTGCGCACGGCGTTGACATTGAGCCGCTTCATCAACCGCACGTCGCGCTCCATCGCCACACGGGTCACGTGCCGGCCGGTGTCCGGGTCGGTCTCGGCGCGGTTGACGCCGCGGATCCAGATCCGCTCGCCGTTGACCGTCACCTGGGTGTCCTGCACGGCCACCTCGCGCACGCCCACGGCCTGCGAGACCACCTGCTCGACCTCGCCGGACCCGTCGACCAGCTGGAGCACCAGCCCGTAGAGGTTCGGGTCCTCGGCGCTCCACAGCACGGGGTCGTCCAGCGGCGCCTCGAGCTGCACCTCGGCCGTCGTCGCGTCGTCTGCCCACTGCACGGCAGCCGATCGGCGGTCGACCCGGGACCCGTCCGGGGCGTACAGCGTCTGGCGCACCCGGAAGCCGGAGCCGTCTCCTGCTGCGGGGCGGGCGACCTCGACCACGTCGCTGACGGTTGCCGTCCCGGCATCCACATCGGTGTCGCCAGCCGTGTCCACAGCGGTGGTCACGTACGCGTCACGCAGGTGGGTGGAGGGCACCGAGTAGGTCCACACGTCGCGGAACAGTCCGCTGTAGCGCCACTGGTCGTAGTCCTCGAGGTACGAGCCGGCGCCCCAGCGGTGCACCTGCACCGCCAGCACGTTGCGACCGGCGTGGACCGAGTCGGTGACGTCGAACTCGGCCGGTGTGTACCCGCCCTGGTCATAACCCACGTAGTCGCCGTTGACCCAGACGAAGTAGCCGCTGGTCGCCGCCTCGAAGCGCAGCATCGTCTGCCGCTGGGTCCACCCGGGGTCGACGTCGAACGTCCGCACATACGCCCCGGTGGGGTTGATGTCGTGCGGGACGGCCGGCGGATCGTCCGGGTAGACCTCCTCGGGGATGTTGCGGAACATCGGGTGGTCGACGAAGTCGGACTGCCAGGTGTGCGGGACGGAGACCGTCGGCCAGTCGTCGGTGTCGAACGACGGCTTCCAGAAGCCCGCCGGCACCGCCTGGGGCCGGCGGAACACCTGCAGCCGCCAGGTCCCGTCCAGGCTCTGCACCCACGGGGAGTCCGGGTCGCTTCCGGCAGCGGCCGCCAGCGCGTCTCCGGCCGACCCGTACGGCGTGAGACGCGCGTGCGGGGGCACCTGCCCCTCGCCGACCATCTCCGGGTCCTCCAGCCAACGGTAGACGTCGGCCGGCGACTGCGGGCCGGCACCGGCCGGCCGGCTGGCGGTGGGCTGGCTGGCGTGCTGGCTGGCGTGCTGGCCGGCGGCGGGCTGGCCGGCGGCGGGCTGGCCGGCAGGAGCCGGCGTCGCCGCGGCCGCTGCCGGGGTCGGTGCCGCGAGGGCCAGGCCCAGGACGACGGCGAGGGACGGGGCAGCAGCACGCATCGCGGAGACCCTTCGCAGGACCGGGGCAGATCCGGGCAGAACACCTGATCAGCACACAAATACCCCCGGTTTGCAACAGAAGTCAACAGCCCGGCTCAGCACCTGGCGCGACGGGCGGGGAGGGTTCCCGCGGGAACCACATCGAGGGTGGCGGTCAGGCCACGGGATCAGGGTGCGGAGATGTCGACCGTGTCGTCGGACGTCTCGACCGCGAGCTCGTACGTCACGTCGTCGCCGCCGGGGTAGAACGGGCCGGTGATGGTGGCGTCGCGCAGCACGTCGTCGTCGGTGAGCCGGAACTCGACGTCGAACAGGGCCTCGGCGTCGGCAGACGGCACGAGGACCGCGACCACGCTTCCGCTCAGGCTGCCGCTGACGCCGGTGAGCACGTCCTCGCCGTCTCGGGTATCGCCCTCGTCGGCAAGGTCGTCGGCGTCGGTGAGCCAGCTCGAGACGCCGTTGTCGGCGTCGACGAGCCCGGCCGGGTCGGGGGCGCCGAAGTCGTCGGGGTCGATGGGGGACATGCCTTGGGTGAAGGGCAGCTCGGCGTAGACCTCACCGTCGACGGCCACGACGTCGGCGTCGATCGTGCCCAGGCCGCCGGTCTCCACCGTCACGGTGCCCTCGAAGGCGGGGTCGTGGTTGCCCACTCCGTCGGCCTCGAGCAGGCCCGCGACGCCGTCCGGCAGGGCATCGGTGCTCAGCGTGAGCTCGAGGCTCTCGGCGTCGTCGAGCGCGGCCCGGGCGGTATCCATCCGGGTGCCGAGGTCGTCGCTGGGGGTGTCCCCGCCCTCGTCATCGCCCGTGCACCCAGCCAGCGTGACAGTGGCGAGCAGCAGGGCGCCGGCAACCGGCACGAGGGTGGGTCGGCGCACGGCTCAGCCTCTCACGGCGCCGGCGGCGGGCCCGGTCACGGCTGCCACCGGCTGCGGGACGGGTACCCCCGAGCCGTCACGCCGCCCCTCGGGCGCAGGCAGGTCGATGGGAGCGCCGCTGCTGGCGGTGGCCATGGCGGGCCCCGGGCCGGCGTACGCGAGCAGCAGCCGCTGCTCACCCTTGAGGAACCGGTGGCAGCGCACCCCGCCGGTCGCGCGGCCCTTGCCCGGGTAGTCGGCGAAGGGCGTGACCTTCACCGTCCCCGCCTCGGTGCCGGGCAGAGCCGTGCCCACACCCGCGATCGTCACCACGACCGCGTCGGCGGCGGTCCGTACCGCGCCGAACGACACGACCTCCGCGCCTGCCGCGAGCTTGATGCCGGCGACACCCCCGCCCGACCTGCCCTGCGGCCGCACGCCCGAGGCCGGGAAGTGCAGCAGTTGGGCGTCCGACGTCACGAACACCAGGTCGGTCACGTCGGGCTCGTCGAGCTGGAGCGCGCCGACCACCCGGTCGCCGTCGTCGAGCCGGACGACGTCCCACTCGTCGCGGTTGGTGAGGTGGTCGGGCTGCACCCGCTTGACCACGCCGCGGGAGGTGCCGAGCGCGAGGCCGGGGCCCTGCGGGTCGAGCCCGGTCAGGCAGAGCGGCTTCTCGTCCGGGCGCAGGGACAGCAGCTCGGTGAGGGGCGCGCCACCCTGCAGGTGCGGGGCGGTCGCGGTGTCCGGCAGCGCCGGGAGGTCGACGACGCCGAGTCGCACGACCCGCCCAGCGCTGGTCACGACTCCCACGTCGCCGCGCGCCGTCGCGGGCACCACCGACAGCACGGCGTCGTGGCGCGCTCTTCGGCCCCCCTCGCCGGGGGGATCGGCCGAGGTCGTGCGGGCCAGCAGCCCGGTGGCGCCGAGCAGCACCAGGCACGGGTCGTCGGCGACCTCGAGCGGAGCGGCAGCGGTCACCGTCTGCCCGGCCGACTCCAGCAGCACCGTGCGCCGAGGGGTCCCGTATTCCTCAGCCATCGCCTGCAACTCGTCGCCGACCGTCGTGTCGAGCAGCGCCGGGTCGTCGAGGACGGCTTGCAGCCCCTCGATCGTGCGCCGGAGCTCGTCCTGCTCCTTCTCCAGCTCGAGCCGGGAGAACCGGGTCAGCCGGCGCAGCGGCAGGTCGAGGATGTGGGTGGCCTGGACCTCTGTCAGGTCGAAGACCTGCATCAGCCGCTCCCGGGCGGCGGCCGCGTCGTCGCTCGTCCGGATGAGCTGGATGACCTCGTCGATGTCGAGGATCGCGACCAGCAACCCCTCGACCAGGTGCAGCCGGTCGGCCGCCTTGGCGCGGCGGAACTCGCTGCGCCGGCGGACGACGACCCGCCGGTGGTCGAGATAGACCTGCAGCAGCTCCACCAGGCCGAGGGTGCGCGGTTGGCCGTCGACCAGGGCGACCGCGTTGATGCCGAAGGAGTCCTCCAGCGGCGTCTGCTTGTACAGCTGCTCGAGCAGCGCCTCGGGATGGAAGCCGCCCTTGACCTCGATCACCAGGCGCAGCGGGTTGTCCATGTCGGAGTAGTCGTTGACCGCAGAGATGCCCTGCAGCTTCTTGGCCTGGACCAGCGTCTTGATCCGCTCGATCACCTTCTCCGGTCCGACGCCGTAGGGCAGCTCGGTCACGACGATCGCGCGGCGCCGGGGGGTGACCGACTCGACCCTCGCGGTGGCCCGCATCCGGAACGACCCGCGCCCGGACTCGTACGCGTCGCGCACGCCGTCGAGGCCGACGATCTTGGCCCCGGTGGGCAGGTCGGGGCCGGGCACGAAGCGCATCAGGTCGTCGAGCGTCGCGTCGGGGTGCCCGATCAGGTGGCGCAGAGCGGCGACGACCTCGACCAGGTTGTGCGGCGCCATGTTCGTGGCCATGCCGACGGCGATGCCGGCCGCCCCGTTGACCAGCAGGTTGGGGATCGCCGCGGGCAGGACGCGGGGCTCGGTCTCGCGGCTGTCGTAGTTGGGCTTGAAGTCGACGGTGTCCTCGTCGAGCGAGGCCGTCATGGCCAGCGCGGGTGGGGCCATCCGGCACTCGGTGTAACGCATCGCGGCCGGGCCGGCGTCGAGGCTGCCGAAGTTGCCGTGGCCGTCGACCAGCGGGACCCGCATGGTGAAGGACTGCGCCTGCCGCACCAGGGCGTCGTAGATGGCCCCGTCGCCGTGCGGGTGCAACCGGCCCATGGTCTCGCCGACCACCCGGGCGCACTTCACGTGTCCGCGGTCGGGCCGAAGGTTGAGGTCCGCCATCGTGTAGAGGATCCGTCGCTGCACCGGCTTCAGCCCGTCGCGCGCGTCCGGGAGCGCGCGGGAGTGGATCACCGAGTAGGCGTACTCGAGGAAGCTGGTGCGCATCTCCTCGCCGACGTCGATGTCGACGACGTGTTCCTCGAAGTCGTCAGGGAGGGGAGTCGTGGTGCGGCGGGCCATGGGCACATTGTCGCGGGCGGCGCCGACGGGAGGAGCCGCGGCACGCGGGTGGCCGGGCTACACCAGTCCCAGCACCATGGGCGAGTGCAGGCAGATGTAGCCACAGCCCTGGCACACCAGCGCGATCGCCGGGAGCGAGTCCGAGCTGTTCTGCCCTCCCGGGTCGGTGGCGAGCCGCAGGGTGACGTACTCCGTCGTCCCCAGCCAGTCGGTCCGCCCGCACCGGGGGCATTCGTCGCGGATCCCGGCGGTGGCGACCGCGAGATCGATGTCCTCGGCCTTGGGCATGGGCGTGCCTCCTCGTTCGGAACGGGTTGAGCGTAGGCCCGGGACAGGCCCGGGACAGGTCCGGGCGTGACCCGGCGGCCCGGTCGCCGTTCCGGAACTGTCGGACAACACGCCCCCTTACAAGGTAAAACCAGGGGCAGCAGGTAGCACACCAGGTTCGACACCAGGTCCGACAGCAGGTCGGACACCGCATCGGGGCGGGAAGAGGGGGTGGCATCCCAGATGGCAGCCGCACGCATTCATGGCGACATCCGCGTCAACGGCAGTGTCCAGCTGTCCTGGGCCGCCACCCGGCAGGGTGAGCTGGACAACGAGGAGACGTTCCACGTCTACCACTGGGAGATCAGCGACGACCGGGCCGTGGTGTCCGAGGGTGCGCTGTCTCACCGGTACGCCGACGGCCTGGTGGGCCTCGCGATGGCCGTGCTGCAGGCGGCCAACGACGCGGGGTTCGACACCCCGCCGCCCGACTTCGACGTCCGCACCCGCTGACCCGCGGTCACCCCTCGCGAAGCTCGGGGAAGTCGGTCTCGGCGTACTCGCCCGCTCCGCGCTCGCCAGCCCCGGCAACCCGCTCGACCTCGGTGGAGCGCAGCTCGACCCGGCGGATCTTGCCGGAGATCGTCTTGGGCAGGCCGTCACCGCCGACGAACTCGAGCAGCCGTATCCGCTTGTAGGGGGCCAACTGCTGTCGGGCGTGTCGCAGGATGTCGACGGCGGTCTCTCGCGACGGCTCGTAGCCGGCGGCGAGGGTGACGAAGGCCTTGGGCACGGCCGCGCGAACGGGGTCGGGTGACGGCACGACCGCGGCCTCGGCCACCGCCGGGTGCTCGACCAGCACGGACTCGAGCTCGAACGGGCTGATCCGGTAGTCGCTGGCCTTGAAGACGTCGTCGGCCCGACCGACGTAGGTGAGGTAGCCGTCGTCGTCGCGGCTTGCGACGTCACCGGTGTGGTAGACGCCCCCGCGCATCGCCTCGGCGGTCCGCTCGTCGTCGCCGGTGTAGCCGGTCATCACCCCGACCGGTCGCGGCGACATCTCGACGCAGACCTCGCCGTCGTCGCCGATCTCACCGCTCACCGGGTCGACGAGCACGATGGAGTAACCCGGCAGCGGCCTGCCCATCGAGCCCGGCTTGACCGGCTGGCCCGGCGGGTTGCCCACCTGCGCCGTGGTCTCGGTCTGTCCGTAGCCGTCGCGCACCGTGATCCCCCAGGCGGTGCGCACCTGCTCGATGACCTCAGGGTTGAGCGGCTCGCCCGCCGCCACCAGCTCGCGGACGGCGGGCTTCCACGAGGCAAGGTCCTCCTGCACCAGCATCCGCCACACGGTCGGCGGCGCGCAGAACGTGGTGACGTCGTGGTCGGTCATCGTGCGCAGCAGGGCCTTGGCGTCGAAGCGCGGGTGCGCGAACACCAGCACGGTGGCGCCGGCCGCGTACGGCGCGAAGAAACAGCTCCATGCGTGCTTCGCCCACCCGCTCGACGACACGTTGAGGTGCACGTCGCCCGGCTGCAGGCCGATCCAGTACATCGTCGACAGGTGTCCGACCGGGTACGACGCGTGGGTGTGCTGCACCAGCTTCGGCTGCGCGGTCGTGCCGGACGTGAAGTACAGCAGCAGCGGGTCATCGGGCCGGGTGACCGGCAGCGGCTCGCCCGCCTCGGCCACCACCTCGGCCAACGCCGGGTGGTCATGGGTCAGCGCGTACGGCTCCCAGCCGGGTGCCTCGCCGTGGCCCACGCCGAGGTCGACGCCGATCCGCAGGCACCCGTCGGCGGCGGCACCGAACCGCGGCGTGTCCGCCGTCGCGGCCACCACGGCCCGGGCGTCCCCGCGCCGTATCCGGTCGTCGAGGTCGTCGCGGGACAGCAGGGTGGTGGCGGGGATCATCACCGCGCCCATCCGGATGCACGCGAACATCAGCTCCCACAGCGGCACGACGTTGCCCAGCACCAGCAGCACCCGGTCGCCGGGCCGCAGCCCCTGCGTCCACAGCCACCCGGCGACCTCCTCCGAGCGCCGGGCCAGCTCGGCGTAGCTGACCCGGGTGTCGCGGTTCTCCTCGACCAGGTGCAGCGCGGTACGGGTCGGCTGCTCGGTGGCCAGCTGGTCGAACCAGTCGGTGGCGAAGTTGAACGTCTCGAGCTCCGGGACGACGAACTCCCGGGCCGCCCGTTCGGCGTCCTCGCGGGCAGCCAGCAGCAGGTCGCGCGCCGTGCGGAAGTCCCGGGACGCCTCGGTCGGTCCGGCGCGATCGTCGGCCGGGGGCACAGCGCTCATGGGGGCAGAGTCTGGCCCCGTGGCCTGCCCGGGACAACCGGCGTCCCGGTCCCGCCGGTGGCGCGGATGGCTACATTCGGTGCGTGTCCCCGGACCCGCGCAGCGAGACGGCCGACTACCCCCGGCACTGGGAGGCCGACGTCGTGCTGCGCGACGGGCGGGCGGCACAGCTGCGGCCGATCCGTCCCGACGACGTCAAGCGCTTCGTCGACTTCTACTCGCGCGTGTCCGACCAGTCGAAGTACTTCCGCTTCTTCGCGCCCTACCCGCAGCTGACCGAGCGCGACGTCGAGCGCTTCACCCACGTCGACCACCACGACCGGGTGGCCTTCGTGGTCACCCTCGGCGAGACGATCATCGCGGTCGGCCGCTACGACCGTGTCGACGCCACCAAGGCCGAGGTGGCGTTCCTGGTGGAGGACGCGCACCAGGGCCGTGGCGTGGGCCAGCTGCTGCTGGAGCACCTGGCTGAGGCGGCCCGGGAGCGCGGCTTCACGAAGTTCGTCGCCGAGGTGCTGCCGGACAACGTGCGGATGATCCAGGTGTTCCGCGAGCAGGGCTACCGCGTGGCGGGCGGGATCTCCGACGGCGTCATGCAGCTCGAGTTCGGGCTCGATCCCACCGACACCTCCGTCGGCGTCGTCCAGGCCCGCGAGCACCGCGCCGAGGCGGCGTCCATGCGTCGGTTCTTCGACGTCCGCAGCGTCGCGGTCGTGGGTGCCAGCCGGCGCCAGGACACCATCGGCCAGACACTGGTGCGCAACCTCGTGCTCGGCGACTTCACCGGCACGGTCTACGCGGTCAACCCCCAGACCGAGGCCGTCTCCGGGCTCCCCGCGTACGGGTCGGTCCAGGACATCCCGGGCGAGGTCGACCTCGCGGTCGTGGCCGTGCCCGCCGACGCCGTGGCCGACGTGGTGCTGGACTGTGCAGCCAAGGGCGTGCACGGGCTGGTCGTGATCTCGTCGGGCTTCGCCGAGACCGGCGAGGAGGGCCGCGAGCGCCAGCGCCGGCTGCTCGCGCTGACCCGCAGCTACGGCTTGCGGCTGGTCGGCCCGAACTGCCTGGGCGTCATCAACACCGCCGCCGCCGTCCGGATCAACGCGTCCCTGTCGCCGCTGATGCCGGCTCGGGGGAGGGTCGGCTTCTTCTGCCAGTCCGGCGCTCTCGGGGTGGCGATCCTCGAGAACACCGATCGGCGAGGTCTCGGTCTGTCGACGTTCGTGTCGGCGGGCAACCGCGCCGACGTGTCCGGCAACGACCTGCTGCAGTACTGGGAGGAGGACGAGGCGACCGACGTCGTGCTGCTCTACCTCGAGTCGATCGGCAACCCCCGCAAGTTCTCCCGGATCGCACGCCGGGTGGCCCGGCAGAAGCCGGTGGTGGCGGTCAAGTCCGGCCGCACCACGCAGGGCGTGCCGGTCGGGCACGCGGTCCGCCACACCAGCGCGCCGCAGGCCGCGGTCGACGCGATGTTCCGCCAGGCGGGCGTCATCCAGGTCGACACCCTGGACGAGATGTTCGACGTCGCCCAGCTGCTCGCCTACCAACCGCTGCCGCACGGCCGCCGGGTCGCCGTGGTGGGCAACTCCGACGCCCTCGGGCTGCTCGCCGCCGACGCCGCGACGGCCGCCGGCCTCAGCGTCCGGGAGCCGGTCGCGCTCGGGTCCGACGCCACCGCCGACGACTTCGAGCGGGCCCTGGACACCGCCATCGACGATCCCGGCGTCGACGCGGTGGTGGCGGTCTACATCCCTCCGCTGGAAGCGACCGGCGAGGACGTCGCGACAGTCCTCGCGACGGTGGGCGAGCAGTCCGACAAACCGATCGTGTCGACCTTCCTCGGCCGGGAGGGCGTGCCCGAGCTGCTGCGGGTGCCCGACGTCGAGGGGACACCGGGTCGGGGCTCGGTGCCGTCCTACCCGGCTCCCGAGGCCGCGGTGCGAGCGCTCGCCCGGGTGGTCGCGTACGCCCAGTGGCTGAGCACCCCGGCGGGACAGGTGCGGGTGTTCCCCGACAACGACCCGCCGGCGGCCCGCCGGATCGTCGAGGGCGCCATCCTCGACTCGCCCGACGGAACCGACCTCGGGGCCGCACACGTGCGCGAGCTGCTGGCGGCCTACGGCATCACGCTGTGGGACCAGCTCGAGGTCGACAGCGCCGACGAGGCGGTCGCCGCCGGTACGGAGCTCGGCTGGTCGGTCGTGCTCAAGGCGCACGCCGAGCACCTGCGGACCCGGCCGGACATGTACTACGTGTGGCGCAACATCGACGGCGAGGACGAGATGCGCCAGGCGTGGGACGGCCTCACCAGCGGCCTCGACGACCCCGGCTCGGGTCGCTTCGTGGTGCAGCGGCAGGCGGAGGCCGGCGTGCCGGTCACGGTCGAGGGCATCGAGGACCCGCTGTTCGGCCCGCTGGTGTCGTTCGGGCTCGCCGGTGCGCCGAGCGAGCTGCTGCACGACCGCGCCTGGCGGATCCCGCCGATGACCGACGCCGACGCGATCGCAATGGTGCGTGAGATCCGGTCCGCGCCGCTGCTGATGGGCTACCACGGCAGCGAGCAGGTCGACCTCAATGTCGTCGAGGACCTGGTCCAGCGGATCGCGGCGCTCAAGCACGACCTCCCGCAGCTGGCCTGGATCGACTTGAGCCTCGTGCTGGTCAGTGCCACCGGTGCCAGCGTGCTGGACGCACGGGCCAAGGTGCTGCCGACCGGTGTCACCCGCTCGGACATGTTCACCCGGCGGCTCGCCCGGATGCCCGGCGACACCGTTCCGCAGTGATGCCACGGACCGCCGCCCCGCAGCCGTCGGACGGTCGCGGCACGCCCGCCGAACGCGTGCGCGCGCTGGTGGCAGCCGCCGGCGCGGTCGAGACGGCGCGGTGGTGTGCCGACCTGCTCGTCGGGCGGCTCGGTCCCGACGAGCCGTGGCTGGCGTCCCTGGCACAGCTCCCGCCACAGGACTGGCTGCACGACCCGGTCAACGCGTACTGGCTGCGGGTGTGGGGCGCCCGCGGGCTGCTGCACAACTGGCCGGAGCCGCCGGAATCGGCCGTCGTGCGCACGCTGGTCGAGGCATTCGCCGATCCGGCCTGGCGGGTCCGCGAGATGGCCGCCAAGGTCGTGGCCCGACACCAGGTGGGAGAGGCGGCCGACGCGCTGCTGCCGCTCGCGGCCGACACCGTGCCCCGGGTCCGCGCCGCAGCCGTACGCGCCCTGGCAGGCGTCGGTGAGGCCGAGCACGTCGACGCCGTGCTGGAGGCACGCGCCGATCCCGACCTCGCGGTACGACAGGCCGCGGAGCGAGCGATCCCGCGGTTGGAGCAGCGGCTCGACCGCCCGCTCTGATCGTCGATGCAGCCACCAGTTGCTGCGGTCAGCCCACGTCCCGCCGGGCCAGCCCGGCCACACCGGCGGCGAGCAGGACGGCCGCGACCGCCGTCAGGGCGAGCAGCGGTCCGGCGGCGAGGTCGACCCCCGGCAGCCGCGGGACGTGGTCGAACGGCGAGAGCCGCACCGACCAGTCCGGCAACCCCAGCGTGTCGCCGAGCAGGGCGACGACCACGACGCCCACCAGCGCCGCCCAGGCGAGCGGCAGCGCGCGGGGGGCGACCCCGAAGAGCGCAGCGGCCACGCCCACCAGCACCCACGTCGCCGGGGCATACGCGAGCGAGGCCACCAGCAGCCGCAGCACCTGCCCGGCGTCGCCGGCGAGCAGGCCGTCGGTGACCCCGGTCCCGACGCCCGCCGCGGCCAGGGCGAGGGTCGAGCCGACGACCGCGACCACGAGGTGGCCGCCGACCCACTGCCAGCGCGGCATCGAGCCGGCCAGCACCACCTCGGCCCGCCCGGCGGTCTCCTCACCGCGCGGGCGCACTGTGGCCTGCAACGCGAACCCTGCGGCCATCAGCGCGGTCATCATCGTGATCGTCGCGAAGAAGGCGTCGGTGATCGACGTGCCGCTCTTGACCATCAGGTCGGCGAGCGCCTCGTTGTCGGCGAGCAGGTCCTCGGCGGACTGGCCGACCGAGCCGTAGGCGACGCCGAGCACGAACAGTCCGACGACCCACGCGATGACCGTTCCACGCTGCAGCCGGACCGCCAGGCCGAGCGGGCCGAGCATCCGTGGGGACGCCACGGCGGGGCCCGCCCGCGGGGGCACCAGGCCCGCGCCGACATCGCGGCGGTCGAGCAACGCCACCGAGCAGGTGACCAGGACGGCGATCGCGGCGGCCGGGAGCACGAGCACCCACCAACGCTCGTCGGCGTACGGACGTAAGGCCTGGCCCCAGCCGAGGGGTGAGGCCCACGAGGCACCACCGCCGCCTCCGACGTCGCCGGCGGCCCGCACAGCGAACGCGGCACCGAGCAGCGCGACGCCAAGGCCGCTCGCGCCGCGCCCGCTC
Source organism: uncultured Actinomycetota bacterium (assembly GCA_963785115.1). Taxonomy (GTDB): domain Bacteria; phylum Actinomycetota; class Actinomycetes; order Propionibacteriales; family Nocardioidaceae; genus JACCWP01. The sequence continues at coordinate 327,251 of CAWATY010000009.1, forward strand.
TCCACCACCTGCGCGGCGACGGCGGCGATCGCGGCGAACACCCATCCCACCACCGTGAACGACAGGCCGAGCGCCACCGAGCCGGCCGTCGGGAGGTCGAGGCCGATCAGCCCGGCGGTCACCAGGGCACCGGCCAGCAGCTGGGCACTGCCGACGACCAGCAGGGTGGCGACCGTGGCGGCGTGCCGCCCGAGCACCGTCGCCCGCAACAGCTCGGTCCGGCCGGACTCCTCCTCGCCGCGGGTGTTCCGCACGACCAGCAGCACGCCCATCAGCGCGATCGCGACATAGCCGGTGATGCCGATCTCGAAGGCGACGATCCCGCCGATGGAGTCGAGCCCGTAGCCCGGCCCCGACATCGCCCGGACGGCCGGGTTGCCGCCGATCGTCGCGGCGTACGACGCCCGCTCGGCCGGGCTGTCGTACAACGAGACCTGGGCCGCGGCGCTGGAGACGAGCAGACCCGCCAGGCCGAGGACCCAGACCGCCAGCCGCACCCGGTCGCGGCGCAGCACCATCCGGACCATGGCCGCGGTGCCGGTGAGGGACCTCACGACGCCACCCGGTCCGCGGGCGCGAGGTCGTCGCCGTAATGCCGCAGGAACAGCTCCTCGAGGGTGGGCGGGTGGCTCACCAGGCTGCGGATGCCCGCCTCGGAGAGCTCACGGACGGCCGCGTCGAGCTGGTCGGTGTCGACGTGGAAGGTGACCGTGCCGTCCTGCACGGCCAGGTCGTGCACGCCCGACAGGCTGTCCAGGCCCGGGGCCGGTCGAGCGGTCGCGGCAACCACCGACGTGCGGGTCAGGTGGCGCAGCTCGTCGAGCGTCCCGCTCTCGACCACGCGCCCGTGCCGGATGATGCTCACCCGGTCGGCCAGCGCCTCCACCTCGGCCAGGATGTGGCTGGACAGCAGCACGGTGCGACCGTGCTCGCGCAGCTCGCGGATGCAGTCGGTGAACACCGACTCCATCAGCGGGTCGAGCCCGGAGGTCGGCTCGTCGAGGACGAACAGCTCGACGTCGGACGCGAGCGCCGCGACGAGCGCCACCTTCTGCCGGTTGCCCTTGGAGTAGCTGCGCCCCTTCTTCGTCGGGTCGAGGTCGAAGCGCTCCAGCAGCTCTGCGCGGCGTTGCGGGTCGAGCCCGCCCCGCAGGTGGCCGAGCAGGTCGATCACCTCCCCGCCGGTGAGCTGCGGCCACAGGTTGACGTCGCCGGGCACGTACGCGAGCCGGCGGTGCAGCTCGACCGCGTCCTCCCACGGGTCGCCGTCGAGCAGCCGGGCGGAGCCGGAGTCGGCGCGCAGCAGCCCCAGCAGGACCCGGATCGTCGTGGACTTGCCGGCGCCGTTGGGCCCGACGAAGCCGTGCACCTCGCCGGTGGTCACCTCGAGGTCGAGCCCGTCGAGGGCGCGGGTGGATCCGTAGGTCTTGACCAGGTCGCGGACGGAGATCGTGGTGCTCATGCTGGCACGGTACACATCATTAACACATTCGTGAAGTGTCATGTGTATGATGATCCTGTGACCTCAGACACCGCGGTCGACGACACGGCCGACGGCGACACCGACGTGCAGCACGAGCGGCTGCTCCGGTTCGTGGAGCGGTTCGCCATGGTCCTGGCCGACTCCGGGATGCCGCGGATGCCGGCCCGGGTGTTCGCCTACGCGCTGGCCGCCGACGGCGAGCAGTGGACGGCGGGCGAGCTCGCGACCGCGCTGCGGGTGAGCCCGGCGGCGATCTCCGGCGCGCTGCGCTACCTGGTCCCGGCCGGACTGCTCGACCGGGAGCGCGAGCCCGGGTCCCGCAGCGACCACTACCGGATCGCCGCCGACGACATCTGGTCCCACATCTACTTCCGCCGGGCGGCGACCCTCGCGCCGTACGAGGAGCTCGCCGCCGAGGGCGTCGCGGTGCTCGGGCCGGACGGCGCCGGTGCCCGCCGGATGCGCGAGACGCAGGCATTCATGGCCTTCCTGCGGGCCGAGCTGCCCCGACTGATGGAGGGCTGGCAGCGGCACCGGGCGGACCTGCAGGACGGCCCGGGCCCCGTGCCAGACTGACCCCATGTCCGACCGCACGCTGGAGCTGTACGCCGGCATCGAGTCGGCGGGCTACCACCCGGAGGCCGTGTCGGACGGGATCGCCGCCGCCCTGGTGGACGAGCCGGTCGTCGACTTCCTGGTCCACCACGAGCCCACCTTCGACCACGACGAGGTGCGGCGGCACGTGACGGTTGTCGTGCTCACCGGCACCCGGCTGCTGGTGGGCCACACCGACGAGCACCCGCCCGACGACCTGCTGCCGACCCCGTACACGGCGACCACGACCGAGACCGTCGCGCTGGACGCGGTGACGTCCGTCGTGCTGAACCGGATGGTCGCGCAGCAGGTCGAGTCCCGGCAGAGCCGACAGGGTCGGCAGAGCAGGCGCGGCGCGCGTGCCGAGCGCACCGAGCCCAGTGAGGCGGTCATGACCGTGTCCTGGGGGGCGGTGCGCCGGGTCGACCTGGAGCCCGCGACGTGTGCCGATCCCGAGTGCGAGGCCGACCACGGCTACACCGGGACGGTCAGCTCCGACGACTTCTCGCTGCGGGTGAGCGCGGCGGCCGACGGTGCTGAGGCGGTGGCGCGGGTCCTCGACTTCGCGCGGACGCTGTCACAGGCCACGGTGAGCGCGACCGCGCGCGCATGAGGGTGGTCGACGCGACCGACCCCGAATCCGAACCCGGCCCCGGTGCCGGGGCGGTGCTGCCGGCCTACGGCGAGCGGGCGTTGTGCGACCTGCTGCCCGCCGTCGCCGCCCGGCTCGGCGCCACCGGATACCGGGACACGATCGGGCTGCCGGTCGTCGACAGCTTCGTCGTGCTCCTGGTCGACGGGCTCGGCGAGCTGCTGCTGCGCGAGCACGCCTCCGAGGCGCCGTACCTGGCGTCGCTGCTGCGCCCGGGTCCGCCACTCACCGCGAGCGTGCCGTCGACGACCGCGACGAGCGTGACCGGCCTCGGCACCGGGTTGCCGCCAGGGGTGCACGGTGTCGTCGGCTACACGATGCGGGTGCCGGGGACGCTGGACCTGCTCAACGCGCTGACCTGGCGCGGCGGCGTCGACCCGACCACCTGGCAGCCGCACCCGAGCATGTTCGGCCGGCTGCGCTCGGCGGGTGTCGAGGCGACCGTGGTGAGCCGCTCGTCGTTCCGGGGCTCGGGGCTGACCCAGGTGAGCCAGCGCGGCGCCACGTTCGTCGACGCCGACACCCCGTGGGAGCGCGTCGACACCGTCGCGGCCGTGGTCGACGAGGGCCGTCGTCGTGGGGTGCGTGCGCTGACGTACACCTACGAGTCCGAGCTCGACCACACCGGCCACGAGACGGGGTACAGGTCACGGGCCTGGCGCGACGTCCTGCGGGCGGTCGACGCCGACGCCCGCGCGCTGCGCGACGCGCTGCCGGCGGGCACGGCGCTCGTCGTCACCGGCGACCACGGCATGGTCGACGTCCCGGACGACGACCGCGTCGACGCCGACCTCGAGCCCGACCTGCTCGACGGCGTGGTGCTGCTCGGCGGCGAGGCGCGCTTCCGCCAGCTGTGGACGGCGGCGGGACGCACCGACGAGGTCGCGGCGCGCTGGCGGCTGCGCTGCGGCGACCGGGCCTGGGTGTGCACCCGCGACGAGGCGGAGGCGGCGGGGTGGTTCGGGCCACTGGACCCGGTGGTGCGACCCAGGATCGGCGACGTGCTGATCGCGTCGCGGGGCACGTTCGCGGTGCTCTCGTCGCGCAAGTTCGCGGTCGAGACGCGGATGCGCGGCTTCCACGGGTCGCTGACGCCGGAAGAGATGCTGGTGCCGCTGCTCGTCGACGTCACCTGAGGTCTCGCAGGATCGGCGGGCCGGACGGCAGCCGGACCGGGCCACTGGCGGTGGGGCAGGATGCCGCCGTGGGCGAGCTCGTGTTCTTCACCGGGACGATGGACTGCGGCAAGTCGACCCTCGCCCTGCAGACCGACCACAACCACGCGGCGCGCGGCCGGGTGGGGAGGATCTTCACCAGCCACGACCGGGCCGGTGACGCCACGCTGTCCAGCCGGTTGGGCCTCGCGGTCGACGCGATCGAGGTGCCGTACGACTTCGACTTCTGGGGCTACGTCGTCGACGAGCTCACGCACGGCGGACGGATCGACTACCTGGTGTGCGACGAGGTCCAGTTCTACGGACCGGGTCAGGTCGAGCAGCTGGCCCGGGTAGCCGACGAGCTGGACCTCGACGTGTTCTGCTTCGGCATCCTCACCGACTTCCGCACCCGGCTGTTCCCCGGGTCGGCGCGGCTGGTCGAGCTGGCAGACCGGATGCAGGTGCTGCAGGTCGAAGCCTTGTGCTGGTGCGGCGAACGGGCCACCCACAACGCCCGTACGGTCGGCGGCGAGATGGTGACCGAGGGGGAGGTGATCGTCGTCGGTGACACCGACGACGAGACGTCTGCGGAGCCCGAGGGTGTGGTCGGCTACGAGGTACTGTGCCGGCGCCACCACCGGCGGCGGCTCACCGCGGCCAGGGCGAAGGCCGCCTCGCTGTCCCCCGACCCGCTGCCCTTCGGATGAGCGTCGTGGGCCCGCTGATCGACGTGCGGGAGCTGCGCGCCGCTCTCGACCAGCCGGTGGCCCTGCTGGACGTGCGCTGGTCGCTGACCGGCCCACCGGGCCGGGAGGTGTACGAGGCCGGACACCTGCCCGGCGCGGTCTTCGTCGACCTCGACCGCGACCTCGCCGGACCGCCCGGTGCCGGTGGTCGGCACCCGCTGCCCGACCCGGCGGGCTTCGTGGCGACGATGACGGCGTACGGGGTCGACGACTGCCTGCCGGTGGTCGTCTACGACCAACGCGACGGCACCGCGGCCGCGCGGCTGTGGTGGCTGCTGCGCTGGTGCGGGCACGACGACGTGCGACTGCTCGACGGCGGCTACGACGCGTGGGTCGCGGACGGGCGTGCGACCGAGTCCGGACCGCCGGTGGCCCCGCGGCACGGCCGGTTCAGCCGGCCGACGTTCTCCGCCGAGCCGGGGCAGCTGCCGACGCTCGACGCCGACGCGGCCGCCGCGCTGGCCCGCGCCGGGGTGCTGCTGGACGCCCGGGCTGCCGCGCGCTTCCGGGGCGAGGTCGAGCCCGTGGACCCCGTCGCCGGCCACGTGCCCGGCGCGGTCAGTGCACCGGCAACAGACAACGTCGGGCCGGATGGACGGTTCCTGCCGGCCGCAGTGCTGCGTCAGCGGTTCGCCGCCCTCGGCGCGGACGGCTCCCGGGCGGTCGGCGCGTACTGCGGGTCCGGCGTCACCGCCGCGCACGAGGTGCTCGCGCTGGAGGTGGCAGGGATCGGCGCCGCGCTGTGGCCGGGCTCGTGGAGCGAGTGGGTCGCCGACCCCGACCGGCCGGTGGCCACGGGGGACTGAGGTGCCGATCGGATTCCTGGTGACCACCTGCGTCCTGGCCGTGTGCACCTGGTGCGCGGCGGCTCCGCCGCACCCACGCCGGTCCAGCCCGTTCAGCTGGACGTACGTGTTGGGCCTGATCGTCAACGAGCTGCCGTCGATCGCCTTCGCCGTGCTTGTCGGGTCGACGCTGCTGGCGTCGGCCGAGAACGACCTCGACAACCCGGTCGGCGTCGCAGCGCTCGGGATGGCCGCCCTGACGCTGCCGGGGCTCGTGGTCGTGGCCCGGCGCGCGCCGCGGGCCGGACCCGCCCTCGACCGGGCGCTGAGCGACGGCCTCGGCGCCGGATGGCGGGGAAGGCTCGGCCCGGGGTTCGCGGCCGGGCTGCGCCGACGGATGCCCTACGCCCGGATCGTGTTCGCGCCCTTCCGGGTGCGGCGCTGGGACGTGCGTCGGGTGGCAAACATCAGGTACGGCGACGCGGGTCGGCGCAACCTGCTCGACGTCTACCAGCACCGATCCCGGCCGACCGGCGGTCCGGTGCTGATCCACCTGCACGGGGGAGCGTTCCGCAGCGGCCGGAAGAACCGCGAGGCGCGACCGCTGCTCTACCGGCTGGCGAGCCAGGGCTGGGTGTGCGTCAGCGCGAACTACCGGATCGGCCGGTCCGCGCGGTTCCCCGACCACCTCGTCGACCTCAAGAAGGTCATCGCGTGGGTAGGCGAGCACGGGCACGAGTACGGCGCCGACTCCGGGACGCTGTTCGTTGCCGGTAGCTCTGCGGGGGCCCAGCTGGCCGCGACGGCCGCTCTCACCCAGAACGACCCGGCGTTCCAGCCGGGCTTCGAGGACGCGGACACGTCGGTCGCGGGCGCCGTCTGCCTGTACGGCTACTACGGCGGGCTCGACTCCGAAGGGCCGCTGCCCACGTCACCGCACGACTACGTACGAGCGGACGCACCACCGTTCTTCGTGACGCACGGGGACCAGGACACCATCGTGATCGTGGAGGACGCCCGGGCCTTCGTCGAGACGCTGCGCAGCACCTCGACCCGCCCGGTCGTCTATGCCGAGCTCCCCGGCGCACAGCACGGGTTCGACCTGTTCGGCTCGCTGCGCTGCGAGCGCGTCGTGGACGCGGTCGAGGCATTCGCCGCCTGGGTCAGGTCGGGGGCCGGGAGCCGAACATGATCTCGTCCCACGTCGGGACCGAGGAGCGGGTGCGGGGCTTGCGGCGCCGCTGACGTCCGGTGTCGCTGTCGTCGACGTCGTCGGTCGGAGGCTCGCGCCCGACATCGTCACCGACGGCCCGGGCGAGCGCATCGACGTCGTCTCCGGCGTCCGGCTCGGGGCGCGTACGGGCCGGTGGGACGTCGGCCATCGGCTCGGGCGTGGCGTCGAAGGCGAGCTGCTCACCCCTGGCGTCGGCCCGCTGGCGACGCAGCCGGTCGAGCGCGCTGGTCCGCACCCGAGGCACCTCGTCGGCGGTGGCCGGCTCGGGGTCGGCCGGTGCTGCCGCGGGCTCGGCCGGCGCCTCGGGAGCCGGCGGGACGGGCGCCACCGCGCGTACCCGCGGCTCGTCGGGCTCGGGCTCCACCGACAACGGGGGCTCGTCGCCGACGAGCCGCCGGGCGGCGTCGTCATGGGCCACGACGTAGCGGCCGGGCACGTCGAACAGGAACGTCGCGGGCTCGACGCTGCGCGAGGCGGCCACGGTGACGGCCCAGCGGCCGTCGTCGCGACGCCACGAGTCCCACCCGGCGCCGTCGGGGTCGAGCCCTCGACCCCGCAGGTGTTCGTCGACCGCGTCCCCGAGGAGCCGGCCGGGGCCGGACGCGTGCTTGCGCCGTAGCCCGCTGCGCCGCGCCTGCTGACAGACGTGCTCGCGTTCGGCGAGCACCGGCCCCGCGTACGCCATCACCCGCTCCACCGACACCTGTGCGACGGCGGCCACCGCCTCCGGCGACTCGCCGGCACGGATCCGGGACTGGATGTCACGGGGACGCAGGGCACTGTCCATGCTGATCTCCACCTGTCCGAGCCGAGCACGGTCGCCCCGGGACGCAGCGCGCAGCCTGTCGTCGACGGGAATGCGGAACTGCTCGCCCGTCTCGGTGCGCAGCAGGACGTAGCGACAGTCGTCGCTCAGCCCGTCCAGGGCGAGGTCACGCATCGCGTCGCCTCCCGGAGTCCGCACCGAGGCGTGCGGACGACTCGGGGTCAGTGTGGTCCGCGGCCAGGTCCGATCCAATCCGCCGCGCCGACGGGGGACGGATCGTCCACGCGAGCGCGGCCGCGAGCGCGCCGCCGCCGACCGGTACCCAGAATGCAGCCGACGCACCGGATGCGTCGATCACCGCGCCGGTGAGCGCGGCGCCCGGGGCGATGCCGAGGGCCAGCCCGGTGAACATCCAGGTCATGCCCTCGGTCAGCCGGCCGGTCGGCACGGCTTGTTCGACGAGCGCCACCGAGGCGATCAGCGTGGGCGCGATGGCGAGACCGGAGCACAGCAGCAGGACGGCCAGCAGGGCGGTCGAGTCGGCCAGCGTGGTCGTCGCCATGGTCAGCGCCAGGAGGAGGCTGCCGACCCGGAACCGTCGCATGGTCTGTCCGGGTCCGAGGCTGCCGACCGCGATCCCGGCGAGCATGCTGCCCACGGCCCACGTCGCGAGCAGCCAGCCCGCGTCGCCGCGGTTACCGTGCTCCTCGGCGAAGGCGACGGTGGCGACCTCCGCCCCGCCGAAGAACATCCCGAGTCCCGCAGAGGCCAACGCGAGCGGGCCGAGCACCCACCAGCCGAGCGGCGGCCGCGGTTCGGTCCGCTCGCTACCGACCGCATGGTGGACGGGCGGGGCGGTCCGGCGCTGGATCGCCAGCAGCAGACCGCCGGTGACCCCGAAGGCCGCCGCTGCGCCGAGGCCGGCGACCGGGTGCACGATGGTCACGAGCGACGTGGCGAGCACCGGGCCCACGATGAACACCAGCTCGTCGACGACCGCCTCCAGCGCGAAGGCGGTCGGGAGCAGCGGTCGGTCACCGCGCAGGGTGTGCGCCCAGCGGGCCCGCACCAGGGATCCCCAGGGCGGGAAGCTCGCGCCGGCGAGTGCCGCCCCGGCGTACCAGGTCGCCCGGTGCCAGCCCAGCTCGACGCCGGTGCAGAGCAGGGCGATGCCGAGCACGAAGAGCACCAACGACGGCACGGCGATCCGCGCCTGCCCGAACCTGTCGACCAACCGGCCGACCAGCGGCTGCCCGGCCGCCGCCGCGCAGATGTGCACGGCGGACACGACGCCCGCGGTCCCGTACGAGCCCGTCCGCGCCGACACCAGCAGCACGATGCCGAGACCGCTCATCGACATCGGAAGCCTGGCCAGCAGCCCGGCGCCGGAGAATGCCGCCGCGCCCGGGACGACCAGGATCCGGCGGTACGGGGCGAGCACGGGGATTCCACTTCGGCTGCGAGGGCTGGGGGCGGGCGCCGTCAGCGTACGTGTCAGGCTCGGACCATGGCAGCCAGGCACGTCTCGCCCTACGACGCGCTGCTGCTTGTGTCCTTCGGCGGACCGGAGGGCCCGGACGACGTGCTGCCGTTCCTGCGGACGGTCACCGCCGGCCGCGACGTCCCCGACGAGCGGCTCGCCGAGGTGGGCGAGCACTACTACTCCCGGGGCGGTCGCAGCCCCATCAACGACCAGTGCCGGGCGCTGGTCGCAGCGATCCGGGCCGACCTCGCCGCCCACGGTGTCGAGCTGCCGGTCTACTGGGGCAACCGCAACTCCGCTCCGTGGCTCACCGATACGGTGGCCGCGATGTCCGCCGACGGCGTCCGCCGGGCCGCGTGCTTCGTCACCAGCGCGTACTCGTCGTACTCCGGCTGCCGGCAGTACCGCGAGAACCTGTTCGACGCCGTGGCCGGGACGCTGGAGGCGACCGGCAGCGCACCGCGGCTCGACCGGCTGCGGCACTACTTCGATCACCCCGGTTTCGTGCAGCCGTTCGTCGACGGCACGGTGGCCGCGCTCGCGTCGCTGCCGGACGGCGGGCGCGACGCGCGACTGGTGTTCGTCACCCACTCCGTCCCGGTGTCGATGGACGCCGCCAGTGGGCGCCACCCCGGTGACCCGCGGGGCGGTGCGTACACGCGCCAGCACGACGACGTCGCCCGCACGGTGAGCGAGCTGGTGGTCCAGCGCACCGGCCGGTGGCTCGAGCACGACCTGGTGTTCTGCTCCCGTTCGGGCCCGCCGCAGGTGCCGTGGCTCGAGCCGGACGTCAACGACCACCTCGAGGGTCTGGCCGCGAGCGGGGTGCGCTCCGTCGTGCTGGTGCCGATCGGGTTCGTGTCCGACCACATGGAGGTCGTGCACGACCTCGACACCGAGGCCCGGGACACGGCCGAGCGGTTGGGCCTGGCCTTCGCCCGTGTCCCGACGCCCGGCGTCGACCCGCGGTTCGTGGCACTCGTCCGCGACCTGGTGGTCGAGCGTTCCGCCGCCGAGCGCGGCGACGACCCGGCCCGAGCGCACCTGGGCGGGTGCGGGCCTGGCTGGGACGTGTGTCCGGCCGGCTGCTGTGCCAACCCACGTGCCGCGGACCGACCTGCCCTGTGCGGCGACGACTCGCCCGACCCGCTGGTCCGGGTCGCCCGATGAGCAGCGTGAGCGGTGTGCCGAACGAGCACCGTGCCCTGCACGACCTCGCCGTCGAGGCGGCGACCGAGGCCGCCCGCTGGGTCGCCGAGCGCCGGCCCGGCGGACGGGTGACCGTGGCGGCGACCAAGTCCAGCCCGACCGACGTCGTCACGGACTTCGACACCGGCGCCGAACGACTGCTGCGGCACCACCTGCTCGGCGCGCGCCCGGACGACGGGATCCTCGGCGAGGAGGGCGCGAGCGTCGACTCGGCGAGCGGGGTGGTGTGGGTCGTCGACCCGATCGACGGCACCGTGAACTTCGTCTACGACCATCCCGGCTACGCCGTGTCGGTCGCCGCGCAGGTCGAGGGCGAGACCGTGGCGGGAGCGGTCGTCGACATCCGCACCCGCACCACCTTCTCGGCCGTCCGCGGTGGCGGGGCGGTGGTGCGCGGCTCCGACGGCTCCGACGGCTCCGCGCCCACGACGCTGCAGGTCCCCGAGCCGCCCCACCTGGAGCAGGCCCTGGTCGCGACCGGGTTCGGCTACGACACCGACCTGCGGGTCGCGCAGGCCCGGGCAGTCGCCGGGCTGCTGGCCGAGGTCCGCGACATCCGTCGCGTCGGTGCGGCGTCGCTCGACCTGTGCATGGTCGCCACCGGCCAGGTCGACGCGTACCTCGAGCAGGGACTCAACCGCTGGGACATCGCGGCCGGGACCCTGGTCGCCGAGGAGGCTGGGGCGCTGGTGACCGATCTGGAGGGTGGTCCGCCGTCGCAGCGGATGACGTTGGCCGCCGCCCCGGGGCTGCACGAACCGCTGCGCGCCCTCGCGGTGCGCTGCGGGTTCTGACCGGCCAGGGGGACCGCTGGGAATAGCCGGCGTCGGTTTCCTGTTGGGCGCGGCGCGAGGAGTATCGGTGGGCACCAGGGCTGCGGGAGGGCCCGGGGGCAGGTGCCGACTGGTGCCGCGTGTGTCGGGGATCGCACCGGACAGGCGTCCTGGGGACGTGTCAAAGGGGCGGCCATGAGGCACAATCGGCGCCCCCGGGAGTTCCCCGGCCCTCGTGCGGGTGGCCCACCACCATCCCGAGACCACGAGCAGCGCCCCACATCAACGCCCTACCGACGCACGAGCACGAGGATTCGGCACTGAGATGGCCACCGATTACGACGCCCCACGCAAGACCGACGACAGCGACAGCGCCGAGGACAGCATCGAGGAGCTGAAGTCACGGCGTCACGACAAGAACTCCGGCAAGGTCGACGAGGACGAGGTCGAGGCCGCGGAGTCGTTCGAGCTGCCCGGTGCCGACCTGTCGCACGAGGAGCTTGCCGTCCAGGTGCTGCCGCGGCAGTCCGACGAGTTCACGTGCTCGTCGTGCTTCCTGGTGCACCACCGCAGCCAGCTCGCCGGCGAGCGCAAGGGGCGCCCGATCTGCCGCGACTGCGCGGCCTGACCGACGGCCTGACCGACAGCCTGGCCGACAGCCGGCTGACGATCAGTCCTCGAGCGGGTCCATTCCCGGGGGCAGGTCGCCGGTCGAACGCACCCAGTACTCCGCGGTCTTGCGGCTGATCACGACCTTGGTGAGCTCCGCCGTCACCCCGGACAGCAGCGCCCACGCGATGGCCTCCGCGGCCTTGACGTCGGGGTGCTCGGGATCGTTGGGCGCCTTCTTGCGGGTCGCCAGCCGCCAGGTTGTCTCGGTCAGCCGCAGCGCGATCACGCCGGCCAGCACCGTCGAGCCCTTGCTGTAGACCTTCCAGAGCCGCTTGCCGCGCTTCTTCTTGGTCGGCTCCGCGCCCACCGCCTCGGCGGTGGCGATCGGGTCGTCGGACCGCTCGATCAGCTCGGCCCGCTTGTCGGACTTCTTGCTCCGCGCCACCTGGCTATCGTGCCTCATCCCACCCGGCGGCGCCGCGGGCGGTGCGCACCGCCGCCACGAGGCGCTGCGGGTCGCGGGCCGACACCAACCAGTACGGCGTCGGGTCGGCGGGATCGCGGATGTCCACCCGCAGGGCGGTCGCGACGTACGGCCGGGTCAGCAGGAACGCGTTGGCATCGGCGTCGACGCCCCGCAGCCGCCGGGTCTGCTCGACGTCCAGGGCCGACACCTCCCCGCACATCCCGACCGGGACGTGCGCTCGGCCGGCGACGACCTCGCCGTCGCGCACGCCCACCAGCACCCGACCGGTCGCCACCAGCGCGCCGCCGACACAGGCCGCCGCCGCGGCGGCGCCCAGCAGCGCCACCCATGACGGCAGGGCGACGGCCAGCACCGCCCACCAGGCCGCGACGGCGACCGCGCCGAGTGCCCACCAAGACGCTGGCGCTCGCAACCGCTCCAGCTGAGCAGTGGCCGGCTCGTTGTCAGGCACGCCGACAGACTAGGGTCGCGGCCGTGGTCGAGACGCCCCACGGGACCCCGCACGACACACGCCGGGCGCCCGGTCCGGCAGGGACCACCGAGGTGCTGGTCACCCGGCTGGACCCGGGGATCCCGCTCCCGGCCTATGCGCACCCGCAGGACGCCGGCGCCGACCTGGTCACGGCCGTCGACGTGGACCTGATGCCGGGCGAACGGGCGGTCGTGCCCACGGGCATCGCGATCGCGCTGCCGCCGGGGTTCGTCGCCTTCGTGCATCCGCGCTCGGGGCTGGCGGCCAGGTCCGGGCTGTCCATCGTCAACGCCCCCGGCACCATCGACGCGGGCTACCGCGGCGAGGTGAAGATCTGTCTGGTCAACCTCGACCCGCGCGACCCCGTCCGGCTCAGCCGCGGCGACCGGGTGGCTCAGCTGGTCGTGCAGCGGGTCGAGACCGCCGCCTTCGTCGAGGTCGAGCGGTTGCCCGAGTCGGTGCGCGGTGCCGGGGGCTACGGTTCGACCGGGGGCTTCACCGGCGCTGACGTCGCCGTTCACCGCCCTGATCACCCCGCCGACCATCCCGCCGACCACCCTGCCGATCATCCCGCCGACCATCCCGCCGACCATCCCGCCGACCATCCCGCCGACCATCCCGCCGACCATCCCGCCGACCATCCCGCCGACCATCCCGCCGGCCATCCCGCCGGCCATCCCGCCGATCATCCCGCCCGCACCGGAAAGGACGTGTGAATGCTCGGCCGCCGCAAGCGCAGGAGCCCGGACGGCGACGAGCCCGACGAGGGCGCCGAGTCGGCCGTCGAGTCCCGGCGTGGGCCGTGGGACGTCGCCGACGTTCCCGACGACGGCCTCACCCGGGTCGACCTCGGGTCGCTCCAGGTCGCGCCGCCGGAGGGCGTGGAGCTGCGGCTGCAGGCCGACCAGACCACCGGCACCGTGAGCTCGGTGCTGCTGGCCGCGCCCGACGGCGCGGTGGAGCTGCGGCCGTTCGCCGCCCCCAAGTCGGGCGGGATGTGGGACGAGGTGCGGCGCGAGATCGTCGCCGAGGCGGCCAAGCAGGGCGGGACGGCCACGGCCAGCGACGGTGAGCACGGTCCCGAGCTGGTCCTGCAGGTTCCGGTCCGGACCCAGGACGGCAAGAGCGTCCGGCAGCTGTCCCGGATCGTCGGGGTGGAGGGGCCGCGGTGGTTCCTGCGTGGCACGTTCCTGGGCCGGGCGGCCTCCGCCCCCGACTCCGACGGGGTGCTGGAGCGGGCGTTCCGCGACGTCGTGGTGGTGCGCGGGCAGCAGGCGATGCCCCCGCGCGACATGCTCCCGTTGCGGCTGCCGCCCGACGCCCAGCTGCACCAGCCGACCGGCCGTCCGGGGGACGACCCGGCGTAGTCTGGAGTCATGACGACCACCAGTACGCCGGGGACCTCGTCCGGTCCGCGGAAGCGCGGGCTGCTCGGCCGCATGCTCGGCGGGCTGACCGAAGGGCCTGGCAAGATGGAGGCCGAGGAGCTGCAGCGCGACTCGCGCAAGGCCGGCTGCACGCCGATCGCGAGCCACGGTGACCGCGACGTCGTCACGCTGCACGGGTCCCTCACCACCGTCACGCTGCGCCCGCGCGGCGGGGTGCTGGCGCTCGAGGCCGAGATCTACGACGGCACCGGCAGCGTCACGTTGGTCTGGCTCGGTCGTCGGCAGATCGCGGGCGTCGGGCCGGGGCGGCAGCTGACCGTGCAGGGCCGGCTGGCCTGCAGTGACGGCCGCCGGCTGATGTACAACCCGCGCTACGAGCTGGCGGCGTGACAGAGGGCTCCGCCGCAGCCCGCTCATCGACGGCGCCGACGTACGAGACCGTCGAACAGCTCGTCCGCGGCCAGTTGGCGACCGCCCTGGGCGGTCGCCGCGGCATGGTCGAGGGCGCCGTTCCCACCGCCGGGTTCACCGTCACCTGGATCACCACTCGCGACCTGCAGCTCGCGCTCGGGCTCGGGGCCGGCTTCGCCGTGCTGCTGCTCGTCGTCCGGCTGCTGCAGCGGCAGACCGTGCAGTTCGTCTTCAACAGCCTGGTGGGCATCGGGATCGCGGCACTGTTCGCCCTGCGCAGCGGCGAGGCGCAGGACGCCTTCCTGCCCGGCATCCTCTACAACGCGGTCTACGCCGTCGTGCTGACCGGGTCGGTGCTGGTCCGCTGGCCGCTGATCGGGTTCGTCATCGGCAGCGTCACCGGTGACGCGACCGCGTGGCGCGCTCGCCCCGAGCTGGTGCGGCTGTGCAGCCGGCTGACCCTGCTGCTCGCGCTGCCCTGCGCGCTGCGCGTCGTCGTGCAGTACCCGCTGTGGCTCGGCGGCGAGGACATGGTGGGCTGGCTCGGCACCGCGAAGATCGCCATGGGGTGGCCGTTGCAGATCGCCATGCTGGCCACGATGGTGTGGCTGCTCGGCCGCAACAGCACGCCGCTCGAGCGGCCCGCCGCCGGACCGGTCGCGGGCGAGGCCGGGGCGACGAGCTAGGACTTGGGCGGTGTGGGGTGCTCGTGCGGTGCGAGCAGCCGGCCGATCTCGTCCTCCTGCTCCTCGGCCGCGACGAGAAGCAGCTCGTCGCCCGCCTCCAGCGACCGGTCGGGCTCGGGCAGGTTGATCCCTCCGTCGCGCAGGATGGCGACCAGCGCGACATCGACCGGCCAGTGCACGTCGCGGACCAGGCGGCCGACGAACGGCGAGTCGTCGGGCAGCGTGAGCTCGACCAGGTTGGCGTTGCCGCGGCGGAAGGTGAACAAGCGGACAAGGTCGCCGACAGACACCGCTTCCTCGACCAGGGCCGAGAGCAGCCGCGGTGTCGAGACCAGCACGTCGACCCCCCACGACTCGCTGAACAGCCACTCGTTGGCCGGGTGATTGACCCGGGCGACCGTGCGGGGGACGGCGAACTCGGTCTTGGCGAGCAGCGCGATCACCAGGTTGGCCTTGTCGTCGCCGGTGGCGGCCACCACCACCTGGCAGCGCTGCAGTCCGGCCTCCTCCAGCGACGACAGCTCGCACGCGTCGGCCAGCAGCCACTCCGCATCGGGGACGGACTGCGCGCGGATCGCGCGCGGGTCCTTGTCGACCAGCAGCACCTCGTGGCCGTTGTGCAGCAGCTCGCTTGCCACCGAGCGCCCCACGGCACCGGCACCCGCGATCGCGACTCGCATGTCAGTGTTCCTCCGGACCGGAGCCGAGCGCCTCGTGCACGTCCTGGGACTGCTCCTCCAGCATGAACAGGTTGAGCAGGTCGCCCTCCTGGATCACCGTCTCCCGGGTGGGGATCAGCCCGCTGCCCAGCCGGGTCATGAACGCCACCCGGGCGCCGGTGCGGTCCTGCAGTGCGAGCACGGTGGCGCCGACCCATCCCTCCGGGGCGGGGATCTCGTCGACCCGCACCGTCCCCGAGGGGTCGCGCCACAACGGCTCCGCGTCTTGGGGCAGCAGCCGGCGCAGCACCCGGTCGGCAGCCCAGGTGACGGTGGCCACGGTGGGGATGCCCAGCCGCTCGTAGACCTCGGCGCGGCCCGGGTCGTAGATACGGGCCACCACGTTGGTGATGCCGAACTGCTCGCGCGCCACTCGCGCCGAGATGATGTTGGAGTTGTCACCGCTGGACACTGCGGCGAAACCCTCGGCACGGTCGATGCCGGCCGCCTCCAGCACGTCGCGATCGAAGCCGAAGCCGGTGACGGTCGTGCCGGCGAACGCCGCACCGAGCCGGCGGAAGGCGTCCGGGTTGCTGTCGATCACGGCGACGCTGTGGTCGCGCGCCTCGAGGCTGTGGGCGAGCGTCGAGCCGACGCGCCCGCATCCCATGATCACGACGTGCACGAGCGCTGACGCTACACGCCGGGCGCAGGGCCGTGAGGCGTGACCGCTCCCGGGTCAGGGCCGGGCTAGCATCGCCGCTCGTGGGACTCGCCGATGCCGGCAAGCGGATCATCCTGGGCCGCAAGCTGCGCAGCACCCAGCTGGCCGAGACGTTGCTCCCGAAGCGGGTCGCTCTTCCCGTCTTCGCGAGCGACGCCTTGTCGTCGGTCGCGTACTCGCCGGACGAGATCTTCCTGGTGCTGTCGATGGCGGGTCTGTCCGCCTATGCGTACTCCTGGAAGGTCGCGATCGCGGTCGCGATCGTCATGGGCACCGTCGTGCTCTCGTACCGGCAGAACGTGCAGGCCTACACCAGCGGTGGCGGTGACTACGAGGTCTCGACCACCAACCTCGGCTCCACCGCCGGTCTCGCCGTCGGCAGCGCGCTGCTCGTCGACTACGTGCTCACGGTGGCGGTGTCGATCTCGTCGGCTGCTCAGTACGCCGCAACAGCGATCTCCGCGCTGGAGGGCTACCAGACCGTCGTGGCGGTCATCGCCACCCTCTTCCTGATGGCGATGAACCTGCGCGGGGTGCGCGAGTCCGGCACCGCCTTCGCGGTGCCGACCTACCTGTTCATGATCGCCATCCTGGGCATGGCCGCGTGGGGGTTCCTGCGGTACCTGGGTGGCGACCTGCCGCTGTCGGAGAGCGCCGAGCTGACCATCGAGCCGGAGGAGACCTTCGCCGACGGGCTCACCGGGTTCGCCTTCGCCTTCCTGCTGCTGCGCGCCTTCTCGTCCGGGTGCGCCGCTCTGACCGGTGTCGAGGCGATCAGCAACGGCGTGCCCGCCTTCCGCAAGCCCAAGGGCCGCAACGCCGCGGCGACGCTGCTGCTGCTCGGTGGCGTCGCGATCACGATGAGCATGGCGATCATCACCCTCGCCAACCTGATGGACGTACGGATCGCCGAGGACCCGGCGAGCGACCTGCAGCGGCCCGACGGGACCCTGGTGGGGGAGGGCTTCCACCAGGACCCGGTCATCGGGCAGCTGGCCGGCGGCATCTTCAACGACTTCGCCATCGGGTTCTTCTTCGTCACCGCCACGACCGGGGTGATCCTCGTGCTCGCGGCCAACACGGCCTACAACGGCTTCCCGGTTCTCACCTCGATCCTCGCTCGCGACGGCTTCCTGCCGCGGCAGCTGCAGCTGCGCGGTGACCGGCTGGCCTTCAGCAACGGGATCATCGTGCTGGCCGGTTTTGCGATCCTGCTGATCGTCGCGTTCGACGCGCAGGTGACCCGGCTGATCCAGCTCTACATCGTGGGCGTCTTCGTCTCGTTCACGGCCAGCCAGGGCGGCATGATCCGGCACTGGAACCGCCTGCTGCGCAAGGAGAACGACCCTCGCGCGCGGATCCGGATGATGCGCAGCCGGGCGATCAACGCGTTCGGCTTCACCATCACCGGCACGGTGCTGGTGGTCGTCCTGGTCACGAAGTTCCTCGCCGGTGCGTGGATCGCGATCCTGGCCATGGGCGTGATCTTCTTCATGATGCGGTCGATCCGTGGGCACTACGACCGGCTCTCGCTCGAGCTCGAGGTGGACGAGTCCGACCAGGGCCTGCCGTCGCGGGTGCACGCGATCGTGCTGGTCTCCAAGCTGCACAAGCCCGCCATGCGCGCCCTCGCCTACGCCCGCGCGTCCCGCCCCAACGTCATCGAGGCCATCTCGGTCGACGTCGATCCGGACGCGACGCGCCGGCTGATCGCCGACTGGGACGAGCGGGAGATCCCGGTGCCGCTGAAGGTCCTGTCGTCGCCGTACCGCGAGATCATCCGCCCGACGGTCAGCTACGTGCGCAGCATCCGCCGCGAGAGCCCGCGCGACATCGTCACCGTCTTCATCCCCGAGTACGTCGTCGGGCGCTGGTGGGAGCAGCTGCTGCACAACCAGACGGCGTTGCGGCTCAAGGGCCGATTGCTGTTCACGCCCGGCGTGATGGTCACCAGCGTCCCGTACCAGCTGCGCTCGTCGGTCGTCGCCGAGCGGCGGGCCGAGCGGGTGCAGCACGTCGCGGGCGACCTGCGTCGGGGGTACGTGCGCGACCAGCCGCCGCCGGGACCCGGGCCGACGGCCGGCCGCCCGGCCGGGCCGGACCCAGGGTCCGCCAAGGAGCCCGCCGACACGTCGACGGCCGGCGACTCCGCATCAGACCCCGCGGCAGACCCCGCGGCAGACCCAGCGGCAGACCCCGCGGCAGACCCAGCGCCCGGCTCCGCACCAGACGGGGGCAGCTCGATCATCCGGTCCGGGATCAAGCCGGGACGGGCCGCCAGCCCGTCCCCGCGGAAGGGCCGTCGCGACAAGGACTCGAAGTGACCTCCGAGGACGCGGTCTCGCTGGTGGGGGAGGAGACGGCACTGGAGGTGGGTCCGGTGGCGCACGGCGGGCACTTCGTCGCCCGCTGGGACGGCCGGGTCGTGTTCGTCCGGCACGCGCTGCCCGGTGAGCGGGTGCGGGTGCGGGTCACCGAGGGCGACACTGCCAGCCGCTTCCTGCGCGCCGACGCGATCGAGGTCCTCACGGCGGACAGCGGGCGGGTGCAGCCGCCCTGCCCGTACGCCGGAGCCGGCCGCTGCGGTGGCTGCGACTTCCAGCACGTCGCCCCGTGGCGCCAGCGCGAGCTGCTCGCCGCCGTGGTGCAGGAGCAGCTGCAGCGGCTCGCGGGGCTCGACCTGCCGGTCACGGTGCAGCCGGTGGAGCCCGACGACCTGGGCTGGCGCACCCGGATGGGGTGGACCGTCCAGGCGGGCAGCGTGGGCCTGCGCAGGCACCGGTCGCACGCCGTCGAGCCGGTCGACCGCTGCCGGATCGCGCACCCCGCGGTGGCCGAGCCCCCGCCGGTGCCGGCAGGTGCCACCCGGTTGGACGTGGCTGCCGCGGTCGGCGCCGAGGGGGTGCCCCGTGTCGTCCTCGCCGACGGTCGGCGGGTGGAGGGTCCGGCGCACCTGGTCGAGCGCGTCCACGACCGCGACCTGCGGGTGTCCGGCTCGGGTTTCTGGCAGGTGCACCCCGCTGCCGCGACCACCCTCGTCGACGCCGTGCTCGGGCTCGGGCGCCCACGGCCGGGCGAGCGCGCGCTCGACCTGTACGCGGGTGTCGGGCTGTTCGCGGCCTTCCTCGGCCCGGCGGTCGGACCCGACGGGTCGGTGGTGCTGGTCGAGTCCGACGGCGGCGCGCTGCGCGACGCGCGGCGCAACCTGCACGACCAGCCGTGGGTCGAGATCGTGGGCGGGCGCGTCGACGGCGCGCTGGCGGCTGGTCGCTGCGGTGAGCGGGCGGACCTGGTGGTCCTGGACCCGCCGCGGACGGGAGCCCGCGCGGCCGTCGTCCGGGCGATCGCCGCACTCGGTCCGCAGCGGGTCGTCTACGTCGCCTGCGACCCCGCCGCGCTGGCCCGCGACCTCGCGACGTTCGCCGCCGAGGGGTACCGGCTGGACACGCTGCGCGCCTATGCGCTGTTCCCGATGACCCACCACGTCGAGTGCGTCGCGCTGTTGCGGGCCACCTGACGGGCACAATGCATGAAGTGGCGTCCTACTTCGACCCGGGCCGGTGCCCGGGGTGCGCGACGCCGCTGACCGCGGACGCATCGCGCTGCTCGGCGTGCGGGCTGCGGCTGCAGGGGACGCAGGCGGCTCGGCTGGGAGCGCTGCTCCGCGAGGCGGACGCGCTGGTCGCCGAGCTGCGCGGACCCGAACGGGCACCAGGCCCCGTCGACGGCCCCGTACCTGGGCTTTCGACGACGCTGCCCCCGCTGCCCCCGATGCAGCTGCCCGCTCCCCGGGCGCCGGCGCTCTCGGTCCCGGCCGTGCTGCTCGGTCTCGGGGCGTTGTGCGTGCTGGTGGCGGCGACCGTGTTCGTCGCAGTCACCTGGGGCGACCTGTCGGTCGGTGCGCGGACGCTGATGCTGCTCGGGGTCACCGCAGCGTTTGCCGTGGGTGCCGTCGTCGTGACGCGGCGCGGTCTGATCGGCTCGGCGGAGTCGCTGTGGCTGATCACCGCCGGCATGTGCGCTGTCGACGCGGCCGGGGCGCGCACGGCGGGACTGCTCGGCCTCGACGGCATGGCCCTCGCCGACTACCTCATGCTCACCGGCGCGATCGGCTACGTCGCCTTCACCGCGGTCTCCCGCTGGGTGGCGTCGACCGAGAGCCGTCGGCTGGTGGGTGGCCAGCTGGTCGCTGCGGGCTGGCTGGTGCTCGTCGTCGGCGCGTGGGCGGCCGAGTGGGAGGCCGCGGCCGGCTGGTACGGCGCCGTCGTCGCGGTGATCGCCGCCGGCCTGGCGCTCGGTGCGCGCCGGCTCGGGCTGCTCATCCTGGCCGGGTGCACCGCCGGCCTGGCCGGTGCCGGCTGGCTGCTGCTTGCCGCGGCCGGAGCCTTCGATGCCGTCGTCGAGCCCGCCTTCGACCGGCTCTGGCTCGACGGAGAGGGCGGCCAGCTGCTCGCGGCATCCCTGCTGCTGGCGGTCGTGGTGCTGGCGCCGCCGCGGGTGGTCCGGCTGCCGGGCCCCGCCCAGGCGCTGTTCGCCACGCTGGCCGTCGGTGGGGTGGCGGCGCTCTGCTGGTTGCCGTTCACCGACGGCGGGATCACCGTGGCGACCCTCGCCCTGGGTCTCGGGGCTCTCGGGCTCGTCCTGTCGGCCCTGGCACGCGACGATGCGCCCCTTAACGTGCGGGTCTGGCTCGACGGGGCATCGGCCACCGCCGCCGTGGGCGCGACCCTGGCGACCCTGGTGGTGGTGGCTCAGGTCGTGGCGGCGGCGACCGTGGCCGAGGATGCCGCCCAACCGGTGTGGGCCGCGCGGATCGGGACCCGGCTGGATCTGCCGGGTGACGACCTCGGGCTCCCCGAGCCGTGGGTGCTGCCGATCCTGGCGCTGGCCGTGACTCTGGTCGTGCTGGTGCTGGCCGCCCCGCGGCCGGTGTCGCCGTGGGGTCCGCTCGCGCTGGTGGCGGCGGCGAGCGGCGCGACGCTCCCGCTGCTCTACCCCGCGCCGTTGTGGGCCGCCGTGGTGGTGCCGACGGCCTTCGCCTTCGTGCTGCTGGCGGCTGGGCTGCTGCGTCTGACCAGCGGCGCCGTCGGAGTCGGGCTCGGTCTGCTCGTCGTCGCCGCGGTTCCGGCCCTGGGCTCCACCGCACTGACCAGCGTGGTCGCGACGGCGGTCGTGGTCGTCGCTGTGGGGGCGTGCCTGTCGACGCGCGGCGAGAGCGTCCGCGAGTCAGCCGCGCTCACGGCGGTGCTGGCCGGCGCGCTGGCGCTGTTCGGCTGGTTGTCGCTCGGCAGCCTCGACCTGGAACCACGGGCACTGGTGCTGACCGGCATGTCCGCCGTCGTGCTGCTGGCCGCCCAGCACCCGCGCGTGCGCAGCGACGCCGCCCGGGTCCGCGTCGGGGCGGAGGCGGGCGCCGCGGTCGTGGCCGTGGTGGCGCTCGCGATGCCGGTGGCTGAGGGGTCGCTCGGCTGGGTGGCGGTCGCGTTGACGCTCACCGGGACGGCAGTCGTGCTGGCCGCGCTGCTAGCCCCTGACCGCCGGCTGCTGAGCGTGCCCGGTGCCGTCCTGCTGGCATCGGCGTCGTGGGTACGCCTTGCCGACACCGACGTCGAGGTCGTCGAGGCCTACACCCTGCCGTCGGCTCTGGTGCTCGTGGCTGCGGGCTGCTGGTGGCTGCGCCGCGACGCTGACGCGGTCACCGCGGTCGCGCTGCTCCCGGGGCTCGGGCTCGCGGTCGGACCCAGCCTGCTGCTCGCACTGGACGACCCGGTCACCCTGCGCGGCCTGCTGGTGGGCGTCGCCGGGGTCGGGCTGGTCCTCGTCGGCGTAGCGCTGCACTGGGGCGCTCCGCTGGCGGTCGGCGCGGTGGCCGTGGCCACCCTGGCGGTGCGTGAGCTCGCGCCGGTGGCGATGGCGGTGCCGCGCTGGTCGCTGCTGGCCGTGGCCGGTGCCGCGCTGCTGGCGGTCGGCATCACCTGGGAGCAGCGGCGTCGTGAGCTGGTCGCCGCGAGCCGGTACATGACCGCGCTGCGGTGACGGAGCCGGACCTTTCGGGCGTTACCCGATTGTGCTGGACGAGGGGGCGTCCGGCTGAATAGGTTGTCGCCGACAACAATTACCGTGGCGTGTACGGCAGATGACCGGCAGGTGCTCCCTGCCCCCTGCAACCCGCCGATCAGCGTTGAGGAGGCGATCTGCGTGAAGCGGATGCGCTACATGTCAGTGGCGGCCCTGGTCTGCGTGGCCGGCATGCTCGCCGCCTGCGGCAGTGAGGACGACGGAGGCGGTACCGAGGGCAGCGGCGGAGAGAGCTCGTCCGAGGGCAAGATCGGCGTCATCCTCCCCGACACCGAGTCATCGGTCCGCTGGGAGTCCGCCGACCGGCCGGCGCTCGAGGCGGCCTTCGACGAGGCGGGTGTCGAGTACGACATCCAGAACGCGCAGGGCGACGCCGAGCAGATGCAGACCATCGCCGACCAGATGATCACCGAGGACGTGAGCGTCCTCGCGATCGTCAACCTGGACTCCGAGTCCGGCAAGGCGATCCAGGACAAGGCCACCGCCGCGGGCGTGGCCACCATCGACTACGACCGGCTGACGCTCGGCGGCAGCGCCGAGTACTACGTGTCGTACGACAACGTGAAGGTCGGCGAGCTGCAGGGTCAGGGCCTGGCCGACTGCCTGGGCGACAAGCCGGCGAACATCGCGTACCTCAACGGGTCGCCGACCGACAACAACGCCACCTTGTTCGCCGAGGGTGCGCACAGCGTGCTCGACCCGATGGAGCAGTACACCGTGGTCGACGAGCAGGCGGTGCCCGACTGGGACAACGCCGAGGCGGCGACCATCTTCGAGCAGATGTACACCCAGGCCAACGGTGAGATCGACGGCGTGCTCGCCGCGAACGACGGGCTCGGCAACGCAGCGATCTCGATCCTGCGCAAGAACGGCACCGCGGGCGAGGTCCCGGTGACCGGCCAGGACGCGACCGTCCAGGGCCTGCAGAACATCCTCGAGGGCACCCAGTGCATGTCGGTCTACAAGTCCGCCACGCAGGAGGCCAACGCCCTGGCCGACCTGGCCATCGCGCTGCTCAACGGCGAGGAGGGCGAGACCACCGGCACCGTCAACGACGGCGAGCGTGACGTCCCGTCGGTGCTGCTCGACCCGGTCGCGATCACCGCGGACAACGTCGGCGACGTCGTCGACGACGGTGGTGTCTCGGCCGAGGAGCTGTGCGCCGGCGACTTCGCCGACGACTGCGAGAAGGCCGGCATCTCCTGATCCGGTGATAGACCGGTCGTGAACCGGGCCGGGGTCGGCGTCGACGAGACGCCGGCCCCGGGCCGCCGCCCTTCACCCGCAGTCCCCCGAAAGACCGCCGCAGGAGGCCGTCGTGACCGATCCGCTGCTGGAGCTGCGCGGCATCAACAAGAGCTTCGGTGCCGTGCACGTGCTGCACGACGTGGACCTGAAGATCTACCCCGGTCAGGTCACCGCACTCGTCGGCGACAACGGTGCCGGCAAGTCGACGCTGGTCAAGACCATCGCGGGCATCTACTCCATCGACAGCGGCGAGTACTTCTACGACGGCAGCCCGCAGACGATCCACGGTCCGCGGGACGCGGCCGCGCTGGGCATCGAGATCGTCTACCAGGACCTCGCGCTCTGCGACAACCTCGACATCGTGCAGAACATGTTCCTCGGCCGGGAGGAACGCCGCGGCATCGTGCTCGACGAGGCCGCGATGGAGGAGAAGGCGCGCCGCACGCTGGCCTCGCTGTCGGTGCGGACGGTGTCGTCGGTGCGGCAGAGCGTCGCCAGCCTGTCCGGTGGTCAGCGGCAGACGGTGGCGATCGCCAAGGCCGTGCTGTGGAACTCCAAGGTCGTCCTGCTGGACGAGCCGACGGCCGCCCTCGGCGTCGCCCAGACCCGGCAGGTGCTCGACCTGGTCCGCCGGCTGGCCGACCAGGGTCTCGGGGTGCTGCTGATCTCGCACAACATGGTCGACGTGCTCGAGGTGGCCGACCGGATCACGGCGCTGTACCTCGGCCGGGTGGCCGCCGACGTCCCGGCGGCCGACGTCAACCACAGCCAGGTCGTCGAGCTGATCACCGCCGGTCGGTCCGGCACGCTCGGCATCGCCCCTTCGACCGCCGACCAGTCGGCCTGAGACGGGGGATGTCATGACGTCGCAACCTGATCAGGCGACCACCGGGGAGTCGGTGGCCGAGTCCGGCTTCGCCGGCGACGCCCAGGTGACCACTGTCTCCGGTGCGGTGCGCGCGTACATCGAACGCGTGCGCGGTGGCGACATGGGTTCGCTGCCCGCCGTGCTCGGCCTGGTGGCACTGTTCATCGTCTTCTCGGTCGTGCGGCCGGAGTCGTTCCCGTCCACCGGCAACCTGGCCAACCTGATCGTCCAGGCGGGCGCCATCTGCGTGCTCGCGATGGGTCTGGTTCCGGTGCTGCTGCTGGGCGAGATCGACCTGTCCGCCGGCACCGCCGGTGGCGCGTCCGCCGCCGTGATGGCGGTGCTGATGTACGACCACGGCTTCGGCTGGGCGTTGGCGGTGCTGTCCGCGCTCGCCGTCGGGGCGGCGATCGGGCTCACCATCGGCCTGTTGGTGGCGCTTCTGGGCGTGCCGTCGTTCGTGGTGTCGCTCGCGTTCTTCCTCGGTTTGCAGGGTGTGACGCTGTCCATCGTCGGCGAGGGCGGGGCGGTCCCCGTCCGGCAGGCGCCGATCTACGACATCGCCAACAAGAACATGCCGGTGGTCGCCGGCTGGATCGTCGTGATCGTGATCCTGGTGCTCTACGCCACGGTCAGCCTGCTGCGCTACCGCAAGCTCGCCGCCGCGCAGCTGCAGCGGCCACCGATGGAGCTGGTCCTCGCCAAGATCGCCGGGCTGTCGATCGTGCTGCTGGTGACGACGTACCTGCTGAGCCAGAACCGCGCGATCGCCCGGGTGGCGGCCATCGAGCCGCCGGAGAACGCCGGGTTTCCGTGGGTGGTGCCGCTGGCCGGCGTGCTGTTCCTGATCTGGACCTTCGTGTTCGGCAGCACCGCCTACGGGCGGCACGTGTACGCCGTCGGTGGCAACCGCGAGGCCGCCCGGCGGGCAGGCATCAACGTCACCCGGATCCGCGTCTCGGTGTTCATCATCTGCTCGTCGATGGCGGCCCTCAGCGGCATCATCGCGGCCTCGCGGCTCAACGGGGTCACCCCGGGAGCCGGTGGCGGTAACACGCTGCTGTACGCGGTCGGTGCGGCCGTGATCGGCGGCACCAGCCTCTTCGGCGGCAAGGGCAACATCCGCGACGCGATCATCGGCGGCCTGGTGATCGCCACGATCGCCAACGGCCTGGGGCTGTTGAGCCTGCCCGCGTTCGTGAACTTCCTCGTCACCGGTGGCGTGCTGCTGCTGGCCGCCAGCGTCGACGCCATCTCGCGACGCCGTCGCTCGGCCACCGGGCACTGAGCCGTGGTCACCCCCACCCGGGATCGTGGGGCGGGTACCAACCAGGAGGCGATCAGGCGGCACAACCTGGGGACCCTGCTGGACCACGTGCACCGCGACGGCCAGCTGTCCCGGGCCGAGCTGACCGGCCGGATGCAGCTCAACCGCAGCACGATCGCGGCCCTCGTCGGTGAGCTGGAGTCGCTGGGTGCGGTCCGGCAGTCGGCGCCGAGCGGCGCGCGCGCTGCGGCCGGTCGGCCGTCCCTGGACGTGCACCCCGCACCCGAGCAGGTGTACGTCCTCGCCGCGGCCGTGCTGGTCGACGAGATCCAGGTGGCGGCGGTGGGTCTCGGCGGCACCGTGCTCGGTCGGGCGTGCGACAGCACGCCGGACTCGCACAGCCCGCGGGACGTGACCCGTGCGGTCGTCCGGTTGGCCCGCCGCGCCCGCGCGGACGTGCATCCCGCGGCCGCGCTGGTCGGCATCGGAGCGGCCGTGCCGGGGACTGTCAGCGAGCGGGACGGCCTGGTCCGCGCCGCGCCCAACCTCGGCTGGTCGGAGACACCGTTCGCGGGCCTGCTCGCGACCGCTCTGCGCACCGACCTCGCCCCGCGGGTCGGGAACGACGCCGACCTGGGCGCGCTGGCGGAGCACACCCGAGGCAGCAGCCTGGAGATCGACGACCTCGTGTACCTCATCGGCGACGTCGGCGTCGGTGGCGGCGTGATCACCGGGGGCATGCCGCTGCGCGGCGCGGGCGGCTACGCGGGCGAGATCGGTCACCTGACAGTGACGCCCGGCGGCCGGGCCTGCCGGTGCGGCAACCGGGGGTGCTGGGAGACCGAGGTGGGGGCGACCGCTGTCGCCGCGGCGCTGGGCAGGGGAGTGCCGATCGACGAGCTGCCCGCCCGGCTGCGGGCGGTGGACAAGCCACCGGAGGCGCTGCTGCGGGTGGGACGCCGGCTCGGCACGGGTCTGGCAGGCGTCGTCAACATCTTCAACCCGCGCCGGGTCATCCTCGGCGGCCTGTTCGCCGACCTCTACCCGGTCGTGCGGGGCGCCTGCGACGAAGCCCTGCACGCATCCGCGCTGAGAGCCCCCGACGGACAGGCCGAGATCGCGCTGCCGGCGCTCGGCCGGGACTCGGTCCTGCTCGGTGCCGCCGAGCAGGCCTTCGAGGCGCTGCTGGACGACCCGGCCAGCGTGCTGGCCGCGGCTAGGGCAGCGCGACCGTCCCGGCGAACACCTCGCTCAGCACCGCGGCTGCCGCGCCGGTCGACGCGGCGTGCAGCCCCAGCCGGCTGAGTTCTACCGTGCAGCCACCGGAGCGGGGCGCGAAGACCGTCGTGCGCAGCGCCTCCTCGACCGCCGGCAGCAGCCAGGGCCCGAGCGGGACGAAGGCGCCGCCGAGCACGACGAGCCGGGGGTCGAGGACGGTGACCAGCATCGCGACGCCGCGGGCGAGCCGCTCGGCGATCTCCTGCAACCCGGCCCGGACCGTCGGGTCGCTGTCCGCGAGCGCCGCCACCTGTGTGGCCACCTCCACCGGGTCACCCGCCGCCTCGAGCTCCGGGCGACCGACGGCCGCGAGCATCGCGCGCAGGCCGATCTGGGCCTCCCAGCACCCGGTCCGTCCGCAGGCGCAGACCGCGGTCGACCCGCCGACGGCCAGGTGGCCCACCTCGCCGGCGTAGCCGCGCGCACCGCGGACGATGCGGTCGGCGACGACCATCCCGGCGCCGAGGCCGACCGTGCCGGTGAGATAGACGAGATCCCCCGTGCCCACCCCCGCGCCGCGGTCGGCCTCGGCGAGCGCGGCGCAGTTGGCGTCGTTGTCGACACCGATCGGGCAGCCGGGGCCGATCGCAGTCGCCACGGCGCCGGCGAGGTCGAGCCCGGACCAACCGAGGTTGGGCGCGGAGGTCACCCGGCCGCGTTCGCGGTCGACGAGGCCCGGCACCGCGACCGTCACCCCGAGCACCTCGAGGCCGGCACCGAGCAGCCGGTCGCGGCACCCGCCGACGAAGCGCACGACGTCGGACACGTCGGGTGCGTCGACCGGGTGCTCCTCGACCAGCCGGGTCTCCCCGGACAGGTCGAGCGCGACAGCGGCGAGGTAGTCGACGTTGACCTCGACCCCCAACCCCGCCAGCCGCCCGCCGTCCAAGGTCACCGGGCGACCGGGCCGTCCCTGCCGGGCCGGGAGCGGGGCGGGAGCTGCGCCGTCCGGCGCGGCGGTGGCGGTCGGGGGCACGTGGTCGCGCAGCACGCCGGCCCCGAGCAGCGCCCCGACGATCGTGCCCACGGTGGCCTTCGCCAGCCCGCTACGCACCGCGATCTCGGCCCGGCTGGCCGGGCCGGCGTCACGCAGCGTGCGGAGCACCAGGGCGGTGTTGTGCCGCCGCAACTGGTCCGCCGCCGCGGGTGCGCCCAGCGGCCGGGGCACCGGCTCAGCCGCGCAGGCCGTACAGGTGCTCGAGGGCCAGCTGGTCGAGGTGCTCGAGCGCCACGCTGCGGGCACCCAGCGCGTCGACGTCCGGGACGGGCGCCGCCTGGATCTCGGCCCAGCCCTCGCCCTCGGCGAGCGTGGGGAGCGCGAGCTCGGGCAGTCCCGCCGCCTCGAGTGCCGCCTGGACCTCGGGGTCGGCACGGAACGCGGCGACCTTGTCGCGCAGCACCAGGTAGTTGGTCATGCACGCCTTCGCCGACGCCCACACGCCGTCGTCGGCCTCGGTGCGGGCGGGCTTGAAGTCGAAGTGCACCGGGCCGTCGTAGCCGCCGGTGACGAGGGTGTCCACGACCCAGAACGCGCCGCGGACGTTGCCGGCACCGAAGCGCAGGTCCTGGTCGTAGCGCGGTCCGTGCTGGCCGTTCAGGTCGATGTGGAAGAGCTTGCCCTGCCACATCGCCTGCGCGTAACCGTGCGCGGCGTTGACCCCCGCCATCTCCTCGTGCCCGACCTCGGGGTTGACGCCGAACAGCTCCGAGCGCTCGAGGGTCTCGATGAACGCCAGCGCGTGGCCCAGGGTCGGCAGCAGGATGTCGCCGCGTGGCTCGTTGGGCTTCGGCTCGATCGCGAACCGCATGTCGTAACCCTTGTCGGTCACGTACTGGGCGAGCAGGCCGAAGGCCTCGCGCATCCGGTCCAGCGCCGCCGGCACGTCCTTGGAAGCCCCGAACTCCATGCCCTCGCGGCCGCCCCAGCACACGTAGACCTGGGCGCCGAGCTCGGCCGCGAGGTCGACGTTGCGCATGACCTTCTGCAGCGCGTAGCGGCGTACGTCGCGGTTGTTGGACGTGAACGCCCCGTCCTTGAAGACCGGGTGCGTAAAGAGGTTCGTGGTCGCGGTGGTCACGGCCAGCCCGGTGTCGGCCAGGCCCTTCCGGAAGCCGTCGAGGATCTGCTCGCGCTCGGCATCGCTGCTGCCGAACGGGATCACGTCCTCGTCGTGGAAGTTGATGCCGTACGCACCGAGGGCGGCCAGCTCGTGCAGCGCGCGCACCGGGTCGAGCGGGGGTCGGGTGGGCTCGCCGAACGGGTCGCGGCCGGGGTAGCCGACACACCACAGACCGAACGAGAACTTGTCGGCCGGCGTGGGCGTGGGCAGGGGCGTCGTCAGCGTCATCCCAGGAGTTTCGTACGACTCATGAACGAAGTCAACCGGGGCTCGGAGCCGCGCCGATGGTGGGTCCTGCACCACCCGGAAATGGGGGGTTGGCTCCCTGTCGGACGGACCGCCGGGCGGCAAGGCTCGACGCATGACGGCTACCACCACCGACAGCACCGCACCAGACGCCGCACCGGATGCCGCCCGGATGCCGCCCCGGATGCCGCTGCGTTCGGACCGCTGATCGCCGAGATCAACGCCCGCGGCCTGCTGGAGCGCCGCAGGCTCGGCTACGTCCGCTTGATCGCGGCGGACGTCGCCCTCGCGCTGGCCACCGTCGCCGCCATGGTCCTGGTCGGGCCGTCCTGGTGGCAGCTGCTCCTCGCGCTTCCGGCGGCGATGGTCACGACCCGGTTCGGGTTCCTCGGTCATGACGCGGGGCACAAGCAGATCGCCAGCTCGCACCGGGTCAACCGGCTGCTCGGACTGGTCGTCGGCGACCTGCTGGTCGGCATGAGCTACGGGTGGTGGACCACCAAGCACAACAAGCACCACGCGCACCCCAATGACGCCGAGCGCGACCCGGACGTCGGCACCGGCGTGCTGGCGTGGACCGCGGAGCAGGCGGACGAGAAGTCGGGCCTGGCCCGCTGGTTCGTGCGGCACCAGGCGTTCGCGTTCTTCCCGCTGCTGCTGCTCGAGGCGGTCAACCTCAAGGTCGCGAGCGTGCTCGACCTGCGCCGCCCCGGGCGGCCGCACGCGCGGCTGGAGGCCGTCCTGATCACCGTTCACCACGTGGCGTACGTCGCCCTGCTGCTCGCGGTGATGACGCCGGTGCAGGCGCTGGTCTTCGCGGTCGTGCACCACGCGTTGTTCGGTCTGCACCTCGGCAGCGCGTTCGCGCCCAACCACAAGGGCATGCCGATGGCGCAACCCGGCCAGCGGTGGACGCACCTGCAGCGCCAGGTCCTCACGTCCCGCAACGTGCGGGGCGGCCCGGTCACCGACTGGCTGCTGGGTGGGCTCAACTACCAGATCGAGCACCACCTGTTCCCGAGCCTGCCGCGGCCGGCGCTGCGCGAGGCGCAGCCGGTCGTCCGGGACTACTGCCGGCGGGTGGGCCTGCCGTACGTCGAGGAGGGCGCGCTGGCGTCGTACCGGCAGGCGCTGCAGCACCTGGACGGGGTCGCCCACTGATATCTCGATATCGTGTATCTTGACGTCAAGAGATCTGCTGGGCCGGTGAGGGTCCCCTGACCGTGCGCCCGAGGGGCGGCGTGGGCAGGATGGGGCATCGGTAGGCAGACCGGACGTCAGGGAGACGAGATGAGCAGCGTCGACAGCTTCGGTGCCAAGGGGACGCTGGAGGTCGGGGACACCGACTACGAGGTCCATCGACTGTCCGCGGTGAGCGACGGCGACGTCGGCTCGTTGCCGTTCAGCCTCAAGGTGCTGCTGGAGAACCTGCTGCGCACCGAGGACGGCGAGAACATCACCGCCGACCACATCCGGGCCCTGGCCCAGTGGGACGCCGACGCGGACCCCAGCCAGGAGATCCAGTTCACGCCGGCCCGCGTGATCATGCAGGACTTCACCGGGGTGCCCTGCATCGTCGACCTCGCGACCATGCGCGAGGCCATGGCCGACCTGGGCGGCGACCCCTCCCGGATCAACCCGCTCGCCCCCGCCGAGCTGGTGATCGACCACTCCGTCGTCGCCGACGTCTTCGGCCGCGAGGACGCCTTCGCGCGCAACGTCGAGATCGAGTACCAGCGCAACCGCGAGCGCTACCAGTTCCTGCGCTGGGGCCAGGGCGCGTTCGACGACTTCCTGGTCGTGCCCCCCGGTACCGGGATCGTGCACCAGGTCAACATCGAGCACCTGGCCCGCACCGTCTTCACCCGCGAGGTCGACGACGGCGACGGCGGCACCGTCCTGGCGGCCTACCCCGACACCCTGGTCGGCACCGACAGCCACACCACGATGGTCAACGGGCTCGGCGTCGTGGGCTGGGGCGTGGGCGGCATCGAGGCCGAGGCGGCGATGCTCGGTCAGCCGGTGTCCATGCTCATCCCACGCGTGGTGGGCTTCAAGCTCTCGGGCGAGATGCCGAGCGGCACCACCGCGACCGACCTGGTGCTGACGATCACGCAGATGCTGCGCGAGCACGGTGCGGTGGGCAAGTTCGTCGAGTTCTACGGTCCCGGCGTGGCGGCGGTGCCGCTGGCCAACCGGGCCACCATCGGCAACATGAGCCCGGAGTACGGCTCAACGATCGCCATCTTCCCGATCGACGAGGAGACGACGACGTACCTGCGCCTCACCGGGCGCACTGAGGAGCAGATCGCCCTCGTCGAGGCGTACGCGCGCGAGCAGGGGCTCTGGCACGACCCGGACCGCGAGGCCCGCTACTCGGAGTACCTCGAGCTCGACCTGTCGACGGTGGTGCCCTCGATCGCCGGCCCGAAGCGCCCGCAGGACCGGGTGGTCCTCACCGACGCCAAGCAGGCCTTCCGCGGCGCGCTGTCCGACTACGTGAGCGGCGACGAGGAGGAGGGCTACGACGCGGCGGTCGCCGAGTCCTTCCCCGCCTCGGACTCGCCGTCGAGCTCGGGCAACGGCTCTGCGCAGCCACGCGATCCCGCATCGGCGCGGCCGACCGACGGCGGTCGGCCGAGCTCGCCGACCCCGGTCGAGCTCGAGGACGGCACCACCTTCGAGCTCGACCACGGCGCCGTGGTGATCGCCGCGATCACCTCGTGCACCAACACGTCCAACCCGACGGTGATGATCGGCGCGGCCCTGCTCGCGAAGAAGGCGGTCGAGCGCGGCCTGGACCGCAAGCCCTGGGTCAAGACGTCGCTGGCGCCGGGGTCCAAGGTCGTCATGGGCTACTACGAACGCGCCGGCCTGACGCCCTATCTGGAGAAGCTCGGCTTCAACCTGGTGGGCTACGGCTGCACCACGTGCATCGGCAACTCCGGCCCGCTGATCCCTGAGGTGAGCCAGGCGGTCAACGACCAGGACCTCTCGGTCGCCGCCGTGCTCAGCGGCAACCGCAACTTCGAGGGTCGGATCAACCCCGACGTCAAGATGAACTACCTCGCGTCGCCGCCGCTGGTGGTGGCGTACGCGTTGGCGGGGTCGATGGACGTCGACCTCACGACCGAGGCGCTCGGCCAGGACTCCGACGGCAACGACGTGTTCCTCGAAGACGTGTGGCCCAGCCCGCAGGAGGTGCAGGAGGTCATCGGGCAGTCGATCGCCGCCGAGCAGTACGTGTCCGGCTACGACGACGTGTTCAAGGGCGACGACACCTGGCGGTCGTTGACCACTCCCGAGGGCGACACCTTCGAGTGGGACGAGGAGTCGACGTACGTGCGCAAGCCGCCGTACTTCGAGGGCATGCAGGCCGAGCCCGAGCCGGTCGAGGACATCGACGGTGCCCGGGTGCTGGCGGTGCTCGGCGACTCGGTGACCACCGACCACATCTCGCCCGCGGGCGCGATCAAGAAGGACTCACCGGCAGGGGAGTACCTCTCCGAGCACGGCGTGGCGCACAAGGACTTCAACTCCTACGGGTCCCGGCGAGGCAACCACGAGGTGATGATCCGCGGGACGTTCGCCAACATCCGGCTGCGCAACCAGCTCGCGCCGGGCACCGAAGGCGGCCTGACCCGCGACTTCACCAAGGACGACGGCCCGACGACGACCATCTACGACGCATCGGTGGCCTACGCCGAAGCGGGCACTCCGCTCGTCGTCCTCGCGGGCAAGGAGTACGGGTCCGGGTCGTCACGCGACTGGGCGGCCAAGGGGACCGCGTTGCTCGGCGTGCGCTTCGTCATTGCCGAGTCGTACGAGCGCATCCACCGCTCGAACCTGATCGGGATGGGTGTGCTGCCGCTGCAGTACCCCGAGGGCGAGAACGCCGAGTCGCTCGGTCTCACCGGCGAGGAGACCTTCGCCGTGCGTGGCATCACTGAGATGAACGACGGCTCGACCCCGCGCACGGTGACGGTGACGGCCGACGACAAGGAGTTCGAGGCCGTCCTGCGGATCGACACCCCGGGTGAGGCGGCGTACTACCGGCACGGCGGGATCATGCAGTACGTGCTGCGCTCCTTGCGCGGGTGATCCTCGGGATCGACGGGTGGGTGCTGGTCGGGATCTGCCTCGGCCTGTTCGTCGGCGCGACCACGCAGGGCATCGTCGGGATCGGCCTCAACCTGGTCGCGGCGCCGGTCGTCGCGATTCTTGCCCCCGCCCTGATGCCCGCGGTGCCGCTGGTGTGGGCCGTGCTCTACCCGTTCGCGACGTTGGCCCGCGAGTACCGTGACGCCGACTGGCGGGGACTGCGCTGGGCGGTGGGTGGGCGGGTGCCCGGGACGGTGCTCGGGGTGTTCATCGTGGCGTGGTTCTCCGACCGGTGGCTGGGCGTGACCACGGCGCTGATGGTGCTGGTCGCCGTGCTGCTCACCTGGCGCGCGGTGCGGGTGCCGGTGACCCCCACGAGTCTCGGCACGGCCGGCTTCATCGGCGGGGTGACCGGAACCGCGACGTCGATCGGCGGTCCGCCGGTCGCGATCGTCTACCAGCACGAGAGCGGCCCCGTGATCCGGGC
Organism: uncultured Actinomycetota bacterium; assembly: GCA_963785115.1. GTDB lineage: Bacteria > Actinomycetota > Actinomycetes > Propionibacteriales > Nocardioidaceae > JACCWP01. The sequence goes on from CAWATY010000009.1 coordinate 361,265, forward strand.
CAGCATGGCCGCGTACTTCTGTCTCGGCGGCCTGGTCAGCCTGGTCGGCCTGGCCGTGGGTGGCCAGATGTCGGTGCACGACCTGTACGTCTCGCTGCTGCTGACGCCGGTGCTGCTGCTCGGGCACCTCGTCTCGGGCCCGCTGCGCGGCGCTCTCGACCGCGGGCACACCCGGATCGCCGTGCTGGTGATCTGCGGGGCGTCCGCCCTGGGCCTGCTGCTGCGCAGCCTGCTGGGCTGACTCGGCCGTCCTGAGCACCGGCCGGCACGCCCGGCACCGGCACACTGGCCCCGTGACCATCCACTCCGACCACCCGTTCGTGCCGCCGGACGGCGAGCGGCGGCCGATCCGTCGGTTCCGGGGGCGGCTGCCGAGCGGGGTCACGCTGATGGCGACGGGCAGCGGCGCCGGGCGCGCCGGGCTGACCGTGTCGTCGCTGCTGGTGGCCGACGGCGAGCCCGCCAGCGTGCTGGTCCTTGTCGACGAGGAGTCGGAGCTGTGGGAGGCGCTCGTCGGCACCCGGCTGGCCGCGGTGAGCGTGCTGGCGTGGGAGCACCGCCAGCTCGCCGACGTCTTCGCCGGAGTCGCGCCGTCCCCCGGCGGCCCCTTCCGGGCCGGGCCCTTCGAGGCGACCGACTGGGGCCCGGTGCCGAGCGGAGCGCTGGCGTGGGCGGGCTGCCGGCTGGCGCCGGGGGAGCCCCGACGGGCAGGGTGGTCGCTGCTGCTGGACCTCGTCGTCGAGCGGGTCGAGCTGGGGGTGGACGGAGAGCCGCTGGTGCACCGCCGGGGCCGCTACCAGCGGCCCTGACTCATGCGGGGAGCCGGTCCGGCCACCAGTCCGGGACGTTGTCGGTGCAGGTGCCGCCGACCGGCTCGTCCGGCGTGGCGATGTAGTAGCCGATCACCACGGTCTCCGCCGCGACCAGCACGATCGTCGTCACGATGGTCAGGACCCAGCGGTTGACGAGCGTCGTGTGCTTGGGCAGGTAGACCTCGGCAGGCAGGGCGACCAGCAGCCAGTTCAGGAACGTCAGCGCGGGCACGCCGAGCGCGTAGAGCGACGTCGTGCTGATTCCGGTGCTGCCCGACAGGTCGCAGGAGTCCCACGCGGCCGACACCAGCTTGATCTGGGCGATCGCGATCACGCACCCGATCAGCAATGGACCCCACCAGCGCGCCGGGCGCCGGTGCGCCCGCCGGTCGCTCTCCCACATCGCCTGCGTCACCGCACCATGATGCCCCGGTTCATCACCCATGACAGCCTTTTGCCCATGACCGCCGTCGTGCCGCCCGGCTGGCCGGCCGCGGTGCTCCCGGCAGGTGTCGACGGCTGGGAGGACACCGCCGCTGCGTGGCTGCTCGACATCTGCCCGCCCGAGTACCGCGGCTACTCCGGACTACGACGGCACGTGGTCGTGCTCGCCCGCTTCGCGGTACTGCACGTCGAGGCGATGCAGGCCGCGGCCCGGCGCGGGGTTTCCGAGGCCCGGACCGCCCTGCGCGACGTCGCCGAGCCCGACGTCGTCGAGCGGGCGGTGGCCACCTGGCAACTGGAGACCGCGCGGCTGACCGCCCTGCGCCGTGAGGTGGGCCTGGTCGAGGAGGCACTGCGCGGCCGCCGCTTCCGCGCCCGCCTCTGACCGACCCGTCCTCAGGCGAGGGCGGCTGTCAGGCGCTGCGCGAACGACTCGGCCTCGGCGTCGTCGGCGTAGCGGGTGCGGGGCCAGAAGAACCCGCGCAATCCGTCGCCCTTGGTACGCGGGACGACGTGCACGTGCAGATGCGGGACGCTCTGGCTGACCGTGTTGTTCATCGCCACGAACGAGCCCTGCGCGCCGAGGCCGACGCGGACCGCGGCCGCTACCCGACGGGCGGTGCCGAGCAGTGGCGCCAGCAAGTCGTCGGGCAGGTCGGTCAGCGTGTCGATGTGCTCGCGGGTCACCAGCAGCACGTGGCCCTTGAACACGGGTCGCGCGTCGAGGAAGCCGACCACGTCGGGGGTCTCGAGCACCCGGTGCGCTGGGGCCTCGCCCGCCACGATCGCGCAGAACAGGCACGTCACGGGCTCACCGTACGGGCGGCCGCTTAGACTCAGGCGACCGATCCCCGACGCCGGAGGCACACCTGCATGGGTCTGCTCGAGCACCTCGACGGGCCGGCCGACCTCCGCGCCCTCGACGGTGAGCAGCTGGCCGACCTCGCGGAGGAGATCCGGGTCGCCATTGTGGCTGCCGTGGCGATCCACGGAGGTCACCTCGGTCCCAACCTCGGCGTCGTCGAGCTGACGCTCGCCCTGCACCGGGTCTTCGACTCACCGCGTGACCGGATCCTCTGGGACACCGGCCACCAGTCCTACGTGCACAAGATGCTCACCGGCCGGGTCGCGGACTTCGACCGGCTGCGCAAGGAGGGCGGGCTGTCGGGGTACCCGAGCCGCGCCGAGTCCGAGCACGACACGATCGAGAACTCGCACGCCTCCACGTCGCTCTCGTACGCCGACGGGCTGGCCAAGGCGTACGCCCTGCAGGGTGAGGACCGGCACGTGGTCGCGGTGATCGGCGACGGCGCACTCACCGGCGGCATGGCCTGGGAGGCCCTCAACAACATCGCCGCGGGCCAGGACCGACCAGTCGTGGTCGTCGTCAATGACAACGGCAGGTCCTACTCGCCGACGGTCGGCGGCCTCGCCGTGCGGTTGACCGGGCTGCGTACCGACCCGCGCTACGAGCGGCTGCTGAGCACGGTCAAGGAGCGGCTCAACGCCGTCCGCGGTGTCGGCCCGCCGGCGTACGACGCCCTGCACGCCGTCAAGCGCGGACTCAAGGACGTGCTCGCGCCACAGGGGCTGTTCGAGGACCTCGGCCTCAAGTACGTCGGGCCGGTCGACGGCCACGACCTCGAGGCGGTCGAGACCGCACTGCTCCAGGCCCGCCACTTCGGCGCGCCCGTGCTCGTGCACGTGCTCACCGAGAAGGGCCACGGCTACGAGCGCGCGGTCGCCGACGTGACCGACCAGATGCACCAGGCGGCACCGTTCGACCTCGACACGGGGGACGTGCTCGTCGCGCCGCCGACCAGCTGGATGCACGTGTTCCGCGACGAGGTGGCGGTCGTCGCCGCCGAGCGCGACGACATCGTCGGCGTCACCGCGGCGATGCTGCACCCCACCGGACTGGACGCGTTCGCCGACAAGTTCCCCGACCGGGTGTTCGACGTCGGCATCGCCGAGCAGCACGCCGTGACCAGCGCGGCCGGGCTGGCCCTGGGCGGCATGCACCCGGTGGTGGCGATCTACTCGACCTTCCTCAACCGGGCCTTCGACCAGCTGTTGCTCGACGTCGCGCTGCACCGGTGCGCGGTCACCTTCTGCCTCGACCGGGCCGGAGCCACCGGCGAGGACGGCCCGTCGCACAACGGCATGTGGGACCTGTCCATCCTCGGTGTCGTGCCCGGCCTCCGCGTGGCCGCACCCCGCGACGGCGCGCGGCTGCGCGAGCTGCTCCGCGAAGCGGTTGCCGTCGATGACGGGCCGACCGCCCTGCGGTGGCCGAAGGGCCCGGTGCTCCCCGACGCGGAGGCCGTCGACACCCTCGACGGCTGTGACGTGATGGTCCGGCAGGGCGAGCCCGACGTCCTGGTGGTCGCGGTGGGCGCCATGGTCGCCACGGCCGTGGAGGCCGCCCGGCTGTTGCTCGACCGAGGCACCGGGGTCACGGTCGTCGACCCCCGTTGGGTGCTGCCGGTGCCGTCGACGGTCGTCGACCTGGCCCGCGAGCACCGGCTGGTGGTCACGGTCGAGGACAGCGGCCGGGTCGGCGGCTTCGGATCGGCGGTTACCTCGGCCCTCGCCGAGGCGGGTGTGCCCACGCCGGTGCAGGTGCACGCCCTCGACCAGGCGTTTCCCCCGCACTGCTCGCGCGACGCGCTGCTCGCGCGCAACGGGCTCACCCCCGATGCCGTCGCCGATGCGGTCGCCGATGCGGTCGCCGATGCGGTCGCCGATGCAGTCTCGAAGACCGTGTCGGGTTCGCACTGATCGTCCCGCGGCCCTAGCGTGTGGGCCGCCCCTGTCAGCGCGTCAGCGTCGAGCACCGGAAATGGGTCGTCATGAGCCTGCTGCGGACCAAGAGCATCGAGCAGTCGATCCGGGACACCGAGGAGCCGGAGCACCAGCTGCGCAAGAACCTCGGCGCCTTCGACCTCACGGTCTTCGGGATCGGCGTGTGCATCGGTGCCGGCATCTTCATCCTCACCGGCCAGGTCGCCGCCAGTAACGCCGGGCCGGCCGTCGCTCTCTCGTTCCTGGTGGCCGGCGTGGCCTGTGCCCTGGCCGCGCTCTGCTACGCCGAGTTCGCGTCCACCGTCCCCGTCGCGGGGTCGGCGTACACGTTCTCGTACGCGACCTTCGGCGAGCTGGTCGCGTGGACCATCGGCTGGGACCTGATCCTGGAGTTCACGATCGGCGCGGCCGCCCTGTCGGTGGGCTTCTCCAGCTACTTCGTCGACCTGCTGGACGGGACGTTCCTGGAGATCCCCGCCAAGCTGCAGGCCGCCGAGGGTGCCGGGCTGATCAACCTGCCCGCCCTGCTGATCGCGCTGGTCGTCGCCGGCATCCTGATCCTGGGCGTCAAGCTGTCCAGCCGGTTCAACCAGGTGATCGTGCTGATCAAGCTGTCGGTCGTCGCGATCGTCGTCGGCGCGGGCATCACGTACGTCAAGGGCGGGAACTACACGCCGTTCGTGCCGGAGTCTCAGCCGCCGGCCGGTGGTGCGAGCTGGGAGAAGGCGCCGCTGATCGAGACCCTGCTCGGGCTCGAGCCCGCGGTGTTCGGATTCGGCGGCATCATCGCCGGTGCGGCCGTGGTCTTCTTCGCATTCATCGGCTTCGACGTGGTGGCGACGACGGCCGAGGAGACCAAGAACCCGCAGCGCGACCTCCCCATCGGCATCATCAGCTCGCTGGCCATCGTCACCGTGCTCTACATGGCGGTGAGCCTGGTGATCACCGGCATGCAGAACTACACCGAGATCGACCCGGAGAGCGGCGCCCCGCTGGCAGACGCGTTCAACGCGGTCGGGGTGTCCTGGATGGCCAACACGATCTCGGTGGGCGCCTGCATCGGTCTGGTGGCCGTCGCCATGATCCTGATGCTCGGCCAGGCGCGGGTGGCCTTCGCGATGGCCCGCGACGGCCTGCTGCCCACCTGGCTGGCCGGCGTGCACCCGAGGTTCGGCACGCCCTATCGGATCACCACCATCGTCGGCGTCGCGGTCGCCGCCATCGCGGGGTTCGTCCCGCTCGGCACGCTGACCGACCTGGTCAACATCGGCACCCTGTTCGCCTTCGTGCTGGTGAGCATCGGCGTCGTGATCCTGCGCCGTACCCGGGCCGACCTGCCCCGCGCGTTCCGGGTGCCGGCAGCGCCAGTGGTGGCCACGCTGGCGGTGCTCTCCTGCCTCTACCTGATGCTCAACCTCCCCGGTGAGACCTGGCTGAGGTTCGTGATCTGGATGGCCCTCGGCTTCGTCGTCTACTTCGCCTACTCCCGGCGGAACAGCCGGGTCGGCCTGGCGGCCGCGCAGGATGATCGGTCGTCGGGGTCCGACCAGAGGTAGCGTCACGCAGCGCCGTCGCCGGCCGCCAGATGGGGAATGCTGGGCGGCAGCGACACGTTGGGAGCACCGCGATGAGTGGCACGAGCGGGAGCACAGCGGGCGGCGAGGGCTGGTCCTGGCGCCGTCGTGGTGGACGACGTCCGAGTGGTGAACCGTCCGCAACGAGCGACCTGCTCCGGGTGACCCGACCCGACGCCGATCTGGGGAGCGGACCGGTCCTCGTGCACGCGCTGGACGGGTTCTTGTCCGCCGGCCAGGCCGGCCGGCTCGCCGCCCAGCACCTGCTCGGCGGCGACCCCGGGCACGGCGAGGTGGTCGCCGAGCTCGACGCCGACCGGCTGCTGGACTACCGCGCCCGCCGCCCACCGCTCACGTTCGACGAGGACCACTACGCCGACTACGGGGCACCGCGGCTCGACGTGCGCCGGTTGGTGGACGCCGCCGGGACGCCGTACCTGCTGCTCGCCGGGCCCGAGCCCGACTACCGGTGGGAGGGCTTCATCGGCGCGGTGCGCGACGTGGTCGACGCCTTCGGCGTGCGGCTGGTCGTCGGGATCGGCGCGGTGCCGATGGGCGTGCCCCACACCCGCCCCATCGTCGTCACCGCGCACGCAACCCGGCCCGATCTCGTCGACCGGCCGAACCTGTGGACCGGCAAGCTGCTGGTACCGGCGAGCGCGCAGGCGGTGCTCGAGCTGCGGCTCGGCGAGGCCGGCGTCGACGCGCTGGGCTACGTGGCGCACGTGCCGCACTACGTGGCCCAGGTGGAGTTCCCGCCCGCGGCGGTGACCCTGCTGGAGGCGGCGGGAGCGGCCGCTGGGCTGACCTTCGACCTCGACGTGCTGCGCGAGGCGGGCACGGTCACCCTCGGCGAGGTCGACCGCCAGGTCGGCGAGCAGGAGGGTGGCGAGGTGCTGTCCGCGCTCGAGGAGCAGTACGACGCGTTCTCCCGCGGCGCCGGCCAGTCCATGCTGGCCCGCGACGACGAGCTGCCCTCCGCCGACGACCTCGGCCAGCAGTTCGAGCAGTTCCTCGCCGGGCTCGACCACCGCGACGGCCGCGACTGACAGGATGCGGCCGTGCCCGCGTCCGTGTCCGAGCTGGTCGACATCCTCGACCTCGAGCGCCTCGACCTCGACCTGTACCGCGGCGCACAGCCGCCGCAGTCGACCCTGCAGCGCGTCTTCGGCGGGCAGGTGGCGGCACAGGCGCTGATGGCGGCCTGCCGCAGCGTCGACGGCGATCTCGAGGGACGACAGCCGCACTCGCTGCACTCGTACTTCCTGCGCCCCGGTGACACCGCCGTGCCGATCGTCTACGACGTGGAGCGGATCCGGGACGGCTCGTCGTTCAGCACCCGCCGCGTCTCGGCCCGCCAGCACGGCCGTGCGATCTACTACCTGACGGCGTCGTTCCAGCGCGAGGAGTCGGGCTTCGAGCACCAGGACGCGATGCCCGAGGTCCCGTCCGCCGAGGAGTGCCCCGACCTCGCCGAGCTGCTGGGCCGGCTGAGCGCCCGGGCGGCCGACAGCTGGCGCCAGGAGTGGTCGGCGCTCGACGTGCACTACGCGGGCGACACCCGCCCCGGCGGCGGCATGGACCAGCACGGCAGGCCGGCCCGGGCCCGGATCTGGTTCCGGGCGGCTGGCACGCTGCCGGCCGACCCGGCGCTGAACACCTGTGTGCTGACGTACGCGACCGACCTGACGCTGCTGGGCTCGTCCCTGATCCCGCACGGCGTCCTGATCGGCCAGCCGGGCCTGCAGGCGGCCTCGCTGGACCACGCGGTGTGGTTCCACCGACCGGTCCGCGCGGACGACTGGCTGCTCTACGACCAGGTTTCGCCGACGGCGACCGGGGGGCGTGGCTTCGCCCAGGCACGGATCTTCTCCGCAGACGGCACCCTGGTCGCGTCGGTCGCCCAGGAGGGCCTCATCCGGATGCGCTGAGCTCGCGCAGCAGCTCGGCCTGCCGCTCGGCCGTCAGCCCGGACCCCTCGCGGCGGAAGTCGCCGCCGTCGCGCATCCACCGCCAGGTGTCGAGGATCGTCTCGGCGACCGGCCGCGCCCGCAGCCCGGTGCGCCTGGCCGCCGACGGGTCCATCGCCATCACCTGCTCGTGCAAGCCCTCGCTCCACAGCGGCAGGTCGCCGCCGTCGACACCCGCGGCCCGCAGCCGCTCAGCGTCGACCCAGCGGAGGTCGACGTCGTCCGGCGCCACCGCGCCGGCCACCGCCTCGATCATGTCGCCGAACGTCCAGCCGGGGTCGGTCGAGCACGAGTGGTACGCGCCGGTGACCCCGTCCTCGACCAGGCCGGCCATCCACTCGCCCTGGTCGATGACGTCGACCAGCTGCAGCGGTGCGTCCGCCGGACCCGGTACGAGCACCTCGCCGCCTTGGGACAGCCGGTCGATCCACCAGCAGAACCGGTCGGTCGGGTCGTACGGCCCCACGACGTAGGTCGGCCGCACCACCGTGAGCCGCTCGTGCGCCTCGGCGGCGGTGCGCTCGCAGGCCACCTTGAGCGGGCCGTACGCCTCGTCGGTCATCGGCATCGCGTCCGGGTCGTCGGTGCCGGCGGGCAGCTCGAGCAGCTCGGCCGACTCGTCGGCGCCCGCTTCGGGCGGGTCGGCGTACGCGGACACCGAGGACACCAGCAGGTGGTGCCCTCCCCGGCCGTCCAGCGCCTCCGCCAGGTGGCGGACGTGCCGGGGCCAGTAGGCACACATGTCCAGGGTCGCGTCGAAACGCCGATCTCCGAGAGCCGCGGAGAGGGCCGCGGCGCCGTCGTCGCGGTCCGCGTGCAGGTGCTCGGCCTCCGGGAAGGGGTCGGTCCCCGCCCGGTGCAGCAGTGTCACGTCATGGCCGCGGGACAGGGCCGCTCGGACGAGGTGACGTCCGACGAACCGCGTACCACCGATCACCAGAAGGTCCATGTCAGGGAAGTAAAGGCGACACGGTGTCAATTGGCGACTACATTCGGTGGCTGTTGTGGCCGGTGGGACTCGTGTGAGGCACGAGGCGGCTGGCCACGGCGACTGCCGACCACCAGGGAGCTCCCGCATGAGGCTGTCCGCGACCCGCTCAGGCACCGCCGCGGTCGCCGCGGTCGTGGCCGGCGTGCTGCTCGTCCCGGCGAACGCCGGGGCGGCCTGGACGCCCGACTACGAGGCCCCCTTCCTCTGCAAGCAGGACTGGCGGGCGGAGAGCCGGCAAGGACACAGCCCGAGCTACTTCGCGGTCGACTTCAACCGCGACGACGACTACCGGGCACCGGTCCGGGCCACGGCGCCGGGCCGCGTCACCAAGGTCGTCGACCTCGGCGACGACTCGTACGGCAAGTACATCGTCATCTCGCACACGAACGGCTGGGAGTCGCTGTACGCCCACCTCGACGCCCAGCTGGTCGTTCCCGGCCAGCGGGTGGACCAGGGTGCGCTGATCGGCCTGCTCGGCACCACTGGCGGCTCGACCGGCCCGCACCTGCACTTCGAGCAGAAGCGGAACGGGACGGTCAAGCACGCCGTCTTCCATGGCAAGTCCCTCGTCTACAACACGACCATCACGTCGTACAACTGCGCCGACGTGCCGGTCACCGGCGACTGGAACGGCAACGGCCGCACCGACGTCGGGGTGTTCCGCCCGCTGCGCAAGACCAACGTGTTCCGGATGCGGCTGGCCAGCGGCGACGTCAAGAAGGTCGCGCTGGGCAAGCCCGGTGACCTGCCGCTGACGGGCGACTGGGACGGCGACGACCGCACCGATGTCGGAGTGTGGCGGCGGATGTCGCAGACGTTCTGTCTGCAGATGGCCGACGGCAGCCAACGGGTCTTCGCCTTCGGCAAGCTGCGCGAGATCCCGATCACCGGCGACTGGAACGGCGACGGTCGCACCGACGTCGGCGTCTTCAGCCCCAAGACCCATGAGTTCCGGATGCGCTCGCCGCGCGGCAAGGTCACCACCGTCGACTTCGGGTCGGTCGGATCCGTCCCGGTCGCAGGGGACTGGAACGGCGACGGGCGCGACGAGGTCGGCGTGTTCGACAGCGGCACCCGCACCTGGACGCTGCGCGGCACGAAGGGCGGCATTCGCACCGAGACCTTCGGCGGTGTCGGGGGACTGCCCGTCATTGGCGACTGGAACGGCGACGGCATCGACGGCCTCGCCACCTGGGGTCCGCTGAACGCGGTCTTCAAGCTCAAGACCAAGGCGGACACGACGATCGACTTCGGTCGCCCGCGCCGCTGAGCCGACGCCGCCGGGTGATCACTGGCTGGTGACGCGCCCCACCAGGTGCGTACGGTCGCCGTCGCGCGACACGACCCCGAGCGTGCAGGCGCCGTCCGCGTCGACCGCCGTGCCCAGCCGCACCCGCCCGGGAAGCAGCACCGGCCGCCGGAACGCCACGTCGTAGCGATACGCCTCCGGCAGCCGGCCCTCGACCGATGAGAGCGCCCGCGCGGCCGTCCACATACCGTGCGCGATCGCCCGCGGGAAGCCGAACGCCTTCGCGCTCAGGGCGCTCAGGTGGATGGGGTTGCGGTCGCCGGACACCGCCGCGTAGGCACGGCCCAGGTTGCCGGGCAGATCCCACCGGACGTCGCCGACGGGTGCCTCGACGCCGGCCAGCGGGGAGTCGTCGGACGCGTCGGGGTCGCCGCCGCCGCGGGCGAGGACCGTCGTCGTCTCGTCCCAGACGGTCTCGCCGGACACCGTCACGGTGGTGTCGAGGTCCACGAGCCGGCCACGCCGGTGCGGACGCACCCGGGCCGGCCGACAGACGATGTCGAGCGGCTCCGCGGCGTCGACCGGCCGGTGCGCCGAGACCCGGTTGGCGACGTGCACGAGCCCCAGCGGCGCGAACGGGAAGCGGCGGTCGACGAGCAGCCGCAGCTGCAGGACGAAGGCCGGCAGGTGCGGGTAGAGACCGGGCAGCCGGTCGCCCAGCCGGTGGCCGGTCAGGCGCGAGTACGCCGCCAGGTGCTCGCGGTCGACCCGTACCCCCGCGCGGCGCAGCTCGAGGTCCGGCACGTCACCCGACGCCTTGCGCACGCCCGGCAGCGCGCCCACCAGGGGCAGCGAGGGGAGCACCGCGCGGGCGTAAAGCGGCAGCGTCGACTCGCCCACGCTCAGGCCCCCAGCAGGCTCTGCCCACACACCCGGACGACGTTGCCGGTGACCGCGGCCGAGCCGGGCGCGGCGAGCCACGCCACGGTCTCGGCGACGTCGACCGGCAGGCCGCCCTGGGCCAGCGAGTTCATCCGGCGGCCGGCCTCGCGCAGCAGCAGCGGGATCTTCGCCGTCATCGCGGTCTCGATGAAGCCCGGTGCGACCGCGTTCACGGTGACGCCCTGCTCGGCCGCCCGGGGGGCGAACGCGTCGACCAGGCCGATCACCCCCGCCTTCGACGTGCCGTAGTTGGTCTGCCCGTTGTTGCCCGCTATGCCGGCGATCGAGGCCACGCCGACGACGGCGCCTCCTGATCGGACGATCTTCTCCGTCAGCAGGTGGTCGGTGATCCGTACCGGGGCCGCGAGGTTGACCCCGAGCACCGGGTCCCACTGCTCGGGCTTCATGTTCGCCAGCCGGCGGTCCCGGGTGATCCCCGCGTTGTGCACGACGACGTCGACCCCGCCGTGCCGCTCCGACAGGTGCCGCGCCACCCGCTGGGGGGCGTCGACGGCGGTCACGTCCAGCGTCAGGGCGCTGCCCTCGAGCTCGGTCGTGACGCGGTGCAGGTCGGACGCGAGCGCCGGCACGTCGACGCCGACGATCGTGGCGCCGTCGCGGTGCAGTACCCGGGCCATGGCCTCGCCGATGCCGCGGGCGGCGCCGGTCACCAGCACGACCCGGCCGGTCAGCGGTGCCTGCCAGTCGACGTCGGGGGCCTGGGTGGCACCGCCGGCGCCGACCCGTACCACCTGCCCGGACACGTACGCGGACCGCGGCGAGAGCAGGAAGCCGAGCGTCGAGCCGAGGGCGCCCTCGGCCCCGGGTGCGACCTGCACCAGCTGCACCGTCGAGCCCCCGCGCATCTCCTTGCCGAGCGAGCGGGTGAAGCCCTCGAGGGCCCGCTGCGCCACTCGCGCCGGAGCGGTCTCGGCGAGCTCCGGGGGCGTGCCGACGACGAGCAGCCGGGCGCACGGCTCGAGCCGGCGCAGCAGCGGGGTGAAGAAGGCCCGCAGCTCGGCCAGCCCGTCGACGTCGGCGATCCCGGTGGCATCGAGCACCAGCCCCTTCGCCCGGGTGCCGTCGGCAAGCTCGGGTGTCGTGGCGACCGCGGCGTCGGCGAGCAGCCGCTCGACCGTGTCGGCGGCCCGGCCGCCCTCGGTACGACCCACCACGACGACGCCGTCGACCAGCGGCCCGCCGGGGGTCCAGCGCTCGAGCGGCGGCGGGTCCGGCAGGCCCAGGTTCTTGACGACGAACCGGCCCACCGGACTGTGCGCCAGGGTCTGGTAGCGGTCGCTCACGCGGTGTGTCCCATCTCTCCGTGCGCTGCCCTCGTCAGCCGCGGGCAGGCAGCAGTAACTTCGTGTGTCACTGGGTGTTTGGTACCCGCCCATCCTGGCCCGGCCGGTGCGACGAGTCCACGGTTGGGCAGTGTGGTCCTCATGACGTCGGCGGGCGCCGACGCGCCGGAGCCGAACCGAGCCGAGGAGAGACAGTGAGTGCTGGCCAGATCCGCCGGGTGGCGGTCGTGGGGGGCAATCGCCTCCCGTTCGCGCGGTCGAACACCGTGTACGCGCGGGCGTCCAACCAGGACATGCTGACCGCCGCGATCGACGGTCTCGCCGCCCGCTACGGGCTGGCGGGCGAGCGGCTCGGCGAGGTGGTCGCGGGCGCGGTGCTCAAGCACAGCCGCGACTTCAACCTCACTCGGGAGGCCGTGCTGGGCTCCGTCCTGGCTCCGCAGACGCCCGCCTACGACCTCCAGCAGGCGTGTGACACCGGCCTCCAGGCGACCCTCGCGGTCGCCGACAAGATCGCCCTCGGGCACATCGAGGTGGGCATCGCCGGTGGGGCGGACACCACCTCCGACGCGCCGATCGCCGTCAACGATCGGCTCCGCCAGATCCTGCTCGAGGCCAACCGGGCCAAGACCGCACCGGCGCGGGTCAAGGCGCTGCTCAAGGTGCGACCCGGCCACCTGGTGCCCGCGATCCCGCGCAACGCCGAGCCCCGTACCGGGTTGTCGATGGGGGAGAGCGCCGCGCTCACCGCGGTCGAGTGGGGCATCGGCCGGGTCGAGCAGGACGAGCTGACGGTCGCCTCGCACCAGCACCTCGCCGCCGCCTACGAGCGCGGCTTCCTCGACGACCTCGTGACGCCGTACCTCGGTCTGGAGCGCGACCAGAACCTCCGCCCGGACACGACGGTCGACAAGCTCGCGAAGCTCAAGCCGGTCTTCGGCAACGGCGAGACGGCGACCATGACCGCGGCCAACTCCACGCCGCTGACCGACGGCGCCTCGACCGTCCTGCTGTGCTCCGAGGACTACGCCGGGCGCCGGGGATGGGAGCCGCAGGCGTTCCTCACCTGGCACGAGACCGCGGCCGTCGACTACGTGCACGGCAGCGAGGGGCTGCTGATGGCGCCGGCGTACGCGATGCCGCGAATGCTGGAGCGCGCCGGCCTGTCGCTGCAGGACTTCGACTTCTACGAGATCCACGAGGCGTTCGCCTCCCAGGTTCTCGCCACCCTGCGCGCGTGGGAAGACCCCATCTTCTGCAAGGAGCGGCTGGGCCTCGACGCCCCGCTGGGGTCCATCGACCGGGACCGGCTCAACGTGGTGGGGTCGTCGCTGGCCGTCGGGCACCCGTTCGCTGCCACCGGGGGACGGATCGTGGCGACGCTCGCCGCCCTGCTGGCCGACAAGGGCGGCGGGCGCGGCGTCATCTCGATCTGCGCGGCCGGCGGTCAGGGTGTGACCGCCGTCCTCGAGCGCTGACCCGGTAGCGGTCAGCGCGGTCGCTTGCCGACGGCCATCGCCAGGCTGGCGTCGACCAGGTAACCGCGGACCTGGTCGAAGGAGACGGGGGCGACCCCCGGCAGCCCGGGCGCGACCTCGCGTACCGTCAACCCGGCACGGGCGAGCTGCAGACCGCCGAGCGCCTGGGTGTAGAGGACGTTGGCCAGCAGGTCCGGGTCGTTCACGGCGAACTCGCCGGTCGCGGTGCCGTCGCGCAGCACCGAGGCCACCTGGGCCAGGCATCCCGAGATCGCCCGACCGAGCCGGAAGACGGCGCCCTCACTGATCTCGCGCAGCAGCTCGTCGCCGGGCCGGCGCAGCAGGGCGAGTGCGCAGTCGACGAAGGCCGGGTGCCGGGCCCCGTAGTCGAGGAACGCTCCGGACAGGGCCTCCAACCGGACCGGGGGAGTGGCGGCGGGGTCGTCGGCGGCGCGCATCGCCGCCGACAGCTCGTCGAGGTAGCCGACCACGGTCAGCGCGAACAGCTCCTCCTTGCCGGAGAAGTGCCGGTAGATGATCGCCCGGTTGACGCCGACGGCGCGGGCGATGTCCTCGATCTGGGCGTCCCGCACGCCGCGGGCGTCGAACAGCTCGCGGGTGGCGTTGAGGATCTCGTCCTCCCGCACCCGCCGGCGGGCGGCCGCCGCCCCTGACCTGACCGCCGCACCCACTCGCCCACCCTAGCCCGCACGGTCACGCGTGTAACTCCAGGTTACGGCGCTCGTTTTTCGGAGAAGAGGCCGCTCTCGAAGCCGCGGGAAGCCATAATCGCCGCACCGACCAGGCTGCTGGTCGCTGGCTACGAAGGGGGTGCCGCCCATGCTCAGGTCCGCTGCCACGATCCTGTCCGTCGCGCTGCTGGGGGTGGTGCTGGCCCCCGGACCGGCGCAGGCCGGCCACCTGCATCCGAGCGTGGTGCAGCCGAACCCGGTCAACGTCACGCCGAACGTCACGGACGCCGGACTCCCCAACAACTCGGCGGTGTTCGCGATCAACCAGCTCGGCGGGACCATGTACGCCGGTGGCAGGTTCCGCACGGTCACCAACGCGACTCACACCCAGACGTACAACCGGACCAACGTGATGGCCTTCGACGCGGTGTCAGGCGCGATGACCTCGTTCGCGCCAGTCGTCAACGGCGACGTGTGGGCGATCCAGCCGAGCGGTTCGTCGGTGTACATCGCCGGCGCCTTCAGCTCCGTCAACGGCATCCCGCGTCGCGGCATCGCGAAGCTGGACGCCACGACCGGTGTCGTCGACCTCACCTTCGACGCCCACCTGACGGGCGGAACCGTGTTCGACGCGCACCTGGTCGGTGGTCGGCTGATCATCAGCGGCAACTTCGCCAAGCGGATGCAAGCGTTGAACCCGAGCACCGGCGCCAACACCGGCTACATCAACCTGCCGATCACGGGCCGGGTCTCCAACGGCTCCGGCGCCACCAACGTCTACCGGTTCGCGGTGAACCCCACCGGCGACCGGTTGGTGGCCGTGGGCAACTTCACCTCCGTCGGCGGCCAGGCCCGCAGCCGCGCGTTCATGCTCGATCTCGGTGCGACGTCGGCCACCGTGGACCCGTGGTACTACCAGCCGTTGTCGAACATGTGCGCCGCCGCGAGCCTCCCGTCGTACCTGAAGGACGTGGACTTCTCGCCCGACGGCAGCTACTTCGTGATCGCCTCGACCGGGTTCGTCCCACAGTCGGGCGGCATCGGCCGCGATGTCTGCGACGCCGCCGCCCGCTTCGAGACCGCCATCGCGAACCCGTTCCGGCCGACATGGATCAACTACACCGGTGGCGACACGCTGCACTCGGTGATCGTGACCGGTGCGGCCGTCTACGTGAACGGCCACCAGCGCTGGCTGGACAACCCGTTCGGGCGGGACAACGCCGGGACGGGCGCCGTATCTCGGCCCGGCATCGGCGCGATCGACCCGGTGACCGGCAAGGCGCTGTCCTGGAACCCGGGCAAGACCCGTGGAGTCGGTGGCAAGGATCTGTACGCCAGCGCCACCGGGTTGTGGGTGGCGAGCGACGGGGCGCGGTTCGCGAACGAGCTCCGCGACAACATCGCCTTCTGCCCGCTGTGACCGGCTGACCGTCGGGTCAACGCACCTGCAGCGCCAGCACCGTGCTGAGGGTGTCGGCTTCATCGGCGGTCTTGTCGTCGCGGTAGCGCAGCACCCGGGCGAAGCGCAGGGCGACACCTCCGGGGTAGCGCGACGACGTCTGCACGCCGTCGAAGGCGATCTCGACGACAAGCTCGGGGCGTACGTGCACGACGTGGCGGCTGCGCCGCACCTCGCGGGCGAGGAGCTGTTCGGTCTGCCAGGTGAGCAGCTGGTCGGTCAGCCCCTTGAACGTCTTGCCGAGCATCACGAAGCCGTCGTCGGGGTCGTCGGCACGGGCCGCGAGGTGCAGGTTGGACAGCCAGCCCACCCGGCGGCCGTTGCCCCACTCCGCCGCCAGCACGACCAGGTCGAGGGTGTGTCGTGGCTTGACCTTGACCCAGCCGGACCCGCGGCGCCCGGCCGCGTACGGCGCGGAGCCCGCCTTGACCACGACGCCCTCGTGACCGCTCGCGACGGCGGCCTCGAAGAACGCCTGTGCCTCGTCGGGCGACGACGTGACCAGCCGTGGCACGACCAACGGGCCGGGCGCGAGGTCGGCCAGCCGCCGAGCCCGCTCGGACAGCGGGGTGTCGAGCAGGTCGTCGCCGTCGGCGTGCAGCACGTCGAAGAGCACGGTCGTGAGCGGCGTGCGCGCCCGCAGGGCCGGCACATCGGCCGCCGAGCCGGTGCGCGCGGCCGTGACCTGGAAGGGCAGTGGTCGCCCGTCGGGACCCAGGGCGATCGCCTCGCCGTCGAGCACCAGCGAGCGGGCCGGCAGGTCGGCCGCCGCCTCGACGACCTCGGGCACCCGGGCGGTGATGTCGTCGAGGCTGCGGGTCACCACCAGCACGTCGTCGCCGTCCTTGTGCACCTGGAGCCGGATGCCGTCGAGCTTGGTGTCGACCACGACCGGCCGCCCGTCGGGCGAGACCTTGGCCACCGCGGCCGCCACGTCGGGAGCGCTGGCGGCCAGCATCGGTCGCACCGGCCTGCCGACCTCGAGCCGCGTCGCGGCCAGTCCCGGCGGCCCGTCGCGGAGTCCGACGCCGGCGGCCGCCGCGGTCGAGCCGAGCAGCATCGCTGCCCGGCGGACCTCGCCCGCCGGCAGGTCGAGTGCAGCAGGCAGCGCGTCGAGGACCACGCCGTCCAGCGCACCCTGTCGCAGCTCGCCAGTCAGCAGGCCGCGCAGATACGTCTGCTCGGGCTCCGTCGCCCGGCCGAGCAGCTCGCTCAGCGCGGTCCGCCGCGCGCCCTGGCTGCCCGCGCCCGCGAGGGCCGACAGCCGCTCGAGCGCGGCGTCGACCTCGCGCACGGTGAGGGTCGGTGTGCCGGCCGCCGGCACGGCCTCGCCCACCGAGCGCCAGCCGACGCCGGTACGCCGCTGGCGCGTGTCGCCGGACAGGTACGCCACGACCAGCTCGATCTCGCCCGGCCCGGCCCGGCGCAGCAGGCCGGCCAGCAGCTCGCGCTTGGCCGTGCGCGAGCGCGTGCCGGCCACGGCGGCCGACGTCGTCACCAGGTCGTCGAGGAGCACAGGGCCATGGTGGCCCCTGGATCCGACGTCCGTCGGGCAGCATGGGGGCGTGCGGGCGGAGCGGACCTGGCGACCGGGGCGACCGGTCTCGCTGGCGGGGACCATGGGGACCCTGCGGCGAGGCGGCGGCGACCCCGCGTTCCGCTACGACCGGGGGAGCGTCTGGCGCGCGCTGCGCGCTCCCGGCGGTGCCGCCACGGTGCACCTGGTGGCCCACCCCGGCGCGGGTGGGGTCACCGCCGTCGCCTGGGGGCCGGGACGTGACTGGGCGCTGGACAACCTGCCGGCCATGCTCGGCGGCTCCGACGACACCGCCGACGACTTCGTCCGCGAGCACGCGCACGGACACCCGTTCCTGACGCACGCGTTGCGGCTGTACCCGCACTACCGGGTGCAGCGCAGCGGGCTGGTGTTCGAGGCGATGCTGGCGGCAGTCCTGGAGCAGAAGGTCACCGGCCAGGAGGCCTTCGCGGGCTGGCGGCGGCTGCTGCGGCGCTACGGCGACCCGGCACCCGGGCCGGCCGCCGACTGGGGCATGCGGGTCGCCCCGGCGCCGGAGACGGTGGCCCGGGTGCCGTCCTGGGAGTGGCTGCGGCTCCCCGTCGACCCCGCCCGCTCGCGGGTCGCCGTGACCGTGGCCCGGGTCGCCCCCGCACTCGAGCGGACCCTGGGGCTGCGCGGTCGCGAGGTCGATCGCCGACTGCGCTCCCTGCCGGGGGTGGGGGTGTGGACCGCGGCCGAGGTGCGCCAGCGAGCGCACGGAGACCCCGATGCCGCGAGCTTCGGCGACTACCACGTGCCCGGCATGATCGGCTGCACGCTGGCGGGGGAACCCGTCGACGACACCGGGATGGCCGAGCTGCTGGAGCCGTACCGTGGGCACCGGTTCCGGGTCCAGCGGCTGGTCGAGCTGTGCGGCACCGGCCCGGAGCGCCACGCCCCACGGATGGGGCCGCGGCGGCACCTGCCGGGGCGGGTGGGTTGATCTCCGACGCGGGCCGCCGGCTCGTCCTCACTCGGGGTCGTCGGGCCAGGCGGGCTTGTCCATCCGGATCCACCCGTCCTCGGGCACCGAGTCCTGGCAGTGCACCGGGTGGCCGTCGAGAGTGCCGCAGGCCGGCGACGTCGACGCGTGGAACACCGAGTACCAGAAGTACTTCCGGGCGCCGACCAGGCCCTTGTAGCCCGCGAAGCTCAGCGCCCGCTCGCCGTCCAGCCGGGCGGGCATCGTCGCGATCACCTCACGGGTGGCGTTGGACTCGACCTCGGCCACCAACCGGCCGTCGCGCCACACCAGCCGGACGTTGCGCTCGGCACCGGGCTCGCCATCGGTGTCGAGCTCGACGGTGAATCGGCGGTCCCGGTTGACGAGGGTCTCCGGGTCGACCGGGGCGTACGTGCGGACCGTCCACCGCACCTTGACCGCCCCGCGCGGAGGCGACAGCTGGGTGATGCGGTGGGTCACCGAGCGGATGTCGAGCCGCCCCGGGGTGTCGTCCGGGTCACTGGTCGTGGTGCTGGACACGACGTCGTCGGTGCGCACCTCCGGCGGGCTCGCGGCCGCCGTGGGGGTCGCGGGGAGCAGCGCGACCGCGCCCGCCGAGAGGACGGCGAGGGCGGCAGCTGCGCGCGGTGCAAGGCGGTGGGTGGGCAGGACACGTACGGGCACGGTGGGCTCCTTGGGGATCGGCGAACCGCCCGACAGGCGGCGTCGCGCAACGTAGGAACCCGCGGCCGCCGGTGGCGGCCGTCGTCCACAGCTAGCCGACGGGTGCAGGCGTGATCCACCGCTGCAGCGCCCAGGCGCCGGCCAGCGAGACGACGCCCACGGTGGCGATGGCCGGACCCAGGGCCACCGCGGCGGTGACCGCCGAGATCAGCAGCGGGCCGCCGGCCGTCCCCGAGTCCGAGCAGAGCCGCCACACACCGAGGAACTCCGGACGCGCCGCCGGGGGAGCCACGTCCGCGCCCAAGGTCATGATGATGCCGCTGCCGATGCCGTTGCCGATCCCCATCAGCACGGCCGCACCGGTGAGCGAGACCACCCCGGTGGACAGCGGCAGCAGCAGGTGCGACACCCCGAGCACCAGCAGCGACGGCACGGCGACCCAGGCCCGCCCGTACGCGTCCATCACCTTGCCGGCCGGATAGAACAGCAGCATGTCGACGGCGCCTGCGATGCCGAAGACCAGGCTCGTGGTGGTCGCGTCGAGGCCCAGGTGGTCGGCCCACAGCGGGATGACCGCCTGCCGGGACGCCCGCACGGCGCCCACGACGAACACGCCGATCCCGAGCGTCCGCAGCACCCGCGCGTTCTCCCGTGCCACCTGGCGCAACCCGGTCGTGGCCCGCGGGCCGCGGCGGCGGTCCTCACCCGGGGCAGGGATCACCGCAAGCAGCAGCCCGGCCGCGACCGCCGTGCCGACGTGCAGCCAGTACGCGCCGTCCAGACCCCCGAGGTGCATCGCCCCGGCGCCGGCGAACGGGCCGACGAACATCCCGATCCGCTGGCTGCCGCCGAGGGTGGACAGGGCCCGCGCCCGAAGGTGCAGCGGCACCACCGTGGTGACATACGTCTGCCGCGCCAGTCCCCACACCGCGCCGCCGAGGCCGGTGCAGGCGATGCCTGCGCCGAGCACCCACAGCGACCCGGCCAGCGCGCAGACCGCGAGTGCGGCCGCCACCAGGGCGGTGGCGCCCAGCATCGTGGCCCGCTCGCCCCAGCGGGCGGTGAGCCACCCGGCGGGCAGGTCGCCCGCGAGCTGGCCGACCCCCGCCAGCGCGACCACCAGGCTGGCCTGGCCGGTCGACGCGCCGAGGTCCAGGGCGCTGAGCGCCACGACGGGCAGGATCGCGCCCTGACCCACGCCGTACAGCAGGGTCGGCAGGTACGCCGAGGGCGCGATGGCGCGCAGCGTGACGTCGGACATCAGGCACGATCATCCGCGCCACCCGGGACGTACCGGACACCCACCCCCGGCACCTCGTGAGCCGCGAGGCGACGGGCTGTCGGCGGGCGGCCGTAGGCTCGGGACCATGAGGCAGGTGGAGGATCTGCGGCGCACGGTGGCGCCGTTCGAGGTGGTGAGCGACTTCTCGCCGTCGGGTGACCAGCCGACGGCGATCGAGGAGCTCGCCAAGCGGGTCGACGCGGGGGAGCAGGACGTCGTGCTGCTCGGCGCGACGGGCACCGGCAAGACGGCGACCGTGGCGTGGCTGGCCGAGCGGGTCCAGCGCCCGATCCTGGTCATGCAGCCGAACAAGACACTCGCAGCCCAGTACGCCAACGAGCTGCGCCAGCTGTTCCCGAACAACGCGGTGGAGTACTTCGTCTCCTACTACGACTACTACCAGCCCGAGGCCTACGTCCCGCAGACCGACACCTACATCGAGAAGGACTCGTCGATCAACGACGAGGTCGAGCGGCTGCGGCACTCCGCCACCTGGTCGCTGCTCACCCGGCGCGACGTGATCGTGGTCGCGACCGTCTCGTGCATCTACGGCCTCGGCTCGGCCGACGAGTACCTCAACCGGATGCTGCACGTGAAGGTCGGCGACGAGATGGACCGCGACGGTCTGCTGCGCAAGCTGGTCGAGGTCCAGTACGCCCGCAACGACCTGGCCGGCACCCGCGGCACCTTCCGGGTGCGCGGCGACACCCTCGAGGTGTTCCCGGTCTACCAGGAGCTCGCGGTGCGGGTGGAGTTCTTCGGTGACGAGATCGAGCGGCTGATGACGATGCACCCGCTCACCGGCGAGGTGCTCAGCGTCGAGGACGAGCTCTACATCGGTGCCGCGACCCACTACGTCACCGCGCCGGAACGGATGGAGCGGGCGATCGGCAGCATCGAGCAGGAGCTGGCTGACCGGCTGGCCGAGCTCGAGCGCCAGGGCAAGCTGCTGGAGGCCCAGCGGCTGCGGATGCGCACCACCTACGACATCGAGATGATGCGCCAGATCGGCACCTGCTCGGGGATCGAGAACTACTCCCGGCACACCGACGGTCGCGCCCCCGGCAGCGCTCCGCACTGCCTGCTCGACTACTTCCCCGAGGACTTCGTGCTCGTCATCGACGAGTCGCACGTCACGGTGCCGCAGATCGGGGGCATGTACGAGGGCGACATGTCCCGCAAGCGGACCCTCGTGGAGCACGGCTTCCGGCTGCCCAGCGCGATGGACAACCGACCACTGCGGTGGGAGGAGTTCGTGGAGCGGATCGGGCAGACCGTTTACTCGTCGGCGACCCCCGGTCCGTACGAGCTCCATAAGGTCGGTGGTGACGTGGTCGAGCAGCTCATCCGCCCGACCGGGCTCGTCGACCCCCAGGTCGTCGTCAAGCCGACGAAGGGCCAGATCGACGACCTGATCCACGAGATCCGGGTCCGGGCGGAGAAGAACGAGCGAGTCCTGGTCACGACGCTGACCAAGAAGATGTCCGAGGACCTCACCGACTACCTGCTCGAGGCCGGAATCCGGACCCGCTACCTGCACTCCGAGGTCGACACGCTGCGCCGGATCGAGCTGCTGCGCGAGCTGCGACTCGGCGAGTTCGACGTGCTGGTCGGCATCAACCTGCTGCGCGAGGGCCTCGACCTGCCGGAGGTGAGCCTGGTCGCGATCCTCGACGCCGACAAGGAGGGCTTCCTGCGATCGGGCACGTCGCTGATCCAGACCATCGGCCGGGCCGCCCGCAACGTGTCGGGCGAGGTGCACATGTACGCCGACAAGAGCACGCCCTCGATGGAGCAGGCGCTCGACGAGACCAACCGTCGGCGCGAGAAGCAGGTGGCGTACAACCTCGAGCACGGCATCGACCCGACCCCGCTGCGCAAGAAGATCGCCGACATCACCGACATGCTGGCGCGCGAGGACGCCGACACCGAGACCCTGCTCGGTGGTGCCGGGCGGCAGCAGAGCCGGGGCAAGGCGCCGGTCCCGGGGCTGCGCAGCCGGGACAGCGGCGCGCACGCGCCCGACCTGGCGGGCATGCCGGCCGCCGAGCTGGCGGGGCTCGTGCAGAGCCTGACCGACCAGATGCACGCCGCTGCAGCCGAGCTGCAGTTCGAGGTGGCCGCGCGGATGCGCGACGAGATCTCCGAGCTGAAGAAGGAGCTCCGCCAGATGGTCGAGGCGGGCGCGCGCTGAGCGCCCGTCAGGACCAGAGCTCGAACGGCTCGTCCACCGGTTCGCCCGCCAGCAGCGCCGGGAGGAGCTCGGGCAGCCGACCGGGGTAGAAGCGCTCGCTGCTGCCGATGACGTCGGCCACCTGCCACCACCGGGCGCCGGGATAGTCCTCGGCCTCGAAACCGGTCCGGTGCGAGGTGTCGAGGGCCGGTGCCGGTGCGTCCAGCCGGACCACGAGCACCGACTCGTGCTGAAGACGCCGTTCGCCGCGGTAGCGGAAGGACGCGACCCTCCGCCAGGAGGGCGTGCCGAGCTGGTCCGGCCGGACGACCAAACCCGTCTCCTCGAACAGCTCGCGCACTGCCGCCTCCGCGATGCCCTCGCCCGGTTCGAGTCCGCCGCCGGGCAGCTCCCACCAGGTGCCGAGCCCGGGCTCGGTCGGGTCCCGGGTGTCGAACAGCAGCAGGCGGTCCTCGGTGTCGAGCACGACCAGCCGCACGACGGTGCGCTCGACGACGGGCAGGTCATCGGGGACACCTGGCCGGAGGGGCTCGGACACCCGGCCAGTCTGCGACATGATGTCGCGCATGATCGACCACCTCGGGATCCAGGTCGCCGACGTCGACGCGAGCGCGACGTTCTACCTCGACGTGTTCGGCCCGGTCGGCCTCGAGAAGGTGATGGACTTCGAGGCGCCCATCGGGCGAGTGGTCGGCATGGGCTGGGAGGGCAAGCCCTTCTTGTGGGTCAGCGCCGCCGCCGGACCGGAGACCCGCGAGCTGCACGTCGCCCTGGTCGCCGCCAGCCGCGACGCCGTCGAGGCCGTGCACGCGGCGGCGATCGCCCGGGGTGTCGAGGTGCTGCACGCCCCGCGGGAGTTTCCGGAGTACCACCCCGGCTACTACGGCGTGTTCCTGCGCGACCTCGACGGGCATAACGTCGAGGCGGTCTTCCACGGGTCGCCGGACGGCGGCGGGCAGCCGGGCTGACGCTCACGTCGCCGCGGGGGCTCCGGGCACCTCCCGCAGCAGGAAGGCAGGCACCGGCTCGGCCTTGCCCTTCAGCCGCAGTGCGGGTACGGGCTCCAGCCGGACGTCGGGCGGCAGTCGCTCGGCCGTGCCCACCCCGATCAGCACACCCCCCACCGGCGCCTCGGCCTGCAGCCGGGCCGCCGTGTTCACCGTGTCGCCCACCAGCCCGTGCTCGCGCCGGCCGGACTGGCCGCCGATCACGCCGGCCAGCACCGCACCGCTGTTGACGCCGACACGGAACCGCGGCCAGCTGCCGTCGTCGGGGGCGAGCCGGTCCGCCTCGTGCTGCAGCATCAGCGCGGCGCGGGCGGCCAGGAGCGCGTGGTCGGGCTGCTGGCCGTCCTTGTTGAACACCACCATGACCGCGTCACCGATCAGCTGGTGCACGTTGCCCCCGACGCGCTGCAGCAGCGGGATCAGCGGACCGAAGTAGCCGTTGAGCATCCGCGCCACCACGTCGGGCGGGTGCGTCTCGGCGAACGACGTGAAGCCCTGCAGGTCGGCGAAGAGCACGCTGGCGTCCCGGGCGCCGGCGAGCGTCTCGTCGAGATAGAGCGCGCTGAACCGCTCGCCCGCCCACTCCGCCCGCGCGCTCAACGCGATCAGGCCGAACGCCCCGAGCATCAGCAGGTGCCACTCCCACCAGGACAGCCGCCAGTTGGAGGCCACCATGATGACGAGCAGCGACTCGGCGAGCAGGCACAACGAGAGCGCGACGGTGAACGCGAACAGCGCGTGGCGACGCTGGTAGAGCCGCAGGTAGCCCACCGCCGCGGCTCCGTACGCGGCCGCGCCGAGGACGCCGAGAACGCTCTGCCAGCCGTTCAGCTCCTCATCCTGCAGCGGCGCGTCCAGTGGCGGCAGCCCCGCGAGCGAGACCGCGGCCCAGACCGCCATGACGGCCAACGCGATCGCGAGCAGCAGGCCGGCGTGCCGCGCCAGGAAGTGCGTCGTGCGGGCTGTCACCGCGTACGCCGACAGGGCGCTGAGCAGACCGCCCAGCATCAGCCCGACCGGCGTCGCGAGCTCGAAGCCGGCGTTGGGTCCGAGCAGCACCCCGGGGGTCGCCAGCGAGTGCAGGGCGAGGAAGCCGGCGCTGGTGATGAAGGCCAGCGACACCAGCAGCAGCCGGGCGTCCCGCCGGCGCCGGGCCGCGGCCCAGACCGCGTTCCCGAGGGCGAACGAGATCGCCGCCGCGCCCAGGACCAGCCAGAAGTGCGCCTGGTGGTTCTCCCAGTGGGCGTCGGTGTGCGGGCGGGACCGCAGCATCACCAGCAGCAGCAGCGGCACCGCGACGGTCAGCGCGAGCGCGAGCAGGCTGCGCCGCCGGCCGGTGCCGATGATGAAGGGACCGCTCGACATGCCATGACTCCGCTGACCCGGCGAGAACCGTCCCCCTCCGCGACGACGCTAGCGGCGGCGGCGGCGAGGCGTCGACGGAATTCGACGTTCGGGGTTGCGCCGCCCACGTCGATGGAGGCACCGTCGGCTGATGCCCTCGGACGACGCCCCGCAGACCTCGAATTCGGGCGACCTGCTCGCGTACTGCCTGGCCAAGCCCGGCGCCTGGCAGGACGAGCCGTGGGAGGGCGACGTGGTAGCGAAGGTCGGGCCGCCCGGCAAGGGCAAGATCTTCGCCTTCCTCGGTGGTGGCGCCAGCGTCGGCCTGAAGTGCGGCACCCGCGACGAGGCCAACGAGCTGATCGCCCGCTACCCCGACGACGTGGCGGTCATGGCCTACATCGGCCGGCACGGGTGGAACACCGTGCAGCTGCACGGCGCGGTGCCCGACGACGAGGTCCGCGAGTTGGTCGACGCGTCGTACGACGAGATCGTGGCCAAGCTGCCCCGTGCACAGCGTCCCGGCTGACCGGGAGGAGTGTCCGAGGGGCGGGCACGGCTGGCACCCTGCTGGGAACGAGGCATAATTGTCGACAACTCTGCTCCACATTGCGCCGAGAGGGGTACGGATGTCCGCGATCGACGACCTGCTGACCAACAACGAGACCTACGCGAAGGAGTTCGGCGGCGAGCGACCGCTCCCACCCGCGCGCAAGCTGGCGGTGCTCGCGTGCATGGACGCCCGGCTGCACATCGGCGGGATCCTCGGACTGGAGGAGGGCGACGCCCACATCATCCGCAACGCCGGGGGGGCGGTCACCGACGACGCTGTCCGGTCGCTCGCGATCAGTCAGCGCCTGTTGGGCACCTCCGAGATCATGCTCATCCATCACACCGACTGCGGGATGCTCACGTTCAGCGACGAGGAGTTCCGCCGCGGCATCGAGGAGGAGACCGGCATCCGGCCGTCCTGGGCGTCCGAGACGTTCGGCGACCTCGACCAGGAGATCCGGCAGTCCGTGGCACGGATCAAGACCAACCCGTTCCTGCCGCACACCGACCAGGTCCGCGGATTCGTGTTCGACGTCGCTACCGGCCGGTTGCGCGAGGTGGAGGCAGGCTGAGCCTGGGCATCAGGCGGTGGCGTGCGACACCCGACCGTGCCGTGCACAGATCTGCGCGGAGCCCTCGGCGTCCGCCGGGCCGGGAGTGGGGTAGGCGCACAGCAGCGCGAAGGTCTCGCTGCAGCCGAGGTCGTTCCACACGTCCTCGAGGGTCAGCGCCGCCACCACGTCGCCGCGCCCCCACAGCAGCGCGACCATCTCGCCGTACACGCGCAGCGGCCGCCCGCCGTTGTTGCGCACCAGCCGTCCGACGACAGCGTCGAACAGGTCTGGGTCAACGGATCCCGACTCGGTGGTGATCGTCGTCAAGGTCTCGGCGGCATCCAACTCGATGAAGCGTCCGTCGGCGCGGGCCGCCTCGAGCCGGGAACCCAACCGCTCGTGCAGCGCCGATCGGTGCGCCTCGGTCGCGACGATCACGCAGACCTCGCCGAGGTCGAGTCCCTCGGCTACGTAGGGACCGAGCCGGTCGAGCAGGCCCGCGTCGGCGTCGAAGAAGTGCACGTCGTGGGACGAGCGCTTGGCGGTGGGCAGCCCATGCTCGTGGACCCACTTCTGCCGGTACATCTCGCTGTCGGCCCGGGCCAGCAGCTCGGCCGGCCCGGCGTCGGTACCAGCCGTGGCCGCGCCGATGCTGACCTTCAGGCCGGCAGGCGTCGTGGCGGCCAGCCGCTCGATCACGGCGGCCACCGTGGCGGGGTCCGCGTCGGCCAGTACTGCGACGAACTCGTCGCCGCCGGCCCGTCCGAGGGTGTCGCCGGCGCGCAACTGTGCGGACCACGCGCGCGCGACGTCCACCAGCACCGTGTCGCCGGCTGCGTGGCCGTGGGCGTCGTTGACGGCCTTGAAGCCGTCGAGGTCGAGGACCAGGACGGTGAGCGGCCGACCGGAACGCCGGTAGCGGCTGAACGCCACGGCCAGCTCCTCGAGCAGCGCGCGACGGCTGGGCAGGCCGGTGAGCTCGTCCAGCCCGGCGGCGCGCGTGGCGCGGGCGAGCAGCAGTCCGATCCCGACGACGACCGCGACCGCGGACCCGAGGAGGATCGACGTCTGGACCGGGGACGCCCCGCCGAGGACCGACAGGCAGCCCAGGACGACCGCGGCGGCCACCAGCAGGCCGGCCGAGCGTCGGGACGGCTCGATGTCGTGCGTCAGCAGCCCCGCCGCGACCATGCCGAGCAGCAGGGCGAGTGCGGCGAGCTCCGGACGGTCGAGGCCGTGCCAGCCGGGGAGCAGCAACAGACTCGCGAGCACGAGGGTCGCCATGCCGTAGGAGACACCGAGGCCGCGTGACCGGACGCCGTCCCGAGGGATCGGGCCCACAGCACCTCCAGGTGAGTCATGGCAGACAGTACTCGCCCGGGAGAGGGTCCACGCACCAAAACGGCTGTCGGCCCTGAGAGAGCGCTCCTAACCGATCCGCCAGGGGCCAGGCAGGGACACGACGCCCCCGCGGTGCGGCGCGAGGCCGAGCGCCAGCCCGTGCACGAGCCTTTCGACAAGACCGTCGCCCAGACCGTCGACCAGACCGTCGACCAGACCGTCGACCAGACCGTCGACCAGACCGTCGACCAGACCGTCGCCCAGGGTGGGCAGGGCCAGCGCGTCCGCCCGGGCGGCGACCGGCGACTCGCTGGAGTCCGGCGGTCGCAGCCGCTCGAGCGGACCCACGTGCGGGAGCCACTGCACGCGCACCCGGTCGGGATCGACGGCGGCTCGCCGGGCGGCCAGGCGCACCGCCTCGGACAGGCCGCCGAGGGTGTCGACCAACCCGTGCCCGTGCGCGTCGGCACCCGTCCACACCCGCCCGCGGGCGAGCGGTTCCAGCCGCTCGTGGGGCATCCCTCGGTCCTCGGCCGCCTTGGCCGTGAAGTCGGCGTACACGTCGTCCAGCCACCGGTCGACTCGCTGCCACTCGCCCTCGTCGAAGCGTCGTGCCGGATGGAACATCGTGGCCTGGGCGCCCGAGCCGAGCGGCTCGGTGCCGATGCCGACCCGGCGGAGCGCCTCGCCCACCACGACCTTGCCGCCGAGCACCCCGATCGACCCGGTGATCGTGCTGGGCAGGGCCACCATCTCGTCGGCGGGCATCGACACGAAGTAGCCGCCGGAGGCGGCCACGGACCCCATCGAGGCCACCACCGGCCGGCCTCCCGCGCGGACCTGCAGCACCTCGCGACGGATCGCGTCCGAGGCGACGTACGAGCCGCCGGGGCTCACCACCCGCAGCACCACGGCCGCGACGTCGTCGCGGGCGGCGGCCGCGCGCAGGGCGGCCCCGACAGTGTCCGAGCCCGCGCGACGCCCACCGAGTGGCGACGAACCGCTGCGGCCGAGGACGATCCCGCCGTGCACCCCCACGACGGCGACCACGGGTCGACCCCGACGTGCCACCCGTGAGCCGGTCCGGCGGAGCCCGCCCGGCGTCCACCGGTGCAGGTAGCGCAGCCGCACCTCGCCGTCGCGGCCCAGCCGGCGGCGCAGGTCGGCGTAGAGCTCGTCGCGGTAGCCCACCCGGTCGACCAGTCCGCGCTGCAGCGCCTCGGTGGCGCTCAGCGGGGCGTCGTCGACCGCCGCCCGCACCTGGTCGACGGGCAGGCCACGTCGCCGGGCGACCGTGTGCACCACCTGGTCGGTCACCGAGTCGACCAGCCGCTGGGTCGCCTCGCGCTGAGCCGGACCCATCGTCTCCCGCAGCACGGTGTCGGCCGCGCTCTTGTACTCGTGCCGCTGGCCGACCTGTGGCTCGAGGTCGAGGCGGTCCAGCGCGCCACGCACGAAGACGGCGTTGACCGACACGCCGACCAGCCCGACCGACGCGGAGGGCTGCACCCACACCTCGTCGAAGTGCGCGGCGAGGTGGTACGGCAGCGTGCCGCCGCCGAGCTCCCCGAAGGACTCGGTCCAGCAGGCGGTCGTGCGTCCGGTGGCGGCCAGCTCCTCGACCGCTGCGCCGAGCTCCTCGACCTGGGCCGCGGTGAGCACCTCCGGGCCGACATGTGCCACCAGCCCGGCCACCGAGTCGTCGGCACCCGCCTCGCGCAGGCGCTCGAGGACCGTGCGGAGGCTCGGCACCTGCCGGGAGCGGAGGGCACCGACGGGGTCGCTGGGCGCCACCTCGAGCAGGCCGCGGGACAGGTCCAGCTCGAGCAGCAGCGGCGCCGGGTGGGCCCGACGGGCGGCGGCGCGGGCCGCGGCGCGGGCGGTGGTGGACAGGTCGGAGACGGTCATCTGCGGAACGCTAGCTCCGTCCGCCCCAGTGGCCGACACAGTGCCCGACAAGTGCCCGCCGCCGTGCACAACGCCGGGCCCGTGCGAGCATGGGTCCCGGAGGGGAGTATTCCCCGCGACGGCTGTCGTCAGCACGGTCCTGGTGGACCCGGCGCCGTCGGCCGGTCGACGTACCGGCGGAAGAGACCTCCACGCGGTCCTCGACGCTGACGGAAGGAACCTGCGTGGAAGTCTCTGCAGTCGCCTGGTGGGTGACCCTCGGGGTCACCGCGGGCGTCCTCGTGTTCGACGTCATCGTCATCGGGCGCCGCCCGCACGTGCCGAGCATGAAGGAATGCGCGGCCTACATCGCCATGTACACCACGTTGGCCGTGCTGTTCGGTCTCTGGATCCTGCTCCAGTACGGCGGTCGGTACGCGGGGGAGTTCTACGCCGGCTGGCTGACCGAGTACTCGCTGTCGGTCGACAACCTCTTCGTCTTCATCATCATCATGAGCCGCTTCGGCGTGCCCCGGAAGTTCCAGCAGGAAGCCCTGATGGTGGGCATCATCCTGGCCCTGGTGTTTCGCGGCATCTTCATCGCGGTCGGTGCCGTCGCGATCGAGCAGATCTCCTGGATCTTCTACATCTTCGGCGCGTTCCTCATCTACACCGCGTGGACGCTGACCAAGCACGACGAGGAGGACGAGTACAAGGAGAACCGGCTGATCCGGTACGCCCAGGACAAGCTGCCGGCCACCGACAAGTGGCACGGGCTGAAGATCACGGTCGTCGAGGACGGCAAGCGGGTCATCACCCCGATGTTGATCGTGATCATCGCGCTGGGCTCCACGGACATCCTGTTCGCCCTCGACTCGATCCCGGCGATCTACGGGCTGACCCAGGAGCCGTACCTGGTGCTGACGGCGAACATCTTCGCGCTGATGGGCCTGCGCCAGCTCTACTTCCTGCTCGGCGGCCTGCTCGACCGGCTGGTCTACCTGTCCTACGGCCTCGCGTTCATCCTCGCGTTCATCGGCGTCAAGCTGGTGCTGCACGCGCTGCACGAGAATGAGCTGCCGTTCATCAACGGCGGCGAGTCGCTGCCGGTGCCCGAGATCCCGACCCTGATGTCGCTGGGCGTCATCATCCTCAGCCTGGCGGTCACCACCGTTGCCAGCCTGGTGAAGGCGCGCAAGGACCCGGAGGCGGCCAAGGACGCCGGCCTGTAGGTCGGCGCTACGGCCCGCCGCGACCGCCGACCCGGTGGTGCACCCACACGTTCGGCTCGACGTAGACCGCGTGGTCCTGCGCGACGTCGACGTGGACCGGCGTCAACGCACCCGGCACGATCAGCGGGCCCGACTCGGTGAACGGCAGCCCGGTCCACTCCCGCCACTGCGCGAGGGTCCCGGGGATGGTCATCGACGCCGGGCAGATGACGACGACGCGGCCGCCACGGCGCACGTGGGACCGCAGCCAGGGGTCGGCCGGCAGGCCGTCGTCACGCACCCTGGCCACGTAGTCGGCCATTGGCGTGAGCGGCTCGTGCGCCTTGCGGGTGGGGCGGACCGGGCCGAACAGGTCGGCGATTCCGCGCCCGTTGACCAGCATGTCCATGCGGTCGAGCAGCTCCTCGACCAAGCCGCTGCCGCGATGGTCCGGGCTGACCCGCGCCTCGAGCAGCGAGACCGCCGTCGGGCTCCGACCGTCGAGGTTCTCGGCGAACCCACGTTCCTGCACCGCGTCCCAGCCGCGCGCGGGCAGGTCGGCGTCCGTGCCGTCCCATGCAAACGGGATCGCATTGACCTTGCCCTCGACCGCACCCGTGTCGTCGTCGACGGCGACCAGCTGGTAGTCGGGGAAGACGTCAGGGAGCCGGCCGAAGAAGGCGTCGCCCACCGGGTCCTGCAGCATGAACTCGGGCCAGTCGTTGTGCATGTGCCACATTGCCGACTCGAGGTCGGGACGTTCGGCGAGGGTGACGATGCTCAGCGACACGCGAGCACGCTAGTCGCCCGCTCAGTCGAGGGTGGCGCCGAACAGCAAGCCCAGCACGTACGTGATGCCGGCTGCCGCGAGGCCGATCGAGAGCTGCCGCAGCGAGCGGCGCAGCGGCGGGCCGCCCGAGAGCAGGCCCACCACCGCGCCGGTCAGCAGCAGCGCGAGCGACACCAGCACGACGGCGAGGACCAGCGCGGCGGTGCCGGTGAGGCCGACGACGAACGGCAGCACCGGGACGACAGCGCCGGAGGCGAAGAAGCAGAAGCTGGACAGCGCCGCGCCGAGGCCGGTGCCCACCACGTCGTGGTCGGCGGCCGCGGCGAGGTCGGGATCGCTGTCCGCCTGCCGGCTGGCGAGCACCTCGTCGGCCCGTCGCCGGGCCTCGTCCGCCGGCATGCCCCGTGCCCGGTAGACCAGTGCCAGCTCGTTGGCGTTGACGTCGAGATGCGCCACCGCCGTGCTCGTCCCGCCGCTGGGTGCGGACGCCGCGAGCAGCTCGCGCTGGGACCGGACGGAGACGTACTCGCCGGCCCCCATGGACAGCGCGCCGGCGAGCAGACCGGCGACGCCGGTGAGCAGCACCGTGCTCGCGGCCGCGCCCCCGCCGCTGACCCCCAGCACGAGGGCCAGGTTGCTCACCAGCCCATCGTTGGCGCCGAACACGGCCGCCCGGAAGCTGCCGGACACCTGCGCCCGGCCGCGGGCCGCGAGGCCGCGGACGACCTCCTCGTGGATCCGCTCGTCGGCGGCCATGGCGGGGGTGGCGTCCTGGTCGGTGTCGTACGGCGAGCGGCTCTCCGCACGCTGGGCCAGGGCCAGCACGAACACCGATCCGTAGCGGCGGGCCAGCCAGGCGAGCATCCGGGTCCGGACGTTGCCGCGCCGGGCCCGGCCGACGTCGTCGCCGAGCAGCCGCTCCCAGTGCGCGATGTGGCGCTCCTCGGCGTCGGCGAGGCCGAGCAGGATCTCGCGCTCCTCACCGTGTCGGCGGGAGGCGAGGTTGCGGTAGACCGCCGCCTCCTCGCGCTCGTCGGCCAACCGACGGCGCCGACGCCGCGTGACCTGCGCGTCGGTGCGAACGGTGGGCGGAGCGTCGGACACGCCTTCCATCGTCCCACGACGCGAGGCGCGGACCGGGCGGGTGCGACCGGGTCAGCGCAGTCGGCCGGCCCCGACGAGGTTCGAGCGGCGGCCCTCGGTCAGCGGCGCGTCCTCGACCAGCGTGGACTCCTCGGGGGCGTGCAGCATCGACAGCGGACCGTCGGCGACGTCCGACGTCGCCCAGCCGACGTGGTGCGCGGGCTGGTCCGGGCGGGCGAAGAACAGCAGGTCGCCCGCGCAGACCTCGTCGAGCGGCACCGGGGGCAGGGCGCGGTGCTGGTCGTGGGCGTCGCGGGGGACCGCGGTGCCGTGCACCCGGTGCGACAGGTGCACCAGTCCCGAGCAGTCGGCGCCCCAGCCGCTGGTGCCGCCCCACAGGTAGCGCGACCCCAGGAACATCAGCGCCGTGGCGACCACCCGGGCCGGGGCCGGGGGGGCGGTGAAGGGGCCGGCCCGGACGACGACGTCGGCGGCGTCGAGCCAGCCGCGGTCGCCGTCCGGCAGCCGGACGACAACCTCCGACTCGTCCCGGCCGGCCACCGGCAGCACGGTGCCACACGACACCTCGACGGCGCCGCCGGGAACCCGCATCATCGCCAGCCGCGGCCGGACGGCGGCCACCGTGCCGGTCTGCTGCGGGCACCCGGCCAGGTGCCCAGCGGGCACCCACCCCGGGTAGCCGCGGTCGTGCAGCGACGACTCCTGCCAGGGCAGGACCACCTGCGCCCACCCGGCCTGCTCGGCCAGCACCTCGACGGGTTCTCCGAGCAGGGCCTGGGTGACCACCCGGCCGTGCAGCCCGAGCCGGCCGTCCGCGTCGGTCGCGTCGCACCACCCGGCCAGGTCGGGTGCGTCGGCCACCAGTGCACGGTCGCGTTCGCGCGGTGCGTCGGGTCCCGTCCAGACCGTGGCGACGGTGACGCCGACGGCGTGGGTGGCCGTCACCCGTCGGCCAGTCGGGCCGGGAAGCCCCCGGTCGCCACCGGACCCCAGCGGGTGGGCGTGACCCGCAGCAGCACCTTGCCCTGGTCGCGCATCGCGGCCCGGTACTCGTCCCAGTCGGGATGCTCTCCGCTGATCGACCGGTAGTAGTCCACCAGTCCGTCCAGCGCCTCCGGCAGGTCGAGGACCTCGCCCTCGCCGTCGACCTGGATCCAGGCGCCGCCGAAGTCGTCGGAGAGCACCAGCACGCCGGCCCGCGGGTCGCGGCGCAGGTTGTGGGTCTTGGCCCGCTCGGGATAGCTGGAGACGACCAGCCGACCCTCGTCGTCGACGCCGCCGGTGACGGGGGAGACCTGCGCGCTGCCGTCCCGGCGGTAGGTCACCAGCACGTAGTGGTGTCGTGTACGCACGAAGTCGAGCATCCCCTCGCGGTCGACCTCGGTGTTCGTGGCGATCGTCCTGGCCATGGGCAGAGCCTAGGTGTCCGCCGAGGCTGCGAGCATGACGGTCGTGGACGAGGTCACCGGACAGACCTACTCGGGCGACGACTGGTACGCCCGCGACCTGGCCGACGGCCGGTTCTCCGGCTGCACGTTCCGCGAGGTCGACCTCACCGAGGCCCGCAGCGACGGAGCCCAGTTCACCGACTGCCGCTTCGACCGCTGCCGGCTCAACGTGTCCGAGCACCGGCGCACCGCGTTCATCGGCTGCACGTTCGTCGGCACCTCGCTGTTCGGCGCGGTCCTCGACGGCTGCAAGCTGATGGGCTCGACGTTCGACCGCTGCGTGCTGCGGCCGTTGACGGTCAGCGGCGGGCAGTGGCGGGGCGTCGTCCTCGCCAGGTGCGACCTGTCCGGCCTCGACCTACGAGGGCTGCAGCTCGCCGATGCCGACCTCAGCGCCGCCGTCTTTCGGGAGACCGACCTGCGCGGCGCCGACCTGACGGCCTGCGTCGCCGACGACGTCGACCTGTCCGGTGCCGACCTGCGAGGCGCCTCGCTGCTGGGCGTCGACCTGGCCACGGCGCGGCTGCGCGGCACCCGGCTCGACCTCGCGGGCGCGGTCGTCGTGGCGGAGTCGCACGGCGTCGACGTGGAGGTCCCGGGCGCCGACGACTAGGCCACAGAGCTTCCCCGAGACGAGGGTG
This sequence comes from uncultured Actinomycetota bacterium, assembly GCA_963785115.1. Lineage (GTDB taxonomy): Bacteria > Actinomycetota > Actinomycetes > Propionibacteriales > Nocardioidaceae > JACCWP01. The sequence goes on from CAWATY010000009.1 coordinate 395,525, forward strand.
ATGCGCACGACTTTCGTCAAGCCTGGTTGGGGAAAGTCCTCGCCACTTGCTGCCAGTCGTGGTAGAGTGAACGTATGTTCGAAACAGTCGCCGAGGCATACCGACGGGTCACTGCGCCCGGTTCGGGTGACGACCTCGACGACGAGGCGCTGGTCGCCCAGATCGCCGCGTTGGAAGAACTGTCCCAGGCCGCGCAGGCCGCGCAGGTCGCGCCGGCTGGCGGCGTTGAAGGCACTTCGGGTGGCCGAGGACGCCCAGATCGGGCTGTCCGGGGACCTGGCCGGCCGGTCGGTGCCGGTCGAGGTGTCCAAGGCTCTCGGGGTGGCGACGATGACGGCGCGGACCAGGGTGGAGAACGCGGCCACCGCGGTCGAGTCGCATCCGCGGTTGTTGGAGCTGGTCGGCACCGGCCGGGTCTCGATGGCCGGGCTGAACCGGGTGATCGAGACCACCAGGGTGCTGGAACCTGCCCAGCAGCGGCGGGTCGACGAGCTGGTCTGCGCCGAGGCCCGCCGACGGAGGATGACGCCCGGTGAGCTGGCCAAGGCCGCCGACCGCCGGGTGCTGGAGATCGACCCGGACGCCGCGGCCAAGCGTGCTGCCCGCGCCCGGGCCACCCGGGATGTGCGGCTGTCCGACCCGTGGCAGGGCACCGCAACGGTGTGGGCCAGCCTGCGGGCCGAGGAAGCACTGGCGATCTACACCCGCATCGACCGCACCAGCCGCGGCATGCGCGCCGCCGGCGACCCCCGCCCGTTGAACACCCTGCGCGCCGACCTGGTCTGCGAACTCCTCCTCGGCAAAGCAGCAATCACACCGACAGAGCAGCCGGCCGAGCAGACCGACCAGCCGACAGACCAGCCGACCGAGCCGGCCGACCAGGCCGACCAGGCCGCGCCGGCCGAGGACACCTCGGCGGTGCCGGACTGGCGGTCGACCAACGGGCTCGAGCCCTGGGTGGCCAGCAAGCCGCCGCCGGCTGCCGCGGTGACCGACCCCGACCCGGCGCCCGAGCAGGAGTGCTGGGACAGCTACCCCGACACGCACACCCCCGTCGCGCCCGACCCCGACTCCGATCCCGAACCTGAGTCGGCCGACAGTCCCAGTCGCCCGGCGGGTGCCGGTGAACGTGGAGGTGCAGGTCGTGGTGTCGTTGGCGACCTGGCTCGGTCTGGACCGCGAACCCGGCCTGCTCCGCGGCTACGGCGCGATCGACGCCGACACCCTCACCGACATCGTCACCACCGCGCAGAGCACCGGGGCGACCACCAGCCTGCGCCGGTTGTTCTGCGACCCGACCGACGGCCGGCTGGTGCAGATGGACTCCACCGCAAGGCGGTTCACCGGCACGCTGCGCCAGTTCACCACCTGGCGCGACCACACCGACCGGCTCACCGGCGACACCATCGCCGACATCGACCACATCCGAGACCACCACCACCACGGACCCACCGCCGCGCACAACGGCCAAGGCCTGTCCAGGCGCAGCCACACCCTCAAGGACCACCCCAAAGTCCACACCAAAGTCCGCCCGGACCGGCCCTGGGGCGACGGCATCGACCACCACCGGCACAACGCCCCCGACATCGACTGGACCCTGCCCAACAACACCACCCACACCAGCCGGCCACCACCGGCCCTCGGCCCGGGCTCCGACCCCACCGACCACACTCGTCGACACCGAATGGCTCACCTGGCTGCGCGACCTGCCGCACCAGCCGACGCCACCACACCCCGACGACGAGATCGACACCCTCACCGCCCAGCTCGCCGGACTCGGCGACCCCCGCTGACCGCCATCCGAGCCCCTCGCGGCTGGGTGAACCAGCTAACAGTCCTCGTCGAGGTCCGCGAGGAAGAACTCGGTGACCGCGGGCGCCAGCACCTCGTCGGAGACGCCGTGCCAGCCGCCATCCAGGCTGCGGTGCGAGCCGCACGGCAGAGCCGCGGCCACGGACGCCGCCCAGCCGGTGAGGTCGTCGCTGCTGCCCCCGCTGTCGAGCACGAGGGCCGGCGTCCGTACGCGACGGACCAGCGCGTAGGTCGTCTCGTTGCAGACCGCGCAGTCGTAGCCGAGCGTGTGCGCGACGGCGTCCAGCGCCCGCCGGGCGGGACCCATCCCGACCAGCACCTCGGCGGGCACGCCGATCGACCCGAGGAACACGTCGACGGCCTCGCCGCGTCTCCCGGCGGCCACCAGGGCGTCGAGCCGGGCGCGCAGGGCCTCGCCCGCGGCGCGGTCGGCGTCGTCGCCGATCGGCGGCTCCCACAGGGACAGCCTCCTGACCGGCACCCCGGTGGCGGCCGCCTGCAGGCAGAGCAGTGCGCCGGACGATGCCCCGTGGGCGAAAACCGTCGTGGTGCCCGCGGCGGCGATCACGGCGTCGATCACGGCCGCCAGGTCCTCGACCTCGCGCCGCACCGCGTACGGCCGCGTGTCCGTGCTGCGCCCCCTTCCGCGTCGGTCGTAGCTGACGACGGTGAACCGGTCGGCCAGCGCCTCGGCCAACGACGTCTGCGCGTTGAAGTCGCGGTAGCCGCCGGCGGAATCGACGAGCACGAGGACCGGACCGCGGCCGCGGCGTTCGTACGCGATGGACGTGCCGTCGGTGGACCGCACGGCCCCCGCGACGGACCCGGACCGGGTGGTCGTCATGCCCGATGGACCTGGTCCACCGGCGGAACTCATCGGTGGCAAGGCCGGATCTCACCCGCGCCAGCGGTACCCGGGTATCTCCGAAGGCACGGTGGGCGGGGTGCCGTCACCGTACGGCGTGCCGCCGAGCTGCTCGCGGTGGTGCGGCCGGGTCCAGTCCTGCCGCGGTCCGCGCGGGACGAGGCCGCTCGGGTTCAGCTCGTGGTGCACCTCGTAGTAGTGGTGCTTGATGTGGCACATGTTCACGGTGTCGCCGACGCCCGGCGTCTGCATCAGGTCGAGCAGGTACCCGTCGAGGACCGGGTCCTCGGTGAGCTTGTTCCGGTTGCACTTGAAGTGCAGGTGGTAGACGGCGTCGAAGCGGACCAGCGTGGTAAACGCCCGTACGTCGGCCTCGGTGAGGTGGTCGCCGACGAGGTAGCGGCGCGTGGCGAGCCGCTCGGACAGCCAGTCGAGGCAGTCGAAGACCGCGGCATACGACCGCTCGTACGACTCCTGGCTGCCGGCGAAGCCGGCGCCGTAGACCGCGTCGTTGAGGTCGCGGTAGACCCGGGCGTTGACGTCGTCGATCTCGTCCCGCCAGGGCTCGGGGTAGAGGTCGGGGGCGCCGTCGCGATGGTGTGCGGTCCACTGCGTCGACAGGTCTAGCGTGATCTGGGCGAAGTCGTTGGTCACCAGCGCACCGCTCGGCACGTCGACGACGGCGGGCACGCTGGTGCCGTTCGCCCAGTCGGACCGGCGGGTGGCGTACGCCTCGGCCAGGTGGTGGATGCCGAGGACGGGATCGACGCCGCCGGGGTCGAGCCCGAAGCGCCAGTCCTTCTCGTCGTGCACCGGGTCGACCACCCCGAGGCTGATCTCGTGCTCGAGGCCGAGCATCCGACGGACCAGCACCGCGCGGCTCGCCCAGGGGCAGGCCAGCGACGCGATCAGCCGGTAGCGGCCCGGCTCGACCGGCCAGCGGGCCGTTGGGTCGTCGAGTATCCGGTCGGTGAACTCGGACTCGCCGTGGGTGTAGCTGTCGGGTGCCACAGGATCACCTTCGCAAATCCCCACGGAAACGCCACACCGCCCCCGCCGCGTCGGCGACCAGCGCGTGCGCCTCGGCCTCGTCCAGGGCGTCCGGGGTGCGCAACGTGCTGAGGACGGCGAGCACGAAGGGGGGCTCGTCGGCGGGCCGCACGACGCCGACGTCGTGGCAGCACTCGTCGATCCATCCGGTCTTGTGGGCGACGTAGGTGCCCGGGGGGAGCCCGGCGGGGACGGCGTCATTCCACTCGTTGCGGGCAAGCAGGGCCTCGACCTCGGCCGCCGCCCCCGGGGCCAGCAGCCGGCCGTCCAGCAGCGCCACGACCACCGCGGCCAGGTCCCGGGCGGTGGCGGTGTTGGACAGCCCGGCGGCGCCGGCAGCCGAGTCCTGGATGCCCCTGCGCAGCGCGGACCCGGTGGCGCCGGCCAGCCGGAACACCTCCTCGACGGCAGCAAAGCCCACCCGTTCGACCAGCAGGTTCGTGGCCAGGTTGCTGGACCGGATGATCGACCGCTCGGCCAGCCAGCGCAGCGTCGCCGTGCCGCCGAGCCGCTGCCACGGCTCGTCGTCATTGTCGTAGTCCTGGGTCACCTCGTAGCTGCCGGAGACGGCAGAGTCGAAGCGCGCACGCACCGGCACCTCGTCGTCGAGCGTGAGCGCCGACTCGGCGGCGAGCCGGTGCAGCGCCACCACCAGCGGCAGCTTGATAGTGCTGGCCGCGAGGTGGACGTGGTCGGGCAACCGGGTGAGCCACTCGGTGCCGTTCAGGTCGCCGTACCAGACCGAGAGCAGGGTCCCGTCGCGTGCCGCAAGGGCGTCCAGCGCCTCGAGGACAGCACTGCGCGCGTGCTCGGTCACGGTCGCCGGACGCCGAGGCCCGGGGCGTCCGGCAGGTGCAGCACGGCGCCGTCGTAGCTGAGGCCACCGGCCAGCGGCGGGTCGGCGAGCCACCAGGCGGCGTCGAGGTCGGGCACGACGGTGGTGCCGTGCGCCGCCACCAGGCTGGCGGCGGCGCCCACGCCCACCGGGCCCTCCATCATCGAGCCGACCATCGTGCCCAGCCCGTGCGCGCGGGCCAGCTCGAGCAGCGTTCGCGCCGTCAGCAGCCCGCCCGCCTTGGCGAGCTTGACGTTGACCATGTCGGCGGCGCCGCGGCGGATGACCGCGGTGAGATCGCGCAGCCCGAAGACCGCCTCGTCTGCCATCACCGCGGTCCCGACCCGGTCGCGGACCCAGGCCAGCCCGTCGAGGTCCGCCGCCGGGACCGGCTGCTCCACCAGCTCGATGTCGGCTCCCGCGTCCTCGAGCCTGCGCAGCACCCCGACCGCCTCGCGCGGGGTCCAGCCCTGGTTGGCGTCGAGGCGAAGGGTGGCACCCGGTCCGGCCGCCTCGCGGACCGCGAGCACCCTGGCCACGTCGCCGGCGGCGTCGGTGCCGACCTTGAGCTTGAGGACGTCGAACCCGTCCGCGATGCGCTCCCGGGCGGCTGCGGCCAGCTGGTCGGTGGCGCCGGCGGCCACGGTCACGTCGGTCGGCACCTGCAGGGCGGTGGCCCCGAGCAGCACCGGCAGGCTGACCCCCCGGCGACGCGCGACCAGGTCGTGCAGCGCGACGTCGACCGCCGCCTTGGCGACCGGGTTGCCCACGACGGCGGTAGCCACGTCGTGCAGCAGCGGCACCAGGTCGTCGGGGTCGCGGCCGACGACGACGGCAGCGAGTGGCCCCTCCACGCAGGCCCGTATCGAGGCCAGCGACTCACCGGTGATCCGCCACACCTCGGGTGCCTCGCCAAGGCCGTACGTGTCGTCGTCGTCGACGGCCTCGACCAGCAGCGAGTGCACATGGGTGGTCGACCGGAGCGCCGTGACGAAGGGCGTGTGCAGCGGCGCGTGCAGCGGGTGGCAACGCAGGGCGCGGACGGGCACCGAGCGGTCAGCCGCTCAGGTCGGTGGGGTCACGGACGAACGTGCGGTCGGCCCGCAGTGCCCGGTTGACGAACCAGGTGATCGCCCACAGCACGATGCCGATCCCGAGCAGCAGGCCGGCGACCTCGTACTGGGCGGCGGGCCGACCCGACAACGGGGTGACCAGGTAGGCACAGACGACGGCGCCCAACAGTGCAACGGCGGTCGGCGTCCGGAAGTGGTCGGAGTCGACCGGGTCCCGGCGCAGCACCAGCACCGCGATGTTGACGACGGCGAAGACGGCGAGCAGCAGCAGCGAGGTGGTGCCCGCGAGGATGTCGATAGCGGTGGTCTCGGGGTCCTTGGTGGTGATCGTGACCACGTAGGTGATCAGGCCCAGCGCGATGACGGTGGTGAAGAGGATCGCCGCCCACGGCGTCTGCGTGCGGGGGTGCACCTTGCCGAGGAAGGGTGGCAGCACCCGCTGCCGGGACATCCCGTAGAGCAGCCGGCTGGCCATCAGCATGTTGATCAGCGCGGAGTTGGACACCGCGAACAAGATGATGAACGGGTAGAGCTCGTCGATCGGCAGGCCAGGTGCACCGGTCTGGGCGACCAGGATGATCGACTGCTCGGCCGCGGCCTCCAGCTCGCCGACGGGCACCAGCGCGACCGCGATGATCGAGACCAGCACGTACACCGCGCCGGTGATCATCAGTCCGCTGAGCATCACCTTGGGGAAGGTGCGCACCGGGTCGTGGGTCTCCTCGGCCATGTTCACCGAGTCCTCGAAGCCCACCATCGAGAAGAAGGCCAGCGAGGTGGCGGTGGTGACCGCGACGAAGACGCTCTTGTCGCCCGACGACTCGAACACGACGACGTCGGAGAAGTCGGCCTTGCCGCCGAAGACGGCCCACACGCCGATCGAGATCACCAGCAGCAGGCCGGAGACCTCGACCAGCGTCAGCACCACGTTCAGCTTGACGCTCTCGCCGACGCCGCGGAGGTTGATCGCCGCGAGCACCGCCATGAACACCAGGGCGATGGCGGCGATGCCGGTGCCGCCGAAGCCCAGGTCGAAGCCATCGTCGAAGTTGACCGCGAACAGCCGGGAGGCGGTCGACGCCGACGTGATGCCGGAGCACATCACGGTGAAGGCGACGATGAAGGTGAAGAAGTGGATGCCGAACGCCTTGTGCGTGTAGAGCGCGGCGCCCGCTGCCTGCGGGTACTTCGTGACCAGCTCGAGGTACGAGCACGCGGTGAGCAGCGCGACCGCGAACGCGGCGAGGAACGGTAACCAGGCGGCGCCACCGATCTCCCCGGCGATGGCGCCGGTGGTGGCGTAGACGCCGGTGCCGAGGATGTCGCCGACGATGAACAGCAGCAGCAGCTTGGGACCCATCACCCGCTTGAGCGGGGTCTCCTCCCCGTTGCCACGCGCGTCCTGGGTGCTGGTGCCGCGATCCGCCATGGCGGACACTCTCGGACCTGTCGGGCGTACGGCGCAACCACGACCGTGCCGCTCTGCACTCGCACCGGCGGCCTAGGCTCGGCGCGTGAACGAGCGCGCGTTGAGCTTCGGCGCCGTCGCCCGGGCGTACGAGCAGCACCGTCCCGGCTACCCCGAGGAGATCGTCGACCTGGTCGTCGACCACGCGGAGGGCGAGGTGGCGCGCGCGCTGGAGGTCGGCGCCGGCACCGGCAAGGCCACGGCGGTGTTCGCGGCCCGCGGGATCGAGGTGCTCGCGGTGGAGCCAGACGCCGGGATGTGCGCGGTGCTGGAGCAGCAGACCGCGGGGCTGCCGGTACAGGTCGTCGCCTCGACCTTCGAGTCGCTGGACCTGCGCGCCGTCGGCACCGTCGACCTCGTCTACGCGGCCGCCGCGTTCCACTGGACCGAGCCGGCGACCCGTTGGCAGACCACGGCGTCGCTGCTGCGGCCAGGTGGGGTCGCGGCCTTCTTCGGGGGGCCGTACGCGCTCGCCGATCCCGGCCTCGACGCCGAGGTCGAGCGGATCGCGGCCGCGGTCATCGGCGAGGACGGGGCGCGCGACCCCTACGCCCCGGACCTCGGCGACGACCTCCGCTGGCCGGGCAGCGACATGCTCCAGGTGCCCGAGCTGACGGACGTGACCGAGACCGTGCTGCCTCGGCGCCGGACGGTCGACGCGGACGACTTCGTCGCCTACCTGGCCACGGTGTCCGTCTTCGTCACGCTGCCCGCGGAGCGCCGCACGGCCGTTCTCGGCAGCATCCGCTCGGCGCTGCCGGACCAGATCGAGGTGGTGCAGGACCTGACCGTCCACCTCGCCCGACGGGTGTGACCGGCACGTGTGAGCGGCACGGTCCCCGGGCGCGCCTAGCCTGACGGCATGGAGCCGCCACGACTGGAGCACGTGCGGGTCAACGTGCGCGACCTGTCCCGCTCGATCGCGTGGTACGAGTCGGTTCTCGGGCTGACCGCGACCGCGCACTGGCCACCGGAGGCACCCGCGTACGTGCACTTCGACACCGGTGGTGCCCAGCTCGGACTGTCGGTGCTGGAGCCAGCGCCCGCAGCGTGCAGGTGCAACTTCACCGTGGACGACGTCGATGCCTGGTGGGCGGAGCTGCGCGACCGGGTGCAGGTGGTCGAGCCGCTGTACGACACGCCCTACGGGACCCGGAAGTTCACCGTGGCGGACCCGGACGGCAACGAGATCGGCTTCGTGAGGGGCTGAGTCACCAGCCGCGTTCGCGCCACTCGGCGAGATGCGGCCGCTCAGCCCCGAGCGTCGTGTCGTTGCCGTGACCCGGGTAGACCCAGGTCTTGTCCGGCAGCTGGTCGAACAGCTTGTGCTCGACGTCGTCGATCAGGCTGGCGAAGTCCTCGGGAGAGCCGGTCCGGCCGACCCCGCCGGGGAACAGGCTGTCCCCGGTGAACAGGTGCGCGCCGTCGGCGTCGTCGTAGCGCAGCGCGATGGACCCGGGCGTGTGACCGACGAGCTCGATCACCGCGAGCTCGCTGGCGCCGACCCGCACGGTGTCACCGTCGCCCACCCGCACGGACACCGGCACCGGCAGGTGGTCCGCATCGGCCTCGCCCGCCACAGTCGTCGCCGACGTGGCGTCGACCACGGCCGGCAGTGCCTGCACGTGGTCGGCGTGCCGGTGGGTGGTGACCACCGTGGCCAGCCCGTCGTCGCCGACCAGCCCGAGCAGCAGGTCCGGCTCGTCGGCGGCGTCGATCAGCAGCTGCTCACCGGTCTCGCGGCAGCGCAGCAGATAGACGTTGTTGCTCATGGGCCCCACCGCGACCTTCGTCAGCTTCAGGTGCCGCATTGCCCGCACCTGCGGCTCGCCGCCCACGGTGACCTCACCGGTGTACGTCATGGCACGACCCTAGGACCAGGCGGCGGGCAGCTGGGGCAGCGGCCCGTCGCAGTCCACGCCTTCACCGGGGCCGCGGCCGGTGAGCCACACCACGAGGTCGGGCGCGCTGCCGGTGACGGTCGTCGCGTCCGGGGCGGTGCTGCCGCGGGCGGTGTCCTCGCCGTCGGCCTCGATGCGCACGGCGGGGGTGTCGGCAACCAGGCCCAGGCGTTGCACGGCAGCGTCCAGCAGCAGGGAGGCGTGCGCGGGGGGCCACTCTGCGGGGGAGTAGCCGGCGTCCAGGTCGAACCGGTGCAGCTCGACCTCGACCAACCGAGCTACCGGCAGGTCCGCGAGTGCCTGCCGGCGCCCGGCGCGCCACTCCGGTGTGGCGCCCCAGGCCTCGTCCGGCACGCTCAGGCAGGTCGCGAAAAGGGCCTGTGAGCTCTGCCGGACGTCCTCCACGAGCTCGGTGGCCGAGCGGCTCGCGCCGGCCTGGATGTCGCGCTCACGGGCGTCGCCCGGCCCGTACATCGACGCCTGTCGTCCCTCGGCGGCTGCCTCGAGCATCCCGCGCAGTCCGTCGGCGTTGCGGGCCAGGTGGGTGAGGACGTGCCCCCGGCTCCAGTCGGGGAGGCGGCTCGGTGCCCGGCACCAGGCGTCGTCGACATCGGCCAGGGAGTCGAGGAGCCGGCCGGTCGCCTCCTCGGCCATCTCCAGACGGGCGCGGACCAGGGTGTCGACCACGGCCCGACCCTACGGCTCAGCCCTTGACCGCGCCCGCAGCGAGACCCTGGACGTAGAAGCGCTGCAGCGCCACGTACAGGACCACGCACGGGATCATCGAGATCACCGACCCGGCGATCAGGTACCCGTAGTCGAGGGTTCCGTACGCACCCTGCTGCACGTTCACCAGCGCGACCGGCAGCGTGTACAGGTCCTCGCGGGTCAGGAACGACAGCGCGCCGAGGAACTCCGTCCACGAGGTGAGGAACGCGTACAGCACGGTCGTCGCGACGCCGGGCAGGACCAGTGGTCGCAGCACCGAGACCAGCGTGCGCATCGGCGATGCCCCGTCGACGTGCGCCGAGTCCTCGAGCTCGACCGGCACCTGGGCGAACGAGTTGCGCATCACGAACACGCCGAACGGGAGGTTGAACGTCGTGTAGAAGAGGATCAGCCCGAGCAGCGAGTCGGTCAGCCGCAGCACGTTCAGCTCGAGGAACAGCGGCGTGAGGATGGCCTGGAACGGCACCATGATCGTCACCAGGATCAACGAGAACGCCAAGCCCGAGCCGCGGAACCGGAAGCGCGCGAAGCCGTAGCCGGCGAGCGTCGACACCACGCCGGTCAGCACCGCGGTCGCGGTCGAGACCAGCAGGCTGTTCCAGACGTGCCGGCCGATCCCGACGTCGCGCCAGAGACCGACGTAGTTGTGCCAGCTGAGCCCGTCCAGGCTCGACCACGACGGGGGCGCGGTGATCACGGTGGCGGGCTGGAACGACCGCAGCACCGCCCACAGCAACGGGCCGACGAACAGCAGCACGACGAACACACCCGCCACCAGGTAGCCGGCCGTGCTCCTGCCGGTGGACGGGTCTCGGGCATCCCGGGTCCGGGCCACCGGCGTGTCCGTGCGGCTCATCGCTGGCTCCTCAGCGGCATCAGTCCTGCTCCCGCAGGATCCAGAACTGCAGCGCCGTCACCAGGGCCACGACGACCACGAGCACCAGCGAGAGCGCGGTCGCCGCGCCGAGCTGCAGCTCGACGAACGCCCGGCGGTAGATCCAGAGCACGACCGTCGTCGTGCTCACCCCGGGTCCGCCCTGGGTGAGGATGAAGAACTGGTTGAACGCCAGGAACGACCCGATGACCGAGATGATCAGGCTCAGCGCGATCGTGCGGCGCAGCAGCGGGAGGGTGATCCGCAGCTCCTTGCTCCACCACCCGGCGCCGTCGATGTCGGCCGACTCGTAGACGTCCGGTGGGATGCCCTGCATGCCACCGAGCAGCAGGATCATCGTGAAGCCGGCGACCCCCCAGACGACGAGCACGCTGACCGCCGTGGTGGCGAGCGAGGTGTCGACCAGCCACGCGGTGGAGCCGTCGGTGGCACCGATGGCCTTGAGCAGCGCGTTGACCGCCCCGCTGTTCGGCTGCAGCTCGAGCAGGGTGATGAAGCTGAGGGTGGTGAGGCCGATGACGTATGGCAGGAAGACCGCGGTGCGGATGACGGTCGAGCCCCGCCGGTTGCCCCGCACCAGCACGGCCAGCGCGTAGCCGAGCACCAGGATCGGCAGGGTCACGATCGTGGTGTACAGGAAGGTGTAGCGCACCGAGCTGCCGAACGTCGTGTCGTCGGCGATGGCGGCGTAGTTGTCGAACCCGATGAACGAGTAGTCGCCGATCAGGGGCCAGCTGGTCAGCGAGATGTAGACCGCGAAGCCCAGCGGGAACAGCACGAACACGGCCACGAACAGCAGCGCAGGGCTGACCAGCGCCAGCCCGTACCCGGACGGGTGGGTGAGCGACCCGCGCGTCCGCCGGCGGCTCACAGCTGGGCCTGCTCGAGCGATCGGGTGAAGCCCTCCTGGCCGTCCTCGATCGCCCCGTCGACGTCGCCGTCGTAGACCGCCTGCTGGAACATCGCGAACCAGGGGCCGTCGACCTGGTTGAAGCAGGTGTTGTACGCCAGCGTGGTCGGCGCGTAGGCGTCCGGCAGGTTCTCCAGGGCGACCACGTCGAGCGGGAACTTCTCCCGGTACTCGTCGTCGAGGGCGTCGGACCGGGTCGGGGTGAAGCCGACCGTGGGCAGCTCGCTCTGCTGGGCGAGGTCGCTGGCGAACCGGGCGAACTGCCAGCCGCCGGACGCGTTCGGCGCGCCGCGCGGGATGCCGAAGTTGTCGCCCCCGCAGAACAGGCTCTCGCCGCCGTCCGGGCCGCACAGCGTGGTGACCCCGATGTCGGGCAGCACGGCCGGGTCGGCGTTCTGCACGATCGCGCCGTACGAGCACGGGAACAGTCCGATCTCGCCGCGCAGGAAGTCCTGCCCCCAGGTGGCCCCGGCCTCGGTCCGGTTCGCCTCCGGGACCAGCTGCTCGGCCCAGAGCGTGCGGTGCAGCTCCAGCAGCTCGCGCAGGGCCGGGTTGTCGTCGACGGCCGCCACCTGGTCGCCGATCTCGCCCTCGATGATGTCGGTGTCGGTCGCCCAGACGTTGGGCATCATCGTGAACCCGAGGCATCCGGGGCAGTTGCCGGCGAACGAGTACCCGTAGACGTCGCCGCCGAGCTCGCCGACCGCCCGTACCGACTCGAGGATCGAGGCGAAGTCACGCGGCGGGCGGTCGGGGTCGAGACCGGCCTGCTCGAACAGCGCCTTGTTGTAGAACAGCCGGGACAGGTCGCCGAGGTAGGGCAGGCCGTAGTAGCGGTCCTCGTAGGTGGCCAGCCCGAGGTGACCGGGCGAGATGGCGTTCCGGTAGTCGAGGTCGTCGATCAGCGGTGTCAGGTCGGTGAACGCGTCGCGGTAGATGAACAGCTGCGAGTTGATGTCGTCGATGCCGACCAGGTCGGGCACCGCCCGGCCGCGGATTGCGGTGGCGAGCTTGGTGACGAACTGGGCCTCGGGCACCGCGGTGAGCTCGACCCGGAGCTCGTCCTGTGCCTCGTGAAAGCGCTGGACCATCAGCTCCGAGGCCGGCAGGGTGGCCGCCCGGCACCAGAACCGCACGGTGCCGGTGGCCTCCTCGCCGAAGCCCGGCGCGGTCACGTCCGGCTCGGGCAGCTTGCTGCCGCAGCCCACGAACGTCGTGGCGGCGGCGGTGCCGCCGAGGGCCAGCAGCTGACGCCGGGTGAGCCTCACGACACCGGGATCCAGACGCGCATCGGGCCGACGCCCTGCGCGGTGCGGCGGTTGGCCCAGGCGAGGTACGGAACCGCGGTCAGCTGCACCTCGCGGTCGCCGACCCGGCCGGCAGCGTGCACGACGGTGACGCCGCCCAGCAGGTCGGGCCGGTGCTCGGAGGTGAGGTCGCCGGGGACGATCCGCACGTCGTCGACGACGGCGTCGCCGGCCTGCTCGGAGAGCTCGGGCTGCTCGAGGCAGTACACCAGCGGCCCGCGCTCGATCGCGAGGCAGCCGCGGGCGGCGTCGACCCGCTCGTGCGGTGCGGTCAGCCGAGGGGTCATCGGCAGGACCAGCACTGCCCGGTCGCCGGCCCGCCAGGTGCGGTCGACGGTGACGTAACCGCCGGGCCGCACGTCGTCGACGGGTTGCCCGGCGACCTCGAGGGTCGCTCCCTCGGCCCAGGCCGGGACGCGCAGCGACAGCGACCACGTCGCCTCCGGCGACTCCCGGACCTCGACCTCGACGCGACCGTCCCAGGGGTAGTCGGTCCGTACCGCGAGCAGGACGGTCCCGCCGCCCACCGCGGCCTCGACTGTGCCGGTGGCGTACTGCTGCAGCTGGACACCCGCATCGTCGGACGTCGCGAGATAGCCGCCCAGCTGCGAGATCGTCCGCATGATGTTCGGTGGGCAGCAGGCGACGCGGAACCACGGCCGGCGTCCCAGCACCGGGTTGCGCTGGTCGTCGGCGTGCGCGCCCTCGCGGACCTGCAGCGCGTTGACGTAGAAGAACTCCTCACCGTCGAGGGACACCCCCGGGAGGAACGCGTTGTACAGCTGCCGCTCGATCAGGTCGGCGTACCCGGCCTCGCCGGTCGCCAGCAGCATCCGCCAGCTCCACTGGATGCTGCCGATCGCGGCGCAGGTCTCGCCGTAGGCCCGGTCGGGGGGCAGCTCGTAGGGGTCGCCGAACGACTCGCCCTCCCACCGCGAGCCGAGCCCGCCGGTGACGTACGTCTTGGTGTCGACCATGCTCTGCCACTGGGTCCGCAGCGCGTCCAGCAGCTTCTCGTCACCGGTCTCGGCGGCCAGGTCGGCGGCGCCGGCGGCGAGGTAGACGGCCCGCACTGCGTGACCCTCGACGCTCGTCTGCTCCCGGACCGGCACCCGGTCGGAGAAGTAGGTGGCGTCGCGGCTCTGCCAGTCGTGGTCGGGAACCGTCAGGCTGCGGCCCCGGGCGTCGACGGTGTAGCCCGCGAGGTCGAGGTAGCGGCGGTCGCCGGTCTCGCGGTACAGCTCGACCAGCGCCATCTCGACCACCGGGTGCCCGTCGACGTCGTCGAGCCGGTCCCAGCCGAAGGTGTCGGCCAGGTGGTCGGCGAAGCGGACCGCCACGTCCAGCAGGGTCCGGTCGCCGGTGGCGCGGTGCTGGGCCACCGCAGCCTGGATCAGGTGACCGGCGCAGTAGAGCTCGTGGCTCCACTCCAGAGTGGTGTAGCGGCGGTCGAGGCCGGTCTTGACCTGGACGTGACTGTTCACGTAGCCGTCGTCGAGCTGCGCGGCCGCTACCGCCGCGGTGACCTCGCGCTGCTCGGCGGCCAGGGAGTCCGACGGCTCCCGGGCCTGCTCCCAGGCCACCGCCTCCAGCCACTTGTAGATGTCGGAGTCCATGAACCAGGGGCCGCGGAAGCGCTCGGGGTCGACCACGCCGGCCGCCGCGAGCGCGAGGTCGTCGAGGTTGCCCGCCTCCCGCAGTCGGGCACCGCCCTGCGGGATGCTCACCTCGCGGTTGACCCGCTGTCGCTCGGCCCAGCTGCCGCCGGTGATCCGGGCGGCCGCGACGCCCAGCGGCCGGAACGCGCCGACCGCCTGCGCGGTGGGGGCGACCGGTCCGGCGCCCACCTGCGGAGTCATGCCGCCTCCCGGGAAACTCGGAAAACCTTTGCCAAAACCGGACATTACGGCCAGGCGTCGAGGAACCGCAAGCCCTGTTGACGATCCGATGCGCGATATGCTGCTCTCACCAACGATCCGGAAAATATCGGAAATTCTTATCCGGACGATCCGCTGCCGCCGGGAGGACGCGCATGGCCAGCCGGGGGAGGCCGACGGCCGCCGGGAGCTCCGAGCCCGTGCGGCTTGCCGACGTGGCGTCCCTCGCGGGCGTGTCCGTCGGCACGGCGTCCAAGGCGCTCAGCGGGGCCGGGCAGCTCCGCGACGAGACCCGTGCCCGGGTGCGGCAGGCCGCCGACCGGCTCGGCTTCCACCGCAACGCGATGGCGCGGGCCCTGGTCTCCGGCCGGACGTACGCGGTGGGCGTCCTCACCACCGACAGCTTCGGGCGGTTCAGCATCCCGATGATGCTGGGCGCGGAGGACGCGCTGGGCCGCGGGGAGATGGCCGTGGTGCTCTGCGACAGCCGGGACGACCCGCTGCGCGAGCAGCACTACGTCCGGACCCTGCTCGAGCGGCGGGTCGACGGGATCATCGTCACCGGTCGGCGGACCGATCCCCGGCCCCCGCTGAGCCCCGCGGTCGACGTGCCGGTCGTGTACGCGTACACCCCGTCGTCGGACCCCGGTGACTGCTCGGTGGTGCCCGACGAGGTGGGTGGCACCCGGCAGGCCGTCGAGCACCTGCTGGGCCTCGGGCGCACCCGGCTCGCCGTCGTCACCGGTCCCCGCCACCACCGCTCCGCCGAGGTGCGGGCCGCGGCGGTGGACGAGCGGCTCGCCGAGGCCGGCCTGACCGTGGCGGCTCCGGCGGCGTTCGGCGCCTGGACCGAGGCGTCGGGGCGGCAGGCGGCGGCTGGGCTGATGCGGGTCGTGGGCAGCGGTGCCGGCGAGGGACTCGACGGGGTGGTCTGCGGCAGCGACCAGGTCGCCCGTGGCGTCGTCGACGCGCTCCGCGAGGGCGGCCGCCGGGTGCCCGACGACGTCGCCGTCGTCGGGTTCGACGACTGGGAGGTCATGACCGAGGCCAGCCGCCCGCCGCTCACCAGCGTGGACATGCGGCTGCAGGCGCTGGGCGAGCGCGCCGCCAGGCTGCTGCTGGACTCCATCGGCTCGGGACAGCCCCCGGAGCCCGGTGAGCACTCGCTGCCGTGCCGGTTGGTGGTCCGCGGCTCCACGCAACCCGCCTGACACCAGTCGGGGAGGCGTGTTGCCCGGCTCACACCCGTTTGTCCCCTTGCCGCGAGACCCGTACGGTCGGGAGTTCTGTGCCGCCACCGGGTCCGCCGAGTCCCGCCCGCCCGGTGGCGACAGTCGATCGAGAGGCATCCCGGGCGGGAGTGGGGGACCCACGGTTCCACGGCCGTCCGCACCGATTGAGTCCGCGGTCGGCCTCGGGGTGAAGCCGCGCCCGTACCCGTCAGCCAGCGCGCCGACGGCACGGCCGGCCGGGCACTCTCCGCCCGAACCCGACAGCTCACCCCGCAGGCGGCGGAGAGGTTCACCATGTCGTACCGAAAGAAGCACCGCACGCACCGCACCACCACGTCCGGGCGCGCCCGCAGGGCCACCACCATCGCCGCCGCACCGCTTGCGGCCGGCGCGCTGCTCGTCGGCGGCGCCGTCACCGGCTCCGGCGCGGCGCAGGCCGCAGAGGTGCCCACCTGGGAGCGGCTCGCCGGTTGCGAGTCCGGCCACCAGTGGCACATCAACACCGGCAACGGCTACTACGGCGGGCTGCAGTTCTCCGACTCCACCTGGGACGCGTACAAGTGGCCCGGCATGGCCGACCGCGCCGACCGGGCCAGCAAGAAGGCCCAGATCCTGGTCGCCGAGGACCTCCTCGACGGCCAGGGCTGGAACGCGTGGCCGTCGTGCTCCGACCAGCTCGGGCTGGGCCCGGAGCAGGCCAAGGGCAAGCCGTACGACAACCAGAACTGACGCGTCATCTGACGCGTCACGTTCGTCACACCCCACGGTCCATCCGTCCGTGACGGTTGGACCGCGGTGGGCGGGACCCGTACGGTCGGGTCGTTTGCGCCGCCCCGGACCGCCGAGTCCCGCCCGCCGGGTGCGACCCCACGAACCGAGAGGCATCCCGGGCGGGAGTGGGGGACCCACGAACCGGCGACCGCAGCAGCACCCGCGGCGCCTCGGGGTGAAGCCGCGCCGTACCTGCTCACCGCGGGTGCGCCGGCCGGGCACTCTCCGCCCGAACCCGACAGCTGACCCCGCAGGCGGCGGAGAGGTATCCCGCATGTCCAGCCTGCCCACCCGCCCCACCCCGCGCGGCGGCCGTTCCCGCCTGCGCCACACCCTGTCCACCGGCCTGGCCGCCAGCCTCGCCGGCGCCGTCGCCGTCGGCGGCGTGCTCGTCGGCGGGGCCGTCAGCAGCAGCGCCGACGCCGCGAAGACCAAGACCTGGGAGCGCCTGGCCCACTGCGAGTCGGGCAAGCGCTGGCACGCCCACACCGGCAACGGCTACTACGGCGGCCTGCAGTTCAGCCGCTCCACCTGGAACGCCTACGACGGCCGACACTTCGCCAAGCGCCCCGACAACGCCCGCAAGAAGGAGCAGATCGCGGTCGCCGAACGGGTCCTCAACCACCAGGGCTGGGGCGCGTGGCCGTCCTGCTCCGACCGGCTGCACCTCAGCAAGAAGCAGGCCCGCGCGGCCTGGGACGTCGGCACCTGGAAGCACAAGGACGGCTTCCACTTCCGGGCCGGCAAGCACCGCCCGCACGCCTGAGCACCTCTCCCCGCGTGGTCGGCGCGGGTGGGACGGAACAGACTGTCCGCGGCGCCGGTTAGCCTTCGATCGGGCCCCCGTCGCCTGCCGTCCCGCCCGTCCGATCCGAGCCCGTCTGATCCGAGGGAGTGCTCTCTTCGTGGCCGACCGCCTCGTCGTTCGTGGTGCCCGCGAGCACAACCTCAAGGACGTCTCGATCGACCTGCCCCGCGACTCGCTGATCGTCTTCACCGGGCTGTCCGGGTCGGGCAAGTCCAGCCTCGCGTTCGACACGATCTTCGCCGAGGGTCAGCGGCGCTACGTCGAGTCGCTGTCGGCGTACGCCCGGCAGTTCCTCGGCCAGATGGACAAGCCCGACGTCGACTTCATCGAGGGACTGTCCCCGGCGGTGTCGATCGACCAGAAGTCGACGTCGCGCAACCCGCGGTCGACCGTCGGCACGATCACCGAGGTCTACGACTACCTGCGCCTGCTGTACGCCCGCGCCGGGCGGCCGCACTGCCCGGTCTGCGGGCGCCCGATCGCCCGGCAGACGCCGCAGCAGATCGTCGACCGGGTGCTCGAGCTCGACGAGGGCACCCGGTTCCAGGTGCTGGCGCCCGTGATCCGCGGCCGCAAGGGGGAGTACTCCGACCTCTTCCGCACGCTCACCACGCAGGGCTACAGCCGGGCGCGTATCGACGGAGAGATCCACCCGCTGTCCGACCCGCCGCGGCTGGCCAAGCAGAAGAAGCACACGATCGAGGTCGTCATCGACCGGCTGGCGGTGAAGCAGAGCGCCAAGCGGCGGCTCACCGACTCGGTCGAGACGGCGCTGCGGCTCGGTGACGGGCTGGTCGTGCTCGACTTCGTCGACCTGCCGGACGACGACCCTGAGCGCGAGCGGACGTTCTCCGAGCACCTGGCCTGCCTCTACGACGACCTGTCGTTCGAGGAGCTCGAGCCGCGCTCGTTCTCGTTCAACTCGCCCTACGGCGCGTGCACCGACTGCCACGGCCTCGGCACCCGGATGGAGGTCGACCCCGAGCTGCTGGTGCCCGACCCCTCGCAGAGCCTGGCCGAGGGTGCGATCAACCCGTGGTCGTCGGCCCACGTGTCCGACTACTTCGGTCGGCTGCTGTCCGCGCTGGGCGACCAGATGGGCTTCTCCGTCGACATGCCGTTCGCCGACCTGTCGGCCGACGCCCAGCGCGCGCTGCTGCACGGGCACGAGCAGCAGGTGCACGTCCGCTACACCAACCGCTACGGCCGCGAGCGCTCGTACTGGACGACGTTCGAAGGCGTGATCCCCTACGTCGGCCGGCGGCACCGCGAGGCAGAGTCCGACACCAGCCGCGAGCGGTTCGAGGGCTTCATGCGCGAGGTGCCGTGCCCCTCCTGCCAGGGCAGCAGGCTCAAGCCTGTCGTCCGGGCGGTCACCATGACGTCCGTCGACGGCGACGAGCGCAACATCGCCGAC
Organism: uncultured Actinomycetota bacterium; assembly: GCA_963785115.1. Lineage (GTDB taxonomy): Bacteria > Actinomycetota > Actinomycetes > Propionibacteriales > Nocardioidaceae > JACCWP01. Next base: position 414,475 of record CAWATY010000009.1, read on the forward strand.
GTGTGCGCGTTGCCAGTCGACAAGGCGGCGCAGTACCTCGCCGAGCTGGACCTGTCGCCGCGCGAGCGCCAGATCGGCGAGCGGGTGCTCAAGGAGATCCACGAGCGCTTGCGGTTCCTGCTCGACGTGGGGCTCGACTACCTGACCCTCGACCGACCGTCCGGGTCCCTGTCCGGCGGTGAGGCGCAGCGGATCCGGTTGGCGACCCAGATCGGGGCCGGGCTGGTGGGGGTGCTGTACGTGCTCGACGAGCCGTCCATCGGTCTGCACCAGCGCGACAACCACCGGCTCATCGACACGCTGCTACGGCTCCGCGACCTCGGCAACACACTGATCGTCGTCGAGCACGACGAGGACACCATCCGCACCGCCGACTGGGTGGTCGACATCGGCCCCGGCGCCGGCGAGCACGGCGGCCAGGTGGTCGTGTCCGGGACCGTGCAGGACCTGCTCGACCACCACGACTCGCTCACCGGGGCGTACCTGTCCGGGCGGGAGTCCATCCCGGTGCCGCTGACCCGCCGGCCGCGCGACAAGCGGCGCGAGCTGGTGGTCAAGGGGGCCCGGGAGCACAACCTGCGCGACATCGACGTGGCCTTCCCGCTGGGCCTGTTCATCGCCGTCACCGGGGTCTCCGGGTCGGGCAAGTCCACGCTGGTCAACGACATCCTCTACAAGGCACTGGCCAAGCGGATCTACCGGGCGCGGGAGGTGCCCGGTCGGCACCGCACGATCACCGGTGCCGAGCACGTCGACAAGGTGATCCACGTCGACCAGTCGCCGATCGGGCGTACTCCCCGGTCCAACCCGGCGACCTACACCGGGGTCTTCGACCACGTCCGCAAGCTGTTCGCCCAGACCAGCGAGGCCAAGGTGCGCGGCTATCAGCCGGGCCGGTTCTCGTTCAACGTCAAGGGCGGCCGCTGCGAGGCATGCGCCGGCGACGGCACGATCAAGATCGAGATGAACTTCCTGCCCGACGTCTACGTCCCGTGCGAGGTCTGTCACGGCGCCCGCTACAACCGCGAGACGCTGGAGGTGCACTTCAAGGGCAAGTCGATCTCCGAGGTGCTCGACATGCCGATCGAGCAGGCGGTCGACTTCTTCGACGCCATCCCGGCGATCTCCCGGCACCTGCGCACGCTGGTCGAGGTGGGGCTGGGCTACGTACGGCTGGGCCAGCCCGCGCCCACGCTGTCCGGCGGTGAGGCGCAGCGGGTCAAGCTGGCCTCCGAGCTGCAGAAGCGCTCCACCGGCAGCACGGTCTACGTGCTCGACGAGCCGACCACCGGGCTGCACTTCGAGGACATCCGCAAGCTGCTGGGGGTGCTGCAGGGCCTGGTCGACAAGGGCAACACGGTGATCGTCATCGAGCACAACCTCGACGTGATCAAGACTGGCGACTGGGTGCTCGACCTCGGGCCGCACGGCGGCACCGGCGGTGGCGATCTGGTCGTCCAGGGCACGCCCGAGGACGTGGCCGGGCACGCGACGAGCTACACCGGCGAGTTCCTGCGCCCGCTGGTCACGCCGACCAAGTCGGCGACGACCCGCAAGCGCCGGACCACCACCCGTCGGCAGCGCACCGCCAAGGCGTCCTGACCGCACCCCGGCGCTGATCGGTCGTAGCACCGGGTACGCGTCCGATCTGCCCCTTTGGGCACGTCCAGGGCCGATGAGCCGCGGATGCGCCGGCGGGGATGATCACCCCCACGGCCCGCCACCGGCGGGCAGCGCCGGAGACCACGGAGAGGACTCCCTATGGCCGTACCGAACCGCCCGCACGTCGATCGCCGCACCCTGTTGCGCGGAGCAGGAGGCGGCGCAGTCGCCGCGACCTTGCTGGTGGCCTGCGGCAACGACGACCCCGAGGCCGGCTCTGACGCGTCCACGACCCCCGACGACTCCGGCAGCACCGGCGGCGACGGCGGAGGCGGCGGAGGCGGCGGAGGATGGCGGCGAGGAGCTGGTGAGCACCTCCGAGGTCGAGGTCGGAGGCGGCGTGATCATCGACCAGAAGTACGTCGTCACGCAGCCGAGCCGAGGGCGAGTTCAAGGGGTTCTCCGCGATCTGCACGCACAACCAGTGCCCGGTCGCCGAGGTGAGCGACGGCGAGATCAGGTGCAACTGTCACGGCAGCACGTATTCCATCGACGACGGCTCGGTCACCGGTGGTCCCGCGCCCGCCCCGCTTCCCGAGCAGGCCATCACGGTCAAGGGCGACGAGATCCTGCTCGGCTAGCGGGGTCACGAACTGCCGGAAAGGCTGAGTGACATTCCGTAGTCGGCCGCACACACTGGCCGCATGAGTCGTGATGTTGACCCGTCCGAACAGCCCTCCGCGTGCGCCTCCTGCCTGCCTCGACGACGTGTGCTGCTAGGCGCGGTAGGTGGCGCCGTCGGTTTCGCGACCACCGTGCTGCCTGAGGCGGCCGCGGCTCCCGGGGGTTGGCGCACCCTCGGTCCCGCTTCTGCGGTCCCGGTCGGAAGTGGTCGCTACTACGAATTCTTCGACGGCTCACTCCGCTACGTCGTCACGCAACCACGTCGGGGCGTGTGGCGTGCCTTCACCGGTCGCTGCCCCCACCAAGGGGGACATCTCAAGATGTTCCCGGGCCGATTCATCAAATGCGACACCCACGGCAGCCGCTTCCGCATCGGCAACGGGCACTTCGTCGACGGACCCAAGCCCAACATCCCGGATCTGGAGAAATTCGAGGTCCGCATCCGCAACGGGCAAGTCCAGGTCCGCTGATCCCCGCCACGCCAGATCTGGTCGGCACCCGGCCGTAGGCTGGCGGCGTGGCCGACCCCGCGACGTACCGACCGGCGCCGGGGGCCATCCCGGACGCACCCGGGGTCTACCGCTTCCTCGACTCCACCGGCCGGGTCGTCTATGTCGGCAAGGCCAAGTCGTTGCGCTCGCGGCTGAGCTCCTACTTCGCCGATCTGGTGCACGCCCACTCCCGCACCCAGCAGATGGTCCTGAGCGCGGCCGCCGTCGACTGGACGGTCGTCGCCACCGAGGTCGAGGCACTGCAGCTCGAGTACACCTGGATCAAGCAGTACGACCCGCGCTTCAACGTGAAGTACCGCGACGACAAGTCGTACCCGTGGCTCGCGGTCACCACGCACGAGGAGTTCCCGCGGGTGATGGTCGGTCGCGGGCCGAAGCGCAAGGGTGTGCGCTACTTCGGGCCGTACAGCCACGCCTGGGCCATCCGCGAGACGGTCGACCTTTTGCTGCGGGTGTTCCCGATGCGGTCGTGCTCGGCCGGTGTCTTCCGCCGCTCGGCCCAGATCGGGCGGCCCTGCCTGCTCGGCTACATCGGCAAGTGCGCCGCGCCGTGCGTCGGACGGGTCACGGCCGAGGAGCACCGGGCGATCGTGGACGACTTCGTCGCCTTCATGTCCGGGCGCACCGCCGAGCATGTACGACGGCTCGAGCGGGAGATGAAGGCGGCATCTGCCGAGCTCGACTACGAGCGGGCGGCCCGGCTCCGCGACGACATCGGGGCGCTGGAGCGGGCCCTGGAGAAGAACGCCGTGGTGCTCGGCGACGGCACCGACGCCGACGTCCTGGCCCTGCGCGAGGACCCGCTCGAGGTGGCCGTGCAGATCTTCAGCGTGCGCGGGGGACGCATCCGGGGCCAGCGCGGCTGGGTGGCAGACAAGATGGACGACGCCGGCACCGGCGACCTGGTGGAGCGGGCGGTGGTGCAGCTCTACGACGGCGAGACCGCGGAGGCGATCCCGCGCGAGGTGCTGGTGCCGACCCTGCCCGCCGACGCCGAGGCCGTCGAGCAGTGGCTCGAGGACCGTCGCGGCGGCCGGGTGTCGCTGCGGGTCCCGCAGCGCGGCGACAAGCGGGCGCTGATGGAGACGGTGGAGCGCAACGCGGGCCAGAGCCTCGCCCTGCACAAGACCCGCAGGGCGAGCGACCTCACCACCCGCAACCGGGCGCTGGAGGAGGTGCAGCGGGCGCTGGGGCTCGAGGAGGCCCCGCTGCGGATCGAGTGCTTCGACGTCTCCAACCTGCAGGGCACCCAGGTGGTGGCGTCGATGGTCGTCTTCGAGGACGGGCTGCCGCGCAAGAGCGAGTACCGCCGGTTCGTGATCCGCAGCGTGGAGGGCCAGAACGACGTCGCCAGCATGCACGAGACGATCACCCGCCGGTTCCGCCGGATGCTCGACGAGCAGAGCGAGAGCGGGCGGGTCGACGGACTCGAGCAGGAGGGCGACGGCCCGATGCTGGTCGACCCGGACACCGGTCGGCCACGCAAGTTCGCGTACGCACCGGGGCTGGTCGTCGTCGACGGCGGCCCGCCCCAGGTGGCGGCCGCCCGGCAGGCGCTGGCCGAGCTGGGCATCGAGGACATCCCGGTGTGCGGTCTGGCCAAGCGGCTGGAGGAGGTGTGGGTCCCCGGCCAGGAGGACCCGGTCGTGCTGCCGCGTACCAGCGAGGGGCTCTACCTGCTGCAGCGGATCCGCGACGAGGCGCACCGCTTCGCGATCACCCACCACCGCTCGCGCCGGTCCCGCTCGATGGTCGAGAGCCTCCTGGACGACGTCCCCGGCCTGGGCGAGGTCCGCCGCAAGGCGCTGCTGAGCCGGTTCGGGTCGCTCAAGCGGCTGCGGGCCGCGAGCATCGACGAGATCGCCGAGGTGCCCGGGATCGGTCGCCGCACCGCCGAGTCGATCGCCGCGGCGCTGCACCGCGATCCCGCGGCCGCCGGTGCAGGGGAGGGCTCGTGAGCGACGACCAGCCCGACCGGCTGCTGCTGGTCACCGGCATGACCGGAGCCGGCCGCAGCACCGCGGCCGGCGTGCTCGAGGACCTGGGCTGGTTCGTCGTGGACAACCTGCCCCCGCAGCTGATCGGGCAGGTGCGCGAGCTGGTCCACGGCCAGGGCCGGGCCGAGGACCCGGCTCCGGGCGGGCCCCGGCACCGCACCGAGAACCAGATCGCGGTGGTCGTCGACGCCCGGTCCCGATGGTTCTTCACCGCCCTGCGCGGTGTGCTCGACGACCTTGCCGGGCGCGGGTCCCGGCCGACCATCCTCTACCTCGAGGCCACCGACGAGGTGCTGGTGCGCCGTCAGGAGGCAGCGCGCCGTCCGCACCCGCTGCAGGGCGAGGGCCGGTTGCTCGACGGGATCACGGCCGAGCGGCAGATGATGGGCGACCTGCGCGGCGACGCCGACCTGGTGATCGACACGTCCAACCTCAACGTGCACCAGCTCGCCGCCAAGGTCACCAACGCCTTCGCCGGCGACGACCCGATGCGGCTGCGCGCCACCGTTGTGTCCTTCGGCTTCAAGTACGGCATCCCGGTCGACGCAGACATGGTGGTCGACATGCGGTTCCTGCCCAACCCGCACTGGGACCCCGCGCTGCGTCCGCTGACCGGCCAGGACGCACCGGTACGCGACGCGGTGGTGTCCCGTCCGGAGGCGGTCGACTTCCTCGACCGCTACGAGTCGATGCTGGCCACGCTGACCGGCAACTTCGTCCAGCAGGGCAAGCGGTTCCTCACCGTCGCGATGGGCTGCACCGGCGGGCGCCACCGCAGCGTGGCGATGGCCGAGGCACTGGCCGTCCGGCTGATCGACCACGACGTCACGACGACGGTCGTCCACCGGGACCTGGAGCGGGAGTGAGCCCAGGCGGCATCGGCCCGGCGGGCGGGCCACGGGCACCGGCCGTGGTGGCCATGGGCGGTGGCCACGGGCTGGCGGCGTCGCTGTCGGCGCTGCGGCACGTCAGTCCCCGGCTCACCGGCGTGGTCACCGTGGCCGACAACGGCGGCTCCTCGGGCAGGCTCCGCGACGAGCTCGGCGTGCTGCCACCGGGCGACCTCCGCCAGGCGCTGGCGGCGTTGTGCGGCGACGACGACTGGGGCCGTACCTGGGCCAGCGTGCTGCAGCACCGGTTCCGCAGCGGTGGGGCGCTGCACGACCACGCGCTCGGCAACCTGCTCATCGTCGCGCTCTGGGAGCTGCTCGCCGACGGCGAGGGGCACGCCCCGCAGCAGCCCCACGGCGCCCACGTCGCCGGGCTGGACTGGGTGGCCCGGCTGCTCGGCGCCCGGGGCCGGGTGCTGCCGATGAGCGCCGTCCCGCTCGACGTCACCGCTCGCGTCCGCGGCGCCGACCCCGACCGCCCCGACGAGGCGATCTCGGTGCGCGGCCAGGTGCAGGTGGCCTCGACAGAGGGCCGGGTGGAGATGGTCGCGCTCGACCCCGCTGACCCGCCGGCGTGCCCGGAGGCCGTCACGGCGCTCGGTCAGGCCGACTGGGTGGTGCTGGGGCCTGGCTCGTGGTTCACCAGCGTGCTGCCGCACCTGCTGGTCCCCGAGCTTGCTGCGGCACTCGAGGCCACGGCCGCGCGCCGGCTGCTGACGGTCAACCTCGCGCCCCAGCAGGGCGAGACCCATGGGCTGTCGGTGGCCCAGCACCTCGACGTGCTGGCCGAGCACGCGCCGCGGCTCCGGGTCGACGCCGTCCTGGTCGATCCCACCACCGTCGACGTGGCGGGCCGGGCCGCACTCGACGCCGCGGCCGACCGGCTGGGAGCCGAGGTGGTCGTGGCCGACGTGGCGGTGCGCGACGGCACGCCGCGGCACGACGTGCTGAGACTGGCTGCCGCCTATCTCGACATCATGGGTTTGTCGTGACCGCCCGTGGCAGGATCGACGTCATGGCGATGACGGCCCAGGTGAAGGCGGAGCTCGCAAGCACCTCGGTGACCAAGTCGTGCTGTCGCAAGTCCGAGGTCTCGTCCACCCTCCGCTTCGCCGGTGGCCTGCACATCGTCGCCGGCCGCATCGTCGTCGAAGCCGAGCTCGACACCGGCGCCGCGGCCCGCCGGCTGCGCCGCGACATCGCCGAGGTCTACGGCCATCCCAGCGAGATCGTCGTCATCAGCGGTGGCGGACTGCGTCGTGGCACCCGCTACGTCGTCCGGGTCATCCGCGACGGCGAGGCGCTGGCCCGCCAGACCGGACTGCTCGACCAGCGCGGCCGGCCGGTCCGCGGACTGCCGCCGCAGGTCGTCTCCGGCTCGACCTGCGACGCCGTCGCCGCCTGGCGCGGTGCGTTCCTGGCGCACGGCTCGCTCACCGAGCCGGGCCGGTCCAGCGCGCTCGAGGTCACCTGCCCGGGTCCCGAAGCGGCCCTCGCACTCAGCGGCGCCGCCCGGCGGCTGGGCATCGCGGCCAAGGCCCGCGAGGTCCGCGGCGTCGACCGGGTCGTCGTCCGCGACGGCGACGCGATCGCCGCCCTGCTCACCCGGCTCGGCGCTCACGAGACGCTGCTGGCCTGGGAGGAGCGCCGGATGCGGCGCGAGGTACGGGCGACCGCCAACCGGCTGGCCAACTTCGACGACGCCAATCTGCGCCGCTCCGCGCGGGCGGCCGTTGCCGCCGGTGCCCGGGTCGACCGGGCCCTAGCCATTCTCGGCGACGAGGTCCCCGACCACCTGCGGCAGGCCGGGCAGCTGCGGCTGGAGCACAAGCAGGCCAGCCTCGAGGAGCTCGGCCAGCTGCACCAGCCGCCGCTCACCAAGGACGCCGTGGCCGGCCGGATCCGGCGGTTGCTGGCGATGGCCGACAAGCGCGCCGAGGAGACCGGAGTCCCCGGAACCGAGGCCAGCCTGACCGCCGAGATGCTCGAGGCCGGTCCCTGAGCAGCCGGTAGGGTCGAGGGTCCCGTGCCCCGCCCCCGTTCCCCGATCCGCCCGAGGAGACCAGCACCGTGACCGTGCGCGTAGGCATCAACGGATTCGGCCGCATCGGCCGCAACTTCTTCCGCGCCGCCCTGGCGTCCGGGGCCGACATCGAGATCGTCGCCGCCAACGACCTCACCGACAACGCCCAGACGGCGCACCTGCTGAAGTACGACTCCATCCTCGGCCGGCTGCCCGGCGAGGTGACGGCGAGCGACGAGGGCATCAGCGTCGACGGCAAGGCCGTCAAGATCTTCGCCGAGCGCGATCCCGCGGCCCTGCCCTGGGGCGACCTCGGGGTCGAGGTGGTCGTGGAGTCGACCGGGCTGTTCACCGACGCCACCAAGGCCAAGGCACACGTCGACGGCGGCGCGAGCAAGGTCATCATCTCGGCACCGGCCAAGAACGAGGACCTGACCGTCGTGATGGGCGTCAACCACGACCATTACGACCCGGCCACCCACACCATCATCAGCAACGCCTCGTGCACCACGAACTGCCTGGCGCCGATGGCCAAGGCAGTGCACGACGCGTTCGGCATCGAGCGCGGTCTGATGACCACCATCCACGCCTACACCGCGGACCAGAACCTGCAGGACGGCCCACACAAGGATCTGCGCCGGGCCCGGGCGGCGGCGATCAACATCGTGCCGACCAGCACCGGCGCCGCGAAGGCCATCGGCCTGGTGATGCCCGAGCTCAAGGGCCGGCTCGACGGCTACGCGCTGCGGGTGCCGATCCCCACGGGATCGGCGACCGACCTGACCGTCAACCTGTCCCGCGAGGTGTCGGTCGACGAGGTCAACGAGGCCGTGCGCACCGCGGCTGAAAGCACGCTCAAGGGCTACCTGCGCTACACCGAGGACCCGATCGTGTCGTCGGACATCGTCACCGACCCGGCCTCGTGCATCTTCGACGCCGGGCTCACCAAGGCGACCGGCAACCAGGTCAAGGTCGTCGGCTGGTACGACAACGAGTGGGGCTACTCGAACCGCCTCGTCGACCTGGTCTCCTACGTCGGCAGCCGATGAGGACGATCGACGACCTCGAGGAGCAGCTCGGCGGCCTGTCCGGCCGTACCGTTCTCGTCCGCAGCGACCTCAACGTGCCGTTGCAGGGCGACGGAGCCGACGCGCGGATCACCGACGATGGCCGGATCCGGGCGGCGTCGGGCACCCTGCGCCGGCTCCGGGAGGCCGACGCCAAGGTCGTGGTGTCGGCCCATCTCGGCCGGCCCAAGGGCGAGCCCGACCCGCGCTACTCGCTGGCTCCCGCCGCCCGGAGGTTGTCCGAGCTGTTGGGGGCACCGGTACCGCTCGCTGACGACGTCGTCGGCGACAGCGCGCGGAAGACGGTCGACGCGCTCGCGCCCGGCGACGTGGCGATGCTGGAGAACGTCCGGTTCGAGCCGGGGGAGACCAGCAAGGACGACGCCGAACGCGGCGAGCTGGCCGACCGGCTCGCGGGGCTCGCCGAGGGGTTCGTGTCCGACGGCTTCGGGGTCGTCCACCGCAAGCAGGCCAGCGTCTACGACGTCGCCCAACGGCTGCCGCACGCGGCCGGCGACCTGGTGCGTACCGAGGTCGAGGTGCTGCGCCGCCTGGTCGAGGGCCCACGACGCCCGTACGTCGTCGCGCTCGGGGGCTCGAAGGTGTCGGACAAGCTGGGTGTCATCGACAACCTGCTCGGAGTCGCCGACGTGCTGCTGATCGGCGGCGGGATGGTCTTCACCTTCCTGGCCGCGCAGGGGCACCCGGTGGGCCGCAGCCTGCTGGAGGACGACCAGCTGGACACCGTCCGCGGCTACCTCGAGCGGGCCACGGAGCAGGGCGTCCGCATCGTGCTGCCGACCGACGTCGTGGTCGCCGAGGCCGTCGACGAGTCAGCGCGGGGGAGCGTGGTCCCGGCCGACCAGATGCCGGACGACCGGATCGGCCTCGACATCGGCCCCGACTCGGCGGCCACGTTCGGCACCGAGATCACGTCCGCGGGCACGGTCTTCTGGAACGGGCCGATGGGGGTCTTCGAGATCGACCAGTTCGCGCACGGCACCCACGCGGTCGCGGAGGCGCTCACCCGATGTGCCGGGCTCACCGTCGTGGGCGGCGGCGACTCGGCCGCCGCGGTGCGGACCCTCGGGTTCGCCGACGACGCGTTCGGGCACATCTCCACCGGCGGCGGTGCCAGCCTCGAGCTCCTCGAGGGCAAGACACTGCCCGGCCTCGCGGTCCTGGAGGACTGAGCCATGGCGACCCCGAAGCGGCTCCCGCTGATGGCGGGCAACTGGAAGTCGAACCTGACCCATCTCGAGGCGGTCGTGCTGCTGCAGCGGCTCACCTGGACGCTGCAGGACAAGAAGTACGACCCGCAGCGCTCCGAGGTCGCGGTGATCCCGCCGTTCACCGACCTGCGCAGCGTGCAGACGCTCGTCGACGGCGACCGGCTGCCGATCCGGTACGGCGCGCAGGACGTCTCCGCCCACGACGGGGGAGCCCACACCGGCGAGATCTCGGCGGCCATGTTGTCGGCCCTCGGCTGCACGTACGTGGTCGTGGGCCACTCCGAGCGGCGTGAGCAGCACGGCGAGGACGACTCGCTGGTCAACGCGAAGGCCAGGCGGACCCTCGAGGGCGGGATGACCCCGATCGTCTGCGTCGGCGAGGGGCTCGAGGTGCGGCAGGCGGACGAGCACATGGGGCACTGCCTGGGCCAGCTCGACGGATCCCTGGACGGCCTGGACGCCGCGCAGGTGGCCGGGCTGGTCCTCGCGTACGAGCCGGTGTGGGCCATCGGCACCGGTGAGGTGGCGACCCCGGCCGACGCGCAGGAGGTCTGCGCGGGCCTGCGGAAGCGGGTCGCGGAGGTGTGGGGGGAGGAGACCGGGGCGGCGACGCGTATTCTGTACGGCGGCTCGGTCAAGGCCGCGAACGTCGCGGCCCTGATGGCCGAGTCAGATGTGGACGGTGCCCTGGTCGGAGGAGCCAGCCTGCAGGCGGAGGAGTTCGCCGGCATCGCGCGTTTCTACGACCTCCCCGTCCTCTGAAACCCTCACCGACAACCGCCCGCCAACCAGCCCACCCACCAGTAACCGAGGTCCGACCGACGTGATCCTGGCGTTCTCCATCCTGCTCGTCATCACCAGCCTGCTCATGATCGTGCTGGTGCTGCTGCACAAGGGCCGTGGTGGCGGTCTGTCGGACATGTTCGGCGGTGGTGTGTCCACCAACCTCGGTGGCTCGTCGGTGGCCGAGAAGAACCTGGACCGGATCACGATCGGCATCGGCGTGACCTGGGGCTTGACGATCATCGCCCTCGGCCTCTTGCTCAAGTCGTCCGCGTGACCGCACCCTTGTCCCACCCGATCGACTCGAAGAGGAGACAGTGACGTGGCTGGTGGCTCAGCGATCCGCGGCAGCCGGGTCGGTGCCGGGCCGATGGGGGAGGCCGAACGTGGTGAGGCCGCGCCCCGGCAGGAGGTCACGTACTACTGCGCGCACGGGCACGTCACCACGCCGAGCTTCGCGCTCGACGCGGCCGTGCCCGACGAGTGGGACTGTCCGCGTTGCGGGCTGCCCGCCAGCCGCGACGAGGCAAACCCGCCGCCGCCGCCGCGGATCGAGCCGTACAAGACCCACCTGGCCTACGTGAAGGAGCGTCGCTCCGACGCCGAGGCGCAGGAGATCCTCGAGGAAGCGCTGACCACCCTGCGCGACCGGCGCAAGCGCGGCGAGATCGTCTTCTGAGCCGTCAGGGCGAGGCGGGCCGGGCCAGGTCGGCCGGCAGCTGGGCCGCGGCGGCGCTGTCCAGCATCCACAGCGTGCGGTCGAGCCCACGGGGGCCGGCGGCCGGCACCTGCAGGTGGCCGGCACCGCCCAGCGCCATCCTGGTCGCGCCGGCCTTCTCCGCGCCGGCCACCAGGAACCACACCTCGCGGGCGCGGGCGAGCGTGCCGAACGTCAAAGACACCCGCAGCGGCGGGGGCTTGGGCGACCCGCGGACGCCGACGACCGCCCGCTCGTCGTAACAGGCCGGGTGCTCGGGGAACAGCGAGGCCACGTGCCCGTCCGGGCCCATGCCCAGCATCAGCACGTCGAACGTCGGCACGTCGCCGTGGTCCTCCGGTGTCGCCGCGCGGGCCAGCTCTGCGGCGTAGGCGTTCGCCGCGGCGTCGACATCGGCGTACGGGCCGTCGCTGGCGGCCATTGGGTGCACCCGCTCCGCGTCGAGCGGGAGCGCGTCCAGCAGATCCTCGCGGGCCTGCGCCTCGTTGCGCTCCGCGTCGCCGGCCGGCACGAACCGCTCGTCACCCCACCAGACGTCGAGGCGGCGCCAGTCGACCGCCGCCCGGGCGGGGGTGTCGCGCACGGCGCGGTGCACCGAGCGGGCGATGCCGCCGCCGGTGAGGATGATCGACGGGACCCGGCCGGTCTGCTGGACGTCCACCAGGCGGGTGAGCAACCGGGCGGCCACGGCCGCCGCGACGACCTCTGGGTCCCGGTGCACCACGACCGTCCGCTGCCCGCTCACCGCGACCGCCTCGCGGTGGTCTTCTTGGTGGTCTTCTTCGCGGTCTTCCGCGCGGACTTCCGGGTGGTCTTCTTCGCAGCGGTCTTCTTCGCGGTGCTCTTCTTCCCACCCGTCTTCTTCGCAGTCCGCCGGCCGCCCGCCCCGTCCGGCCGGCTCCGGCCGTACGCGAGCAGCGTCTCCTGGTAGACGTCGTCGTTGTCCAGCCGGCGCAGCTCCTCGGCGAGCAGCTCGGCCGTGCCACGCCGCTGCAGGGCGACCGGCCGGTCGGCCTCGCCGGGGATGGTGAACCGGGCCAGCCTGCCGTCCGGTCGCTCGAGCGCGATGTCGCCGTGCGACGAGTGCAGCCGGGCCGCGGTGATGCCCGGTCCGGTGCTTCGTACCACCTCGACCGGCACCTCGAGCCGGCTGGCCAGCCAGGCGCCGAGCAGGTCGGCGCTGGGATTGGGGCGCTCCGCCTCGACGGTCGCCCCGGTGATGCGGACCGGGTGCTGCTCGAGACCGGCCGCCAGCAGCGCCCGCCACGGCGTCAGCCGGGTCCAGGCCAGGTCGGTGTTGCCGCGCGAGTAGTTGTCGGCCTGGCTGCCCAGTGCGGTGGTACGTCCCCGCGTGACCGCGGCGCAGTCGGTGATCCGGCGCTGGGACAGCCGTCCGAGCGGGTCGTCGCCGGGGTTGGCCGGCGCGTCGGTGGGCCACCAGACGACGACGGGGGAGTCGGGCAGCAGCAACGGCGTCACCACCGACACCGGGTGACCGGTCAGCTCACCGGACAGCCGGAGCAGGACGGTCTCGCCGGACGCTCCATCGCCGATCGACACCTCGGCGTCGAGCCGGGAGCGGCTCCTCCGCTGGCCGCGGATGACCCCGAGGATGCGGGCCGGGTGCTCGGTGGACACGGCGCGGGCTGCGCGCAACGCCTCGGTGTGGTGCGCCTCGTCCGTGACCACCACGAAGGTCAGCACCATACCCATCGTGGGGCTGCCGGCCCGGCGTCGCGCCTGCAGCAGTGCCGAGGCCACCTTGCTGGCGGTCGTGTCGGTCACGTCGATGCGCACGGTCGGCTCCTCACCGGGTCGTCACGCCGTCACGGTCGTCGCCAGGAGCGCCCGTCGCGGGCGAGCATCTCGTGCGCCGACTCCGGCCCCCACGACCCCGCCGGGTACTGCTCGGGCTGCCCCTGCTCGGCCCACCAGCGCACGACCGGGTCGAGGATCTGCCAGGACAGCTCGACCTCCTCGTGCCGGGGGAACAGCGGCGGATCGCCGAGCAGCACGTCCAGGATCAGTCGCTCGTAGGCCTCCGGGCTGGACTCGACGAACGCACCCCCGTAGGCGAAGTCCATGTTGACGTCGCGCAGCTCCATCGCCGTCCCCGGCACCTTGGCGCCGAACCGCAGGGTCACGCCCTCGTCGGGCTGGATCCGCATGACCAGCGCGTTCTGTCCGAGCTCCTCGGTCGCTGTCGTCGTGAACGGCAGGTGCGGCGCACGCTTGAACGACACCGCGACCTCGGTGACCCGGCGGCCGAGCCGCTTGCCGGTACGCAGGTAGAACGGCACGCCGGCCCACCGCCGGTTCTCGATGTCCAGCCGCAGCGCCGCGTACGTCTCCGTCGTGGACGAGCGGGGGATGTCGGACTCGTCGAGGTAGCCGATCACCTTCTGCCCGCCCTGCCAGCCGGCGGCGTACTGCCCGCGGGCGCTGTGCAGGTCGAGCCGTTGCGGCAGCCGCGCCGCGGCCAGCACCTTCTCCTTCTCCAGCCGCAGGCTGCGCGCGTCGAAGGACGCAGGGTCCTCCATCGCGATCAGGGCCATCAGCTGCAGCAGATGGTTCTGGATCACGTCGCGGGCGGCGCCGATGCCGTCGTAGTAGCTGGCCCGGCCGCCGATGCCGATGTCCTCGGCCATCGTGATCTGCACGTGGTCGACGAAGTTCGAGTTCCACACCGGTTCGAACATCGCGTTGGCGAAGCGGAACGCCAGGATGTTCTGGACGGTCTCCTTGCCCAGGTAGTGGTCGATCCTGAACACCGACTCGGGCGGGAAGACCTCCGAGACCACCGCGTTCAGCTGGCGCGCCGACTGCAGGTCGTGGCCGAACGGCTTCTCGATCACGACCCGGCGCCAGCTGCCGCCCTCCGGACTCGCCAGCCCGCTCTCCTTCAGCTGGCCCACGACCGTGGGGAACGCCCCGGGCGGGATCGACAGGTAGAAGGCGTGGTTGCCGGCCGTGCCTCGCGACTCGTCGAGCTCCAGCACGGTCTCGCGCAGCCGGACGAACGCGTCGGCGTCGTCGAACTCGCCGGGGACGAACCGGAAACCCTGGTTGAGCTGGTGCCAGGTCTCCTCACGGAACGGGGTGCGGGCGTACTCCTTGACCGCGTCGTGGACCACCTTGGTGAAGTCCTGGTCGGCCCAGTCCCGGCGGGCGAAGCCGACCAGCGAGAAGCCCGGCGGGAGCAGCCCGCGGTTGGCCAGGTCGTAGATCGCCGGCATCAGCTTCTTGCGGGACAGGTCACCGGTGACCCCGAACAGCACCATCCCGCACGGGCCGGCGATGCGCGGCAGTCGGCGGTCGTGCGGGTCGCGGAGCGGGTTGGCCTGCTGCGGGGTCATCGCGGCGTCAGTGTCCCTCGGGTGCCGAGCTGCCGGTCAGCACCTCGAGCAGCTGCGCCACCCCGGCCCGGCGGTCGGTGAGGTGCAGTCGCAGGACGGGCCGGTCCTTGTCGGCGAGGACCTGTCCGTCCCCGGCCGCCTGGGCGCCGAGGAACTCGCCGAAGGTGAACGGCCGCCCGGGCACCGGCAGGTCCTCGACCGGGTCCCCGGTGACCTGCAGGTAGACGCCCGTCGGCGGCCCGCCCTTGTGGTACTGGCCGGTGGAGTGCAGGAACCGCGGGCCCCAGCCGAAGGTGGTGGGCCGTCCGGTCCGCGCGGCGAGCGGACGCCGCACCTCGGCCAGCGATACGTCTGCCGCGCGGTCGAGATAGGCCATCACCGCGAGGTAGCCGTGCTCGGGGTCCAGCTGGTCGAGCAGGGCGTCGACGGCCGCCGCCACGGTTGTGGCGTCCGCGGGCAGCAGTCCCTCGGTCGCGTGCACCTGCACCGCCCCGTCGGTGTACGCGGGGCTGGCGTCGGTGCCGCCCCCGTCGAGCAGGCCCCGGGCGGCCTCCTTGGCGCTCTCGACGTCGGGCTGGTCGAACGGGTTGATCCGGATCAGCCGGCCGGCGATCGCGACGGCGTGCTCCCACAGCAGCAGCTGGGCGCCGAGCGAGGCGTCCACGCTGGCGCCCCATCCCGACGTGGGGCGGACGTTGTCGAACGGGAAGCCGCTGCCGATCGACACCAGCACCTCGTCGGGGGTGTTCGGGTCGAAGTTGGGGGCATTCGGCCCCTCGACAACGACGGGCAGCACCCCGGTCCCGTCCTTGCCGGTCGACTCGGCGATCAGCTGCTCCGCCCAGTCACCGAAGCCTCGAATCGGGGTGTCGGCGTCGACAAGCACCACCTTGTCCGCGTCGGCGCGGTTGGCGACCCCGAGCAGCGCGCCGAGCCGCAGCGCCGGGTTGTCCACGTCGTCGGCCGCGAGCACGGGGGCCAGCGCCGCCGCCTCGTCGAGCAGCCGGCCGATGTCGGCGCCGGCCAGCCCGCTGGGCACCAGGCCGAACGCCGTGAGCGCCGAGTAGCGCCCGCCGACGTCGGGGTCGGCGGCGAAGACGCGGTAGCCGGCCCCGTTCGCCTCCTCGTGCAGCGGTGAGCCAGGGTCGGTGACGACCACGAGGTGGGCGGCGGGGTCACGCCCCGCCTCCCGCAGGGCCTCCTCGTACGCGCGTCGCTGGCTGTCGGTCTCGACCGTGCCCCCGGACTTGCTGGACACGACCACCACGCTGCGCTCGAGCCGGTCGCCGAGCGCGGCCCGGACGTAGTCGGGGTCGGAGGAGTCCAGGACGGTGAGCTCGACGCCTGCGGTCGCGCAGATCACCTCTGGCGCCAGCGACGAGCCGCCCATCCCGCACAGCACGACGTGGTCGAGCCCGTCGGCCACGAGCTCGGCGCGCAGCTGCTCGATCTCGGCCACCAGCGGACGCGACGTCGTCGGCAGTGCCACCCAGGCCAGCCGCTTGGCGGCCTCGGGCTCGGCCTCCGGGCCCCACAGCGTGGCGTCCTGCGCCGACAACCGGCCCGCGATCCCGTCGCGCACGAGGCCCTCGACCGCGGTGCCGAACCTGTCCTCGTCGGGGTAGCCGAAGAACAGCTCGTAGCCGCCCCCGGCGGCGTCGTCGGGTCCGAGCGTGGAGGCGACGGTGTTCCAGGCCGTCACCGCTCGCCGCCGCCGCTGCCCGCCTGGTCGGCGCCCTCCAGAGCGTCGCGGACGGTGTCGAGCAGCTCGGCCCACGACTTCTCGAACTTCTCCACGCCCTCGCGCTCCAGGACTGCGATGACCTCGTCGTAGCCGATGCCGAGCGCCTCCAGCCGGTCGATGACGTCCTGGGCCTCGGCGTAGCCGCCGGTCACGGTGTCACCCTCGAGCTCGCCGTGGTCGGCGACCGCCTCGATGGTGGCCTCGGGCATCGTGTTGACGGTGTCGGGCGCGACCAGGTTGGTGACGTACAGGGTGTCGGGGAGGCTCTCGTCCTTGACCGACGTGGACGCCCACAGCGGGCGCTGCCTGTTGGCGCCGTCGCGCTCGAGGTCCTGCCAGCGTTCGGAGCCGATGACCTGCTCGTAGCGCTGGTAGGCCAGCCGGGCGTTGGCGAGCGCCGCCTTGGACTTCAGGGCCTCGGCCTCGTCGCCGCCGATCGCGGCCAGCCGCTTGTCCACCTCGGTGTCGACCCGGCTGACGAAGAACGACGCGACCGAGTAGATCGTCGAGAGGTCGAGCCCGTTCTTGCGGGCGTGCTCGAGCCCGGTGAGATAGGCGTCCATCACCCGCTCGTAGCGCTCCAGCCCGAAGATCAGCGTGACGTTGACGCAGATGCCCTCGGCGATGGAGGCCGTGATCGCGGCCAGCCCTTCCTCGGTGGCGGGGATCTTGATCATCGCGTTGGGGCGATCGACCAGCCACCACAGCGCGCGGGCCTCGGCGGTCGTCGGGACGGTGTCGTGCGCGAGCCGTGGGTCTACCTCCAGGGACACCCGCCCGTCGCGCCCGCCGCTCGCCTCGTGCGCCGGGGCCATCACGTCGCAGGCCCAGCGCACGTCGAACGCGGTGAGGTTGCGGACCGCCTCCTCGATCGAGACACCGCGCGAACGCAGGTCGCGGACCTGCTCGGCGTACGTGTCGGCGTCGGACAACGCCTTGGCGAAGATCGTCGGGTTGGACGTGACACCGACGACGCCGCGGTCGCGCAGCTCGGCCAGCCCTCCCGACTCGAGCCGCTGGCGGGAGATGTCGTCGAGCCATACCGCCACGCCCTGCTGGGCGAGCGCGTCGAGTCGTGGGTCGGTCATGGGTCCGTCCTCCTGGATGGGGTGGTCAGCTCGCCGCGGCGATGCTGTCGCGGGCCGCCTGGGCGACGGCGTCGGCGGTGATGCCGAACTCCCGGTAGATGGTCTCGTAGTCGGCCGAGGCGCCGTAGTGCTCCAGCGACACCATGCGTCCGGCGTCACCCACGACATCGCGCCACCCCTGCGCCACCGCCGCCTCCACGCTCACCCGGGCGCGCACCGCTGGCGGCAGCACGCTGTCCCGGTAGGCCTGGTCCTGCTCGTCGAACCACTCCCGGCACGGCATCGACACGACCCGGGCGCGCACGCCCTCGGCCGCGAGCTGCTGCCGGGCAGCGACCGCGAGCTGGACCTCGGAGCCGGTGCCGACCAGCACCACGTCGGGATCACCGTCGGCGCCGTCAGCCTCCGGGGCGTCGATCAGCGTGTACGCGCCACGCGCCACGCCGTCGGCGGTCGCGAAGCCGTCCTCGCCACGCGGCCAGGTCGGCAGGTCCTGCCGGGACAGCGCGAGACCGGCCGGCCGGTCGTTGTGCTCGAGCACGGTGCGCCACGCGACGACGGTCTCGTTGGCGTCGGCCGGCCGCACGACGTCGAGGCCGGGGATGGCTCGCAGCGCGGCCAGGTGCTCGACCGGCTGGTGGGTCGGACCGTCCTCGCCGAGGCCGATCGAGTCGTGCGTCCAGACGTACGTCACCGGCATCTTCGACAGCGCGGCGAGCCGTACCGCGGGCCGCATGTAGTCGCTGAAGGTGAGGAAGGTGGCACCGTACGGGCGGGTGCCGCCGTGCAGGGCGATCCCGTTGAGGATCGCGCCCATGGCGTGCTCGCGGATACCGAAGTGCAGGGTGCGGCCGTACGGTCCGCCCTTCCACATCCCGGTCTGGAACTCCTCGGGCACGAAGGAGGCCTCGCCCTCCATCGCGGTGTTGTTGCTGCCGGCGAGGTCGGCCGAACCGCCCCACAGCTCGGGCAGCACCGGCGCCAGTGCGGTGAGCACGGCCCCGGAGGCCTTGCGGGTCGCGACGTCCTTGCCGGCCGGGAAGCTCGGCAGCACGTCGGTCCAGCCGTCGGGGAGCCGGCGCTGGGTGAGTCGCTCCCACAGCTCGGCTGCCTCGGCGTGGTCCTGCTGCCAGGAGCCGAACGACTTCTCCCACGTGGCGCGCTGCTCGCTGCCGCGGTCCCGTGCGCCCCGGGTGTGCGCGAGCACGTCGTCGTCGACCACGAAGGTGGCGTCCGGGTCGGCGCCCAGGATCTCCTTGGTCGCCCGGACCTCGTCGTCGCCGAGAGCGCTGCCGTGCGACTTGCCGGTGTTCTGGGCGCTCGGTGCGGGCCAGGCGATGATCGTGCGCAGCACCACCAGCGAGGGCCGGCCGCGCTCCTCACGGGCGGCGACGAGCGCGGCGTACAGCGCCTCGACGTCCTCGTGGTAGTCGCCGTCGGGCCCGGCCTGGGCGCCCTTGCCGTTGGTCCAGTCCACCGTCTGCACGTGCCAGCCGTACGCCTCGTAGCGCTTGGCGGTGTCCTCGCTCATGGCGACGTCGGTGTCGTCCTCGATCGAGATGTGGTTGGCGTCGTAGATCGTCACCAGGTTGCCAAGCTGCTGGTGGCCGGCCCACGAGGACGCCTCGCTGGTGATGCCCTCCTGGATGTCGCCGTCGGAGGCGATCACCCAGATGGTGTGGTCGAACGGGCTCTCGCCGGGCGCCGCGTCGGGGTCGAGCAACCCGCGCTCCCGGCGGGCCGCGGCGGCCATGCCGACAGCGCTCGCCAGCCCCTGGCCCAGCGGTCCGGTGGTGATCTCGACGCCGTCGGTGTGGTTGACCTCGGGGTGCCCCGGGGTCCTGGAGCCCCAGGTGCGCAGCGCCTTGAGGTCGTCGAGCTCGAGGTCGTAGCCCGCCAGGTAGAGCTGGATGTACTGGGTGAGCGACGAATGGCCCGCCGACAGCACGAAGCGGTCGCGGCCGGGCCACTTGGACGCTGTCGGGTCGTGACGCATCACCCGCTGGTAGAGCAGGTACGCCAGCGGGGCCAGGCTCATCGCGGTGCCGGGGTGCCCGTTGCCCACCTTCTGCACCGCGTCCATGGCCAGCGTGCGGACGGTGTCGACGGCACGACGGTCGAGATCGGTCCACTCCAGGGACTCGGCCGACGAGTCGGCGGCACTCGTACGGGTGGTGTCGGCGATGGTCACGGGCGGCAGCTCCCCTGCTGACGGGAACGAGGTGTGCGGACCGGCGCGGCGGCCTGGACGTTCTCCCTCATCCGTCCCGGGGCGGGCGCCGTTTCGAGCCTACTGCGACCCACCGGTGGCCGCCGTTCGCCGCCCGCCCGCTCGCTCGCGCCCGGCCCGCCGCCCGTAGACTCGCCGCGCGGCGTCGGCTGATGCCGTGCCGGACCCCCACCGCCGAGACCCAGGAGCGCGCGTCCGTGTCGATCGTCGAGCGCAGGGCCCCCGGCGCGCCGGCCCTCGAGACGGTCCCGGTCGCACCGGGTGTCCCCACCGTTCGGACAGGATGGGCGGCGCGGACGGGTGCGTACGTCGCCCTCACCAAGCCGCGGATCATCGAGCTGCTGCTGCTCACCACGGTGCCGGTGATGTTCCTTGCCAGCGGCGGGGTGCCGCGGCTGTGGCCGGTCGTGGCGACGGTGCTGGGCGGCACCCTCTCGGCGGGCAGCGCCAACGCGTTGAACTGCGTGGTCGACGCCGACATCGACGAGCGGATGCGCCGGACCCGGCGCCGGCCGCTGCCCCGGCACGTGGTGAGCCGCCGCGCCGCCCTGATCTTCGGGCTGGCCCTCGGCGTCGTGTCGACGCTGTGGCTCGGGCTGCTCGTCAACTGGCTGTCGGCCGGACTCGCGCTCGCCGCCAACGTGTTCTACGTCGTCGGATACTCGATGCTGCTCAAGCGCCGCACCCCGCAGAACATCGTGTGGGGCGGTGCCGCCGGGTGCTTCCCGGTGCTGATCGGCTGGACGGCGGTGACGGGCGAGCTCGCCTGGCCGCCGGTGGTGCTGTTCGCGGTGGTCTTCTTCTGGACGCCGCCACACTTCTGGGCGCTGGCTATCCGCTACCGCGACGACTACGCCGCCGCCGCGGTGCCGATGTTGCCGGTGGTCGCGTCGGCGGTGACGGTGGGACGTCAGATCGTGGCCTACGCCTGGGCCACCGTCGCGGTCTCGCTGCTGCTCTGGCCGGTGGCCGACACCGGGCTGGTCTATCCGGTGCTCGCGACCGTCCTCGGCCTGGGCTTCCTGGTCGAGGCGCACGCCCTGCTGGCGAGGGCCCGGCGCGGCGCCGATCCCGTCGGCCTGCGCGCGATGCGGCTGTTCCACACCTCGAACCTCTACCTCGCGCTGCTGTTCCTCTCGGTCGCGATCGACCCGCTGCTCCGCTGAGCCACCCCCACCGCCGCAGAGCTTCCGGCGGTCGTGCGGTCGGGAGATCGGATGTCGAGCCAGAGCCAGGTGGCCGAGACGGTGAGCAGGGACGCGCCCATCAGGTGGGCGGCGACCAGGGCGACGGGCAGGTCGGTGGCGTACTGCACCAGCCCCACGGTGCCCTGGGCCAGCTCGACCCCGAGCAGGACCGCCGCGGAACGGGCCGCCGTCCTGGCCCCACCGGCCCACAGCGCCGCCATGCACCCGAGCGTCAACCCGACGAGCAGGAACACCAGGTCGGCGTGCAGCTGGCTGACAGTCGCCGGCGACAACCCGTTGCGCGGCGAGTCGACGTCACCCGCGTGCGGTCCGCTGCCGGTGACGACGGTGCCCGCGTACAGAACCACCCAGCAGGTCGCGTACGTGCCGTGGACGAGCCGACGCGCCGGCCCGGGCGCCGGGTCGGGGACCCATCCGGCTCTGCTCGGCGCCGCACCGGTCTGGCGGACCAGCAGCACCGACCACGCGATCAGGACATGGACAGCATCAGGTGCAGCGCGACGACCACGGGTACAGGTCGGATCAGCGACGGTCACGACGCCGAGCAGCGCTGGGCCGGGATGGCCCAACAGCAGCCAGGTCGAGGTGCGGCGGGCTGCCGGAAGCGCGGGACGGTGCCGGACCACGAGCCAGCCAGGTCGCGACGGCGACCGCGACCAGCACCACGTGAGCAGACGGTTCGCGAACGCGATCGCGCCAGTGCAGCACAGAGCTGCGCCGAGAGGTACGAAAGAGAGCGCCGCTCGGTGCGACGCGGGCCAGAAGCGGCAGCCGTAGTCCGACCCGGTCAGACGCGACTGCTACCGCCGTCAGAAAGAGCCCGACGTAAGCGACGACGGAGGCAGCACGCCTGTCCGTGGCACGGCTGCTCGGTGGAGGAGGCGAACGCCGGCCGGCCGCTCAGTGCCGCCGGAAGGTCCGCACCGTGAGGGCGCCGGCGTGGAGCGTGCAGGCCACCAGCACTACGATCGTCGTCGTCGCGAGAACACCGCCGGACAGATCGGCGCGCGGCCCTCGGCGAGCGCGCCGGAGGGCAGCAGTACGGGTAGTGCGGTGGGGGCCGGAGTGAGGGTCGTCGGGGCCGAAAGCGGAAGATGGTCAGCCACGGCAGGCGCGCGAGGTCCGGCGCTGCGAGCGCTGCGCCGGGTAGGGGGACCGACGTCGCGCAGAAGCCCAGTGAGCCGACAGCCACGGTGAGCAGTAGCGCAGCAGGGCGGCGCTGGTCACGGCTGTGGCATATAGGCCACGGTCTGGGGCGAGCGACCCCGAGTACGTCGCGGAGCATGGCGAGTCGTCCGCTGAGGCCCAACAGCGCGGCGCGTACTATGCTGACGAGCAGCCCAGGTCGGCGTGCAGCTGGCTGACGCTCGGCCGGTGACAGACCCGTTGCGCGGCGAGTCGACGTCACCCGCGTGCGGTCCGCTGCCGGTGACGACGGTGCCCGCGTACAGAACCACCCAGCAGGTCGCGTACGTGCCGTGGACGAGCCGACGCGCCGGCCCGGGCGCCGGGTCGGGGACCCATCCGGCTCTGCTCGGCGCCGCACCGGTCTGGCGGACCAGCAGCACCGACCACGCGATCAGGACCATGGACAGCATCAGGTGCAGCGCGACGACCCACGGGTTCAGGTCGGTCAGCACGGTCACGCCGCCGAGCAGCGCCTGGGCCGGGATGCCCAACAGCAGCCAGGTCGCGGTGCGGCGGGCCGCCGGAAGCGCGGGACGGTGCCGGACCACGGCCAGCCAGGTCGCGACGGCGACCGCGACCAGCACCCACGTGAGCAGCCGGTTCCCGAACTCGATCGCCCCGTGCACCCCGAGCTCGCCGTGCGGCACGAAGGAGCGGTCGGTGCAGCGCGGCCAGGTGGGGCAGCCGAGTCCCGACCCGGTCAGCCGGACCGCTCCGCCGGTCAGCACGATCCCGACGTTGGCCACGACCGAGGCCCACGCCAGTCCGTGCACGGCGCCGGCAGAGGGGCGAACGCCGGCCGGCCCGCTCAGTCCCACCGGAAGGTCCGTGCCGTGAGGGCGCCGGCGCCGAGCGTCCAGGCCACCAGCACCACGATCGGCGTCGCCGCCAGCCCACCGCCGGACAGGACGTCGCGCAGGCCCTCGCCGAGCGCGCCGGAGGGCAGCAGCACGAGGTGGGCGGCGGCGGCGTCGGGGTAGCGGTCGAGGGGGACGACCACGCCCCCGCCCGCCAGCAGCAGCAGGTGCACCAGGTTCGCCGCCGCGAGCGTTGCCTCGGCCCGCAGCGTCCCGGCCAGCAGCAGCCCTAGTGCGCCGAACGCCGCGGTGCCCAGGAGCACCAGCAGGGCCGCGCCGGCCACCGCGGTGACACCCCCGCTCGGGTCCCAGCCGAGGGCCGCGCCCACGCCGCACAGCAGCGCGAGCTGACCGCTCTCGACCAGCAGCACCGCGCCCACCTTGCCGGCGAGCAGCCCAGTGCGGGGGAGCGGCGACGCACCGAGCCGTTTCAGGACCCCGTAGCGGCGCTCGAAGCCGGTCGCTATCGCCAACGACGTGAACGCCGTCGACATCACCGCCAGCGCGAGCACGCCGGGTGTGAGCACGTCGATCCTCGGCTGGTCGCCGAGGTCGACCAGCGAGCCGGCCTGCTGGCCGCCGACCAGCACCAGCAGCGGGATGGCCACCGCGAGCAGCAGCTGCTCGCCGTTGCGGACCAGCAGCCGCGCCTCCAGCAGTGCCTGGGCGCGCACCATCCGGTGCAGCGGGGCGGCGCCGGGCGCCGGGGCGTACGAGACGGTGCTGCTCACGGGGTCGCTCACGGGCGCAGCTCCCGCCCGGTGAGGTCCAGGAACACGTCCTCGAGGCTGCGCCGCTCGACGTGCAGCGACTCCGGGAGCAGGCCCTGGGCCGCGCACCAGGCGGTCAGCGTGGCGAGCGTCTCGGGGTCCACCTTGCCGTGCACGACGTAGCCACCCGGGGTCAGCTCCTGCGCGTACGTGCCCTCGGACAGGGCGGCGGTCAGCCCGTCCAGGTCGAGGCCGGGACGCGCGCGGAACCGGATGGTGTTCTCGGCGCCGCGCGCGGCGAGCTCCGCGGGCGAGCCCGAGGCGACCAGCCGGCCGTGGTCGATGACGTGCACGAGGTCGGCCAGCCGTTCCGCCTCATCCATGTCGTGGGTGGTGAGCACCACCGTCACGCCGCTCTCACGCAGCTCGCGCACCAGGTCCCACGCGACGTGCCGGGCCTGCGGGTCGAGCCCGGCGGTCGGCTCGTCCAGGAAGACCAGCTCCGGCCGGCCGACGATGGCGGTGGCGAGGCCGAGCCGCTGCTGCTGGCCGCCGGACAGCCGGCGGTACGGGGTGCGGCCGCACGACCCCAGGCCGAGCCTCTCGACCAGGTGGTCGACATCCAGCGGGTGCGCGTACATCGCCGCGACGTGCCGGAGCATCTCGCGGGCGCGGATCCCCGACCAGGCACCGCCCTGCTGGAGCATCACGCCGACCCGGCCGCCCAGGTCGCGTGCGTCGCGGCGGGGGTCGCGCCCGAGAACCTGCACCCGGCCGGCCTGCGCCCGTCGGTAGCCCTCGCAGGTCTCCACCGTCGTCGTCTTGCCCGCCCCGTTGGGCCCGAGGACGGCGGTGACCGAGCCGGCGGGGACCTCGAAACAGAGCCGATCCACCGCCAGGACGTCGCCGTACGTCATCACGAGGTCGTCGACGACGACGGCGGAAGCGGCGGGCACCGCACGAGTCTAGGGAGCCGATCGACGCGCTCCGCCGGTCGGGTTTGGCTCCGCGGCCGAATAAGGGCACACTGGTGTTGTGGAATTCGTCGCTGCAGCCTCGACCCGGGACGCGCCCACGCGCGACCGGGTCGCGCGTGCGCTGCTCGAGCGACGCCTCGCGACGGCCGCCGAGGTGGCCACCGCCCTCGGACTGACGCCCGCCGGCGTACGCCGCCACCTCGACCACCTGGTGGCCGACGGCGTCGTCGAGGTGGCACCGGCCCGCTCCGAGGCCGGTCGCGGCCGCGGCCGGCCGGCACGCGCCTACCGCCTCACCGACCAGGGCCGCGAGGGCTTCGACCAGGCCTACGACGACCTGGCGGCCAGCGCGCTGCGCTACCTGGCCCAGACCGGCGGCGAGGACGCCGTCCACGACTTCGCCCGGCGCCGGGTGGCCGAGCTGGAGAGCCGGTACGCACCGGCCCTGGCCGGACTCGGCGAGCAGGAGCGCCCGGAGGCCCTGGCCCGGGCGCTGACGGCTGACGGCTACGCTGCGTCGGTCCGGTCCGCACCGCAGGGTGCCTTCCCGGGTCTCCAGGTGTGTCAGCACCACTGCCCGGTGGCCCACGTCGCGGCGGAGTTCCCGCAGCTGTGCGAGGCCGAGACCGAGGTCTTCGCCCGGCTGCTGGGCCATCACGTGCAGCGGCTGGCGACCATCGCCCGCGGTGACGGCATCTGCACCACGAACGTCCCGCACCAGATCGCCCCGAACGCCCCGAACACCCCCCGACCGTCGGAGAGGACCCCCGCATGACGACGACCGCCCACCCCGAGCTCGAGGGTCTCGGCCGCTACAAGTACGGCTGGGCCGACTCAGACGTCGCCGGCACCGGCGCACGCCGCGGGCTCAACGAGGACGTCGTGCGCGACATCTCGGGGAAGAAGTCCGAGCCGCAGTGGATGCTCGACATGCGGCTCAAGGGGCTGCGGCTGTTCGGCCGCAAGCCACTGCCGGCCTGGGGCGCCGACCTGTCGACGATCGACTTCGACAACATCAAGTACTTCGTCCGGTCGACCGAGAAGCAGGCGACCACCTGGGACGAGCTGCCCGACGACATCAAGAACACCTACGACAAGCTCGGCATCCCCGAGGCCGAGAAGCAGCGGCTGATCTCCGGCGTCGCCGCGCAGTACGAGTCCGAGGTCGTCTACCACCAGATCCGCGAGGACCTGGAGGAGCAGGGCGTGCTCTTCCTCGACACCGACACCGCTCTGCGTGAGCACGAGGACCTGTTCCGCGAGTACTTCGGCACGGTCATCCCCGTCGGCGACAACAAGTTCGCGGCGCTGAACACCTCGGTGTGGTCCGGCGGCTCGTTCATCTACGTGCCGAAGGGCGTGCACGTCGACATCCCGCTGCAGGCCTACTTCCGGATCAACACCGAGAACATGGGCCAGTTCGAGCGGACGCTGATCATCGTCGACGAGGACGCCTACGTGCACTACGTCGAGGGCTGCACCGCCCCGATCTACAGCACCGACTCGCTGCACTCGGCGGTCGTCGAGATCATCGTGAAGAAGGGCGCTCGCTGCCGCTACACGACCATCCAGAACTGGTCGAACAACGTCTACAACCTGGTGACCAAGCGGGCCACCTGCGAGGCCGGCGCCACCATGGAGTGGATCGACGGAAACATCGGCTCCAAGGTGACCATGAAGTACCCGGCCGTCTACCTGATGGGCGAGCACGCCAAGGGCGAGACGCTCTCGGTGGCCTTCGCCGGTGAGGGCCAGCACCAGGACGCCGGCTCGAAGATGGTGCACTGCGCGCCGCACACCAAGTCGTCGATCATCTCCAAGTCCGTGGCTCGTGGCGGCGGCCGCACGTCGTACCGCGGCCTGGTGCAGGTGCAGGAGGGGGCGCACCACTCGGCCAGCAGCGTCAAGTGCGACGCCCTGCTGGTCGACCAGATCAGCCGCTCCGACACCTACCCCTACAACGACGTCCGCGAGGACGACGTGTCGATGGCGCACGAGGCCACGGTCTCCAAGGTGAGCGACGACCAGCTGTTCTACCTGATGAGCCGCGGCATGGAGGAGGACGAGGCGATGGCGATGATCGTGCGCGGCTTCGTCGAGCCGATCGCCCGCGAGTTGCCGATGGAGTACGCCCTCGAGCTCAACCGGCTGATCGAGCTGCAGATGGAGGGCGCCGTCGGCTGACCCACAGCCGACGACGGAAGCACCTGACTACGGCAGCCCGGCTATCGCCGGCAGACCCAGCACCGAGCGAAGGAAGACACCGCACGTGACCACCGCGCCCGACGCCGTCCAGCACGCGCTGGAGACGGTGGACAGCTACCTCCACCCGGTGGGGTCCCACGACCCCGCCGACCACCCGGTGCCCACCGGCCGGGAGGAGAACTGGCGGTTCACCCCCCTCAAGCGCCTGCGCGGGCTGCACGACGACGCCCCGCTCGGTTCCGGCACGGCCGAGGTCACCGTCGAGGCCCCCGAGGGCGTGACGGTCGAGCGGCGCGACGCGAGCGACCCGGTCCGCGGCTCCAGCGGGTACGTCCCGGTCGACCGGGTCAGCGCCCGGGCCTGGCAGGCGGCCGAGTCCGTCACGGTCGTCACCATCGACAAGGAGGCCGTGGTCGACGGCCCCACCGTGCTCTCCCACACCGGCGTGTCCACCGAGACCGCGTCGGCGGGCCACGCCGTCATCGTCGCCGAGCCCTTCTCGAAGGCCACGGTGGTGCTGGAGTTCACCGGTTCGGCCGTGGTCGCGGACAACGTCGAGATCGTGGTCGGTGACGGCGCACAGCTCACCGTGCTGTCGGTACAGGACTGGGCCGACGACGCGGTGCACGTCAGCCACCAGCACGCCCGGGTCGGACGCGACGCGTCGCTGCGACACCTCGCGGTGTCGTTCGGCGGCGACCTGGTACGGCTCAGCGTGTCCTGCGACTACGAAGGCCCCGGGGGAGAGGTCGACCTGCTCGGGTTGTACTTCGCCGACGCCGGCCAGCACCTCGAGCACCGGCTGTTCGTCGACCACAACGCCCCCAACACCAAGAGCAACGTCGACTACAAGGGCGCCCTGCAGGGCCGCGACGCGCACACCGTGTGGATCGGCGACATCCTGATCCGCAAGGTCGCCGAGGGCATCGAGACCTACGAGAGCAACCGCAACCTGGTGCTCACCGAAGGTGCGCGCGCCGACTCCGTGCCCAACCTCGAGATCGAGACCGGCGACATCGAAGGCGCGGGCCACGCGAGCACGACCGGCCGCTTCGACGACGAGCAGATGTTCTACCTGCGCAGCCGCGGCATCGGCGAGGACGACGCCCGGCGACTGGTCGTGCACGGCTTCTTCGCCGACATCATCCGCCGTATCGGCATCCCCGACATCCAGGCCCGACTGCTGGCCAACGTCGAGGCCGAGCTGGCGGCGACCGTCGGCACCCCGGTGGGGACAGCGTGATGACCTTCGAGCGCGCCTGCGCCGCCGCCGAGGTCGAGGACGGCAAGGCCCACGCCGTCGAGGTCGCCGGCGTCGAGGTCGCCCTCGTGCGCGACGGCGACACCGTCTACGCGATCCGCGACGAGTGCTCGCACGCCGAGATCGCGCTGTCCGAGGGCGATGTCGAGGGTTGCACGGTCGAGTGCTGGCTGCACGGCTCGCGCTTCGACCTGCGCACCGGTGCCGCGCTCGGGCTGCCGGCTACCCAACCGGTCGCCGTCTACCCCGTACGCGTCGACGGCGACGACCTGCTGGTCGACGTCGAGCACCCCCTGACCAACCCCGACCTGTCATGACTCCTGACCCGACCCTGACCCGATCCCACCCGACCCCCGTAGGAGCACTGAGCACCTGATGGCCACCCTCGAGATCCGC
The DNA here is from genome assembly GCA_963785115.1 of uncultured Actinomycetota bacterium. Taxonomy (GTDB): domain Bacteria; phylum Actinomycetota; class Actinomycetes; order Propionibacteriales; family Nocardioidaceae; genus JACCWP01. Next base: position 443,203 of record CAWATY010000009.1, read on the forward strand.
GACCTGCACGTGTCGGTCGACACCGAGGACGGCGCCAAGGAGATCCTCCGCGGCGTCGACCTCACCGTGACGTCGGGTGAGACGCACGCGATCATGGGACCCAACGGCTCCGGCAAGTCGACGCTGGCGTACTCGATCGCCGGCCACCCCAAGTACAAGGTCACCGGCGGCAGCGTCACGCTGGACGGCGTCGACGTGCTGGAGATGACCGTCGACCAGCGGGCCCGCGCCGGGCTGTTCCTCGCCATGCAGTACCCGGTCGAGGTGCCGGGCGTGTCGGTGTCGAACTTCCTGCGTACCGCCAAGACCGCCCTCGACGGCGAGGCGCCCAAGCTGCGTACCTGGGTCAAGGAGGTCAACGGCGCCCTCGACCGGCTCGGCATGGACCCGGAGTTCGCCCAGCGCAACGTCAACGAGGGATTCTCCGGCGGCGAGAAGAAGCGGCACGAGATCGCCCAGATGGAGCTGCTCGACCCGAGGTTCGCGATCCTCGACGAGACCGACTCGGGGCTCGACATCGACGCCCTCAAGGTCGTGTCCGAGGGTGTCAACCGGTTCAGCGCCAAGGGTGACCGGGGCGTGCTGCTGATCACCCACTACACGCGCATCCTGCGCTACATCGAGCCCGACCACGTGCACGTGTTCGTCGCCGGTCGGGTCGCCGAGCAGGGTGGCGCCGAGCTGGCCGAGCGGCTCGAGTCCGAGGGCTACGACCGTTACACGAAGGCCGTCACGCAGGCGTGACGACCACGCACCGATCGGAGGGTCCCGTGACGACGCTCGACGTCGCGCGCATCCGCGCCGACTTCCCGATCCTCGAGCGGGTGCTGGCCGACGACCGCCCGCTGGTCTATCTCGACAGCGCCAACACGTCGCAGAAACCGCGGCAGGTGATCGACGCCCTCGACGACCACTACGCCCACCACAACGCCAATGTCGCCCGCGCCATGCACCAGCTCGGCGCCGAGGCCACGGCCGCCTACGAGGGCGGGCGGGACCGGGTTGCAGCATTCATCGGTGCCCCGTCACGCGACGAGGTCGTGTTCACCAAGAACGCCTCGGAGGCCCTCAACCTGGTGGCGGGCGTGCTCGCCTGGGCCGACGGCGACCTGCGAGTCGGGCCCGGTGACGAGGTCGTCATCACCGAGATGGAGCACCACTCCAACATCGTGCCGTGGCAGCTGCTCACCCAGCGCACGGGCGCCACGCTGCGCTGGTTCGGGCTCACCGACGAGGGCCGGCTCGACCTGTCCGACATCGATGACCTGATCACCGAGCGGACCAAGGTGGTCTCGCTCACCTGGGTGTCCAACATGCTCGGCACCGTCAACCCGGTCGCCGAGATCGCCCGCCGGGCCAAGGAGGTCGGCGCGCTCGTCGTCGTCGACGCCTCGCAGGCCGTACCGCAGCTCCCCGTCGACGTGTCGTCGCTCGGCGCCGACCTGGTGGCGTTCACCGGGCACAAGATGCTCGGGCCGACCGGCATCGGCGTGCTCTGGGGTCGCTACGACCTGCTCGCCCAGCTGCCGCCGTTCCTCGGTGGCGGCGAGATGATCGAGACGGTCGCGATGGAGCGGTCCACCTACGCTGCGCCACCGTCGCGGTTCGAGGCCGGCACGCCGCCGATCGCCCAGTCAGTGGGCCTGGGCGCAGCCGTCGACTACCTCAGCGCGGTCGGCATGGATGCGGTCGCCGCACACGAGCAGGAGATCACCGCGTACACGCTCAAGCGGCTCGGAGAGGTCCCGGGCGTACGGCTGCTGGGACCCACCGAGGCCGTCGACCGGGGCGGCGCGATCAGCTTCGAGGTCGCCGGGGTGCACCCGCACGACGTGAGCCAGGTGCTCGACTCGCTGGGCGTCGCCGTACGCGCCGGCCACCACTGCGCGAAGCCGGCGCACCGGCGCTTCGGCGTGCAGTCGTCGGTACGTGCGTCGGTCTACCTGTACACGACCGAGCCCGAGGTCGACGCCCTGGTCGAGGCCGTGGAGCGCGCCCGGACCTACTTCGGGGTGGCCTGATGGACCTCGACGCGCTCTACCAGGAGATCATCCTCGACCACTACAAGCGGCCCCATCACGCGGGGCTGCGCGAGCCGTTCGACGCCGAGACCCACCACGTCAACCCGACCTGCGGCGACGAGATCACGCTGCGGGTGCAGCTGTCCGGCGCCGCCGACGGACGGACGGTCGAGGACGTGTCGTACGACGCGCTGGGCTGCTCGATCAGCCAGGCGTCGGCTTCGGTGATGACCGACCTGGTGATCGGGCGTACCGTCGAGGAGGGCCTCGCGCTCCAGGCGGAGTTCGTGGCGCTGATGCAGGGCCGCGGCACGGTCGAGCCCGACGAGGACCGGCTCGAGGACGGCGTCGCTTTCGCCGGCGTCGCGAAGTTCCCGGCCCGGGTGAAGTGCGCCCTGCTGGGCTGGATGGCCTGGAAGGACGCGGTCGCGCAGGCGACCGCACGACCCACAGCTGAGGAGACCCGATGACGGACCAGACCACGGAGCAGGCGACCGGGCAGACCACGGGGCAGGCGCACGACGACCTCCCCGAGGTCGACCTGACCCCCGGCGCGAGCGCTGCCGCCTCCGTCGACGACGTCACCGAGGCGATGCGCGACGTCGTCGACCCCGAGCTCGGCATCAACGTGGTCGACCTCGGACTGGTCTACGGCGTCCACGTCGACGACAACCAGGCCACCATCGACCTGACCCTCACCTCGGCCGCGTGTCCGCTGACCGACGTGATCGAGGACCAGACCCGCCAGGCGCTCGAGGGCCTGGTCGAGGAGTTCCACATCAACTGGGTCTGGATGCCCCCGTGGGGCCCGGACAAGATCACCGACGACGGGCGCGAGCAGCTGAGGGCGCTCGGCTTCAGCATCTGATCGCACGCTCGCGACCGAGCGTGCGGTCGCCGACTACGTCGGCTCCGGGTCGTTCTCGGCCTAGCATTGCTCGGCCCAAGACCTCGGCGGCGAGCCTCGCACTGGGCGAGGCGGGTCCGGCGCATGCTCGGCGCATGCCCGAGGAACCCTCCCGGAGCGCCTGGCTCAATGGTTGGAGATCAGTGGAAGCGCGCTCGAGCTTCGGACGGCGCGAAATTCCCGTGCCATCCCCGGGGTGAGGCGCACCAACCAGGCCTTTGCCCTACGAGGACGGCAACACCAAGCAGCAGCGAGAAGGCGCCGTGTTGGCGGTCTACCACTGGTTCGCGGGGAACCTGGCAGTCTCGTTTGAGGTCGCGGCCGAGTGCAAGGGCGGCGTCGATCATCCGTGGGTCGCTTTCTACGATCAATTCCGCCGCGTTCCCATGGAACCGGACGCGTGGTTCCAGATGACGGACAACTGGCCGACTGAGTACCAAGCCGAGTTGGTAAGTGCCTGGCACTCGAGGAACGCGCTGATGACCGACCGAGTGGCCACGCACGCTGTGTCAGCATTCGGTAAGGACAGCAAGAACTAGGTGCACGACGCCGCCCTCCAGGCACTGAGCTTCGCCAGGGGCGCGTGCCCAGCTGCCCACGCGGTACGCGGGCGATCCCGAGGATGCGGAACCCGTCGGCGCGGTTATGCCTGTGGTGGTCACGCGCGCGCCTATCTTCACCTGCGAGCTCGGACCCGACGGACAGGTTCAGCTCGAGGCGGTGGAGCGGTTCGACATATGGGTGCACACCGAGCGCAGGCGCGTATACGCGCGTTCGGAGTCTGGGCTGGACGTCATGGCGAATGCTCTTGACGACCTGCGTGGGCGGGCGTCATCGATCACCCATGACGTCCCCAGCAGCTAATCCTCACCAGCCGATACGGGCTCGCGTTCGGCCGCGGCGTCCACAGCGACTGGCTGGCTGGCGGCCATCCACAGGGTGCGAACATACGTGCGAGAGTGTCGGTGGTGCGTTCTAGAGTGTGGTCATGACAGTGCAGGCGGGGGCGCACCCGGTGGCGGCGGGGCCGCTGACGGCGGCGGAGGTCCGCGCGTTCGTTGAGCGGCTGCGGGCGATGCAGTGCCGACGCCCCGGCCGGCAGGTGGCCGAGGGTCTGACGCGATCGACACGCTGCGGGCGTTGGAGGAGCTGAAGGGTGCGTGTGCGGGGGCGCAGGCGCGGGTGACGGCCGGGTTCGCCACCGCGCAGCGGGCCGCCCAGCGCGCCAAGGGGCTGCGGGCGGGCGAGGTCGGCAAGGGGATCGGTGCGCAGGTCGGGTTGGCGCGTCGGGACAGCCCGCACAAGGGGTCGCGGCACCTGGGGTTGGCCGAGGCGTTGGTGCACGAGATGCCGCACACCCTGGCCGCCCTGGAACGGGGCGTGATCTCGGAGTGGCGGGCCACCTTGGTGGTCCGCGAGACCGCGTGCCTGTCCCGGGAGGACCGGGGCCGGGTGGACGCCGAGCTCGCCGCCCGGCCCGGCGGCCTGGAGGCGTTGGGGGATCGGGAGACCGCGGCCGAAGCCCGCGGGTCGCCTACCGGCTGGACCCGCACGCGGTGACGAACCGGGCCCGCACCGCCGAGACGGAACGGCGGGTGACGTTGCGGCCGGCACCGGACACGATGAGCCGGCTGACCGGCACGCTGCCCGCCGCGCAAGGGGTGGCGGCGTGGGCGGCGCTGTCGCGGGCGGCGGATGCGGCGAAGGCTGGCGGGGATGCCCGATCCCGGGGGCAGATCATGGCCGACACCCTGGTCGAACGTGTCACCGGCCAGACGGCCGCCGTCGGTGTGCCGGTCGAGGTGCACCTGCACCTCACCGACAGCACGTTGTTCGACCCCGACCCGGACACCAACTGCGAACCGGGTGAGCTGGCCGGCTACGGCCCCGTCCCGGCCCCGTACCTGCGGACCTGGCTCCGCGACCTGGTGCCTGAGACCGGGGTGTGGCTGCGGCGGTTGTTCACCCGACCCACCGACGGGCAGCTGATCGGGATGGACTCGCACCGGCGGGAGTTCCCGGCCGGGTTGCGCCGGTTCCTGATCGCCCGGGACCGGATCTGTCGCACCCCGTGGTGCGGTGCCCCGATCCGGCACGCCGACCACGTCATCCCGGCCGAACACGGCGGCCCGACCACGGCGGACAACGGCCAAGGGCTGTGCGAGGCGTGCAACTACGCCAAACAAGCGCCCGACTGGCAGTCCGAACCACTGCCTGATGGCACCGTGCACACCACCACCCCGACCGGGCACACCTACGACAGCCGACCCGCCACCCCCGATCGGCCGACCACCACCCGACTACGTCCTCGCCAGCTAGCCGGTTCGGGTCAGGACGTTGTTCACTGACGCAATGGGTGAGCTGCACGTCAACATGAACATCACGCTCGACGGCGTGATCCAGGCCAATGGCGGTCCCAGCGAGCAGGACGGCGAGTTCGAGTACGCCGGCTGGGAGCGCCCGTACGGGGATGCCGAGTCCGGTGCACAGGTAGAAGCGGACGTGTTGGCGTCCGACGCGCTGCTGCTGGGTCGCACGACGTACGACATCTTCCGCGGCTACTGGCCGAACGTCACGGACAACGACATCGGGCGCGCCTTCAACCGGGTGCCCAAGTACGTCGCGTCCCGCGGCACGCCGGAGCTGTCCTGGGACGCCAGCACCCAGGTCACCGACGTGGGCGCCGAGGTACGTGAGCTGCGTGAGCGGCACCAGCAGATCCACACCTGGGGGAGCGCGAACCTGCTGCAGACCCTGTTCCGCGAGGCACTGGTCGACCAGGTGAACCTGTGGGTGTGTCCGGTGGTGATCGGGGAGGGCAAGCGGCTCTTTCCGGAGGGCACAACCGCCAGCCGGTTCGAGCAGGTCGAGCCGCCGAAGTCGTATCCAGCAGGGGTGGTGCTGATGCGCTACCGGCGCCTCGAGGGCCCGCCGGAGACGGAGAGCTAGACGCCGACCTCGTGGTCGTCCGGCAGCAGCCGGGTGAGCGAGCGCCACACCGCCGTGGGCGTGGTCGGCCACACCATGACGTGCTCACCGGCCGACTCGAGCGTCCACACGCCGACAGGGCTGGCATCGAGCAGATCGAGCATCCGTCCCGCCGCCCGGCCGTCGCCGGCCGACCAGTCGACGAGCACCGTCCAGCGACGGCAGCGACCCGCGGCGAGCGCCTGCAGCGCAACCGCCGCGTGCTCGTTGGCGGCCACGACGGCGTCCTGGTCCAGGCCCGCCACGGTGGCGGCGCGGTCGTCGTCGCCCGCCGTCAACGCTCCAGCCAGCACGGCCGCCGGCAGCTGCCACGGCTCGCCGTCGTGACGCCGGCGCGGGCCGAGGTCGATGACCCGCGCCAGCCCGGCCGGCAGGAAGCTCGGGTGCATCCCGGCCAGCTCCCGCATGCCGTCCGGCAGCGGCAGCAGCAGCGCCGCCGCCCCGACGGTCGCCCACCCGGTGGCGTACTCGCTGCCGTCGCGCAGCAGCCGGAGCCGGCACACCGGCTCGGTGACGGCCTCCAGCAGCGGGGCCAGGACCGGGTGCGGCGCTCCCCCCGCCAGCACCCCGGCATCGACCAGACCGGCCATCAGGCCGTCGTCGGGGGACCCGCCGCGGGTCCAGCTCACCAGCGCGTCGAAGCTCTCGTCGTCCAGCTGGAGCCGGCCGGTTCGTGACTCGAAGTGGATGGTCACGGACTCGTCCCGTCGACAGCCGGGTCGGGGTGTCCTGGAGGCCGCCAGCCGGCCGCGATGTGCGCGAACATGTCGGCGGCATCGGCGTAGTCGAGGGTCCCGACGCTGGCGGTGAGCGTCCAGCCCGTCCGCCGGCCGTCGTCGGCGGGAAGCACGATCGCCCACTGCTCCATGGTCACGCTGCGGTTCTGCTCGGTGCGGTGGTGGGCGAGCCGCCGGATGGCCGCGACCCCGGCCAGCCGTAGTCGCTCGAGGTCGAGCACCTGGTACTGGTCCAGGGACTGCGGGAAGAGCCGCTCGGTGCCGGCCTGCCAGTCGTCGAGGTCGAGACCGTCGTCGAGCTGGTCGACCGTCACCACCAGGTTGGCCCGGAAGCCCGGTTCGGCCTCGCCGCCGTGCTCGGGCTCCAGGCTGATCAGGGCCAAGCCGGGTTGCACGTCGGCGGCTCGCTCCCAGTCGGGCGGCAGCGACAGCGTCATGCCCCCGGGGTGCGTGTACGCCACCAGCCCCGTCTCGGGCGCGGACTCACCCATCGTTGCGGCGGCCACGGTCAGTGCCGCCGCGCGGGCGGCTCATGGACCGGGCCAGTTTTCCGGCCGGACCGCGCAGCGCCTCCACCCGCGACCGGTCACTCATCGAGCGGTACCAGCGCGGACCCCACCACCGCGGCCCCCACGAACCGATGACGAAGACCGGGAAGCCCGCGAGCCACACGAACGACGCGATCATGCCGACCGGCGTCTGCTGCGGCTCGTCGCCCGGGACCAGCGCGATCATGCCGATGCCGAGCAGCACCAGGCCGACACCGGGTGCGAAGCCGAGCGCCATCGTGTCGCCCTGCCAGATCCGCAGCCACCAGCGCGACGACGCCGAGCGTCCGCGCCACGACCAGACGGCGATCCCGAGCAGCACGAGTGCGAGCGCGAGGATCCACGCCTTGTCCCAGACCATGAGCCTCCACATCCGGTACGGACGGCTGGATCACAACCCGAAGAAGTCTCCCACGGCCTCGCCGGCGTCGCCGAGGGTCTCTCCGGCGTCCTCGATGAACTCACCGGTCTCCTCGACCGCCTCGCTCCCTGCGTCCCACGCCGCCTCGGCGCCGTCGACGACACCCTGGGCCAGGTCGCCGCCGTACTCGACGACGTGGTCGGAGACCCAGTCGCCGACCCCGGCGCCGATGGCGCCACCGATCAGGCCGCCGACCGCACCGCCGATGACCGTGCCGACCGGTCCACCGAAGGACCCGATCATTGCCCCTACCTGGGCGCCACCGGCTGCACCGGCCCACGCGCCCGCGCCGGTCACAACGCCAGCGGTGCCGGCGCGGCCGACACGTTCGGCCGTGCTGAGGCTCGGGTCGTTCATGTCCTGCTGCCACTGGCTGATCGCCGAGGTGCCGACGGTCAGCACGACGCCGGCGCGTCCGACCACCTTGCTGGCGGTCGACCAGCGGCCGTAAGCAGCGGCGTTGCCCGGGTTGGCCACGTAGTTCGATCCCCGGCCGGCGCGCCAGGCGTTCAGCCACGACGACGTGCCGTTGATCGGCAGGAACCGGCCGTTCGGGCCGCGGGGCGCGAACCGGCCGAGCTGCACCTTGTTGCGGTAGGCGGCGCCGATGCCGAAGGCCTGAATGGCTCGCCCGGCACCGAAGGCAGACAGGCCGTACGCCGACCCGTCGGCCGGCCAGAAGCTGCCGGAGAACTTGTCCCAGATCCGGCCGGCGATGTCCGCGGCCTCCGGGGGCAGACCGCCGGAGGCGAACAGCGTCATCGCTGCCTCGGCGGTGGGGCCCTGGTCGAGCACTCCGGCGACCTCGCCGGCTCCCGTGTCGAGCTCGTTGTCCAGCAGGCCCTTGCGGCGGACCAGCTCGGCGCGCAGTGCGGCGGCCGCGTCGGCGACCGCGGCGTTGAAGGCGGCGGTGTCCACGCCTCCGTCGTCGGGGGCGCCGGTGCCGCAACGGATGATGCCGCCCGGGCCCTGCACGAACGAGTTCGGGCTGAGGCCGAAGCTCGCGGCCTGCGCGGCCTCCCACTCGGCGTTGAGCTCGTCGATGCCGTCGTTGTAGGTGGTGACCATCTGGCCCCACAGGTTCAGGCAGCCGTGCACGACGAGGGCCGAGCCGTCCAGCTCCTCGCTGTTGGCGACGACCGGCTCTGGCGCGGACGCCAGCGGCGAGGCCAGGTCACCCATCACGGAGGTGCAGGCCAGCTGGGTGCCGCTCTGCACGGACGTGCCGATCTCACGACACCGGTCGCCCGCCGTCGACGCCACGTCGGAGGCGGCGAAGATCGATCCGGGCGTTGCGGGGTAGTGCTCGAACAGTCCCACGGTCCCTCCGGTCACTGTCGATGTCGCTGTCGATGCTCGTGCTCGGTGCGGTCCCTCGACCGTAGGACGCGAGGGGGTCACTCCCCGATCGCTGCACGGTCGACCCAGCGGCCCTGGAGTCGCGATCGGGGCAGTGACCCCCTGGCGTCCTAGCGTGCTTCTCACGTCGTCAGACGGGTCGAACAGGTCGGCCCCCAGGACAAGGAGCGGACATGAGCGGCAACTACGTGAACCTCGACCAGGTCGGCGTCCTGACGCAGACCGGCCGTCAGTACGAGGGCAACGCCGAGGACAACCTGGCATCGGCCAAGAACACCTGGTCGAAGATGGAGGGCGTGCAGGCGGGCTTCAAGGGCGCCGCGGGCACCACCTTCCAGGGCATCTCCGCGACCGGCGCCGGCAACCACGCCCGGCTGGCCACCCAGATCGCCGAGCAGGCCAAGCGCGCCGTCCTCGCCGAGAAGCACGCGGTGACCGGCGACGAGGAGGCCTTCCACGGCCAGGCCGCGGCCCGCAACTCGGCCGAGTCCTTCAGCAGCACGGTCAGCCGCCCCATCAACGTCTGACCCGCACCCGGATCACACCGGATCAGCTCCGTACGACACCGACCACAGCACTGACTCAGGGCAAGGAGACACAACCATGACGGACATGCAGCTTCGCGCCGACTACGGAATGCTCGACCAGGCCGGAGGCGACCTCAACACCGCCGCCGGCAACATCGAGGAGTACCGGTCCGCGCTCAAGGACCAGGCCGCTCGCGCGCTGGGCAACTTCGGCGGCGGCGTCGGCTCCGAGCAGCACAACGCGGCGATGCACATCGTCGACCAGCTGGTCGACGAGCACGTCAACAACACGCGTCAGCAGCAGACCGGCGTCGTCAACGCCAACGACACCTTCCAGGGTGCCGGTGCGCGGATGCAGTCCGTGCTGGGCTCGGGCTCCTGAGCCCCTCGCACGACCTGCCCAACACCTGCACGGACACCCGCACGACACCGGTACGCACGACTGACCTGAGGAGGACGGCATGAGTGGCTGGGGCATGAACGCGTCCCCGCTGTACTCCAGCGGGGGCCGGATCACCGGCCTCGGTGGCGACGCCGACGCAGCCGGCCGCGGGCTGCTGAACGCGATCGCCGACGCCGAAGGCGCCGTGCACCACCCGACCGTCGCATCCGCGCTGAGCCGCTTCCACGGCACGGTGAGCCAGCCGGCCCACCAGCTCGGCCACGACGTTCGGGCCCTCGGCAGCCAGGTGCAGACCACGGCGACGACGGGTGCAGGTGCCGATGCGGACGCCTTCGGCGGACTGGTCGGTGCCGCCAACAGCACGCTCGGCTCGACCTCGACCCTGAGTCGCCCGGTCAACGTCGAGTGAGCCGCTGACGCGGGGGCGACCTGCCCCCGCCAGAAGCCGAAGGGGCGCCCCCGCGAGGGGGCGCCCCTTCGGCGTTCAGTCCCGCGCCACCTTCGCGGTCTGGACCTGGGACGCCCCGCCGCCGCGCGGCACGTACAGCGCACGCCCGACCGGCAGCCTGCTCGCCGCGACCCCGCCGAGGAGCCGGCCCTCGGCCCGGTCGCCGGAGAACAGGAAGCCCGGCGTCGACACGTCTGTCATCCGCTGCAGCAGCGGCTCGAACAGCGCCCGGGACAACCCACCGGTGCGGCGGGCGAGGATCAGGTGCAGTCCGAGGTCGCGGCCCTGCGGCACGAACTCCACGAACGGCGTCAGCGGGTTGCCGGTGCTGGTGGCGACCAGGTCGTAGTCGTCGGCGACCACCACCACGTCGATCCCGCTCCACCACGAGCGGTCCCGCAGCTGCGCGGAGGTGACGTCGGGGCCGGGGATGCGCTGGCGCACGGCGCCACTGATCTCCTGCGCCACCTGGCTGGTCTGCTCGTCGCTGGTGGAGTATGCGAGCAGGTACTCCGGTGGCACCACGTCGAGCAGCGTCCGCCGGTAGTCGACCACCACGAAGCCGAGCTGGTCCGGTGGGCGGGCCTTCATCAGCCCGGTCAGCAGCACCTGCAGCAGGTTGGTCTTGCCCGTCTCGCCGTCACCGAAGACCAGCAGGTGCGGGGAGGAGCCGAACACGTCGACGCCCGCGGGACCGAGGTTGAGCTCGGACAGCCCGATCGGCACCAGGTTGCTGCCGGCCTCGACGTCGGGCAGGTCGGTGTAGGCCAGCTCGGTGGGCAGCACCTGCACCTTTGCGACACCGGTCGGCCAGCGCTCGGACACCAGCGCCACTGCGTGCCGGATGCCCCCGGCGAGGTCGTCGGCGTCGCGCTCGCCGTCGACCCGGGGGAGTGCGGTGTGGAACGGGATCTCGCCGGCGATGTCGGTGAGGCCGCGTCCCGGCGCGTCCTTCGGGATGGTCTCCATCAGCTTGCGGTCGAAGCTGGAGTCGAACGAGTCGTTGAGCCGCAGCTCGAGCCGCCCACCGAAGGCCGGCTGCATGCGCATCCGTACCTGCATGGTCTGGGTGACCGACAGGACCACGTGCACGCCGAAGCCGAGGCCGCGGGCGGCGATGTCGCCCACCGCGAGCTCGAGGGCGTCGTACTCCTCGCGGAACGTGTGCCAGCCGTCGACGACCAGGAACACGTCGCCGGGCACCTCGGCGGGGATGCGCCCCTCGGCCCGGGCCCGGCGGAAGTCACGCATCGAGGTGACGCCGTGGGCCTTGAACAGCTCCTCGCGCCCGTTGAGCACGGTCATGACGTCGTTGACAGTCCGCTGGATCCGTTCCGGCTCGATCCGGGACGCGACGGCGGCGACGTGCGGCAGGTCCTCGAGACCACGCAGCAGACCGCCGCCGTAGTCGAGGCAGTAGAAGGCGACGTCACCGGGCGCGTAGCGCAACGCCATCGACAGCAGCATGGTGGCCAGCAGGGTGCTCTTGCCGGTAGCGGGCGAGCCGGCCACGACGAGGTTGCCGCCACCACCGGTGAAGTCCCACTCCAGCGGGAACTGGCGCTGCTTGCCGGCGTCGTCAGCGGTCCCGACGATGGCCGACACGGTGCCGGGCTCGCCGCGGTCGTCCAGACCGACCAGCTCGTCGAGCGTCATGACCGGCGGCAGCGGCTGCAGCCAGACCGGGCGCACCCGGTCGGCGCCGCTGCCGACCAGCCGGGCGCAGACCACGTCGAGCACCGACCGCTCGCCGTGCGCGGCCGGGGCGTTGCCGGCCCCGTCGTCGGGGCGCGTCACCGATGCGGCCTGGGTACTGGCGATCCACGCGCCGAGGCCGTTGACGGCGGCGTACGGGACCACCGGGACGGTGGCCTTGGGTCCGACCGTGGGGGGGCGGTAGGGGCCGGAGACGAGAGCCGCCTTGAACCGCTCGAAGACGGTGGTGTCGACCTTGAGGTAACCCGAGCCGGGCTCGGGCGGCAGGTGGTAGGCGTCGGGCACGCCGATGACGTCGCGGCTCTCGCCCTCGGAGAACGTGCGCAGGCTGATCCGGTACGACAGGTGCGACTCGAGGCCCCGGATCTTGCCGATCTCGAGCTTCTGCGAGGCGAGCAGCAGGTGCACGCCGATGGAGCGGCCGATCCGGCCGATGGCCACGAACAGCTCGGCGAAGTCGGGCTTGGCGGTGAGCAGCTCGGAGAACTCGTCGACGATCACCAGCAGGTGGGGCAGCGGCTCGAGGTCGTCACCCGCGTCGATGCGGTCCTGGTACGCCGTGACGTTGGGCAGGTTCCCGGCGGCCTTGAGGACCTCCTGGCGGCGCTGCATCTCCCCGAACAGCGCGTCGCGCATCCGGTCGACCAGCGTGAGGTCGTCCTGCAGGTTGGTGATGACGCCAGCCAGGTGCGGGATCTGCTCCATCGCGGCGAAGGTCGCCCCGCCCTTGAAGTCGACGAGCATCAGCGCCAGCTGGTCGGGCGGGTGCCCGATGACCAGCGAGCTGACCAGCGTGCGCAGCATCTCGGACTTGCCCGACCCCGTGGCGCCCACGACCAGGCCGTGCGGGCCCATCCCGCCGTGCGCGGACTCCTTGAGGTCGAGCCACACCGGGCGCCCGTCGGCCCCGATGCCGATCGGCACCCGGAGCAGCTCGCGTTGCGGCCGGCGTCGCCAGGTGCGCCACGGGTCGAGCGTGTCCACGTCGTCGACCCCGAGCATCTCCGGCAGGCCGACCGTCTCGTTCAGCGTCCCGGAGTCGTCGTCGGCGCTCACCTGCAGCGGCGCCAGCTGACGCGCCACGGTCACCGGCAGTCCGGGTGCCACCACGTCGACCACGAGCGGCAACGGCCGCGATGCCAGCACCGCCCCCTCGGGCCCGACCTCGATCCGGTCGTCGACGATCTCCGGCTCCTCGCGCCGGTGGGTGAGCAGCGTGATGACGTGCACCCCGAGGTCGGCGAGGGGTACGGCGGGGTCGGGTGACTCCAGGTGCGGTCGCCCGGTGAGCTCCTCACCGTCGATGACCACCAACAGGTGCGAGTCCGGTGCCGCCGCCTGGCCGCGGCCGCGCTGGTGCCGGTCGAGTCGCCGCTCCAGCTCGGCGCCGAGCAGGTCGTGCAGCGCGCCGACCGACGCGGTCACGAGCCGCGCGGGCACGTCGCCGTCCATCGCCTCCGGGTGCTGGACGTGCGGCACCCACTTCACCCAGTCCCAGTCGCCGGCGCGACGCTCGGAGCGGACGACGGCAAGCCGCAGGTCGGACGGGCTGTGCAGGGCCACGGCCTGCAGGCACAGGGCGATTGCCAGGTTGCGGGTGCGCTCGTGGGCACCCAGCAGGCTGAGCGTTCCCACCTGCCGCAGGGCGACCGTGACCGGCTGCTCGTGCAGCACCGCGTAGCGGGCCTGCAGCTCCTGGGCGGCGTGCAGGCAGACCGGGTCGAGCTGGTTGAGCGGGCCGGTGTCGACGGTGAGCTCGAGCGGGGAGAGCAGCGGTTGGTCACCGGTGCCGCAGCGCAGCACCAGGAAGTCGTTGTCGCCCGGGCGCCGCTCCCACCGCCGCGCGTTGCTGCGTACAACGTCGACCAGCTGGGGGAGCGACGGGTGCCGCCAGGAGAAGTTGTCGCGCTGACGGGCGATGAGGTCGCGCACGGTGCGGCGCATCTGCTCGACGTAGTCGAGGTACCGCTCCCGCGACTCGCGCATCTGGCGGCGAGGTCCGGTGCGCTGGCTGATGATCATGATCAGGCCGACTGCGACGGCACCGACGACGAAGAGCCCGCTGGTGAAGACCACCAGCTTGTTGTCCGGGTTGCTCAGCGCGACGGTCAGCGAACCCGCCCCGGCCATCACCGGCATCAGGATCATGCCCGCGCCCATGGCCGCCGGTGGGGACTGCGACGTGCCCGGCGGCTCGGCAAGGGTGAGGTCTGCCTCCGGCACCTCGGGCGGAGCGATCCGCGCCGGACGGCGCACCAGCGTCGTCGTCACCTGCTCACCCAGCCCACCCCAGCCCCACCCGGTCGGTGCCCATGGCTGGACGTTCGCCGCCCCGGGCAACTGCGGGCCAACGATATGCTCGCGCGCGGTCCGGCACCATGCCGGCCGCGAGCCGGGGGGAGGACCGAGCGTGCTGAGCGCCTACAGCCGCGTGACGGTCGTGGGCGACGGGCGCGCGGTCGACCTGGCGCTTCCGTCGGGGCTCCCGCTCGCCGACGTGGTGCCGCAGGTGCTCCGGTTCTGCGCACCCGCCGAGGGGATCGAGCGCCCGGAGGCGTGGACGCTGGCCCGGCTGGGGGGACCGGTGCTCGGTCTGGGCAGCAGCCTGGTCGAGTCCGGTGTCGTCGACGGTGACGTGCTCGAGCTGCGCCGCACCGCGTCGGACGTTCGTCCGGCCGTCGTCGAAGACGTCCGGGACGCCGTCGAGGACAGCGTGGACGCGGCCGGCGGGGCGTGGGCACCGACGGTCAGCCTGACCTTCGCGCTCGTCGGTGGTGCAGTCCTGCTGTTGCTCCTGGCCGCGCTCGAGCTGCTGCCGTTCGGGTTGATCGGCGACCCTGCCATGGCTCACGCCCTGCGGCCCGAGGAGGCATGGGAGGCCCTGGGCTCGGGGGCGCTCGCGCTGGCGGTCGCCCTGGCTGGCACGGCCGTCGCTGCCCGGACGTCACCGCCATGGGTCGGTCAGGTATGCGCCGCGGTCGCGCTGGTGTGGGGAACCCTCGCCGGTGCCGCGCTCGGCGACGCGCTCGAGCTCGACGACCGGTTGAGCACTGCCGCCGGCGGCCTCGCGCTCGCGGCCGTGCTGGCCAGGGTGCTGCACCCCGCGGTCACCGCCCACGTGGCGGCCGCGGCCGCGCTGGCCCTGCCGGCGCTGGCGGTCTCGATCGTGCGGGAGCTCGACGTCTCCGCGCTGCAGGTGCTCCGGGCGGCGCCGGTGCTGGCCCTGCTCGGGGTCGGGATGCTGCCGAGGGTCTCGCTGTCGGTCGGCGGCCTGGCGAGCGCCGACTACCGGGTACGCGCTGCCGGCCGACTCTCCGCGCCGGCGCTGCAGACCCGCTACCGCGAGAGCAACGGGCTGCTGGTGGGCGGGCTGGTGGCCGCGGCCGTGGTCGCCGTGGTCTGCGGCGTGGTGCTGACCCTCGCGAGGGCGAACGTCTGGGACCCGTGGCTGGTCACGTCCGTCGGTCTCGTCGCGGTCCTCCGCTCCCGGGTGTTCTCGCGGATCGGGCACGTCCTGCCGCTGCGGGTCGCGGGCTCGTTGCTGCTGGTCGTCGTGGGCGTGAGCGAGGGAGCACGGCTGGACCCGCTGGAGCCCTGGGTGGCCGCGCTGGTCCCGCTGATCGTCCTGGCCGTGGTCGCGGTGAGCACGATCCGGCTGTCCGAGGTCCCGCGGGCCCGGCTCAAGCGGGTGCTGGACTGGTCGGAGTTCGTGCTGGTCGTCGTGATGGTCGTGATGGCAGCGGGCGCGCTGGGCGTGTTCGCCGAGCTCAGGTCGATGTTCTGATGTCGGCCGGATCCGGTTGCGGGCAGGGAGGTGAGCCATGGCCGACGACGACGAGGTGACGCCGGAGGAGCTGGCGGCCCGGAAGCGGGCGTCCGCGCAGGACGCGGCCGCCGACCTGGTGCGGATGGGCATCGATCCCCGCTCGCTCGGCCTCGAGGCCCCGGCCATGCCCGACCCGGACGACGCCGGAGGACCGGGAGGTCGGCGCGCCGCCGAGCCCGACGCCGACCTGGCGCCTCCCTCGCTCGGCCCGACACCGTCCCGGGCTGCCGCGTCGTCTGACCCGGCCGAGCCGTCCGCCGAGCGCGTCCCCACCACGGGGTCGTCGGCGGGTGACGAAGGCGGCCGCGTGGTCGCCCTGCGACCCGGGCGGCACGCCCCGCCCGGGTCGGCTGCCGATCCCACCGTCGACCCGCGCGCCGTCCCGCTGCCCGGGCGACCGCTCGCGCCCGAGCCCGCCGGCCCGGCTGCCCGGCCCGCCGTCACGGCCGGTCCGCTCGAGCAGCTGCTGTCCTCGACGCTTCGTGCCCGTCCGGTGCCGGCCGCCTCCGGACGGGTGCTGCGGTCGATGGCCCGTGGTCTGGTCACCCCCGACGCGGCCGGCGCCGCCGGTGCCGAGCGTGAGCTGGTCGCTGCCGCCCGCGGACGCCAGGTCGCCCCCAGGGTCGTGGCGCTCGTGGCGGGCAAGGGCGGCGTGGGCACCACGACCGCAGCCCTCGGCGCGGGTGCCGCGCTCGCGGCGCTGCGCGACGACGAGACCGTCGTGGCCGACCTGCGGCCGGGGACCCCGTCGCTCGGGCTTGCGCTCACAGGTGCACCTGCTCCCACCGTCCGAGTCCTGGCCCGCGATGACGCTGGGCAGCCGCTGGAGCTGCCGGGGGGTCTGCGCGTCGTCGACGGCACCGGGTGGGGAGGCGCCCTGCGTCGCACCGACGTGGCCCCGCTGCTCGACCACCTGACCGCGGGGCACACGTTCTGCCTGCTCGACCTCGGCAACGACGCCGGTGACGTCACCGAGGTGGCGGTCGCGCGGGCCGACCAGGTGGTCGTGGTCACCGAGCCCGGCCCGGCCGGCCTTGGTGCTGCGCGGGCCGTCGCGGAACGGCTGACCGACATCGACCCGTTCGCGCTCGACCTGGCGATCCACGTCGTGGTGTGCACGCGCGACCAGCCGTACCGGGAGGTGCTGCGCCAGGCCAGGGACCAGCTCGCCGTGGCACCGGCCCGGCTGATCGTCATTCCTCCGGACCCGTACCTCGCCGCGGGTGAGGTGTTCGCGGCGGCCGCGCTGCGGCCGGCGACCCGCGAGGCGATGCTCCAGCTCGCCGCGGCGCTCGCGCTCGGCGGACGGGGACCGGCCCGGCAGGGTGCCCCGTGAGCGACGAGCAACGTCCGCCTGCGCCGCGGTTCACCGTGCCCAACGCCGAGCGCTACGTGCTGGAGGCCGACGCGCTGCGCCGCCGGCAGCTGCGCTCCGCGCTGTTGCACGGCTCCCGCCGGACCTGGCGCGAGCACCGACGGGTCTGGCCGGCCGTCCTGGTGGGGGTCATCGTGGTCGGTCTGATCTGCCTGGCGATGGCGATGACCAACGCCTTCCAGGAGCAGCAGGACGACTCCGGGCACGGGCGGCTGCAGCTGCGTGCGGCGCCCGCGCACTCGGCCGACTGACCGAGGTCCGGCGGACGAACGGCCGGACAATTCTGGAACAGCCACCTGATATCGTGCAGGCGGGCTCCGCGAGGGCACCAGCATGCCGTGAGCGCGTGTGTACGCTCTGTCGCGGCTGGTCGGGTCCAGTGCGACCGCTCGCACCCACAAAACCGACCCAACACGACATCTTGCCCGACGCACGGGGAGGCGCGAGGTCTTGGCCACGTCCACGTCCACATCCAGGTCGGCGTCCTCGGGACGTCGCCAGTCCGGGTCGGACGGCGGCGGCACCGGGGCATCGCGGCTGCCGTCCACCCGGGAGCGACGGCCGCTGCTCGCCGCCCTCGGGGTGCTGCTGATCGCCGGTGGCGCGCTCGCCAGCGCGTGGCTCGCACTGCAGGTCAGCGACCGTGCGCAGTACCTCCGCATCGCCAACGACGCCGAGGTGCCGCAGGGCGGCCAGATCACCGAGGAGGTCCTCGAGGAGGTCAGCCTCCCCGTCGACCTCGACGAGGCGGTGCCGGCCGCTGACGCGGAGGATCTCATCGGCCAGTACTCGACCACCCGGTTGATCGAGGGCACCATCCTGACCGACAACATGATCGCCCCCGACCGGGAACCCGAAGCGGGCTTCAGCATCGTGGGCGCCCGCTTCAGCAACGGTGAGGTCACGAACCTGGCGACCAACGGCGCACAGGTGCTGATCTCGTTGCCCGAGCTCAGTGGTGAGGAAGGGGGATCACCGGGCTCCGTGCCGGCGACGATCACCTCCTTGCAGCTGCCCGAGGACGACAGCATCACCTCGTCGGGCGGTGGGGACACGGTGGCCAGCTTCCTGGTCGCTGCCGACTGCGTCGACGAGGTCACCGACGGGTTCCGCGAGGGCGGGGTCTACGTCGGTCTCGACACGCCGGAGGCCGCCCAGCAGGCGGACGAGGGGACCGGCGACTCGGCGGGCGACGCGGCGCCCGACGAGGACGTCAAGCTGCCCGACTACGCCGACTGCGGCTCGTCATCGACTGCAGGCACGACCCCCTGATGGGCCTGCTCGCCGTCGCGTCCGCGAAGGGGTCACCGGGCGTGACGACCACCGCGCTGGTGGTCTCCGCGCTGTGGCCCCGTCCCGTCGTGCTCGTCGAGTGCGACCCGTCGGGCGGCGACGTCGCCCTGCGGCTGCCGGGGGTCGACGGTGAGGTGCTCGACCGCGACCGCGGCCTGCTCAGCCTGGTCGCCGCCGGTCGCAAGCAGCTGCATCCGGACCTGATCGTGCAGCACAGCCAGCCGGTGCTCGGCGGCCTCGACGTGGTCGCCGGCGTGCGGCTGCCCGAGCAGGCGGCCGGGCTGACCCAGCAGTGGCAGCAGCTGGGTCCGCTGATGGCCTCGATCCCCGGACGCGACGTGGTCGCCGACTGTGGCCGCATCGGCGCCACCACACCCCAGAACTCCGTGTTGATAGCCGCCAGCGACGTCGTGCTGGTGTGCGACGTCAGCCCGAGCTCGGTGGTCCATCTGCGCGAGCGGCTGCTGTCGCTGTCGGCGTCCTTCGAGTCGATGCCGTCGCGCCGCCCGGTGCTGCACGTCGTCGTCGTGGCACCGCCCAAGCGCACCCAGGCGGTGCGCGAGATCCGCGACGTGCTGGACCGTTCCGACGCCGAGGTCGAGTCCGTGCACCATCTGGCCTACGACGATCGCGGGGCGGGCTTCTTCGCCGGTCGCTCCGAGGGCCGCGCCGACCGGACGGCGCTGGTGCGCTCCGCGCGCGGCCTGACGGCGACCCTCGCCGACCGGGTGGCACCGTTCTCCCTGCCACTCGACACTGACCCGGACGAGGTGGTGCCGGACCCGCTGCCGTCGCAGCCCCCGCCGGGGACCGTGGGCGGAGACAGCTCCGCGATGTCACCGGCCGCCGGGGGTGAGCGATGAGCACCGACCACGACCTCGTCCGCTCACTGCGGGTCCAGGTGGCCGACCGACTGAACGAGCAGCGCCGCCGCGACCAGATGACCGGCGTGCCCCCGATGTCGGTGGACGACGAGCGCGAGTACGCCCGTTCGCTGATCATCCAGGTGCTGGAGGACCACGCCCGCTACGAGATCGCCGAGGGCCGTACCGCTCCGGACGCCGAGGAGGAGGCGACCCTCGCGACCGCGGTGCACTCCGCGCTGTTCGGCGTGGGCCGGCTGCAACCGCTCCTCGACGACCCCGAGGTCGAGAACATCGACATCAACGGTTGCGACCGGGTCTTCGTGCAGTACGGCGACGGACGCGAGGAGATGCTGCCCCCGGTCGCCGACGACGACGAGGAGCTGATCGAGCTCATCCAGGTGCTCGCCGCGCACACCGGCCTGTCCAGCCGCCCGTTCGACTCCGCCAACCCGCAGCTCGACCTGCGGCTCCCCGACGGGTCCCGCCTGTCGGCGGTGATGAACGTCTGCGCCCGGCCCAGCGTGTCCATCCGCAAGTCCCGCATGAAGCGGGTCTTCCTCGACCAGCTGGTGGCCAACGGCACCATGACCGCCGACACCGGCGCGTTCCTCAAGGCGACGGTGCTGGCCCGCAAGAACATCATGATCGCCGGGGCCACCAACGCCGGCAAGACCACGATGTTGCGCGCGATGGTCAACGAGATCGACGGCGGCGAGCGGCTCATCACCGTCGAGAGGGCGCTCGAGCTCGGCCTCGACGAGGACGAGGAGCTGCACCCCAACGTTGTCGCGTTCGAGGAGCGGCTGCCCAACTCCGAGGGCATGGGCGGCGTCAACATGGCCGACCTGGTGCGCCGCTCGCTGCGGATGAACCCCTCGCGGGTGATCGTCGGCGAGGTCCTCGGCGACGAGATCGTCACCATGCTGAACGCGATGAGCCAGGGCAACGACGGGTCGCTGTCGACGATCCACGCCAACTCGTCGCTCGAGGTGTTCAACCGGATCAGCACCTACGCCATCCAGGCCCGGGAGCGGCTGCCGCTGGACGCCACCACGCTGCTGATCGCGGGCGCACTCGACTTCGTGGTGTTCGTCCGCAAGATCACGTCCCCCGACGGCAGCAGCCGGCGTGTGGTCGAGAGCGTCCGCGAGGTCGTGGGCCACGACGGCCAGGTGCTGTCCAGCGAGGTGTTCGCCCCCGACGCCGAGGGCCGCGCGGCCGCGCACGCCCCGATCTCGTGCATCGCCGACCTCGAGATGCACGGCTACCAGCCGATGGTGCACGGGGCCTGGGCCTGATGAGCTCGCTGACCATCCTCGCCGCAGGGGCGACGCTCGGTCTCGTCATGATGGCCGGCCTGGTGCTCACCGTCGCCTCGATCCGGGGCTTCGCGCCCCGGGACCCGGCCACACCTGCGCGCCGCCGCCCGAGGATCAACCTGCGCGACCGGGCCGCGAAGCTGGTGCTGGGCCTGCTGACCGGGCTGGTCGTGCTCGCCATCACCCGCTGGGTCGTGTTCGCCCTGGCGCTGGGTGCCCTGGTCGCGCTGTGGGACAAGGTTGCCGGCGGCTCCTCGATGGAGCGTCGGGCGATCACCCGACTCGAGGGCCTGGCCTCGTGGACGGAGTCGCTGCGCGACACGATCGCCGGCGCCGTCGGGCTCGAGCAGGCCATCCCGGCCACGACCGCCAACGCCGCACCGTCGATCCGGCCCTCGTTGAACCTGCTCATCGACCGGCTCCGGGTCCGCGAGCCGCTACCCGCCGCGCTGATGAAGTTCGCCGACGACCTCGACGACGCGTCGGCCGACCTCATCGTCGCCTCGCTGATCCTCAACTCACGGCTGCGCGGTCCCGGCCTTCGCGACGTGCTCACCGCCCTGTCCCAGTCGGCCCGCGAGGAGCTCGACCTGCGCCGCCGCGTCGAGGGCAGCAGGCGCAGCACCCGCAGGAGCGTCCAGATCGTGCTGGGCGTGTCCATCCTGGTCGTCACCGTCATCACCCTGTTCAACCGCGACTATGTCGAGCCGTACGGAACCCCCGAGGGCCAGCTCGCGCTGATCGGCGTGATCGCCATGTTCGCCGGCGGGATCCTGTGGCTGCGCCGGCTCGCGGGCGTGGAGGCGGCCGAGCGGTTCCTCGTGCACGGCCGCGACCAGCGCACCGTCGTGTCCTCCGACGTGGTGGAGGCCTGAGGTGCTCACCCTTCAGCTCCTGGCGGGCGGCCTGGTCGGTCTCGGCGTGCTCGTGGTCGTGACCGTGTTGATCCCGCCCGCCCAGGGCGTGGGGGCCACCCTGGCGCGCCTGGACGGTGCGCGGGGCCGCGCGCAGTCGCTGACCGCCAGCGCGGCTGCCGGGCACGGGGACGGTCGCCTCGACGTGCTCCGGCAGGGCATCGGCGCCCGGCTGGAGCACGAGTTCGCCGCCCGGGGCTGGCAGCTGCACCGGACCCGCACCGACCTCGCGGTGATCAATCGCTCGATGGCCAGCCATCTCGGCACCAAGGTGCTGCTCGGGCTGGCTGCCCTGGTGTGGGGGCCCGCCGTGATGACGCTGGTCGGGTTCGGTGGCATCACCGTCCCGGCGGCGCTGTGCATCGCGTTCGCGGTCTTCGCGTTCATGCTGCCCGACCTCAGCCTGCGTCGCGACGCCGAGCACCGCCGCCGCGACTTCCGGCACGTGATGGGGTCGTTCCTCGATCTGGTGGCGATGAACCTGGCCGGGGGCCGCGGCCTGCCCGAGGCGCTGATGGCGGCCTCGACCATCGGCGACCACTGGGCGATGGTCCGGATCCGACAGGCGCTGTCCAACGCCCGGATCATCGGCCTGACGCCGTGGGAGGGGATCGCCCGCCTCGGCATCGACCTCGGCGTCGACGAGCTGCGCGACCTCGCGTCGGCGCTGGCCCTGGCCGGGGACGAGGGCGCAAAGATCAGGACATCGCTGATGTCGCGCGCGGAGAGCATGCGCCGCAAGGAGCTGGCCGACGTCGAGGGGCAGGCGGGCGAGCAGTCCCAGTCGATGCTGCTCGCGCAACTGATGATCTGCTTCGCTTTCCTCGCTTTCCTCATCTATCCGGCCATCACCCGGATCGGGGGGTGACCCGGCGAGCGGTTGAGCGTTGTCCAGATGGGTATGTCCGTACAGATGCCTCTCCAGGGGAGGGACCCTTCCATGCACTACCTGCGTCTCGCCGAGACGATGATCTTCTACACCCGCGCCCGGGCCCGCGAGGCACGCGCGCAGGGCCGCAGCCAGATCGGTGCTTCCGCGGTCGAGTGGGCGGTCATCTCCGCCGTCGTCGTCACGCTGGCGGCGGTCATCTGGAAGGTCATCGAGAACGTCGTCACCGAGAAGTCCCAGGTCATCGAGCAAGAATCCAACGGCGGCTGACTCCGGAGCCAATTGAGGCAGTTGAGGCAGTTGAGGCCATTGGGGCCATTGAGGGGGAGGACGCCCCGTGCGGCGGCGTGACGAGCGAGCTGTGAGCGCGATCGAGATGTCGATCGTGGCACCGGCGTTCCTGCTGCTGGTCTTCACCGCGGTGCAGGCGTCGCTGTGGTTCTACGGCCGCAACGTGGCGATGTCGGCCGCCCGCGAGGGCGCCTCGCACCTGCGGCTGGCCGCGGTGTCCACCGAGACCGATCCCGGCGGCTACGAGAGCGTCGCCGAGCAGACCGCGCTGCAGTACATGCAGGTCGTCGGCATGCTCTCCGGGCCCTACGTCGCCGAGGCGTCGTACGACGAGGGCGCCGACACCGCCACCGTGACGGCCGGCGGCACCGTCATCGACCTCATCCCGGGATGGGACCTCGAGGTCGAGCGCACGCTGACCGTGCACGTGGAGCGGTTCCGACCGGACGAGGGACCGGACTGATGGCCTTCGGCGCGCGCCGTCTCCGACGGCTGCAGCGGGGGACGATCTCGCTGGAGCTGGTGATCACCGCGCCAGTGCTGCTCGGGCTGATCTCGCTGATCGTCGCCTTCGGCCGCTTCGGGGGCACCGAGAGCGTCGTCGAGCAGGCGGCGCGAGACGGCGCCCGGGTCGCGACGCAGACCCAGAACAAGGACGAGGCCTATGCCGCCGCCGAGGACACCGTCGAGGAGACCCTCGAGCAGGCGCCCTCGTCGTCGTGCTCCGACGAGAAGCCGACGGTCAGCATCGACACGACGGATGGCTTCGCGGCCAGCGACCCGTACGAGACCGACGACCTGAACATGCTGACCATCACGGTCACCTGCCGAGTCGACCTGGGCGAGCTGATGTTCCTCCCGATCGGTGAGGTGTCGGTGACCCGCAGCTTCACCAGCCCGTTCGACGTCTTCCGGGCCTACTACGAATGAGGATCTTCCTTCCCGGCACCCGAGCCGGCACCCCTCCCGGAACCAGGCGGCGGACGGACGACTCCGTCGGCTCGATGGCGCCGTTCGTGGCGATCGTCGCGATCGCGTTGATGCTGCTCGGCGCGCTCGTTGTCGACGGGGCGCGCCAGCTCGACGCCAAGGGCCGGGCCACGGCCTACGCCGAGGAGGCAGCGCGCGCGGGCGTGCAGCGCATCATGCTGGGTTTCGGTGACACCAAGCTCGACGAGCAGCTGGCCGAGCAGGCCGTCACCACCTATTGCGATGTCGCGATGGAGCAGGACGAGTCGCTCAAGGCGTGCGCGGTGCCTCCCGGGGGGATCGTGGCCCAGAGCGACGACCCCGCGAACCCGGTGTCGGTGACGGTGAACACCGAGGTGAGCCTGCAGCCGATCCTGCTCGACATGGTCGGCGTCGGGTCGCTGGACGCCCAGGCCGACGCCAGCGCCACGCCACAGCAGGGCATCACCTCGCCGCAGGAGGCCTACTCGCTGTCGCCGGGCACGGTCAGCCCGATCACGCTCGATCCCAGCATCTCCACCGACCCCCCCGGCCCGGACACGACGGTGATCACGACCGAGGGCATCCCGCCGAACTGCGACTTCTACGAGGAAACCCCGCTGGAGGAGTGCGGCCCGCCGCACTGCGACGACGACATCAACACCCCGGAGATCCCGGTGTGCGTCGAGAACACGGTGCCGCCCACCACGACGACCACGACCCCGACGACCACCGGCCCGCCCGGCCAGCCGAACTGCGACGACCGGCCGGGCGGCCTGCCGCCGTGCCACCCGCCGAACTGCGACGACGAGCCGCCGAACGACCCGCAGTCCGAACCACCGCCCTGCGTACCCGCGGGGCAGGGTGACCGGACGCTTCCGTTCCTGCCGTGGAGCGGGCCGTGAGGCCCGGCGCCCGCGGTCCGGTTCCCTCGGTGCCCGCGGTCCTGACCGCGCTGCTGGCGACGGTGCTGACAGGAACCGCGCTGACAGGGTGCACGGGCGCTGCCGGGACGGACGACCCTGACGCCGATGCGACCGGTGACCCGGTCGCCACCCCCGACTACCACGAGCCGACCGGCACGCACGACGCGGACCCGGTGCTGCACGGGCCGGTACGCGTCGAGCTGACCACCGGCTCTCTCGACGACGGCACCGACGCGCTGGTCGGCGTCATCCGCCGGTACGTCGCCGCGCGGACGCAGAGCCTGCGCGACCAGCGGCTGGTTCCGGCCATGGTGCACCTGTCCACGTTCACCTGGCTGCTCGACCAGCGCGAGGTGATGCTGGACGCCAAGCGGCGGGGCTGGACGGTGCCGGCGGACCCGACGGTGAGCGTCGAGGACGTCACGGTCCAGGGACCCGACGCCCTGGCCGAGGTGTGCCTGTGGGAGCCGTCGACCGGGTTCGTCGCCCGCCGTACGGGCGCCCCCGTGGGATCCGCGCCGGACCAGTGGACCCCCTTCGATGTCAAGATGGTGCAGATCGAGGACGGCTGGTTGGTCGACGGCGCCGCCCTCGGTGACCACGAGTGTTCGGGAGGATGACGATGCGCCGGTCGATGAGGGTGCCGACCCTCGTGCTCGCGATGGCGGTGACGGCAGCGACCACAGCCGTCGGCGCGGTCGCGCCCTCGTCCGCAGCCCCGCCTGGCGTCGCGACGACCCAGGAGGTGTCCGGCACCTTGCGCGATGGTGCGGCCATGGCGGCCGGGGGGTTCGGCATGCCGAGCGGCACGCTCGACACCCGGGTCGGCACCGGCGCGCGCGACCCCGTCTCCACGGGCACCGGCACCGGTGAGTTCGGTTCCCAGGGCGGCTGCGGCTACTACGCGAACAACGCCGGTATGGGCTTGTACTGCGGGGGGTTCGATGGCGACGTGCTGACGTTGGCCGAACAGTTCGGTGGCCATCCCGGCCTCACGGTCTGCAAGGTCTTCAGCGTCCCCGACGGCATGTCCCGGCCCGACATCGACCGCGACGACGACTTCTTCTGGGCCTTGCAGGGCTGCATGGAGGGGATCGACTGGAACACCGCGACCGGTGGGACCGGGATCGAGATCACGATGGAGTGGTACAAGGTCCCGCTGGGCGAGACGGTCGAGGAGCAGAACACCCCGGTCGCCGACTACATCTGGGACATGTCGCAGGAGAACTACCCGATGCCGCTGGTGACGATCGAGCCCGACCAGGTGCCCCGCGTCAACGCGGACGCGATCTTCACCTTCGACTGGGTCGACGCCACCAAGGACGGGTTCCCGGTGGTCTCCGAGGGTCCCTTCGCCGGCGACCCGGACGGTGGGCCGTACCAGGAGATAGCGGTCGGCGGCGACGTGATGCGCGCCGAGGCGACCGAGATCGTCCTCGATCCGCTGGTCGACGGCATGCGCAGCAAGGAGTGCGAGACCGATCCGCCGGAGTACGACCCCGACCTCGGCCCGTCGCACGAGGACCAGAACACCGAGTGCTACCTGAAGTTCCCGAGCTCGAGCGCCGCCGCCGAGGACCTCACCCAGATGCCGCTGCCCGACGAGGAAGAGAACTACTTCCTGGTCAGGATCGAGGTCACCTGGCAGGTGCAGCTCGACCTCGGCAACGACGGCCAGTCCGACGACGACCTCGGGGTGTACCAACTGGACACGTACCAGCAGGTCCCGGTCCAGCAGGTTCTCGGCAACAACTACTACTACGACTGAGGTGACAACGGTGGCTCCACGCACCGCCGCCCGTCGCCCCGCGGCGGGCCCGTCCCGGCTGCCGGTGGCGGCGGGACGCAGCCGCGCCGGCGAGATCCTGCTCGGCGCGCTGACGCTCGTCGCGACCGCCGCCGTGGTGGTCGGCGTCCCGTGGTTGCTGCTCGGCGCGTTCGGGCAGCCCTGGCCCGACGAGGTGCCGTCCCAGCAGGTGCTCACCGAGCAGGTCGACAGCGGCATCGTGCTGCACGTCTTCGCCCTCGTGGTGTGGCTGGCCTGGTTGCACTTCTGCGCGTGCCTGGTCGTCGAGGCGGTGGCCGAGGTCCGCGGCCGAGGTCTCGCGCCCCGGGTGCCCGGTGGCGGGGTGGGTACGCAGGCGCTGGCCCGGCGGATCGTGGCGCTGGTGCTGCTGCTGACCGGCACCGGTGCGGTCACGGTCCCGGCGGCCACGGCGGTCGTCGGGGACGCCCCGCAGCAGACGTCGGTGCAACGGCTCGAACCCCAGCCGACCCACGCGGCGGCGGGCCACCGGACGTCGCCAGCCGCGCACGCCGAGCAGGGGTCGGGGTCATCGGCGGCGACCACCGACGAGGGCGCCGTCCGCTACTACAAGGTGCAGCCACCCCAGAACCGCAACTACGACACGCTGTGGGACATCGCCGAGCGCTACCTCGGCAGCGGGCTGCGCTACAAGGAGATCGCCGCGCTCAACCGCGGCATCGTCCAGCCCGACGGCTCGCGGCTGGTCAACCCCGATCTGATCCAGCCCGGCTGGATGCTCCGGCTGCCGGCCGACGCCGAGGGCGTGGGCTTGATGGTGGCGGACACGACCGACCCCGACGTCGCCCCGCGCGTTGCGCAGCCGGTCGGCAGCCTCGACGTCGGGTCGCCGCAGACCGGTGACCAGGTGCACCAGGCCGGCGATCCGACCACCGTGTCCGCGGTCACCTTTGCCCCCGCCGGCGGGACCACCGCCGACCCCGACGCCGGGCTCGCAGAGGAGTGGGCCCCGGTGTTCGGCACCGCGGGCGCGCTGCTCGCGGCGGGCCTGCTGGCCGGTCTGCGCCGCCGCACCGGCTGGGACCGCGGTCCGCGCGGTGGCGGGGGACTGCCGCTGGAGACCGAGCTCGCCCTGCGGGGCGAGGCCGACGGCCCGAGCGCCGGGCTGCTCGACCGGTCGCTGCGTACCTGGACCGCGCAGTGGGAGGAGGGCGAGGTCCCTGCCCCCGCGCAGTGTGCGGTGTCGCCGGGTGGCATCGCGGTGTCCTTCGCCGCGGCCCCCGCGGTCGACCCGCCCGCACCGTGGCAGTCCGAGCGCGACGGCAGAGTGTGGACGATGCGGCGCGAGGCGGCCCGCCGGCTGCCCGACACCGCTGGTGCGCTCAGCCCGCTGCCGGCACTGGTCACGGCTGGCCGGCGCGCCGACGACTCGCTGCTGCTCATCGACCTCGAGTCGGTGGCCGGAGTGGTGAGCCTCGGGGGCGACCACGGGGTGGCCCGCGACGTCGCGGTGAGCTGGGCGATGGAGGTCGCGACCCATGCCTGGGCCGACCGGCGCCGGGTCACCATGGTCGGCTTCGCCGACGACATGGAGGCCGTCGCGTCCGATGCCGTGCGGCGGCTCGACGACCTCGACCGTGCGCTGGAGCAGATCGAGGCGACCTGCCGGCACCAGCGGCAGGCATGCGCCCAGCTCGGCGCCGACTCGGTACGCACCGGTCGCGCCCTGCGCCCCGACCCGAGGCTGTGGACCAACCAGCTGCTGGTCTGCTCGGGTGTGCCCGACTCCGATCACATGGCCCGGTTGCAGGCCGTCGCCGCCGACCCGCAGCAGGCGGTCAGCGTCGTCGTCGTCGGCGACCACCACGAGGCCGCCGCGCGAGTGGTGGCGTCCCCCGACGGCCGGCTGTGGTGCGGGCCGATGGGCGTCGACGTCAAGGCCCAGCGGCTCACCGTCGACGCGTCCCGGGGACTGGTCGACCTGTTCACCGCCGAGGCGACGACCGACACGACCGGTGGGCCGCGTGACCCGCGCGACCCGCTCTCCGGCGTCGCCACCGGCGTGGTCGACCCGGAGGTGCTCGACCTGAGTACCCGGCAGCCGGTCGAGATCGGCGTGCTCGGCCCGGTCGCCGTCGAGGCCGACGGTCCGTTCGACGAGGACCGGCGGGATCTGCTCACCGAGATCGTGCTCTACGTCGCGGCCCATCCCGAGGGGGTCCACCCCCAGGTGCTGGCCTCCGCGGTGTGGCCGCGCGGGGTGAGCGACGAGGTGCGCGACGCGGCCATCCGCACGGCCCAGGAGTGGGTCGGTCGCACCGACGAGGGTGCCGAGCGGCTCGGGCTCGTCGACGGCCGCTGGGCACTCGCGCCCCAGGGCGTGCGCTTCGACTGGGACGTGTTCCGCTCGTTGGTCAACGCCGCCGGCGCGGCCGGTGCGGATCCGTTGCCGCTGCTCGACCAGGCGCTCGACCTGGTCCGTGGTGACGCCTGGTCCGACCTGCCCGCCCACCGCTACACCTGGCTGGCGCACTCGGGCCTCGAGTCCGACGTCCGCGTCCTGGTGGTCGCGGTGGCCAGCCGGCTGGCCGCCCTGTGCGACGAGCGGGACGACCGCGACGGTGCGTGGCACGCCCTCACCCGGGGCCAGACCATGGTTCCCGCGGCCGAGGAGCTCTGGCAGGACAAGTTGCGGCTGGTCGCCGCGCACAGCGACCGCGGGGCCGTCCGCGAGGTGGCCGACGCGATGTACGCCACGCTGGCCCGGCACGGGTCCCCGCTGGGCGCCAGCCCGACCACCGACGCACTCGTCGACGAGCTGCTGCCGGGCTACCGGAGCCGCGCCGCCTGACCCGCGGGCCGGCCGGCGTCACGTGTCGTTCGTCGAGGTCGAGGCGGCCCGGTTCGCCGGCTGGGTGTCCCGGTTCGCCGAGCGGCACGGCGGTGACGTGGGGCTGGACCGCGACGACGACAACCGTCCGGTGGTGACGGCGGCCGACGGGGCGCGCGCGGCGGTCGACCTCGTCGTCGACCCTCCCGGCGCGTACACCGACCTGCCCGGCCTGGTGGCCCACGTCGAGCACCCGCACCGCTACGCGCTGCTGCTCGTCCGCCGCGGGGGCTGGGCGGTGGCGCTGGCCGACGGCACGGCCGTGGGCGACAGCCGGGTGGGCACCAAGTACGTGCAGGGGCGGACCAAGGCCGGGGGATGGAGCCAGCAGCGCTTCGCCCGGAGGCGGGCGGCGCAGGCGGACAGCGTCGTCGGCGCGGCCGCCGAGGCGGCGGTCGCGCTGCTCGGGAGGGGGAGAGGGCGCGGCCGGCTGCTGGTCACCGGTGGCGACCGGCTGCTGCTGCGCGACACGGTGGCCGCGCTGGCAAGCCGGGGCGTGACGCCCGAGGTGGCCCGCCGGCGGCTGGTGGTGGTCGACCCGCGCCGCCGGGTTCTCGACTCCGCGGCCGTCGCCGCCTGCGCGGCGCGGATCTATCTGGTCGATCCACCGGCCTGAGGCGCCGTACACTGGGCGGCATGTCCTTCCTCGCGGTGTAGCGCGCCCACCTCCCCTCAGGGGACACGTCTGCCCGCACACCGCCGGACCCGGAGAAGGACATCATGCTCACCGCTCACGACCTCGAGGTGCGCGCCGGAGCACAGCTGCTGCTCGGTGCCGCCTCCTTCCGCATCGGTCGCGGCGACCGGATCGGCCTGGTCGGCCGCAACGGCGCCGGCAAGACCACCCTCACCCGGATCCTTGCGGGGGAGGCACAGCCCGCGAGCGGGACGGTCTCCCGCGGGGGCTCGGTGGGCTACCTGCCCCAGGACCCGCGCACCGGCGACCTCGACGTCACGGCCCGGGACCGGATCCTGTCCGCCCGCGGGCTGCACGACGTCGTGCGCCGGCTGCACCAGGCCGAGCAGCAGATGGGCAGCGACGACCCCGACGTGGCTGAACGCGCCATGCGCCGCTACACCCGGGCCGACGCCGAGCTGCACGCCGGAGGGGGCTGGTCCGCCGACGCCGAGGCCGCCCAGCTGGCCGCCAGCCTCGGCCTTCCCGACCGGGTGCTGGGCCAGGCCTTGCGCACCCTGTCGGGCGGGCAGCGGCGGCGGGTCGAGCTGGCCCGGATCCTGTTCTCAGGCGCCGAGACGCTGCTGCTCGACGAGCCGACCAACCATCTGGACGCCGACTCCATCGGCTGGCTGCGCGAGTTCCTCCGCTCCCACCAGGGCGGGCTGGTGGTCATCAGCCACGACGCCGCGTTGCTGGAGAACGTGGTGACGAAGGTGTTCCACCTCGATGCCAACCGGGCCGAGCTCGACGTGTACGCGCTCGGCTGGAAGGCGTACCTCGAGCAGCGCGAGACCGACGAGCGGCGGCGTCGCCGCGAGCGCTCCAACGCCGAGCGCAAGGCGGGGCGGCTGCTGGCGCAGGCGGACAAGATGCGCGCGAAGGCCACCAAGGCGGTCGCCGCCAAGAACATGGCCCGCCGCGCCGAGCAGATGCTCGCCAGCACCGAGGGGCAACGGCGGGCCGACAAGGTGGCGGCGATCACGTTCCCCGAACCCGCGTCGTGCGGCAAGACGCCGCTGCGGGCCGAGCGGCTGTCGCGCTCGTACGGGTCGTTGGAGGTCTTCACCGACGTCGACCTGGCGGTGGACCGCGGGTCGCGGGTCGTCGTGCTGGGCCTGAACGGAGCCGGCAAGACCACCCTGTTGCGGGTGCTGGCCGGCATCGACCCCCCGGACACCGGCGACGTCGTGCCGGGGCACGGGCTCAAGCTCGGCTACTACGCCCAGGAGCACGAGATGCTCGACCTGGACAGCACGGTGCTGGAGAACATGCACGCGTCGGCGCCCGAGCTGACCGACACGCAGGCGCGCAGCGTGCTGGGGGCGTTCCTGTTCGGCGGCGACGACGCGTACAAGCCGGCGGCGGTGCTGTCCGGTGGGGAGAAGACGCGGCTGGCGCTGGCCTGCCTGGTGGTTTCGCGGGCCAACGTGCTGCTGCTGGACGAGCCCACGAACAACCTCGACCCAGCGTCCCGCGAGGAGGTGTTGGCCGCGATCCGTTCCTACGCGGGCGGCATCGTGCTGGTGACGCACGACGAGGGCGCGGTGGAGGCCCTGCAGCCCGACCGGGTGCTGATCCTGCCCGACGGCACCGAGGACCTCTGGTCGGCCGACTACGTGGACCTGGTCGCGCTCGCCTAGGGTCGCGGGCATGACGCCCACGCCCGGCTACCCCGACGACGAGACGCTGGCGGCGGCCGGGCTGGCGCTCGGCGTGGCGGGCGAGATCGTCACCGTCACGCTGGCCCGACCGGACAAGCGCAACGCTCAGACCCCCGCCACCTGGCGGGCGCTGGCCTCGATCGGCGCCGCGGTCGGCGACGACGTGCGCGTCGTCGTGCTGCGCGCCGAGGGCGAGTCGTTCTCGGCCGGGATGGACCGCGCGATGTTCACCCCCGAGGGACTCCCGGGCGAGCACTCGCTCGCCGAGCTCGGCGAGCTGCGCACCCGCGAGCTGGACGAGACGATCGCGTCCTTCCAGGCCGGCTTCAGCTGGTGGCGCCGGCCCGAGATCGTGACCGTCGCGGCGGTGCAGGGGCACGCGGTGGGGGCCGGCTTCCAGCTGGCGCTCGCCTGCGACCTGCGGGTGGTGGCCGACGACGCCCGGTTCTCGATGCGGGAGACGTCGCTCGGACTGGTCCCCGACCTGGGCGGCACCAAGGCGCTGGTCGACACGGTCGGCTACTCCCGGGCGCTGGAGATCTGCGCGACCGGCCGCTGGGTCGAGGCCGGCGAGGCGCACGCGCTGGGACTGGCCACGGTCGTCGTGCCCCGGCAGCGCCTCGACGAGTCGGTCGCCGACCTGGTGGGTGCCCTGACCGAGCCGCTGCACGGGGCGGTCGCGGGCCTCAAGCAGCTGCTCGTCGGGGCCGCCGACCGGACCTACGAGGACCAGCTGCGTGCCGAGCGGGTGGTCCAGACCGAGCGGCTCCGGGAGCTGGCCCGCGCGCTGCGGGGCTGACCGTCGCGGAACCGTGGCGGAACCCGTGCCGGAACTCGTGGCGGAACTCGTGGCGGAACAACCCGCCACCAGGGGACGTTGACAAGGCCCGATGCCACCGGGAGCGACGAGGTTCAGCACGCTGCGGTCCTTCAGCCGGGACCCCGCGGCGGCTCGACCGGTGTCCCGGGAGACGGTGTGGCGGATCGTCGCGTTCGCCCGTCCGTACCGCCGGCAGATCACCGGGTTCCTCGCGCTGGTCATCGTCGCGGCGGCGATGGTGGTCGCGACGCCGCTGCTCTTCCAGCGGATCATCGACGACGGAGTGATCCCCGGCGACCGGCGGGTCGTCGTGACGATCGCGCTGATCATCGCCGCGCTGGCGTTCGTCGAGGGCGCGCTCACGCTGGCCCAGCGGTGGTACTCCGCGCGGATCGGCGAGGGGCTCATCTACGACCTGCGCACCCGGGTGTTCGGGCACGTGCAGCGGATGCCGCTGGCGTTCTTCACGCGTACCCAGACCGGCGCGCTCGTCTCCCGGCTCAACAACGACGTCATCGGCGCCCAGCAGGCGTTCACGTCGACGCTGTCCGGCGTCGTGTCCAACGTGATCAGCCTGGCGATGGTCGTCGGCACGATGGCGCTGCTCTCCTGGCCGATCACGCTGGTGGCACTCGCGCTGCTGCCACTGTTCCTGTTGCCGGCCCGCTGGGCCGGGCGTCAGCTGGCGGGCCTCACCCGCGAGCAGATGCAGCTCAACGCCGACATGGGTACGTCGATGACCGAGCGTTTCGGCGTCGGCGGTGCGCTGCTGGTGAAGCTGTTCGGCCGCCCCGACGAGGAGGATGCGACGTTCGCGTCCAAGGCGGCCGGGGTCCGCGACCTCGGCGTCCGGATCGCGATGAGCAGCCGGGTGTTCTACTCCGCGCTCGCGCTGGTCGCTGCCCTGGCGACGGCGTTCGTGTACGGGATCGGCGGGCTGTTCGCGATCAGCGGGTCGCTGACCGTCGGCACGCTGCTCGCGCTCGCGGCGCTGATGGGGCGGTTGTACGGACCGCTGACCGCGCTGTCGAACGTCCGGGTCGACATCATGACCGCGCTGGTGAGCTTCGAGCGCGTTTTCGAGGTGCTCGACCTGGAGCCGATGCTCGCCGACCGGGACGGAGCCGACGTGCTGGCTGCCGACCCGCAGGGCGTGCGGATCGAGCTCGACCACGTGTCGTTCCACTACCCGCGCGCCGACGAGGTCAGCCTGGCCAGCCTCGAGGCCGTCGCCCGTACCGAGAACCGCGACTCGGGTCCGGTGCTGCGCGACGTGACGTTCGCGGTCGAGCCCGGCCAGATGGTCGCGCTGGTGGGGCCCTCCGGTGCGGGCAAGACCACGCTCACCCACCTGGTGGCTCGGCTCTACGACGTCGACACCGGCACCGTGCGGGTCGGCGGTCGCGACGTCCGCGACGTCACCCAGCAGTCCCTGCACGAGGTCGTCGGCCAGGTCACCCAGGACGCGCACCTGTTCCACGACACCATCGCCGCCAACCTGCGCTACGCCGCCCCCAGCGCAAGCGACGACCAGATGCTCACGGCGTTGCGGTCCGCCCAGCTCGGCCACCTGCTCTCCGCGCTGCCGGACGGTCTGGACACCGTGGTCGGCGACCGCGGATACCGGCTGTCCGGCGGCGAGCGGCAGCGGCTGGCGATCGCCCGGCTGCTGCTGCGCGCGCCGGCGGTCGTGGTGCTCGACGAGGCGACCGCGCACCTCGACTCCGAGTCGGAGGCCGCGGTGCAGCGTGCCTTGGACGCCGCACTCGAGGGACGGACCTCACTGGTGATCGCGCACCGGCTGTCGACAGTGCGGCACGCCGACCGGATCGTCGTGCTCGACGACGGACGCATCGTGCAGCAGGGCACCCACGACGAGCTGGTCGCCCGGCCCGGCCTCTACGCCGAGCTGTACCGCACCCAGTTCGCGCCCGGCGCCGACCAGCCGGACGCCGTCTCGGTGTGACCCGCCGTACCGACGGCTAGGGTCGGGCGATGGTGATGCGCGCGGGCGTCGCTGCCGCGGACGTGCTCGCCGAGGCACCCGACCTGGGCGACGGGACGGGCTCCCCGGCGCACCTGCGCATCGAGCAGTGGCTGGCCGGCGTCATCGGCCGAGGTCGGCTGGTTCCCGGTGACCGGCTGCCGTCCGAGCAGGATCTGGCTGCCGTGCTCGGCGTGAGCCGGATGACGTTGCGGCAGGCGCTGGCGAGCATGGAGGCGCGCGGTTCGATCGTGCGCCGGCGGGGTCGGTCGGGCGGCACGTTCGTCGCCGAGCCACGGGTCGAGTGCGACCTCACCGGGCTGGTCAGCTTCACCGAGCAGATGCGGCGCGCCAACAAGCGGCCGGGGGCCCGGATGGTGTCGACGGCCACCCGCCCGGCGTCTCGTGCGGAGGCGAGCGCGCTGGGGCTGCGGACCGGCGCCGCGCTGCACGAGATCGTGCGGGTGCGGTCGGCCAACCGGGAGCCGCTGACCCTCGAGCGCGCCTGCCTGCCCGCCGACCTGTTCCCCGACCTCCTCGTCCGCCCGCTGACCGGGTCGCTCTACCGGGTGATGGCCCGCGGCTACGACCTGGAGCCGCACACCGCCACCGAGTTCCTCGAGCCGGTGGTCGCCGACGCCGTCCAGGCCGAGCTGCTGGGCGTCGCCGAAGGGGCGCCGCTGCTGGTCGTGGAGCGGACCGCCTTCACCGCCGCCGGCCGCGCGGTGGAGTACTCCCGGGACGCGTTCCGCCCCGACCGCGCCCGCATCGTGGTGCGGGCCAGGATCGAGGAGCAGCCCTAGCCGGCGTCGGCGTGCACCTGCCGGTTCTTCGGGTCGTACAGCGGCTCGGAAGCCACCTCACCGCCCACCCACTCGCCGAACATCGCGACGGACACCCGGGTGCCGGGATCCACGTCGGCCGGCAGGTACGCGTACGCGATCGACCGCTCGACGGTGTAGCCGTATCCGCCAGAGGTGATCCGGCCGACGACCTCGTCGGAGCCGTCCAGCCGTACCGGCTCGCTGCCCAGGGCCACCTGCCGCGGGTCGTCGAGCACCAGGCAGCGCAGCCGCCGGGTGCGATCGGCCTGCTTGGCGGCCGCGAGCGCCTCGGCGCCGAGGAAGCCGCCGGGCTTGTCGGCGGCGACGCAGAAGCCCAGCCCGGCCTCGTAGGGAGTCGTCTCCGGCGTGACGTCGGTGCTCCACGCCCGGTAGCCCTTCTCCAGCCGGAGGCTGTCGATCGCGCGGTAGCCGCAGGCCACCAGCCCGTGGTCGCGACCGGCCTCCCACAGCGCCTCCCACAGCCCGAGGCCGTACTCGGTCGGCAGGTAGAGCTCCCAGCCGAGCTCGCCGGTGTAGGTCACCCGCAGCGCGCGGACCGGCGCGCCCGCGACGGTGGTCTCCTGCGCGGAGAGGAAGGGGAACGCCGCGTTGGACAGGTCGGCCGGCGTGAGCGGCGCCAGGACGTCGCGGCTGCGCGGTCCCCACAGCCCGTAGCACGCGTACTGGCCGGTGACGTCGCGCACGCTGACGTGGGCCCTCCGTCGGCGGGCCTGGCGCCGGATCCAGTCGAGGTCGTGGGAGCCGAAGGCGGTGCCGGTGACCACCCAGAAGGAGTCGTCGCCGATGCGGGTGACGGTGAGGTCGGCCTCGATCCCGCCGCCGGAGTTCAGCAGCTGGGTGTACGTGACAGCACCGACCTCGCGGGCGACGCGCCCGTCGCAGACCCACTCCAGCAGCGTCGCGGCGTCGGGCCCGACGACCTCGATCTTGGCGAACGACGACTCGTCGAACAGACCGGCCGCCGTGCGGGTGGCCCGGTGCTCGACCCCCGTGGCGGGCGACCAGTGCCGACCGGCCCAGCCGCTGGGCCGCAGCGACTCGTCACCGTCGGCGGCGTTCGTCTCGTAGTGGTTGACCCGCTCCCAGCCCGCCTTCTCGCCGAAGACCGCACCGTGCGCCGTGTGCCAGGCGTACGTCGGCGGGGTGCGCAGCGGTCGGCCCGCCGACCGCTCGTGCGCGGGGTAGGTGATGTCGTAGTAGGTCTGGTAGGTCTCCAGCGTCCGCGCCAGCGTGTAGGCGGGGGAGCGGTAGTGCGCCCCGAAGCGGCGCACGTCCATGTGCCACACGTCCATGCCCGGCTCGCCCTCGAGCACCCACTGCGCCATCACCTGCCCGATGCCGCCGGCGCCCGCGATGCCGTGCGCACAGAAGCCGGCGGCCACGAAGAAGCCGTCGACCTCGCTCTCGCCGAGGCAGAACTCGTTGTCCGGGGTGAACGCCTCCGGGCCGTTGATCATCGACCGGATCCCGACGTCGGCCATGCCGGGCACCCGCACCCGGCTGTTGTCGGTGATCTCCTCCAGCCGGTCCCAGCTCTCCGGCAGCAGCCGGCCGTTGAAGTCCGCCGGGATCGCGTCGTACGAGGTGGCCGACGCGCAGAACGGCTCGCCGGTGCGCTCGTAGCCGCCCATCACCAGTCCGTCGACCTCCTGGCGGAAGTACACGAGCAGGTCGGGATCGCGCAGGGTGGGCAGCGGGTGGTCCCGCGGCTCGAGGCAGGCCTCGGTCACCAGGTACTGGTGCGACAGCGGCACCACCGGCACCCGTACACCCACCATCCGGGCCACCTCGGCCGCGAACATGCCGGCGGCGTCGACCACCACCTCGCACTCCACGTCGCCGCGGTCGGTACGTACCCGGCAGACCCGGTTGTCCGCGGTGTCGATCCCGGTCACCCGGGTGTGGGTGGCCACCGTGACCCCCTGGCGGCGGGCGAGGGTGGCCAGGGCGTGGCACAGCTGGGACGGGTCCACCCAGCCGTCGGAGGCCAGATGGGCACCGCCGACGACTCCCGTGGGGTCCATCGGCGGGAACATCGCCGCTGCCTCTGCCGCACTCACCTCCTCCAGCGGCAGCCCGAAGGTGCGAGCCCAGCCAAGCTGGCGACGGATCTCCTGCATCCGCTCGGGCGACGAGGCCAGCCGGATGCCCCCTGCCTCGACCCAGCCCGGGGCGACGTCGGTCTCCTGCAGCCGGCGGTAGAGCTCGACCGAGTAGGTGTTCATCCGGGTCAGCGTCGGGTCGGCCCGCAGTTGGCCGACGAGGCCGGCGGAGTGGAAGGTCGAGCCGCTGGTCAGCTCGGCGCGGTCGACCAGGAGCACGTCGGTCTCGCCGCGCTCGGCGAGGTGGTAGGCGATGCTGGCACCGCCGACGCCACCGCCCACGACGACGATCCGGGCGCGGTCCGGCAGATCCCGCTCGCTGGGCACGGCGCCAGACTAGGGTGCGACGAGTGTCCGGCGGCCAGATCGACACCACGACCCCGGCGCACGTGCGGGATCGGCTGGACGAGGTGCTCGACGGGCTCGCCTGCACCGCCGGCCGGCCGCGCACGGTGGTGCCGCTGGACGGGGGACTCACCAACTTCAACTTCAAGGTGAGCACCGACGACCGGATCGTGGTCGTCCGGCTGTCCAGCACCGAGGGCGACCTGCTCGCGATCGATCGCGAGGCCGAGCACGTCAACTCCGCGCACGCCGCCGCGTCGGGTGCGGCCCCGGCGGTCGTCGACTACCTGCCAGGGCGGGGTGTGCTGGTGGTCGAGTGGGTGGAGGGGCGCACGTACGCCCCGGACGACCTGCGGGACGAGGCCAACCTGCGCAAGGTCGCCGACGCGTGCCGGATGCTGCACGCCGGGCCGCGGTTCGTGTCGGACTTCGACATGGTGCGCATCCAGCGGAACTACCTCGACATCGTCACCGAGCACGGGTTCCGACTGCCCGACCGCTACCTCGAGTTCATGCCGGCCGTCGACCGGGTCGCCGCCGCGCTCGCGGTACGGGCGGAGGCGACGGTGCCGTGCAACAACGACCTGCTCGCCGCCAACTTCATCGACGACGGCGACCGGGTGTGGATCATCGATTACGAGTACGCCGGCAACAACGACATCTGCTTCGAGCTGGGCAACATCTGGAGCGAGTCGACGCTCGACGACGAGCACCTGGTGGCGCTGGTCGACGCCTACTTCGGCGCCCACCGTCCCGACCAGGTGGCGCGCGCCCGACTGCTGGGCCTGCTGTCCAAGTACGGATGGACGCTGTGGGCGTCCATCCAGGCGGCCGCCAGCCCGATCGACTTCGACTTCTGGTCGTGGGGCATGGAGAAGTACGACCGCGCGGTCGCCGAGTTCGACGACCCCGGCTTCTCCGGCCTGCTCGACCGCGCCACCGCCCCCTGACGGTGGCGTGGCCTACTCGTCGAAGGCCTGGACGACGGCCTCGTCGATGGTGTGCTTCGGGCCCTTGAACCAGTGCTTGGCCGAGGCCTGCCACCAGATCCACAACAGCAGCACGGCGCCGACGGTGACCACCGGTGCGTAGTTGACGAACTTCCACTCGAAGTCGTCGCTGAACGGCACGGCGCCCGGCACGAACGGCATCATCAGGTACAGCGAGACTATGACGATCTCGGCGACCGCGATCAGGTTCATCCACTTGTACTTCGAGCCGTTGTTCCAGGCGCCCAGCTCGAACTCGTCGCCCATCCGCCAGCGCAGCCAGATCGGGATCGCGAACGCGAGGTACAGGCCGATCACCGCGATCGACGTGACCGCGTAGAAGGCCACCGGGATGATCAGCGGTGCCTCCTCGGTGCCGATGTTCACCTCGATCAGCGCCGGCAGGGTGACGATCGCGGCGATCACGGCCACGCCCACTACCGCGTTCGCGGGGACCCGCTTGCTGGTCAGCCGCTGCCAGACGGGTGAGCCGGGAATCGCGCCGTCCCGGGCGAACGCGAAGGTCATCCTGGATGCCGACGTGAGGCACGACGTGGCGCAGAAGAACTGGGCCGAGGCCGAGACGAAGAGCACCACCGTGGCCCAGTTGGTGCCTAGCGCGTTGACGAAGATGTACGCCACGCCGCCACCACCGACGCCCGCGTTGTCCGGCGAGCCGTCGGCCGCATCGGGGACGGCGAAGACCACGCAGAGCAGCAGGATGTAGCCGCCGAGCACGGAGTAGAAGATCGACCGCCAGATGCCCTTGGCGGCTGCCATCGACGCCGAAGACGTCTCCTCCGACAGGTGCGCGCACGCGTCGAAGCCGGTGATCGTGTACTGCGTCAGCAGGAAGCCGAACGGGATGATCGCGAAGAAGAACGCGAAGTTGCTGGTGCTGCCCTCGCCGAAGCCCGAGTTGTTGAACCGCTCGGTGAAGACGTAGCTGAACGACTGGTGCTGGTCGGGGACGAACAGCAGGATCAGCACGATCGCCGACGCCCCTACCACGTGCCACCACACCGAGACGTTGTTCATGATCGCCATCAGGTGGCTGCTGAAGATGTTCAGCAGCGAGGCGAGGACGAGCACCACGACGAAGATCAGGAAGACCCGGGTCAGCGAGTAGTCGGCGGCGAACGAGTCCGAGTACGTGCTGATCGTCAGGTCGATGAACGTCGCGCAGCCGTACGAGACACCGGCGGTCACCGCGATCAGCCCGATCAGGTTCAGCCAGCCAGTGAAGAACCCGGCCATCGGCCCGCCGAGCTTGGAAGCCCACCAGTAGATGCCGCCCGAGGTGGGGTACGCCGACACCAGCTCGGACATCGTGAAGCCGATGATGAGGATGAAGACGCCAAGGATCGGCCACGACCACGAGATCGAGATCGGGCCCCCGTTGTTCCAGCCGGCACCGAAGTTGGTGAAGCACCCGGCGAGGATCGAGATGATCGAGAACGAGATCGCGAAGTTCGAGAACCCCGACCAGGAGCGGTTGAGGTCCTGGGAGTAGCCGAGCTTGGCGAGATGCTTCTCGTCGTCGGAGAGTTGACTGATGTCGGCCACGCCGTGCCTCCAGGGTGGGTCGGCCCCCGCGGAGGTTTCTACACCCCGGGCGCCGCGCGATGCAGACATTTGGGCCCGTGTCGCGTGGAGTTCACCCGCCCGTGATCAGGACAGCTCGGACTCTCCGGACGTAATGGCGTCGAACTCCTCCTCCGGCGCGACGCCCACCAGGTGGTGCCGGCTCCAGAACCAGAAGTAGGCCAGGGCCAGCACGAAGATGCCGAGCGTGATGCTCGCGGCCACCACGTCGACGAGGAACACGGCCACCAGGGCCAGGCAGGCCAGGGCCAGCGCGACGCCCGTCGTAGCGACCCCTCCGGGGGTCCGGTAGGGCCGCTCGAGGTCGGGCTCGCGCCGGCGCAGCACGATGTGCGACAGCGTCATCAGGACGTACGACGTGGCGGCGCCGAACACCGCGATCTGGATCATCCGGTCGCCCGCGCCCGTGACGGCCGCCAGCACGAAGCCCACCGTGCCCGGCACGATCAGCGCCAGCCACGGCGCGTGCCGCCGGTTGGTGGCCGACAGCCAGCGCGGGAAGTATCCGGCCCGGGACAGGGCGAACAGCTGCCGCGAGT
This sequence comes from uncultured Actinomycetota bacterium, assembly GCA_963785115.1. Lineage (GTDB taxonomy): Bacteria > Actinomycetota > Actinomycetes > Propionibacteriales > Nocardioidaceae > JACCWP01. The sequence goes on from CAWATY010000009.1 coordinate 484,149, forward strand.
AGGCGTAGATGATCGAGAAGAAGCTCGCGACCAGTCCCGCCAGGCCGACGTAGTTGACGAGGTCTGCGACCCAGGTGTCCCCGCCGTAGGCCTTCCGCAGCGCCTGCGGGAGGGGGTTGTCGGAGTTCTGCACCACCGAGGCCCCGGCCCCGCCGGGGGCGACCAGCAGGATGGTCGCCGCGAACACCAGCAGAACGAGCATCGCGCCGATGATGCCGCGGGGCATGTCCCGCTGCGGGTCCCGCGCCTCCTCGGCCGCCAGCGGGACGCCCTCGACGGCGAGGAAGAACCAGATCCCGTACACCAGCGCGGCCATGATCCCCGCGACACCGAACGGGAAGAGCTCGCTCGCCCCGGCGGCGTCGGTCACCGGGATGTCGGTCAGGTTGCCCGTGTCGAACTTCGGCACCATGGCCACGACGAACACCACCAGCGCGACGACCGCCACGGCGGTGATCGCGAACATGACCCGCAGCGCCTCGCCCACCCCGATCAGGTGGATGCCGACGAAGATGACGTACGCGGCGAGGTAGACCGGCCACGAGTTGGTGAGCCCGAACAGGTCAAGGGCCTCGACGTAGCCGCCGATGAAGATCACGATCGCCGACGGCGCGACCGCGTACTCGATGAGGATCGCGGTGCCGGTCGCGAAGCCACCCAGCGGCCCGAGCGCCCGGCGGGCGAAGCCGTAACCCGCGCCCGCCACCGGCAGCGCCGCGGACAGCTCGGCGAGGCCGAGCACCATCGTCGTGTACATCAGCGCCATCAGGGCGGTCGCGACCATCAGGCCGCCCCACCCGCCCTCGGCGATGCCGAAGTTCCACCCGGCGAAGTCGCCGGAGATCACGTACGCGACGCCCAGTCCGGCGAGCAGCAGCCAGCCGACGGATCCGCCTTTGAGGCTGCGGTGGTCCAGGTAGTCGTCACCCACCTCGGCGTCGTAGGCCACCCGCCGCTTGTCGTCGGCCATGTCGTCCCCTCTGTCGCTCAGTCGAGGAAGGCCCGCAGCAGCGCCGCGGTGCCCTCCACGTGCTCGGTCATGGCCCGGCGGGCCGTGGGCGGGCGCCCGGCGAGCACCGCACGGACCACCGTGCGGTGCTGCTCGTCGGAGTTGGCGATGTTCTGCGGCAGCAGCGGGATGGCGTCGAGCAGGGCGTTGACCCGCATCCGGGCGTCCGCCACAGCGGCGGTCAGGGACGTCGAGCCGCTGAGCTCGGCGATCGCGAGGTGCAGCCGGGAGTCCGCCCGGCGGTAGTCGGCGGCGCCCGCGGCGCCGCTCAGCTCCAGGACCTGCTCGAGGTGCGCCACCTCGTGCGGCTCGAGCCGCCGGGCGGCCGCCGCCTCGGCGGCGCCCACCTCCACCGCGCGGCGCAGCACCAGCGCGTCGTCGAGCGTCCCCTCGAGGTCGTCGCCCAGCGCGAGCGCCCGGCGCCGGGCCTCGGAACGGCGTGCCGCGGGTGCGGAGCGGACGAACGTCCCGCCGTAGCGGCCGCGTCGCGACTCGACCAGGCCGGCCCCCTGCAGCGCGCGGATGGCCTCGCGGACAGTGTCCCGGCTGACGCCGAGCCGCTGGGCGAGCTCACGCTCGGGCGGCAGCCGGTCGTCGACGTCCACCACGCCCAGCCGGATCAGCTGGCCGACCCGCTCGACGGTCTGCTCGAACGCGTTGCCCTCGCGCACCGGACGCAGCAGCGCGTCGTGCGCGCTGGTGGCGAGCTCCGGGCCCGGCGGTGGCGTGGACATTGACAGGGAGACTAGGGCGGTGCTTCAGTCCCGGCAATGGCATGCCTGCGGTCCATTGCCGCGGGCGACGACGTCGGGAGACGACCATGGCTGATCGCGAGCCGGTGCTCGCCCTGGAGCAGCTGCGCGCCCAGATCGGCCGCGGCGAGGTCGACACCGTGGTGGTGGCCTTCACCGACATGCAGGGCCGACTGCAGGGCAAGCGGCTGCACGCGCAGTTCTTCCTCGACACCGTGCTGGACGAGGGCACCGAGGGGTGCAACTACCTGCTCGCCGTCGACGTGGACATGAACACCGTCGAGGGCTACGCGATCAGCTCGTGGGCGCGCGGCTACGGCGACATGGAGTTCGCCCTCGACCTCGACACCCTGCGACCCGTGCCGTGGCTCCCGGCAACGGTGATGGTGCAGTGCGACCTGACCTGGCTGGACGACGCGCACAGCCCGGTGGTGCAGTCGCCGAGACAGGTGCTGCAGGCCCAGGTCGACCGGGCCGCCGAGCGTGGCTGGACGGCGTTCGCCGGCACCGAGCTCGAGTTCATCGTCTTCGACGACACCTACGAGCAGGCCTGGGACGCTCGCTACCGCGACCTCACCCCGTCGAACCAGTACAACGTCGACTACTCGCTGCTCGGCACGACCAGGGTCGAGCCGCTGCTGCGCGACCTCCGCAACCACATGTTCGCCAGCGGCCTGACCGTGGAGTCGGCCAAGGGGGAGTGCAACCTCGGCCAGCACGAGATCGCGTTCCGCTTCGACGAGGTCGTCCGCACCGCTGACAACCACAGCGTCTACAAGAACGGCGCCAAGGAGATCGCCTCGCTGCACGGCAAGGCGCTGAGCTTCATGGCGAAGTTCGACGAGCGCGAGGGCAACTCGTGCCACATCCACATGAGCCTGCGCGGCAACGACGGGTCGGTGGTCTTCGCCGACGACGACGGTCCCACCGACCTGTTCCGGCAGTTCGTGGCCGGCGTGCAGACCACGCTCGGCGACTTCACCCTGCTGTACGCCCCCAACGTCAACTCCTACAAGCGGTTCCAGCCGGGTTCGTTCGCCCCCACCGCGGTGGCCTGGGGCTGGGACAACCGCACCTGCGCGCTGCGCGCGGTCGGGCACGGCGCAGGGCTGCGGATCGAGAACCGGCTGCCCGGCGGCGACGTCAATCCCTACCTCGGGCTGGCCGCGATGCTGGCCGGCGGCTTGTACGGGATCGAGCACGAGCTGGAGCTCGAGGACCCCTTGGAGGGCAACGCCTACGAGTCCGACAAGGCGCACGTGCCACACACCCTGCTCGAGGCGCGAGAGGCCTTCGCCGCGTCGCCGATCGCCCGTGAGGTGTTCGGCGACCAGGTCGTCGACCACTACCTCAACTACGCCGACGTCGAGCTGAAGGCCTTCAACGCCGCGGTCACGGACTGGGAGCTGATGCGGGGGTTCGAGCGGCTGTGACCACCAGATGACGACGGTGCACACCGTCCTCGACCCCGCCACCGAGCAGCCGGTCGCCGAGGTCGAGCAGGCCGACGTCGAGCAGACCGACGCCTCGATCGCCCGGGCGTCGACCGCGTACGAGACCTGGCGCAAGCTGGCGCCCGCGGACCGGGGTCTGCTGCTGCGCCGCTTCGCCGACGCCGTCGACGGAGCGCGCGAGGAGCTCGCCGCGCTCGAGGTCAGCAACTCCGGGCACACGATCTCCAACGCCCGCTGGGAGGCGGGCAACGTGCGCGACGTGCTCGGCTACTTCTCCGCCGCTCCGGAGCGGCTGTTCGGGAAGCAGATTCCCGTGGCGGGCGGCATCGACATCACGTTCAAGGAGCCCCTCGGGGTCGTCGGTGTGATCGTGCCGTGGAACTTCCCGATGCCGATCCTGGGCTGGGGGATGGCACCGGCCCTGGCCGCGGGCAACACCGTGGTGCTGAAGCCCGCCGAACTCACGCCGCTCACCGCGATCCGCATCGGCGAGCTGGCCCTGGACGCGGGACTGCCGGAGGGCGTGCTCACCGTGCTGCCGGGCAAGGGCTCGGTCGTGGGAGAGCGCTTCGTCACCCACCCGGCGGTGCGCAAGATCTGCTTCACCGGCTCGACCGAGGTTGGCACCCGGATCATGGCGCGCGCGGCCGAGCAGGTGAAGCGGGTGACCCTGGAGCTCGGCGGCAAGAGCGCCAACATCGTGTTCGCCGACGCCGACCTCGAGCGGGCGGCCGCGACGGCGCCGTACGGGGTCTTCGACAACGCCGGCCAGGACTGCTGCGCGCGCAGCCGGATCCTCGTGCAGCGGTCCGTCCACGACCGGTTCCTCGAGCTGCTGGAGCCCGCCGTCCGTGGCGTGCGGGTGGGCGACCCCGGTGACGAGCAGACCGAGATGGGACCGCTGATCAGCGCCGGGCAGCGCGAGACCGTGACCTCGTTCGTCGAGGGAGACGGCTTGGAGCCCGCCATCCGCGGGAGCGCGCCGGACGGCCCGGGCTACTGGTACGCCCCGACCGTGGTGCTGCCCGACGGCGCCAACGATCGCGTGTGGCGCGAGGAGGTGTTCGGACCGGTCGTCGCGGTGCTGCCGTTCGACGACGAGGCGGACGCCGTCGCCAAGGCCAACGACACGCAGTACGGGTTGTCGGGGTCGATCTGGACGCGCGACGTGGGCCGGGCGATGCGGGTCGCCCGTGGGGTGGAGGCGGGCAACCTGTCGGTCAACTCGCACGCGTCGGTGCGCTACTCGACGCCGTTCGGCGGGTTCAAGCAGTCGGGCCTCGGCCGTGAGCTCGGACCGGACGCCCTCGACTCGTTCACCGAGGTCAAGAACCTCTTCATCGCGACGGAGGACTGAGCCGTGGGCCGGCTGGAGGGCAGGACCGCGATCGTGACCGGCGGGTGCAGCGGCATCGGGCTGGCCACCGCGCGCCGGTTCGCGGCCGAGGGTGCCAACGTCGTCGTGGCCGACGTGGACGACGCCAAGGGGCCCGAGGTCATCGCCGAATGCGGTGGTCGGTACGTTCACTGCGACGTCACCGACGCCGAGCAGGTCGAGGCGATGGTGGCCGAGGCGCACGCGACGTACGGCAGCGTCGACATCGCGTTCAACAACGCAGGGATCAACCCGACCGACGACGACTCCATCCTGGAGACCGGCATCGACGCGTGGCGGCGGGTGCAGGAGGTCAACCTGACCAGCGTGTTCCTCTGCTGCAAGGCCCAGCTGCCGTACATGCGTCAGCAGGGCCGCGGGTCGATCATCAACACCGCCTCGTTCGTGGCCGTGATGGGCGCCGCCACGTCGCAGATCTCCTACTCGGCGAGCAAGGGCGGGGTGTTGTCCATGACCCGCGAGCTCGGCGTCCAGTTCGCCCGCGAGGGCGTGCGGGTCAACGCCTTGTGTCCCGGCCCTGTCGACACCCCGCTGCTGCAGGAGCTGTTCGCGTCCGACCCCGAGCGGGCGGCGCGGCGGCTGGTGCACGTGCCGATGGGCCGCTTCGCCGAGGCCGACGAGATCGCCGGCGCGGTGCTGTTCCTCGCCAGCGACGACGCCAGCTTCATCACCGCCTCGACGTTCATCGTCGACGGTGGGATCAGCGCGGCGTACGTGACGCCCCTGTGAGTGCCGGGTGAACCGACCCGTCATCGGGATCACCGCCTACGTGGAGCCCGCCTCGTGGGGCGCCTGGCGGGACGTGCCGGCCGTGCTGGTGCCGCTGGGCTACGTCCGCCACGTGCGGGAGGCGGGGGGGCTGCCGGTGGTGCTGCCGCCGTTGCCGCCGGGCTCCGACGACGACAGCGTGGCCGACCTGCTGGCGCGGGTCGACGGGGTGCTGATCGCCGGCGGCGTCGACGTCGAGCCCGCCCGCTACGGCGCGGAGCCACACGAGAGCGTCCAGGCGCCACGGCCCGACCGCGACTCGACCGAGCTGGTGGTCGCCCGGCTGGCGGCGGAACGCGACCTGCCGCTGCTCGGCGTGTGCCGGGGGATGCAGGTGATGACGGTGGCGGCGGGCGGCGAGCTCGAGCAGCACCTGCCGGACCGGGTGGGGCACTCAGGACACGCACCGGCCCCGGGCACGTACGGCGAGCACCTGGTCCGCACCGTGCCCGGCACGGTGCTCGCGTCCGTGCTGGGCGAGGCGGTCACTGTTCCGACCTACCACCACCAGGGCGTGCGCTCGCACCCCGGTCTGGTCGAGTCGGGCTGGGCCGACGACGGTGTGCTGGAGGCCGTCGAGGATCCCCGGGCCCGGTTCAGGCTCGGTGTGCAGTGGCACCCGGAGGTCGGCGACGACCCGCGGCTGTTCGAGGCTCTGGTGGCGGCCGCACGATCCTGACGTACGGTCGCAGCCGGGCCTGGGAGCACACCGGGTCGCGACGACGGGAGACGGCGATGACCGACCGGCTGGGCCTTGGTCCCGGGACGCGCGCGTGCCTGTTCGACCTCGACGGCGTCCTCACCGACACGGCCGCAGTGCACAACCGGGCGTGGAAGGAGTCGTTCGATGCCTTCCTCCGCGAGCGGGCCGAACGGTCGGGCGAAGAGTTCCGCCCGTTCGACCCCGCGGACGACTACAACTCCTACGTCGACGGCAAGCCGCGCGCCGACGGTGTCCGCGACTTCCTGGCGTCCCGCGACATCCACCTGGACGAGGGATCGCCCGACGACCCGCCCGACGCCGAGACCGTCAACGGCGTGGGCAATCGCAAGAACGAGATCTTGCTGCGCCGGATCCGCGAGGACGGGGTACGGGTCTTCGACGGGTCGGTGCGGTACGTCCACGCCGTGCGCGAGGCGGGGATCGCGACGGCAGTCGTGTCGTCGTCGGCAAACACCCGCGACGTGCTCAAGGTCACCGGCCTCAGTGACCTCTTCGACACCGTGGTCGACGGCACCGTCATCCGCGAGCGCGGCCTGCGGGGCAAGCCGGCGCCCGACGGGTTCCGCGAGGCGGCCAAGGAGCTGGACGTGCAGCCCGCGGACGCCGCGGTGTTCGAGGACGCCGTGTCGGGCGTCGCCGCCGGCCGGGCGGGCGGGTTCTCGCCGGTCATCGGGGTCGACCGGGTCGGTCACGCGGCGGCCTTGAGCGAGCACGGGGCGGACCGGGTGGTCGCCGACCTCGAGGAGCTGCTGCCGTGAGCGCCGGGGCCGCGTTCACCGTCGAGCCGTGGTGCCTGCGCGAGACCCGGCTCGAGCTCGACGACCTGTCGCGGACCGAGTCGCTGTTCGCGCTGTCGAACGGCCACGTCGGCATCCGCGGCAACCTCGAGGAGGGCGAGCCGTTCGGGCTGCCCGGCACGTACCTGAACGGGGTCTACGAGCAGCGCCCGCTGCCCTACGCGGAGGCGGGCTACGGCTTCCCCGAGGACGGCCAGTCGGCCATCAACGTCACCAACGGCAAGGTCATGAGGCTGCTGGTCGACGACGAGCCGTTCGACGTGCGCTACGGCGAGCTGCACCACCACGAGCGGGTGCTGGACTTCCGCGAGGGCGTGCTGCGCCGGGAGGCGGAATGGACGTCACCCGCCGGGCAGCGGCTGCGGCTGCGCAGCACCCGGCTGGTCTCGCTCACCCAGCGTGCCGTGGTGGCCTTGTGCCTGGAGCTCGAGGCGGTCGACGACGACGCGCGGGTGGTGCTGCAGTCCGAGCTGGTGGCCGACGAGCAGCTGCCGGAGCGCGAGGACGACCCCCGCGCCGCGGCCGCGCTGCGGGCCCCCCTGGTGCACGAGCTCTCGCACGCCTACGACAACAGCGCGACGATGGTGCACCGCACCCGGCGCAGCGGGCTGCGGGTCGCGACGGCGATGGACCACGAGGCCACCGCACCCCGCGAGATCACCGCGTCCACGGAGGCCAACGAGGACTGGTCCCGGGTGACCTTCTCGACCCGGCTCGAACCCGGTGAGTCGCTGCGGGTGGTCAAGTACGTCACGTACGGCTGGTCGCAGCAGCGGTCGGTCCCCGCCCTGCGCGACCAGGTCGCCGCCGCCCTCGCCGCGGCCAAGGACACGACCTGGACCGGTCTGCTGGACGAGCAGCGCGCGTTCCTGGCCGACTACTGGGAGCGCGCCGACGTGGAGGTCGACGGCGACCCCGAGCTGCAGCAGGCGGTGCGGTTCGCGATGTTCCACGTGCTCCAGGCCGGCGCACGGGGCGAGCGGCGATCGATCCCGGCCAAGGGGCTGACGGGCCCGGGCTACGACGGGCACTGCTTCTGGGACACCGAGACCTTCGTCCTCCCGGTGCTCACCCACAGCCTGCCCCGGGCGACCGCCGACGTGCTGCGCTGGCGGCACTCGACCCTGCCGACGGCCCGGGACCGGGCCCGGCAGCTCGGTCTGGAGGGCGCGGCGTTCCCGTGGCGCACGATCAACGGGGCCGAGTGCTCGGCCTACTGGCCGGCCGGCACCGCCGCCTTCCACGTCAACGCCGACATCGCCGACGCGGTGATCCGCTACCTCGACGCCACCGGCGACACCGCCCTCGAGCGGGAGGTGGGGATCGAGCTGCTCGTCGAGACCGCCCGGCTGTGGCGCTCGCTCGGCCACCACGACCGGTCCGGAGCGTTCCGGATCTCCGGCGTCACCGGTCCCGACGAGTACAGCGCGGTCGCCGACGACAACGTCTTCACCAACCTGATGGCGGCCCGCAACCTGCGCTACGCCGCGGACGCCGTGCACCGGCACCCGCGGCGGGCCGAACAGCTCGGCGTCGACCCCGAGGAGGCGGCCTCGTGGCGGGACGCCGCCGAGGCCGTGTTCATCTGCTGGGACGACGAGCTGGGGGTGCACCCCCAGTCGGAGGGCTTCACCCGGCACGACGTGTGGGACTTCGAGGCCACCCCGGAGGAGAACCACCCGCTGTTCCTGCACTACCCGTACTTCGACCTGTACCGCCGGCAGGTGGTCAAGCAGGCCGACCTCGTGCTGGCCATCCAGCGCTGCGGCGAGGCCTTCACCCCGGAGCAGAAGCGGCGGGACTTCGACTACTACGAGGCGATCACGGTACGGGACTCGTCGCTCTCGGCGTGCACCCAGGCGGTCGTGGCGGCCGAGGTCGGCCACCTCGGCCTGGCGTACGACTACACCTGCGAGGCCGCGTTCATGGACCTGCACGACCTCGGGGGCAACACCCGCGACGGCCTGCACATGGCCTCGCTGGCGGGGGCGTGGATCGCCCTGGTCGAGGGCTTCGGCGGCATGCGCGACGAGGGCCGGCTGTGCTTCTCTCCGCAGCTCCCCGAGGGGCTGGACCGGCTGCAGTTCGGTCTGGTCCGCGGCGGGTCGCGGATCCGCGTCGAGGTGCTGCCCGATCGCACCCGGTACGCCCACGTGGCGGGGGAGCAGGCGCTCGAGCTGGGCCACCACGGCGAGGTGGTCCGGCTGGACCCGGGCGAGACGGTCGAGCGGACCCAGCAGCGGCACCCGCTGCCCGAGCGTCCTCGCCAACCTCGCGGGCGCGCTCCCACGTCGCGGCACGAGGCCCGACGCGACGGCTAGCCGTTCAGGACGGCGTGGGACTCGCGTTCCGGCTCGCGACGCCGTAGCCGGCCGGGATGTGCTTCGTCCCAAGCGAAGTAGCCGTAGCCGACCAGCGCCAGCAGCGCGAAGAAGAACCACTGCAGCCCGTAGAAGAAGTGCGGCCCGGAGTCGAGCTCCGGTGGGTCGGGTCCCACGAGGGTCGTGGCCGCAGCAGGAGCCTCCTCCCGAGCCGCCAGCCAGCCGGACACCAGCGGGTGCGCGGACGATCCCTGCACACCGGCCGCGGCCACGGCTCGCACCGTGCCGTCGGACGGGGCGGTGGCTTCCGATCCGGCCTCACTGTCCTGGCGCAGCCAACCGGTGACGGTGACCTCACCTTCGGGAGCCTCCGGCACGTCGTCGGTGTCCGGGGTTCCTGCGGGGGACTCCAGGAACCCGCGGTCGACGAGCACCGCGCTGCCGTCGTCGGCGACCAGGGGGACCACCACGTCGACGCCGCGCTGGTCGCCCCGGGTCTGGTAGCGCACCAGCAGCTGCTCGGCAGGGTCGTAGCGACCGCTGGCGGTGACCGGGCGCCACTCCTCCCCGGCGGACACGTCCCCGTCGACGCCGGTGAGGGTGCCGATGTCGACCGGGTCGGCGTCGAGGTTGGCCGCCACGACCGCGTTGGAGGCCTTGCGGTCCGCCAGCCGGGAGAACTGCCACACCCCCAGCCGCACGCAGACCGCGCTCAGCACCAGCACCGCCAGTGCCAGCGCCAGCCAGCGCCGCGTCAGCAGGAAGCGGTACACCCGGCGACGGTACTCCGCACCGGCGGTGGGGGCGGCGCCCCGTACGATGACGGGGTGACTGTGCTCGCGGGTGCTTCCGTCGGAGGCGAGACCGGGCCGGTCGACCGCCCCGCACGCTCCGGTCCGCTGCTCGACCGGCACGGGAGGGTGGCGACCGACCTGCGGGTCTCGCTGACCGACCGCTGCAACCTGCGCTGCCAGTACTGCATGCCCGCCGAGGGCCTCGACTGGCTGCCGACCGACGAGACGCTCACCGACGACGAGGTCGTGCGCCTGGTCAGCATCGGGGTCGAGCAGCTCGGCGTACGGCAGATCCGGCTGACCGGCGGTGAGCCGCTGCTGCGCCGCGGACTCGTCGGGCTGGTGGCCCGGATGGCCGCGCTGAGCCCCCGGCCGCAGATCGCCATGACGACCAACGCCCTCGGACTGTCGCGCAGCGCGCACGCGCTGGCCGAGGCCGGCCTCGACCGGGTCAACGTCAGCCTGGACACCGTCGACGCCGAGACGTTCGCCCGGATCACCCGGCGCGACCGGCTCGCCGACGTGCTGGCCGGCCTGGAGGCCGCGGCCAGCGCCGGCCTGACGCCGGTCAAGGTCAACGCCGTGCTGCTGCGCGGCGAGAACGACGAGCAGGCCGCTGAGCTGCTGCGCTGGTGCCTCGACCGCGGCTACCAGCTGCGGATCATCGAGCAGATGCCGCTGGACGCCCAGCACCGCTGGGCCCGCGACCAGATGGTGACGGCCGAGGAGACGCTCGCCCGGCTGGAGGCCGCGTTCGACCTCACCCCGACCGGACGGCCCCGCGGGTCGGCGCCCGCCGAGGAGTTCCTCGTCGACGGCGGTCCCGCCACCGTCGGAGTCATCGCGTCGGTGACCCGCCCGTTCTGCGGCGACTGCGACCGGGTGCGGCTCACGGCCGACGGCCAGGTGCGCAACTGCCTGTTCGCCCGCCAGGAGTCGGACCTGCGCGCGGCGCTGCGCGGTGGCGCCGACGACGACGAGATCGCCTGGCGATGGCGGCTGGCGATGTGGTCCAAGCTGCCCGGCCACGGCATCGACGACCCGTCGTTCCTGCAGCCGCAGCGTCCGATGAGCGCCATCGGCGGCTGAGCCCAGCTGCCTCATCTGGGGAGGCCCGCTCAGCCCTCCAGCGGCTCGACGTCGCGCAGGAATCCGCGCCGGCCGAGGAAGTCCGCGAGATGCTCGCGGTGCTCCTCGCACGCGGTCCAGGTCTTGCGGCGCTCGGGGGTGTGCAGCTTGGGGTTGTTCCAGCGCAGCGCCCAGACGGCGCGCTCGCTGCACCCCCGCGCCGAGCAGAGCACCGGGCCCTCCGCGGCGGCCGGGCCGGGCTCCGGTGCCGGGTCGCCGGTCACGGCGCCTCCGGGAAAGGTCTGGACGTTAAAGTGCCGGACGACCACGGGGGGAGTCGTCCGGCACGACGTGCCCCGACGGGGGAAACGGAGCACCTGACGATCATGACACGTCCAGCCGTGCGGGGCCAGCACAGGTCGGCGAGCGCCGGGCAGGGGTCGGTTCAGCCATCGTCGGCGGGCGGGCTGGTACCCAGCTCGGACCGTACGGGCGTGGTCAGCGTGGCTGGTGAGGCGGGATCCTTCTGCACGCCGGCGTTGGCCATGACCACCGCGATATAGGGCAGGAACAGCGCTCCGGCGACGAAGACCCAGCGCAGGACGCCGTCGAACGCCACCGCCGCCACGAAGCACAGCGTCCGCACCAGCATGGACAGCACGTAGCGCAGCTGCCGACTCGAGATGTCGTCACTGTGCGCCACCCGGGCGGAGGTGATGCTGACCGGTCGTTGGTCCATCACCTGCCACGGTACGCGCCTCCTGGCCCGGGACCAGGGGGAGGATGTCGGCATCCCACGTCGACCCCCGTCCGACCTGAAGGAGCCCACCATGGCCAACCGCACGTACCGCGTCACCGAGATCGTCGGAACCTCGCCCGACGGCGTCGACCAGGCCGTCCGCAACGGCATCGCCCGGGCGAGCCAGACGCTGCGGCACCTGGACTGGTTCGAGGTCACCCAGATCCGCGGGCAGATCGCTGACGCGGCGGTCTCGCACGTCCAGGTCACGATGAAGCTCGGCTTCCGGCTGGAGGACGACGAGTGACGCTTTCGACACCGAGCCGGTAGCGTCCCCGACGGCGCCGGGACCCCGGAGGCCGAGCGGAGCACGGAGGTGGGCGTGGCCAGGTCGGTGCTCGTGACCGGCGGCAACCGCGGGATCGGCCGCGCGATCGCCACCACCCTGGCCGCGCGCGGCGACCAGGTTGCGGTCACCCACCGCAGCGGTGACCCGCCCGAGGGCGTGCTCGGCGTGACGTGCGACATCACCGACTCCGAGCAGGTCGACGCGGCCTTCGCGCAGGTCGAGGAGGCGCACGGACCGGTCGAGATCCTGGTCGCGAACGCGGGCATCACCCGCGACACGTTGCTGCTGCGGATGGGGCAGGACGACTGGGACGCGGTGCTCGACACCAACCTGACCGGCAGCTTCCGGCTGGTGAAGCGGGCCGCGCGAGGCATGCTCCGCGCCCGTTGGGGACGCGTGGTGCTGGTCTCGTCGGTGGTCGGCATGCTCGGCTCGCCCGGACAGGCCAACTACGCGGCCAGCAAGGCCGGGCTGGTCGGCTTCGCCCGCTCGGTGGCCCGCGAGCTGGGCAGCCGGGGCATCACTGTCAACGTCGTGGCGCCGGGGTTCGTCGACACCGACATGACGGCTGCCCTGCCCGAGGAGACCCGCGAGCAGTACCGCAGCCAGATCCCGCTCGGCCGCTATGCCACCGTCGAGGAGGTGGCGTCCGTCGTCGGCTTCCTCACCTCCGACGAGGCCGGGTACGTCACCGGCGCCCTCGTGCCCGTCGACGGCGGACTGGGCATGGGCCACTGAGCTGACCAGCACGTGAGCACCCCGAACACCCCGACGAACGACCGCGAAGCACGACGACAGGAGCAGACAGGTGGGAATCCTCGACGGCAAGCGCCTCCTGGTCGCCGGCGTCACCATGGACAGCTCCATCGGCTTCGCGGTGGCGCGCGAGGCCCAGCAGCAGGGCGCCACGGTGGTGATCTCGAACTTCGGGCGCGCGCTCGGCATCACCCGCCGCATCGCGGCCCGGCTGCCCGAGACCGCACCCGTGATCGAGCTCGACGTCAGCGACGACGAGCACCTGGCCACGCTCACCGACCGGCTGGGCGAGCACGTCGACGGGCTCGACGGCGTGGTGCACTCGATCGCGTACGGCAACCCCGAGACGGTGCTCGGCGGTGACTTCCTCGGTGCCCCGTGGGCCGACGTCGCGCAGGCCGTGCAGGTGTCCGGCTTCTCGCTGGCCGCACTGACCGAGGCCGCGCTGCCGATGCTGGCCGACGGCTCGTCGGTCGTGGGCCTCACCTTCGACGCGACGGTCGCCTGGCCGGCGTACAACTGGATGGGCGTGGCCAAGGCGAGCCTGGAATCGACCGCGCGCTACCTCGCCCGCGATCTCGGCACGCGCGGGATCCGGGTCAACCTGGTCGCCGCCGGTCCGCTCAAGACCCTTGCGGCCAAGGCGATCCCGGGCTTCGAGCAGCTCGAGGAGATGTGGGGCGACCGGGCACCGCTCGGCTGGGACCAGGAGGACACCACGCCGACGGCCCGGGCCGTGGTCGCGCTGCTCAGCGACTTCTTCGCCGCCACGACGGGCGAGATCGTCCACGTCGACGGTGGCTACCACGCCATGGGTGCCTGAGCCGGCCGTGTCCGCGCTGGTCGAGCTGCGGGTGCTCGAGGGTCCCAACCTGTACGTGACCCGCGCCGCGGTGAAGCTCACCCTGGACATCTCCGGGCTGCTCGGCCTCGACACCGACCGGGCGCGGGCGCTCGCCGTCGACGTGGGCCTGGGACCGACCAGGCCGGGGGGGCCGGGCTCGGGGTTCCGGCAGCGGTTCTGCGTGCGGCTGCTGGCCCGGCTGGTGCGCCGGCTCGCCGCCGAGGTGGGGGTGACCCGGGTGGCGGTGCGGGTGCGTCCGACGACCCGGCTCGACCGGCTGGTCGTGGCGTACCCCTGGCGGCGCCGCGGGCTGGCGATCGCCCTGGGCGAGCAGCTGGGGGCGGTGTTGGATCGGCTGGCGGCCGACTCCGGCGCCCAGGTCGACGACCTGATCACCGAGGCGGGCGCGGTGATCCGCGCGACCGACGCAGGCGGTGGGCCGCAGACGCTGGTGCCACGGGTGCCCGTCGTCGCGGTCACCGGCACCAACGGCAAGACGACGACGTCGCGGATGATCGCGCACATGGGGCGGGCCGCCGGCCTGCACGTGGGCTGGTCCAGCACCGACGGCATCTACATCGACGGCGACCTGGTCGAGGAGGGTGACTACTCCGGACCGTCCGGCGCCGGGCGGGTGCTCGCGCATCCGGAGGTGCAGCTCGCGGTCACCGAGACCGCACGGGGCGGGATCCTGCTGCGCGGGATCGGCGTCACCCACAACGACGTGTCCGTGGTGACCAACATCAGCGCCGACCACCTGGGTCTGCACGGCATCGACACGCTCGACCAGCTCGCCGAGGTGAAGGGCGTCGTCCCGCGGATCACCCGGCCCGGAGGGTGGGTGGTGCTCAACGGCGACGACCCGCGGACGCTGGCGATGCGCACGACCGTCCGGGCGCCGGTGTGGGTGTTCTCCCGCGACCCCGACTCGCCGGGGGTGCGCGAGGCCGTCAGCACCCGCGGGCGGGCGACCACGCTGATCGACGGCTGGGTGAGTGTGCTCGGCGCGGGGGAGGACGCCAGGCCGCTGGTGCCGATCGTCGACGTGCCGATGACCCTCGCCGGGCTGTCCCGGTTCAACGTGGAGAACGCGCTCGCCGCCACGTCGGCGGCGCTCGCGGTGGGGCTGCCCTGGGAGGCCGCGGTCGACGGCCTTCGCACGTTCGCCCCCGGTCCCGACCTCAACCCGGGGCGGATGAACGTCTACTCGCTCGGCGACGTGTCGGTGGTGATCGACCTGGCCCACAACGAGGCAGGGCTCGAGGCGCTGCTGGAGATCATGCGCGGGCTGCGCGCCCCGGGCGGTCGGCTGCTGCTGGGGCTGGGCACGGCCGGGGACCGCTCCGACGAGATCGTGGAGGCGCTGGGCGAGCGCGGGCTGCGCGACGCCGACGTCGTCGTGGTCGTGCACAAGTCCGACTACCTGCGCGGACGGAGCATGGTCGACCTGGACGCCCGCTATGCGGCCGGGGCCGCCCGGGTCGGCGCGGCACCCCCGGTGTCGTACCCCAGCGAGGGCGACGGCCTGCGCGCGCTGCTCGCGGAGGCGCGCCCGGGCGACGTGGTGGCGGTGATGACCCACCAGGACCGGGTCGAGCTGGACGCCTGGCTTCGTGCCGAGGGCGCCACCGTCGACCGGCCCGACGACCTGCGCCGCAAGGTGCTGGTCACCGCCCCGTAAGAGAGCCCGTGAAGAGGCTCCGTGCCGGAGGTTTGCGGGTCGTCCCGTTCTGGGTAGGGATGTCCAGCGGAACGGTGTTCCGTCTGGCAGAACGGAGAGCGCGTGCCCGAGCCGCTGGCACTGCCCGCCGAGACCCTGCGGGCCTTCGCCGTCGACGTGCTGAGAGCCCTCGGAGCTCCTGCGGAGCCCGCCGCTGCGGTGGCGACCTCGCTGGTCGAGTCCGACCTCCGCGGTCACGTGTCGCACGGCGTGCGCCGGCTCGCCCCGTACGCGGACCTGGTGCGGACCGGCGACGTCGATCCGGCCGCGACCCCGGTCGTGGTCGAGGGCACGCCGGCTGCGGCCGTCGTGGTCGACGGGCGCGACGCCTTCGGTCAGCTGACCGCCCGGCTCGGGGCCGACGAGCTGATCCGCCGCGCTGGCGGTGCCGGCGGCACGGCGGTCGCGGTTGCCGCGCTGCGGCGCTGCCGCCACGTCGGGCGGCTGGGGGAGTACGTCGAGCAGCTGGCGGCTGCCGGGCTGGTCGGCTTCGCGCTGGCCAACGCCGACCCCTGGGTGGCGCCATGGGGCGGGCGGGCCCGGCTGTTCGGCACCAACCCGCTGGCCTGGGGGGCGCCCACCTCGCCGGGCGCCCCGCCGCTGGTGGTCGACTTCGCCACCTCGGCGACCGCCGAGGGCAAGGTGGCGGTGGCCCGGACGAGGGGCGAGACCCTCCCCGAAGGCCAGGTGGTCGACGCCGACGGCAATCCGAGCACCGACCCCGAGGCGCTCTACGCCGGTGGCGCGCTGCTGCCGATGGGTGCGCACAAGGGCTACGGGCTCGCGCTCGTCGCCGACCTGGTCGCCGGGATGCTCAGCGGCACCGGCTCGGTGACCGCCGCGGGCTACGACGGAACCTTCGGCACCCTGCTGGTCGCGATCGACGTGGCGCCGTTCTGCGACCCCGATGCCTTCCGCCGCGAGGTGGAGGACCTGCGCGACCGCGTCCACGCCACCCCGACCGCGGTCGGGTTCGACGCCGTCCAGGTGCCGGGGGAGCCGGAGTGGACCACCCGGGCCGAGCGACTGGCCGGCGGCGTGCCGGTCGCCGCGGGTGCCCGGGACGAGCTCGACGCCCTGGCCACCCGGCTCGGGGTGACACCGCTGTCCGACCGCTGATCCGTACGACCCTGGAGACCGCCATGTCCGACCGCCGCCCCTCCGACCTGAGCGAACCCGCGCAGCCCCGTGCGGAGACCGCCAGCGGTGACCCGGGCGTCCCGCAGACCTCGCCCAGCGAGCTGCGGCGGGCGGTGCTGGGCTCGGTCGTGGGCACCGCGCTGGAGTGGTACGACTTCTTCATCTACGGCACCGCCGCCGCACTGGTCTTCGGCGGGCTGTTCTTCCCCGACAGTGACCCCGCGGTCGGCAGCCTGCTGGCGTTCGCGACGTTCGGCGTCGGCTTCGTCTTCCGCCCGCTCGGCGGCATCCTGTTCGGACACGTGGGCGATCGGATCGGGCGCCGGGCGACGCTGATCATCACCACGCTGGTGATGGGCATCTCGACCGGGGTCATCGGCCTGCTGCCGACGCACGCGTCGATCGGCGTCTGGGCCCCGATCCTGCTGGTCCTGCTGCGGGTCGCGCAGGGGCTCGGCGCCGGTGCGGAGTTCGGCGGCGCCTCGACCCTGCTGGCCGAGCACGCACCCAAGCGCCGCCGCGGCTTCTACACGTCGTTCGCCCAGATGGGCGTGCAGATCGGGCTGCTGAGCGGGACGGTGGTGTTCTTGTTCGTCGGGCGGCTCTCCGACGACGACCTCGAGTCCTGGGGCTGGCGGATCCCGTTCCTGGTGAGCTTCGCGATGATCGCGGTGGCCGTCTACGTGCGGCTGCGGGTGGAGGAGTCGCCGATCTTCAAGCGGATGCAGGAGACCCAGCAGGTCGTGAAGCTGCCGGTCCTCGAGGCACTCGCCCGCTACCCGCGCAACCTGCTCATCGGCGTCGGCGCGCACGTGGCCGACACGGCCGTGATCTACCTGTACGCGACCTTCTCGGTCGGGTACGTGACCGGGACGCTGGACCTGTCCCGGACCGTCGCCCTGACCGGCGTGGTGCTCTTCTGCCTCGCCGTCATCGCGCTGCAGCCCGTCTACGGGGCGCTGTCGGACCGCATCGGCCGCAAGCCGCTGAACATCTTCAGCGTCGTGTTCACCGCGGCGTTCGCGTTCCCGTTCTGGGCACTGATGAAGACCGGGGAGCCGCTCGTCGTCTGGGTGGCCCTGCTGATCGCGATGACTCTGGGCATCGCACCGATGATCGCCGTCCAGCCGGCCTTCTACGCCGAGCTCTTCGGCGCCCGGGTGCGGTACTCCGGCTTCGCGTCGTCCCGCGAGATCGGCGCGGCCATCGCGGGGTTCTCACCGCTGGTGGCGGCCTCTCTGCAGAACCGGCTGGACGGGGAGCCCTGGCTGATCGCGCTGCTGATGGTGGGTGTCTGCCTGGTCTCGCTGGCCGCCTTCGCGGCGGCCGCCGAGGGCAAGGACGTCGACATCAACGACATGGGACCCGAGCCGCGAGCCACCGTCGACCGCTCGTGAACGGGTCCGCCCTGGGCGAGGCCGCCGAACGGACCGGTGTCGTCCACCTGGGCGCCGGCGCCTTCGCCCGCGCGCACCCGTGGCTCTGCACCGCCAGAGCGTCATGAGCCGTGGACGGAGCCGCACGCGGACGGTTCCGCCTGGGGGGTCTGCGCGGTCGGGCAGCGCTCGGCAACGGTGGTCGACGCGTTGCGCGCCCATGACTGGCGCTACCGGGTCGTCGAGCGCGACGACGACCGGTCCGAGGAGCGTTGTGTCGGCGTCGTGCGGGACGGGCTGGTGGCGGCCGACGAGCCGGACCGGCTCTGCTCGCGTGCTGGCCGACCCGGCCGTCCGGGTGGTCACCACCAGCGTCACCGAGGCGGCCTACGCGTTCGACCCGACCACCCGCCGGCTGCTCCCCGACCACGCCGGCATCGCGGCCGACATCGCCGGGGCGCCAGGGCACACCGTGGTCGGCCAGGTTCTCGCAGCCGCCGCGGGTCGGGCCAGGGCGGGCGTCGGACCGCTGAGCGTCGTGGTCTGCGACAACATCATCGCCGGCGGGTCATTGCTGCGCGCCCTGGTGCTCGAGCTGGCGCGGCTTCGCAGCGACTACGCGGCCGCCGCCTGGGTGGCCGACAACATGGCGTTCCCCGAGTCGGTCGTCGACCGGGTGGTGCCGGCGGTGGCGACGGCCGACCAGCCGTCGGTGACGGCAGAGGCGTTCTTCCGCTGGGTGCTCCAGGACGCCTTCGCCGCCGGGAGACCGGAGTGGGAGCACGGGGGTGCGGTGCTCGTGGACGACGTGACGGCCTGGCAGGACGCCAAGCTGCGGCTCGTCAACGCGCCGCACTCGCTGCTCGCGTACGCGGGCCTCGGGTCCGGGCATCGCACCACCGCGGAGGCGTGCGCCGACCCGCTGCTGCGCGACCTGCTGGAGCAGGCTCTCGCCGACGACCTGGTGCCCACCGTCACGCCTAGCCCCGGTCTGGACCCGGAGGCGGAGGCGGCGGCGTCGCTGCGCCGGTTCGCCAACACCGGGATCGAGCACCGGCTGGAGCAGATCGCCGCCGACGGCTCCCACAAGCTTCCCCAGCGGCTCGCCGGTGCGGTGCAGTCCCGGCAGGACGCCGGGCACCTTCCCCGTTGGCTGACCTTGACCGTCGCGTGCTGGGCGCACGCGGTGGCGTCCGGGGCCGCGGCGGACAGCCGCGCATCCGACGTGCGGGACGCCTGGGCCGGCGCGGGAGGCGCCGAACGCGCGCGCCGGCTGCTGGACCTCCCCGGCGGCTGGCCCGACGCGCTGCGCAGCGACGATGTCGTGGACGCGGTGGGGCAGTGGTGCGACCGGCTCGAGCGGCACGGCGTGCGGGAGACCCTCGTGCGCGCAACCGGCGACGGAGAGGCAACGGCATGGACCTGACGGGCAGCGTCGCGGTCGTGACAGGCGGCGGGACCGGCATCGGCCGGGCGGTGGCCGAGCGGCTGGTCGGCGCCGGTGCGCGCGGCGTGCTGGTGACCTGGAGCAGGTCGGCCGACGCGGCCGAGGAGGCGGTGCGTGCGCTGACCGAGGCCGGCGCGGAGGCCGAGGCGCTGCAGGTCGACGTGCGCGACGAGGCGGCCGTTCGTGCCCTTGCGGCCCGTTGCGAGCAGCGGTTCGGACGTTGTGACGTCCTGGTCAACAACGCGGGGACCACCCACTGGGTGCCGTTCGACGACCTCGACGCGGTGACCGACGAGGTCTGGGACGAGGTGCTGGGAGTCAACCTGCAGGGCGCCTTCCGCTGTGCCCGGGCGCTCGCACCAGCATTGCGTGCGTCCGGTGGCGCGGTGGTCAACGTCGCCTCGATCTCCGGGCACCGCGGCATCGGGTCGTCGATCCCGTACGGCGTGAGCAAGGCGGGCCTGATCCAGCTGACCCGGGCGCTGGCCGTGGCGCTGGCTCCGCAGGTGCGGGTCAACTCCGTCTCGCCGGGCACCGTCGCCACCCGCTGGCAGCTGGACCGACACGGCGCCGACGCGTTCGCGGAGATGACCGAGCGCGAGCGGGAGGTCGCTCCGCTGGCCCGCACGCCCGACGCCGACGACGTGGCCGCCGCGGTTCTCGGGCTGCTGGGGGCAGACGTGGTGACCGGGGTCGACGTGGTGGTCGACGCCGGCAAGCACCTCATGTACTGAGAGATGTACTGAGAGGGGTACCGAGTGCCTGGGTACCGGACAGCGGAGGAGCGGGCGTGACGACGAGGACCGAGACGGTCACCGGCAACGGAGCCGGCAACGCGACCACGAAGGTGCTCCGGGTGCTCGACGCGCTCGGCCACCAGGACCGGCTGGCCGACATCGCGCGCTCGACCGGGCTGCCCAAGACCACCGTGCACCGGATCCTTCAGGCGCTGGTGGCCGAGGACTTCGCGTCCGTCGACCACCGGGGCGGGTACGCCCCCGGCGGTCGGCTGCTGGGGCTTGCCGGTCGCACCCTCGGGCGGGCCGACGTGGTCGCCGGCGCTGACCCGGCCCTGCGGCGGCTCCAGCAGGGCAGCGGCGCGACCGTGCACCTCGCCGTCCGGGTGGGAGACGAGGCGGTGTACGTGCGCAAGCTGGAGGCGGACAAGCCCTACCGGATGGTGTCGCGGATCGGGATGGCGGTGCCGCTGCACTGCACGTCGATCGGCAAGGCCATCCTCAGCGCTCTGCCCGAGTCCGAGGTGCGGGCCATCGTGGCCCGCACCGGGCTGCCGGCCCGCACCACGCACACCCACACCACCGCCGACGAGCTGCTCGCGGACCTGACCGTCGCCGGTGAGCGGGGGTGGGCGCTCGACCAGGAGGAGAACGAGCTGGGCGTGGTGTGCGTGGGCGGACCGGTACGCGACCACACCGGCCACGTCACCGCTGCGGTCAGCGTGTCCCAGCTGCGCAGTGACCCCGAGGCGATGCCCGTCGACCGGCTCGGGGCCCAGGTGGCCGCAGCGGCGCGCGAGGTCTCCAGCGGGCTGGGCGCACCGGGCTGACGGGCTGACGGGGTGGTCGGCCGCGGTCAGCGCGGGGCACGTAGACGTACCGCGCCGGGTCCCTGCTCGGCCAGCACGTCGCCGGGGTTGACCATCGTGCACGCCTTGAGGCTGAGACAGCCGCAGCCGATGCAGCCGGTGAGCCGGTCGCGCAGCGCCTCGAGCTCGGCGATCCGGGTCTCCAGCAGACCGCGCCACGAGCGGGACAGCCGTTCCCAGTCCGACCGCGTGGGCGTGCGCTCCTGCGGAAGGGTGGCCAGTGCGGTGGCGATGTCCTCCAGGGAGAGACCGACCCGCTGCGCCGCGCGCACGAAGGCCACCCGGCGCAGGGTGCTGCGCGGGTAACGGCGCTGGTTGCCGGCGGTGCGCTCGGCCGAGATCAGTCCCTGGCTGTCGTAGAACCGCAGTGCCGAGGGCGTGACACCGGCCCGCTCAGCCACTTCGCCGATGGTCAGCAGTGCGTGCGTGGACACGTCTTCGAGCCTAGGTGGCCGCACCTTCGACTTCACGTGAGGTCGAGGATGTGCTGTCCCGATCAGGCGAACTGGCCCGATCGGGTCAGTTCCGCCATGACCCCCACGCCACCGGTTCCGCAGGAGAAGACTGCTGGGCGCCCTTCAGCCCCGAGGGGCACCTCGTCCAGAGGAGTGATCATGAAGGTCAAGATTCTGGCAGTAGCGGCAGCGGTCGCCGTGCTCGGCGTGGGAGCGCTCGCAGGGTCCGCGATCGCGGGGGGTGGGCCGGCCAACGACTCCACCAGCAGGACGACGACGCGCGCGGTCGGCGGCGCGGAGGCACCCAACGCCCGCCTCTCGGCGTTCGTGCAGGCGGGCGGCACCGTGGTCCGCAGTAAGGGCGTCACCGGGGTGAGCCACCCGAGCGCCGGCGTGTACTGCGTCGACCCGAAGGTTGCGACGTTGAACGTCAACAAGGCGATCCCGTCGCTGTCGGTCGACTGGTCGACCTCGCTCGGCGACGCCCTGATGGCGCAGTGGCGGTCCGCCGGGATCGGCTGCCCGTCCGGCCAGTTCTCGATCCTGACGTTCGACGGGGAGGACGGCTCGTTCGACCTCTCGGACGGGGTGAGCTTCACGATCAACGTGCCATGAGCATGCGAGACCCTCGACCTCAGGCGTGAGGTCGAGGGTCTCAGGGACGGTGCGGTGCAGTCAGCGCTTGAACGCGTCCTTGACCTTGTCACCGGCCTGCTTGATGTCGGCCTTGGACTGGTCGTTCTTGCCCTCGGCCTCCAGCTGCTCGTCGTCGGACGCCTTGCCGGTGGCTTCCTTCGCCTTGCCGATCGCGCCCTCGGCGGTGTGCTTGGCCTTGTCACCTGTGCTCATGGGGATCTCCTTCCGGTCCTCGACTCCCAGCAGAACACGGGGAAGGGTGCCCCGCACGTCACGCGGGTCACGCCGTGGGGTGCGTCACGTCCGGGTCGCCGGCGCTGTCGTCGCCCGCACCCGCCTCGGCCCGGTTGGAGAACGTCTCCAGCTCGGCCATCACCGCCGGGTGCTGGTCGACGCACAGGACGACCAGGTCACCGGGGTTGGCGCGGGCCATCGCGTGCCGTACGGCGTCGATCTCGTCGAGGACCACCTCGACCTGCTTGCACCGGACACCGTCGGCCATCCGCGCACGGACCCCCTCCGCGACCAGGGCGGAGGTCTCGCCCCGTTCGCGCCGCCGCAGCGCAGCGTCCTCCCGCACGACGACGACGTCGAAGTGCTCGGCCGCGACGGCGCCCAGCTCGCGCATGTCGTCGTCGCGTCGGTCGCCCGCGGTAGCGACGACACCGATCCGCGACGGCTTGCCCAGGTCGCTGGTCGCGCCGAGCGAGTCGCCCAGCCGGTCGACGAAGTCACCGAGCATCCGCATCCCGGGTGCGTTGTGGCAGTAGTCGACGACGACGCTGACCCCGTCGACGTCGATCTGGTTCAGCCGACCGGGCGACAGGTAGTAGGAGCTGGTGAAGCTCCGCAGGCCCTGCCGGATGTCGTGCAGGGGGGCACCGGAGGCGAACGCGGCGGCGGCCGCTGCCAGCGAGTTCTGGACGTTCATCCGGGCGCGCCCGTCGTACGTGGCCGGCAGCAGGTGCACCCAGGCGAGCTGCATGTCCCGCCGGCCGTGCCGCACGACGATCATCTCGCCGCGCTCGGTCGGCTCCAGCACGACCGCGCGGCCGCCGCGTCGGCAGTGGGCGTCGACCAGCTGGCGGGCCTCGGTGCCGGGGGCCTCGACGCTGAACCACACCACCTCTCCGCTGCACTTGCGCCGCATCTCCCGCACCAGCGGGTCGTCGGCGTTGAGCACCGCGAAGCCGTGCCGCGGCACCGCCTCGACCACGACCGCCTTGACGTCGGCGAGCTGCTCGACGGTGTCGATGCCGCGCAGTCCGAGGTGGTCGGGCTGGACGTTGAGCACGACGGCGACGTCGTTGCGCTCGTAGCCCAGCCCCTCGCGCAGGATGCCGCCGCGGGCCACCTCGAACACCGCGAAGTCGACCCGCGGGTTCTGCAGCACCATCCGGGCCGACTTCGGACCGGAGGCGTCGGCCCGGATCAGCAGCCGCTCGTCGATGACGATGCCGTCGGTCGACGTCATGCCCACCTTGCGGCCCATGCCCTTGAAGATGTGCGCGATCATCCGCGAGGTCGTCGTCTTGCCGTTGGTGCCGGTGACGGCGACGATCGGGATCCGGCTCGGCGCGCCAGGTGGGAACAGCATGTCCACCACCGGCTTGGCGATGAACTGTGGGTCGCCGACGGTCGGGTGGGTGTGCATCCGGAACCCGGGAGCGGCGTTGACCTCGCAGATCGCGCCACCGGTCTCGCGCACGGGCTCGACGATGTCGGGGCAGATGAAGTCGATCCCGGCGATGTCGAGCCCGATGACCCGGGCCGCCTCCTCGGCGATCTCAACGTTCTCCGGGTGCGCCTCGAACGTCCGGTCGATGGAGATGCCGCCGGTCGACATGTTGCCGGTGAGCGCGAGTCGGACCGTCGTGCCATCGGGGGGCACGCTGTCGACGGTGAGGCCCTGGGCACGCACCCGCTCCTCGGCCGCGTCGTCCAGCCGGATCCTGGTCAGCACCTTCTCGTGGCCCACGCCGCGACGTGGGTCGGCATTGGTCTCGTCGACCAGCTCACGGATGGTCTGCCGGCCGTCGCCGACCACCGAGGCCGGCACCCGCTCGGCGATGGCGGCGATGCGGCCGTCGATGACCAGGCAGCGGTAGTCGCGACCGGACACGAACGACTCGACGATCACCCAGCCGCGACGGCTCTGCTCCTCGGCGACCACGTACGACTCGCGCACCTCGTCGTCGTCGGTGAGGTTGATGCACACGCCGCGGCCGTGGTTGCCGTCCAGCGGCTTGACGACCACCGGGTAGCCGATCCGGCGGGCGGCCCGGACCGCCTGGTCGGCCGAGCGGACGGTGTCCTGCTTGGGGACCGGCAGCCCGGCGGCGTTCAGCAGCCGGGTGGTGAGGTCCTTGTCGGAGGCGATGTCGACCGCGATCGACGACGTCTGCGACGTCATGGTGGCGCGGACCCGCTTCTGGTGCACGCCCTGGCCGAGCTGGACCAGGGAGTGCTGGTTGAGCCGGATCCACGGGATGTCGCGGCTGACCGCCTCGTCGAGGACCGCCTGGGTCGACGGCCCGAAAGCCGTGCGCTCCGCGCGCACGATGAAGCGCTCCAGCTCGGCCTCGAAGTCGAGCTCGGGGTCGGGCCGGACGAGGTGGTTGACCAGCCGGATGGCCAGCTCGGCGGCGGCGAGGCCGACCTGCTCGTCGACGTAGCCGTAGACGACGTTGTAGCGGCCGCGTACGCCCGCGACCTGACGCGTCTTGCCCCGGCGCAGGTCGTGGCCGACCTCCTGCTGCAGCTGCAGGGCCACGTGCTCGGTCACGTGGCCCAGCCAGGTGCCCTCGGTGAGCCGCTCGACGAACCCGCCGCGGTGGCCGCGGGAGCACGAGTGCTCGCGCAGCCCGGGCAGCAGCGACAGCAGGGTGTCGGTGAAGCCGGGCAGCGTGTCGGTGGGAAAGTCCTCCAACGAGCCCAGGTCGACCACCAGGTGGATCGCCTTGTCGTACGACCAGGTGTTCGGCCCGCGGTAGACCCGGGTCTCGACCAAGGTGAGGTCGGGCTCGGGCGTGCTCGTCATCGGTGCTCCTCGCCATCGGTGCCGGGGTCCTCGCCCCGGCTGCGCCGCCGGCGTCGCGACAGCTGGGTGGGGGAGACGCCGTCGGCGGCGATGTCGGCGGCCAGCCGGTGCAGGTCGGCGTTGGCCTGCTCGATGTCCGTCGCCGCGGCGGGGTCGACCTGGGCGGGGCCGTCCAGCAGGCAGCGCTCGACCAGGTCGAAGCGCGCCCCCGTGGGCAGCACGTGCAGGACGGCCCCCGAGACCAGCAGCGGCGTCGTGCGCTTGGCCGCGTCGGCGTCGGAACGCACCGCGTGCCCGTCAACGACCGTGACGGCACCCCTGCCGGCGACGCTCAGCCAACGGCCCTCGTGCACGATCGCGGCGGTGTCCTCGTCGACGCCGATGCCGAGCAGGCTCGGCGACTGGGCCACCAGGCTGAGCAGCCGGCCGTAGCGGTTGCGCTGCTCGAAGTGCTGGTCGATGACGCAGCCGGGCAGCAGGCCGAGGCCGGCCGCCAGCTGGGTCATCCGCTGCTTGGGTGTCGCGCCACCGGTGCCGAACGCGACCATGTGGGTCGACAGCACGCTGGCGCCCGCCGAGGTGCCACCCACGGCCACGCCGTCGCGGTGCGCCGCGTGCAGCGCGTCGCCGAACCGGGTGTCGGACACCACCGCCGACAGCCGCAGCTGGTTGCCGCCCGTCATGAACACGCCGTCGGCCCGCCGTACCCGGTCGGCCAGCTCGGGGTCGTCGGCCTCGGCACGCGAGGTCGGCCGCGCCTCGGTGACCTCGCCGGCGCCCAGCGAGCCGAACGTCGCCCGGTAGACCTCGGTGATCTCGGGTCCGAGGGACGACGCGGTGGGCACCACCACGATCCGAGCGCCGGCCCCGCCGCACGCCTCGACGAACGCGCGGAGCACCGGACGTCGCCCGATCTTGGCCTCCGCCCCGCCGATCGCGAGCAGCGGCCCGGGCCGCTGCCGGGCGCCGGCTCGGGACGGGCCGTCGGATGACTGCATGACGGGCCACTGTATGGCCCAGCCGTGGCAGGCTTCGCCCATGGCGGTCGACAGCACCCGGACCCTGATCGTGGTCCGGCACGCGAAGGCGGAGGACTCGGCAGCCACCGACCACGACCGAGAGCTCACCGACCGGGGCCGCGCCGACGCGGTCGCCGTGGGCGAGCTGCTCGGTGACGTGCTCGATCCCGACGACGAGACGGTTGCGCTCGTGTCGACGGCGACGAGAGCCCGGCAGACGTGGAAGGCGGCCTACGGCGAGCTGGCGGTGCCGGTCGAGTACCGGGAGATGCAGGAGCTGTACGAGGCCGGCGGCGACGAGGTCGTCGACCTGCTGGCGCTGCTGCCCGACGAGATCGACGCCGCCGTGGTCGTGGGCCACAACCCCACGATGGAGGCGGTCGTGAACCAGCTGCACGACGGGGACAACGACGACCTCGCCGCCATCCTGTCCGACCGCGGCCTGCCGACCGCCGGCGTGGCCGTGCTCGAACATGACGGCGACTGGGCCGACCTGGAGTCGGGCTCCTGCCGGCTGGTGCGGCTCGAGTCACCCCGCGGCTGAGGGCCGGCGCCGTCAGGACGCCAGCGCCGTCAGCGTCGAGTCGGTGAGCGCGCGGACCTCGCGGGCCAGGTGCTGCTGGTCGCTGTAGCCGTGCCGGTGCGCGCAGTCGGCGAACGGTGCACCCGCGCGCGCATCGGCCAGCGCCCCCTGCAGCCGGGTGATGCGGGCGAAGACCTTGGGGCCGTAGCCGAGCGCGTCGCGGCAGCGTCGGTGCAGCTGCCGGCTGCTCAGCCCGACCCGTGCGGCGACCTCGTCGACGCGGCGGCCGGCCGACAGCGCGCTCACCGATTCCCGGAGCACCGGGTCACGGGGGTCGCTGCCGCCGGTCAGGTGCAACGCCGCCTGCTCGAGGCCGGCACCCGGTGACGCCGCGGCTGCGACGACCGCGGTCAGCCGCCGGGCCCGCGCGGCCGGCCACAACTGGTCGAGCGCGACCCGCTGGTCGGCGAGCTCGTGCGCCGGCACGCCCAGCAGCTGCGGCAGCTGACCCGGCGCCAGCCGCAGCCCGATCCAGGGCTCGCCGTCGGGCAACGTCCGGTAGGCGGCCGTGTCGGGTCCGGCCACGACCACCCGGCCGGCGTGCCACATCAGGTCCATGCAGCCGTCGGGCAGCACCCAACCCGGCGCCGACGCGGCGCTGGTCCACGTCACGGCCCCCGGCAGGGGTGCCCGCCGCTCGCGGTACATGGGTCCACGGTGGCACGTCCCGCCGACGGACGTCCGATTCGTCCACGACCGGGGCCGCACGGGTCCGTACCGTCGGGCGCATGGCACCTCGCTACGCCGCTCTCGGCATCGTCGTCTCGGACATGGCTCGCGCGCTGGCCTTCTACCGCCGACTCGGGCTGGACATCCCCGCGGAGGCCGACGAGGCCCCGCACGCGGAGGCGGACCTCCCCGGTGGCACCCGGTTGATGTGGGACACCGAGGAGACGATCCGTTCCTTCGACTCGTCGTGGCAGCCGCCCTCCGGCGGCCACCGGGTGGGGCTCGCGTTCCAGTGCGACTCGGCCGCGGAGGTCGACGCCACGTACGCCTCACTCACCGGCGAGGGGCACGTGGGGCACCTCGAACCCTTCGACGCCCCGTGGGGGATGCGCTACGCGACGCTGCACGACCCCGACGGCAACGCGGTCGACCTGTTCGCTCCCCTGGGCTGAGGGCTGGGCTGACTGCTCATGCCTCGGCGTCGGCCGCCTCGATCTCCTCGCGGGTGATGCCGAGCAGGTAGGCGATGACGTCGAGGTACGGCACCGACAGCGAGGCGTCGGCGGCGTCGCGCACCAGCGGCTTGGCGTTGAACGCCACCCCCAGTCCCGCCGCGGCCAGCATGTCGAGGTCGTTGGCGCCGTCGCCGATCGCGACGGTGTTGGCCAGCGGGATCCCGGCCTCCGCCGCGAACCGGCGCAGCGCCGCCGCCTTGCCCTTCCGGTCGAGCACCTCGCCGACCAGCCGGCCGGTGAGCCGGCCGTCGACCACCTCGAGGGTGTTGGCCGCGGTGTAGTGCACGTCGAGATCGGCGGCCAGCCGGTCGATGACGGTGTCGAAGCCCCCGCTCACCAGCGCGAACCGGTAGCCCAGCCGGTGCAAGGTACGCACCAGCGTGCGTGCACCGGGAGCCAGCCGCAGGTCGTCGTACACGTCGTCCAGCGCGGAGGCGGGGACCCCCTCGAGCAGCGCCACGCGCTGGCGCAGCGAGTCGGTGAAGTCGAGGTCGCCGGACATCGCGCGCTCCGTCACCGCCGCGACCTCGTCCAGGCACCCGGCGCGCTCGGCGAGCATCTCGATCACCTCGCCCTGGACCAGCGTGGAGTCGACGTCCATCACCACCAGCCGCTGGGCGTAGCGATGGATCCCGGCTGCCTGGACGGCGATGTCGACCTGCTGGCGGACGGCCTCCTGCGCCAGCAGCAGCCGCAGCCGGTGCGGGTCGGCGCCCGACACGTCGAGGTCGACCGCCGTGACCGGGAAGCTCGCCATCCGCACGATCCGGTCGATGTTGGCGCCGGTGTCGGCCACCCGGCCGGCGACGGCAGCGACAGCGGCCGGTCGCAGCGGCGCCCCGAGCACGGTGACCCGGGTGCGCCCCGGTCGGCGGGTCGCGTCGCCGCGGCCACGCTCCACGTCGATCTCGACGTCGAGGTCTGCGGCCACGTCCGCCAGCTGGTCGCGCAGCCGGGCCTCGTCGCGCGGCGCGGTCAGCAGGACGCCCAGGACCAGCCGGCCCCGCACCACCACCTGCTCGATGTCCAGCACGTCGACGGGGTGCCGGGCACAGGCGTCGAACAGCGCCGCGGTGACCCCCGGACGGTCGCGTCCGGTGAGGGTGACCAGCAGCGTCGGCCCGTCGTAGGCGACCGCGACCGGTGGCGGTGGCGGCTGCGCGGACGCGCGGGGATGCGCCGGGGTCATGGCACCGGGGAGGAGCAGGCCGCCACCAGGGCGTGCCGGGCCGTACGCGCCAGCAGGCTCAGCACCTCGCGCCGCTCCGACGCTTCGTAGGCCGACACCGACGCCCCGTCGTGGTCGAGGCCCAGCTCGGTCAGCGTGAGGCAGCGCAGGGCGAGCGCGGCCACCCGCTGCGGCCGCGGGCCGAACACGTCGGGCAGCGGCGCCGACCGGGCGGCCCGCAGCGCGTGCAGCCCCTCCGCCGCCTCCGGGCGCCACTGCGCGACGTCGAGGTCGACCAGCCGGGCCGAGCACTCCAACAGCGTCTCGCGCAGTCCCAGCTCGGCCTCCGGGAGGTCGGGCACCGCCCGCGGGTCCTCCGCGGCCGTGGCCTGCCAGGTGACGCCGGCGCCGACGACCGAGGGCAGCAGCCCGAGCCCGGAGCCGGGCAGCAGGACCGCCTCGCCCGCCTCCAGGGCGTCGGCGTTGAAGTCGGGCGGACCGCCGAGCCCGGTGAGGTCGCCCGGGACGGGCAGGGCCAGGCCCGCGCTCACCGCCCCCCGGGCGCGCAGCGCGCCGAACGCGAGCACCACCGGCACCGGGTCGTCGTCGAGGCCGAGCACGTCGTGCGCGGCGTCGTCCCCGACGACGGCGTCCCGGGCGTCGTCCAGACTGCAGGCGCCGTTCGCCCACGCGGTGTACCAGCAGGCCAGCCGCGCCGCCCGCGGCAGCCCCGTCTCGGGCTCGGACACGCGCACAGACTAGGTGTCGTAGGTTGGTCCCGCCCCGCAGCGCCGTCCCCGAGAGGTTCCATGACACCGGTTGTCGAGCTCGCGGACGTGACCGTCGTCCGTGGGGGCAAGGCCTTGCTCGAGCGCGTGTCGTGGACGGTGCACGCCGACGAGCGCTGGGTGGTGCTCGGCCCCAACGGCGCGGGCAAGACCACGCTGCTGCAGGTGGTCAGCACCCAGCTGCACCCCACCAGCGGAGTCGCCGGCGTCCTCGGCGAGGTGCTCGGCACGGTCGACGTCTTCGAGCTGCGGCCGCGGATCGGCTGGATGAGCAACGCCGTGGCCGACCGCATCCCGCGCGGGGAGCGGGTCCGTGACGTGGTCGTGTCGGCGGCGTACGCGGTCGTCGGGCGCTGGCGCGAGCACTACGACGAGCTCGACCACGAACGGGCCGCGGCCCTGCTGGCCGAGATGGGTGTGGGCGACCTTGCGGACCGCACGTTCGGCACCCTCAGCGAGGGCGAGCGCAAGCGGGTCCAGGTGGCCCGCGCGCTGATGACCGACCCCGAGCTGCTGCTGCTCGACGAGCCGGGCGCGGGCCTCGACCTCGGTGCCCGGGAGGACCTGGTGAGCACGCTGACCGTGCTCGCCGACGACGCCTCGTCGCCGGCGCTGGTGCTCGTGAGCCACCACGTCGAGGAGGTGCCCGTCGGCTTCACCCACGCGCTGCTGCTGCGGGCCGGACGGGTGGTCGCCGCGGGACCGATCGAGGAGGCGCTGACCGAGCAGCACCTGACCGGGACCTTTGGCATCCCCCTGGTGCTCGACCAGCACGACGGCCGGTACGCAGCCCGCCGTCGAACCCGCGTCGCCGCAGGTCACCGCCCACTACAGTGACCACGTGGACGCGGTCTGGGATGCACTGAAGGACAATCCGTGGGCCATCTGGGCGTCCGTCGCGATCCTGCTCGCCGCCGCCGAGGTGGTCAGCCTCGACTTCGTCCTGATCATGCTCGCCATGGGTGCCGGCGCCGGCGCGGTGGCCTCCGCCCTCGGGGCTCACGTGGTGATCCAGGTCGCGGTCGCCGTCGTGGTTTCCGTGGGGATGCTGGCGGTGGTGCGGCCGAGCGTTGTGAAGCGGATGCACCAGGGGGCCGAGCTCACGACCGGGCACGCGGCGCTGGTCGGGCGTACCGCCGTGGCGCTGTCACCGGTCGACGAGAGCTCGGGCCAGGTGCGGCTGGCCGGCGAGACCTGGACGGCACGCAGCTTCGACCCGCACGTCAA
Source organism: uncultured Actinomycetota bacterium (assembly GCA_963785115.1). Taxonomy (GTDB): domain Bacteria; phylum Actinomycetota; class Actinomycetes; order Propionibacteriales; family Nocardioidaceae; genus JACCWP01. Next base: position 515,309 of record CAWATY010000009.1, read on the forward strand.
GATCGCCACCGGCGCCAAGGTGGAGGTCTTCGAGATCGACGGGGCCACGGCCGTGGTCTACCCCGCGGACTGAGAGGCTCACGTCATGGAAATCGCGCTCCTCGTCTTCGTCGTGCTGGTGGCCCTGCTGGTCATCGTCACGCTGGGCAAGACCGTGCAGATCGTGCCTCAGGCGCGGGCCGGCATCGTCGAGCGGTTCGGCAAGTACCGCACGACGCTGACCGCCGGGCTGAACATCGTGACGCCGTTCGTCGACAAGGTCCGCTACACCATCGACCTGCGCGAGCAGGTGGTGTCGTTCCCGCCGCAGCCGGTGATCACCGAGGACAACCTGGTGGTGTCCATCGACACCGTCATCTACTTCCAGGTGACCAACGCCGTCGCGGCGACGTACGAGATCGCCAACTACATCCAGGCCATCGAGCAGCTCACGATGACGACGCTGCGCAACATCACCGGCGGCATGGACCTCGAGCAGGCGCTGACCAGCCGCGACGAGATCAACAACGCCCTGCGCGGCGTGCTCGACGAGGCGACCGGCAAGTGGGGGATCCGGGTCAACCGGGTCGAGCTCAAGGGCATCGACCCCCCGCCGTCGATCAAGGACTCGATGGAGAAGCAGATGCGCGCCGACCGGGACAAGCGCGCCGCGATCCTCACCGCCGAGGGAGCCCGGCAGGCCGCGATCCTGACGGCCGAGGGCGGCAAGCAGGCCTCGATCCTGTCCGCCGAGGGTGACCGCGAGGCGCAGATCCTGCGCGCCCAGGCCGAGCGCGAGTCGCAGATCCTGCGTGCGCAGGGTGAGGGCCAGGCCATCCAGACGGTGTTCCAGGCGATCCACGACGGCGCCCCCGACCAGTCGCTGCTGGCCTACCAGTACCTGCAGATGCTGCCGAAGATCGCCGAGGGCGACGCCAACAAGGTCTGGATCGTGCCCAGCGAGATCGGCGCGGCGCTCGAGGGCCTCGGCTCGACCATCACCCGCGCGGCGGGCATACCGGCCGAGTCGGCCGGCCCGCGCCGGCGGATGGACATGGGCGACGCGCCGTCGGAGGTCGAGCGCAGCGACCCGAGCCTGTCGAAGGCCCACGACGCCGTGGCCGAGGCGATCGCCTCCGCCGAGGCGGCGGCCCGACCCACTCGCGCCGGGCAGCCGCCCGCAACGCCCCCTGCCACCCCGCCACCGGCGCCACCCGCGCCTCCCGCCGACCCTTCCGCCGGTGACGCCACCGGCGGCACTCCGGACGCGGGCCAGCCGCCCCCCGCGTGACCTGGCTGGAAGCACTGGCCGTACTCCTCGCAGGGGTCGTGGCCGGCACGATCAACGCCGTCGTCGGCTCCGGGTCGCTGGTGACGTTCCCCACCCTGCTGTGGCTCGGCTACAGCCCGGTCGTGGCCAACGTGACCAACACCGTCGGCCTGGTGACCGGATCGGCGTCCGGAGCGGTCGGCTACCGGCGCGAGCTCAAGGGGCAGCTGTCCCGGCTGATCCGGCTGGGGATCGCATCGCTGGCCGGTGGTCTGACCGGGGCCGTGCTGCTGCTGAACCTCGACGACGAGGTGTTCGAGGCCGTCGTCCCGGTGCTCATCGCCCTGGGTTGCGTCCTTGTCGTGCTGCAGCCACGCATCTCGGCCTGGATGCGGCACCGTCGCGAGGATGGTCCCCACCATGCCCACGGGTCGTGGCAGGTCGTCGTCGGTATCTACCTGGCCTCGGTCTACGGCGGCTATTTCGGCGCCGCGCAGGGCGTCATCTACATGGCGGTGCTCGGGCTCGGGCTCGACGAGGCGCTGCAGCGGCTGAACGCCACCAAGAACGTCCTGGCCGCTCTCGTCAATGCGGCGGCCGCGGTGTTCTTCGCGTTCGCCGCAGACGTCGAGTGGTGGGCCGCGGCGACGCTGGCGGTCGGCGCGACCATCGGTGGCTTCGTCGGCGCGTCGTTCGGCCGGCGGCTGCCGGACTGGGCGCTGCGCGGTTTCGTGGTCGTCGTGGGCGTCGCCGCCATCGTGTCGTTCGTCGTCGACTGACCGCGCCCCACGGTGTCGGGGAGATCAGAGTCCCCAGAACGGGCCCGAGAGGCCGACACCGCGCAGGTACGTCGCCGCGGTGGTCGGGTCGCGGCGGACGTAGCCCCGGTCCAGCCGGCCGGCATACCACCCCTCGGCCAGCCGCCACAGCGTCGGCAGGTCGGTCACGTAGCCGCGCGTGTTGCCGGTGCGGGCGCACCACCGGTCGACGCAGTCGGTGGAACAGAACAGCCGCTGGTGCCGGCAGGTGTGCACGACGTCGTCCCAGATGTGCGCCGCCGGCACCAGGAAGTGGGCGACCTCGTCGCCGGGCGGCGGGGAGTCGCGGCGCACGACCCATGCGAGCGGGCGGTCGCACCCCGGGCAGCGGGTCGCGACCAGCACGTCCGGCTCGTCGGGAAGCAGGTGCGGCATCGCGAAGGAGTCCCAGCAGCAGCCGCCCCACCACAGCGTCTGGCGGCCCATGACCGAGAAGCCGAGCGGCACGGACGCGAACGGGTGCGCCATGACGATCCGGCCGGCGCCGTCGAGGACCACGTGCCGGGCCGCGGCCAGCTGCTGCAGCCCCTGCCGGACCGCGTCGTCGTCGTCGCCCGTCGCCTGCCGCATCTCCTCGGTCGTGGGCGGCCGCCCGGTCGCGGCGAAGGTCCGGTAGACCGCGAGGCGCAGCGTCTCGGTGTCCACGTTCCCAGCCTCTGCCTCCCCGGGCGGGGCCGCCAGACCCGATCGGGCCAGACTGGTCCCGTGCACACCCCAACGCTCGACGACGCCGTCATCCGCCGCGCTCCCAAGGTGCTGCTGCACGACCACCTCGACGGCGGGCTGCGTCCCGCGACCGTCGCCGAGCTCGCGGCGGAGGTGGGCCACGAGCTGCCCGCGACCGACCCGGAGGCCCTTGGCCGCTGGTTCCGCGACGCCGCCGGCTCCGGCGACCTGGTGTCGTACATCGCGACCTTCGACCACACCGTTGCGGTGATGCAGACCGCGGACGCGCTGCGGCGGATCGCCCGCGAGTGCGTCGAGGACCTCGCGGCCGACGGGGTCGTCTACGCCGAGGTGCGCTACGCCCCGGAGCAGCACCTGGCCGCGGGGCTGACGCCGGAGCAGGTGGTGGAGGCAGTCCGGCTCGGGTTCGCCGACGGCGAGGAGGCCGCCCGCGCCCAGGGCACGCCGATCGTGGCCCGCCAGCTGCTCACCGCGATGCGGCACGCCGCCCGCTCCCGCGAGATCGCCGAGCTCGCGGTCGCCCACCGTGACCGTGGCGTCGTCGGCTTCGACATCGCGGGCGCCGAGGCGGGCAACCCGCCGACCCGCCACCTCGACGCCTTCGAGTACCTGTCCCGGGAGAACGCGCACTTCACCATCCACGCCGGGGAGGCCTTCGGACTGCCGTCGATCTGGCAGGCGCTGCAGTGGTGCGGCGCCGACCGGCTCGGCCACGGCGTGCGGATCGTCGACGACATCGAGACCGGCACGGACGGCGAGGTCCGGCTCGGCCGGCTGGCCGCGTACGTGCGCGACATGCGGGTGCCGCTGGAGATGTGCCCGACTTCGAACGTGCAGACCGGGGCCGCGGAGTCGATCGCTGCGCACCCGATCGGGCTGCTCACCCGGCTGCGGTTCCGGGTCACGGTCAACACCGACAACCGGCTGATGAGCGGCACCTCGATGACCCGCGAGATGTCCTTGCTGGCCGCGGAGTTCGGCTACGGGTTGGACGACCTGCGCTGGTTCACGGTCAACGCGATGAAGAGCGCGTTCGTGCACTTCGACCGCCGGCTCGCGCTCATCGACGAGGTGATCAAGCCCGGCTACGCCGCCCTCGCCGCTGACGGGTGACGCACGCTACGGGCCTCAGGTCGAGCGCCGGAGCAGGTGGGCGGTGCCCGCGTAGGCCAGTGCGAATGCCGCATCCTGGCAGGAGTCCTGGTTGACGTGCGGTGCGTTTGGCAGCCGAATCTGCAGGGGAACGACAACCGTTCCGTGGCTAGGCACCACAATCGCCTGCGCCCGTGTACGCGCGGAGTCGTAGCTGCTGATCCGGAGGTGGCGTGCCGCCCGGCAGCCAGCGGTCCCCTTCCGAGCTTCGACGGTGATGGTGAGCAGCCGGATCGACCGGCGTCCGGGATTGGACACTTCCACCATCAACGGTGCGGTGACGCCCGGGACGAGCTCGGCCACGTCGCCTCGGATCGCGAATGTGCCCAGCTCATCTCCGACGATCACGCCGGGCGACGCTGGTGCCGCCGGTCCGGGGTTCTGGGTAGTCGCCATGACTACACCGGTCGTCACGCCCGCCGCGGCGAGCGCCGAGTACCCGGCGACGTACCGGATCACGGTCCTCCACGCGATGCTCATGGCTCAGTCGATCGCTACTGGTCCGGCGACCGTGCTGGTGCCGATGTTGCCGGTGAGGTCTGTCTGGGTGGCTCGCGCGTAGAGCGTGGAGGTGGTGCCCAGTGTTGCGGACGTCACCGTCCACGCGCCCGTCGTCGGGCTGACCGGCACCCCCGTCAATGTCGCCTTGGTGTTCCCGGCGATGCACGGGAACGTGGCTTGGGTGCAGAGCACCACCGTGACCGTCAGGTTGTCTCCCATGCCGTAGTCCGCGGTGCCGTTGACGGTCGCGGTCTGGGAGCCGTCGACGGCGGCGGTGAAGCCGGTGATCGCCACGACCGGCGCGACGGTGTCGGTGTAGGTGACGGTGCGGTCGGAATATGTCGCGGCAGCGCTGTTGTTTCCCGCGAGGTCCTGGGCACCGCTGGTGGCAAAGCTGGCGATGACGGTGCCGGTCTTGGTCATCCCGCTGGTGGCGACGTTGTAGGACGCGCCGCTACCGCTGATCGCCGAAGTGAGAGTGCCGGCAGTTCCGCTGTAGGTGACGTCCACGCTGGCGACCCCGGTCACCGGCTCGCTGAACGCGAGGGTGAAGTTCACAGGCGTCGACGTCGTGGGGTCGCTCTGACCGGCAGCCTGGTTCAGCGTCACCGTCGGCAGCACAGTGTCGATGGTCACGCTGGTGCTCGGCGAGGCAGGACTGAGGTTGCCGGTGGAGTCGGTGGCCGTCGCGCTCATCGAGTGCGTGCCGTTGACCAACGCGCTGCTGACGATGGAGTACGTTCCACCCACCGTCGCGACCCCGCTGCCGACCTGGGCGGCGCCGTCCAGGATCCTGACGGTCGAGCCTGCTTCGGCGGTGCCGGTGAAGGTCGGGGTCGTGGTCTTCGTGATTCCGTCGGTCGACGACGAACCGGTGTCGCTGGCGGCGAGCAGCCTTGGTGCTGACGGGGCGGCGGGTGCCGTGGTGTCGGTGTAGGTCACGGTGTTGTCGGTAAACGTGGCCGCCAAGTTGTTGTTGCCAGCGATGTCGGTGACCTTGCTGGCCGTGATCGCTGCGATGACCGTGCCGGACTTCGTCATGCTGCCGACCGCGACGTTGTAGGGCGAACTGACGCCGCTGAGCGTCGAGGTCGTGGCCAGTGCCGTGCCGGTGAAGGTCACGTCGGCACTGATGAAGCCGCTGACCGGCTCGCTGAAGACGGCCGTGAAGTTGATCTGCTCCGTTGTCGGGTCGGCCTGACCTGCGGCCTGGTTGATCGTCCCTGTCGGCACGACGGTGTCGATGGTCACGCTGACGCCCGGCGTGATGGGCGCTGCGTTGCCGGCGGCGTCAGTCTCCACGGCGGTGATGGTGCGGCTGCCGTTGGAAAGCGTCGACGTGGGCTGCGAGTAGGCACCCCCAACCACGGTGACGAGTGAACCGGTGGCAACTCCACCGTCGAACAGGCGCACGGAGTCGCCGGTGGCGGCGGTGCCGGTGAAGACTGGCGCTGTGGTCTTGGTAATGCCGTCGACGTTCGAGGTCCCCGTGTCGGTGGCTGTCGTCATCGTGGGCGTGGACGCTGACGTTGTCGGGGCGATCGTGTCGATTGTGGTGACGGCACCGGCTGAGGCCGGTCCGACATTCCCGGCGGTGTCGGTGGCCGTTGCGGTCAGGGTGTGGTTGCCCTCGGCCAAGGCCGGCGCCGTGATCGAGTACGTCGTCGTCGACGTGGTTACAAGACCAAGCTGGGTGATGCCGTCGTAGAGGGTGACGATCGCCTTGGACTCGTTCGTGCCGGCAATCACCGGTGAGGTGACCTTGGTGATGCCGTCCGTGGAGGACCTGCCGGTGTCGCTCGCCGCGTTGGGTTTTGGCGCAGAAGGAGACGTCGGCGCCACCGTGTCGACGATGACGGTGATGGCCGTGGAGGCGGGGCCGAGGTTGCCAGCGGCGTCGGTGGCCTTGGTGGTGATCACGTGCGAGGCGTCACCCAGCGTGCTCGAGGTGATCGAGTACGCCGTGGTCGGGGCGTAGACGCTTCCGATCAAGGTGGTGCCGTCGTACAGGGTGACGGTGGTCGCCGCGGTCGTGGTGCCCGTCAGGGTGGGAGTGGTGACTTTGGTGTTCCTGTCGGTAGCCGAACGGCCGGAGTCGCTGGCCGCGGCCAGCACCAGGGTCGCCGGCTTGACCGGGGCGGTGATGTCGATGGTGATGCTGTTGCTGGACGAGGCCGGTCCCACGTTGCCGGCCACATCGGTTGCTGTCACGGTGATCTGCTTCACGCCGGCGGCCAACGCGCTCGCCGTGACCGCGTACGTCCCGTCGGAGGCGAGCGTGGTCCCGATCGACGTGGACGCGCTGTAGAGCGTAATACTCGATGCGATCTCGGCCGTTCCCGTGAAAGTCGGTGTGGTCACGTTGGTGATCCGGTCCGAGTTGGATGATCCGCTGTCGCTATCTGCCGTCAGCGTCGGCGCGGTCGGGGCGACCGGCGCCGTCGCGTCGATCGTGACCGTTGTGCCCGCGCTCGCAGGTCCGACGTTGCCGGCCGGGTCGGTCGCGCGGGTGGTCAACGTGTGCGACCCGTTGGACAGGGTGGATGAGACAGCGGTGTACCCATCGGACGTGGCGACAGCGGTGCCGACCGCCGCTGCCCCGTCGTAGAGGGTCACCGTCGAGCCGTTCTCCGCGGTTCCGCTGAACGTCGGTGTCATGACCTTGGTGATCGAGTCGGTCGATGACGAACCGCTGTCGCTCGCGGCAGCGAGCACCGGTGCGGACGGGGCGTCGGGCGCCACCGTGTCGATCCGCACCAGCACCGACCCGCTCGCGCTCTCCTGGCCGATGGTGTCCCGCGCGAAGAACTGCACCGTGTGGAGGCCGTCGCCGGAGACGGATGCTGCGGCCGTCGCAGCCATGACGGTCGTCGGAGGCGCGGAGTCGACCGTGTAGGTGATGGACTCGACCCCCAAGCCGGCCGAGGCCGACAGGTTGACCGTGACCGGACTGGAGCCGTGCCAGCCGTTGCCGTTCGGCGAGGGCGAGATCGAGCTGACGAGGACGTTCGGTAGTGAGTTGTCGTTCACCACGTGCACGCTCGCACTGGCAGCGCTGAGCGCGGTCCAGCTCCCGTACGTCGCGGTGACCGTGTAGTGGTAGTCGCCGTCGTTGACGCCCAGATCGTCGCAACTCACCCCCGGGACCGTCACCGAAGGAGAGGTGCCACACGCAGCGAATGAGGCGCCGTCACTGCTCCGGATCCGGGTCACGTAGTAGCCGCTGGCGGCTTGGCCGGTACCGAGTGCAGCGCCGTTCCAGCTCACGGAGACGGTGGTGCTGTTGACCGGCGCCGAGGCCGCGGCATTCGTCGGCGCGATCAGGGTGCCGGTGCCGGCTGAGGCAGAACCGTCACCCCCGATGGTCCAGAACGCGAACGCCGCTATCCCGATCGCAAGAATCGTGGTAGCGCCCCCGGCAACAAGAGTCAGCCGGCGGCGCAGCCGGTGGTCCGCTCTCTCGCCGCCATCATCGACCGGCGCGGTACTGCCGCTGGTGACCATGGCTAACCGAACTCTCTCGTCGACCTGGGAGGTGCCACCGGGACGCGGCGTGACCTGGGGAGGCGCCAGGTCACGACGCGCTCGATCAGCTGCTGGCGTAGGCGATTGCGACGACGGCGTTCTTGCATGCGTCCTGGTTGACGCCCGCCTTGTTGTTGAACTGGATCGTCAGACCCGTCCACGCCCCGACGTCGTTGCCGGGCGGCACCTGGGCGGCCACCGGCGCGGTGCCGGCGATGGTGTAGTCGGTAGGACCGCAGCCGACAGTGTCGGTGCCGGTCACGGTCGCGGTGACCGCGGCAACATACACCGGACTGGCGTTGGCGTTGTCGAAGTTTCCGGCCAGCGACTGCGCCGGGAGACCGGGGGCCAGGCCGCTGACGGTGGTCGTCTGGTTGACGACGATCGCGCTGTTGCTGCCCGTCGTTGCTTCTCCTGTGCCCGAGCCGGTGTTGGTCCAGTAGGCGAAAGCCAGGCCCGCGCCGGTGACGATGACGGCGGTGCCGGTGAGGACCGCAACGACCTTCTTCTTGGAGATCCTGAACATGGTGACTCATTTCGTGTCGGGTGACGGGACGCGGCGTCGGGAACTGCGCCTGAGTCGTTCCCCATGGCAGCGCGACTACCTACTTGCACAAACAACCGCACGGCCCGCCGAAAAGGCACGAAGAGTCGGCTATCAGGTCGTCTACGAACCGATCGGAACCTCGCGTCAGGCCGTTCGGCCGAGACCTTCCACCCTTTCGGCCCCAGGCAGGCCGAGGAGGGAAGCGCCGGGCAGCACCAGCTTGGACCGGCGTACCCCGCTGCCGACGATCACGACGGGCGTGGCGACCACCGCCGCGTCGACGAGCAGCAGCCAGTCCGCCGGCAGCCCGACCGGAGTGATGCCGCCGTACTCCATGCCGGTGGCCGCGGTCGCGAAGTCGGTCGAGGCGAACGACGCCTTGCGCGCGTCCAGCCGGCGCCGCACCAGGCCGTTGACGTCGGCCCGGGTGGTCGCCAGCACGACGCAGGCCGCGTGTCGCTGCTCCCCGCCGCGCCGTCCGGTGACCACCACGCAGTTGGCACTCGTCGACAGCGGCAGGTCGTAGGCCTCGCAGAGCGCGGCCGTGTCGGCGAGGTCGGGGTCGATCTCGGCGACCAGCACGTCCGGCAGCGCGGCGACCGCCGCCGCCACCGAGGGAGCGAGCAGCTCGGGGTGGTCGACCGCCGGGGCGGTGTCCAGGCGTCCGCTGAGAGCGTCCATCCTGGTCATCGTGCCAGCGTCCGTGCGGACCGCAGCGTTCGCGTCCCTCGACGCCCCGACGCTCTACGCGTTGCTGCGGCTGCGGGTCGACGTGTTCGTGGTCGAGCAGGCCTGCGCCTATACCGAGCTGGACGGCAGGGACACCGAGCCGGGCACCCGGCACCTGTGGGTCGAGGCCGACGGGATCCCCGTGGCGTACCTCCGGCTGCTCGCCGAACCCGACGGCAGCCGCCGGATCGGGCGGGTCTGCGTCGCCGGCACGCACCGCGGGGCCGGTCTCGCCGGCCGGCTGGTCGACGAGGCGCTGCGGGTGTCCGCGGGTCGGGTCGTCGTGCTCGAGGCACAGACACATCTGGCGGGCTGGTACGAGCGCTACGGCTTCGCCGTCACCGGCCCGGAGTACCTCGAGGACGGCATCCCGCACCTGCCGATGCGGCGCGAGCCGTGACCATCGGGGGCAGGGGTCAGCCGGCGGGGACCGCCGACAGGAACCGCCGCACGGTGTCGTAGGCCTGCTCCCGCACCGGAGGGGCCGACAGGAAGACGTCGTGCAGTGCGCCGTCGAGCCGGGCGACCGTCACCAGCCGGCCCAGCTTGTGCGACCAGCGGGCGATCTGCTCGACGTCGAGCACCACGTCGGCGCCCGCCACGTCGTCGGACCACACCGCGGTGAACAGCGTCCGCTGCGAGGCCAGCACGAGCACCGGGCCGCCCGCCTCGATCCCGCGGTGCAGCCGGCGGTGACCGCGACGCACCGCCCGCAACCAGCCCGCGCGCACCGGGAAGCTCTCCATCGGCTTCCACGCGGGGTCGAAGTCCCACTCACCTCGGTGCTCGTGGTGGATCGACTCGCCGTACACCGCCGACACGTTCCGCGGAATCACCTGGTACGGCCGCCGCGCCCCGACCGTGTCCAGTGCCTTGGTGCCGACGGTGCGCAGCAGGAACGAGCCCTGCAGGTCGAACCACGGGCTGTTCAGCACGAACGCGCTCGGACCCGACAGCCCCCGGGCACGGCGGTCGTGCGCCCACAGCGGCGTGACCAGGCCGCCGGTCGAGTGGGCGACGACGACCACCTCGCTGTGCCCGTCGCGCTCGGTGATCCGCTGGTACGCCTCGTCCAGCTCGACGTCGTACTCCGCGAGGTCGAGACAGAAGTTCGGCGTCTGGTGCGGCAGCAGCGAGCGGCCGTACTTGCGGAGGTCGAGGGCGTAGAAGTCGTATCCCAGGTCCGTCCAGAACTCGGCCAGGTCGCGCTGGAAGAAGTAGTCGCAGAACCCGTGCACGTACAGCACGGCACGCTGGCCGCGAGCCGCGGCGGGGGAGTGGACGAGCGTGGCGACGACGCGGCCCTCGCTGTCGTCGGGGAGCTCGAGCACCTCCGCGACGAACGGCTCCCCGAGGACGTCGGTCACGCGCTCGCTCATGCTGCGGGAGTCTGCCGGAGGTCACTCCCGGGAGTAGAGCCGGGTGATGACGTCCTCGATGTCCGGCTCGGCGATGGTGAGGTCGACCACGTCGTACCCGTTCGCCAGCCGGCCGACGACAGGTGCGGCGCTGGCGCCCGGCGCGAGCGCGAGCCACTGCCGGGGGCCGTCGACGCGGGTGACCGTCGCGCCCTCGACCTCGACCGGCGGCGCGGTGTCGCCGAGGTCGACGACGATGGTGCGCGGGGTGCCGTGCAGCCGGCGCAGCTCGTCCAGCGAGCCGTCGAAGACCAGCCGGCCGAGGTCGACCACCAGGACGCGCCGGCACAGCTGCTCGACGTCGCCGAGGTCGTGGGTGGTGAGCACGACCGTGACCCCGCGCTCGGTGTTGACACGGCGCAGGAAGTCACGCAACCGTCCCTTGCTCACCACGTCGAGCCCGATGGTGGGCTCGTCGAGGTACAGCAGCTCGGGCTCGTGCAGCAGCGCCCCGGCGATCTCGCCCCGCATCCGCTGGCCGAGCGACAGCGCCCGCACCGGCACGTCCATCAGGTCGTCGAGGTCCAGCAGCTCGACGAACTCCGCCAGCGCCGCCGTGTGCCGCTCGACCGGCACGTCGTAGATGCGGCGCAGCAGCGCGAACGAGTCGCGCAGCGGCAGGTCCCACCACAGCCCACTGCGCTGGCCGAAGACCACGCCGATCCGCCGGGCAAGGGTGGTGCGCGACACCGACGGCTCGAGCCCGGCCACCCGCAGGGTGCCGGACGTCGGCACCAGGATGCCGGTGAGCATCTTGACCGTGGTCGACTTGCCGGCGCCGTTGGGGCCGAGCAGTCCGACCATCTCGCCGCGCGCGACGGAGAACGACAACCCGTCGACCGCCCGCACCTCGACCCCCGTCCGGCGCAGCACTCCCGCTCGACGGCGCAACCGGAACGTGCGGTGCACGTCGCGGGCCTCGATCACGGGAGCTGCCTGGTCGTCCACGTCAGCTCCCCGTGCTCCGGTAGTGCCGCACCCCGGTCCGCCACGCGACCCAGGCAACCGCGGCCAGCGCCAAGGCGGCGACCGGCGACAGGACCTGCAGCGCGGCGGGCATGTCGAAGGGGTCGTCGCGGCCGAGCAGGTACAGCGCGGGGTACCAGTTCACGAACGCCAGCGGCAGCAGGAACGTCACCGCCCGCACGATCTCGACCGGGTAGACGGTCAGCGGGTACTGGGTCAACGTGTTGCCACCGTAGGTGAACGCATTGCTGACCTCGGCGGCGTCCCCGCCAGGAACTGGAACGCCGCGCCCAGCACGAAGATCGAGCAGAAGATCACGGCGCCGGACACGACGGTGAACATCAGCACCGCGACCTTGCCCACCGTCCAGTCGATGTCGACCGACGACCAGGGCCCACACCAGCACCACGCCCGACTGGGTGATCCGGCCGAGCCGTCGCAGCGCGAACTGGTCGGCTGCCACCTGCACCAGGGCGGGCACCGGCCGCACCAGCATGGTGTCGAGGCTGCCGTCGCGCACCCGGCGCCCGAGCTGCTCGACCGACCCGAGCAGCAGGTCCGCGAGGCCGATCCCGACGCCGGTGAGGCCGTACAGCAGCGCGACCTCTTCGAGACCGAACCCGGCGAGGGTGTTGATGCCCGAGAACATCAGCACGATCGCCACGAAGTCGCCGCCGGTCACCAGGAACTGCCCGAGCACCAGCGCGACGAACGACGTGCGGTAGCTGAGCGCGGCGCGGATCCAGGCGCCGGCTATCACCCGGTACGCCACCAGCGCGTGCAAGGCGGCCGTCATCCGCCCTGCACCACCAGTCGGCGGGCGGCCCGACGGGTCAGCAGTCGCCCGACGCCGAGCAGCGCGGCCGCCCACGCCAGCTGGGAGCCCAGTGCCAGCAGCAGTCCTGGCCCGGTGGCCTTCTCCAGCAGCACGTCGGCGGGCACCTGGACCAACCCGGCGAACGGCAGCACCCGCACCACCTGCTCCAGCCCGTCCGGGAACACCACCAACGGCAGCACCATGCCCGAGCAGAACAGCTGCACGAACATCAGCACGACCGTCAGGCCACGCACGTCCAGCAGCCAGAACGCCGCCAGCCCGACCAGGTAGCGGATCCCGAAGCTGAGCGTCACGCCCAGGACCAGCGAGACGCCGAACCACAGCCAGGTGAACGGGTGGTCGGGCCAGTTCAGGTCCCACAGCAGCGCACCCGACGACCGTCGGCGCCAGCCCGCGGCCGAGCAGGTGGAACGCCGCGCGGCCGTAGTCCTCGGCCAGCCGCCACAGCTGAAGGTCGACCGGCCGGTACAGGTCGACGGCGATGTCACCGCTTCGGATCCGCTCCGCAAGCTCGTCCGCGAACCCCCCGCCGAAGATCGCCATCGTCATCAGCAGCGACTGCCCGATCCACACGAACGTCAACGCGTCCTGGCTGTCCCACCCGCCGATGTCCGGTCGTTCGTGCCACAGCGCCAGGTAGGTGAAGCAGAGGATGACGCCGAAGACCGTGTTGGTGAAGACGCCCGCATACGTCGCGGCCCGGTAGGTGGAGTAGCGGCGGAAGCCCCCTGCGGCGACGGCGGCGTAGGTGTCCAACCGGCCGAGCGGCACCTCAGTGCTGGTAGGTGCCCTGGACGATCGCCCGCCCGAGGGTGTGGAACAGCACGTTGAACGCGACGAACGTCGGGGTGGCGTCGGCGTCGACCCCGAGGGATTCGGTGTCGAGCGCGTGCACCACGAAGTAGTAGCGGTGCACCTGGTCGCCCTCGGGCGGTGCGGCACCGGTGAAGTCGCGGCTGCCCGCGTCGTTGCGCACGTGGAAGGCGCTACCGGGCAGCGCGTCGTCGCCCGATCCCGCACCGGACGGCAGCTCGGTGACGTCGGCGGGCAGGTCGACCACGGTCCAGTGCCAGAAGCCCGACGGGGTCGGGGCGTCGGGGTCGAAGCAGGTCACGCAGTAGCCCTTGGTCCCCTCGGGGGCACCGGACCAGGCCAGGTGTGGCGAGGTGTTGCCGCCGGAGGCGACCTGGTCGTCCTTGAGCGGTTGCCCGGCGGTCACGTCGTCGCTTCGGACGTCGAAGGAGGCGGTGGCGGGCAGCAGCTCGTACGGGTCGGGGGAGACGGGACGTTCGAGACTCATGGTCGAGAACCGTACTCGCCGGTCCCGTGGTCCGCGTGCTGGGACGGAGGCAGTGCGCCGTCGGGTTTCCGTACCGTCGAGGGATGCAGTCCCCGCCCACCGTGCAGCCCACCGTGCAGCCGACGGTGCAGCCCCTCGGGCCGCCGCCCGCGGGCGACGAGGCGAGCGTCTATCCGGTCGGGCTGCGGCTGCAGGGCCGGGCCGTGGTCGTCGTCGGCGGCGGGCAGGTGGCGCAGCGCCGGGTGCCGGGTCTGCTCGCCGCCGGGGCCCGGGTGACGGTCGTGTCGCCCTGGTTGCGGCCCGCCCTGGAGGGCATGGTCGGGCAGGGCGAGGTGGCCTGGCACGAGCGCGGCTACCGGCCGGGCGACCTGGCGGAGGTCTGGTACGCGCTGGCGGCGAGCGACGACCCGGAGGTCAACGCTGCCGTCGCGACGGAGGCCGAGCAGCGCCGGGTGTTCTGCGTGCGCGCCGACGACGCCAGCGAGTCCACCGCCTGGACGCCGGCGTCCGGCCGGCACGACGGCGTGACCGTCGCGGTGCACGCCGACCGCGACCCGCGCCGGGCGGCGACCGTGCGCGACGGCGCTCTCGAGGCGCTGCGGACCGGCGACCTGGCCGCGCCGCGGCACCGCCGTCGTGGACCGGGCGTGGTGCTGGTCGGCGGCGGACCAGGTGACCCCGAGCTGATCACCCTGGCCGGACGGCGTGCGCTGGCGGAGGCCGACGTCGTGGTCGCCGACCGGCTCGCCCCGGCCGCCCTGCTGGACGAGCTGCCGCCGCACGTCGAGGTCGTCGACGCCGCCAAGCTTCCCCGGGGCCGGGCCGCGACGCAGACCGAGATCAACCGGCTGCTGGTCGAGCACGCCCGGGCCGGACGCCGGGTGGTGCGGCTCAAGGGGGGCGACCCGTTCGTCTTCGGCCGCGGCTTCGAGGAGGTCATCGCCTGCGCTGAGGCAGGGGTGCCCTGCTCCGTCGTGCCCGGCGTGACCAGCGCGATCGGCGTTCCCGCTCTCGCGGGGGTCCCGGTGACGCACCGTGGGGTGACCCATGAGATGACCGTCGTGTCCGGGCACCTGCCGCCCGGGCACCCCGACAGCCTGGTGGAGTGGCCGGCGCTGGCCCGGCTGCGCGGCACCCTGGTGCTGCTGATGGCGGTGCAGAACCTGCACGCGATCGCCGCCGTGCTGGTCGACCACGGCCGTTCGGGGGACACCCCCGTCGCCGTCGTCCAGGCGGGGACCACGGCGTCGGAGCGCCGGGTCGTGGCGACCCTGTCAACGGTGGACGAGGTCGTCCGGCGCGAGGGCATCACCGCCCCCGCGACGGTGGTGGTCGGCGACGTGGTGGGCGTGGCCAGCACCGTCACGGCCGTGCCGACTGCTGCGGGCCAGCCGGTCGGGGGCTGAGTCGGCGCTCCCCGCGGCGGTTGCGTGTGCCGCGAAGGCCCGGCGTAGGGTGTTGGGCGATCCGGGGTCGCCCGGTTCGAAGCCACCGCCGGGATGCGGTGAGAGGTCGAGCACGGGGGTCCCGTCACGTGAAGTCGCTGCTTGCTGCCGCCCTGGCTGCTGTGGTCGTCGCGCCGTTGGCGCAGTCGCTGTCCGGACAGGCCGTCGCGTCGACCGCGTCGGCAGCGCGAGCTGCCGCTGCGCCCACGGACCGCGGCGTCGTGCTCGTCATCGTCGACGACATGCGTGCCGACGAGATGCGGGTCATGCCGAAGACGCGGGCCTGGCTGCAGGACAGCGGCGCCCGGTTCACCAACGCGTATGCCCCCACCCCGTTGTGCTGCCCTGCGCGGGCCACGATCCTGACCGGCCAGTACGCGCACAACCACGGCGTGATGGACAACAACTCGACGCCTCCCCATCCCGGCAGCGTGACGGCGTTCGATGACTCCCGGACCCTGGCAACAGTGCTCGACGACAGCGTCTACACGGGCTATGTCGGGAAGTACCTCAACCGCTACGGCGAGCCCAACGGGATCGGCAGCTCCTACGTGCCGCCCGGGTGGGACCACTGGTGGCCGGGCACCAAGGGCGAGTACAACTACATGCCGGACACCACGTACACCCCCAACGGCACGCACAACGTGACCATCGATGGCTACCAGACGAACGTCGAGACCGAGCTGGGCCAGCGGTTCCTGCGCCGGAAGGGCTCCGACCCGTTCTTCCTGGTGCTCAACTACCTGGCGCCGCACAGTGACGTCGATCTCCGTTCCCCGGGCAGGGACCGGCCGCTCCCCGCCCGCAGGTACCGCGGCGACTTCCGCGGCACTGGCGCCAGGCGAACCCCTGCCTTCAACGAAAAGGATGTCTCGGACAAGCCCCCGGCCTACCAGCGCCCGCTGATGTCCGCCGCACTCGTCAAGCGCGTCGACCGCCTCGCTGATGCGCGCTACGAGACCCTGCAGAGCGTCGACCAGGGCATGGGCCGGCTTCGTCGGACGCTGCGGCAGGAGGGCCTCATCGGTACGACCGATGTCATCTTCGTGAGCGACAACGGCTACATGCTCGGAGAGCACCGGTTCCCGGCCGGCAAGGGCCTGCAGTACGAGCCGAGCGTCCGGGTGCCGCTCCTGATGGCCGGGCCCGACGTGCCACGGGTCGGCCTGCGTCGGCAGCTGGTCGGCCTGCACGACCTCGCGTCGACCATCACCACCTGGCTCGGCGTGGGACCGATGCCCGGCTCCGACGGCGTCGACCTCGGTCCGGTTCTCGCGGGGGAGAAGCCGGACCGCGACCTCCTGCTGGAGGGCTGGTACGACTCGGACCCAGGTCGTGACTTCGCATCGCTGCGGACCCCCGAGGGGTTCAAGTACACCGAGTTCGTCAACGGGCAGCGCGAGCTGTACGACCTGAGGGTCGACCCGCACGAGACGGCGAACCTGGCCGAGCAGCCGGCGTATGCGGAGACGGTCGCGGAGCTGTCCGCCCAGCTGCATGTGCTGCAGACCTGCGCAGAGGACAGCTGCCGATAGCTCGCCCTTACCATCGGTCGGTGTCCGAACGGGTGCGCGACCCTGACGACCCGCGGCTCGCCGACTATCGCGACCTGCGCGACGTTGCCCTGCGGCGACTGCTGGAAACCGAGCACGGACTGTTCATCGCCGAGGGCTCGACCGTGCTGCGCCGCGCGCTCGCCGCCGGTTACGTCCCGCGCTCGCTGCTGCTCACCGAGCGCTGGCAGGCCGAGCTCGCGGACGTGGTCGACGCGATGGAGGCGGTGGAGGCGCCGTGCTACCTCGTCGACGAGGCGGTCGCCGAGCAGGTCACCGGCTTCCACGTGCACCGCGGCGCCCTGGCCTCGATGCACCGCAAACCGCTGCCGTCGGTGGCCGACGTGCTCGCGGGAGCGGACCGCCTGATCGTCCTCGAGGATGTCGTCGACCACACCAACGTCGGGTCCGTTCTGCGGTCGGCGACGGCACTCGGCGCGCAGGCCGCGCTGCTGTCGCCGCGGTGCGCCGACCCGTTGTACCGGCGGGCGGTGAAGGTCTCGATGGGCACGGTGTTCTCGCTGCCGTGGACCCGCGTCGACGACTGGTGGGAGGCCATCCCCGCGCTGCGCGAGGCGGGCTTCCTCACGGTGGCGCTCACCCCCGGCGCGGACGCCGTCGACCTGTCCACGGTGCCCGCGGCGGCGCGCACCGCCCTGCTGGTGGGGACCGAGGGTCCGGGTCTGAGCCGGCGCTGGCAGGACGCCGCCGATGTCCGGGCCCGCATCCCGATGGCAGGCGGCATCGACTCGCTCAACGTCGCCGCCGCGACGGCGGTGGCGGCGTACGCGCTGTGGGCTGCCCGCCCGGGCTAGGTGGAACCGTCCTCGGAGCCGCCCGTGGTGGCCTCCGCGCCGACGGGCCAGTCGTCGGGGAACTCGTCGGCGGTCTCCTCGTGGTCACGCCGGAGCTTCTTGCGCGACTTGGCGCTCAGCCGGTCGCCGAACACCGTGCCGAACAGGTGATCGGTCTCGTGCTGCAGACACCGGGCGAGCAGCCCGCTGCCCTCGTACGTGACGGGCGCGCCGGTGTGGTCCTGGCCGTCGACCCGGGCCCAGTCCGGGCGTGGGCACGAGACGAACGCCCCCGGGTAGGACAGGCACCCCTCGTCGGCGTCGTCGAGGTTGCGGTCCTTGCCTTCCGGCAGCGTCAGCCGCGGGTTGCACACCACGCCGCGGTGCCGTACGTGGTCGTCGTCGGGGCAGTCGAAGACGAACACCGCCTGGTCGACGCCGATCTGGTTGGCGGCCAGGCCCACGCCGTCTGCCGCGTGCATCGTCGCGGCCATGTCGGCCACCAGCGTCCGCAGTCCGTCGTCGAACACCGTTACCGGCTCCAGCACGCGATGCATGATCGCCTCGCCCCAGCGGGTGATGGGGCGCACGGTGCCGCCACCGGGGAGCTCGTCCACGCGCGCAGGTTAGCGACCGCCGGCGGCGGGTGAGGGCAGCGGGTGCGGGCACCGGCCCGCTCCGCGGACGGGCGTGGACGAGGATGCCGTTCGTGGAGCCCCTGGACTATCCCGGCGAGCGGTTGGCCCGGGCGGGGCTGCTCGTCCGCGACCGGCTGCGGGCCTGGACGGGCGGGCCGGACCTCGATCGGATGCTGCGGGCCGAGCGGGCCACCCCGCTCGCCGCGCGGACGCTCGTCGTCGCCGTCGGCAGCAACGCCTCGTCCGACGTGGTGCGGGACAAGCTCGCCCGCGCGGGTGCGGACACGGTGGTGCCGTTCGTCACCGGCACGCTGGCCGGCGTGACGGTGGCGCACTCGGCACACGTGAGTGTGCCCGGCTACGTGCCGTGGGCACCGGCCGCCTCGACGGGCAGCCTCACCCGGGTGGTCGCGGCGCACCTCGACGCCGACCAGCTGACGGCCCTCGACGCGACCGAGCCGAACTACCAGCGCCGGCTGCTGCATCCCGGGCGTCACCAGCTGGTGCTGGACGATGGGGAGCGGCCCGCGACGTTCTGCCTGTACGACTCCCGGCACGGTGTGCTGCGTCCGGGCGGCCGGCTGCTGGCGGCGCTGCCGCAGGCCGACCTGCAGGAGTGGCTGCTGGCCGACCCCGAGCTCGCGGCGATCCTGGTCGGGGCGACGCCCGAGCACCGGCTTGCCGTGCTGCAGCGCGCCGAGGTCCGCGAGACGGTCCGTCGGGTGTTCGCCGAACGGGGCTGGGCGACTCCGTCCGGCCTGGCCTGATCGGACGGGGTGTGACTCTCAGGCCGACGCCTCGCGCTCGGCGTCGCTGCGCAGCACGCAGAACAGGTTGCCCTCGGGGTCGGCCAGCACCACCCAGCCGCTGCCGTCGGGGTTGACCATGTCGGCGACCTGGGTGGCGCCGAGGGCTGTCACCCGGGCGACCTCCTCGGCGCGAGTGTTGTCGATCGGCACCAGGTCGAGGTGGATCCGCTTGCCCGGCAGCTCGGGGTCCGGCACCTGGATGAACAGCAGCTTGGTCGCACGGTCGGCGGACTGGATCAGCCACTCGACGTGCTCGGGGAGGTTGGGGTCGTCCGGGTCTTCCGCGAAGTCGAGCACCTGCTCCCAGAACCGCGCCACCGTTCCCGGGTCGTGGCAGTCGACAGTGATCGTCCGGATCTGTGAGGTCATGAGCCGGAGTCTGGCCCGCCCCAGGGCGCCGTGGCGAACCATTTCGGGGCCTCGTCGCGGAACTCCGCGACCGGGACGGTCGCGGCACCCGCGGGCAGCAGCGCGAGGAGTGGCAACCCGGTCAGTCGGGGCAGGTCCTCGCGGCCGACGAGATCGGCCGGCCCGGGCTCGGCCGGCCAGCACCCGATGACCAGGCCGCGCACGGCGAGGCCGGCCCGCGCGATCGCGGCGAGCGTCAGCTCGGTGTGGTTGAGGGTGCCGAGGCCGGGGCGGACGACGAGGACGACGTCTGTCGTGCATTCGTCGAGGTGCCACTCGAGCGCCCGGCCGAGGTCGAGCAGGGTGCCCCCCGCCGGGTCGAGGCGGACCGCCACGCCGCCGGACCCCTCGACCAGGACGTGGCCGGCGGCGGCGGTACGCACCAGCCCGGCTGTGCGCCCGGCCAGTACGTCGACGGCCGGCAGGGAGTCGCCGGAGCGGTGCGCCGCCGACTCCGGCGCCAGCGCCTCCGGCAGCCGGACCAGCTCGTGGCTGTCGATGCCGCTCAGCCGCCGTACCTCGTCGGCGTCGCCGGGCTCGCCCGGGACCAACCCCGTCTGCACCGGCTTCACCACCAGGGTGCGGTGACCGGCGGCCGCGGCGGCCACCGCCAGCGCCGCCGCCGCCACCGTCTTGCCGACGCCCGTGTCGGTCCCGGCGACCAGCGTGCAGCGGATCATGGCGGCAGCACGTCGCCGCGCACCCGGTCGAGCACCTCGAGCGCCCGGGCCACCTGAGCGTCGGTGAGTGTCGCCCTCGCGGTGAGCCGCAGCCGGGACATCCCGTCGGGCACCGACGGCGGCCGGAACGCCCCCACCAGCACCCCGGCCTCGCGGGCCCGGCGGCGCACCTCGACGGCCTCCTCGGGTCCGGGCATCGGCACCGGCACGATCGCCCCCGCGGTCGCCGGCACGCCGCACCCGGTGGCCAGCTCGGCCGCCCGGGCGCGCACCCGCGTCGCGAGCTCCGGATCATCCAGCAGCAGCTCGAGGGCGGCGTGCGCGGCCGCAGTGGCCGGTGGAGCCAGCCCGGTGTCGAAGACGAAGGGGCGAGCGGTGTTGACCAGGTGCTCGATCACGGGGCGACTGGCCAGCACCGCCCCGCCCTGGCTGCCGAGCGACTTCGACAGTGTCGCCGTCACCACCACGCCCGGCCCGCGCAGTCCGAGCTCGACGGCCAGGCCCAGCCCGGCGGCGCCCGCGACCCCCAGCCCGTGGGCCTCGTCGACCAGCAGGGTGGCGTCGCGGCGCCGGCACACGGCCGCGAGCTCGGCCAGCGGGGCGGCGTCGCCGAGCACCGAGTAGACCGACTCGCACACGACCAGCGCGCGCGGCTGCGTACGAGTGGCCAGCGCTGCGTCCACCGCGGCGACGTCACCGTGCGGCACGACGCGTACCTCGCCCCGCGCCAGCCGGCACCCGTCGACCAGCGACGCGTGCACGTGCGCGTCGGACACGATCAGCGTCCTCGCGTCCCCGAGCACGGCGACAGCGGCCAGGTTGGCGTGGTAGCCGGTGGACAGCACCAGCGCCGACTCGTGCCCCAACGCCTGCGCGAGGCGCTGCTCGAGCCGGTCGTGGACCTCGAGCGTCCCTGTCACCAGCCGGGATGCACCGGCGCCCGCGCCGTGCTCGCGGGCCGCCTCGACCGCGGCCGCCACGACCCGCGGGTGGCGGGCGAGCCCGAGGTAGTCGTTGCCTGCGAGGTCGAGCAGTTGCTGGTCGTCGTGCACCTGCAGCGAGCGCACCAGCCCGCGGCGCTGGCGCTCCCACGCGGCAGCGGCCAGCCAGTCGTCCAAGGCGCCCACTCAGGCCACCTCGCCCCGTACGGCGGCGGCGACCGCCGCGGTCATCGTGGCCACGTCCGGCGGATCGGTGACGTAGGGCGGCATCGTGTAGACGAGGTCGCGGAACGGACGCAACCACACCCCGGCCTCGAGCGCGGCGACGGTCGCCCGCTCGACGTTGACGGGACGGTCCAGCTGCACCACCCCAACGGCGCCCAGGACGCGGACGTCCGCAACTCCCGGCAGCTCGGCCAGCGGCCGCAGCCCGGCCTCGAGCCCGGTCGAGACCTCCGCCACCCTGGCGCGCCAGTCCGCGCCGGTGAGCAGGTCGAGCGAGGCGCAGGCGACGGCGCAGGCCAGGGGATTGCCCATGTAGGGGGCCCGTGCATGAGCACGCCCGACTCCGAGGCCGAGACGTCGTGGGCGACCCGCCGGTCGTGGTGAGGACGGCGGACAGCGTCAGGTAGCCACCGGTCAGCGCCTTGCCGACGCACATCACGTCGGGGAGACGTCTGCGTGTTCGGCGGCGAACATCGTGCCGGTGCGGCCGAAGCCGGTCGCGATCTCGTCCAGCACCAGCAGCAGGCCGTGCTCGTCCACACATCACGCGAAGCACCCGGAGGCACTCCGGGTCGTAGACGTGCATGCCGCCGGCTCCCTGCAGCACCGGCTCCACCACGACCGCGGCCAGCTCGTCGGCGTGCTCGCAGCCAGCCGCTCGACCTCGTCGCTCCAGGCCGCGACGTCGCCACCCGGCGCCGGCGGTCGCGGGGCGAAGACGTGCTGCGGCAGCACCCCGGTGAACATCGCGTGCATCCCGCCGACCGGGTCGCACACGGCCATCGCTCCGAACGTGTCGCCGTGGTAGCCCCCGCGAACGGTGAGCAGCCTGGTGCGTCCGGCCGACCGCCCCGCGCTGCGCCTGCAACGCCATCTTGAGCGCCACCTCGACCGCGACCGAGCCCGAGTCGGCGAGGAACACGTGCTCCAGCCCGTCGGGCGTCAGCCCGACCAGCCGGCGGGCCAGCGACACCGCCGGTTCGTGGGTCAGACCGCCGAACATGACGTGCGCCATCCGGCCGAGCTGGTCGCGTACCGCCGCGTCGAGCGCGGGGTGCCGGTAGCCGTGGATCGCGCACCACCACGACGACATCGCGTCGAGCACCTCGCGGCCGTCGTCGAGGCGCAGCCGGACCCCCGGGGCGTCGGTGACCACCCGCGTGGGGCGGGTGCCGTCATCGACGTGTACGGGTGCCACAGGTGCGCCCGGTCGTACTCGGCGAGGTCGCCATCTCAGACCTCAGGCTAGGACCGCGGCGCGGGATCGGTCGGGTGGGCAGTCGGGTCCCGACAAAATGGCCCGCTAGGGCTTAGGGGGACAGCGGCCTGACCGTCATGCTGAGGGCCGGTCTTGTCAACCCTTCGCCGGGTCCAGCTGGTTGAGACGGTGAGGAGGGGGGGGGCACACGTGGCAGCCGCTGACGAGTCGTTCGAGGCGTTCGTGGCTGCGCGCGGCAGTGCCCTGTGGCGATCGGCCTGGCTGCTCACCGGTGACGACGGTCGCGCCGAGGACCTGGTGCAGACGGCGTTGGCCAAGGCGTGGCCTCACCAGCGCACGGGTCAGCACGGGTGACGGCTCGTTCGAGGCGTACGTGCGGCGGATCCTCGTCACCACGTACGCGTCGTGGTGGCGGCGGCGCTGGCGCGGGGAGGTCCCGCACCGAGGACCTGCCGGACCACTCGGACGACGGCCACGCGGACTCCGGCGCCGTACGCCACGACGTGCTCGCCGCGCTCGGACGGCTGCCGGCCAGACAGCGGGCAGTCGTGGTGCTGCGCTACTACGAGGACCGCACCGAGGTCGAGACCGCGCGGCTGCTGGGCTGCTCGCTCGGAGCCGTCAAGCAGCACCACGCCCGGGCCCTGCTCGCGCTGCGGGGCTCACCGTGCTCGCCGACCGTCCACGAGGAGGAGATCCGATGAACGAGCACGACGGAGCCCGCCGGCTCCGCGAAC
Organism: uncultured Actinomycetota bacterium; assembly: GCA_963785115.1. Lineage (GTDB taxonomy): Bacteria > Actinomycetota > Actinomycetes > Propionibacteriales > Nocardioidaceae > JACCWP01. The sequence goes on from CAWATY010000009.1 coordinate 538,488, forward strand.
ACCTTGCCGCCGCGGTGCCGGGGCCGCCCCGTCGCTCCAGGCCGGGCCGCCGCCGCCGAGCGTCGCGGACGTCGTCGTCGCCGGGCGGTCGTGGTCGCCTCCGTGGCGGCGTGCGCTGCGGCCACGGGCGGAATCATCGTGCCGGTGCTCGCCCAGGGGCCGGACACGACCGGCGGTTCTGCCGGGCCGGTCGCCGCGGACTCGGCCTCGGCCTCGGACTCGGACTCGGACTCGACGACGCCCCCCGACGATGCGGGGTGCCGCTCCGGCGACGAGCTCAGCACGGACCTGCCGGAGGCCGACGCGCAGTGGATCCGGCTGTGTGCCAACCGCTCGGGCTGGGTGTTCGACGCGGCCGGCACCCAGGTGCCCGATGAGGTGTTGACCGACGATGTCGACGAGCTGGTGGCCGGCTGGCTGTCCGCCGAGACCCCGGCACCCTGCCCCGACCCACCGGCGGGCGACCGGTTCTTCTTCCAGGTCGGTTTCGGCGACGGCACGGTGCGTGAGCTGACCCTGCGCCTGTCGGGATGCGCCCGGGCGGTGCTCGCGGGCACCCCGCTCGAGGTCACGGCGCGGGACGTCTTCGGTGCCGTGCTCGCCCGGATGGGAGCGCAGCGCGAGGCGGAGCACCGAGCCGGTCGTCAAGGGTGCGCCGCCGCCGCCGTGCCCGGACCGAGCCGCGGCGAGCTGCCGGGGCGAGGATCCGCCGGGGGACTCGGGTGGCTGGCTCATCCCGCTGCCGCCGCGAGACCACCGATGCTCTGCCGGTACTCGGGATCGTTCGCGCCGACCATCGGCGAGCCGGAGGCCACGCTCGAAGGCTCGACCAGCGCTCAGCCCCGCCCAGGGCGAGCAGATCCGGATCGCCTACCACTCCCGCTCGAGCGGCATGGTCGACTGCGGCGCTGACCTCAGCCAGCCGGTGTGGGCGGTGCAGATGGAGGACGCGACCGGCGACCTGGCGCACGTTCAGCGTGGACATGTCCTTCTGCGGCACGATCGTGTCCGACTTCGACGACTACGGCCTGGCGGGCTGGTGGCTGCCGGAGGTCCTCCAGCAGGCCTGGGAGGCCCGCCAGGGCTGAGCTCGGGCCGGGCCCACTCCGCGTGTCGCCACCCGCCGTGCCATGCTCGGACCGGGCCTCCGTCCGGTCGGCGCGCCGGGGGTACCACCGCACAGTCCTGAACACCTGCGCTCGCGCCCTGGCCACGCGAGAGGACCCCTGTGGACGCCGCCACCGTGATGCTGACCATCGTCGTGGTCGCAGCGCCTGGCGTTCGATTTCACGAACGGCTTCCCCGACGCCGCCAACTCGATGGCGGCGCCGATCGCGACCGGCGCGCTGAAGCCGAAGACGGCGGTCGTCCTGTCGGCGATCCTGAACTTCGTCGGCGCCTTCCTTCGGTCCGGTGGCGGCGACGATCGCCAGGGGCATCGTCAACACGCGGGCGATGACCCTGACGGTGGTCTTCGCGGCGCTGGCGGGCGCCATCGCTGGAACTCGTCGACCTCGGCTGCTCGGGCTGCCCTCGAGCTCGTCGCACGCGCTGATCGGAGGGTCGTCGGCGCCACGGTGGTGGCCTCCGGCCCGACGCGGTCCACTGGGCGGGCTCATCGGGAAGGTCACCATCCCCGCCGTGCCGCGCCGTGCTCGTCGCCGGCGGGCCTACGTCGCCACGGTCGCGGCGTTCCGATCCCCTCCGCCGGGTCCAAGGACCGCGCAGCCGCGGCTACCGCTACGGGCAGATCGCCACGGCCTCCCTGATGTCCCTCGCCCACGGCACGAACGACGCCCAGAAGACGATGGGCATCATCACGCTGGCCCTCATCGCAGCGGCTCGAAGTACAGCGACGCCCCGCCCTGGGTGGTCTTCGGCTGCGCCGTCGCGATGGGGCTCGGCACCTACTTCGGCGGCTGGCGCATCATCCGGACGCTCGGCAAGGGTGGTGACACACGCCGCCGCAGGGCTTCGCCGCCGCTGGGTCGTCGACCGCGGGCATCCTGGCCTCGACCTTCATCGGCTACGCCCTGTCGACCACGCGCGTGGCGTCCGGCTCGATCTCGGCGCCGGAGTCGGGCGCAAGCAGTCCGAGGTGCGCTGGGCCGTGGCGGCCGGATGGCGATCGCCTGGGTGATCACGCTGCCGGCCGCCGGGGCTGGTGGGCGCGGCCGCGTACGAGATCGCCGACCTGATCGGCGGCATGGGCGGGTTCGCGGTGGCTTCGGCTCTGGCAGCCCTCGCCGGTCTCGCCGGGCTGTACCTGCTGTCGAGGCGCTCAGCCGGTCGACCACACCAACGTCAACGACGCCTGGACGCAGGAGGGTGGCGTGGTCGCCCGCAGGCGGAAGCGGAAGGACAAGCCTGGGGTGTGTGTCGGAGGAACCAGTGAGCGACTTAAACGTCGACGCCAGCGCGCTGGGTCAGGTGCTGCTGGTGAGTCTCATCGGCGGCGTGGGCCTGGTCGCCCTGTACGCCTTCGGGATCCGCGCGCTCGCCGCCGGGCAGGAGGAGGGCCGTCGCGGCGCGACCACTGTCGCCGTGCTGAGCTTCGCCGTCGTCGTGGCGGGCGTGGTCCTCGGCCTGTGGGCCCTGTTGGCCGCGTGAACGGACGGGTCAGTCCGCCACCACCCGGACCTGCCGGCCCACGGCCGCCACGACGTCTCCCGGGCTCAGCCTGGCACCACGCCGCGTCTCCGGCCGGCCGTTGACGGTCACGTCGCCGGACGCGAGCAGCTCCTTGGCCATCCCGCCGGTGTCGGCCCACCCGACCAGCTTGAGCAGCTGCCCCAGCCGGATGCCCTGCGCGCCGATGCTGATCTCGTCCATGCCGGACAGCCTCTCGCGCAGTCTGTAGCCTGCACCCGGAGGGGATGCCTCTGTGCGTGACGACGAACCGACCGGCCAGCGGGCCACCGCCTGGGCCGTGCACGGCATCCCCGAGGACGCCCAGCGGATGGGGCTCGACCGCAACACCGTCGAGGGGTCCCTGGTGTCGCTGGCCGGCTCCCTCAGCGCCGCTCGGCGCTCGCACAAGCTGGTCGCCTGGGTGCTGCTGGTCGTGTTCGCCGGTCCGATCCTGCTGACCCTGCTGGACTGGCTCGGCTGGGGGATAGCCCGGGGGCTCAGGCCCGGAAGCGTTCCCCCACCGGCATGGGGGGGACGGGCAGCGTGTTGGTCGGGCCGGGCAGCGGGCAGGCCCACGCCTCGTCGTAGGCGCAGGACGGCTGGTAGCAGAAGTCCAGGTCGACCACGAGCGCCTGCGGGTCGCCGCCCAGGTCGGCGCCCTTGGCCGTGTCGAGCACGTACCGCCCACCGCCGTACGAGGTGGCCGCCCGGTCGCGCACCGGCACGAACAACCCGCCGCCGTACGACCCCAGCCACCAGACGTCGAGCGACCCCAGGCCGCGGAGACTGACCGGCCCGGCGCGATCGAGGGGCACCACGCCGTCTGTGCCCGTGGTCACCTCGCGCCGCTCCGGGTCCACGTCGCGGTCGACCTCGACCACGAAGCGGTACGCCGGGTCGTACGGCGCCATGTCGACGCCCGCGTAGGCAGACCGCTGCCCGGGGGGAACCGGTGAGGCCGGGTGGGTACGCAGCAAGTCATCTCGCCCGGCTGCCCATGCCGCATGGCCCTCCGCGGGGTCGTCCGCCGCCCGGACGTCGGCGTACAGCGCGGTCATGCGCCGCCGCCAGTCGAGCACGTCCCAGGCAGTGGTCACCGCTCGACGCTAGCCGGTGCGGACGCTGACGACCTGCCCTGCGGGGAGCTCGGCGACCCGGGCGAGGGCCCCGCTGCGGAAGTCCCACGCCACCACCTTGTCGGCGAAGCGCACCAGCACGGTGTCGTCGTCCAGCATCCCCAGCGGGGTCATCGGGCCATCGGGTTGCTGCGCCGCCACGGCAGCACCGCGAGCGGTTCGGCGGTGTCCTGGTCGATACCGCCCAGGCCGGGCCACTCCTCCGGACCACGCGGCAGCGACCAGCGGTCGACCTCCGTGGCAAGCGCCAGGACATCGGCGTCGCCGACAGACCGAGGCCACGGCACCCGGCCAGCGTGCGGGATCGACGGCCAGCGGCTGTGTCTGGGGCTGGTCGGCGGTGGGCTCGTACCGGCGGAGCGCGTACGGCGGCAGGTCGGTCGGCTGCGACCAGGCCTCGACGGCCGACCCGTCCGGCGTGAACACGGTCCGGTCCGGCGCGTACGGCACCGGCACGAAGGAGCCGTCGCCGACGTCGACGAGCCGGCCGGCAGCACGCTCCTCGCTGCCGACCAGCACCCCGCCGCCGTCGGGCGTCCACCGAGCGACGGTCGGGAACCCGGGCACGTCGAGGGTGGTGACGGACAGGTCCGTGAGGTGGACGCCAGCAGCGCGTGCGGCTGCGGGAGCGCCAGGCGCATGCCGTCGGGGGACAGCCCGGTGACGCCGAGGGCCAGCCCGGTGTAGCCGCCGGCGTCCTCGGTCGGGCGGACGTCCACCTGGTCTGCCCCGCCAGCCACTGTCCGCGCCGAGCAGGTAAAAAGTCGACCCCTGGGCGGCGGGCCGCTGGACAACGGCGACGGCCGAGACCGCCCGGCAGCGCCCCACCGGGGTCGTTCAGCACGGCGGGGGGGTCGAGCGAGCGCGGCAGTGCGGTGTCGGCCCACGGCAGCGTCTCCCAACGCCCGGCTGTCCAGGCCGGCTGCACGACGGCAGGGTCGACGCCTTCCGGGCCGGTCCGCTGCCAAGTCCGGCTCGGCGCGTGGCTCGGCGTCCCGGGCTCGCCCTCCGGTCCTGGCCGCGCCCTGCCATATCGCCCCCGGCCGCCCGTACACCCACCACCACCACCGCCGCCGCCACGGCCGCCATCGCTACCGCTCCGGCCCGTCGCCGCCGCTGGGTCCGGCGCGCGCGTGCCCACGTCGAGGCGGCCAGGTCGGGGATGTGGGACCGGCTCGGCGGCCTCCACCAGCAGGTCGTGCACTGCCCGGTCCGTCATCGTCCGCTCTCCCCGCCCAGCAGCGACGCCAGCCCCGGTGCGCCGGTGCGCAGCCGGTCGAGAGCCACCGACGCCTGGCTCTTCACCGTGCCGACGCTGACGCCGAGCACCTCGGCCGTCTGCCGCTCGGTGAGGTCGTCGTAGTACCGCAACACCAGCACCGCCCGCTGTTTCGGCGTCAGCCGAGCCAGTGCCGCACGGACCATCAGCTGCCGCTCCGTCATGTCCGGGTCGGTGACCACTTGCTGAGTCCGGTGGTTCGGCGAAGGTTGGCGGTGTGCCGCCGGCGCCACCAGGACACCTGGTCGCGGTACAGGATCACCCGCACGTACGCGTCCGGGCGCGGCCCCCCGAGACGGCGCCACCGCAGCGCCACCTTCAGCAGCGCCTCCTGCACCAGGTCCTCGGCGCGACCGAGGTCTCCGGTCAGCAGGTACGCCGCCCGGAGCAGCCCGTGCTGGCGGGCGCTCGCCCACGCCTCGAACGACTCCGGCGAGATCACCGGGTGGGCCGCCGGGCGTGGTCACGTCACCTGTAACGCGGCTGGGGGACCGCAAAGGGTTGGGGCAAGCCGTCAATCGCCCCACCCAACCGCACCCGGTCAGGTGCCGGGGCGCCAGCACGAAGACGGGGATCTCCCGGTCGGTCCTGTGCTGGTAGCCGGCGTAGTCGGGCTAGACGGCCACGGCACGCTCCCACCACAGCGCGTGCTCGTCGCCCTCGACCTCACGCACGACCATCTCGTGCCGCCGTCGCCGTCCTGCAGCTCGACTTCGGGTCGGCCAGCAGGTTGTGGTACCAGACCGGGTGCCCGGCGCGCCGCCCATCGAGGCGACGATGGCGTACTCGCCCTCGTGCTCGACCCGCATCACCGGCACCTTGCGGAGCTTGCCGGCCGCGCGCCGCGTCGAGGTGACGACCACGATCGGCATCCCGCGCAGGGTGTTGGCCTCGGGCGCCGTCGGTGCGCTCGAACGGGTGGCCACCTGTCGCGCGACCTGCTTGGAGGTGCTGGGCTCGTACTCGCCGTCCAGAGGCCATGTGTCCAGTCTGCGTCGTTCGCGCACCGGGACAAGTCCGCCGCCGGGTGGTCATCGCCCGTCCGGGCGCACCGGCTAGGTTGCCGACCATGACTGCTGCGTCCTCCGCGAGCTGCCGACCTTGTCCCAAGGACCCTGCCGACGTGCTGTGTTGATCGCGCGGCAGCAGGTGCTGGTCCGACGGCGTGGGGCTGTCCGAGGAGCAGCTGGTCGCGGTGCTCCGGCTCCCCGACGACCGGGTGTCCGAGCTGCTCCGAGCTTGCGCACCGGGTGCGGGATGACATGGTGCGGGCCGGAGGTCGAGGTCGAGGGCATCGTGTCCCTCAAGACCGGCGGCTGCCCCGAGGACTGCCACTTCTGCAGGCCAGTCCGGGCAGTTCGAGTCACCGGTGCGTGCGGTCTGGCTCAACATCCCCGAGCTGGTCGAGGCCGCCCGGGAGACGGCGGCGACCGGTGCGACCGAGTTCTGCATCGTCGCCGCGGTGCGCGGTCCCGACGAGCGGCTGATGAGTCAGGTCCCTCGACGGCGTGGCGGCCATCCGCGAGGCCGTCGACATCAACATCGCCTGCTCGCTGGGCATGCTCAGCCAGCCCCAGGTCGACGAGCTCGCCGCGATCGGGGTGCACCGCTACAACCACAACCTCGAGGCCGCCCGCTCGTACTTCCCGCACGTCGTCACCACCCACTCCTGGGAGGAGCGGGTGGACACCTGCCGGATGGTGCGCGACGCCGGCATGGAGCTGTGCTGCGGTGGCCTGGTGGGCATGGGGGAGACCCTCGAGCAGCGCGCCGAGCTGGCCGCCCAGCTGGCCGCCCTCGGGCCGGACGAGGTGCCCCTCAACTTCCTCAACCCTCCGCCCCGCACCCCGTTCGGTGAGCTGCCGGTGATGGACGGCACCGATGCGCTGCGCACGATCGCGGCCTTCCGGCTGGCCATGCCGCGCACGATCCTGCGCTACGCCGGCGGCGGCGCGAGATCACCCTCGGCGACCTCGGCACCCGCGACGGTCTCACGGGTGGCATCAACGCCGTCATCGTCGGCAACTACCTGACCACGCTCGGCCGCGAACCCGCCGACGACCTCGCGCTGCTGTCCGACCTGCGGATGCCGGTCAAGGAGCTGGGCAAGACGCTGTGAGCACCGCCCCCGACGAGGCTCCGTGGTGCGGCCAGTGCGGCCGGGCGCTCGGCGAGGGTGACCACCAGGGCGTGGGTACGCGGCACGCGACGTTGGAGCCGCCACGGTGGTGCGGCCGCTGCCGTCGCCGGATGGTCGTGCAGGTGGTGCCCCGCGGCTGGTGGGCGCGCTGCGTCGAGCACGGCGAGCTGACCGGCTGAGCCGTTCGGTTCCGGTCGATCCCTTGTGGATAAGGGGATTGGCGGCGAGGACTGTCGGTGGCGGGTTCTAGTGTTCGGGGTATGGACGGGGAGCGGGTGGCGGCGCCGATGATGTCGGCTGATGACGTGCGCGCTGTGGTCGAGCAGCTGCGGTCGTTGAGTGCCGAGGCTCCGAGCGACGATCTCGTCGGCTCCGAGGCGATCGACACGGTGCGGGCGTTGGAGGAGCTGAAGGGTGCGTGTGCGGGGGCGCAGGCGCGGGTGACGGCCGGGTTCGCCGCGGACGCAACGGGCGCGCGCAGCGGCGCGAAGGGTGTGCCGGGCTCGCGACGTGGGCAAGGGGATCGGGGCGCAGGTCGGCCTGGCGCGCCGGGACAGCCCGTACAAGGGGTCGCGGCATCTGGGGTTGGCCGAGGCGTTGGTGCACGAGATGCCGCACACCCTGGCCGCCCTCGAGGCCGGGCAGGCTCTCGGAGTGGCGGGCGACGCTGGTCGTCCGGGAGACCGCGTGCCTGTGCCAGGGAGGACCGGGCCCGCGGTGGACGCGCGAGCTCGCGCGCCCGACCCGGTGGCGCTCGACGCGCTTGGGCGACCGGGAGACCGCGGCCGAAGCGCCGGCGGCGTCGCCTACCGGCTGGACCCGCACGCGGTGACGAACCGGGCCGCGCATCGCCGAGACAGGACCGCCGGGTCACGCTGCGGCCGGCGCCGGACACGATGAGCCGGCTGACCGGCACTGCTGCCCGCCGCCCAGGGAGTCGCGGCCTAGGCGGCGCTCGTCGCGCGCGGCCGACAGCCGCGAAGGCCGGCGGGGACGCGCGCGGTCCGCGGGCAGGTCATGGCCGACACGCTGGTCGAGCGGGTCACCGGGCAGGCCACCGCCGACGAGGTGCCGGTCGAGGTGCGCCGTGCACGATCACCGACACCAGCCTTGTTCGACCAGGATCCGGACGCCAACTCCGAGCCCGGCGAGCTGGCCGGCTACGGCCCGGTCCCGGCCGGCTGGGCCGCGCGATGGCTCGCGATCACGCCCAGGTCGGGACGCGGCACCCTGCGGCGGCTGGTCACGAAGCCGACCACCGGGCAGCTGGTCGCGATGGAGTCGCGGTCGCCGGCAGTTCCCGGCCGGGCTGCGCCGGTTCCTGATCGCCGCGCGACCAGATCTGCCGGACCCCGTGGTGCGGCGCCCCGATCCGGCACGCCGACCACGTCATCCCCGACGAACGACCACGGGCCCACCGAGTGCCGACAACGGCCAAGGGCTCTGCGAGGCGTGCAACTACGCCAAACAAGCCCCCGACTGGCAGACCCAGACACCTGCCCGACGGCACCGTGACCGACCACCACCCCGACCGGCCACACCTACGACAGCAGACCCCCGCCACCGATCGGCAGACCCCCACCCGACTACGTCCTCGCCAGCTAGCGCGCTCAGGCGAGGGCGGCGAGCAGACCGAGCGGCCAGCAGCGGGTGCGCCCATGCCATGGCGCGCAGCGCCGCCTCGAGCGGCGCCAGCGCCCGAGCCTTGTCCGTCGCGTCGAGGTCGGGGGAGTGCCGGCGCAGCAGCCGGGCCGGCGTGCTGAGCGCGCGCTGCGCGAGCGACAGCAGAGTGGCGGCGACGGCGACCGCGATCACACCGGCGAGCGCCACGGAGTCCCACGGCGGGTCCTGTGCCACATAGCCGACCAGTATCGGGAAGCCGCCCCAGGACGCCGCGAAGCCGAGGTCGGTGTGCAGCCGACCCCCGAAGAGCTCCAGGTTGTAGCCCGCGACGAGCACCGGCCCGAGGGCCACCAGCGGCCACAGCCACGGGGTCTGCTGCACCGCCATCCAGGCGCCGATCCCCACCGCCGCCAGCACGCTGACGACCGCGGCCGCCCACAGCGCGCCGTCGGGGATGCGCGTTCGCAGGGGCCGGCCCTGCAGCTCGTCGAGCGCGTGCGCACCGACGCCCATGGCCAGCAGGAAGGCGAGCACCGTGAGACCGACGACGGCCAGGTCGACCGTCGGCGCCAGGCAGGCTGCCGATCACCGCGTACGACAGGTGCCAGACCGTGTACGGCGGGTGCAGCAGCGTCCACCAGTCGGCGAACCGGCCCCCGGACCGGGCGTAGTAGGCGGCCTCAGTCATCGCCGGTCGTGGCCTTGCGTGCCCACATCACCAGGCCGCCGCCAAGGCTCATCCGCCGCACCTGCACGTCGACAAGTCCCGCGGCCTCCCACGCCTGGACGTGCCAGGTGACCGGGTAGCGCTGGTAGTGCTGGGTGATCGATGGGCCGAGGAACCGCCCGACCCTGAACCATCCGGGCCGCCGGTCAGGAACCGCCGCAGCGGGAGCAGCAGCCGGTGTAGAAGAACCAGGCCGGGCGCAGACCGGGTTCGCGGGACCGAGAAGTCCAGGCTCGACATCCCCCACCGGGTCGGAGGACGCGCGCGAGCTCGCGCACGGTGGCCGCCGGGTCCGCCACGTAGCGAAGGAGGTAGGTCACCGTCAGCCCGTCGAAGGTCGCGTCGGGGAACGGCAGGTGCTCGGCCCGGCCGACCACGAGACGTACCCGGGCGTCGCGCCGGTCGGGGAGCAGCCGTTGCCGAGCGGCCCGGGAGCATCGGCTCGGTGAGGTCCACCCCGACGAACCGGGCCCGCGCCCGACGGCGCGAGCGCCGGGCACGCCCAGCGGTTCCGCTCGCCACGTCGAGGACGGTGTCGGGCTCACTGGCCGCCACCGGGTCGAGCATCGGCGGCCCGCCAGCGCCGGTCCTGGCCGAACGACAGCAGCAGGCCCAGCCGGTCGTAGCACCGGGGGAGCCCGGGGAAGAGGTGCTGAGCGAACTCGGAGGGCCGCGTCCGCGACGCCGTGACATCCACGACGGGACGCAACCTATCCGGGACGGCGTCTCGCCCGTCGAGGGTGCCGCACTGTCCGGCTGCTCCGCCGTGACGCAGTGGATCCCACCGCCACCGGCATGCAGGCGGTCGACCCGGATCTGCTCGACCACCCGGCCGGGGAAGGCCGCCGCGAGGACGTCGGCGCACGCCGCGTCCGCCTCGGCATCGCCGAAGGCCGCGGTGACGACCGCGCCGTTGACGGCGTGGAAGTTGACGTAGGAGTCCAGAAAACCGGGTGCCGATGAGGGCAGGACGGTCGGGCCGGCCACCGGGACGACGCGCAACCGACGTCCGCGTGCGTCGACCGATCCGGAGAGGATCTCCCGTTGCAGGCGGGCGTCCGCCGCCCAGACGTCGGTTCGGCTGTCCGGCGGCACCTGGACCATCACCACACCGGGCCGCACGAACCGCGACGTGGCGTCCACGTGGTCGTCGGTGATGTCTCGGTCGCGGATCCCCGGCAGCCAGATCATCGTGTCCGCGCCGTACGCGGCGAGAACGGCCGCCTCGACCTGCTCCCTGGTGGCCCCCGGGTTGCGGTCGGCGTCGACAAGGCTGCTCTCCGTGGCCATCACGGTGCCGTCACCGTCGGTCTCGATGGCCCCGCCCTCGGCCACGACACCGGCCCTGCTGAACGGCAGCCCGGTCCACCGGGCCACCCCTGCCGCGACCAGCCGGTCGTGGCCGGCGCGCTGGGCGCCGCCCCAGCCGTCGAAGTTCAGCCCGACGGCGTCCTGGCGGCCGGAGCCGTCCACCCGGAAGACCGGTCCGCTGTCCCGCATCCAGCAGTCCTCGACCGGTATCTCGCCCGTGACCTGCACCGACGGACCGCACCACCGGCGTGCGTCGGCCACCGAGTCAGGCCGCGAACACATCACGACCGGCTCGTACCTCGCGATCGTCCGGGCGACCCGTGCGATGTCGGCCTGGACGCCGGGCAGCAACCGTCCCCACACCGCCGAGCTCGCGGGCCACGCCATCCACGTGCGCAGGTGCGGCAGGTCACTGCGGGGGACCCGGGGCGCGGACACTGGAACCCCGGCTGGTGCCTCCGACGAGCCGGCGCGCACGACCGTGGCGGTGGCTCCTGCCGCCACTCCCGCCGCGGCGAGCAGCAGCAGCGTGCGGCGGGTGGGACGCACGGCTGCTCGCGAGGCGTCCACGGCGCGCAACCTATCCGGGACCTCCGTACGGTGGTGGCCATGACCGATACGACTACCTCTGTCCCCACGATCGACCTGAACAACGGCTCGACGATCCCGCAGCTGGGCTTCGGGGTGTTCCAGGTGCCGCCGGAGGACACCGCCGAGGTCGTGGCCAAGGCCCTCGACGTCGGCTACCGGCACATCGACACCGCCGCGCTGTACAACAACGAGGAGGGCGTGGGCCAGGCGATCCGCGACTCCGGCCTCGCCCGCGAGGACGTGTTCGTCACCACCAAGCTCGGCAACCCCGACCAGGGTGCGGAGAGCGGCCACGGCCGCCTTCGAGAAGAGCCTCGAGCTGCTCGGGATGGACTACGTCGACCTCTACCTCATCCACTGGCCGCAGCCGGGCAAGGACCTGTACGTCGAGTCCTGGCAGATGATGGAGAAGCTGTACGCCGACGGCCGGGCACGCGCCATCGGGGTCTCGAACTTCCAGCCCAACCACCTTCGCCGGCTGCAGGCCGAGTGCACCGTGCTGCCCGCCGTGAACCAGGTCGAGCTGCACCCGACGTTCGGCCAGGCCGAGCTGCGTGAGGTGCACGCGCAGATGGGCATCGCCACCGAGGCGTGGGCGCCGATCGCGCAGGGCGCCGAGCTGGACAACGCGACCATCGGTGAGATCGCCGAGCGGGTGGGCAAGACGCCCGCGCAGGTGATCATCCGCTGGCACCTGCAGCTGGGCAACATCGTGTTCCCCAAGTCGGTGACGCCCTCGCGGATCGAGGAGAACTTCGACGTCTTCGACGTCGAGCTCTCCGACGCCGACATGGCGAGCATCACCGGGCTGGACGCGGGCAACCGCACCGGACCGGACCCCGACCACTTCGGCTGACCGAGACCGGCCAGCGACCGGCTAGGTGGCGGAGATCCCGCCCACCCGGCCCTCACGGAACGCGTCGACGAACTGCTCGTGGTCGGCGCGTGCGCGCTCGGCGTAGTCGAACCCGCGGTCGACCAGGTCGGTGACGAAGCCGTCCTGGTCGCCGTCGAGGGCGGCGGCGACGGCCTCCTCGATCTGGAACTCGACGAGGTCCTCGTCGCTGTCCTCGTCGGACGCGCAGTGCACCTTCGCGGTCGCCCGGCCGAGATCGCGCAGGACCGGCTCGACCTGGTCGGGCTCGGTCAGCTCGTCCCAGTCGAGGTCGAACTCGTACGGCGAGAGCTCGGAGACGACGTAGCCGGTGTTGTGCAGCTCGGTCCAGCCGAGGAACGGGTCGGTGTGCCGCTGCAGTGCGCGCTGGGAGACGACCGTGCGGTGGCCTGCGTGGTCGAAGTACTCCTCCGCCTGCTTGTCGTGCACGTAGCGGCTGATCGCCGGCACGTTGCCCTGCTTCATGCTCAGAACCACGTCGTTCTCCAACGCCTGGTTGCTGCCCTCGACCAGCACGTTGTAGGCGGTCAGACCAGCGCTACCGATGCCGAATCCGGCCCGGCCGACCACGTCCTTCACCTGGTAGAACAGGTCGCGGTCGAGCAGCTTGTCCTCCGGGATGGTGTCGAGGTACGCCTCGAACGCCGCCAGGACCTGCTTGTGCTCGTCGTCGTCCAGACGTTTCACCCCGGGCGCATTGCGGAACGACCGCTCCGCCCCGTCCAGCACGGTGAGCTTGTCGAGCAGGCCGGTGCGCGAGGCGAGCCGCGCCTGGATGAGCACCTCGTGCACCGGGCCCTCGGTGTTGTCCAGGCGCAGCGCGAAGTCGTCGTCGTCGGCCGACTCGACGTACGCGTGCACCTGGTCGACGTACGCCCGCAGGTAGGTCGTCGCGAGGTCGCGGACGGTGTCCTCGGGGAAGGCCTTGCGCCGGCCCAGCAGCGACAAGCTGGCGACGAACCGCACCAGGTCCCAGGTGTAGTGCCCGAGGTAGGCCTCGTCGAAGTCGTTGACGTCGAAGACCAGCCGGCCGTCGGAGTTCAGGTACGTGCCGAAGTTCTCCGCGTGCAGGTCGCCGTGCACCCAGACCCGTGACGTGCGCTCGTCGACCCACGGGTCGTCGGCGTCGGCGAGGTCGCGGTAGAACAGGCAGGCGCTGCCCCGGTAGAAGGCGAACGGGTCGGCCGCCATCTTGCGGTACTTCGTGCGGAAGGCGTCCGGCGACCTCTCCATCAGCTCCGAGAACGCGTCCTCGAGGGTCTCGACGACGTAGGCCTGGCGGTCGCTGTCCGGTCGGTCAGGCATGGACCCGACCCGGTAGGGACCGACACGCGCATCGGCACCCGCGGGCCACGCCGGTACGGCACGATGGCGGCTGTGACGCCAGCGCGCAGCCGCTCCGGGCCCGCCGCGCAGCTCGAGGTCGAGCAAGAGCTCGCCCGGCTGCTGCGGCGCGGCCGGCTGGCCCTCTCGGCGTACGCGGCGCGGATCCACCCCGACATCGACGTCTCCGGCTACACCCTGCTGCTGGCCGTGCGCGACGCCACGACCGGCGAGGACGGCAAGGCGGTGCGCGCAGCCGACCTCGCGGGCACGGCTCGGGCTGCACAAGTCCACGCTCAGCGCGGGCTCGCCCAGCTGGAGTCGCGGGGCTGGTCGAGCGGGTCGCCGACCCCACCAACGCCCGAGCCCGGGAGGTGCGGGTCGGCCGGGAGGGAGCTCGCCGCCTGCAGCGGGTCCGGGACGAGCGACGGCGAAGCTGGCGAATGTTCTCGACCGGTGGACGAGGGCGACCTCCGCACCCTGGTGCGGCTGCTGGACCGGCGCAACACCGACCTGGAGTAGCCGCGCCTCGTCGAACGCGGGCGTGAGCGACGTCTCGTCAGCGAAAGTTGCCTTCTGCACCCATCCTCCATAACATTGCAGAGAGCAACCATCGGTCGCTAGCTCCGCACCCATGAACCGAGGAACGCTGCACCACGTCCGTCGTCGCCCAGGGCACCGAGCGACCGGCGTCACCGGGCCAAGGGCCCCGACGCCCCGATGACCCACCGCGAGATCCTCGAAGTGCTGGTCGGCCTGCTCGCCGCGCTCTTCACCGCGATCCTGAGCCACCTCGTCAGCAACGCGCTGCCGACGATCATCGCCGACCTGCAGGGCAGCCAGACGCGACACCTGGATCGTCACGGCCTCGCTGCTCGCGATGACCGTGAGCACGCCGGTGTGGGGCAAGCTGGCCGACCCTACAGCAAGAAGCTGCTCGTCCAGACCGCGATCGTCACTCCGTGATCGGTTCGGTCATCGCCGGTGCGGCGCAGGACGTGCCGACGCTGATCGCAACGCGCGTCGTGCAGGGCATCGGCGTCGGCGGCCTGATGCCGACGCCCAATCGATCATCGCCTCGATGACTCCGCCGCGGGACCGGGGTCGTACAGCGGCTACATCGGTGTGGTGATGGCGGTCGCCACCGTCAGCGGACCGCTGATGGGCGGCATCATCGTCGACACCCCGTGGCTCGGCTGGCGCTGGTGCTTCTACGTTGGCGTCCCGCTGGCCGTGGCCAGCCTGCTGCTGCTGCAGCGCTACCTGCACCGGGTGACCGTCCGCCGCCGGGTGCGGCTGGACGGCGGGGGAGCGCTGCTGATCGCGGCCGCCGCCTCGCTGCCGATGATCTGGTGTCGTTCGCCGGCTCCAGCTTCTCCTGGGTGGGCTGGGAGACGGCGCTGTTGCTCGCGACGACCCTGGTGCTCGCCGGGCTCCTCGTGCTCGTCGAGTCGCGGCACCCCGAGCCGCTGCTCCCGCTGCGGGTGCTGCAAACCCGCACGACGTCGCTGGCGATCGTCGCCAGCGTCGGCGTCGGGATCGCGATGCGGGGCGCTGGCTTCCTCGGCCAGTACTTCCAGGTGGCGCGCGGCTACAGCCCGACCAACGCCGGTCTGCTCTCCATCCCGCTGATGGTGGGCAGCCTGATCGGCACCACCGGGTCGGGCAGATCATCACCCGCACCGGGCGCTGGAAGGTCTTCCTGCTCTCCGGCACGGTCCTGCTCACCGCGGGCATGCTCAGCCTGTCCACCATCGACCACATCACGCCTCTGTGGACGTAACGTGTTCATGGCGCTGGTCGGCCTCGGCATGGGAATGCTGCTGCAGAACCTGGTGCTCGCTGTCCAGAACACCGTCGACGTCTCCGAGGTCGGCGCGTCCAGCGCCCCCGGTGGCGTTCTTCCCCATCCTCGGCGGCGCGGTCGGGTCTTGGTGCTAGGCGCGGTCCTGGCCAACCGGGTGCGCAGCTCACCGTAGACGGTCTGCGGCACAGGGGATCCCGGCCGACTCCCTGTCCAGCGGCCATCGTCGGCACTCGACATCGGCTCGCTGCCGCCGCAGGTGGCTCAGGTCGTCCAGGCGTCGTACGGCGACGCGACCGGCCAACGTCCTGGTGGGCGCAGCCTCGGCTGCCATGGCCTTCGTCGCGGCGCTGTTCATCCGCGAGGTCGCGCTGCGGCGCACGGTGAGCTCACCACCGAGACGGCCGTTCCCGGACCGGCCGCCGCCGAGTCGCAACCGCTGGGGTTGGATGGGGACATGAGCCCTGCGATGGACGACAAGCCCGAGGTCGACTTCCCCGGTGGCGAGCCGCCGACCGAGCTCGAGGTCAGCGACGTGGTCACCGGTGAGGGAGACGAGGCTGCGCCCGGTGCGACGGTGAAGGTGCACTACGTCGGTGGGAGTTCGACACCGGCGAGCAGTTCGACGCCTCCTGGGACCGCGGCCAGCCGGTCGACTTCCCCGCTGGCCCAGCTGATCCCCGGCTGGCAGCAGGGCATCCCGGGCATGCGGGTCGGCGGGCGTCGGCGGCTGGTGGTGCCGCCCGAGCTGGCCTACGGCCCGGCCGGCGGCGGGCACCGGCTGTCCGGCAAGACGCTGATCTTCGTCATCGACCTGCTCGGCACCCGCTGAGCGCACGCCCGGCGGTCGCGCAACCG
The DNA here is from genome assembly GCA_963785115.1 of uncultured Actinomycetota bacterium. Classification (GTDB taxonomy): domain Bacteria; phylum Actinomycetota; class Actinomycetes; order Propionibacteriales; family Nocardioidaceae; genus JACCWP01. The sequence continues at coordinate 554,806 of CAWATY010000009.1, forward strand.
GTCAGACCGCATCCAGCGCGCGGCGAGCCCGCTTGACCGACGCCGGTCGGCGGTACGCACGCTGGGTGCGAACAGGCCGAGTCGCAGCTCCTCGATCAACCACCGAGCGTCGTAGGCCGGCCGGGACCGTGCGCCCTCCGGCAACGCGTCGCGCACCTTCTCGTACGCCTCGACGACCCCCAGGACCTCGTCCAGCCGGGCCAGGTCGCGTCGCGGGTCGTCGGCCATCCGGTCGAGCCGCTGCTGACGCCGGCGAGGTAGCGGACCAGGTCGGGCAGCCGGTCCCACCCGACGGCGCTCACGAACCCCGCGCCGACGAGCTCGTCGAGCTGCATCTCGACGTCGTCGCGGGCAGCGGCGAGCGACGGTGCGGCGACCTCTGCGAGTCGGGTCCGAGCCTCGTGCTCCTCGGTCAGCACCCGCTGGACCAACCCGACGACCTGCTCGGTCGCGGGCACCAGGTCGGCGCGCACCCGCTCGCGCAGCGCGGCGAACCCCACTGCGTCCCAGGCCGGGCCACCGGATGCGCCACCAGGTGGTCGGCGGCGCAGTCGGCGCAGTCGTCGAGCAAGGCCGGCACCGACTCGTACGGGTTGTGGCCCAGCGTCAGCTTGGTGCGGTTGTCGAGTCCCAGTACCACGGCGGCCGCCGGCGACACGGTCGTGAGTCGCAGCAGCCGGACGGTCCCGGCGCGCATGGCTACCGCCTGCGCCTGCTCGGACTCGTAGACCCGCACCGACACGGTGGCGCCGTCGTCGTGCAGGGCCGGATGCCCCGTGACCGTGTGCCCCGCGCGGCTCGTCGACACGACGCGCGGCAGCGCTCCGTCGGGCAGGTCAGCCGGCCAGTCGGTGAGCCCGGTGCGCTCCAGCCCGCCGGCGGCGTCGGTGAGCGTGGCGCGCAGCTGCTCGCGCAACCGGCGTTGCAGATCGGGGAGGTCCTTGCCGATCGCGACCTCGCGGCCGTCGTCGTCGACCACCCGGAACGTCAGCCGCAGGTGGGCGGAGCCGGCTCACGTCGAAGTCGTCGGGCGACACCTGGACGCCCGGGTCGCGCAGCAGTCGGTACGCCAGCGCGGGCAACAGCCCGGCCTCACCGGGCTGCAGCGTCTCGACCACTCGGGCGGCGTGATCCGGGGCCGGCACCAGCTGGCGGCGTAGTGGTTTCGGCAGCGACCGGATCAGCTCGGTCACGAGATCGAGCCGCAGCCCCGGCACCTGCCAGGCGAAGTCCTCGGCCCGCAGGTGGTGCAGCAGCGACAGCGGCACGTCGACGGTGACCCCGTCCTGGGCGTCGCCCGGCTCGAAGACGTACGAGAGCGGTGGCTGTCGCGTCCCCGACCCGCCACTCGTCGGGGTAGGCGCTGGACCACGCCGTGGGGACGGCGTCGGCCTCGTCGCGCACCAGCAGGTCACGGTCGAAGGTCAGCAGGTCCGGCTGCTCGCGGCCGGCCTTCTTCCACCAGGACTCGAAGTGCCGGGCCGAGACCACGTCGGCGGGGATCCGGGCGTCGTAGAAGTCGACCAGGGTCTCCTCGTCGACCACGATGTCGCGGCGGCGAGTCCGCTCTTCCAGGTCGGCGACGTCGGCCAGCAGCCTGCGGTTGGCGTGGAAGAAGGTCGCCCGGGTGTCCCAGTCGCCCTCGACCAGGGCGTGCCGGATGAACAGCTCGCGGGCCAGTGCCGAATCGACCCGGTCGAGGAACTGCATGCGTCGGCCGGTGACCACCGGGATCCCGTACAGCGTCACCGTCTCCAGCGCGACCGCGCCGCCGCGCTTGCGCTCCCAGTGCGGCTCCGCGTACGAGCGCTTGACCAGGTGCTCGGCGAGCGGCTCGATCCAGGCGGGGTCGATCCGGCTGACGTCGCGGCCCCACAGCCGTGAGGTCTCGACGAACTCGCCGGCCATCACCATTCTTGGCGCGACCCGGACAGCCCCGAGCCGGGGAAGATGGCGAACCGGGCGCCCCGGGCGCCGAGGTAGTCGCGGGTCTCCTGCTGGCGGACGCCGACGTGCGAGGGCAAGTCCCCCACAGCAGCGCCTGGTCGACGGCGTCCGGGTCGTCGGGACGGCTCGAGGTCTCGATGCCCAGGTCGCCCAACAGCCGGCGCAGCTGCGCGACCATGTCCTGCCACTCGCGCACCCGCAGGTAGTGCAGGAATTCCTGCCGGCACATCCGGCGGAACGCGGAGCCGCTGCGGGCCTGCTGCTCGGCGCGCAGGTACTGCCACAGTCGCAGGTACGCCATCAGGTCCCAGCTCGGATCGCGGAACCGGGCGTGCGACTGGTCGGCTTGCGACTGCTTGTCGGCCGGACGCTCCCAGGCGTTCTGGATTGACAGCGCGGCGGCGATGACGACCACCTCGCGCACGCACCCGAGCCGCTCCGCCTCGAGCACCATCCGGCCGAGCCGCGGGTCGAGCGGGAGCCGCGCCAGCCGTCTGCCCACCTCGGTCAGTCGCTCGGCGGGCGTGCTGGCGTCCGCGGTGTGCGGCGTGAGGGCGGCCAGCTCCTCCAGCAGCTGCACGCCGTCGCGGATCGCCCGCGAGTCAGGTGGGTCGACGAACGGGAAGTCGGCGAAGTCTTGCCGAGTCCGAGTGCGGCCATCTGCAGCACCACCGAGGCCAGGTTGGTGCGCAGGATCTCGGGCTCGGTGTAGCGCGGCCGGCTCTCGTAGTCGTCCTCGGAGTAGAGCCGGATCGCCACCCCGTCGGCCGTGCGCCTCCACCGGCCGGAGCGCTGGTCGGCGGACGCCGCCGACACCTTCTCGATCGGCAGCCGCTGCACCTTGAGCCGCTGGCTGTAGCGGCTGATCCGTGCCTTGCCGGTGTCGACGACGTACCGGATGCCGGGGACCGTCAGCGACGTCTCCGCGACGTTGGTCGCCAGCACGACCCGGCGTTCGCCGTGGGAGGCGAAGGTCTTGTGCTGCTCGCGCCGCCGACAGCCGTCCGTACAGCGGCAGGATCTCCGGCGGCCGGCGCTGGCCCGAGGTGTGGTCGCGGAGCGCGTCGGCGGCGTCGCGGATCTCGCGCTCGCCGGACAGGAAGACGAGCACGTCGCCGGGCCCCTCGGCGCAGACCTCGTCGACGGCGACACAGAGCGCCTGGACCGGGTCGGCGTCGGGGTCGTCGTCGGGTCGGTAGCGCACCTCGACCGGGTACGTGCGACCGGACACCTCGAGCACCGGGGCGCCGCCGAAGTGCGCGGCGAACCGATCCGGGTCGATGGTCGCCGACGTGACCACCACCTGCAGGTCGGGTCGGCGGGGAAGCAGTCGCCGCAGGTAGCCGAGGACGAAGTCGATGGTGAGGCTGCGCTCGTGCGCCTCGTCGACGACGATCGCGTCGTAGCCGAGCAGCAGCGGGTCGCGCTGGATCTCGGCCACCAGCAGGCCGTCGGTCATCAGCTTGACCATCGTGTCGGCGCCCACCTGATCGGTGAAGCGGACCGCGTAGCCGACGGTCGCGCCGACCTCGGTGCCCATCTCCTCGGCGAGCCGCTCGGCGACGCTGCGCGCGGCGATCCGCCGGGGCTGGGTGTGGCCCACCATGCCGCGGCGGCCCCGGCCCAGCTCGAGCAGCATCTTCGGCAGCTGGGTGGTCTTGCCGCTGCCGGTCTCGCCTGCGAGCACCACGACCTGGTGGTCACGCAGCGCGGCCACGATCTCGTCGTGCGCCTGGCTGACCGGCAGCTGCGTCCGGGTAGTCGAGGTGCGGCTCGAACGCCGCTCGCCGCGCCATCCGCCGCTCGGCGGCCTCGACATCGCCGGCCAGGCGCTCCAGCGCCCGCGTGCGCTTGCCCGGGTTCCGCTGCCGGCGCAGGCCCTCCAGCCGCCGCCCGATCCGGTGCTCGTCGACGAGCGTCAGGTGGGGCAGCCGGGCGCGCAGGTCGGCCACCGTCGGCGGGGGAGAGGACATCGCCCGCCCAGTCTAGGAACCCGCCCCACTTCCCTTGGGAATGATCGGCGCGTAACGTCCACTGCTGAGGGAACTAGCTAGGCACCTCATTCCCCTTGTGGATAAGGGGATTCTCGGTCGAGGGACTGTCGGTGGTGGCGTCTAGGTTTGTCCCATGAGCGACCAGCCCACCACGACGACCTGCCACCCGGTGGCGGAGTTGTGCGCGCGGTTCGGGCAACGGTTGGACGAGGTGGTCGCCCGGGGTCGTTGACCTTGTGGTCGGCCTCCGATGACGAGGTTGCCGGTGTGCTCGCGGCCGCGGAGAACGTGATCCGCCGGGCCGAGGCCATCCAGGACGCCGCGCTGGCCGAAGCCTCTCGCCGGGACCTGGCCACCACCGTCGGCGCCACCTCGACCACCGCCTGGGCCGCCTGACCTGCTCCACCGCCCGCCGGGCCCGGGTCACCCAGGCGGTCAAAGCTCGGCGAACAACTCGCCGGTGGCGGGTGTGGAGGCGACCGGGGCGGCGTTCGCGGCCGGTGACATCGACGCCGACCAGGCCCGGGTGATCGCCACCGCCATCGGCACACTCCCCGCCTCGAGCTCGGAGCCGAGGTGATCGGCCGCGGTGAGCAGCTCATGTTGGAGTGGGCGGCTGACCACAACGCGCAGGTGCTGTCCCGGCACGGCGCCCCACCTGCTCACCTACCTGGCACCCGACGTGGCCGAGCAGGCTGAGGCCGAAGCCCTGGCCAAGGCCGTGGCACGTGACCAGAACCGCACGAACAGCCTGTCCGCCCGGGTCGACCACCGCGGCCGGATCAGGTTGGCCGGCGAGCTCGACCCCGAAGCCTGGGCCACCGTGTCGGCCGCGCTGGAACCCTTCGCGAGGCCCGGTGGGCTGCCCGCACCCGACCACGATCAGCACGGCGGTGCCGGCACCAGGACTGCCGGGCAACGGCAGGCTGATGCGCTGGTGGAGATCTGCCGACGCACCCTGGCCGCCCCGGAGACACCGACCAGCTTCGGGTTCCCCGCCCACATCGCCATCACCATCGATCACGACCAGCTGCTCAAGCGGCCTCTCGGGCTCGGCACCTTGGACACCGGCACCCCGATCTCGGCCGCCGACATCCGCCGCCTCGCCTGCGACGCCACGATCATCCCCGTCCTGCTCAACAGCAACGGAGTGCCGCTCGATGTGGGCCGGGCGATCCGGGTCTTCACCAAAGAGCTCCGCCGCGCCGTCAAGATCAGAGACCGCGGTTGTGCTTTCCCCGGATGTGATCGCCCGCCGGCCTGGTGCAACGTGCACCACATCGTCCACTGGCTGTTCGGCGGATCGACGTCCCTCGACAACGGGGTGCTGCTCTGCCACGCCCACCACGTCGTGATCCACCGCGCCGAATGGACCGTCCGACTGGGCCGCGAACAGACGGCCCGAGTTCATCCCACCCGCCTGGGTCGACCCCGATCGCACACCCCGCACCAACACCCTCCACCTCAGACGCTGAGGACCTGAGTTACCAAGCTCCAAGGGGCCATCAGCAGATGATCGTCGCACCGACAACCGCGGGCTGCCGTGCCATGGACGATCGTGGTTGGCGGCAATCGGCTACGTCAGTCTGCGATTGCGATGCTGCGTTCTTGTCATGGACATGGACCGCCCGTGTCGGTGCGTGTCAGGTACACGTCCGTCACGCCGTTGGTGTCGTTCGCGGCCAGCGCAGCATCGGTGGTGAACGTTGCAAATTGCCGCGGCCGATAGCCCGACCCCGCCGGTCTGCACCTCAAGTGGGCTGAGTGCCGTCCAGTCCCGCGCAATGCGGTCGCGCAGGTAGGCGTCGTAGTCCGTGGCGGTGTCGCCTGTGACGAGCGGACGATCGGTCACCACGGTGAGGAACTGTGCATCGGCGCTTAGCCTCCGAGCGCATCGCGCCCTGCCGGGACCCTTGTGACCTGTCCCGATCGCGTGTTGAAGACGTGCAATCCGAAGGTCCCGCTGACCGGACTCCCGGTACATCACCCGGCTCCCGTTGGGGGTCATGACTAACGGCTGCCCGTCACTGAGGGTCGTCGTCTCGTGTGCTCGTCTGTCCCGGACCGTGACTGGCCCGCTGCCGTCGGACGGATCCTCCGCGTACCAGGCGATGTACCGGCCATTGCTCGACAAGAAGAGCCCCGACCCACCCCGGTAGTCGGCTGGCTCGATGACGCGGTGGGTGGTCTGCTCCTGCCGGTCCCGGTAGAAGGGGTCAAAGATCCCGTTGTCGTCATCGCGCACGAGGTTCGTCGCTGCTGAGGTGAAGCCCACGAACCGTCCGTTGGCCCGAGATGCTGGAGAGCGAGCTGCCGTCGTTCGCCTGACGGCCCGTGCGGCTCACCGACACCCGGCGCGTGCTCTCCTTCCTGGCATCGCGCACGAAGACGTCCCACTCACCGTTGGTGTCGCCGCGGACGAGGTTGGATGCGCGGGAGATGAATGCGACCCAGCGACCGTTGGCCGACACGGGGGTCTTGGCTAGGGCGGTTGCCCGATTCGCCATCGGGCGTGGTGGAGATCAAGGTCGTCCGACCGGTGACTCGGTCCAGGCGGAAGACGTCCTGCTGTCCGTTGGCGTCGCCATCCACGAGTTCATCCGCGGCAGACTGATAGACCACGAACCGTCCGCACCCGAAAGATCAGCAGCGTAGGTCGCCGCCGACGCCCCTTCGTCGTTCGGAGTCACCCCGACCAGCGCGTACTCGCGGAGCCCGGCATCCAAGGTTTCGCGATGATTCGTGCTGCCGCCCGATGCAGCCGTCGACGTTCCCACGCTGGCCAGCAGCAATGACAGCGGAACAAGCGCACCGACCCGCTTCACGATGCCTGACACAGGTGCCCCCGTTCATTCACCTTCTGGACCTGAGGTTAAACCTCGGCGGCGGAGCGGTCGAGCGAGTAGCCACCGCGGCGAATTGCCCCGAACTCGGACCCACCCGCAGGCATCAACCGATCGACAGGTCCGGCACGAAGTCGGGATCGGTCAGCGCGGGTCGGTCGGCCCGGAACGCGTCGATCGCGACGTCGGTGCTGCCCGTCAGCGACAGATCGGCGAGGACCCGGCCGAGCAGACCGGCGAACTTGCCCGCGTGCCCGCAGCCGATGCCACCGCGATCTGCGGGTGGCCCGGCACCAGGTCGACGACGAAGTCGCGGTCGGGAGTGAGGTCGTAGACGCAGGTCTTGCTGTACAGCTCGGGCCCGACCGCCGCGGCAACCGCTCGCGCAGGAACGCGGCGTACGACTCCGTCACCGCGGGGTCGGGGGTGTCGTCCGGCCCTCTTGGGTGACGTAGTTGCCGCGCATGTCCTGCGAGATCTTGACCGCGACCTCGCCGTACACCGGGAAGCCGTAGTGCACCGCCTCGCCGTGCCAGATCCACATCGGGAACCGGTCGGGGGCGAACTCGCGCAGGTGCGGGGTGGCGAAGTACCTGACCTGCTCCTCCGACAGCGTGAGCGGCCAGTCGACGCCGAGCGGGGCCAGCAGCGACCCCGTCCACGACGCGGCGCAGAGCACCACCGCGCCGGCCTCGATGTCGCCGCGGTCGGTGCGGACCGTGACGCCGCCCGCAGACGGCTCGAGGCCGGTCACCGCGGTGCCGGGTCGTAAGTCCAGTCCCAGCTGGCGGGCCAGCGCCAGGTGCGCGGCGGTGGCGCGGCGGATGTCCAGGATGCCGCCGTCCTCCTGGTAGAGGCCGACGGTGTCGTCCGGCACCTGCCATTGCGGCCAGCGGCACCGGATCGCGTCGGCATCCAGGTCCTCGGAGGCCACCCCGATCGGCTCGAGGGAGCGCGGTAGGCGTCGACCTCGACGGCTCCCGGCGTGCCAGCGATGGCCAGGTCGAGCCCGCCGGTGCGGGTGACCAGGCGCAGTCCGGTCTGGTCCTCGATCTCGGCCCAGGCCGCGTACGCCGCCGGCGTCAGCCCGAGTAGACCGGCGAGTGGTAGGCGTGCCGGATGATCCGCGAGTGGTCCTCGGAGGCGCCGTGGGAGTGGCCGATCTCGTACTGCTCGAGGACGACCACCCGCTCGGCACCCTGCCGGGCCAGCCGGTACGCCGCCGCGCTGCCCAGGGCCCCCGCACCGACGACCACGTGGCTGCAGGTCTCGGTCGACATCGGCTCCTCGGATCGGGTGCGCGCCCTCTACCACCGCCCGTGGGTTGACGCCTCGTCGGGCCTTGGCCAGCATGCTGCGCAGCCCGGGAGGACCGCACGGCCCTGGGGAGGGAACCATGGCAAGGCACCGTGACCGGCTGCCACAGCTGGGCGACGACGTCTTCCTCACCGACGGCGGCATCGAGACCTCGCTGATCTTCCACGACGGTCTCGACCTGCCGGACTTCGCCGCCTTCGTGCTGCTCCGCGACGACTCCGGACGGGACGCGTTGCGGCGGTACTTCCGGCCGTACGTGAACATCGCGCACAAGGCCGGCCTCGGGATCGTGCTGGAGACGCCGACCTGGCGAGCCAGCCAGGACTGGGCGGCGCGGCAGGGTTACTCACCGGCCGGGCTCGATGCGGCGAACCGGGAGGCGGTCGACCTGCTGGTCGGGCTCCGCGACGAGTACGACCAGGCCGGCCCGCCCATCGTCGTGAGCGGCTGCATCGGGCCACGCGGTGACGGATACGACCCGGATGTGCTGCTGACTCCCGCGGCGGCCAAGGACTACCACGCCACCCAGATTGAGACGTTCAGCCGCACCGATACCGCCACTCGTCTCGGCCCTCACCATGACTCACACCGGCGAGGCGATCGGCGTGGTCCGAGCAGCCGCCGCGCACGGCATGCCGGTCGTCATCGCGTTCACCGTCGAGACCGACGGGCGGCTGCCTTCGGGCGAGACGCTCGAGGACGCCGTGCGCACGGTGGACGACGAGACCGCTGCCGGGGCGGCGTACTACATGGTCAACTGCGCACACCCCACCCATCTCGACGCGGCTGTGCACGCGGGCACCGGCTGGCAGCAGCGGTGGCGCGGTCTGCGCGCCAACGCGTCCACCATGAGTCACGCCGAGCTGGACGCAGCAGAGGAGCTCGACGACGGCGACCCGGTCGACCTGGCCGCCCGGTACGCCGCGCTACGCGCCGACTTCCCGCAGCTGTCGGTGCTCGGCGGGTGCTGCGGCACCGACGCGCGGCACATCGACGCGATCCGGCGAGCATGCGCGGCGTGAAGCCCGGCTACCCGAACAGGGGGAGCGGTGCGGGCGCCTCCATGGCGGCCGCTTCGGACACCTCAGCACGGTCGCCGGTGCCGGGGTGGCTGCTCGGGGCGTGGTCGAGTCCGTGCGCTGCCAGCAGCGGCCGGACCCGGCCGGCCAACCGGCGGGCGTACCAGCCCGGCACGTAGGCGCCGCGGCCGTAGAGCGCCTGGTAGCGCTCGACGAGGTCGGGCCGCTCCCGGGCCAGCCAACCGAAGGTCCACTCCCGGGCGCCCGTCCGGAGGTGCAGGGGCAGCACGGTGGCACCCGTCGCCCCGGCGGCGGCGATCCGGGACAGCAGCGCGTCGAGATGTTCGACCGAGTCGGTGAGCCACGGCAGCGGGCGTCAGGCCGCTGGGGCGGCGTGCGAGACGCCGACGCCGCCCGCCGTGTCGGCCCCGTAGCGGGCGTTCTCGGCGTCCAGGTCGAGCGGCCCGATCCGCGGCTCGTCGCTGTCGTCCTTGCTCAGCCGGTCGGCCGGGACCAGCCAGGACACCTCGAACTCGATGCCGTCGGGGTCGCGGGCGTAGAGCGCCTTGGTCGTGCCGTGGTCCGAGGCGCCACCGAGCGCGCCGGCGGCGGTCAACCGGTCGCGAGCCGGGCGAGCTCGGCAAGCGTGTCGACCTCCCACGCCAGGTGGTAGAGGCCGACCGTCGTGCGGCCGGCGCCGGACGGCCCGGCCTGCGGGCCGAGCTGAAGAGGCCGAGGTCGTGGTCGTTGGTCGAGCCCGCGGCCTGCAGGAAGACGGCCTGGCCGGGGATCTGCATCACCGGGCGGAAGCCGAGCACGTCGCCGTAGAAGGCGGCGCTCGCCTCGACGTCGCGGACGTAGAGAACGGCGTGGTTCAGGCGCTGCACGGGCATGGTCGGACTTCCTCTCGTGGTGTCGTCACCCAAGGAGAACTCCCTTGAGAGTTCAACTATTCCGTAGGATGTGCGCATGGCGACGCGATGGTTGACCGGTCAGGAGCACCGCACCTGGCTGTACGGGCTGGCCGCCGTGCAGTTGCTCGCGGAGGAGCTCGACCGGCGGATGCAGCGCGAGGCGGGCATGCCGCTGGCCTACTACATGCTGCTGGCCGGGTTGTCCGAGGCGCCGGAGCGCACGATGCGGATGGGCGACCTCGCCGCGTTCAGCAACGCGTCGCAGAGCCGATGTCGCACGCGGTGCGCAGGCTGGAGTCGCTCGGCTGGGTACGCCGGCAGCGGCACCCGACGGACCGTCGGGTGGTCCTCGCCGTCCTCACCGACGACGGGTTCCGGGTTCTGGAGGCGGCCGCTCCCGGCCACGTCACGGCGGTGCGCGAGCTACTGTCGACCGGTTGCAACCGGCCGACCTCCCGCTGCTGCAGGACGTCTCGGCGCGGGTGCTGGCGGGCCTCGATCCTGACGGTGCCGCCCGGGCCCTGCTGGCCGACCGGACGGTCCCGCCGGAGTGAGCCAGGATGGACGGATGCGGCTGACCAAGCACACGCACTCCTGTGTCCGCATCGACGACGGCGACCGCTCGCTGGTCATCGACCCGGGCAGCTTCTCGCCGGACGGCGAGGTCGCCACTGTGCTCGACGGGGTGCACGCGGTGCTCGTCACGCACGAGCATCCAGACCACCTCGACGTCGACGCCCTGTCCGCGGCGGCCGCCGCGGACCCCGACCTGCGGGTGTGGGCGCCGGCAACGGTCGTCGACCAGCTGGAGCAGCGCGACGAGCTGCGGGGACGCGCCAGCGCGGTCGCTGCGGGGCAGGAGTTCGAGGCCGGAGGTCTCGACGTGCGCGCGTTCGGCGGCCAGCAGGCGTTGATCCACCCGAGCATCCCGGTGGTGGCCAACGTCGGCTACCTCGTCGCGGGCGCCGTCTACCACCCCGGCGACTCCTTCGCCGTGCCCGAGGTGCCGGTCGAGCGGCTGCTGGTGCCGCTGCACGCCCCCTGGTCGAAGGTGTCCGAGGTGCTCGACCACGTCGTTGCCGTACGCCCCCAACACGTGCACCAGGTGCACGACGGCCTGCTCAACGAGCGGGGACGCGACCTGGTGGGTGGGCACCTCGACCGGGTGGCCCGGCAGTACGGCGCGACGTACGCGCCGCTGGAGGCGGGGGACGCCGTCGACCTCTGACGCGCCGCGCCGGGGGTCAGCGCACGTCGAGGAAGCCGCCGGACCGGCCGGCCCGTTCCGCGACCAGCCCGGCCAGCGTCGACAGGGCGATCTCGGGCGCGCGCCGGGAGCCGATGTCCAGCCCGATCGGCCGGTGCACGCGCGCCACGTCGTCGTCGGCGACGCCGAGGCCGCGCAGTGCGGCGACGTGCGGTCCCTCGTGCCGGGGGTTGCCCATCACGCCCACCCACCGGGCGCCCTGCGCCAGGGCGTCGCGAAGGACCGGCCCGAGCTCGTCACGGTCGTGGTCGCAGGCGACCACGTCGGAGTCGGCGAGGTCGAGCGCGCCCGTCTCGGTCACCACCAGGTCGGCCTCCGACCGCAGCTGCTCGCTCACCCGGAGGCCGTCGGGCTCCACCAGGGCGGTGCGCCAACCGAGCCGGCGGGCGAACGCGAGCAGGTGCGTCGCCACCGGTGAGGCGAACACCGCCACCACCCGGGGCGGGTCCGGGGGCGAGGGATCCGGGGTTGTTGCCACGACCCCACCCTCGCAGTCGCCCGGTGCGTGGAACAGCCCGCCGGGGCGCCGTGTTGCCACCGAGGTGCCTCCCCTCGACCCGATCGCCGACACCTGCCGCTGGCCGTCCTGGACTTCGTCGGGATCGAGTACGGCGAGAGCCGCCGACTCCATCGCCGGCGCGGTCGGCATCGCCCGGGCCGTCGAGGCCGCCGGCTACCGCCGCTACTGGGTGTCCGAGCACCACAACATGCGCAGCCTGGCCTGCAGCGCGCCGGAGATCCTGACCGCCCACGTCGCCGCGCGCACCGCGGATCCGGGTCGGCGCGGCCGGGATCATGCTGCCGAACCACGCCGCCTTCAAGGTCGCCGAGACGTTCCGGACGCTGTTGGCGATGTACCCGGGCCGGATCGACCTCGCCCTCGGCCGCGCCCCGGGCACCGACCCGCTGACCGCGCACGTGCTGCGCCGGGGCATCGACCGACCCGGCGGCCGAGTTCCCCGGCCAGGTCGGCGAGCTGCTCGGCGTTCCTCGGCGACGGCTTCCCCGAGGGCCACCCGTACGCGCGGCTGGTGGCGGCGCCGGTCGTCGACGAGCGGCCGCAGATGTTCGTGCTCGGCTCCAGCGCCTACGGGCCCGGTTCGCCGCGGTCAACGGGATGAGCGCGGTGTTCGCCCACCACATGAGCCCGGACCTGGCCTTCGAGGCGCTGCGCGGTACCGCCGCGAGTTCACCCGCGGCCCGACGGCGCCGAGCCGTACTCGGCGATGTCGGTGCTGGCCTTCGCCAGCGACGACCGAGCGGTCGCCGAGTTCGAGGCCGGCTGGACGCTGACCATGCAGAACCTGCGCCGCGGCATCCGCGAGCCGCTGCGGCCGGAGCAGGTGCTCGAGGTCGCCCGGTCGGCGGAGTTCCGGGCGCGGGGGCGCCGGCAGGGACGACGGCCGGATGGTCACCGGCGGGCCCAAGGCGGTCGCCGAACGGCTGCTGGAGATGAAGGCAGGGGCCGAGGTGGACGAGATCGTGGTCGTCACGCCGAGCCTGGACCGGGACCGGCGTATCGGCAGCTACCGCGCCATCGCCGACGCCTGGCGCAAGGCCGGCGCAGTCGCCGCGGCGGGGTCGTGAGGCCTCCGGTGGTGGCGCGGGCAGCGGCAGCGGGGGAGAGGGTCCGGGTACGCTTCGACCTCATGGTGTGGAGGGCGTACGGCTTCGCGGTCGGGCTCGCCCTTGCCCTGTGCGCGGTCGCGATCGCGGTCGCGGCGGCCTACGACCTGCCGCTGCGTGATCCCGACGACGCGGCCGGTCCCACGTACCTCCGACTCGGCCTCGTCATCGCCGCCGCGTTCCTCACCGACGTGGTCCCGCGCTGCGTGCGCCGCGCCGCGAGCATCCGCGACCTTCCCGCCAGCTTCCGGCGGGTGGTCAAGGAGCGCTGGCCACGGCGCCAGGTCGGCCTGGTCGTCGTCGGCCTCGGCAGCTGGTACCTCACCTACGTCGCCTTCCGGAACCTGAAGAGCTTCGTGCCCTTCGTCAACCCCGGCCTGGCCGACGACAAGCTGGCCGACATCGACTTGTTCCTCACGTTCGGCAACGACCCCGCGGTGGTGCTCCACGACCTGTTGGGCACCGACATCGCGGCGCACTTCCTGTCTGCCGTCTACATCGCGTGGATCGGCTTCGTCCCGGTATCGCTGGCCGCGGCCCTCGTCTGGTCCGGCGAAACCTGCGCCTCGCTTCTCTTACGTGACGGCGATCGGCATCGACTGGGTGCTTGTGGTCGCGACCTATTGAGCGGTGCCCAGCGTCGGGCCGATCTACCACGAGCCCGGGGTGTTCCGCGAGCTGTCGGACACCGCCGCGGGACGACTCCAGACGAGCATGTGGGCCGAACGGGTCGACGTCCTCGCCGACCCCTCGTCGACGCCCCGCCGTGCAGACCATCGCGGCGTTCGCGTCGCTGCACGTCGGCATCCTCGTCACCGCCTGTCTGATCGCCCACCTGGCCGGCCTGTCGCTGCGCATCCGCTGGCTGCTCTGGGGATCCCTCGCGGCGGCAGCGCCGTCGACGGTCTACCTCGGGTGGCACTACCTGATCGATGCGTTCGGTGGCGCGGCCCTCGGCGCCGCCGCCGTGGTGCTGGGCGCCCTGGTCACCGGCAACACCGGTGCCCTGCGACGCCACCGCGCGGCACCCACCGTCGAGCCCGTGGGCGTCGCCACGACCTGAGCCGACGCCGACCGTCGGACTTTGGCTGCCTGCAGCCGGTACGGGGCGGTCCGACTGCAGCCAGGCACCGACCTGCCCTGCGGGCAGCGGCCGCGACCACCAGTAGCCCTGTGCGTTGTCGCAGCCGAGCGTGCGCAGCACGGTGAGCTGTTGGGCGGTCTCGACACCCTCGGCCACCACCGTCATGCCGAGCGCATGGGCGAGGTCGATGCCGCACCGCACGATCGCGGTGTCGCTGACGTTCGAGCCCAGGCCGGCGACGAACAGCCGGTCGAGCTTGAGCACGTCCACCGGCAGTCGGCGCAGCGACACCAGCGAGGAGTAGCCGGTGCCGAAGTCGTCGATGGCCAGCCGCACCCCGAGATCGCGGAGTCGGACCAGCGACCCGGCCTCCCCTTCGTCGGCCAGGACGTTCTCGGTGATCTCGAGACACAGCAGATCCGGTGCCAGGCCGTTTCGCCCCAGGACCTCGGAGACGGTCTCGACGAGCTGGGCATCGGCGAGCTGACGTCCGGAGAGGTTCACGGCCATGGTGGCGTTCTGCAGCCCGGGCATCGCGTGCTGCCACGCGGCGAGCTGGGCGCAGGCCTCGTCGAGGACGTACGCCCCGAGCCGACCGATGAGCCCGGTCTCCTCGGCGAGGGGCACGAACGTGGTGGGCGGGACCATCCCGCGCAGCGGGCTGTCCCACCGGGCGAGCGCCTCGAACCCCACCAGCTCGCCGTCGAGGGTCAGCACGGGTTGGTAGTGGACGTCGAGTGCACCGGAGTCCAGGGCGTCGCGCAGCTCGCGCTCGAGGGCGAGGCGCTCGACGACCTGCCCGCGCAGCGTGTCGTCGAAGACGACGACGGAGTCACCGGTGCGCACCTTGGCCGCGTACATTGCCGCGTCCGCGTCACGCAGCAGGGCCTCGGGAGCGACCTCACCCGGAGCCGAGATCGCGATCCCGACACTCAGGTCGACCGCCAGCAGCCGGCCGTCGACGTCGAGCGGCTCCGCAAGGGCGGCCCGAAGTCGGCGGGCGACGACGACCGCCTCCGCCCGGTCCGAGACTCCGGGGCTCAGCACGACGAACTCGTCACCGCCGAAGCGGCCCAGGGTCTCGCCGGGGCGCACCGCGGTACGCAGTCGCTCGCCCAGCGTCACCAGCAACCGGTCGCCGACGGCGTGGCCGAGGCTGTCGTTGACCACCTTGAAGCGGTCCACGTCGACGAACAGCACCGCGGTGCCCGACTCGGTTCCGGCCGCCGGCGTCGCCGCCGCAGCGGCCAGTGCCTCGGTGAGCCGGGTCAGCAAGAGCTCGCGGTTGGGCAGGCCGGTCAACGGGTCGGTGAGCGCCTTGCGGGCCAGCCGGCGCTCGTACTCCTTGCGCTGGGTGAGGTCGCGCAGGAACGCCGCGAAGGACACGGTGTCTCCCGAGCGGACCGCGCTCACCTGCAGCTCGATCGGCACCAGCGAACCGTCGCTGCACAGCGCCTCCAGCTCACGGCGCATCAGCGGACCGGTCGGCAGGTCCGTGCCGCGCCGGGCCACGGCGGCGTCGTGGGCGGCCCGGTACGCAGGCGGGATGATCAGGTCGCGCAACGACTGTCCGATCACGTCTTGCCGGTCGAACCCGAGCAACCGCTCCGCCGCGGGGTTCCACTCGTTGACCCTGCCGTCGGTGTCGATCCCGACGAAGGCGTCGACCGCCGTCTCGACCACGGTGCGGTACGAGAGCTCGGCCGCGTGCTCGCGCTCCTCGGCGGCGTACCTCGGCGTGACGTCGGTGAGCACGCCGCGCATGGCCACCGCTCGACCCTTGCCGTCCAGGACCCGGGAAGCCCTGTGCGTTGACCCAGCGCGGTTGGCCCCACCCGTCGACGAACCCCACGACCGCATCCAGCGCCACGTCGGCGTCGCCGCAGGTCTCGTCGACGACGTGCCGGTCGTCGGGTCGCAGCGCACTACGCGCGGCCGCGACGTCACCGGGCGGGTCCATGCCGTAGTCCGCTTCGAAGTCCGCCGACCAGGACATGTGCCCGGTGACCAGGTTGGCGTCCCAGGCGGTGACGCCGGCAGAGCCCATGGCGAGGGTCAGCAGCTGACTCTGGTCCTCCAACGCCCGCCGGGCGGCCTTGACCTCGGTGACGTCCTCGACGACGGAGATGAGGTACCGGACCGCTCCGTCGTCGCCGCGGACGCCCGACCCCGTCACCCGGCCGTCGACGACCCGGCCGCTACGCGCGAGGAAGCGCTTGTCCCGGGTGTAGCTCGGTGCGGTGCCCTGCAGCACCGCTCTCATGGCGGCCTCGTCGGCGTCGACGTCGTCGGGATGGGTGAACTCGGCCTGGGCGGGTGGCCCACCACGTCCTCGGCGGGATAACCGAGCATCCGGCACAGGCTGGGGTTGACCCGCCGGATGCGCAGGTCCGGGCCGATGGCGAGCTTGCCGAGCGGGCTCTCCTCGAACACCCGGCGGAACAGGTCCTCGCTCGCGCGCAACGCCGTCCGGGCGCGCACCTCGGCGGACAGGTCCCGGGTCAGGGACACGATCCCGCAGACCTGGCCGTTCGAGTCACGCACGGGCGCGCACGTCGCGTACGCGGTGAACTGCACTCCCGCGGCGTCGGCGCAGAGTGCCTCACCTCCGCTCCACCTGCCGCCCGCGAACACGACGGACTCCGTCTCGCTCGCCCGAACGCCTGCGCCGACTCCGGGGAGATGAGCTCGCCGACCCCTCGTCCGACGGCATGTTCGCGGCGATGGCCGAAGAGCTGCTCGGCCGCGGTGTTCCAGACGCGCACGATGCCGTGTCGGTCGGTGGCGATGAGAGCCTCGCCGAGCTCGTCGACGAGTGGGTGAGGACGGTCGGCAAGGGGTGAGTCGACGGCGTGCTGCCCGTCCATGGATCGTCCCCTCGGCGCGCTGCTCAGATCGGTGCGCGTGACCGCTCGTGAGCCCATGATCGCCGCTGATCGACCCGGCAGCGGCGTCTCGGCGCCCGAAAGGGCCGTTCGACCAGACAGAACGGATGGATGTTGATGTGCTCAGCCGGCGGCTTCGCTCAGGGTGCTGCGTGCGGCCGCGGCGAGTCCGTCCTGGTCCCGGGTCGCCCGAACTTCGAGCTCGGCGAGTGCCTGGACCGAGCTGAGGCCGCGCATCGTCATGATGCGGTCCTGGGCGTCGCCGATCACGGCCAGGTCCTCGGCGTTGTCCTCGGCCTCGTCCAGGAGCCTTCGCAGCCGGTCGATCGCCTCGCGCGGGGCAGTGCGGTCACCGGTGGCGCGGTCGCGGTCGGTCGAGACGCTTCTCGGTCGTCGCTGGCCCGGTCGCGGTCCTCCGCCGAGCGGGCTCGATCGATGGCCGCGTCAGCACGATCGGCACGTGCCCGCCGACGATCCGCGAACAGGGCGGGAAGGGTGTCCTCCAGGCCGCTCGCGCTGTCGCGGCTGTCGGCCTTGGCATCGCGATTCTCGGCGATCCGATCACGGCCTCGGGCGTCGCGGTCGTCGGCTACCGCCTCATCATCCCGGCCTTCCGCCGCCGTGTCGGCTGCCTCCGCAGCACGGTCCCTTTCGGCGAGCTCCTCCCCGGAGAGGGGCTCGCCGGGCTCGGTGTCGTTCTCGTCCTCGTGACCCTCCGCAGCCATATCGTGCGCCCCTTCCCCTCGAGCCGAGCGTATGAGGGACCGGGCGCAGCGGAACATCGGCCGATCGGCTGATCGGTACGTCCCACACCTCCGGGTGGCTGTTCCCAGGGCTCAGCGCACGAGCCGGGCGTCCTGGAGCGCCTCCGAGGCGGCCGCACCATGGTCGGGAGCCGGCCGGCGCCACACCGCCACCGCCGTGCACAGGGCCCACAGGATCGCGACCGGGACGGTGAACGCGCCCATCAGCGCGAGCACGGCGCCGAGAGTGACGACCCCGCAGCCGAGTCCGACGAAGCCCATCCACCGGGATAGCACGCCGGTCCGGAGCACCAGCACGGCCATCGACAGCTCGAAGGCCGCGAAGGTGCCCATGACGACGACGCCCAGAACGGTGTAGTTCACGGCGGTGGCGTAGCGGAGCACGTCCAGGCCAGGCAGCGGCTCGTTCTGGACCTTCACCAGGTGGCCGATGACGCCGCGCAGCGCGCCGGAGACCAGCAGGGTGATGGTGAACGCGGTCGCCATCGAGCGGGCGAACGCGGTCAGGTGCGAGGAGGCGGATCCGACCAAGAGCAGCAGGTGGTTGGAGACCACCGCGAAGAGGAGCGCGGTGAGGATCGCGAAGCCCATCGAGATCATCCCCGAGGTGACGTTCGCGTCCTGCTGCCACCAGTCGCCGAGCGCGGCCTCGCTGGCTTCGTGCGGCACGTTCACGCTGGCCACGGTCCAGAAGAACGACACGGCGAAGAGGACTGCGGCTGCAGCGGCGATGCGGACCGGGGTGCTGGCGGTCGATTCGGCACGTGATTCGGCCCGTGATTCGGCAGGAGATTCGGCAGGAGGTTCGGCACGAGACATGAGGTGCTCCGTTCCAGGTCGACGAGCGGAAGGGCTCTTCGGCAAGCCTGTGCCGCCGGGGACCCACCCACCACGGAGCCAGCACCGGTCTTGGGGATCAGGGTCTGCACGGAGTACGACCGGCCCAGGTGCTGCGACGATGGCTCGGTGAGCCGGGGCTGGCAGGTGGCGGCGCGGGCGGTCACCTGGCCGCTCGTTCCCCTGTTCTTCGCGGCGCTCTCGGTGATGGCCGTCGCCGACTCCGATCCTTCCGGGGTCAGCGGATCAAGCGTGCTGGTGACCGCGTCCTACGTGGTTGCGACGCTCGTCCCGTACGGGGTGGGCGTGCTGTTGACGGTCCGGGTCCCGCAGCACGGCGCCGGCTGGGCGTTTCTCGGCCTCGGCACCAGCCTCGCCTGGAGCGCGTTCACCGAGGAGTACGCCGGCGCGGCTCTCGGGGGGAGCCTCGATCTGCCTGGTGCCACGCTGATGGCCACGTTCGCCGACTCCAGCTTCGTGGCGTGGTTCGTGTTCCTGGCACTGGCCCTGCACTACACCGCCGACGTCGGCGGCCCACGGCGGTTGCGGCAACTCCCGGTCGCGATCCTCGGCTCGGCGGTGGTCTTCCAGGCCTGCGTGCTGCTGCGCTCCCTTCCCTTGTCGGACCCCTTCGCCGGCATCGTGAGCCCGTGGGCCGTGCCCGCACTGTCGGGGCCGGCGACGGTCATCGGCGGCGTGATGGTGGTGCTTCTCGGCCTGTGCCTGCTCACCGCGGTCTACGAGTTGTTCTCCGCGTTCCGTCGGGCGAGCGGAGAAGTCCGGCAACAGCTGTTGTGGCTGGTGGCTGGGGCGCTCCCGCTGGGGCCGGCGGTCGTGGCGTCGTTCGCGGTGTCGTACGTCGGCTACGACTGGGTGGCGGGTCCGATCCTCGGCGTCTGCGTGACCACCTTCGCGCTCGGCGCCGGACTGTCCGTGGCGAGGTACCGGCTGTACGACGTGGAGCGGGTGGTCACTGACTCGTCGGCCTATGCCCTGTCGAGCGGCGCGGTGGTGGCCGCGTTCGGCCTCGTCGTCCTGGTCATCACGCGTACCGGTCCGATCGGCGCCGGCTCACAGCTCTCGACCGTGCTGGCCACGCTGGCCGGCGCCGGCGTGGCGCGACCTGCGTACGTGTGGGCCCGCAACCGGATCGACCGCCGCTTCAACCGGCGACGGTTCGACGCCGTGGTGATGGTCAAGGACGGACTGGCGGAGGGCACGCCGGACGTGGAGGGGCTGCTGGGCAGGGCGCTCGGCGACCCGAGCGCACACCTGCTCTTCCGCGCCCCTGACGGCTGGGTCACCCCGGACGGCCATCGAGGCGAGCCTGACGTCCACGGTGTCGACATCGTGCGCCGAGACGAGGTCGCGGCTCGGCTGCACTACGACCCGGCCCGGACCGATCCCAGCGTGGTCGAGGCCGTGGCCGTCGCCGCGGCGGCGGAGATCGACAACCTCGGGTTGCGCGCCGAGCTCGCCCGCCAGGTCGAGCAGGTCAGCGAGTCGCGGACCCGCCTGGCCGCCGCCCACCTCGACGAGCGGCGCCGGATGGAGCGCGACCTGCACGACGGCGCACAGCAACATCTGCTGGCCATTGCGCTGCAGCTGCAGTCCGCCCGGGTGAACGGCGCGGACACCGTGCTCCGGGCGGAGGTCGACCGGGCGGTCGCCGAGCTGGGCACGACCGTGCAGGACCTGCGCGCGCTCGCCCACGGCCTGCAGCCCGCTGCCCTCGCCGGTGGGGGCCTGCGTGCCGCGGCCGAGGAGCTCGCCGGCCGGATCCCGTTGCGGCTGCACCTCGAGGTGACCGACCAGCGCTACCCGACCACGATCGAGACCGCCGCGTGGTTCGTCATCGCCGAGGGCGTGGCGAACGTCGTCAAGCACGCCGACGTCGAGACCGTGGACATCGGCGCGTTCCAGCACGACGACGAGCTGCACGTGGTCGTGGCCGACCAGGGCGCGGGCGGGGCCGACCCGCACGGCGGCGGTCTGCAGGGGCTCGCGGACCGGGTGGCCGCGCTGGGCGGCCGGCTCTCCGTCGGTGCCGCGGAGCGCGGCGGCACCCGGGTCGAGGCGGTGTTCCCGTGCGGGTAGTCATCGCCGACGACTCCGCACTGCTGCGGGAGGGGTTGGCCCGGCTGCTGGTCGAGTCCGGGGTCGAGGTCACCTCGCTGGTCGCGGACGCCCCGGCACTGATCGAGGCGGTTCGCCGCGACCGGCCGGACATCGCCATCGTCGACATCCGGATGCCGCCGACGTTCACTCACGAGGGCGCCGTCGCGGCCATCCAGCTGCGGCAGGAGCTCCCGGACCTCGGCATCCTGCTGCTGTCGCAGGCGGTGGAGACGCACTTCGCCGCCCAGCTGCTCGAGCACCACGCCGAGCGGTTCGGCTATCTGCTCAAGGACCGCGTCATCGACGTCGTGACGCTGACCGACGCCCTGCGCACGATCGCCGCCGGCGGCACGGTGCTCGACCCCGAGACCGTCCGCCACCTGATGCGCCGGGGCGCTGCCGACCCGGTGGCCGCCCTGACCGACCGCGAGCGCGAGGTGCTGGCGCTGATGGCCGAAGGGCGGTCCAACTCGGCCATCGCCGACCGGCTCACGGTGAGCGTGAAGACGGTGGAGAGCCACATCGCGAGCATCTTCAGCAAGCTCGGTCTGCACGGGGTGCAGGACGACCACCGGCGCGTCCTGGCCGTGCTCGCGGCACTACGGGTGTCCAGCTGAGGGGAGCGCTCAGCTGCTGCATAGAAGCGTGCGTCGATGGGTGTCCGAGGGGGGACTTGAACCCCCACGCCCTGTTACGGGCACTAGCACCTCAAGCTAGCGCGTCTGCCTATTCCGCCACCCGGACAAGGGTCCCGGCGAGCCCGCCGGAGCGGCCGCAATGCTAGCAGCGGGTGCAGGATGGACCGCATGGCACCGGACCAGCAGACGCCCGCGTACGACCCGGCCGCGGAGGTCGTCGACTTCTGCCGCGAGCTGATCGGGATCGACACCACGAACGCCGGCGACGGTGCCGGCCCGGGCGAGCGCAAGGCGGCCGAGTACGTCGCCGAGCGGCTCGAGGACGTGGGTCTCGAGACCACCCTGCTGGAACGCTCCAGCGGCCGGACGAACCTGCTGGCCCGGTGGGAGGGCGCCGACCCGTCGCTGCCACCGCTGCTGCTGCACGGACACCTCGACGTGGTCCCCGCGCAGGCCGACGACTGGCGGTTCCCGCCGTTCTCCGGCGAGCTCGAGGGTGGATACGTGCACGGCCGCGGCGCCATCGACATGAAGGACTTCGACGCGATGATCCTGTCCGTGCTGCGGGCCCGGGTGCGCGCGGGCGCCCCGCCGCGGCGGCCGGTGGTCCTGGCGTTCACCGCCGACGAGGAGGCCGGGAGCACCTACGGCGGGCACTGGCTGGTCGACGAGCACCCCGACCTGCTGGCCGACTGCACCGAGGCGGTCGGTGAGGTCGGCGGCTGGTCGGCAGTCGTCGGCGACCAGCGGCTCTACCTGGTGGAGACCGGGGAGAAGGGGTTGTGCTGGATGCGGCTCACCGCGCGCGGCGCGGCCGGCCACGGGTCCATGCGCCACCCCGACAACGTCGTCACGCGATTGGCCCGCGCGGTCACCGCCCTCGGCACGCACGACTGGCCCGTCGCGCCGACGCCGAGCATGCGCCGGCTGCTCGAGGTGGCGGCCCCGCTCGCCGCGGCCGACCCCGCCGACGCCGATGCGGTGCTGGCGGCCTTCGGACCGGCCGCGCGGATGCTGGGCGCCGGTATTCGGAACACGACGAACCCCTCGATGCTGCAGGCGGGTTACAAGGTCAACGTGGTGCCCGCGGTGGCGACCGCCAGGGTCGACGGGCGGTTCCTGCCCGGTCAGCAGGAGGAGTTCCTCGACACGGTGCGCGCCATCGTCGGCGACGGCGTCGAGGTGGAGCCCGAGACGTTCCACCCGGCGCTGGAGACGACCTTCGACGGCGACCTCGTCGACGCGATGACGACGGCGTTGCTCGCGGAGGACCCGGGCGCGCAGGTGGTGCCGTACCTGATGTCGGGCGGCACCGACGCCAAGGCCTGGGACCGCCTCGGCATCCGCTGCTTCGGGTTCACCCCGCTGCGGCTGCCGGCCGACCTCGACTTCACCGCGCTGTTCCACGGCGTCGACGAGCGGGTCCCGGTCGACGCGCTGGCCTTCGGCTCGCGGGTCCTGGACCGACTGCTCGACCTCGCCTGACGGGCGGGGGAGCAGCGGCCTCAGAGGTCGGCCTCAGAGGGTCCGCGCCACCCGGATGATCCGCCGGCGCATCGTCACCCGGCGTCGTCCGTCGGGCAGCAGTCGCAGCCGGTCGAGCTCCCACCCGCCGTACTCGGCTCGGTCGGTGAGCAGCCGGCGCACCGCCCCGCGGGACTCCGTGCGTGAGAGTGAGAACCGCTGGAACTCGTAGTCGTCGGCCCGTGTCCGCGGGCCCGTCCCGATGGCCGTCATGGTGCGGTCCATGCTGCCACGACTCCTGCCCCCAGTCGCGCCCCCTCGGCGGGCTACCCTCCCCGGCGTGGACAGCGCGATCACGGTCACCGGGTTGACGAAGCGCTACGGGGATCTCACCGCCGTCGACGACGTCGGCTTCTCGGTCGCCCGGGGGGAGTTCTTCGGCATCCTCGGCCCCAACGGTGCCGGCAAGACGACCACGCTCGAGCTGGTCGAGGGCCTGCGCCGCCCGGACGCGGGGGAGGTGAGCCTGCTCGGTCAGAGCCCGTGGCCGCGCCGGACCGACCTGCTGCGCCGGATCGGTGTCCAGCTGCAGGGCTCGGCGTTCTTCGAGCGGCTGACGGCCCGCGAGCAGCTGGCCACGGTCGGCTCGTTGTACGGCGTCGGGTCCGAGCGGGTGGACCAGATGCTCGAGCTGGTCGGCCTCTCCGCCAAGGGCGGCGACCAGGTGGAGCGGTTGTCCGGCGGCCAGCGGCAGCGGCTGACGATCGCGTGCGCGCTGGTGCACGATCCCGAGGTCGTGTTCCTCGACGAGCCCACCGCGGCGCTCGACCCGCAGGCCCGGCGGAACCTGTGGGACCTGCTGGAGGGCATCAACGACTCCGGCCGCACGGTGGTGCTCACGACGCACTACATGGACGAGGCCGAGGCGCTCTGCGACCGGGTCGCGATCATGGACCACGGACGGGTGCTCGAGCTCGATGCGCCGGCCGCGCTGGTCCGTGGCCTGGACGCGCCGCTGCGGGTCAGCGTGGTGCCCCGCCACCTCGACGCCGAAGCCGCCGGCCGGCTGCCAGGTGTCGACGGCGTACGCGCCGACACAGGCTCGCTGGTGCTCACCACCCGGGAGCCCGCGGTGCTGCTGTCCCGGCTGGCTGCCGACGACGAGCTCGCCGGGCTGCAGGTCCACGGCGCAACGCTGGAGGACGTCTTCTTGTCCCTGACCGGGCGGGAGTTCCGGGCATGAGCGGCCCGCAGTCGCCCGCCCGCAGCCTCGCGGTGGCGATGGCCAAGGGGTTCCTGCGGGACCGCACGGCGGTGTTCTTCGCGGTCCTGTTCCCGCTGATGTTCCTGGTCCTCTTCGGCAGCATCTTCTCCGACTCCGATGCCCCGCAGAGCTCGGTCATCGAGGTGGGCGACGTGGCGCTGCTGGACGACGCCCCGGACGACGCGCAGCGGGTGATCGACGACAGCCTCGACGTGAGCCGCTCCGACGACCTCGACGCCGCCCTCGACGAGATCAAGGCCGGCGACGCCGACGCGGTCGTGGTCCAGGAGGGCGACACCGTCACGCTGTACTACTCGCAGGCAGACCCGGTCGTTGCCGGCACCGTGCAAGGAACCTTCCAGGCGATCGTGTCCAGCGCCAACGTCGGGGCGACCGGTCGTCCGCCGCGCTTCATCCTCGAGACCGACCAGGTGGAACACGAGGACCTGTCGACCGTCCAGTACCTCACCCCGTCACTGCTCGGGTGGGCCATCGCCAGCGGCGCGACCTTCGGGGCCGCGACGTCGCTGGTGCAGTGGCGTACGACCGGCCTGTTGCGCCGGCTCCGGCTGGCACCGGTCTCGACGACGCCCGTCGTCACCTCGCGGGTCGGGGTCTCCCTCGCCATCGCACTCGGACAGGCGGCGATCTTCGTCCTGGTGGGGGTGCTCGGCTTCGGCCTGCAGCTCACTGGCTGGTGGTGGATGGCGATACCGCTGCTGACCGCGGGCACCCTCGCCTTCCTGTCGCTCGGTCTGCTTGCCGGTGCCGTGGCGCGGACGGTGGAGGCCGCGGTCGCGATCGCCAACATCGTGGTGCTGCCGATGGCGTTCCTGTCCGGCTCGTTCTTCCCGCTGGACGACGCTCCCGGTTGGCTCACGGCGGTCTCGAACCTGCTGCCGCTGCGCTACCTCAACGAGGGCATGCTCGACGTCATGGTGCGCGGCGAGGGTCCGTCCGCGGTGCTGCTTCCGATGGCGGTCCTGCTCGGCTTCGCCGTGGTGGTGACCGCGCTGGCGGCGCGCTTCTTCCGGTGGGACGCCTGAGTCAGACGTCGACGTAGCGGCGCACTGCGGGGATGGGGATGTCGCCCGCGAGCGCTCGCGGCAGGCCCCAGACCGGGTTGGAGAAGCCGATCAGGGTGTCGTCCGCGCGGCGAACCTCGACCCGTGCGTACACACCGTCGCCACGGTTCACCGAGGTAGACCACTGCCCGTCCACGACGTCAGCGGCGGGCACGACCCGCGTCGTCGTTCGTGGCGTCAAGTCGGCCAGGCCGGGTCGGTCGCACCGGCCGACCACGACGGCGAGCCGGGATCCCTGCGGCAGACGACTGGCACGCACAGTCAGCCCCAGTCGCCGGGAACCGGTCAGCAGCACACCACCCATCGGGGCCTGCCCACCCAGCCGCAGCTCGAGGGTGCCACGCCAGTACAGGGGGTCGCTGAACCATGCCCGGCCGGCCCGCAGCGACCTCAGGAGGTCGCTGCGGGCCCGCGACTCGGCCCAGACCGTGGTGACCCACCGCAGCTCGTCGGGATCCAGCCAGTCCTCTCCGGCGTGATCGTCACTGACGCCCGTGGCCGTGATGAACACGGCGTTGCGGGCAGCGACGTCGAACGAGGGCAGCCGCAGCTCGACATGGCTGCGGCCGACCTCGATCAGGTCGCATCCGTTGGCGTGGGTCTCCACGAGCTTGCGGGGCAGGTTGCGGATGCTCGGGTGGTTGAGGCTCACCACGGCGCCGTGCCGGTGCAGGAAGCGCACCATGGCTCGTTGCGCTCGCTCGCTCTTGTCCTTCTCCAGCGAGGCGTCCGGGTAGGTGGGCAGGGTGCCGTCGCCGCCGAACGCATTGAGATGGTTGACCAGCGAGATCTCGGCGGCGGGGAACTGGGTCACGTCGGGATATCGCTCCCGCATCCGGCGGACCACGGCCGCCTGCGCCGCGTGTCCGTCGGCGGGGGTGGATCGGCGCCGGCTGAAGCGCAGTCGGTCGAAGTACCCACTGACCCCGGCGCCTCGCCGGGCGCGAACTCCTACCCGCAGGATCTTCAGCGAGGCGTCGCCCCTGACGGTGTCCGGCCAGAGGGCGTCGTGGTCGGCCTGCAGGTCCATCCGGACCCGTTGCCACCGCTCCACGTCGACCACCGGGACGCCCACGACGCCGAGCAGTCCCTGCTCCTCGCGCCAACGGCCGGCCGCGGCTCCGATGCGGTACTGGATGCGGTACTTGCCGGCCGGTCGGCCCCCGGTGGCCGGCCGGTTGCTTGACCCGACCTCGATCACCAGCTGGCCGTCCGGCCCCGCCTGCCCGGGCCGCACGTCGATGGTCAGGACGGTGTCGACGTAGCTCGTGGAATAGGTGAAGTTCCACGCGTTGCCCTGGAGCAGGTACGTGCCCCAGGCGTCGCCCGCAGGCGCCTGCGCCTCGACGCGCAGCGAGCCACCGTCCTCGTCCGGGCTGTGCCGGTCCGTGACGAAGGCGTGGTCCCATGAGGTCAGCCCGGCGGCGGGCAGGGCCTCCCAGTTGACCGGACGGCCGTTCTCGAGCTCACCATTGCCGTCGAAACGCACGGCCTGGCGGTAGCCGAGGCCGTACTGCCGGAAGTCGTGGTCGGTCCACCAGATGACGTCGACACCGATCTGCCGGGCCTGGTGGATGTGGGCCTCCATGCTGGCCCCGCCTTCACTGAAGGAGGCGTGAATGTGCATGGCCATGGCGATCGGGCGGACCGCTGCCGCGCGAGGAGCGGCGCCGGCCGCCACCTCCTCGGGGACCATCCCGGCCACCGCCGCGCCGGCCGCCGAGACCAGCAGCCGTCGTCGGTCGAGCCTCTTCGCGCCACCCGTCACGTCGGTCCTCCCCAGAGCCGCTCCCGACTTGCACGGTCTCACAGACCGGGTTGGCAGGTTCATGCCAGCGCCTCGGCCAGCAACGAGACGAGTCGGGTGCGGCGCGGCGGGTGCGGCCGACGGGCCACCGCCTCGGCGACGGCAGGACCGGCCTGGTGCACGACCGACAGATGCCTCTCGGCAAGGGTGGCCGCCCCGACCAGCAGCGAACGGGTGACCGACCCTGCCGACTCCGCGGGCAGCACGAGCACGACTGCGGCTGCCGGTGCCCGCAGCTCCGGGCCACCGACGACCCGTGTCCCCGCCGCGTCCGCCGCGTCGAGCGCTGCCCGCAGCGTCCGTGCACCCGCCCGACCGTCCTCTCGTGGGGTCACCACCACCGTGTCGGCTGCGGCCACCCCGAGAACCCGGGGGATCGAGGAGGAGACGAGCTGGACGACGCGTCGGACCGCCTCGTCGGGTTCGGCGGCAGGGGTGACCACGACCTCCCGGGTGTCAGGGTCGACCACCGGCAGCCGGCCCGCGCGCAGCTCGCGCACCCACCCGGCCAGTGCGCCGCCGTCGGTCCCGGCGGCGTCGGTCACGGGGGCGTCGGTCACCGGCACCGCTGCGCTCGCCACCAGGTCGGCCAGCACCCGTCCCGGACCGGGCGCGTACGGCATGGCCGGGTCGCCGACCAGGACCAGCGGGCCCGGCGCCTCCGCCACCCGGTCCAGCACCTCGGCCGCCTCGACCAGGCCCAGCCCGTGGGCGGCCGGGACGACCACCGCGTCGTCGGGTTGCTCCGGCTGCCGGATCCCGCGTGGGGCCACCACGACCTGGAGCGCCTCCGGCCCGCCACGGGTGACCCGCTCCACCACCGCCTCCGCCACCTGCTCCTCCAGCGGTGCCCACCGGGGGTGGCCGAACAGCCGCTCGTCCAGGTACGCCGTGACCAGCTCGGCCTCCACCGCGGCCTCCGCCGCCGGGCCGGGGGTGTGGACTCCGCGGCCCCGAAGGGCCGCCGCGACAACCGCGGCGGGCACGCACGTGCAGCCGTCCAGCGCGGCCCGCTCGACCAGGCCTCCGACCAGCGCCGCGGCGGGGTCGGTCACGGACCAGCGGGGTGGTCGGCGTCGCTCTCGGCCGTGCCGTCCGCCTCGTCACGGAAGCCGGACACGTCGTCGAGTGCCTGGCCGATCTCGACCGGCAGCTCGACGTCCTCGGCGTCGAGCGCGCCGCGCAGCTGGGCGGCGGTGCGGG
Source organism: uncultured Actinomycetota bacterium (assembly GCA_963785115.1). Lineage (GTDB taxonomy): Bacteria > Actinomycetota > Actinomycetes > Propionibacteriales > Nocardioidaceae > JACCWP01. The sequence goes on from CAWATY010000009.1 coordinate 582,882, forward strand.
CACCGACCAGGGCCGCGGTCACACCGGGCCGGTCCCGTACCCAGGCCAGCGAGACCTCCAGCGGAGACAGACCGAGACCGTCGGCGGCGCGGCAGACCCCTTCGACGACGCCACGGCTTCGGGGGTCGAGGTACGGCGCCACCACCTGCTCGAGCCGTTCCGACGCGGCCCGCGAGTCGGCCGGGATGCCGGTCCGGTACTTGCCGGTGAGGACACCGCCGGCCAGTGGGGAGTACGCGAGCAGGCCGAGCCCCAGCGCCCGGGCGGCGGGCACGACCTCCTCCTCGACGTCGCGGTTGAGCAGCGAGTACTCGACCTGGGTGGATGCGAGCGCCGCCCGGCCGGGCAGGGCGCGCTGCCAGGCGGCGGTGGCCGCGGTCTGCCAGCCGGTGTAGTTGCTCACCCCGACGTAGCGGGCCCGGCCGGACGTCACGGCGTGGTCCAACGCGGTGAGGGTCTCCTCCCACGGCGCGTCGTCGGACCAGACGTGCACCTGCCACAGGTCGACGGCTTCGACTGCCAGCCGCTCCAGCGAGGCGTCCAGCTGAGCCAGCAGGTGGCCCCGCGAGGTGTCCCAGGTGCGTCCCACCCGAGCAGCCCTGTTGCGGGGGACGCGCGCGGCCTTGGTGGCGATCACCACGTCGTCGCGGTCGACCACGTCGCCGAGCAGCTCACCGAGGATGCGTTCGGAGAGGCCGTCGCCGTAGCCCGCGGAGGTGTCGAGCAGCGTCCCGCCGGACTCGACGAAAGACACCAGCTGGTCGCGCGCCTCGTGCGGGTCGGTGTCGAGGCCCCACAGCCAGGTGCCCAGACCGAGCCGGGAGACGTGGAGGCCGGAGGTTCCGAGCCGGCGCTGACGCATGGCGGCGAGGCTAGTGGAGCGGTGCATCGAGCGGCGTGGATAGGCTCCGCCGCATGCGCCTCGGGGTCAACGTCGGCTACGTCGCGGGCACCGGGGCCGACGAGCACGTCGCACTGGCCGTCGAGGCCGAGCGGCTCGGCTACGACGTGTGCTGGGCCGCCGAGGCGTACGGGTCTGACGCCCCGACGCTGCTCTCGTTCGTGGCCGCGCGCACCGAGCGGATCGACATCGGCAGCGCCATCATGCAGATCCCGGCCCGTACCCCGGCGATGACCGCGATGACGGCGGCCACCCTCGACCTGCTTTCCCACGGCCGGTTCCGGCTGGGGCTGGGCGTCTCGGGGCCGCAGGTGTCGGAGGGCTGGCACGGGGTGCGCTTCGACCGGCCCTTGGCCCGCACCCGTGAGTACGTCGAGATCGTCACGATGGCGCTGGCGCGGGACACGCTGCGCTACGAGGGCGACCATCACGTGCTGCCGCTACCGGACGGACCGGGCAAGGCGCTCAAGCTGATGATCCGCCCCGAGCACGACATCCCGCTGTACCTGGCGTCGGTGGGGCCGCGGAACCTCGAGCTCACCGGTGAGATCGCCGACGGGTGGCTGGCGATCTTCTTCGCCCCCGAGCACGCCGACGTCTCGATGGACCCGCTGCGCGCGGGTGCCGACCAGGCGGGGCGCAGCGTGGACGACATCGACATCACCGCGTGCGCGCCGGTGCTGGTGGGCGACGACCTGGAGGCGTGTGCCGAGCCACTGCGCGGCTACACCGCGCTCTACGTCGGTGGCATGGGCAGCCGGAAGCAGAACTTCTACAACGCGCTGGCCCGCCGGATGGGATTCGAGGAGGCGGCCCAGAAGATCCAGGACCACTACCTCGCCAAGGAGCACCGGGAGGCGATGGCGGCCGTGCCGTTCGAGCTGGTCGACCAGACCTCGCTGATCGGTCCGAAGGAGCGCATCACCGAGCGGCTCGCTGCGTACGCGGAGGCCGGGGTGCGCACGCTGGCCATCACCGCCGCCGGCGAGACACTCGAGCGGCGGGTGGACATCCTGCGCACCACCGCCGAGGCACTCGACGCGAGCGGCCTGGGGGAGTGATCACCACGTGGAGTGGTTCGAGGCCGTCGTGCTCGGCCTGCTGCAGGGCCTGACCGAGTTCCTGCCGATCTCGTCGTCGGCGCACCTGCGGATCTTTCCCGAGCTGTTCGGCTGGCCCGACCCCGGTGCGGCCTTCACCGCGGTCGTGCAGATCGGCACCGAGGTGGCGGTGCTGCTCTACTTCCGGCACGACATCTGGCGAATCGCCTCGTCGTGGCTGCGCGCCCTGGTGCGGCCGGACCTGCGTGGCCACCGCGACACCCTGATGGGCTGGTACATCATCGTGGGGACGGTGCCCGTCGTGGTGGCCGGCATCGCCCTCAAGGACCAGATCGAGACCGACTTCCGCAACCTGTGGCTGACCGGGTCGGTGCTGGTCGGGCTCGGCGTGGTTCTCGGCGTCGCCGAGCGGGTGGGGCGCAACGCGCGGCCGATCGAGGACATGGGGTGGCGCTCCGCCATCCTGCTCGGACTGGCCCAGGCGCTGTCGATCGTGCCCGGCGTGTCCCGCTCGGGGGCCACCATCAGCATGGGCCTGTTCCTCGGGTACGAGCGGGCGGCGGCCACCCGGTTCGCCTTCCTGCTCGCCATCCCGGCAGTGGTGGGGGCGGGGGTGTTCGAGCTGCCGGAGGCGTGGAGCGGCGACAACGCCTACACGGTGCCCGAGACCGCGATCGCGACCGCGGTCGCCTTCGTGGTCGGCTACGCGTCGATCGCCTGGCTGTTGCGGTACGTGTCGACGCGGTCGTTCGCACCGTTCGTCGTCTACCGGATCGTGCTCGGCACCGCGGTGCTGCTGCTGCTCGCCGGCGGGGTGCTGACCCCCTGACGGACCCCGCGTCCCGACGGCGCGACTACACCTCGATTACAACCAGCCACTGCGCTTGAACGCGAGCCACAGCGTCGAGACGACGGTCACCATGACGCCGAGCGCGAGCGGGTAGCCGTAGGTCCAGTCCAGCTCGGGCATGTGCTCGAAGTTCATCCCGTAGATGCCGGCGATCAGCGTCGGCGCGACCAGCAGCGCCGCCCATGCGGAGATCCGCCGGGTGTCGTCGTTCTGCTGGATGCTGAGCAGGGCCAAGTGCGCGGACAGCGCGTTGTCGAGCAGGTGGTCGATCGAGTCGATGGTCGACGTCACCCGGCTGAGGTGGTCGACCACGTCGCGGAAGAACGGCATCGCCTCCTCCTCGAACGTGTCGGTGTGCCGGGTGAGGAAGCGGTCCAGCTGGTCGTGCAGCGGCACCGCCGCCTGCCGCACCTCGAGGCTCTCCCGCTTGAGTCGGTAGATCCGGTCGGAGTCGCGGGTGCGCTCCTCGGAGAAGACCGACCGCTCCACCTCCACGACGTCGTTCTGCAGGTCGGCGACGACCTCCTCGTAACGGTCGACGACCTCGTCCAGGATCGCGTACAGGACGGCAACCGGGCCGTGGCCGAGGATGTCGCGGTCCTCGTCGGTGCGCCGCCGCACGTCGTCGAGGGTGGCCCCCCTGCCGTGCCGCACGGTGACCAGGTGCTCCGCGGAGAGGAACACCGCGATCTCGCCGGTCTCCACCGCGTCGTCCTCGTCGACGTACCAGAGCGTCTTCAGCACGATGAAGAAGTCGCCCTCGCCGTAGCGCTCGATCTTGGGGCGCTGGTGGGCCTTGACGGCGTCCTCGACCGCCAGCCGGTGCAGTCCGAGCTCGTCGGCGATGCCCTGCAGCTCCTCGGCGGTGGGCTCGAACAGCCCGACCCACAGGAAGCCGCCGCCCTCGACCGCCTCGGCGTGCGCGGCCGCCACGTCCTCCTGGTGCTGCTCGTTGTCGAGCCGGCGGCCCTCGCGGTAGACCGCGCAGTCGATGATCACCGGGCCATTCTGCGCCGTCCGTCCCGGCCCGACCTCCCCGCCGCCCTTCTAGGCTGGGCGGCATGGCCACCGTCGTGCTCGTCCGGCACGGGCGCACGCCCGCGAACAGCAACGGTGTGCTCGCAGGGCGCTCGCCGGGAGTGCACCTCGACGACGTGGGCCGTGAGCAGGCCGAACGGGTGGCCCAGCGGCTCTCGGTGCTCGACCTCGCGCGCGTCGTCACCAGCCCGCTGGAACGCACCGTCGAGACCGCCCGCGCCATCGCGCGGGCGCAGGCCTCCCGCGGGCGGCCGCGCCGGGACCGCGGGCTGATCGAGTGCGGCTACGGCGCCTGGACCGGCCGCACGCTCAAGGAGCTGGCCAAGGAGCCGCTGTGGCGCACCGTGCAGGCGCACCCGAGTGCGGTCCAGTTCCCCGACGGTGAGTCGCTGGCCGACGTCCAGCACCGGGCCGTGGCGACGGTGCGCCGGCACGACGCCGAGGTCGAGGTCGAGCGGGGCGCGCACGCCACCTGGGTGGCGGTCAGCCACGGCGACGTGATCAAGGCCGTGGTGGCCGACGCGCTGGGGCTGCACCTGGACCAGTTCCAACGGATCATGGCCGATCCCTGCTCGGTGACCGTCGTGCGCTACACGCCGCAGCGACCGTTCGTCATGCACCTCAACGACCACGGCAGCGACCTGGCCCGGCTGCGCCCGCCGCCGCGTCGGCGCCGCTCCCGGAAGCTGTCGTCGGACGCCGCCGTCGGCGGTGGCTCCGGCGGTGGCTCCGGCGGTGGCTCCGGTGCTGGTTCCGGTGCTGGATCTGGCTCCACGTCGGCATAGGCTCGGCGCATGCTCGTCCACCGGCACGACCCTCCCGACCGCTTCGTGGTCGGGACCGTCGGCGAGCCCGGTGCGCGCACGTTCTTCCTGCAGGCCCGTACCGGTCGGCTGGTGACGAGTGTCGCGCTGGAGAAGCAGCAGGTGTCGATCCTCGCCGAGCGGATCGTCGTGCTCCTCGACGAGCTGCAGCGCACCGGCGACGTCACCGACGACGTCCCGCCCACCTCCGACGCCGAGCCGCTGGACCAGCCGCTGGTCGAGGAGTTCCGGGTGGGAACCATGACGCTGTCCTGGGACGCCGACGACAAGCGGGTCGTGATCGAGGCGTTCCCGGTGGGCGAGGAGGAGCCCGGCGCCGGCGACGACCCGGACGCCGAGACCGCCGATCCCGACGTCGAGGGTGCGGCGAGCGAGGTGCTGGTCGTCCGGCTGGTACCGGCCGCCGCCCGCGGTTTCGCCACCCGCGCCGAGACGGTCGTCTCCGCCGGGCGACCTCCGTGCCCGTTCTGCGGTCAGCCGCTCGACGCCGACGGACACCTGTGCCCGCGGGCCAACGGCTACAAGCGCGTCTCGCAGTGACCGCAGGCGCCGTCGAGCCCGCCGACGTCCGCGAGATCCTCACCCGCGGCCGGCTGGAGGTCGACGGTCGCGTGCTGCCGGCCTCCAACGTCACGCTGGTCGGCGAGATGGAGCTCGACGGCGAGCGGCTGCGTTGCGTCTACAAGCCGGTCAGCGGCGAACGGCCGCTGTGGGACTTCCCCGGCGGCACCCTGGCCTCCCGCGAGGTCGCGTCGTACGAGCTGTCCGAGCTCGCCGGGTGGCACGTCGTCCCGGTGACGGTGCTGACCGACGGCCCGTTCGGCAGCGGCATGGTCCAGCAGTGGATCGACACCGGCGGCGACGAGCTGGTCGACCTCGTCCCCGAGGGATCGGTACCGGACGGCTGGCGGCACGTCCTGGACGCCTACGACGGCACCGACCAGCCGGTGTCGCTGGTGCACGCCGACGTGCAGGGGCTGCGGGACATGGCCGTCTTCGACGCGGTGGTCAACAACGCCGACCGCAAGGCGGGGCACGTCCTGGTGGCACCCGACGCGGGGGTGCTCGGCTGCGACCACGGACTGACCTTCCACGTCGAGGACAAGCTGCGCACCGTGCTGTGGGGCTGGGCCGGTGACCCGATGGACGAGGCAGACGCGGCCGGCCTGCACCGGCTGGCCGAGGCGCTGGAGCGGCCGGCGGCCGGGCGGCTGCACGGGCTGGTCACGGGACCGGAGCTGACCCGGGTACGCCACCGGGTGCGGCGGCTGCTGCGCTCGGGGTGCTTTCCGCAACCGCCGGAGAGCTGGCGGGCGATCCCGTGGCCGGTGTTCTGAATCGGCCCGGTTAGGCTCCCCGGCATGCGCGCCTGGGCCAGCCCGGCGGTGCCGTCCCTGGCCGATCTCGGGCTCGGACACGGGCCCGACCTGCAGCTGCACGACACCGCCCGTGGCGGGCTCGTCCGGCTGGCGCCCGAAGGTCAGGCCCGGCTGTACGCCTGTGGCATCACGCCCTACGACGCCACCCACCTGGGCCACGCCGCGACCTACGTCGCCTTCGACGTCGCCCAGCGAGCCTGGCGCGACGCCGGGCTGTCCGTGGCGTACACCCAGAACGTCACCGACGTCGACGACCCGCTGCTGGAGCGTGCCGCCCGCGACGGCATCGACTGGCGCGAGCTGGGTGAGCGTGAGGTGGCGCTCTATCGGGCCGACATGGAGGCGCTGCGGGTGCTAGCGCCCGATCACCTGACCGCGGTCAGTGAGGCGATGGACCTCGTGATCGCTCTGGTGGAGCGGTTGCGCAGCGTCGGGGCCACGTACGAGCTCGAGGGCGACATCTACTTCGACATCCGCGCCGACCCGTCCTTCGGCGGGGTGGGTCACCTGGACGAGGACAGCATGCGAAGGCTGTCGGCCGAGCGGGGCGGCGACCCGGACCGCCTTGGCAAGCGGCACCCGTTGGACTGCCTGCTGTGGCTGGCGGCGAGGCCGGACGAGCCCTCCTGGGACTCGCCGTTCGGGGCGGGCCGGCCGGGGTGGCACACCGAGTGCGCGGCGATGTCCGTGCACGACCTCGGCATGGGCTTCGAGGTGCAGGGCGGGGGCAGCGACCTGGTCTTCCCGCACCACGAGATGTCGGCGTCGCAGGCGCAGGTCGCGTACGGGGAGCGGCCGTTCGCGCAGGCCTACGTGCACGCCGGCATGGTCGGGCTCGACGGCGCGAAGATGTCGAAGTCGCTCGGCAACCTGGTGCTGGTCTCGCGGCTGCGGGAGCAGGGACACGATCCGATGGCGGTGCGGCTGGCGCTGCTGGCTCACCACTACCGGAGCGACTGGAGCTGGAAGGACGACGACCTCACCTCGGCCGAGCAGCGCCTGGCCCACTGGCGCGAGGCCGTCGCCACGGGAGCGTCGGGGGACGCCTCCTCGGTGGTCGCCGAGGTCCGCGCCGGACTGGCCGACGACCTCGACACCCCGCGGGCGCTGGCCGCCGTCGACGCCTGGGCAGCGGGGGAGGGGACAGGGGCCGACCAGGTGGCCGCCGCGTGCGACGCGTTGCTCGGCGTCGCGCTGTGAACCGGTCCGTTTACTGCAGCTGGTCGAGGGCCAGTGAGAGCACCTCGATCTCGAGTGGTATGTGGCCTCGGTCGAGCGCCTTGATCTCCCCGGTCGCGTAGTTCCATGCGAGCAGGTGGCTCCAGCCGCTGTGCGTCGGCGGGACGCGGAACACCAGCGTCTCGTCGTCCAGCCAGCCGACCAGCTGGGTCAGCTCGGCGGTGAACCGCCCGGGCACGGGCAGGAACGCCAGCGCCTCTCCGGACGCAGGATCGGCGACGAGCAACCCGCTCGAGGCCGCCGGGTCGTCAGCGGCTGTTGCACCCTCGCGGTGCACGGCCACGACCTCGGCCCCCGCCGGCGCACGTCGGTAGGCCTCGATCAGCATGGTGCTGCTGGCGACCAGCTCGCTTCCGTCGTAGCGGATGAGCTCACAGAGGCAGCTGAGGCCGCCGACCGTCACGGCAGAGCCGTCGCCGAGGAAGCCGGTCTGGGTCACGTCGTAGGGGACGGGGGTGACCGCGCCGCTGTCGACGTCGATCAGCATGCTCGGCCGGGTGTGCGGGGCGTACGAGGAGTACCCGAGCAGCAGCTGGCTGCCGTCCGGCGTCCACTGCACGACCGGCCACCGCGGCGTCTCCGCCCACCGCTCCAGGGGCAGGAAGTCATCGACCGGCAGGTCCCGCGTCGTCCCGGTGGTCAGGTCGACCACGACGATCCGGCCCGGCTGGAACACCGCCAGCTGGGTGCCGTCCGGGGACAGCGAGCGATCACCGATCAACGGGAAGGGCGTCCCCTGGTAGGACCTGGTGGTGAACGGGACGTCCACCTGTCGCCACACGCCGTCCACCCCGAGGACGCGCACGTCGCCCTCCTCCCGGCGCAGCGTGACGGCCGCGACGGCGCTCTCGACCGGGTCCTCGGACAGCAGGAGCATCCCCGCCACCGACAGGGCGGCGTTCTCGTTGGTCGCGAACGTGTTGTCGATCGATTCCAGGTCCAGGGCGCGGGACTCTCGCCAGGGCTGCTGGACGATCGCGCGGAACTCCGGGACGTCCCACGCGTCCTCGCCCCGGGGAGGCGGGGTGTCGGCGGGCGCCGGAGGCGTGGCCCGGTCGTCCCACGGGTTCGCGCCGAGGAGCCCGGCCGCGAGCACGCAGACGCCCACCGCCGCCGCCACGGCGACCGCCCGGTCACGACGGACCCGCCGCCGGGCGGTGGTCCAGGCCAGGTCGGCGAGGTCGGGACGGCTGGGCAGCCCGTCGCTCGCCCGGCGCAACAGGGGCCGGAGGTCGTCAGTCACGGGCTGTCCTCCTTCCCGACGAGGGCGCCGAGCTCCGGCGCGTTCTCCCGCAGCCGTCGCAGCGCCAGGTGGCACTGGCTCTTGACCGTGCCGACGCTGACACCCAACACCTCCGCGGCCTCCCGCTCACTGACGTCGTCGAGGTAGCGGAGCACCACGACCGCGCGCTGCTTCGGCGTCAGTCGGGCCAGGGCCTGCCGGACCACCAGGTCGGCGTCGCTGTCGCGACCCCTGCCCGGGTGTTCGTCGCGGTGCTCGGCGACGGGCACCTCCCGCCGCCAGCGGCGCCACCAGGACACGTGTGCGTGGTAGATCACCGTCCGGACGTAGGCGTCCGGGTTGCCCTGTGCCACGCGGTGCCAGCGGCGAGCGACCGCGATCAGCGACTCCTGCAGCAAGTCCTCGGCGTGCGCCAGGTCACCGGTGAGCAGGTACGTGGTCCGCAGCAGAGCAACCCGCCGTGACCCCACCCACGCGGTGAACGAGGCACGGGCGTCGTCGTCGAGGTCCACGCCCGCCTCCCTCCGCCGCCGTTGCCCTGTACCCGGTCAACGCTCCGGGCACCGTCGCGAGTTGGAGGGTGGTGCGGACTCCGCGTGCGGCGGTCAGCCCTCGCCGTCGCGCTGGCGGCGCTTGAGGTAGCGCTCGAAGTCGCGGGCGATGGCGTCGCCGGTGGCCTCGGGCAGCTCGGAGGTGTCCCGGGCCTCCTCCAGCGACTTCACGTACTCGGCGATCTCGGGGTCCTCGCGGGCCAGCTCGTCGACGCCGCGCTCCCAGGCCCGGGCCTCCTCGACGAGGTCCTCGACCGAGACGGGCACCTCGAGCAGGTCCTCGAGCCGGCCGAGCAGCGCCAGGGTGGCCTTGGGGCACGGGGGCTGGGCCACGTAGTGCGGGACGGCCGCCCACAGCGACAGGCTCGGCATGTCGGCCGCCGCGCAGGCGTCCTGGAAGACACCGGTGATGCCGGTCGGCCCCTCGTACCGGGACTGCTCCAGCCCGAGCCGCTCCCCGAGATCGGGGTCGCTGACGCTGCCGGTCACCGGCACCGGGCGGGTGTGGGGGGTGTCGGCGAGCAGCGCACCCAGTGCCACGACCAGCCGCACCCCGAGGGTCTCGGCGACATCCAGGATCTCGGCGCAGAACTGCCGCCAGCGCATGTTCGGCTCGATGCCCCGCAGCAGGACGATGTCTCGCGTCGACCCCTCGGGCCGTGCCACCAGGACCCGGGTCGTCGGCCAGGTCAGCGCGCGGCCACCGCCGTCGAGCAGGGTGATGTGCGGCCGGGTCATCTGGAAGTCGTAGTAGTCCTCGGGGTCGAGCTCGGCGACCACCTCGGCGTCCCACTCGTCGATCAGCCGGTCCAGCGTGGTCGAGGCGGCGTCCGCGGCGTCGTTCCAGCCCTCGAAGGCGGCGATGAGGATCGGGTCGACGAGGTCGCCCACCAGATCCAGATCGGTCACGGCCGTCAGCCTACGTGCCGCCCGGCGGCCCGGGGCGCGAGACACGGTTCCCAACATCCGACCCTGTTGTCCGCAGGTCGGACAGGGGCTGCCTACCCTGGTGGCCGTGACCACGCCGCCGGAGGAGACCACGCTGGGGCCGCAGCCGAGTGCCGCCGCCGACCTGCGCCGCGCCCTGCGCGAGCGCGTTGTCGTCGCCGACGGGGCGATGGGAACGATGCTGCAGGGCCACGACCTCGACCTGGACGACTTCGAGGGCCATGAGGGCTGCAACGAGATCTTGTCGGTGACCCGCCCCGACGTCGTCCGCGGGATCCACGACGCCTACTTCGAGGCCGGCGCGGACGCGGTCGAGACCAACACCTTCGGCGCCAACCTGGCCAACCTCGGCGAGTACGGCATCTCCGACCGCATCGGTGAGCTGGCGTCGGCCGGCGCCAGGATCGCCCGGGAGGCAGCGGACTCCTGGGCGACGAGCGATCGGCCGCGTTGGGTGCTCGGGTCGGTGGGCCCCGGCACCAAGCTGCCGACGCTCGGGCACGTCACGTACGCCGAGCTGCGCGACGCGTACGCCGAGCAGGTGCGCGGTCTGGTCGACGGCGGCGCCGACGCGGTCGTGGTCGAGACCGCCCAGGACCTGCTGCAGGCCAAGGCCGCGATCATCGGCAGCAAGCGGGCGCTGGCCGAGACCGGGGTCGAGCTGCCCATCGTCGTGCACGTCACGGTGGAGACCACCGGCACGATGCTGCTCGGAACCGAGATCGGGGCCGCGCTGACGGCGCTCGAGCCGCTGGGCATCGACGTCCTCGGCCTCAACTGCGCCACCGGCCCGACCGAGATGAGCGAGCACCTGCGCCACCTCGCCCGGCACAGCGGCATGTCGCTCGGCTGCATGCCCAACGCCGGCCTGCCGCAGCTGACCGCCGACGGGGCGAGCTACCCGCTGACCCCCGAGCAGCTGGCGGACGCGCTCGATGCCTTCACCCGCGACTACGGCCTGTCCCTGGTGGGCGGCTGCTGCGGGACCACGCCCGAGCACGTGCGCCAGGTCGTCGAGCGGGTACGAGGCCGCGAGGTCACGCCCCGCGACCCGGTCTCCGAGGCCGGCGCGTCCTCGTTGTACCAGCACGTGCCCTTCCGCCAGGACACGACGTACCTCACGATCGGCGAGCGCACCAACGCCAATGGCAGCAAGGCCTTCCGCGAGGCGATGGTCGACGGCCGGTGGGATGACTGTGTCGAGATCGCCCGCGCGCAGACCCGCGACGGTGCGCACCTCCTCGACGTCTGCGTCGACTACGTCGGCCGCGACGGTGTCGCCGACATGAGCGAGGCGGCCATGCGGCTCGCGTCGGCCTCGACGCTGCCCCTCGTGCTCGACTCGACCGAGCCGCAGGTGATCCAGGCCGGCCTCGAGCGGCTGGCCGGCCGCTGCCTGATCAACTCGGTCAACTACGAGGACGGCGACGGCCCCGAGTCCCGCTTCGCCCGAATGATGGCGCTGGTCCGCGAGCACGGGTGTGCCGTGGTGGCGCTGACCATCGACGAGGAGGGCCAGGCGCGCACGGCCGAGTGGAAGGTACGGGTCGCGACCCGGCTGATCGAGGACCTCACCGAGAAGTGGGGGATGCGGGTCGAGGACATCGTCATCGACTGCCTGACCTTCCCCATCACGACCGGGCAGGAGGAGACCAGGCGCGACGCCATCGAGACCATCGAGGCCATCCGCGAGCTCAAGCGGCTCTACCCGTCGGTGCAGACCACGCTCGGCGTCTCCAACATCTCCTTCGGCGTCAACCCGGCCGCCAGAGCGGTGCTGAACAGCGTGTTCCTGCACGAGTGCGTCGAGGCCGGGCTCGACTCGGCCATCGTGCACGCCGCGCGCATCACGCCGCTGTCCCGGATCCCGGAGGAGCAGCTGAAGGTCGCGCTCGACATGGTCTACGACCGCAGGGCCGAGGGCTACGACCCGCTGCAGGTGCTGCTCGAGGTGTTCGCGGACGTCACCACCTCCGACACCAAGGCCGAGCGGGCGGCGGAGATGGCCGCGATGCCACTGGCAGAGCGGCTGCAACGACGCATCGTCGACGGGGAGCGCAACGGCCTCACCGAGGACCTCGACGCCGCGCTGGGCGAGGGCAGGCCGGCCCTGGACATCGTCAACCAGGACCTGCTCGACGGCATGAAGGAGGTCGGGGAACTCTTCGGGTCGGGCCAGATGCAGCTGCCGTTCGTGCTCCAGTCGGCCGAGACGATGAAGGCGGCGGTGGCCCACCTCGAGCCGCACATGGAGGCCAGCGACGAGCAGGGCAAGGGCACCATCGTGCTGGCCACCGTCAAGGGCGACGTGCACGACATCGGCAAGAACCTCGTCGACATCATCCTGACCAACAACGGCTACAGCGTCGTCAACCTCGGCATCAAGCAGCCGGTGAGCGCGATCCTCGACGCGGCGCAGGAGCACGACGTCGACGTGATCGGCATGTCCGGGCTGCTGGTGAAGAGCACGGTCGTGATGCGGGAGAACCTCGAGGAGCTCAACGCGCGCGAGCTCGCGACCCGCTGGCCGGTGATCCTCGGTGGCGCGGCGCTCACCCGGGCCTTCGTCGAGGAGGACCTCGCCTCGCTGTTCGAGGGCGAGGTGCGCTACGCCCGGGACGCCTTCGAGGGACTCCGGCTGATGGACGCCCTGGTGGCGTTCCGGCGTGGCGAGCCGGGCGCCGAGCTGCCCGCGCTGCGTCCCCGCCGGGTGCGCAGCTCGGCCCGGGCCGAGGCTGAGCCGGTCACCGTTCCGGCCCGCTCCGACGTCACCGTCGACAACCCGGTGCCCACCCCGCCGTTCTGGGGCTCCCGGGTGGTGAAGGGGCTCCGCATCCCCGAGGTCGCCGCCTGGCTGGACGAGCGGGCGACGTTCATGGGCCAGTGGGGCCTGCGCGGCGCCCGTGGTGAGGGTCCGTCGTACGAGGAGCTGGTGGAGGTCGAGGGCCGGCCGCGGCTGCGGATGTGGCTCGAGCGGGTGCAGACCGAGCAGATCATGGAACCCGCCGTGGTCTACGGCTACTGGCCCTGCTGGTCCGAGGGCGACGACCTGGTCCTGCTCGACCCGGAGACGCAGTCCGGCGAGATCGCCCGGTTCAGCTTCCCGCGTCAGCAGCGGGACCGGTTCCTGTGCCTGGCCGACTACTTCCGGCCGAAGGACTCCGGCGAGATCGACGTCCTCGGCCTGCACCTGGTGACCATGGGCAACCGGGTCAGCGACGTGACCGCGGAGCTGTTCGCCAAGGACGCCTACCGCGACTACCTCGAGCTGCACGGGTTGTCCGTCCAGCTCACCGAGGCGCTGGCGGAGTACTGGCACGCGCGGGTGCGGCAGGAGCTGGGCATCGCCGACGGTGACGCAGCGGAGCTGACCGGCATCCTCAAGCAGGGGTACCGCGGCGAGCGGTACTCGTTCGGCTACCCGGCCTGTCCCGACCTCGACCAGCGGACCACCGTGGTGCGACTGCTCGAGCCGGAGCGGATCGGCGTGAGCCTCAGCGAGGAGCTGCAGCTGCACCCCGAGCAGTCGACGGACGCGCTGATCGTGCACCACCCCGAGGCGACCTACTACAACGCCCGGTGAGCAGCCCCGGCGCACTGCCCGCCGCCGTGCTCTGGGACCTCGACGGGACGCTGGCCGACACCGAGCCGAGCTGGTTCGCCGCCGAGCACGCCCTTGCGGCCGAGCACGACGCACCGTGGACCGACGACGACGCGCGCCGGCTCGTCGGGTCCGACCTGCTGGACTCCGGCCGGTACATCCGGGATCGGATGGGCCTCGACCTCGAGCCGGCCCGGATCGTCGACCTGCTGGTCGACCGGGTCGCCGCTGACGTCGCCCGCGGGGTTGCCTGGCGGCCAGGAGCGCGCGAGCTGCTGGCCGCCCTCCGCGCGGCGGACGTGCCGTGCGCGCTCGTGACGATGTCGTACGCCCGGCTGGTGGAGCCGGTCCTGGCCCAGCTGCCCCGCGACAGCTTCGCCGCCGTGGTGACCGGAGATGCCGTCGATCGGGGCAAACCGGACCCGGAGGCGTACCTGCGCGCCGCTGTTGCCCTCGGTGCCGACCCGCGCGGCTGCGTGGCGATCGAGGACTCGACGACCGGCGCGAGCTCAGCGGCCGCGGCCGGGGCGCACGTCCTGGTCGTGCCGCACTCGGTGGAGGTCCCGGACGGACCCGGGCGGACGCTGGTACGGAGCCTGCAGGAGGTCGACGTGGACGGCCTGGTGCGACTGTCGACCGCCCACTGGGCGGCCCTGCTGGCCTGAGCCGCTGTGTAGAGGCTCGGTAACGAATCCCCGATCCGCGCCCGTCAGGGTGTTCGGGACGCTCCCGGGCCGGATATCTTCCGCCCGGTAGCCGGGTACGTCTCCGACGGGGCCGGTCCGTTCGACGAGAGTAGGAGCACATGACTTCCAGGCACCTGCGCCGCACCGCGCTGGTCACGGCCGTGGGCACGCTTGCCGCGCTCGCGCTGACCGCGTGCGGCAGCGACGCCCCGCCGGAGTCGGCTGACGCGGGGGAAGCGTCCAACGAGGCCGAGGCCCAATGTCAGGAGCTGGTCGACGCGGCCGAGGATGCTCCCGACAGCGGCAGCGACACGTTCATCTTCGCCGCCTCCGCCGACCCGACGACGCTGAACCCGTTCTTCGCCTCCGACGGCGAGACCTTCCGGGTGGCCCGCCAGATGTTCGAGGGCCTGGTCGGCACCGTGCCGTGCACGGCCGACCCCGCCCCGCTGCTGGCGACCGACTGGGAGACGTCCGAGGACGGCATGTCGACGACGTTCACCCTGCGCGACGACGTGACGTTCCACGACGGCACGCCGTTCAACGCCGACGCGGTGTGCGCCAACTTCGAGTACTGGAACAACCAGCCGAAGGGCCCCTCGCAGAGCCCCAGCAACGCCTACTACTGGATCTCGCTGTTCAAGGGGTTCGCCGACTCCGCGACGCCCAGCATCTACGAGTCCTGCGAGACCAACGGCGACACCGAGGCCACCATCACCCTCAACCAGGCGTTCGCCGGGTTCGTGCCGGCGATGTCGCTGCCCTCGTTCTCGATGCAGAGCCCGACCGCACTCGAGCAGACCGCAAAGGTCGAGGACGGCGGCAACCCGCTCACGACCGAGTACGCCGAGAGTGGCCCGGTCGGCACCGGCGCCTACCAGTTCGACTCGTGGAACCGCGGCCAGGAGATCAGGCTGACCGCCTATGACGACTACTGGGGCGACCCCGCCAAGACGCCCAACGTCGTGGTTCCCACGATCGCGGACCTGTCCGCACGGCGCGATGCCCTGCTGGCCGGCGAGATCGACGGCTACGACCTGGTCGCCCCGGGTGACCTGGAGGAGCTCGGCAACAGCGAGGACGTCGAGCTGGTCAACCGGCCGCCGTTCAACATTCTCTACCTCGGCTTCAACCAGAGCCCGAAGTCCGGGGCCCCGCTCGACGACCTCAAGGTGCGCCAGGCGCTGGCCTACGCGATCGACAAGGAAGCCGTGATCTCGGGGACGCTGCCACCGGGCACGGCCGAGGCGACCCAGTTCATGCCCGACAGCGTCAACGGCTGGAGTTCCGACGTCACCGAGTACCCCTACGACCCGGACAAGGCCAAGGAGCTGCTGGCCGAGGCCGGGGCGGAGGACCTCGAGCTGATGTTCAACTACCCGACCGACGTCAGCCGGCCGTACATGCCGTCGCCGGTGGACACGATGAACGTCATCAGCGGACAGCTGGAGGAGGTGGGCATCACGGTGACGCCCACCGGGGACAAGTGGGACCCCGACTACCTGGACCGGATCCAGGGGTCGAACGACCACGACATCCACCTGCTGGGCTGGACGGGTGACTACAACGACACCGACAACTTCCTCGGTGTCTTCTTCGGCGCCCAGACCGACGAGTGGGGCTTCGACAACCAGGAGATCTTCGACGGGCTGACGGAGGCCCGCGGGATCCCCACCGTCGAGGAGCAGAAGCCGCTCTACGAGGACCTCAACGAGCAGGTGATGGAGTTCCTGCCGGGGATCCCGATCGCCAGCCCGGTGCCGACGCTGGCGTTCAACGCCAACGTCGAGGGATTCGTGCCCAGCCCGGTGCAGGACGAGCCGTGGAACAACGTGGTCATCGCCGAGTGAGGCGCTAGCGTCAGGGGCCGGCTCCCTCGCGGAGCCGGCCCCTGCTGCACGGTCCCACCCACTGCCACTCGTGGAGGCGCGGCTCGATGCTCAAGTTCGCGCTGCGGCGCATCGGTCTGATGGTGCCGACGCTGTTCGGGTTGTCGCTGCTGCTGTTCTTCTGGGTACGCGCCCTCCCCGGTGACCCGGCGCGGAGCCTGCTCGGGCAGCGGGCGACGCCGGAGAGCATTGCCGCGGTCAACGAGATCTACGGCTTCGAGGAGCCGATCTGGAAGCAGTACTTCCTGTACATGAAGGCCCTGCTGTCCGGTGACTTCGGCAACTCGATCAAGACCAACGAGCCGGTGCTCTCGGCGTTCGTCGACAAGGTGCCGGCGACGATCGAGCTCACCGTCGTCGCGATGCTGTTCGCGGTCGTCATCGGCATCCCGCTCGGCTACTACGCGGCCCGCCGGCAGGGCAGCCTGATCGACACCATCGTCGTCTCCGGGTCGCTGCTCGGCGTGACCATCCCGGTGTTCTTCCTCGCGCTGCTGCTCAAGTACTTCTTCGTGCTCGAGCTGGGCGTGCTGTACACCTCCGGGCGCGAGGACCCACGCAGCGACAACGACCACCCGACCGGCTTCTACCTTCTCGACGGGCTCATCACCGGGAATCCCGGGGCGACCTGGGATGCGTTTCTGCACCTGGTGCTGCCGGGCATCGCCCTGGGCACGATCCCGCTGGCCATCATCGTGCGCATCACCCGGGCCGCGGTCACCGAGGTGGCGCACGAGGACTACGTGCGGACCGCCGAGGCCAAGGGGCTCACCACCGCAGTGATCAGGCGGCGGCACGTCCTGCGCAACGCGTTGCTCCCGGTGGTCACCACGGTCGGGCTCCAGCTCGGGCTGCTGCTGTCCGGCGCCGTGCTGACCGAGAACATCTTCGCGCTCGACGGGGTGGGCCAATACCTGTACCGGGCGACCACCCAGCTCGACTACCCGGTCCTGCAGGGCTTCATCCTGTTCATCGCCCTGATCTACTCGATGGTCAACCTCGCGGTCGACCTCTCGTACGGCTACATCGACCCGCGGGTGCGTGTCTCGTGACCGGTCTGCCGATTTCCGAGCCCACGGGCGCACCGCTCGCTCCCCGCCCTTCAGATGCCACCCCCGGCGAGAGCCTGTGGCGAGGGGCGTTCCGGCGGCTGCGCCGCAACCCGATGGCGATCATCGGCGTCTGCATCATGGCGGTGTTCGTGCTGGTCGCGGTCTTCGCGCCGCTGCTGGCGCCGTACGAGCCCGCCTCCAAGGAGTGGACCGAGCTCTCGACGTTGTCGTTCGTGCAGGGCAGCACGTCCGAGCACTGGCTCGGCATCGACCGCTTCGGCTCGGACATGCTGACCCAGCTCATCTACGGGGCCCGGCAGTCGCTGGTCATCGGCATCATCTCGACGTCGCTCGGACTGTTCGTGGGCGCAACGCTGGGGGTCCTGGCCGGCGGACTCGGCGGCTGGGTCGACACCCTGGTGATGCGCGTGGTCGACGTGCTGCTGTCGATCCCCAGCCTGCTGCTGGCGATCAGCGTGGCGGCGGCGATGGGCGACAGCCAGTTCGCCCTGATGGTGGCCATCGGCGCCGCTCAGGTGCCGATCTTCGCCAGGCTGCTCCGTGGGTCGATGCTGTCCCAACGCGGGTCCGACTACGTGCTGGCGGCGCGCGCGCTCGGGCTCCGCAGGCGCACGGTCGTGCTGGGCCACATGCTGCCGAACTCGCTGGGTCCCACGATCGTGCAGGCCACCCTCAACCTCGCCACGGCGATCATCGAGGTCGCGGCGCTGTCCTACCTCGGTCTCGGCAACGCCAACCCCGCCGACCCCGAGTGGGGTCGCATGATCGTGGCCGGGCAGGAACGCTTCACTATCGCGCCGTGGCTGGCGTTCTACCCCGGTATCTGCATCGCGGTCACGGCGCTGGGCTTCACCCTGCTGGGTGAGGCGATGCGCGAGGCACTCGATCCCAAGCAGCGGAGGTGAGCGTGCCCGTGAGCCCGGCGAACGCCGATCCCATCGACCCCGGACCGGGTGCCCGCGGTCCGCTGCTCGACGTCCGGGACCTGTCCGTCACGTTCGAGCGCCGGGGACAAGAGCCGGTGCGAGCGGTCAGCGAGGTGACGTTCTCGGTGCGCCCGGGCGAGCACGTCGGTCTCGTCGGCGAGTCCGGTAGCGGCAAGAGCGTGACCTCCCTCGCCGTGATGGGGCTGCTCCCCAAGGCCGGCGTACGAGTCGAGGGGGAGGTCAGGTACGAGGGGGACGACCTGCTGGACATGGACCCGCGGCGCCGGAACGAGCTGCGCGGCAGGGACATCGCCATGGTGTTCCAGGACCCGATGTCGTCGCTGAACCCGGTGCTGCGGATCGGCCCCCAGATCGCCGAGGTGGTCGAGCGGCACCGAGGCCTCAACCGGTCCGACGCCCGCGACCGGGCGGTCGAGCTGCTGGGCACGGTGGGCATCCCCGACCCGGTGCGCCGGGCGCGGGAGTACCCGCACGAGCTGTCCGGCGGGATGCGGCAGCGGGTGCTGATCGCGATCGCCCTGGCCTGCGAGCCGCGGCTGCTCATCGCCGACGAACCGACGACGGCCCTCGACGTGACGATCCAGGCGCAGATCCTGCAGCTGCTGCGCGAGCTGGTCGCCGGCACGGGAACCGCACTGATCATGATCACCCACGACCTCGGCGTCGTCGCCGGCCTGTGCGACCAGGTGCACGTCATGTACAGCGGCCGGATCGTCGAGTCGGCACCCCGCCGGCCGCTGTTCGCCGAGCCGGCGCACCCGTACACCGGTGGCCTGCTGGCGTCGATCCCGCGGCTGGACGCACCCCGCGGCCAGCCGCTGCGACCGATCCCGGGATCCCCGACCGACGTCCTGCCGTGGGACGAGGGGTGTGCGTTCGCCCCGCGCTGTCCGAACGTGCTGAAGCAGTGCCGGACGCTGCCGCCCGAGCTGGAGACCCACGGCGACCGCGCGCTGCGCTGCTTCAACCCGCTGACCGGCGACGTGCGGGAGGAGGCCTCGTGACTGCCGAGCAGACCGCACCGGGCGCTGGGCCGGACGCTGGGCCGGCCGCGGCGTCGGACGAGGTGCCGCTGCTCGATGTGCGCGGCCTCGAGGTCTACTTCCCGATCCGCAAGGGGCTCGTCCTCGACCGGGTCGTCGGGCACGTGAAGGCGGTCGACGGCGTCGACCTGACGATCCCGCGCGGCCGCACCCTCGGCCTGGTGGGGGAGTCGGGGTGCGGCAAGAGCACGCTGGGCAAGGCGATCCTCCGGCTGGTCGAGCCGACGGCGGGCCAGGTCCTCTACGACGGCACCGACGTGGCCGCGCTCGAGGGCGAGGCGTTGCGGTCGATGCGCCAGCACATGCAGATGGTGTTCCAGGACCCGATGGCGAGTCTCAACCCGCGGCAGAGCGTCGAGACCATCCTCACCGAGCCGCTGCAGGCCCACGACATCGAGTACGACAAGCGCACCCGGGTGCGGGAGCTGCTCGACCTGGTGGGCCTTCCCGCGGCCGCCGCCCGGCGCTTCCCGCACGAGTTCTCGGGCGGCCAGCGGCAGCGGATCGGCATCGCCCGTGCGGTCGCGCTGCGACCGTCGCTGGTGATCGCCGACGAGCCGGTGTCGGCGCTTGACGTGTCCATCCAGGCGCAGGTCCTGAACCTGCTCGAGGAGCTCCAGCAGCGGCTCGGCCTGACCTACCTGGTCATCGCGCACGACCTCTCCGTGGTGCGGCACGTCTCCGACGAGGTGGCCGTCATGTACCTCGGCGGCATCGTCGAGGTGACGGGAGCCGAGGAGCTCTACGCCCGGCCGGCACACCCCTACACCAAGGCCCTCATGTCGGCGGTCCCCGTCCCCGACCCGGTCGTCGAGGACAGCCGCGAGCACATCCTGCTCACCGGCGACCTGCCGTCGCCAGCCAACCCGCCGAGCGGTTGCCGCTTCCACACCCGCTGTCCGTTCCGGCAGCCGACCCGGTGCGACGACGAGCGTCCGGCGCTGGTCGAGCTGCGGGAGGGGCACCAGGTCGCGTGCCACTGGGTGCGCGAGATCGAGGCCGGCACGATCACGCCCGTGCACGTGAGCGCGACGGATACCGGGGCGCCGATGGTGGGCTAGTCCCGCCGGGGCCGACCGGGCCACGGTCGGCCGGGCGCTAGCGTGGAGTGGTGGACGAGGCCGGCTCCGGCGGCGGTGCGCCCCCGGCGCGGCCGCCGGGTGTCGTGCGCCTCGGCACGGTTGCCGGCATCCCCGTCCACGTCCGTGCGTCCTGGTTCGTCGTCGCCGGGCTGATCGCCGTCCTCGTCGCCCCCCGGATCGAGGTCGTCGCCCCCGGGCTCGGCAACCTGGCCTACGTGGCCGGCGCCGCGTTCGCCGTCCTGCTCTACCTGTCGGTGCTGCTGCACGAGGTGTCGCACGCCCTGGCCGCCAAGGCGTTCGGGATGACCGTGCACTCGATCGAGCTGCACTTCCTCGGTGGACTCACCGCGATCGACGCCGAGGCGACCACCGCCCGCCGCGAGGCGGTGATCGCAGCCGTCGGACCCCTCACCTCGCTCGCCGTCGCTGGGGTGGCATGGGTCGGCGCGCCGTACGCCCCCGACGGGCTGCTGCACTTCGTGGTCCAGGCGCTGGCCGGCGCCAACCTCGTGATCGGACTGCTCAACCTGCTCCCCGGGCTGCCCCTGGACGGTGGCCGGGTGCTTCGGGCGCTGGTGTGGTGGGGCACCGGGCGCCCGGTCACCGGCAGCCTCGTCGCGGGGTGGACCGGCCGCATCATCGCTGTGCTGATGCTGGGCTACCCGCTGCTGATCGCCGAGCTCCAGGGCACCGACCCGCAGATCATCGACCTCGCGCTGGCCGGGATCCTTGCCATGTTCCTGTGGCAGGGCGCGACGCAGTCGCTGGTGATGGCGCGGCTGCGGTCGCGACTGCCCAGGCTGCAGGCCCGAACCCTGGCCCGGCGTGCGCTCGGGGTGCCGCACGACCTCCCGCTCGGCGAGGCGGTGCGGCGCGCCCAGGAGCAGGACGCCGGCGGGCTGGTGGTGCTGTCGGCCGACGGCCGGCCGGTCGGGATCGTCGACGAGCGCGCCGTCCAGGCCACGCCGTCGGACCGTCGGCCGTGGATGCAGGCGGGGTCGCTGGCCCGCAGCCTCGAGCCCGGCCTGCTGCTGCCCGCCGACCTGGTCGGTGAGGCGTTGGTACGCGCGATGCAGCAGACGCCCGCCAGCGAGTACGTGCTGATGGAGCCCGACGGGTCGGTCTACGGCGTCCTGGTGACCTCGGACGTCGACCGGGCGTTCTCGACATGAGCAGCACCGACGATGGCGCCGCCAACCCCGGCTGGGCCGGCGTGCGGCACGGGCCCCTGCTCGCCGGCGACTGGGTCCGGCTCACCGACGCCAAGGGCCGCCGGCACCACGTGCGGCTCGAGCCCGGCCAGCAGTTCTTCACCGCCAAGGGATCGATCGAGCACGACGACCTGATCGGCGGCCCCGAGGGCGTGGTGGTGACGTCCAGCAAGGGCGCCGACTATCTCGCCTTCCGGCCGTTGCTGGGGGAGTACGTCGTCTCCATGCCGCGCGGCGCGGCCGTGGTCTACCCCAAGGACGCCGCGCAGGTGGTTGCGTCCGCGGACATCTTCCCGGGCGCGCACGTGGTCGAGGCGGGAGCCGGGTCCGGGGCCCTCACCTGCTACCTGTTGCGCGCCGTGGGACCGCCCGGCCGGGTGTCGTCGTACGAGCGACGCGCCGACTTCGCCGAGGTGGCGACCCGCAACGTCGAGCAGCTGTTCGGCGGTCGGCACCCGGGCTGGAGCCTCACCGTGGCCGACCTGGCCGAGGCCCTGCCCGGCTCCACCGATCGCGACGTCGACCGAGTGGTGCTGGACATGCTGGCGCCGTGGGAGTGCGTCGACGTCGTCGCCGACGCGCTGACTCCCGGCGGCATCGTCTGCGTCTACGTCGCGACCACGACCCAGCTGGGCCGGGTGGTCGAGACCCTGCGGGTGCACGGCGCGTTCACCGAGCCGTACGCGTGGGAGAGCCTGGTGCGGTCTTGGCACGTCGAGGGGCTCGCCGTCCGGCCCGACCACTCGATGGTCGGTCACACCGCGTTCCTGGTGACGGCCCGCCGGATGGCGCCGGGGCACCGGCCGCCTGCCCGCAGGAGGCGACCCGCCCCGGGCGCGTACGGGCCGGACTACACCGGCCCGCGCCCGGACGGCCTCCCGGCGGTGGCGACGGACCCGCCGGTCGACGAGGGCAGGCGGTGACCGGTCCGCTCGGCTCGTTCGACGCGGACGCCCTGGTCGAGCGGGCAGTGCGGGCCGCGTGCGCGGTTGCGCGCGCCCTCGGTTGCGCCGTCGACGAGCCCCGGGTGCTGTCCCAGCGGGGGAACGCGCTGGTGCACCTCGCGCCGCTGCCGCTGGTGGCACGGGTCGCCACCCTGAGCGCGACCACCCGGCACGACCCGGCGGCCTGGATGCGGCGCGAGGTGGAGGTCTCGGCCGGGGCGGCGGCCCGCGGCGGGCCGGTGCTCGCACCCACGACGCTGGTGGACCCCGGGCCGCACCCGCACGACGGGCTCTCCGTGAGCTTCTGGCCGCTGCTCGAGCACTCCGGGCGGGTGGCCGGGCCGGGTGACTGCGGCACGGCGCTGGCCCGGCTGCACCGGGCCACGGCCGGGCACGCGGGGCCGCTGCCGATGCTGGTGCCGGCCCGGGAGCAGATCACCGATGCGCTGGACCTGTTGGTGGCCACCGACGGGGCACCCGCGCCGCTGCTGGCGGCGCTGCGCGCCGAGCACCGGCGTGTCCTCGCTGCGATCGACGCTGCGATCGACGCCGGGACTCGCCCGGCGCCGTCCGCCGATCCGGGAGCGGTGCTGCACGGCGACGCGCACGCCGGCAACCTGCTCGACACCCCGTCCGGGTGGTGCTGGGTCGACCTGGAGGAGACCAGCCGGGGTCCGGTGGAGTGGGACCTGGCCGTGCTCAGCGGGGGTGAGGTGCGCTCGGAGGGGGCCACCGAGGCGCTGGCCGCTTACGCCGCTGAGTCCGGCACGCAGGTACCGGACGAGGAGCGGCTGCTGCCGTACCGGCGGGCTCGGCTGCTGGAGGCTGCGGTGTGGTCACTGGGCCTGGCCAGGTACCGCCCCGACCGGTACGCCGAGCCCGCGTCTCGATGGGTGGCCCAGGTGCTCACTGGTGGTGCAACGGACCCCACGTGACGATCCAGACACGAGCGCGTCGTGGCCTTCGGCGGCCCTGTCCGCCGGGGTAGGGTCGTGGCCCTGGGAGGTGATCATCCGTGAGCGACGAACCACGCCCCGCCGCCGAGCTGGCGAGCGAGATCGCGTACCTGCGCGCCGAGGTCGATCACCTGCGCCGCCGCGCGTCGGGCGGCTCCGGCGAGGTGCGCGCCATCGAGGCCCGGCTGGCTGAGACCCAGGCGCGGCTGTCGGCCGTCACCACCCAGAACGACCGGCTCACCGGCACCCTGCGCGAGGCCCGCGACCAGATCACCGCGCTCAAGGAGGAGGTCGACCGGCTGGCACAGCCGCCGGCCGGCTACGGCACCTACCTCGCCACCCACGACGACGGCAGCGTCGACGTGTTCACCGGCGGCCGCAAGATGCGCGTGTCGGTCAGTCCCACGGTCGAGCTCGAGGAGCTGTCCCGGGGCCAGGAGGTCATGCTCAACGAGGCGCTCAACGTCGTCGCCGCCTGCCGCTACGAGGAGGTCGGCGAGGTGGTGATGCTCAAGGAGGTGCTCGCCGACGGCGACCGGGTGCTTGTCATCGGCAACGCCGACGAGGAGCGCGTCGCCCGCATCGCTGCCCCGCTGCGCGAGATCAAGCTCCGCGCCGGCGACTCGCTGCTGCTGGACGCCCGCTCGGGCCACGTCTACGAGAAGGTGCCGAAGTCGGAGGTCGAGGAGCTCGTCCTCGAGGAGGTCCCCGACATCGACTACACCAGCATCGGCGGCCTGTCCGGACAGATCGAGAGCATCCGCGACGCCATCGAGCTGCCCTACCTGCACCCCGACCTGTTCCTCGAGCACCAGCTCAAGCCCCCCAAGGGGATCCTGCTGTACGGCCCGCCCGGGTGTGGCAAGACGCTCATCGCCAAGGCGGTGGCCAGCTCGCTGGCAAAGCAGGTCGCTGCGAAGACCGGTGAGGAGGGGCACGCCGGCAAGAGCTACTTCCTCAACATCAAGGGCCCAGAGCTGCTGAACAAGTACGTCGGCGAGACCGAGCGGCACATTCGGCTGGTCTTCCAGCGGGCGCGGGAGAAGGCGAGCGAGGGCACGCCCGTCATCGTGTTCTTCGACGAGATGGACTCGCTGTTCCGCACCCGTGGGTCGGGCGTGTCGTCCGACGTCGAGAACACCATCGTCCCCCAGCTGCTGAGCGAGATCGACGGTGTCGAGGGCCTCGAGAACGTCATCGTGATCGGTGCGTCCAACCGCGAGGACATGATCGACCCGGCGATCCTGCGTCCGGGCAGGCTGGACGTGAAGATCAAGATCGAGCGGCCCGACGCCGAGTCGGCCCGCGACATCTTCAGTAAGTACCTCGTCGCCGACCTGCCGCTGCACGACGACGACCTCGGCGAGTTCGGGTCCGACCGGTCTGCCTGCGTGTCGGCGATGATCCAGCGCACCGTCGAGCGGATGTACACCGAGTCCGAGGAGAACCGCTTCCTCGAGGTCACCTACGCCAACGGCGACAAGGAGGTCCTGTACTTCAAGGACTTCAACTCCGGCGCCATGATCCAGAACATCGTCGACCGGGCGAAGAAGATGGCCATCAAGCAGGTCATCGAGACCGGCCAGAAGGGCCTGCGGGTGCAGCACCTGCTGCAGGCCTGCGTCGACGAGTTCAAGGAGAACGAGGACCTGCCCAACACGACCAACCCGGACGACTGGGCGCGGATCTCGGGCAAGAAGGGCGAGCGGATCGTCTTCATCCGCACGCTGATCTCGGGCAAGCAGGGCAGCGAGCCCGGCCGCTCGATCGACACCGTCGCCAACACCGGCCAGTACCTGTAGGGGACGCACCGGCGATGACGCGCGACGACCCCGACGCGCTGGGGGCCGACCTGCGGGCCACCGTGGCGGCCCGACACGAGCTGGACCCGTCCTACGAGCACGACCTGCTGGAGTCGTTCCTCGACCGGCTCGACGGCGTCGTGGCCGACCGCGCCCGGGCCGAGGCCGAGGACCGGCGGCGGCAGGAGAAGGTGCTCCGGCCGCGCCCGGCGCTGCCGTTCGTGCTCAGCGTGGTGTCCCTGATCGTCGGTGTGCCAGTGACGGGCTTCGCCGGCAACTACGCGGACCTGCCAGGCATCCTCGCCGGCTGGGCCGGGATCGTCGCGGTCAACCTGACCTTCGCCTGGTCGCAACGCCGTCGGCGCCAGGGCTGAGGGCGTGCCCGACCGCTGGTGGCCGGTGCCCGGCCTGGCCTCCGACATCCGGGCCGTGCCCTACACGCACCCCGCCGTCACGCTGCTCGTCGCGGAGGTGCAGCAGGAGTACGTGGTGCGCTACGGCGGGGAGGACGACACGCCGATCGACACCAGCGAGCTCGAGCCGCCGCACGGGTTGTTCCTGGTGGCGTACGACGGGGACGTACCGGTCGCGATGGGCGGCTGGCGGCTGCACGTCGAAGCCCGGTCGGGGCGGGTGCCGGGGGAGCGGGCCGCCGAGATCAAGCGGATGTACGTCGTGGCCGGTGCGCGCGGGCGCGGTCTGGCCCGGCGGGTGCTGGCCGAGCTGGAGCGCACCGCGGCGGCCGCCGGCTGCGACCTGATGGTCCTGGAGACCGGGCAGGCGCAGCCGGAGGCGATCGCGCTGTACCGGTCGGCGGGCTACACCGACATCCCGCCCTTCGGGCACTACACCGACAGCGACCAGTCCGTGCACCTGGCCAAGGCGCTGGCCGCGCGCTGACACGGCTCAGGGCGCGAGGGCCTGCCAGCCGTCCAGGTCGTGCACGGCGAACCCGGCGTAGGTCGCGGTGCCGCGCAGCCGGTCGTCCACCGCCCGGAGCACCCGCAGCATGGCCCGCTCGCCCTCCTCGGCGAAGGTCACGTGCTCACCCTCGGTCGACGGGTTGGTCTCGACCGCGAGCCGCACCGGCACCCCTGCCCGCTCGCCCCGGACCCGCCAGTCGCGGGAGACCGCCAGCAACGAGTTCGAACCCCGGGCGGTGTCGCGGTAGCTCATCACGGTGACCTCGTCGACCCGGCGCAGGATCGCGTCCGCGAACGTGCCCGAGGGCGCATCGACCGAGCCGTAGGCGAACTGGACGTCGACCACCAGCCGGTCGTGCAGCGGGCGCACCTCGTCGAGCAGCGCGAGGTAGCGCCGGACGAGGTCGCGCCGGGTCGGCGGGTCCTGCCAGCCCGGCAGCGCGTGCGGCTCGACGTCGAGGTGCAGGCCGTCGAAGTCCGCGGTGGCCAGCGCCGACTGGGCCCAGTCGAGGGCCCAGTCGTGGTGCCGGACCCAGGCCGGGTCGCCACCGAGCGCGGAGACGCGGACGCCGTCGTCGTGCAGCAGCCGGACCGTACGGCGTACCTGGCGGGCCTCGTCGCCGGTGGGACTGGTCGGCGTGGCCAGGAACACCTCGGTCACGCCGGCGGCGCGGACGAAGTCGCGCAGCGGGATCGGTGGCTGCAGCGACCACACCCAGACACCCAACGACTCCGGCGTGCGGAGGGGCGCCGCCTCCGCCGGTGGGACGGCGAACAGTGCCGGGGCCAGCAGCACCGGGGCGGACAGCAGGGCCAGCAGACGGGACACCTCAGTCAGTCTGCCCCGCCCGGAGCCGGTCGCGGACGCCGGCGAGCCCGGAGGCGACGAAGCCCGGCTGCCCGCTGTCCAGCCCGTACATGACCTCGTGCCACGGCCCCAGCAGGTGCCAGTCACGCGCCCGGCGCAGCACCGGCGGGCCGGCGCCGTACGTCGCCGCCGCCCCCTCGGCGAACGGCGGCGGCGCGCCATGGAGCACCCAGGCCAGGTCGAGGGCGGCGTCACCGACGTGGGCATCCGTCCAGTCGATGACGCCGTGCAACCGCCCGACGTGCACCAGCAGGTGGTCGGGCCCGAGGTCGCCGTGAACGAGGGTGTCGGCGGGCACATCGGCGAGCCGGTCGAGCAACCCGCCACCCGGCTCCTGCAGCCCGGCGGGCAGCCGCGGCAGCACCTCGGCCCGCATGCGGTCCAGGACCTCGTGCCGCCGCCGGCGGGTGGTGGCGGCGTCCTGGACACCACGGGACACCGCCTCGTCGACCGGGTGCTGGTGCAGCGCCACCAGGAACTGGCCGAGCCGCCGGCCGCAGGCTCGGTCGGTGGCCAGGCCGGGCTCGCCGCGGACCCGCCGGTGGCGTACCCGCAGCGGGTGCTCTGCCACGACGGACGGCACCGGCACCTGAAGGGGCAGCGTGGGCGCCAGCCACGGCAGCAAGGTGGTCTCGGCGCGCAGACCTGGCTCGACCTCGGGTCGCAGCGGCTCCCGCTCGATCCAACGGCCGTCGACCAGGTGCGTCCGGCTGTCCCAGCCGCCCTCGATCGGCTGCCTCACGCGGTCACCGTACGGGTCCGGGGAGCGGGTCGCCGTAGGCTGGCGGTCATGAGCGTGCACCGCGTGATGGGCACGGAGGTGGAGTACGGCATCTCCGTCCAGGGGCAGCCGACCGCCAACCCGATGCTCGCCTCGACCCAGGTGGTCAACGCCTGGGCCAACGCCGGTGCCCGCGCCCGTCGCGCACGCTGGGACTTCGAGGAGGAGAGCCCGCTGCGCGACGCGCGGGGTTTCGAGCTCAGCCGCGACCTCGCGGACAGCACGCTGCTCACCGACGAGGACCTCGGCCTCGCCAACGTGATCCTCACCAACGGCGCCCGGCTCTACGTCGACCACGCGCACCCCGAGTACTCCACGCCCGAGTGCACCAACCCGCGCGACGTCGTGGTGTGGGACAAGGCGGGCGAGCTGGTGATGCAGCGGGCGGCGGCGCTGGCCTCGCAGCTGCCCAGCACACCGCCGCTGCTGCTGTACAAGAACAACGTCGACAACAAGGGCGCGTCCTACGGCGCGCACGAGAACTACCTGATGCAGCGCTCGACGCCGTTCGGCGACATCGTGGCGCACCTGGTCCCGTTCTTCGTGACTCGGCAGGTCGTCTGTGGCGCCGGACGGGTCGGGCGCCGGCAGGACGGCAGCGAGACCGGGTTCCAGATCAGCCAGCGCGCCGACTACTTCGAGGTCGAGGTGGGCCTCGAGACGACGCTGAAGCGCCCGCTGGTCAACACCCGTGACGAGCCGCACGCCGACCCGCACAAGTACCGCCGGCTGCACGTCATCATCGGCGACGCCAACCTGGCCGAGGTCTCCACGCTGCTCAAGGTCGGCACCACGTCGCTGGTGCTGCGGATGATCGAGGACCGGGTGCTGCCCGGCGACCTCGCGCTGGAGCGGCCGGTCCGCGAGCTGCGCGACGTGTCGTACGACCCGTCGCTGACCCACCTGCTGCGGCTCAAGGACGGCCGCCGGATGACCGCGGTGCAGGTGCAGTGGGAGTACCTCGAGCACGCCCGCAAGCACGTCGAACGCACGCTCGGCAGCGACGTCGACGACGGCACGGCGGAGGTGCTGCAGCGCTGGGAGTCGGTGCTCTCCCGGCTCGAGGTCGACCCGATGCAGTGCCAGCACGAGCTCGACTGGGTGGCCAAGCTGGGCCTGCTGGACTCGTACCGGCAGCGCGACGGCCTGGACTGGGACCATCCCAAGCTGGCGCTCGTCGACCTGCAGTACGCCGACGTGCGCCCCGACAAGGGGCTCTACCACCGGCTGCTGCGGATGGGCCGGATGCAACGGCTGGTCGACGAGGCCGCGGTCGAGGCCGCGGTCGTGCACCCGCCCGAGGACACCCGGGCCTACTTCCGGGGCCGGTGCCTGGAGAAGTACCCCGAGCAGGTCGCGGCCGCGTCGTGGGACTCGGTGATCTTCGACCTGCCCGGGCGCGACTCGCTGCAGCGGGTGCCGACCCTGGAGCCGTTGCGCGGCACCCGTGAGCACGTGGGCCCGCTGCTCGACCGCTGCGACACCGCCGAGCAGCTGTTCACGGCCCTCACGGCGCGTTGACGGCTAGGGTCGAGACAGCGGGACCGGACCAAGCCCGGACAACCCGGACGCCAACAGCACAGCCGGCACGAGGTGGGAGTCAGATGGCACGCGAGGGCGGGCAGCAGCACCGCACGACCAAGCGCGGCGACGAGACCGAGGAGTCGCCAGAGGCCGAGCAGGGCGCCGACGTCGCCGAGCGCAAGGAGCGGCTCGACGAGGACGTCGACGCGATCCTCGACGAGATCGACGACGTGCTCGAGGAGAACGCCGAGGACTTCGTCCGCAGCTTCGTGCAGAAGGGCGGCCAGTGAGTCCCACCGACGGCGGGCGGCTCCCGGGCCCCTACCTCGTCCCCGGCACGTCGTCGTTCGCCGATTTCGTTGCCGGCCAGGCTCCGGACCTGTTGCCGTCGCGCCGGCTGCACGCCCAGCAGGGCGGTGGCGTCGAGGCGCCGCACGGCACGACCATCGTGGCCGCGACGTTCGATGCGGGCGTGGTGATGGCCGGCGACCGGCGCGCGACGATGGGCAACATCATCGCCCAGCGCGACATCGAGAAGGTCTTCGCCGCCGACGAGTTCTCGTGCGTGGGCATCGCCGGCAGCGCCGGCCTCGCCGTCGAGATGGTCCGGCTGTTCCAGACCGAGCTCGAGCACTACGAGAAGATCGAGGGCACGCCGCTGTCCCTCGACGGCAAGGCCAACCGGCTGGCGGCCCTGATCCGCGGCAACCTCGGCATGGCCATGCAGGGCCTCGCCGTGGTGCCGCTGTTCGCGGGCTTCGACCTGCACCACGAGGGCGGCCGGATCTTCTCCTACGACGTGACCGGTGGGCGCTACGAGGAGCAGGCCTTCTACTCGGTGGGGTCGGGGTCGCTGTTCGCCCGCGGCTCGCTGAAGAAGCTGTACCGCGAGTCGATGCCGGAGCGGGACTGCATCACCGCGGTGGTGCAGGCGCTCTACGACGCCGCCGACGACGACTCCGCGACCGGCGGCCCCGACCTCGCCCGGAGGATCTTCCCCGTGGTCGCCGTCGTCACCGCCGACGGCTTCCGCCGGATGCCCGACTCCGACGTCGCGGGGATCGCCGACGAGATCATGGCGGCCCGGATGATCCGGCCGGACGGACCGGCCGCGCCGCTGACCTGAAGGGACATCCGTGAGCACCCCGTTCTACGTCTCGCCCGAGCAGCTGATGAAGGACCGGGCCGACTTCGCCCGCAAGGGCATCGGCCGCGGGCGCAGCGTGGTGGTCGTGCAGTACGCCGACGGCATCTGCTTCGTGGCGGAGAACCCGAGCCAGGCGCTGCACAAGATCTCCGAGATCTACGACCGGGTCGCCTTCGCCGCGGTGGGTCGCTACAACGAGTTCGAGAACCTGCGGATCGCCGGCGTACGGCTGGCCGACCTGCGGGGCTACTCCTACGACCGCCGTGACGTCACCGGCCGAGGGCTGGCCAACGCCTACGCCCAGACGCTCGGCACCATCTTCTCCTCCGGCGGCGAGAAGCCCTACGAGGTGGAGATCTTCGTCGCGGAGGTGGGCGACGCGCCCGAGGACGACCAGGTCTACCGGCTGACCTACGACGGGTCGGTGGCCGACGAGCACGGCTTCGCGGTCATGGGCGGGTCGGCCGAGCAGGCGGCGACGTACCTGAAGGAGCACTACACCGAGGGGATCGGGCTCGCCGACGCCGTCCGGCTCGCGGTGGCGGCGCTGGCGCACGACAGCGAGCCGACCAGGACCATCCCCGGTGACCAGATCGAGGCCGCCGTGCTCGACCGGACCCGCACCCGGACCCGCAAGTTCCAGCGGCTGACGGCCGCCGCGGTCTCGGACGCGCTCACCGCCGGATGACCCGGTGACGATGTCGTTCCGCGCGGCGGCGGTCAGCGAGACCGGCCCCGTCCGGGAGGGCAACGAGGACGCGGCCTATGCCAGCGGCCGGCTACTGGTCCTCGCCGACGGTGTCGGGGGACACGCCCACGGCGAGATCGCTTCCGCCACCACCGAGCTGGTGCTGCGGCGCGCCGACAAGCCACCGCAGGGCGACGTGCTGGAGGTGCTCTCCGCCGTCGTGCGGCAGGCCCGGGAGGCGCTCGAGACGGCCGCCGAGATGGAGTCGGGGCTCGGGCTGGGTGACATGGGCACGACGCTGATCGCCGTGCTCACCGACGGCGAGCGGATCGGGCTGGCGCACGTGGGCGACTCCCGGGCGTACCTGCTGCGCGACGGCACGCTGCAGCGGCTCACCCGCGACCACACGTTCGTGCAGGACCTGGTCGACGCCGGCAGCATCAGCGCCGAGCAGGCCCGCCGTCACCCGCAGCGTTCGGTCGTCACCCGCGCCCTGGACGGGCACCAGCACGCCGAGCCCGACCTGACCGCCGTCGACGCCGACGCCGGCGACCGGTTGCTGCTGTGCAGCGACGGCGTGTCGGACTACCTCGACGACGGACCGATCGGTGACCTGCTGGCCGAGGGCACCGTCGAGACCGCGGCGTCGGTGCTCGTCGCCACCGCTCTGGACGCCGGCAGCCGCGACAACGTCACCGCCCTGGTCGCCGACCTGGTCGCCGAACCGGTCGACGAGTCCGCTGTGCCGCTGCTGGTCGGCGCGTCGGTCGACCCCTCCACGCTCCCCGGTTGGACCCGGGACTGACCTGGCTCAGCCGCGGGCGCGCCAGTCGGCCAGCAGGCGTGCCTCCCGGGCCGGCGACAGTCCGGCCCCGCGGGGTGAGCGGTCGAGCCCCAGCGATCGCTCGTGGTCCAGCGCCGCCGCGAGGGTCTCGGCCAGCGGTCGCCGGGACAGTCCGGCTCCGACGGCCCGCGCGTCGTCGCGGGCGCTGAACCCGCCCCAGTCCGGCAGCGGGATCCACAGCGGCAACGACTCGTCGCCCATGAACGGCTCCACGCCCTGCTCGACCAGCCACTCGTCGTCGACCGGCACCGGATCGCCGCGGCCGCCCGCGATCTCGCGAGCGGTGCGCAGCACCTGCTGCAGCCCGACCCGCTGGCCCACCGCGTTGGCCACCAGCGCCTCGCCTCGCTCGGCGACGTCGAGCAGGAAGGCAGCCAGGTCTCGCACGTCCAGCAGCTGTGCGGGCTGGTCCGCGGCCGGCACGAGAACCTCGCCGCCGCGCTGGAAGCGGCCCGGCCAGTAGCCGGCACGGTCGCTGCGGTCGCCGGTGCCCACGATCAGCCCGGCCCGGGACACGTGCAGCCGGTCGCCTAGTGCCTCGAGGCAGGCTCGCTCACACGCGGCCTTCGCCGGCCCGTACTGCTCCGGCGTCGCGTCGGTCGTCTCGAGCGGCAGCGGATCGTCCAGCGCGGCGGACTCGTCAGCCCCCGGCGTGTCATGGGCGGCGTAGACCGAGCAGCTGGACACATACGTCCAGTGCCGGGCGCGCGGGCCAAGCGCGGCCACCGCGTCGCGCGCCCAGCCCGGCTGACGGCAGACGTCGACGACCGCGTCCCACTCCTGCCCCGCGACGTCGTCGTACGCGCCGGGGGCGGAACGGTCACCCTGGACGTGGGCGACCCCGGCGGGCAGCACCCCGCTCTCGCCGCGAGCCAGGCAGGTCACCTGGTGGCCGCGGTCGCGGGCCGTGCTGGCCACCGTGTGGCCGAGGAAGACGGTGCCGCCGAGAACGAGGACGTGCATGGCGCGATCCTCTAGTGCCGTGCGCACCGGCAGCAACGGTGTTCGCCACGAGCGCTACTCCAGGCCGTTGCGCTCCGCCCACAGCGCCGCCTGCGTGCGATCGGCGACGCCGATGCGCTGGAAGGTCGAGGTGAGGTGCGCCTTGACCGTGCGCTCGCTGATGCCGAGCCGGCGGGCGATCTGCTTGTTGGCCAGCCCCTGGCGCACCAGGATCAGCACCTCGGTCTCCCGGGGCGTCAGCTCGACCACAGGTGTCGGTGGGCGGCCGCTGGACCGGGCTGCCAGCAGCTCGCGGGCGGCGCGGGGGTGCAGCGGCGACTCACCCCGGGCCGCGGCCCGGATGCCGTCCAGCAGGTCCTGCGGCTCGGCGTCCTTGAGCAGGTAGCCCACGGCGCCGGCGTCGAGGGCCGCCACGATCCGCTCCCGGTCGGAGAACGACGTGAGCACCACGACCTGGCTCGCCGAGCCCTCCGCGACGATCCTGCGGGTCGCCTCGACGCCGTCGGTCCCCGGCATCTGCAGGTCCATCAGCACGACGTCTGGCCGCTGCCGGCGCACCACCTCGACGGCCTCGTCGCCGTGCTTGGCGGTGTCGACCACCTCGATGTCGTCGTCGGCGCTGAGCAGCTGCTGCAGGCCGTGCCGGACCATCGCATGGTCGTCGGCGAGCACCACCCGGATCATCTGGGGACCTCCACTCGTACGTGGGTGCCCTGGCCGGGCGCCGACGTGACGGACATCGTCCCGCCCGAGTCCCGGACGAGGTCACCCAGGGCGCGCAGGCCGAGGTGACCGCGCCGGGGGGCGTCGTCGGGGTCGAAGCCGAGACCGTCGTCGACGACCTCGAGCACGACCGAGCCCGCCGACGTCATCAGGTGCACCCGCAGGTGTTGCGGGTGTGCGTGCCGTACGGCGTTGCGCACCGTCTCCTGGGCAGCCCTCCACAGCAGCGCGACCACCTCGTCGCGCAGCTGGCGGGTGTCCGCCACCGAGAGGTCGACCGCGATGCCGGCGGCGTTCGCCGGGGCCACCAGGTCGTCCAGCGCGGCGCCGAGTCCCTCGGTACGCAGGTCAGGCGGGTAGATCTCGACCAGCAGCGAGCGCA
The DNA here is from genome assembly GCA_963785115.1 of uncultured Actinomycetota bacterium. GTDB lineage: Bacteria > Actinomycetota > Actinomycetes > Propionibacteriales > Nocardioidaceae > JACCWP01. Next base: position 616,993 of record CAWATY010000009.1, read on the forward strand.
GCGACCGCAGCGCGATCCGGACGCCGGTGCCGAGGGCGTCCAGCCGTCGCGCGGTCTCCGGCCGGTCGGCGACGTCGCGCGCCGTGGCCGACAGGGCGAAGGAGGTGCCCGCGAGGTCCTGCACGACACCGTCGTGCAGGTCCCGGGCGATGCGGCGGCGCTCGGCGTCGGAGGACTCCACGGCTGCGAGCAGCAACCGCTCGCGGTCCGCGGCCGCGGTATCGAGCCGGCGCGCGAGCACCCAGACGAGCGGCACGGTCAGCACCAGGAAGACCAGCAGCCCACCCACGGTGATCGGCCGGAAGGCGTCCAGCACCTCGGTGCTGCGATAGGTCACGTCGTCGTAGGAGTAGTACGCCTCGAACAGCAGCGGCCCGCCGCGAGCGGGAGCGTCGATCCGCGTGTAGACCTCCAGCAGCCGGCCGAACTCCCGCTCGTAGCGGTTCTCGGGTTCGTCGAGGTCGGAGGCCTCGGCGTCGGTGCCGTCGTCGCGCAACACCTCCAGCTCGTCCTCGCCGAGCTCGAAGGTCTCGCCGATCAGCCGGGGCTCGTCGGAGTAGACGATCCTGCCGTCGGGGGCCCAGATCTTGACCCGCAGCACGTCACCCACGAGCACCCGGCCCCGCACCAGCCGGTCGAAGCGGTCGACGGCGGCCGCCTGGCCCTCGAGCAGCTCGACGGGCATCCCCGGCTCCACCACCGAGTCGGCCAGCAGCTCGGTGGTCGTCTGGGCGCCGGCGATGGCCTCGTCGGTGGCGGCACGCTCGCTCAGCCACCCGGAGGCGATGATCAGCCCGATGAGGGTGACCAGGCCGGCCGCGACGAACTGCACCACGGGGTGCCGCCACCCGGGCCGCCGCCGCGGACGCAGGTGCACTCTGGACGGGGACATCGGGCCCTTCCTGGGGTGACCGCCCCAGTCTGCCGCAGCCCGCGTCGTCAGTACGTCAGCCGACCGCGGCACGTCTCCCCGCTCGCCCGGCTGACGGCGCGCCAGCCGATGTGGTCCTTGCCGGGCGAGTTCACCAGCAGCCGCTCCACCCTGAAGTCGCCGCCGCCGCCCGTCGTCGCGTGTCCCCGGGCCGCGACCCCGCCGTCGTGCAGGATCCGCCACCGCCAGTACCGCCCTGACCAGTTGCTGCGCACCTCGCCGCGCACCCGGATGCGCCCGTCGTCGGGCTGGGCCTCGAGCCGCCACTCCGAGCTGCCCTCGCAATGGCCCTCCTTCTGCACCCCGCCGCCGGCGACGGCGGGCGACCCGAGGCCGCCGGCCACGACAACCTGCATCGCGGCTACGGCGGCCGCGGTCAGCAACGGCCGGACGACGGTCATGGGTCCACCGTGCTGGTTGGGGGGTGCGGGACGCCATAGCCCGCTGGTCCTACGACCACGCAGAAGGGGTGTCGACCGGGTGGAGCGTCCCGGCCGTGTGGCCGGTCGCCGCGACATAGGGTGTCCAGCGTGGACCGCCGGATATACGGCATAGAGAACGAGTACGGAGTGACGTGCACGTTCCGGGGACAGCGACGTCTGTCGCCGGACGAGGTCGCCCGCTACCTGTTCCGCCGGGTCGTGTCCTGGGGCCGCAGCTCCAACGTGTTCCTGCGCAACGGTGCCCGGCTCTACCTCGACGTGGGCTCGCACCCCGAGTACGCGACGCCGGAGTGCGACGACGTCACCGAGCTGGTGGCGCACGACAAGGCCGGTGAGCGCATCCTCGAGGGGCTGGTGGTCGACGCCGAGCGGCGGCTGCGCGACGACGGGATCGTCGGCGACGTCTACCTGTTCAAGAACAACACGGACTCAGCGGGCAATTCGTACGGCTGCCACGAGAACTACCTGGTGACCCGGCAGGGCGAGTTCGGCCGGCTCGCCGACATCCTCATCCCGTTTCTCGTCAGCCGGCAGATCGTCTGCGGTGCCGGCAAGGTGCTGCAGACCCCGCGCGGCACGGTCTTCGCCGTCAGCCAGCGCGCCGAGCACATCTGGGAGGGCGTCTCCAGCGCCACCACCCGGTCCCGCCCGATCATCAACACCCGCGATGAACCGCACGCCGACGCAGAGCGCTACCGACGGCTGCACGTGATCGTGGGCGACTCGAACATGAGCGAGACCACGACCCTGCTCAAGGTCGCGTCCACCGACCTCGTGCTGCGGATGATCGAGGAGGGCGTGGTCATGCGTGACCTCACCCTCGAGAACCCGATCCGGGCGATCCGCGAGATCTCCCACGACATGACCGGCCGCCGCCGCGTACGACTCGTCAACGGCCGTGAGGCCAGCGCGCTGGAGATCCAGGCCGAATACCTCACCCGGGCCCGCGACTTCGTCGACCGGCGCGGACTGAGCACCCCGGTCATCATGCGGGTGCTCGACCTGTGGGAGCGCGGGCTCAAGGCGGTGGAGTCCGGCGACCTGTCCCTGGTCGAGCGGGAGCTCGACTGGGTGATCAAGTACGGCCTCATCGAGCGCTACCGCGAGCGGCACGGGCTCAGCTGGGGCGATCCCCGGATCGCCCAGCTCGACCTCGCCTACCACGACATCCACCGCGGCCGTGGCCTCTACTACCTGCTGCAGCGCCGCGACGCGGTGAGCCGGGTGACGTCCGACCCGGCTGTGTTCCGGGCCAAGTCGGTGCCCCCGCAGACCACCCGGGCCCGGCTGCGCGGCGAGTTCATCAAGCGCGCCCAGGAGCGGCGTCGCGACTTCACCGTCGACTGGGTGCACCTGAAGCTCAACGACCAGGCGCAACGAACGGTGCTGTGCAAGGACCCGTTCCGCTCTCATGACGAGCGGGTGCACCGGCTGATCGAGTCGATGTGACCCTCGGGTTACGCTGACCGCCGCTCATCTGCACCCTGACGAAGGACGCCACGTGCGCCGCTCAGCCACTCTCACGACCGCCCTGTTGACCGTTCCGCTGCTGCTCCTCACGACCTCGTGCGGCGACGACGGCGACGGTGGCTCGGGCGGCACGGAGGCCTTCTCGGGCGTCGACGTGTCCGGCGACGCCGGGGACAAGCCCGAGGTCGAGGTCGACGCCCCGTTCGAGGTCGACGAGACCGAGACCGAGGTGCTGGACGAGGGCGACGGCGACGAGGTGCAGGAGGGTGACACGGCGTCGCTGCAGTACCTCGGCGTCAACGGGCGGACCGGCGACGAGTTCAACAGCACCTGGGTGGACAACGGGGGCAAGCCGGTGCAGTTCCCGCTCGAGGAGGGCAAGCTGATCCCTGGCTTCCTGAAGGGGCTTGTCGGGCAGACCTACGGCAGTCGGGTCGTGATCGCGATCCCGCCCGATGACGGCTACGGCCCCAGCGGCGGCAACGCGCAGATCGGGATCGAGGCCGATGACACGCTGCTCTTCGTGGTCGACCTGCTGGAGAAGGCTCCCGACCCGCTGGACGAGGCCGAGGGCACCGAGCAGGACCCGCCGGCCGACCTGCCCGAGCTGCAGCTGGACAAGGCGGGCCACCCCACCGGGTTCACCGCGAGCAAGCAGACACCGCCGACGGTGAAGAAGCTGGTCGTCGCGCCGGTGATCGTGGGGGAGGGCCCCGAGCTGGAGGAGGGCCAGACGGCTACCGTCGAGTACGTCGGCCAGATCTACCCCGACGGCAAGGTGTTCGACGAGTCCTGGAGCGCGCCGGACCCGGTCCAGTTCCCGCTGCAGCAGGGCGGTCTGATCCAGGGCTTCCTCGACGGGCTGATCGGCCAGCCGGTGGGCAGTCGGGTGATCCTCGCGATCCCCAGCGACCTCGGCTACGGCAAGCAGGGCCAGCCGCCGGCCATCGGCCCGAACGAGGACCTGATCTTCGTCGTCGACATCCTCGCGGCCGGCTGATGCGGGCACCCGGTCGGCGACCGCCGGTCGGGTAGCGTCGGCCCTCGTGACAAGTCCGGTGACGACCCGCAAGGCCGAGCGGCTGATGAACCTCGTCATCTGCCTGCTGGTCACCCGCGGCTACGTCACCAAGGACCGCATCCGCAAGGTCGTCGAGGGCTACCGCGACCAGACGCCCGACGCCTTCGAGAAGATGTTCGAGCGGGACAAGGACGAGCTGCGCGAGATCGGCATCCCGATCGAGGTGGGCAGCCACGAGGCGCTCTTCGACGACGAGCCGGGCTACCGGATCCCGCGCGGGGAGTTCGAGCTGCCGGAGATCTCGCTGGAGGCCGACGAGGCCGCCGTGGTGGGTCTTGCGGCCCGGGTCTGGCAGCACGCGGGCCTCGCCCGCCAGACGACCGACGCGCTGGTCAAGCTGCGCGCGGCGGGCGTCGCTGTCGACCGAGACGCGCTCGCCCTGGTCGAGCCCCGCATCGCCGCCTCCGAGCCCGCCTTCGAGCCGCTGTTCGAGGCCGTGGTGGCCCGTACGCCGGTGCGCTTCGACTACCGCCGGCCGGGCCAGGAGGCAGCCAGCGAGCGCACTCTCGAGCCCTGGGGGGTGCTGTCGTGGCGTGGCCGCTGGTACGCCATCGGTCGTGACCGTGACCGCGACGCCCCGCGGATGTTCCGGCTGTCCCGGGTCACCGGCACGGTGCGGCGGGCCGGCCGGGCCGGCAGCTACACCGTCCCCGAGGGGACCGACCTGCGCGAGCTGGCACGCGCCCTGCAGCCGCCGCCGTCGACGGGCACCGCGCGGTTGCGGGTACGGCACGGGGCCGGCCACGCGCTGCGGCGGCTGGCGAGTGACATCCGGCCGGCGGTGACGCCCGACGATCGGGGCGCCGAGCAGTGGGACGAGCTCGAGGTGCCGCTGGCGAGCGTCGAGGAGCTCGCCGACGAGCTGGTGGCGTACGGCGCCGACGTCGTGGCGCTGGCGCCGCCCGAGCTCGCGGCCGCGGTGGTGCGGCGGCTGCACCGGCTGGTCGGTGCCGAGCAGCCGAAGCAGCCGGAGCAAGCCGGGGAGGCGTCGTGAGCGACCGGGCCCGCGACCAGGTGCGCCGGATGCTGGCGCTGGTCCCGTACCTGCAGGACGCGGGACAGCAGATCACCGGCGTCCCCGTCGAGCAGGTCGCGCGCGACTTCGGCGTCGACCGGCAGACGATCGTCAACGACCTCAACGTGCTGTGGTTCTGCGGCCTGCCGGAGGCCGTGTCGGGCGACATGATCGACGTCGACATGGACGCGCTCGACGCCGACGGCGTCGTACGGCTGGACAACGCCGACTACCTGCAGCGGCCGCTGCGGCTCACCGCCCGGGAGGCGCTGGCCCTGATCGTCGCGCTGCGCACCCTGCGCGAGACCGTCGCTCCGGGCACCGGCAGCGCCGTCGACCGGGCCCTGGCCAAGCTCGAGTCGGCGGCCGGCGACGCGGCCGCCGCCACCGCCAAGGTCGAGGTGCTGCCCGCGGCTCATGTCGACGCGGCGGTGCGGGCCACGGTGCAGGAGGCCCTCGAACGGCGCCGGCGGGTGCACCTGGTCTACCTGGTGCCGTCCCGGGACGAGACGACCGAGCGGGAGGTCGACCCGATGCGCGTCCTCACCGCCCAGGGTCACTCCTACCTCGAGGGCTGGTGCCACCGGGCCGAGGACGTCCGGCTGTTCCGCCTCGACCGGGTCGTGTCGGCGCGGGTTCTGGACGCCGCCGCCGAGCCACCGGAGCAGGCGACTCCGCGCGACCTGTCCGCCGGGCTGTTCCAGCCCGGTGACGACGACCTGCTGGCGGTCCTCGACCTGGCGTCGCCCGCCCGCTGGATCACCGAGTACCACCCGGTCGAGGCCACCGAGGAGCGCCCGGACGGGCGACTGCGGGTCAGGTTGCGGGTGGGTGACCGGGCGTGGCTGCGCCGGCTGGTGATGTCCGGATCCGGTGACGTGACCGTTCTCGAGCCGGCGGACCTGGCCGAGGAGGTCCGGGGCATGGCACGAACGGCTCTGGCTGCCTACTCGACCGGGTGAGGTCCCTGGGGCGTCTGGTGCGTATGGCACGGCGGCCCGCGTACAGTGAGAGCCGTCCGACGACTTAGGAGACACCCATGGCAGGCCTCGGTCCCACTGAGATCATCTTGATCATCCTGGTGATCGTGCTGCTGTTCGGCGCCAAGAAGCTTCCCGACCTCGCCCGCGGGTCCGGACGCGCGCTGCGCATCTTCAAGGCTGAGACCAAGGGCCTCATCGACGACGAGGACGAGAAGACCGACAAGACCACCGATCCGCACGGCCGACCGTTGCCGCCCGGCTCGACGGCCAGCGGCGCCACCGACCCGGTGCCGCCGCGTCCAGAGCCGAGCCGCGAGCCGGTGCAGGACAGCAAGCCGCGCGACCAGGCCTGATCCCCCGGGGTCGTGGCCTTCACCCTGCGCCGGTCCCCGCGCGCCTCCGACGGGGAACCGCCTGCGTCGCCTGACGGCGCGATGACGCTCATCGAGCACCTGCGCGAGCTGCGCACCCGGCTGTTCAAGGGCGTGCTCGCGATCGTCGTGATGTCGATCGTCTGTGCGTTCTTCTACCTCGACATCTTCGAGGCCCTGACCGACCCGTTCCGCTCCGAGGTCGACCGGCTTGCCGAGGAGCAGGGCCTCGACGCCACGCTGACCTTCACCGACGTCACCGGCCCGTTCATCATCCAGCTGAAGATCTCGCTGGTGTCCGGCATCGTGCTGGCCAGCCCGGTCTGGCTGTGGCAGCTGTGGTCGTTCGTCGTGCCCGGCCTGCACCGCAACGAGCGCCGGTGGTCGATGCTGTTCGCGGCCATCGCCGGTCCGCTGTTCATCACCGGCGTCGCCATCGGCTACTACGTGCTGCCCAAGGGCCTGGGCATCCTGCTCGGCTTCACGCCGGAGGACGTCGCGAACCTGGTCGAGGTCAACAACTACCTCAACTTCATCCTGCGGATGCTGCTGGTCTTCGGCGTCGCGTTCGAGATCCCGGTCTTCGTGGTGCTGCTCAACCTTGCGGGGGTCGTCACCGGCAAGGCGCTCGGGCGGGCGCGGCCGTGGATCGTGATCGGCACGTTCATCTTCGCTGCCGTCGCGACCCCGTCGACAGACCCCATCAGCATGCTGTTCCTCGCCGCGCCGATGACAGTGCTGTTCCTCATCTCCGAGGTCATCGCCCGCATCCTCGACCGGCGTCGGGGCCGGGGCACCGAGGTGTACGACCAGTACGACGACGACGAGCGGTCCGACATCGAGCTGCCCGACGACCCCGACGACGACCGACCGAGCCCGCTGGACGACGACGACCGGCCGAGCCCGCTGGACGACGACGACCGGCGCACCCCGCGGGACGACGATGACTGAGCCGCACGTCGCGGACCCCTTCGACCTGCCGGACTGGATCGGCGCCCATGACACCACCTGGACCGCCACCGGATCGGTCGACGACCCGCGCGTCCCGGGCCTGCTCACGTCGGACCACGCGAGCGACGCGCTGCGCGACGCGGTGTCCCTGACGGTGCTCGCCGCCGACGTGGCGTACCCCGCACCGGTGCTCGACGAGGAGCTGCGCCGCGCGACACACCAGGCATGGGTGCACGGCGAGGTGCTGCTGATCTGCCAGAACGGCCGCTACCTGCTCGGGGTGCCCGGCACCCGGCTGGATGCCGTGACCCTGTGCGAGTCGCTGCGCCGGTTCGCGCGCTCGGTCGGCGGCGGCCCGGACCGGATGACGGTCGCCCTACGCCTCTGACCGGCCGCGCTGGTCCTAGGCTCCGGCCGTGACCGGATCGGTGCTGGTGCTCGTGAACCCGGTCGCCGGCGGAGGGCGGGGGCACCGGGTCGCCGAGGTCGCCGTCGACCGGTTGCGGGCGGAGGGGCTCGAGGTGCGCCGGCTGGAAGGCCGCGACGGCGCGGAGGCGGCCGACCTGGCCCGGGCCGCGGTCGCCGAGGGCACCGACGCCCTCGTGGTGGTCGGCGGCGACGGCATGGTGCACCTCGGCACCCAGGCCGTGGTCGGCACCGACACCCCGCTCGGCATCGTCCCGGCCGGTACGGGCAACGACGTCGCCCGGATGCTGGGGCTGTCGCTGGACGATCCCGCCCGGGCGGCCGCGGCCGTCGTCGCAGGAGTCGTGCGAGGCCGGACCCGGCTGCTCGACCTGGCCAGGCTCGGCGCGACCAGGGTCGTGACGGTCGTCGCCACGGGCTTCGACTCGCGGGTCAACGAGCGGGCGAACCGGATGCTGCGACCCCGGGGGCAGCTGCGCTACGCCTTGGCGACGGCGGCCGAGCTGCGCACGTTCCGGCCGGTGCCGTACACGCTCGAGATCGACGGCGCGCCGGATCGAGACGGAGGCGATGCTGGTCGCCGTGGGCAACGGTCCGTCGTACGGCGGTGGTCTGCAGATCTGCGCCGGCGCGCGGCCGGACGACGGATGGCTCGACGTCGTCGTCATCGGGCCGATGAGCCGGGCCGGTCTGCTGCGCACCTTCCCGCTGCTGCCGTCCGGTCGGCACACCACCCACCCTGCGTACTCGCACCACCGGGCCCGGCGGGTCAGCGTGGCGGCGCCGGAGGTGGTGGCCTACGGGGACGGGGAGCGGCTGGGGCCGCTGCCCCTCACGGTGGAGGTCGAGCGGGCCGCGCTCTGCGTCTGCGCGCCCTGAGCCGCGCTCTGCGGCCCGGCCGTACGCTGGACGGCATGTCCACCCCTGCCGGTCGGTACGCCCGGTTCCGGGCGGACCAGGAGCGACCCGCGCTCGCGGAGTTCCGTGGCCACCACCCCTTCACCCTCGACCCGTTCCAGGTCGAGGCGTGCGCGGCGCTCGAGGACGGTCACGGCGTGCTGGTGGCCGCACCGACAGGGTCGGGCAAGACGGTCGTGGGGGAGTTCGCCGTCCACCTCGCCCTGGGGCAGGGCCGGAAGTGCTTCTACACCACCCCCATCAAGGCGCTGTCGAACCAGAAGTACGCCGACCTGGTGCGCCGCCACGGTGTCGCCAACGTCGGCCTGCTGACCGGCGACAACACGATCAACGGCGAGGCGCCGGTGGTGGTCATGACCACCGAGGTGCTCCGCAACATGCTCTACGCCGGTTCCGGCACGCTGACCGGCCTCGGCTACGTGGTGATGGACGAGGTGCACTACCTGGCCGACCGCTTCCGCGGGGCGGTCTGGGAGGAGGTGATCATCCACCTCCCCGAGAGCGTCTCGGTCGTGTCGTTGTCGGCGACGGTGAGCAATGCCGAGGAGTTCGGCGAGTGGCTGTCGGAGGTGCGCGGCGACACGGTCACGGTGGTCGAGGAACGCCGGCCGGTGCCGTTGTACCAGCACGTGATGGTCGGCCGGCGGTTGCTGGACCTGTTCGTCGAGCGGGCCAACGCGCGGCCGAGCGACGAGCCGCGGGTCAACCCCGAGCTGGAACGGGTGGCGCGCGACGACTGGCGGGCCGAGCGCGGACAGCGCGGTGGTCGGGGCTCCCGCGGCGGCCGCCGCGACAAGCGTGCGTACCCACGCCACCAACGGACCCGACACCTGACGCCCGGGCGGGTGGAGGTCGTGGAGCGCCTCGACCGCGCCGCCCTGCTGCCGGCGATCGTCTTCGTGTTCAGCCGCGCCGGGTGCGCCGCGGCGGTCGAGCAGGTCCTGGCGTCGGCGCTGCGGCTCACCACGCCGCAGGAGGCGGCCGAGATCCGCGCCCACGTCGAGCTGCGCTGCGCGCACCTGCCCGACGACGACCTGCACGTCCTCGGCTACCACGACTTCGTCGAGGGGCTGGCCCGCGGCGTGGCCTGTCACCACGCCGGGATGCTGCCGACCTTCAAGGAGGTCGTGGAGGAGCTGTTCACCGCGGGCCTGGTCAAGGTCGTGTTCGCCACCGAGACGTTGGCCCTCGGCATCAACATGCCCGCCCGCTCGGTGGTGATCGAGCGGCTGTCGAAGTGGAACGGCGAGACCCACGCCGACGTCACGCCGGGGGAGTACACCCAGCTGACCGGGCGCGCCGGCCGGCGCGGGATCGACGTCGAGGGCCACGGCGTCGTGTTGTGGCAGCCCGGTCTCGACCCGAAGGCGGTGGGCGGCCTCGCGTCCACCCGTACCTATCCGCTGCGGTCCAGCTTCCGCCCCTCCTACAACATGGCCGTCAACCTGGTCCGCCAGGTCGGACGGGCGCCGGCGCGCTCGCTGCTCGAGCAGTCGTTCGCCCAGTTCCAGGCCGACCGGGCGGTCGTGGGTCTGGCCCGGCAGGTCGCCAAGGCCGAGGAGGCGCTGGCCGGGTACGCCGAGGCCGCCCAGTGCGAGCGCGGCGACTTCCTCGAGTACGCCCGGCTCCGCCGCGCCGTGTCCGAGCGCGAGACCGAGCTGGCCAAGCGCCGCCGGCACCACGACCGCGACGAGGTCGTCGACTCGCTCGAGCAGCTGCGCCCGGGCGACGTCATCTGGGTGCCCAGCGGCCGGTGGTCGGGGCCGGCGGTCGTGGTCGACCCGGGGATGCGGTCGGACCGGGACGGTCCCCGGCCGCTGGTGCTGACCACCGAGCGGCAGGCGCGGCGGCTGTCGCTGGTGGACTTCCCCACCCCCATCGAGGCGGCGACCCGGATGCGGCTGCCGAAGGGGTTCAACGCCCGCAACCCGCAGCAGCGGCGCGACCTCGCGTCGTCGTTGCGCACCGTCATCGCCGACGTGCTCCCGCCGCACGTCGAGGCCCGACGCGGGCGCGGGGCCGCCAGCCCCGCCCACGACGACGCCTCCCTGCTGCGGCTGCGCGGCGACCTGCGGGCGCACCCCTGCCACGACTGCCCCGACCGCGAGGACCACGCCCGCTGGGCGGAGCGGTGGGTGCGGCTGGACCGCGACACCGAGGGCCTGCGACGGCGGATCGAGCAGCGCACCAACACGGTGGCCCGCCAGTACGACCGGGTGTGCGAGGTCCTGGACGAGCTGGGCTACCTCGACGGCGACGAGGTCACCGCCGACGGCGCCCGGCTGGCGCGGATCTACGCCGAGCTCGACCTGGTGGCCGCCGAGTGCCTGCGCGGCGGGGTCTGGGACGGGCTAGACCCGGCCGAGCTCGCCGGCTGCCTGTCCGGGCTGGTCTACGAGGCCCGGACACCGGAGGAGGCCGAACACCCCCGGCTGCCCCGTGGGCGCATACCCGACATCGTGGCAGCGACCACCGCACGGTGGGCGGAGCTGGAGCGGCTCGAGCGCGACCATCGGCTCTCCACCCTGCACCGCCCCGATTTCGGCTTCGCGTGGGCCGCCTGGCGGTGGGCCTCGGGTGCCACCCTCGATGACGTCCTGCACGAGACCGACCTGGCCGCCGGCGACTTCGTGCGCTGGGTCAAGCAGCTGGTCGACCTCACCGACCAGGTGGCCGACGCCGCCGGCGACACCCCGCTGCGCCGTACCGCCCGCGAGGCCGTCAGGGCGCTGCGACGCGGCGTCGTTGCGTACACCTCCGTCTCCAGCTGAGCTCCTGCCGGCGGGTACGGGTCGGGATCAGCCGGAGCGGAGGGGGGCCAGCGCGGCGGTGACACGATCGGCGGCGCCGCCGAGCCCCCACTTTTCGGCGAACTCGGCGAACCGCTGCTCGTCGGCGTCGTCCCAGGCACCGATCTGGCCGTCGACCGGTACCGTCGGATCGCCCAGCACCAGGTCGCGGACGACCCGGACGACCCGCGGGGCGACGGTGAGGTAGTCGCCGGCGTCGGACAGCCGCTGCGCCTGCTTGGCCGCGGGCGGCTCACCGCGGGCGGCGGCGCGCAGGATGCCGCCGAGGTCGCCGTGCGCCTGCAGCAGCCGGGCGGCGGTCTTGTCGCCGATGCCGGAGACCCCCGGCAGCCCGTCCGACGGGTCGCCGCGCATCACCGCGAAGTCGGCGTACTGCTGTGGCTCGATGCCGTACTTGTCCCGGATCCAGGCCGCGTCGACCACGTCGTGCCTGCCCACGCCGCGAGCGGTGTACAGCACCCGCACCGGCCGCTCGTCGTCGACCAGCTGGAACAGGTCGCGGTCACCGGTGACGACGTCGACCGGCCCGTCCCACACCGTGGCGAGCGTGCCGATCACGTCGTCGGCCTCGTGCTCGGCCGCCCCGATGACGGGCACGCCCAGCAGGTCCAGCGCCTCGACGATCACCGGGATCTGCGTCTCCAGCGGGTCTGGCGTCTCCTCGACGTCGGGCTCACCGGCGTGCTCCTCGACCACCCGGTGGGCCTTGTACGACGGCAGCAGGTCGACCCGCCAGGCCGGTCGCCAGTCGTCGTCCCAGCAGCAGACGATCCGCCCCGGCTCCCGGTCGGTGGCCAGCCGGGCGATGAAGTCCAGCAGCCCGCGCACGGCGTTGACCGGTGTGCCGTCGGGAGCCTTGATGCTGTCGGGCACCCCGAAGAAGGCGCGGAAGTACAGCGAGGCAGTGTCCAGCAGCATCATCCGGGGGCTCACGGGCGCCATCCTCGCCGCTAGCCTGACCGGGTGACCACCCACCCACCCACGATCGACCTCGCCGGCCGGCTCCACCGCGCCCAGGACGAGGCCAGGGCGCGTGGTGTCGACGCCGTCCTGGTGTCTCCGGGAGCGGACCTGCGCTACCTCACCGGCTACGACGCGAAACCGCTGGAGCGGCTCACCTGCCTGGTGCTGCCGGCCGACGGCGACCCCGTGCTCGTGGTCCCGGCCCTGGAGCGGCCGGCGGCCCTGGCGTCACCGGTAGGGGCCACCGGCATCGACGTGCGGCCCTGGCAGGAGACCGACGACCCGTACGCACTGGTGGCCTCCCTGCTGCCCGCAGCGGCGCCGCAGGGCGTTCTCGCCCTGGACAACCACATGTGGGCCGAGAAGGTGCTGGCGCTGCGCGCCGCGCTGCCCGAGGCCCAGCAGGTGCTGGCGACGCCGGTCATCGGGGCGCTCCGGCTGCGCAAGACCGCCGACGAGGTCGACGCGCTGCGCACCGCGGGCCAGGCGATCGACCGGGTGCACGACCGGATGGGGGAGTGGCTGCGCCCCGGCCGCACCGAGCGGGAGGTCGGCCGCGACATCGCCGACGCCATCGTGGCCGAGGGCCACGTGACGGCCGACTTCGTCATCGTTGGCTCGGGCCCCAACGGTGCGTCGCCGCACCACGACCTGTCCGACCGGGTGATCGAGCGGGGCGACCCGGTCGTCGTCGACATCGGTGGCAGCATCGAGACCGGTTACTGCTCCGACTCGACCCGCACGTACGTCGCCGACGGTGAGCCACCGCAGGACTTCGTGGCCTACTACGCGGTGCTGCAGCGTGCCCAGGCCGAGCAGTGCGACGCGGCGCGCCCGGGGGTCACCGCGGCGGCGCTCGACGCGGTGGGCCGGGACGTGATCGCGGCGGCGGGCTACGGCGAGGCCTTCGTGCACCGCACCGGCCACGGCATCGGCATGGAGACCCACGAGGAGCCCTACATCGTGGCCGGCAACGACCAGGTCCTCGAGGCCGGGATGGCGTTCTCGATCGAGCCGGGGATCTACCTGGCCGGCCGGCACGGCGCCCGGATCGAGGACATCGTGGTCTGCACCGACGACGGCGCCGAGCGGATGAACACCACCCCGCGCGACCTCGTCGTGCTGGCGGGCTGACGCGGTGGCGCTGGAGCCGCTGGACGCCACGATCGTCCGGCTGCTCGCCGAGGACGGCCGGCTGTCGTACACGGAGCTCGGTCGCCGGACGGGACTGTCGACCTCGGCCGCGCAACAGCGGGTACGCCGGCTCGAGCAGCGCGGCGTGATCCGCGGCTACTCCGCCCGCGTCGACGCCGACGCGGTCGGTCTCGGGCTGACCGCGTTCGTCTCGATCCGACCGATCGACCCCAGCCAGCCCGACGACTCACCCGAGCGGCTGGCCGGCCTGCCAGAGATCACGTCGTGCTACTCGGTCGCCGGCGACGAGAGCTACATCCTGCACGTGCAGGTGTCGAGCCCGCTGGAGCTGGAGGACCTGCTGGCCCGCATCCGCGCCGCTGCCAACGTCTCGACCCGCACCACCATGGTGCTGTCGATCCCGTACGAGAACCGGCCGCCCGACCTGCCCGCACCTCCGGCCTAGCCGACCGGGTCGGCCACTCCCACGACCGTCGGCTGCTGGTCCTGCTGGTCGAACTGGGTGCGGTACAGCTCGGCGTAGCGGCCCTCCGCCGCCAGCAGCTCGGAGTGGGTGCCGCGCTCGACGACCTCCCCGGCCTCGATCACGAGGATCACGTCGGCCGCGCGCACGGTGGACAGCCGGTGCGCGATGACGATCGAGGTGCGCCCGCTGAGCGCCTCCGCCAGGGCGGCCTGGACCGCCTGCTCCGACGTCGAGTCGAGGTGGGCGGTGGCCTCGTCGAGGACGACCACCCGCGGGCGGGCAAGCAGCAGCCGGGCGATGGTCAGCCGCTGCCGCTCGCCGCCGGAGAGGCGGTAGCCACGCTCACCCACCACCGTCTCCAGCCCGTCGGGCAACGACTCCACCAGGTCGACCAACCGGGCCCGCTGCAGCACCTGCCACAGCTCGTCCTCGGTGGCTTCGGGCCGGGCCAGCAGCAGGTTGGCCCGGACGGACTCGTGGAAGAGGTGACCGTCCTGGGTGACCATGCCGAGCGTCTGGCGGATCGAGGCCATCGACAGGTCACGGACGTCGATGCCAGCCAGCCGGACCGCGCCGGCGTCGACGTCGTAGAGCCGGGGTGCCAGCGAGGCGATCGTGGACTTGCCCGCGCCGGACGACCCCACCAGGGCCACCAGCTGGCCCGGCTCGGCGGTGAACGAGATGCCGTGCAGCACCTCGACGCCGCCGCGGGTGTCCAGGGTGGCGACCTCCTCGAGGGACGCGAGGGAGACCTTGTCGGCCGACGGGTAGGCGAACCGCACGTCGTCGAACTGCACGGAGACCGGGCCGTCCGGCACCCGCCGGGCGTCGGGACGCTCGCGGATCAGCGGCTCCAGGTCGAGCACCTCGAAGACCCGCTCGAAGCTCACCAGCGCGCTCATCACCTCGACCCGGGCGCTGGCCAGCGCAGTCAACGGCGCGTACAGCCGGGTCAGCAGCAGGGCGAGGGCGACCACGGCGCCCGGCTCGAGCTGGCCGCGCAGGGCGTAGAAGCCGCCCAGGCCGTAGACCAGCGCCAACGCCAGCGCCGAGACCAGCGTGAGCGCGGTGACGAACACCCACTGCACCATCGCCGCCCGGATGCCGATGTCGCGGACCCGCCCGGCCCGCGCCGCGAACTCGGCCGACTCGTCGTCGGGGCGGCCGAACAGCTTGATCAGGGTGGCCCCCGGCGCGGAGAAGCGCTCGGTCATCTGGGTGCCCATTGCCGCGTTGTGGTTCGCCGCCTCGCGCTGCAGGCGGGCAAGCCGGCTGCCCATCCGCCGGGCAGGGAGGACGAAGACGGGCAGCAGGGCAAGCGCGAGCAGGGTGATCTGCCAGGAGATGCTGACCATCACACCGAAGGTCAGCAGCAGGGTCACCAGGTTGCTCACCACGCCGGACAGCGTGTCGCTGAAGGCCCGCTGCGCCCCGATCACGTCGTTGTTGAGCCGGCTGACCAGGGCACCGGTACGGGTGCGGGTGAAGAAGGCGATCGGCATCCGTTGCACGTGGTCGAAGACCGCCGTGCGCAGGTCGAGGATCAGTCCCTCACCGATGCGGGCGGACAGCCATCGCGTCACCAGCCCGATCGCGGCCTCGACCACCGCAGCCGCCGCGATGAGCAGCGCCAGGGCGAGCACGACGCCCTCCGAGTCGCCCTCGACGATCGCGTCGACCACGAGTCCGGCGAGCACCGGGGTCGCCACGGTCACGATCGCCGTGGCGACGCTCAGGACCAAGAACATCGCGAGCTGCCGCCGGTGCGGCCGGGCAAAGCCTGCGATCCGCCGCAGCGTCTCCTTGGAGAACGGTCGCTTGTCGTCCTGCGCGTTCATCGCGTGGTGCAAGGACATCCACGCCGTGACCTCCATGCTCATGGAGGTGACGGTACGACCTCACGCGGACATGAGGTCCAGGGCTTTACGCGCCTGCCTGCACCGCCGCCGCCTCGCGGCTGGCCCGGGCCGCCTCCTCGGCGGCCGCATGCACGGCCTCCGCGTCGACGTCGGCCTGCTCACGCCACCACAGCTGGCCCTCGGGGGGCAGCGTGTGGATCGGGTCGTAGTAGGCGTAGGTGCGGTCGAGCGCGATCGGGTCGTCGTGCTCGATCGAGGTGCGGTAGTTCTTGGTCCAGTAGGAGATGCCGCGCTCGCGGTCGTACTCGCTGAGCTGGTGCACCCAGCGCTTGCCCACGAAGGGCACGTCGCACACGATCCGCGGGGTCGCGAAGCCGGGCAGGTAGCCCATGATCGCGTGCTGCAGCCGCTGGGCCTTGTCGACCGAGACCCGCCAGTGCTCGCTGAACGGGATCATGTCGCACATGTAGAAGTAGTAGGGCAGGATCCCCGCCCCGTCGGACAGCGCGAAGCAGAGGTCGAGCAGCGCGTGCGGGTCGGCGTTGACGCCCTCCATCAGCACGCCCTGGTTGCGCACGTCGCGGATGCCGGTGTCGAGCATCGCGCGGGTCGCCTTGGCGACCAGGGGGGTGACCGAGTTGGCGTGGTTGACGTGGGTGTGGATCGCGATCTGCACGCCGCGGGCGCGGGCGACCGTCGCGAGCCGCTCCATGCCGGCGCGCACGTCGTCCTGCAGCCAGTGCTGCGGCAGACCCATCAGCGCCTTGGTCGCCAACCGGATGTCGCGGATGTTCTCGATCTCGAGCAGCCGGGCCACGAACGCCTCGAGGTTCTTGAACGGCATGTTCGCGACGTCGCCGCCCGAGACCACCACGTCGCGCACGCTGGGCGTGCGGCGCAGGTAGTCGATCATCTGGTCGTAGCGGTCGACCGGCTTGAGGTCGAACTTGAGCTTGTCGATGACCGGCGTCGAGTTGCCGACGAGATCCATCCGGGTGCAGTGCCCGCAGTACTGGGGGCAGGTGGACAGCAGCTCGGCGAGCACCTTGGTGGGGTAGCGGTGGGTGAGGCCCTCGGCCACCCACATGTCGTGCTCGTGCAGAGAGTCGCGGGTGGCGTACGGGTGGCTGGACCAGTCGGTGCGGCGGTCGGAGAAGACCGGCAGCATGTAGCGGCGGACCGGGTCGGTGTACAGCGCCTCGGTGTAGCCGGCGTCGCGCGGTGCCAGGTGCGGCACCATCGTGTTGAGCATCTGCGGCGGGAGCAGCATCGACATCGTGGCCCGCTCGGCCTGGTCACGCTCGAGGTCGGCGTAGAACCGCTCGTCGACCCCCTCGCCGAGCACGTCGCGCAGCTGCTTGATGTTCTTCACGCAGTGCGCCCGCTGCCACTGCGCCGTCTCCCACTGCTCGGTGGTGACGTCTGCCCAGCCGGGGTAGCGGGTCCAGTCCGGCTCCACCAGCTCGCGGCCCTGGTACGCGTACGGCTGCTGCTCGAACTGCACAGTGGTCATCAGGCCAGCGTACGCAAAGACTTGCGGCCCGGTCCACTCGTACACGCAACTCTTACGGCACAATGCTCTCTGTGAGAGAGGATGTCCAGACTGTGTCGATCGGCGACCCCACCGGACTGCACCGCGTCCTGGCCCCCGCGGGAGTGCTGCCGCAGGCCGCCGAGCGGCTGGACACCCGCCGCGAGCTGTGGCCCGACGAGGTGCGGGTGCGGGTGCGGCGGCTCAACCTCGACGCCGCTTCCTACCGCCAGCTCGAACAGGCCCACGGCGGCGACGGGGCGGCGGTACGCGCCGCGGTGCTCGACATCGTGGCCACCCGGGGCAAGATGCAGAACCCGGTCACCGGGTCGGGCGGGATGCTGGTCGGCACCGTCGAGGAGGTCGGTCCCGACTCGCCTCTGGGCCTCGCCGTCGGCGACCGGGTCGCGACGCTGGTGTCGCTGTCCCTCACGCCGCTGGTGATCGAGGACGCGCTGGCGCACTGGGACGGCGCCGGCGAGCAGGTGCCCTGCGACGGCTACGCGATCCTGTTCGGCCGCAGCATCGCCGTCCGGCTGCCCGACGACCTCCCGCCCGAGCTGTCTTTGGCGGTGATGGACGTCTGCGGCGCCGGGGCCCTCACCGCCCGAGTGGTGCGCGGGCACGTCGAGCGCGGCGCTGCGCCGACCGTCTGCGTGATCGGCGCGGCCGGCAAGAGCGGGTCGCTCGCGTGCGCTGCGGCCCGCGACGCCGGGGCGGCCCGGGTGATCGGCGTGGTCCCCGTGCCGCGCGAGGCCGCTGCGCTGGACGCGGCCGGGCTCGCCGACGCGATCGTGGTGGCCGACGCGCGCGACCCCGTCGAGGTGTCCCGGGCGGTCGGGTCGGCCGGCGGTCCCGCCGACGTCACGGTGGTCTGCGTCGACGTCCCGGGCTGCGAGCACGGCGCGATCCTGTCCACCGCCCAGGGCGGCACGATCGTGTTCTTCTCAATGGCGACGTCGTTCGCCGCCGCCGCCCTCGGCGCCGAGGGGCTGGCCGCCGACGTGACCATGCTGGTGGGCAATGGCTACCTGCCCGGTCACGCCGACTACGCCCTCGACCTGCTCCGCTCGACCGAGGGCGTCGACCGGCTGTTCCGTGCGAGGCTGACCGGATGACCCGGCGCGCACCGCTGCTCGACCTCGACCCCGCCGCGGTCCGGCAGGCCCGGGCGCTGGCCCGCAAGGTCGGCCGCCCGATCGTCACGATGGCCAAGCGGCACACCACGGTCTCGGTCGAGCGGGCGACGCTGCGGATGGCCGGCCTGTCCGGCGCCGACCCCGACGGCACACCCTGGGTCAACCGGCTGCTCGACACCGTCCGCGCTGACGTCGGGCTCGAGCACGGCGTCTCGCTGCCGGTCTGGGACGCGCTGGTCCGCGGCGAGGCAGGCGACCTGACCGAGCTGGCGCAGAAAGCGGCGGTGGGCTCGGTACGGTTCCGGCTGCCCGCGGGCCGCGACTCCACCCGCGCAACCTCGACGGCGCGCAAGGCGGTCGGTGCCGGCATCCGGCGCATCGACGCCCGGCGGCGCGAGCGCGAGCGGCTGGTCAAGCGCTGGGGCGACCCTGAGCAGAGCCCGTGGATCTACCTGATCGTGGCCACCGGCGACATCTACGAGGACATGCCACAGGCCCAGCAAGCCGCCCGCGAGGGCGCTGACGTCATCGCGGTGATCCGTTCCACCGGCCAGTCGCTGCTGGACTTCGTGCCCGAGGGCGCCACCCGGGAGGGGTACGCGGGCACGTACGCCACCCAGGAGAACTTCCGGCTGATGCGGGCCGCGCTCGACGAGTCCAGCAAGGAGCTCGGTCGCTACGTGCGGCTCACCAACTACGCGTCCGGGCTGTGCATGCCCGAGATCGCGACGCTGGCCGGTCTCGAGCGTCTCGACATGATGCTCAACGACTCGATGTACGGGATCCTCTTCCGCGACATCAACCCGGTGCGCACGTTCGTCGACCAGCGCTTCAGCCGCCAGGTGCACGCCCGCGCGGGCATCATCATCAACACCGGCGAGGACAACTACCTCACGACCGCCGACGCGGTCGAGGCGGCGCACACGGTCACCGTCAGCCAGCTGCTGAACGAGTACTTCGCCAAGGAGGCCGGGCTCGCCGACTGGCAGCTCGGCCTCGGGCACGCCTTCGAGATCGACCCCGACGTGCCCGAGAGCTTCCGGCTCGAGCTCGCCCACGCGATGCTGGCCCGCCAGCTGTTCCCGAAGGCGCCGCTGAAGTGGATGCCGCCGACACGCCACATGACCGGAGACGTGTTCCGGGGCTATCTGCTGGACGGCTTCTTCAACCTCGCGGGGATGCTCACCGGGCAGAGCATCCTGCTGGTGGGGATGATGACTGAGGCGGTCGTGACCCCGTGGCTGTCCGACCGCGACCTGGCGCTGCAGAACGTGCGCTACGTCCGCAACGCCGTCGGCAACCTCGCCGAGGACTTCCGCCCCGCACCCGACGGCCTGATCGCCCGGCGCGCCCGCGAGGTGCTCGCCGAGAGCATCGACCTGCTGGACCGGATCCTCGACCACGACCGCGGGCTGCTGGACGCGATCGCCGACGGCACGTTCGGCCTGATGAAGCGACCCGCCGACAAGGGCCGCGGCCTCGACGGGGTGGTGCCGATGGCCGACGGCTACGTCAACCCGGCCCGCGACCTGCTGGAGGAGGGAGCATGACCACCGCGGAGCAGGCCACGATCCTGCGTCCCTACGGCGACACCACCGGCGACGGCATGGTGCAGATGTCGTTCACGCTGCCGATGCCCAACGGCAAGCTCGCCGAGGGCTCGGCGCTGCAGCTGGCGCAGAAGATGGGCATGGACCCGGCGATGGTGGTGCACGCCAAGGCGATGGGGCCCGACTACACGTTC
The DNA here is from genome assembly GCA_963785115.1 of uncultured Actinomycetota bacterium. GTDB lineage: Bacteria > Actinomycetota > Actinomycetes > Propionibacteriales > Nocardioidaceae > JACCWP01. The sequence goes on from CAWATY010000009.1 coordinate 637,249, forward strand.
TTCGTCGTGTACGGGCGGGTGCATCACCTCGTCGACACCAGCAAGGTCAGCGTCATCGAGCGGGACTACCCGCTGCTGTCGCCGAAGGAGGCCAACCTGGCCATCCGCAAGGGGCTGCGGCGTCGGCTGACAGTCGTCGGTGGCTGCATCGGCACCGACGCGCACACCGTGGGCATCGACGCGATCCTGAACATCAAGGGCTTCGCCGGCGAGAAGGGCCTGGAGTACTACCGCGAGATCCGGGTGATCAACCTCGGCGCACAGGTGTCGGTGCCCCAGCTGGTCGAGTCGGCCCGCGAGACCGGTGCGGACGCCGTCCTCGTCTCGCAGGTCGTGACGCAACGCGACGCGCACGTGCACAACACCAAGGAGATGTCGGCGGCCTTCCGCGAGGCCTACCCGGCCGACCAGCGTCCGGTCCTGATCGTCGGCGGACCGCGCTTCGACGAGGCGATGTCCGCCGAGCTCGGCGTCGACAGGGTGTTCGGCCGCGGCACCACACCGGCCGAGGTGGCGAGCTTCCTCGTGCACGCCCTGGTGGCGCGCGGAAGCGAGCAGGTGGCGTCGTGAGCGAGGCACGCGAGGGTCTGTCGGTGCTGCACCGGCGCTACGTCCCGTACAGCCACGCCCACTACGCCGGCGACCTGGTCGACGGCGCGTACGTGCTGGGGCTGTTCGGCGACGTGGCCACCGAGGTGTGCATCCGCACCGACGGCGACGAGGGTCTGTTCGCGTCGTACTCCGACGTGCAGTTCGTGGCACCGGTGCTCGCGGGCGACGTCCTCGAGGTCGAGGCCACGGTGACCAGGGTCGGGCGCCGCAGCCGGGTCCTCGACCTCGTCGCGCGGGTGGTGTGCCGACGGCGAGCCGACGCGTCCGGAGACGGCGCTGCCTCGGCCGCCAAGGTGCTCGCCGAGCCGCTCGTGGTCACCACCGCGACGGGCACCGTCGTGGTGCCCGCCCGGGTGGACTAGTCCCCGCCCGGCGTGTCGCGGCGGACACGCCGCCGGGGTGACCAACTGCGAGGAAATCCCCGGTGAACAGCACCCGACCTGACCTGCGCCGACACCTCGTCAGGGCAGGTCAGGAGCCTGTTGACACGCGTCGGTGGCTTCGGCAGAGTCCACGACGTTCGCCCTCGAGGATCCGGTCGCAAGCGTCTCCGTGGGTGGTCGTGCGAGCGGGTCTGACACCGCGATCGCGCCTCCTGCGACGCCCAGGGTCGTCCCCGGGTCCTGGGGTGGCACACGCAAGGAGCCTGGCGTCCAGTAGACAACGGCGCCGTGCCCGTCGCCAGCGGGCCCGGAGTCGGTCCGAAGGTCGCTGGGCTTCTTTGCGTCTGCAACCCGGTTGGGTCCACCTGGGATGATGGGCGCATGTCGCTGGCCCTCCGACTCGCCGCGGCCGCCGCGAGCGGTGCGGCGGTGGCGCTGGCCTTCCCGCCGTACGGCTGGTGGCCGGTGCTGGTGCCCGCGCTGGTCGGCCTGCTGGCGGCCTGCTGGGACCAGACGCCCCGCCGAGCGGTGCTGACCGGGCTCGTCTTCGGCCTCGTCCAGATGCTCGTCATGCTCCCGTGGGTACGGGTCATCGGCCCCGATGCCTGGGTGGTGCTGAGCCTGCTCGAGGCGCTGTTCTTCGGCGGGTTCGGCTGGGCCGTCGTGCGGCTGCAGCGGCTGGCCTGGTGGCCGCTCGCCATCGCCGCGACCTGGGTGCTGGTCGAGCTGGGCCGCAGCCACGTGCCGTTCACCGGCTTCCCCTGGGGCCGGCTCGCCTTCGCCACCGTCGACTCCCCGGTGGCCGGCTACGTCCGCTGGATCGGGGTGCCGGCGCTGAGCGGCCTCGTGGTCCTGCTCGCCACTCTCGTCTGGTGGGCACTGCTGCGGGTGCGGGCCGGCTCGCCACGCGCCGCCGCCGGTGCCCTGCTCGTCGCCCTCGGCATCGGCGCGGCCGGTGCCGTGCTGCCGGTGGGGATCGCCGGCGAGGTCGGCACCGTGTCGGTCGCTGCCGTGCAGGGGGGCGTGCCGGGGACAGGTGCCGACGGGCTCGGTGAGCAGCGCGTGGTGGTCGACAACCACTCGGTAGCCACCCTCCAGTACGCAGCCGACGTGGCGGCCGGCCGGGCGGACGCGGCCGACGTCGTGGTCTGGCCGGAGAATTCGACCGACATCGATCCGCTGGCCGACCAGGACACCTACCGGGCGATCCAGCAGGCCACCGATGCCGTGGGGGTGCCCGTCCTGGTGGGTGCGCTGACCAGCGGCTCTGACGACGCGCACATCCGCAACGTCGGGATGGTCTGGCGGCCGACCACGGGGCCCGACGAGCAGATGTACGTCAAGCGCAACCTGGTGCCGTTCGGCGAGTACATCCCGATGCGAGACCTGTTGGCGCCGGTGGTCTCGCGGCTGGACGAGATCCCGCGCGACTTCGAGGCCGGCGACGAGCCGGGAGTGCTCGACCTCGGGCCGGTCGTCGTCGGTGACGCCATGTGTTACGACGTCGCCTTCGAGGGTGTGGTCGCGCCGGCCGTGCGCGACGGCGCCGAGGTGCTGGTCGTGCAGACCAACAACGCCACCTACCTCGGCACCGGGCAGCCCGCCCAGCAGTGGGCGATCTCGCGGCTGCGCGCGATGGAGGCCGGGCGCGACCTGGTGGTCGCCTCGACCAACGGCATCAGTGGTTTCGTCGCCGCCGACGGCAGCGTCGTGTCGCGCACCAACTCCGCCGACCCCGCCGTGCTCACCGCCGACATCCGCCGCGCCACCGGCATCACCTGGGGCGTCCGGCTCGGTGGACCGCTGGAGTGGGGGCTGTCCGGGCTCGCCGTCGTCGCGCTGGTGCTGGCCCTCGTCGGCGTACGCCGCGAGCGGGCCGCAGCCCAGGGAACGGGAACGGAGACCGGCCGTGACCCGGGCCCGGGTGGCGCACCGGACCCCGAGCTGGCCCCGGCGGGCGGGCGGTGACGTCCGTAGATCGCGTCCTCGTGGTGATCCCGACCTATGACGAGGCCGAGAACGTCGAGAGCGCAGTGCGAGGGGTGCGGACCGCGCTGCCTGCCGCCGACGTCCTGGTGGTCGACGACGCGTCGCCGGACGGCACCGGTGCGATCGCCGACGGCCTGGCAGCAGCCGACCCGCAGGTGCACGTGCTGCACCGGCCGGGCAAGGACGGTCTCGGGACTGCGTACCGGGCGGGCTTCGCGTGGGGACGGACCGCCGGTTACGACGTGCTGGTCGAGATGGACGCCGACGGCTCGCACCCGCCGGCACTGCTGCCCACGGTGCTTGGCGGCCTGGCCACCGGCGCCGACCTGTCGCTGGGCTCTCGCTGGGTGCCGGGCGGGGCCGTGCGGAACTGGCCGCGACGCCGCGAGTGGCTGTCCCGGGCGGCCAACGGCTACGCCCGGCTGGTGCTGCGACTACCGGTACGCGACGCCACCGGTGGGTTCCGCGCCCTCCGCCGCCAGGCGCTGGACCGGATCGACGTCGCCGGGGTCGCTTCGCACGGCTACTGCTTCCAGGTCGACGTGGTCCGCCGCGCGGTCAGAGCGGGACTCGTCGTCGTCGAGGTGCCGATCGTGTTCGTGGAGCGCGAGCGGGGATACTCGAAGATGACCGGGGCCGTGGCCTGGGAAGCGATGTGGCGGATCACCGGTTGGGCACTGCTGGGGTGGAGGAGGTGAGAGCGATGGGGCGCTGGCTGCTGGTGCTGTTCCTGATCGTGCCGGTCGTCGAGATCGCGGTGATCGTGCAGGTGGGTCAGCTCATCGGTGCGTGGCCGACCGTTGCGCTGCTGCTCGTCGAGAGCGTGCTCGGGGCCTGGCTGGTGAAGCGGGAGGGCCGCAAGGCGTGGGACAGCCTGCGGACGACCTTCGCCGACGGCCGGATGCCCGACGTGCCCCTGATGGATGCCGCGCTCGTGGTCGTGGGCGGGACCTTGCTGCTGACGCCGGGCTTCGTCACCGACATCTTCGGCTTCGCCTGCGTGCTGCCGTTCACCCGGCCGGCGATGCGCAGGCTCGTCACCTGGATGCTGCTGCGGCGCGGGGCGGCAGCGGCACGGGTGCGGTTGATCGACCACCGTCCGGTCGACGGGGCCTGAGGGCAGGTGGTCAGGCCGAGCGGCGCCGGCGGCCCTGACGGTGCAGGTGGGTGGGGCCGATCGCACCGGCCCGCAGCAGCTCCAGGCGCTCGGTGAGGATGTCCTCGAGCTCGGGCAGCGAGCGACGCTCGCGCAGCATGTCCCAGTGGGTGCGGGCTGGCTTCTCCTGCTTGGCCTCGGGCGCGGCTCCACCGACGTGGCGGCCGACCTCACCGGTCTGGGGCGACTCCCACTCGGCCGGGACCTCGGCCTCGGCGGACAGGGTGACCTGGAACTCGTGGCCGGTGTCAGTGACGTACGTCACCTGCTGGCGCGGCGCCATCTCGACACCACGCTCGTCCTCGAAGCTCTGCGTCCCGAGGCGACTCCCGCGAAGTGCGCGGTCAGACATGTGAGTTCCCTCCACATACGTTTGTCGGACGTCGACGCGAGGGATTCGACGCACTAACCCCCGTAGATGGGTCAACGATCCGGAGCGGTCGAGGATTCCCGCACCGGCCTGGCTCAGACCAGTCTGGGCTGTTCGTTGCCCGCAGCGGCGATGGCGCGCCGGGCGTCGACCCGCGAGAGCAGCACCAGGCCGACCACGAAGAACACCACCAGCGCGCCGATTGCCGGGCGGTACGAGTCGGCCCACTGGTGCACCAGGCCGAAAACCAGGGTACCGAGCCAGCTCGTCCCGCGCTCGCACGCCTGATAGAGGCTGAAGTACTCGGCCTCGCGGCCGCGGGGGACCAGCTGGCTGAAGAACGACCGGGACAGCGCCTGGGTGCCTCCCATGACGAGCCCGATGGCTGCCGCGAGGGCCAGGAACGGCACCAGCTGGCCGGCGGGCAGCACGAGCGCCACCGAGACGACCGCCACCCAGGTGACCAGTCCGGCCAGGATCGTCGACCGGCTCCCCACCCGGGCCGCGATCCGCCCGAACAGCAGCGCCCCGCCGAACGCCACGAACTGCACCAGCAGGATGGTCCCGATCAGCACCGACTCGGAGAACCCGAGCTCCTTGTCGCCGTAGACCGCAGCGACGCCGATCACGGTCTGGATGCCGTCGTTGTAGAACAGGTACGCCACCAGGAAGGTCAGCGTCATCGGGTAGCCCCGCGCCTCCCGCAGCGTGCTGGCCAGCTGGCCGAAGCTGCGCCGCAGCAGCCCGGCCTCGCCCGGCGGCAGGCCGTCAGGCGGCACCCGCGGTGCCCGGTCGCGGAGCCGGCGGTAGGGGATCAGGGTGAACGCGGCCCACCAGATGCCGGCGCTGGCCAAGCAGATCCGCACCGCGGTCCCGGTCGACAGGCCGAGGGCGTCGGCGGAGGAGACCAGCGCCAGGTTGACCGCGAGCAGCAGGCCGCCGCCGAGGTAGCCGAACGCCCAGGCGCGGGAGGAGACCCGGTCCCGCTCGTCCGGGGTCGCGATCTCGCACAGCAGGGCGTCGTAGACGACCAGGCTGGACCCGAGGGCGACATTGGCGACGAGCAGCAGCAGCGGCGCCGAGATGCCAGTTGTCGCCGGTGACGGTGACCATCGTGGTCGCGGCGGCCGCGCCGGTCCAGGCGAACGCGCCCAGCATCCGCCGCTTCGATGCCGAACGGTCGGCAACGGCTCCGACGACCGGCAGCACCAGCGCGGAGGCGACGGTGCTCAGCGTAATCACGTAGAACACCAGCGAGCCGGGGGAGACCGCGACCCCCAGCACGTCGAGATCGGTGTGGCAGGGGTTGTCGGCGGTGCCGACCCGGCCGCAGGCCGACACCTCGGCCACCCCGGTCAGGTAGGGCGCGAACAGCACGGCACCGACCGTCGTCACGTACGCGGAGTTGGCCCAGTCGTACCAGGACCAGGCGCGCTGCTCGGGTGTCATGCGTCGCCGCCGCCCGGGTCGCCACGGCGCGGCTCGCCGGCCATCCGGTCCAGCACCACGCCGATGACGTCGATCCGGTCGGTGATCAGGCCGTCCACGCCCAGGGCGAGCAGCGCCCTGGCCGACGCCTCGTCGTCGACCGTCCACACGTGCACCTGCAGGCCGAGCGCGTGCGCCCGCCGGACGAACCCGGGGGTCACCACCGTGATGCCCCGCGTCCGCCACGGCACCTGCACGCTGGTCGCGCCCCGGCGCCTGCCGAGGGCCTGCAGCGGGCGGAGGGGCGAGAACCGCAGCAGCGCCACCTCCCAGGAGCTGCACGAGGTGGTCACCCGCGGCCCGGCCAGCCGCCGCAGCCGCTGCAGCCGACGGGTGGAGAACGACGCCAGGCACACCCGGTCCTGTGCCCCGGCGGTCCGCACCGCCTCCACGGTGGGTTCGACGGCGGCGTCGGCCTTGACGTCGATGTTGAACCGCGCGTCCGGGAACGCCTCCAGCACCTCGGCCAGTGTGGGCAGCGGCTCACCGGCCATCCGCAGCTCGCGGAGCTCCGCGAGCGTCAGGTCGTGCACGGCGTCGTCCCGGGCGGCCAGCCGCCGCAGGGTCGGGTCGTGCACCACCACCGGCACCCCGTCGCGGGTGGCCCGGACGTCGGTCTCCAGGTAGCGGAAGCCGAGCTCGATCGCGTGCCGGAAGGCGGTCAGGGTGTTCTCGATGCCCACGTTGGGCGGGTAGGTCGCGCCGCCGCGGTGCGCCATCGCCAGCGGGCGCGGGCCGTCGAGGTACGGCGGTGGCCGGTCGTCGTGGACGGGCAGCGGCACCGGCACAGTATGCGGGACCGAGCGCGCCGACGTGTCGGTGGAACGTCGCACGCGCGGCTGGGTACCGTGGCCGGGTGGAATCGATGACCTGTCCGTCCTGCCAGCAGCCGATGCACACCCGTGAGCGCGCCGGGGTACCGGTCGCCCAGTGTGAGGGCTGTCGCGGGATCTTCCTGCAGCGATCGGACCTGTCCGACCTCGTCGACTCGGAGAACTCCTGGCACGCCAACTCCGGTCAGTACACCCAGCCGTTGCCGCGGATCACCTCGGACATGACGGCACCGCCGAAGAAGACCTCACTGGCGAAGCGGTCGTTCCTGGACACCCTGTTCAGCTGAGCGGGTCGCCCCCGGCGGCGCGGATGCTCGCAGCCAGGTAGGCGGGCAGCCCACCCTCGCCCCCGAGCACGTTGCGTGCCCAGGCGCGGCGCTCGTGGTCGATGACGTGCAGCTCCCACACGCAGGCCATCAGGTCGGCGGGCGCGTGCCGGAAGACCTGCGGCTCGGCCATCGATGCGGTCAGCAGCCGCTGGCAGCAGATGTCGTCGACCCACCAGTGCACCAGCAGCCAGACACTGTCCTCACCCAGGTGCAGGACGATGAAGCCCGGAGTGGTGCCGGGCACCTCCGCCAGGGCGCCGTCGGCGGCGGCCAGGGCCGCGCGCCACACGGCGGCGTCGACCGGGTCGTCGGTCGCGGTGATCTCGTACGCCTTGACCTGCCGGCCTGCCAGTCGGACCACGCCGTACGGCTCGGTGCGGCGCAGCGCGAACGTCACCGGGAGGACCACCAGCCGGTGGGCGTGACCTGGCAGGGCAAGCCGGCGTGCACGTGCAGCCGGCCGTCGGCGGGCTCGGTGACCGCAACGGCGAGGGTGGCAGTGCGCTGGCCGACCGGCGCGTCGGGGAACCCGTGCACGCAGACGCTGCGCGGTCCGAGGTCGTGGGTCGCCAGTCGTGCGGCCAGGCCGTCGCGGTCGGCCGGGGTGTCGTGCGCGGCGACCCCGCAGACCCGGTCGAGCCGCTCGCGGGTCGTGGAGACGGCCGTGCTCACCTGGTCGGTCTCTTCCACGTCGTCGGCCACGAAGTGGTTGGTGTGCGCGAGCCACCCGTCGCGGTCGCCGACCACCGAGGGTCCGCCCGGTCGCAGCTCGAGGGTGGCCGCGGCCCAGCTGGTCACCGGAGCGAGCGGTGACCGTCACCGCCGCCGAGGCGGTGACCTCGGCCTTGCCGGCGATCGCCAGCGCGTCGTCGAGCGTCGTCGCCTCGTCGAGGATGCGCCGGGCCACGACATGCACCGGGACACCACCGGTGCCGGTGTCGGCGCCGTGCCGCAGCGCGTTGAAGTGCACCGAGAGTCCGGCGGGCGTGCCGGTGTCGTCGCGCCATCGGGCGACACCGATCTTGCCGACGATGCCGTACTCGGTGAGCGTGTCGACGGCTCGCTCGGCGGCCGTGGTCAGGCTCCAGCAGAACCAGTGGTCGGCGAGGGGCGTGTGCCAGTCCCAGGTCTGTGCCGTGACAGGTCCGGCCGACCGGCCCTCGGTGGCGGGCGCGTCGAGACGCACCAGGGTCGAGCACTCCGACAGGCCCTCACCGGGCAGCCGCCCTGCTGCTATCAGCCGGCGGTCGCCGAGCGCGAGCAGCTCGCTGCGGGCGTTCAGCGCGCCGACCTCCCACTCGGCCAGCCCGCTGCCGGCCGCGATCCCGGCGATCTCCGCGCGCAGGTCGGGGGCGTAGGCGGCCACCGGGTCGAGGACCGCGGTGCCGGTCCCACGGATCTCGTCTTCGTCGACCTCGTAGGCGGCCCACAGCTCCCGGTAGGCGTCGAGCGTGGCGCGTACCTGCTCGGCGCACCCACGCCCGAGCTCGGTGCCTCGGGCCAGCGGGTCGCGGGAGCGGGTGGCGTAGCCGCGAACGGGGGCCACGGAGTCTGTTGTCGGGTCAGATGGCACGTCAGATGGCACGTCAGATGCCTCGTCAGATGTCACGGAAGGTCTCGATCTGGGCGCCGAGGGCGTTCAGCCGCTCGGCCAGGTCCTCGTAGCCGCGGTGGATGACGTAGACGCTGCGCAGCACGGAGGTGCCCTTGGCGGCGAGCATCGCGAGCAGGATGACGACCGCCGGCCGCAGCGCCGGTGGGCAGATGACCTCGGCACCCCGCCAGCGGGTCGGGCCCTCGATGAGCACCCGGTGAGGGTCGAGCAGCTTCACCGAGGCACCGAGCTTGTTGAGCTCGGTCAGGTAGATCGCCCGGTTCTCGTAGACCCAGTCGTGCAGCAGGGTCGAGCCGTTGGCGGCCGCAGCGATGATGGCGAAGAACGGCAGGTTGTCGATGTTGAGGCCGGGGAACGGCATCGGGTGGATCTTGTCCATCGGGGCGTGCAGCACCGACGGGTGCGTAGTCACGTCGACCAGCCGGGTGTGGCCGTTGTCGGCCAGGTACTCGGTGGTGCGCTCGTAGGACAGCCCCATTTCCTCCAGCAGCGCCAGCTCGATCTCCATGAACTCGATCGGCACCCGGCGCACGGTGATCTCTGAGCCGGTGACGATGGCGGCCGCGACCAGGCTCATGGCCTCGATGGGGTCGGGGCTGGGGGAGTAGGTGACATCGCGCTCGATGTCCTCGACCCCGTGCACGGTGAGCGTCGTGGTGCCGATCCCCTCGATGCCGACGCCGAGCTCGACCAGGAAGAAGCACAGGTCCTGGACCATGTAGTTGGGGCTGGCGTTGCGGATGACGGTCGTGCCGTCGTGCAGCGCGGCGGCCAGCAGGGCGTTCTCGGTGACGGTGTCGCCGCGCTCGGTCAGCACGATCGGACGGTCGAGGACGGCACCCCGGTCGATGGTGGCGTGGTAGCTGCCCTCGGTGGCCTTGACCTCCAGCCCGAAGTGGCGCAGCGCGGCCATATGCGGCTCCACCGTCCGGGTGCCGAGGTCGCAGCCTCCGGCGTACGGCAGCTGGAAGGTGTCCTCGCGGTGCATCAGCGGGCCGAGGAACATGATGATGCTGCGGGTGCGCCGGGCAGCGGCCGCGTCGATCTTGTCCAGCTGCAGCTGGGCCGGGGGCACCAGCTCGAGGTCGTTGTCGTCGTTGAGCCATCGGGTCTTGACTCCGATCGAGCCGAGCACCTCGAGCAGCCGGTTGACCTCCTCGATCCTGGCCACCCGACGCAGGACCGTGCGCCCCCGGTTGAGCAGCGAGGCGGCGAGCAGCGCGACTCCGGCGTTCTTGCTGGTCTTGACGTCGATGGTGCCGGACAGGCGCGCACCGCCGCTCACCCGCAGGTGCAGGGGTCCGGCGGCGCCGAGGGAGACGATCTCGGAGTCCAGCGCCTCACCGATCCGGGCCAGCATCTCCAGGCTGAGGTTCTGGTGGCCCCGCTCGATCCGGTTGACCGCGCTCTGGCTGGTCCCGAGCTCGTCGGCGAGGTCGGCCTGGGTCCATCCACGGTGCTTGCGGGCGTCCCGGATGAGGAAGCCGATCCGGCTCAGGTAGTCCTCGCTCATGAGTCCTCATTCTATCTCACATATGAGATATTGCGGCCAGGGACCGGGGCGTGCCGACGCGCACATCCGACCATGCCCCTGTCCGCTGCGACGCACCGCACGGCCGTACGGTTGCCTGCGCTCGGGCCGTCGGCGACGCCCACCGTTGCACGGTGACCCCGGCGCGGGCCAGGATGCCAATTGTGACGAAACCGACATTCCGGTCCCTAGCCCCTCTTCTCGCGCTGCTGGCCGGTGTCGGCGCGCTGCTGGCGCCGTCGGCGGCGCAGGCCGACGAGGCGCAGGTCGCCACCTCGTACGTCGCGCTCGGGGACTCATACTCCTCGGGCGTCGGCACCCGCGAGTACGACCCGGGCAGCGGCGGCTGCCAGCGCTCACCGCACGCCTACCCGGTGCTCGGCGCGGCCCGGACGGGGGACTCCCTGACATTCGTGGCCTGCTCGGGGGCGACGACCGCCGACGTGACCGCCAACCAGCTGTCCGCCCTGTCCGGGTCGACCGGCGTGGTGACCATCAGCGTGGGCGGCAACGACGCGGGCTTCTCGGCCGTCCTGACCGAGTGCGCCAAGCCGGGCTGGGCGAGTGACTGCGACGGCGCGATCGACGGCGCGCAGGGGGTCATCACCGGCCAGCTGCCGGGGCGCCTCGACGCGCTGTACGCGGACATCCGTACCCGGGCGCCGGCCGCCGGGGTCGCCGTCGTGGGCTACCCGCACCTGTTCAACGGCGAGGACTGCAACGCCGGCACCTTCTTCAGCCCGGCCGAGCAGGAACGCCTCAACGGGACCGCCGACCTGCTGGCCCAGGTGACGGCCGAGCGGGCGGCCGCGGCGGGCTTCAACTTCGTCGACCCGCGCAGCGCCTTCGTCGGGCACGCGGTGTGCGACAACCCCGAGTGGCTGAACGGCCTGTCCGACCCGGTGTCGGAGAGCTACCACCCCAACCGCGACGGCCAGGTCGCGTACGCCGACCTCGTGGACGACTACCTCTGACCACGACCGGCCCGCCCCGGCGCGGGTCCCTAGGGTGAGCGTCATGGCAGACATGGCGTACGGGCCGCTCGGTGCGTCCGGGCTGATGGTGAGCCGGGTGGGGCTCGGATGCAACGCGTTCGGGCAGCGGGTGGACCTCGAGACGACCCGCGCGGTGGTGCACGCTGCGTTGGACGCCGGAATCACCCTGCTGGACACGGCCGACATCTACGGTGCCGAGCCCGGCGCCAGCGAGACGGTCCTGGGCGAGGTGCTCGCTGACCTCCCGGCCGCCGAGCGTGACGACGTGGTGCTGGCGACCAAGTTCGGCATGGACATGCAAGGGGCCAACGGCACCGACCACGGAGTACGCGGGTCGCGGCGTTATGTCCGACGCGCGGTCGAGGCATCGTTGCGCCGGCTGCGCACCGACCACGTCGACCTGTACCAGATGCACGAGCCCGACCCGGTCACGCCGATCGAGGAGACGCTGGCGGCACTCGACGAGCTGGTCACCGAGGGCAAGGTCCGCTACCTCGGCTCGTCGAACTTCTCCGGCTGGCAGGTGCTCGACGCCGACTGGACCGCGCGGACCGGGGGGACGACGCCGTTCTGCTCGGCGCAGAACAAGTACTCGCTCTACGACCGGTCCGCCGAGGACGAGCTGGTGCCGGCCTGTGAGCACGTTGGTGTCGGCCTGCTGCCGTTCTTCCCGCTCGCCTACGGCCTGCTCACCGGCAAGTACCGCCGCGGCGAGGGGGCTCCCGAGGGGTCCCGGCTCAGCGTCCAGACCGAGCGGTTGGACAACGCCGACTTCGACCGCATCGAGCGGTTCGAGGCGTACGCCAGCGAGCGCGGGCTGAGCATGCTCCAGGTGGCGATCGGCGGGCTCGCCGCCCAGCCGGCGGTTGCGTCGGTCATCGCCGGCGCCACCCGTCCGGAGCAGGTCGTCGCGAACGCCGAGGCGGGCAGCTGGGAGCCCGACGCCGCTGACCTCGCCGCGCTCGACGAGGCGACGGACCCCGGATGACGCGGGGCGTGACGGCCGCAATCCGTCCCGACGACCTGCCGGCGCTGGCCCGGGCGTTGGCGGAGCGGCACCGCACCCACCGCGCCGCGCAGCCGCTGCTCGACGAGCGGTGGACCGACCCGGCCGCCGTCGAGCCGGTGCTGGCCGAGCTGCTCGGTCGCGCCGGAGCGTCGGGGGCGATGGTGCGCGACGGCGACGGGGTGGGCGACGAGGTGATGGCGTTCGTGCTCGGCGCGCCGCGGCCGAGCCCGGTGTGGGGACCGAACGTGTGGATCGAGGTGGGCGGCCACGCCGCCCGGGATCCCGAGGCGCTGCGCGAGGCCTACGCCGAGGCCGCCCCGCACTGGGTCGTCGAGGGCTGGACGGCGCACTACGCCGTGGTGCCGGCGCACGACCCGGCGATCATCGATGCCTGGTTCCGGCTCGGCTTCGGTCAGCAGCAGGTGCACGCCGTCCGACCCACGCCCGACCCCGGCACGCTGGCGCCGGTGCCGGAGGGCGTCCGGCTGCGCCGGGCCGAGCGCAGCGACGTGCGCGACCTCGCCGAGCTCGAGCTGCTGTTGCCCGCCCACCAGGCGCTGGCGCCGACCTTCTCGGCCGGCGAGGTGCCGTCGTTGGACGAGACGGTTGCCGAGTGGGAGGAGGACATCGACAGCGAGCAGTACGCCAGCTGGGTCGTCGACCTCGACGGGCGGATCATGGGCTCCGTCGTCGCCTGCTCGCTGTCGGTGTCGCGCGAGCACGTCGGGCTGGCAGCGCCGCCGGGCGCCGGCTACCTCGGAGTGGTGGTCGTCCGGCCGGAGGCGCGCGGACGCGGGCTCGGGCGGGTGCTCGGCGAGCAGGCGTTCCGGTGGGCCGCAGAGCAGGGGTACACCTGCGTCGTCACCGACTGGCGGGCGACCAACCTGCAGTCGTCGCGGGCCTGGACGGGTCTCGGCTTCGTCCCGACCTTCCTGCGGCTGCACCGACACCTCGGATACTGACCACGACGCAGAGGAGCAGGCATGGGCAAGATCGTCTCCAACTTCTTCATCTCGCTGGACGGTGTCGTCGAGCGACCGGACCAGTGGCACTTCCCGTACTTCGACGACGAGATGGGCGCGGCGGTCTCGGCGGGCATGGACACCGCCGACGCGATGATGATGGGCCGCGTCCTGTACGACGAGTGGTCGTCGTACTGGACCGGGGAGGGCGCGGGCGACGAGTTCGCCGGGTTCATCAACGCCATCCCGAAGTACGTCGTGTCGTCGTCGGACTTCGAGCCCAGCTGGCCGAACACGACCGTCCTGACCGGCGACGTGGCGTCCCGGGTGCGCGAGGTGAAGGACGCGACGGCGCGCGACATCCAGATGTCCGGCAGCCCGACCCTGGTGCGCTGGCTGCTCGCGGAGGGACTGCTCGACGAGCTGCACCTGCTCGTCCACCCGATCGCCGTCGGACACGGCGAGCGACTGTTCCAGGACACCCCCACGCACGCGCTACGGCTGCTGTCCAGCACGACGTTCGGCTCCGGGGTGCTGCACCTCGCGTACGCCCCGGCGGAGGAGCGCGCACCAGCCGACGCCTAGGTTGACGGGATGCCGACCACGTACCCCGACGACGCCTGGATCGCCGGCCTGCCGAAGGTCGAGCTGCACGTACACCTGCTCGGGTCGGCGTCCGTCCCGACGGTGCTGGAGCTGGCCCGGCGGCACCCCGACCGCGGAGTCCCCACCGACGAGGCGGAGCTCGCGCGGTTCTACCGGTTCACCGACTTCGCGCACTTCATCGACGTCTACATCAGCGTCAACACGTTGGTGCGCACGGCTGCGGACGTACAGGCGGTGGCCGCGGGTGTCCTCGCCGACCTGGCCGGGCAGCAGGTGCGTTACGTCGAGCTGACTGTGACGCCGGACAGTCACCTGTTGATGGGCATCGAGCCCGAGGCCGTCGCCGAGGCGCTTGTCGCCGCGCGCACCGACGCGCGCGCCGAGCACGGGATCGAGGTCGGCTGGGTCTTCGACATCCCCGGGGAGCTGGGGCTGGAGTCGGGACTGCGGACCATCGACTGGGTCGAGCGCTACGCCCCGGAGGGCAGCGTCGCCTTCGGACTCGGGGGACCGGAGGTGGGCGTGCCGCGACCGCAGTTCGCCGAGGTGTTCGCGCGAGCCCGGGCGCTCGGCCTGGCCAGCGTCCCGCACGCCGGTGAGACCACCGGCCCGGAGACGGTGTGGGACGCCCTGCGTCACCTCGGCGCGCAACGCATCGGGCACGGCATCGCCGCGGCGGCAGACCCGGAGCTGATGGCGCACCTCGCCACGCACCAGATCACCCTCGAGGTCTGCCCCACCTCCAACGTCCGAACCGGGGCGGTCGCCTCGCTCGACGAGCACCCCTGGCCGAGGCTCGTGGCGGCGGGCGTGCCGGTGACGCTGAACTCCGACGACCCCGGCATGTTCGACACCACCCTGAACGGCGAGTACGCCGTGGCCCGCGACGTCTTCGCTGTCGACGCCACCGGGACGACCGACCTGGTGCGTACGGCACTGGACGCCTCCTACGCCCCGGAGGAGGTCAAGAGCCGAGTCGCCGCGGAGCTCGCCGCGTACGGCACCTGATCGCCGTCGCTCAGCCGGCAATGCGTCGCTGCGCCCTGGCGAGCCGGGGGAGTGCGCGGTCGACGGCAGTAGCGAACGTCGTGAACGGCGTGGCATCGACATCGCCGGTCCGCGTACGTCGCCACGTCCCGACGATCCGACCGTTGTGCACGACCGTTGCGCGGAACATGCCGTTGCCGCCGGGGACGATCCGGTCGGCATCCTCGGCGGCGACGATCGCTGAGCGGTCGCCGTAGCCGAGCACGTACTCGTCGAAGCCGGGCAGCAGGAACGCGCCGCCCGCCGCGCGTCGGCAACCGGCCAGCCGATCGGGTGTCGCCGGGTCCATCAGGTACGTCGTGCCGTCGACCACCAGCTCGGCGAGATCGGCACGGGCGACGGCCACGCCGGCGCGGGCGTCGGCGGCCGGTAGTCCGGTCCAGCGGGTGAAGTCGGCGACGCTGGCCGGCCCGTGGCTGCGGAAGTAGCGGTCGGCCCACTCGCCGAGGGCCTCGTCACGCTCGGGCCGTCGCGCTGCCGGCACCCACTCGTCGTGGAGCACCACCAGTTGCTCGTTGTCGCGCATCGGTCCCAGGCACACGGTGCCGGTCATCGCCAGCTGGCCGAGCAGGTGGTAGCCCCGCTGGCCGGCGGTGGACAGTCCGCGGGCCTCCCACGCGGCCAGCAGCTCGGCGCGCGAGAGCCGGTGTCCACCGGACAGCGCGTCGACGGTGAGCGATCTGGCGCGCTCGAAGTCGGCGACGTCGAGACCGAGCTGCTCGCGGCGCCGCGCGGCCCGGGCCACGACTCGTGGCGCGGCCAGGGCGGTCATCCAGCCGATGTCCTCGGCCGCGGTGAAGTGCAGGGTGCCGCGCATCGGCCACGAGCGGACGACCTCTCCGGCGTCGAGAGCAGCCACGACGTCGGCACGGGTACCGCCGTCGACCCGCAGCGCGACCGACGTCAGGGCCCCCGGGAGGTCCTGGGCCTGCACGCAGGTCAACCAGCGCACCGCCTCCGTGGCGGTCCGGAGGCCGTCTCCCGCAATCCGCAGCGCGACCAACCGCAGCAGCGCGAGGTCGGGACGGCGGCTCACCCGCCGACCCCGTCGTTGACGCCCAGTGCCGGGTCGTCGATCCTCGGCTGCACAACGCGAGCCTAGGGACCGGAGGGGACAGTCGTGGCCGACGTCGAGGACGTGCGGCGGGTCGCCGGGCTCGACGACAAGGACGCGCTGCTGGCCGAGCACCCCCACGAGCTGTTCACCGAGTCGCACCGGCTGACCCTCGAGCACGAGGCACGCAAGCGACCGCGGCGACGGCGCAGTTCCTGATCTTCGATGCCAACCGTCAGTGCGGATCGCGGTGCAGCCAGGCCAGCAGGTCGGGCGGCGCCAGTGCGGCGGTGCGCGCGGCGTACCGCGCCAGCGACTCGTCGTCGAGCAGTGCCCGACCAGCGCCGGAGGTGCCCGAGCGGAAGAAGGCTGCCGGGTCCTTCAGCACGCCCGTCGTACCGGGCACCAGCGCGTCCCGGCGCTCCCGCATCTGGGCGAACCCGGCAGCGTCGACGAGACCCGGCCAGGCCGCCTCGGGGACGGTGATGCCGAGCCGATCCGCCAGTCCGCGCATCTGCGTCTCGAGATCGGCGAGCAGGTCGTCGTAGTGCACGAGCAGCACGTTGGGCTCGTCCCGGCGCGCCCAGGCGTCGCTCAGGTGGTGGAGCACGCCGGGCAAGGAGTCCAGCTGCTGGTGCGGGTCCGCCTCGCGCTCGGTCCATGCCCGGAGCCAGTCCGCCGGTGGTGGCAGCGGAGTCGGTGGCGCGGTCGGCGTGGGTTCCCCGGTCAACTCGCGTACCCGGACCCGGTCGATGTTGTCGGACTGGTGTCGCAGCGAGAGCGCGGCGTCCAGCGGGTGCCGGGCCACGACGACGTACGTCGCTCGCGGGTCGAGCGGTAGGCCGTCAAGCGGGGTGTGCGTCTTGACGAACCGCCGGTGCTGCTGGGCGTCCAGCCGGGCCAGGACGTCGTCCAGCGGCTCCACCAGGTGGTCCAGCCACGGCGACAGAGTGGTCAGCGGCGCCGGCAGCTCGGTCGTCTGGAGCACCAGCAGCGCGCAGATCATCTGCATCCACGTCGTGCCGTGCTTGGAGCGGGTGCTGATCACGATGTCGCCGGGTCGGAAGACGACATGCTCCCAGCGGGCGCTGTCCTCCTCCGCTGACCGGTAGCGCACGGGCCGGGCACTCACCGGACGAGCCTAGGTGCGGCGGTCGGTGCCCTCGTCGCGGCCTACGCTGACCGGCATGGGGGACCGTCGACCGTGCCGCCGTGCCGCGTCGGGCCGCGCGCTGTTCGGGCTGCTCGGGCTGCTCGGGCTGCTCGCGCTGCTGGCCTCCGCCTGCACCGGTGACGACGACGCCGACACCCCCGGCCAGGCGGGCCACGTCGACGAGATGCTGGCCGTGCTGCCTCCCGACACCGGGGTGGCCCAGCTCGTCGACATGGCCGCGGTCGAAGAGCGCCTCGGCGTGGCCGACGTCGGGGGAGACCTGAGCGAGGAGGAGGCCGACGACTACGCGGCCGCGCTCTCCGACGCCCCCTGGGCAGGGCACCCGCTCGCCAGCTACGTGGCCAGCGCGCGCGGGCTGTCGTGGGGGCCGGCCGACGTCGAGTGGACGGTGTCCGTGGTCCTGGCCGGCGGAAGCGCCCAGGTGTACGGGCTCGCTGACGACGTGGACCCGGCCACGGTGGTCGGGGACCTCGAGTCGTTCGGGTACGTGCCCGAGCAGGGCGACGACGCGACCACGCTGACGCTGGACCTGGAGGACGTCGACGGCAGCAGCGGGATGCTGGAGAACGACGACGGCGCCCTGCTGCCGTTCGCCGCGCTGGGCCAGAGCGCCACCGTCGTGCCGGAGGCAGGCCTTCTGGTGACAGGGGTCGCTGCTGACCGCGTCGTGGACACCGCGACCGGGGGAGACACGGCTGCCGACTCCGCCCCGCTCGCCGACCTCGTGCCAGCCGACGTCGAGACGGCTCACCTGGTGATCGGCTCGGCTTGCGTGCCGCGACCGAACCTGGCCGACATGCCCTCACCGGACGAGATCGAGGCGCAGGTGGCGCAGTATGCCGCGCTGGGGACACCGGAGGCCTCGGTCACCGCGGTGACGGTGGACGACGGGGGCGAGGTCGCGACGACCAGCCGCCTTGCCTTCGCCGACGACGAGGCAGCCGAGGCCGACGCCGAGGCGCGCGCGCAGTTCTTCCAGCAAGGACGGTCGATCATGACCGGTGAGGCCTACAACGAGATGCTGGGCGTCGACGGGGTGACCGTCGAGGGCACCGTCGAGACCATCGACCTCGACCCGGTCGACGGGCCGCAGGTCGTCGGCCAGATGCTGGCGGCCGCCGACGCGCCGTTCGCGGTCTGTCCGTTCGACTGACCCCGTCGGGCTGCCAGGCTGGCCGTCATGCAACAGGACGAGATCTGGGACGCCGAGGCTGCCCGCGGCTACGACACCCCGGGCACCGGCATGTTCGCTCCCGAGGTCCTCGAGCCGACAGTCGACCGACTGGTCGAGCTCGCCGGCGAGGGCCGCGCGCTCGAGTTCGCCATCGGGACCGGTCGCGTTGCGGTCCCGCTGGCCCAGCGGGGCGTCCCGGTCAGCGGCGTCGAGCTGTCCGTCCCTATGGTCGACGAACTGCGCACCAAGGCCGATGAGGGCACGGTCCCCGTCGTCGTCGGGGACATGGCCACTGCGCACGTCCCCGGTGCGTTCACGCTCGTCTACCTCGTGTTCAACACGATCTCCAACCTGCTGACTCAGTCCGAGCAGGTCGACTGCTTCCGGAACGCGGCGCGTCACCTCGAACCCGGTGGTCGCTTCGTGATCGAGCTCGAGGTGCCCGGGCTGCGCCAGCTGCCGCCGGGGCAGCAGGCCACGGTCTGGCATTGCGAGCACGGATACATCGGCTTGGACACCTACGACGTCGTCCGCCAGCACCTCGTCTCGCACCATTTCCGTTTCGGCGAGGGCAAGGAGGCGCGGCTCTTCCGCAGCCCGCACCGCTACATCTGGCCGGCTGAGCTCGACCTGATGGCGCAACTCGCCGGGTTCGGGCTGGAGTCCAGGAACGCGGACTGGAGCGGCGCCGCGTTCACTGCTGAGTCGCGGTCGCACGTGTCGGTCTACCGTCTCCCGACCTGAGGCGACGGGAGATGACGCCTGTCTCGGTGTGCTCCTCGTAGCGATCGGTCATCGGTTGGCGTCGCTGCGCAGCAGCCGCCAGCCGCCGGCCAGGAAGGCTGCGAGCCCCCACGCGGCGAGGGTGAGCCGAGCCGACCCCGTGGTCATGTCGCTCGGGCCCTCGCCGAAGATCAGGAAGATGCCCCCGAGCCGGGCATCAGCGCGGAGAGCTCGACGGCCCATTCGTAGGGGAGCATCCAGCAGCGCCCCGACCTCGCGCAGCGGCGCAGCGAGGGTCGACGCACCGCTTGCCGTTGACGGTTGCGGTGCCGGCGGTGGGCCGATCGAGACCCATCACCATCCGCATCGTCGTCGACTTGCCGGCTCCGTTCGGGCCCAGGAAGCCGGTCACCTTGCCAGCCTCGACGTCGAAGGTGAGGTCGTCGACGGCGCGCACGCCGCCGTACTGCTTGGTGAGTCGTCGCAGCCTGATCATGGGTCCGAACGCTAGGAGCGCGGCTGGTCAGAAGGCGTCGAGGACGTGTGAAGGTTCTGTGCAGGTGAACGAGGCAGGGTGGTGGGTCACGATGCTGTGGTGGCTGCAGCGACATCTCATCTACTTCCCGGACGCGTCCTCGGTGCCGCCCGCCGGTGCGGTGATCGAGGGCGCCCGTGACGTCACGCTGCACACCGGCGACGGGCTCGAGCTGGGCGCGTGGTTCGTGCCGGCGGCGCCCCGGCCGGGTGCCGACGACCGACGAATGGCGGTGCTGGTCGCGCCGGGCAACGGCGGGAACCGCGCCGGCCGGGGCGGCCTGGCGGAGGCGCTGCGGCGGCGCGGTCTCGCCGTGCTGCTGATGGACTACCGCGGGTACGGCGGAAACCCGGGCCGCCCGAGCGAGGGGGGCCTGGCACGCGACGCGCTGGCCGGCGTGGAGGCGTTGGAGGACCTGGGCTACCCGGCTGAGCGGACGATCTACTACGGAGAGTCGCTGGGCAGCGGTGTGGTGGCGGCGCTGCAGGCGGTGCGACCACCCGTCGGGATCGTGCTGCGGTCGCCGTTCACCGAGCTCGCGGACGTCGGGGCCCGGCACTACCCGTGGCTCCCGGTGCGCTCGCTGCTGCGCGAGCGGTTCCCCGTCGTGGAGCACCTCGCTGAGAGCGCGGTGCCGGTCACGGTGGTGTACGGCAGCCGGGACTCGGTCGTTCCCGCGGATCTCAGCGCACGCGTGGCCGACCAGGCGCCGTCCCTCGCCGAGCGGCTGGCGATCGCGGGCGCAGACCACAACGACGCCGTGATGTTCGGGCCACGGGTGGCCGGGGCGGTGGCCCGGCTGGCCGCCCAGGTCGGCTGAGCCCCCGGTCGGTCGACGGTGCGGAGGCGCGACGACGGCCGTGGTCGGCAGGTGGGGGCGACGTGGCACGATCGCGCAGGTGACCAGCCGACCGCCCTCGGAGCATCGCCTGCGCGACCTGGTGCGGCTGCGCCGGGTGCGCGACCGGATGGACCGGGAGTACGCCCAGCCGCTGGACGTGGAGGCCCTGGCACGCGACGCGCACATGTCGGCCGGGCACCTGAGCCGCGAGTTCCGGCAGGCCTTCGGCGAGTCGCCGTACTCCTACCTGATGACCCGGCGCATCGAGCGTGCGATGACGTTGCTGCGGCGTGGTGACCTCAGCGTCACCGACGTCTGCTTCGCGGTCGGCTGCTCGTCGCTGGGCACCTTCAGCACCCGCTTCACCGAGCTGGTCGGCGTACCGCCGAGCGTCTACCGGGGGGACGCGACGCGCGGGATGCCGGGGATCCCGTCCTGCGAGACGAAGAAGGTCACCCGACCGGTCAGGAATCGAGAAGCATCGTCCGGCAGCCGCCCATAACGTGATCGCCATGGACATCACCATCTCGGCCAGCTTCCTGCCGCACGACGACCCGGAGGCAGCACTCGCCTTCTATCGCGACAAGCTCGGCTTCGAGCTCCGGCTCGACGTCGGCTACGAGGGTATGCGCTGGCTGACTGTCGGCCCCCCCGATCAGCCCGACACGGCGATCGTGCTGCATCCGCCGGCCGTCGACCCGGGCATCACCGACGAGGAGCGCCGCACCATCACCGAGATGATGGCGAAGGGCACCTACGGCGGCATCCTGCTGTCGACCAAGGACCTCGACGCCACCTTCGAGCAGCTGCAGGCCAGCGACGTCGACATCGTCCAGGAGCCGATCGAGCAGGACTACGGCGTTCGCGACTGCGCCGTCCGCGACCCCGCGGGCAACATGGTCCGGATCCAGGAGGCTCGCTGACATGGCCTCCTCCATCGACTACGTCACCCTCGAGGTGCCGGATCCCGCGGCCGCCGAGACCTTCTACGCCGCCGCCTTCGACCTCGGCGACAAGGTCCGCGTCCGCGCCTCGGAGGCACCGACGACCGGCTTCCGCGGCTTCCACCTGTCGCTGGTCGTGTCCCAGCCGAGCACCGTCGACAGCCTCGTGGGCACCGCGCTCGACGCCGGTGCCACGACACTGAAGCCGGCGAAGAAGGGTTTCTGGGGCTACGGCGGCGTCGTGCAGGCACCGGACGGGACGATCTGGAAGGTCGCGACCTCGTCGAAGAAGGAGACCGGCCCGGCCACGCGTGAGGTCGACGACCTGGTGCTGCTGCTGGGAGTCGCTGACGTGAAGGCAAGCAAGCAGTTCTACGTCGATCGCGGCCTGGCCGTGGGCAAGAGCTACGGCGGCAAGTACGTCGACTTCGACACCCCGCCCTCGACGGTCAACCTGGCCCTGCTCGGGCGCCGGAGCCTCGCCAAGGACGCCGGCGTGGCCGCGGACGGCACCGGGTCGCACCGGATCGTCATCGGCGGCGACCTGGGGCCCTTCACCGACCCGGACGGTTTCGAGTGGGAGCGTCGATGAGTCCGGCTGCGAAGACGGCGAAGAAGACGGCGAAGAAGACCGCGAAGAAGACCGCGAAGACTGCGAAGAACGCGGGAAGGACGTCGTCAGCGCCGCACGCTGCTGACACCCATGACCTGATCCGCGTGCAGGGCGCGCGCGAGAACAATCTCAAGGATGTCAGCGTCGGGATCCCGAAGCGCCGGCTGACGGTGTTCACCGGTATCTCCGGTTCGGGCAAGAGCTCCTTGGTGTTCAGCACGATCGCCGCCGAGTCGCAGCGGATGATCAACGAGACCTACAGCGCCTTCGTGCAGGGCTTCATGCCGACGCTCGCGCGGCCGGAGGTCGACCTTCTGGAGGGTCTGACGACGGCGATCATCGTCGACCAGGAGCGGATGGGCACGAACCCGCGATCCACCGTCGGCACCGCGACCGACGCGTACGCAATGCTGCGCATCCTGTTCAGCCGGCTCGGAAAGCCGCACATCGGTTCACCGACGGCGTTCTCGTTCAACGTCCCGACGAGGACGGCGAGTGGGGTGATGAGCACCGAGAAGTCCGGCGGTCGGATCGAGCGGAACGTGGTGCGCAACGTCGTCTACCAGGGCGGCATGTGCCCACGCTGCGAAGGCATGGGCTCGGTCTCGGACTTCGACCTCACCGCGCTGTACGACGAGAGCAAGGCGCTGAGCGAAGGTGCGCTGACGGTCCCCGGCTACAGCATGGACGGCTGGTACGGACGCATCTTCAGCGGAGCCGGTCTGCCCATGGACAAGCCGATCGGCAAGTACACCAAGAAGGAGCTCAACAAGCTGCTGTACGAGGAGCCGACCAAGATCAAGGTCGAGGGGATCAACCTCACCTACGAGGGCCTCATCCCGAAGATCCAGAAGTCGATGCTCTCGAAGGACGTCGACGCCATGCAGCCGCACGTCCGCGCCTTCGTCGAGCGGGCGATCACCTTCCAGACCTGCCCGGAGTGCGACGGCACGCGGCTCAGCGAGGCGGCCCGGTCGTCGACGATCAAGGGCAAGAACATCGCCGAGCTCTGCCTGATGCAGATCAGCGACCTGGCCGACTGGGTCCGTGGCCTCCGCGAGCCATCGGTGGCCCCGCTGCTCGCCGGGCTGCAGCACCTGCTCGACTCCTTCGCGGAGATCGGACTGGGCTACCTGTCGCTCGATCGGCCGGCCGGGACGTTGTCCGGGGGAGAGGCGCAGCGCACCAAGATGATCCGCCACCTCGGGTCGTCGCTGACCGATGTCACGTACGTCTTCGACGAGCCTACGATCGGCCTGCACCCGCACGACATCGAGCGGATGAACCAGCTGTTGCTGCAGCTGCGCGACAAGGGCAACACGGTGCTCGTCGTGGAGCACAAGCCGGAAACCATCGTGATCGGCGACCACGTCGTCGATCTCGGACCCGGGGCCGGCACGAACGGTGGCACGGTCTGCTACGAGGGGACCGTCGACGGACTTCGCAAGAGCGACACCACGACCGGGCGTCACTTCGACGACCGGGCGTCCCTGAAGGAGTCGGTACGTTCGCCGTCCGGCGCGCTCGAGGTCCGTGGCGCGTCGACACACAACCTGCAGGACGTCGACGTCGACATCCCGCTCGGGGTGCTGTGCGTGCTCACCGGCGTCGCCGGCTCCGGCAAGAGCTCGCTGATCCAGGGCTCGGTCGCCGGCCGCGACGGCGTGGTGGTCGTCGACCAGGGGGCGATCCGCGGCTCGCGCCGGAGCAACCCGGCGACGTACAGCGGACTGCTGGAGCCGGTGCGCAAGGCGTTCGCGAAGGCCAACGGTGTGAAGCCGGCGCTGTTCAGCTCCAACTCCGAGGGCGCCTGCCCGGCCTGCAACGGGGCCGGCGTGGTCTACACCGAGCTGGGCGTGATGGCCACGGTGGCGACGACGTGTGAGGAGTGTGAGGGCAGGCGGTTCCAGGCGTCGGTGCTGGAGTACACGCTGGGCGGCCGGAACATCGCCGAGGTGCTGGCGATGCCGGTCACCGAGGCGGCGGCGTTCTTCGGCGACGGCGAGGCGTCGACGCCGGCCGCGTACAAGATCCTCGACCGGCTGGCCGACGTCGGGCTCGGCTACCTCACGCTGGGCCAGCCACTCACCACGCTGTCCGGCGGCGAGCGGCAACGGCTCAAGCTGGCCGCCCAGATGGCGGCAAAGGGCGACGTCTACGTCCTCGATGAGCCGACCACCGGCCTGCACCTCGCCGACGTCGAGAACCTGCTCGGACTGCTCGACCGGCTGGTCGAGTCCGGCAAGTCGGTCATCGTCATCGAGCACCACCAGGCAGTGATGGCGCACGCCGACTGGATCGTCGACCTCGGGCCCGGCGCCGGCCACGACGGTGGCCGGATCATCTTCGAGGGCGCGCCGGCCGACTTGGTCGCCGCCACGAAGAAGACCCTCACCGGCCAGCACCTCGCGGCGTACGTCGGCACCTGACCGAGCCCGTGGAATACCTCGGCCGTGCGCCGGCTCCACCGCTCGACCGGTACATCGACGACATCTACTGCCTGACCGGTGTCCCTCGGCACCGGCGGTTGAACGTTCCTCCGATGCCGTCGGCACACCTGTTCCTCAATCTGGGCGCGCCCGTCCGTCTGTACGACTCCGACCCTGCGGTGCCACCGGCGGTGCTCACGGACGGCTGGATCATGGGCATGTGGACCAGGCGCTTCGTCGTCGAGCACCAGGCTCCGGTGCGGACCGTCGGGGTGCACTTCAAGCCGTGGGGGATGGCGCCGTTCGTCGACGTGCCGTCGACCGAGCTGCGAGACCGCTGGGTGCCGATCGACGCGGTGTGGGGACGTTCCGTGGACCGGCTGCGCGACCGGATCGCCGACGCCACGCGGCCCGACGAGGGACTGCAGATCGTCGAGGACGAGCTGCGGTCCCGGCTGGGGGCACCGCGTCGCGGCCTCGAGCTGGTCCGGCAGACGGCCGGGCGACTGGAGGCCTCCTGGGGCACGGTCTCGGTCGGTGCGCTGACCGACGGCGCCGGGGTCAGCGGCAACCATCTGTCCACCCAGTTCAAGTCCCACGTCGGCGTCACCCCGAAGCGGGTGGCGCGGATCTACCGCTTCGCGCGCCTGATCCTCTCCGTCGACGCCATGCATCCGGGGGACTGGTCGGAGCTCGCCCAGGCTGCTGGGTACTTCGACCAAGCCCACTTGAGCAAGGAGTTCAAGGACTTCACCGGCCACACCCCGACCGCGTACCTGACACTGCGGCGCCGGTTCCCCGCAGACAAGGCGTTCCCGCCGGACAACGGGCCGATGCCGGCCGAGTGAATTTCTACAAGCCCTCAGGCTCCGGGGACGTCAGGATCGGGGCGGATGCGCGGGCAGACCGAAGGAGACCCTGTGGGCACGGTGATCATGCACAACGTGGTGTCGGTCGACGGCTTCATCGCCGACGAGAACGACGACGTCGGGCCACTGCATGAGTGGTACTTCAGTGGCGACACCCCGCTGACCGTGGGGGCCGACCAGGAGTACGACCATTCCGGAGAGGGAGCCGGCTTCCGGGTCTCGAGCACCTCGGCGGCGTACGTCCGGCCCATGTGGGAGTCGATCGGTGCCACCGTGATGGGCCGTCACCTGTTCGACCTGGTGGACGGCTGGGAGGGTCAGCCGCCCGCTGGCGACCACGTGGTCGTGGTGTCCCACCGGCCCAAGCCCGAGGGCTGGCACCCCGAGGCGTCCTACCACTTCGTCGACGACGTCACCGCAGCCATTGCCACGGCCCAGGACCTGGCCGCCGACCGGACCATCGCTGTGAACGCCGGGGAGGTCGGTGGCCAGATCCTCGCGGCCGGGCTCGTGGACGAGGTGGCGATGGACGTGGTGCCGGTGGTCTTCGGGTCGGGCAAGCGCTACTTCGGCAGCATCGAGGGCCAGCTTCTGCTCGAGGATCCGCACGTGGTCATCCAGGGCGACCGGGTGCTGCACCTGCGGTTCACGGTCCGCTGCTAGGCCCGCTGACGCTCCTGCTGCTGTCGGATCAGTTCCTCGACCGCGCTCGGCAGCGTCGTCTCGAAGTCGATCAGCTTCGCCCAGGTCGGTGTGACGACGATCCGGACCATGCCGTCGTGGTAGAGCGAACGCACCTGCGCCTCCCACTCGACCCGTTGCTCGGGGGTCATCTCGTAGGTGGTGTTCGCCTCGAGGTACTCGTCGGGGATGCCATCGACGAAGTCCAGCTCGGCCCGGCCGCGGATGAGCAGGATCTTGGGTGGATGCACCTCGGTGTCGATCGTCAGGGCAACCGTCGGGTTGTCGCTCAGGGCCCGAAGCTTCGGCGCGTTCTTCGCCGTGCACATGACGATCTCCGAGCCGTTCCACGAGAACCCGATCGGGACGGTGCGGGGCGTCCCGTCCTTGGCGACGTAGGCCAAGCGGGTCAGGTCGCGGGCCAACAGTTCCTTGCTGAGCGGTCGGTTCAGGACCGCGGTGACGTCATTCGGTTGCACGATCATCTCTTTCGTCGTCGTTTCGTGGACGGGCGGTCAGCCGAGCTCCTGGGCGAGCGCGACGATGATCTGCTCGGGGCCGCGGAGGTAGCAGAGTCGGTAGCTGTCCTCGTACTGCACGACCTCTCCGACGAGCTCCGCGCCGCGGGCTCGCAGGCGGGAGACGGTGGCGTCGATGTCGTCGACGGTGAACATGACGCTGCGCAGGCCGAACGTGTTGCCCAGGGCGTTCGCCGGCTCAGGGCGGACCACCGCCGGGTGGTGAAACTTCGTCAGCTCGAGCCGGCCGTGGCCGTCGGGGGTCCGCATCATCGCGATGTCGACCCGGATGCCGTCGAGCGCGTTGACGCGGTCTACCGACGGTCCCTCGATCGGCGCCTGACCCTCCAGCTCCATACCGAGCTCGGCGAAGAACGCCTTGGCGTCCTCGAGGTCGTCGACGACGACGCTCACGTGGTCCATCCGCTGAATCGTCACTGTGGTTCTCCTTGTTGGTCGCGCGGCCGGTCGTGGCCACTGGTGTGCCTAGGACGGGGCCAGCACGTGTGCTGGCGTTCGTCCCGCGGTCTGGGGATGCCGCCCGGCGCGGAGCAGTGCCGGAGTGAGGGCCACGGACACGAGCAGCGAGACGAGCGCGAGCAGGGCAATGGTGGGGCCGGCCGGCAGCACCTCTGCCAGGCCCCCGGCCAGAGCGGCTCCCAGGCCCTGGCACGTCACGCGGGCTGCCGCCTCGGCGCCGAGGACCTGCCCGGACAGTGCTGCCGGGGTGAGCCTCACGAGAAGCTCCTGCTGACCCAGTGCGGCCGCGTATCCGATGCAGGCCGCGCCGGTCAGCAGCGCCGCAACCGGCACCTCCGGATGCCACAGGAAGGCCAGGAAAGGTGCCGCCAGCAAGACGAGGAGCCACCTCGCGCAGGTACGCCGCTGGGCCGGAGTGAGGATGCGGCCCATCACGACGTCTCCGACGAGCATGCCCAGCGCCGCTGCCACGAACAGTGGCGCCGCCTGGTCGCCGGCGTAGGGCACGAACACCGCTTCGCATCCCGCCACGAGCCCGGTGGGAACACACAGTGCGAGCATCAGCGCCCGAGTCGAGGGGAGACCCAGAAGGGTTGCGTTGCCTCGCCAGGTCTCGCGGATGCCGGTTCGCCCGACCCGGCGCGGCGCGTGCACACCGATGCCGCCCCAGGTGATCGGGACGGCGAGCGCGGCAAGCGCCGCGGCGAGCCAGAAGACCAGGCTGACGGAGAGGACGTTCAGCAGCAGCCCACCGGTCGCAAAACCGACGATCTGCATGACACCGACCGACACGTTCATGGCCGAGCGGGCAAGAGCGAAGTCGTCGGCGGGGACGATCTGGGAGAGCAGTCCCCACCGCACCCCGCTGCCGATGGACAGGATGTAGGCGGCGGCGAGGACGATCACGAGTCGCCCGACGGGTGCGAGGTCGAACAGCGCCTGCGCCGCGAAGGCCAGGAACATGGCCGAGGCGACGGTGACGAGCACGGGTCGCGGTTGGGTCGTGTCGGCCGCGGACATCAAGGTGCTGGCGCCGACGACCTGGACGAGGGAGGGGCCGAACATCGTGACGGCGGTCAGGAACGACGAACCCGTCTGTGCATAGACGAGAGTGCCCAGGGTGAGGCTGGACATCGTGGTGGCAGCGACGCCCAGCGCGTTGCCCGTCCACAGCGCCCGGAACTCTCGCTGCTGGAACAAGGAGGCGTAACCCTTGGTGGCCATGACGGACAGCCTTGACCCGATCGACGTATAGGTCTAATGCCAGTTGTCTCGGTGATCGTTCGATATGGTTGATGAGTGCTCGATCTGGTCCGGTTGAAGGTGCTGGCCGCGGTGGCGCGGCACGGCTCGGTGACCGCTGCGGCGCGAGAGCTGGGCTATGCCCAACCCTCGGTCAGTCACCACCTGTCGAGACTCGAAGCCGAGGTGGGACTCCCGCTGACGCAACGCGCGGGGCGCGGCATCCGGCTGACACCCTCCGGTGAGCTGCTGGCGCACCGTGCGGCGGAGATCCTCGGCAGGGTCGAGTCTGCGGAGGACGAGCTCGCCGAGATCGGCGGGCTGCGCAGCGGAAGGGTCCGCGTCGCCGGTTTCCAGTCCGTGCTGAGCACCGTGGTGACGGACGCTGCCGTGAGCATGCGCGCGTCAGCGCCAGGCATCGAGCTCAGCCTTGCAGACCTGCACCCGGACCTCGCCCTGCAGCAGCTGCGCGAGGGCCTCATCGACGTGGCGCTGGTGTTCCGCTACGACCACGCCGTGCCCGAGGACCTGCGCTTCACGTACCTGTTCGACGACCCGATGCATCTGCTCAGCAAACAGGCCGACCAGACCCTCACCGACCACCGCGACTCCGCCTGGATCGCCGGCTGCGTGCGGTGCCGACGCGAGCTCGTCGACGCCTGCGAGGCGTCCGGGTTCACCCCGCGGATCGTGTACACCAGCGACGACCCCCTGGTCGCACAGCCCCTGGTGGCGGCAGGGCTCGGAGTCACCACGATGCCCGGCCTCACCCTCGCCACTCACCGGACGGCTGGAATCAAGACCACCGAGCTGGGCGACTTCCGTCGACGGGTCTATATCGCCACCTACGGCGATCCGCCCGACCCGCCCGCGACCACCGCATTCGTCCAGTCCGTCGTCGACGCGGCGACCCGGTGGGCCGAGGGTCGTTGGGTCCAGAAGGCGCCCGGCGGATCGTGAGCAGGGACCTGGTCACGCCTCGTTCCTGCAGATCCTGAGGTAGCGCCGATAAGCGACATTATGTCAAGTAGTCCGGCCGTATCGCGCAGGATGAGCCGCTGACGCCACCCCAGGCCCCTCCCCCCACCACCCGCTAGCGTGCGGGGCGGTGAGAGCCGGGGCGCTCCGCGGAAGAGTCGCCAGCTGGGTCTGAGGGAGACGCGTGATGGCAACGACGATCATGTACGCCGTCGTGTCGGCGGACGGTTACGTCGCGAGGCCCGATGGCGACATCGGCCCGCTCTTCGACTGGTTCGGGAGCGGCGACGTGGCTTGGGACTGGAACGGGCTCGAGCTGCGCACCGCCCAGGCCTCCAAGGACTTCATCCAGGCTGTCTACTCCGACATCGGCGCGATGGTGGTCGGACGGTTCGTGTTCGACCAGACCAACGGCTGGGACGGTCAGGCGGTGGCAGGTGATCACGTCTTCGTGGTGACCCACGAGGCGCCCACGAGCTGGGAGTTCGCCGACACCGCACCGTTCACCTTCGTGACCGACGGGGTCGAGTCGGCCGTCGCCCAGGCACGCGAGGTTGCCGGGGACCGCATCGTCGACGTCGCAGCCGGGAACGTCGGTGGGCAGGCGTTGCGCCTCGGCCTGATCGACCAAGTCGTGATGAACGTCGTGCCCGTGGTGTTCGGCGAAGGCCGGCCGTTCTTCGGCAGCGCCGCCGGCGAGGTCATGCTCGCCGACCCGTCGCTTGTCGCGCGGGGCGACCGGGTGACCCACCTGCTGTACGACGTGCCGCAGTCCGGCAGGGCGGTCTGAGCGTCGCCAGCGGCTGGCTCGAGCCGCCGGTCAGTCGGAGAGCGCTACGTCCTTGGTCTCCGCGACTTCCGCCGTGCGACCGGGCGCCTGGTGGTTCTCCCAGTACAGGTTGGTGTGCGCGATGACCTTGTCCGGCGGTGGAGCACCGTACGGGCTCAGGTCCTCGGTCGTGTGCGCGTCGCCGACGAGCGTCACGTCATAGCCGCGCGTGAAGGCGCCGTGGATCGTCGAGCGGATGCACGCGTCAGTCTGTGCGCCCGTCACCACCAGGCGGCCGACCCCGGCCGTGGCCAGCACGTCCTCGAGGTCGGTGCCCTCGAACGAGTCGCCGAACTGCTTGTGCACCAGCGGCTCGGACTCCTGCCGGACCAGCTCCGGCACGTACTTCCAGCCGTCGCTCCCCTGCGGCAGGTGCTCGCCGGAGTGCTGGACCCAGACGATGCGGGTGCCCTCCGCACGCGCCCTGTCGACGAGGGTGCCGATGTTGGCGACAACCGTGTCGCGGTCGTGGGCACCGCCCACCACGTCCTGCTGCACGTCGATCACCATCAACGCGGTGTGCGGTCGATCCGGCAACGTGGTCATGACCATCTCCTCTGCTGCTTGGCCGGGCCTCGGCGACGTGGATCACGCTAGACCGACCCACCGACAATGCTGGGGGCCGTCAGAGGTGCTTGGTCGCCTCCCGCACCGACAGCGCCGCCATCCGGTCCCGGTGCTCGGCGACGAATGCCCGCACCCAGTCCGGGTCGACGCGCGCGTACTGGCGCAGCGCCCAGCCGATCGCCTTGCGCAGGAAGAAGTCCCGGTCGTCGAGGTTCGCCAGCACGCTGTCGGTCAGCAGCGCCACGTCGGTCTGTTGCTTCGCACCCAGCTGGCAGATGATCGACGTGCGCCGCCGCCACCGGTCCGGATCGGTCGACCAGGCCCGCATCACCGGCGCGACCTCCGTCGGATAGGCGAGCAGCACCGGCCCGACCCGCCGGCTGGCCAGCTCGTCCACGTGGTCCCACCACGCCCCGGTGACGATCATGTGCTCGTACAGCGGGAGCAGCCCGGGGTCCTGGTGGCCGTGGTAGAGCCGGTGCCCGGTCAGCGCGATGGCGGCGTACCGCTCCTCCCGGTAGGCGGCCTCGTCCCAGAGCGTCCGCACCGTCTGCTCCCATGCGCGACGGTCGGGCAACGGGTGCGCGGCGAACAGCGCGCGGCATACCCGGCGCAGCTCGGGCGCCGTCAGGCCGCGGAAGGGCAGCGCGGACTTCATGTACGCCTGCTGGCCGACCGCTCGCTCCGGATCGGCTGCCTCGGCCAGGCCGGTCCGGACGGCGATGATCAGGCGCTCTCCCTCACCCATCCGACCCCTTCCGCTGGAACTCGTGCAGCCGTTCGACCGGCCGGAACCCGAATGCTCGGTTGACCGCCTGCATGGCGTGGTTGTCCAGAGCCGTCCAGGTGTGCAACCGGGTGCGGTCGGCGAACCGCTCCCGGAGCAGCGTCAGGTTGGTGGCCTTCATCGCCGCACCGAGGCGGTGGCCGCGATGCGCTCGCATCACCAACGTGTCCTCCTGCAGCACCTCCCCCGGGCTGGGCGCGGGCACCAGCAGCTCGCTGTAGCCGGCGAAGGCCCCGTCTGCTGCCCGGGCAGCCGTGGTCAGCGAGGCGAACCCCTGGTCGGCCTGCCGCTGCTCGCTGGTCCGTACCCGCTCGACGTCCCACCGCTCCGGCGTGAGGTCCAGCTCGCCCTGCGGCAGGTCGACGGACATTGCCGTGCGCATGTCGGCCAGCGCGGCCACGTGCTCCTCGGGGCAGCGGCCGACCCACGACACCAGGTCGTAGTCGCGGTGCGCGGCCGAGGCGCGGGCTCGGATGGTGTCGATGAGCGCGGGGTCGACGGGCAGGTCGAGGACCAGGTGGTCCTCGATGTGCTCGCTGCTGAAGCCACGGCGCAGCGCGAACCGCGAGCCGGGGTGGGTGTCCAGCGCAGC
This sequence comes from uncultured Actinomycetota bacterium, assembly GCA_963785115.1. GTDB lineage: Bacteria > Actinomycetota > Actinomycetes > Propionibacteriales > Nocardioidaceae > JACCWP01. The sequence continues at coordinate 669,204 of CAWATY010000009.1, forward strand.
GTCCAGCGGTACGTCGACCTCGCCCAGGTACGTCGTCCGGCCGGCCTGCGTCGCCACCCGGTCGGCGTGCGCGTACAGCGCCGCCCCCACCCCTCGCCCCCGGCACCCCGGTGGCACGGCGACCTGCATCTCGGCGACGTGCGTGTTGTCCACCAGCGACAGCTCGAGCAGCACCGTCCCGACGACCTGTCCACCGTCGTACGCCCCGACGGCGGTGCGTCGCAGCCGCGTGCTCGGGTTCCGCAGCGACGTGCTGAGCTCCTCGTACGACGAGAGCAGCGGTGCCACCCGGCCCGCCACGGTGCCCTCGCGGAGGGCGTACGTACCAATCGCGGAACGACGCCTCGTCGTGCGGGTCGACCTCCTCGACCAGGACGGCGTTCACTCGTGCGCCAGCCGGGTCGCTCGGCGCCGGACCTCGACCTCGAGCGGGTCCTCGGGCGCGAGGTCGAGTCGTACCTGGTGGATCCGGCCGCTGAACCGGTTGTGCACCGCCGGGTACTCGTCGGTGACGGGCGTGCCGCGGTCGACACCGACGTTGAACGTCTCGTCGAAGGAGAAGTAGAACGCCGTCGTGGCGTCGAGCCGTGCGCCACCGACCACGGTGTCGTCAATCAGCAGCTGTACGTCCGCCCCGCTGCCCGGCGGCCCTCCCTCGTACTCGAAGCGCACCCCCAGCCGGTGCCGGCCCGGCGTCAGCGCGGCGTCGGCGCGCGCGGTGGTGAGGTCGCGGCCGTAGCGGTTGTAGGCGTAGCCGAGCACACCGTCGCGGCAGTAGAGCGACCAGCCACCGAACCGGCCGCCCTGGGCCACCAGGACGCCCTGTGCCTCGTCGTCGAGCACGTCGACGTCCACGTGAACCGCGTGCGACCGGTTCTTGAGATTCGGCGTGACCTCCTCGGTGAGCCGTCCTGTCCGCGGCCCGAAGGTGACCGTCGTCCGCCCGTGGTGCAGACCGTGTCGGCCGGACACCTGGGGGTTCTCCCGCTCGGTCACCCGGTCGTCGAGCGGGAACACCTGGTGCCGCCCGGCCTCGAGGACGAACAGCTCGCGCAGCGCGTGCAGCCGCTCCGGTTCCTGCGCGGCGAGGTCGTGCGCCTGGCTCCAGTCGGTACGGGTGTCGTACAGCTCCCAGACGTCGTCCTCGAACGGGCGGTCTCCCCCGTCGACCATCAGCCAGGGCGTGCCGTGCCGGGTGACGGCGCACCAGCCCTCGTGGTAGATCCCGCGGTTGCCGACCATCTCGAAGTACTGGGTGGTGCGCCGGTCGGGCGCCGCCGGGTCGGCGAACGTGTACGCGAGGCTGGTGCCCTCGATCACCTGCTGGTCGACGCCGCCGACCGTCGTCGGGTGCGGTAGCCCGGTCACCTCGAGGATGGTGGGCAGCACGTCGATGACGTGGTGCCACTGGTGCCGCACCTCGCCACTCCCCCGCACCTCCCGCGGCCAGTGCACGACCATCCCGTCGCGGGTGCCGCCGTAGTGCGACGCGACCTGCTTGGTCCACTGGTACGGCGTGTTCATCGCCAGCGCCCAGCCGACGGGATACAGCGGGTACGTGTCCGGACCGCCGATCTCCCCCAGCCGGTCGGCCATCCCGGCGGTGTCGTCGGCCAGGCCGTGCCCGACCAGGTGCTCGTGCAGGGTGCCCGCCGGACCCCCCTCCCCCGACGCCCCGTTGTCGCCGAGCAGGTAGAAGACCAGCGTGTCGTCGAGCACGCCCAGCTCGTCGAGGGTGTCGATGAGGCGGCCGACCTGCGCGTCGGCGTGGGTGGCGAAACCGGCATAGACCTCCATGAAGCGGGCAGCGACCGTGCACTCCGCGTCGTCGAGGTCGGCCCAGCGCGGCACGCCCTCGGCCCACGGCGCCAGCTCGGCGTCCTCGGCGACGACCCCGAGCTCGCGCTGCCGGGCCAGGATCCGCTCCCGCTCGACGTCCCAGCCCTCGTCGAAGCGGCCCGCGTACGGGCGCACCCACTCCTCCGGGACGTGCAGCGGCGCATGCGTGGCCCCGAGCGCCAGGTAGCAGAAGAAGGGCCGGTCGGGCGTGAGCGCCTGCTGGCCCCGCACCCAGTCGGCGGCCCGGTCGGCGAGGTCCTCGCTGAGGTGGTAGCCGTCCTCGGGCAGCCGGTCGGGCTCCACCGGGGTCGTCCCGTCGTAGAGCTGCGGGTACCAGTGGTTCATCTCCGCACCCATGAAGCCGTAGAAGGCGTCGAAGCCCTCCCCGGTCGGCCACCGGGTGAACGGCCCGGCCGGGCTCACCTCCGCCGGCGGCGTCTGGTGCCACTTGCCGAACGCCGCCGTCGCGTAGCCGTTGCCGCCGAGGATCTGCGCGGCCGTCGCCGCGCTCGCCGGCCGGTAGCCGGTGTAGCCGGGCTCCGTCGTCGACATCTCGGTGGTGACACCCATCCCCACCGAGTGGTGGTTGCGCCCGGTCAGCAGCGCTTGCCGGGTCGGCGAGCACAACGCGGTGACATGGAACCGGGTGTAGCGCAGACCGCCGTCGGCCAGCCGCTGCGCGGTCGGCATCTCGCAGGGGCCGCCGTACGGGCTGGACGCCCCGAAGCCCATGTCGTCGACCAGGACGACCAGCACGTTCGGTGCCCCGGCCGGTGGCCGCACGGGCCGGATCGGCCCGGGTGCTGCTCGCACCTCGTCGGTGGTGGGAGCGACGGCTGGCCGCGGGTCGCCGGTGGCGGTGCGCACGTCGATCGGCAGCGTGCGACGGTCCGGCTGCTCCACGGGCACATCGCACCACACGCCCGTTCGGAACCCGCCATTCGGCCTCCTCCCGGGCCGTCGGCTCCCTAGGCTGCTGCCGGCCGGATGCGCCGGCTACCGCACAAGGGGATCCCGCGACCGTGACACGCCGACCTGCCGCTCTGCCTACCGCCCTGCTCCTGTCCGTGCTGCTGGTCGGCGGCGGCTGCGGCTCCGACGACGGCGACGACCCCGCCGCCAGCGACGAGTCGACCTCGGCGCCCACCTCGGAGACGGCCGACGAGCCCACCGACCGCGGACCGACCGACCGAGGACGCGACCGAGGACGCGACCGAGGACGCGACCGAGGCATCGTCGGACATCACCGGGGCGTCCGACGGCGCGGAGGTCGAGTCCGCGGCCGATCCCGGCGAGCTCACCGACGAGGACGTGCAGGCGATCGCCGACACGATCGTGACCGTCGACCTCGAGGGCGACTGCGACCTGCTCACCGACAGGTTCCTCGAGAGCCAGGTCTTCATCGGCGACGACCACGAGCTGGCCTGCAAGGCCTACGAGAAGGTCTTCGTCGAGAAGCAGTACGGGGTCGAGGACCTCATCATCAGCGACATCAAGGGCACTCAGCAGAAGGCCACCGCACAGTTCGGCAGCACGATCGCCGACCTGACGCTGACGTACACGCTGGTCAACGACGGTGGCACCTGGAAGCTCGACGCGTTCGACTTCTGACCCGCGCCGACGATCGGTTCGGGTCAGCCCTGGTAGCCCTCGACGACGTCGGGTGGTCGCACCCGGGCGCCCTCCGGGTCGTCGCCGACGTGCCGGCGAGCATCGCGCTGCCGCAGCAGGTCCCAGCACTGGTCGAGCTCGGTCTCGATGTGCTGGAGCCGGCTGTGCTCCTCGTCGCGGGAGATCTCGCCGCGAGCCAGCCGGTCGCGCAACGAGTGCTCCTCGGCCACGAGGTCGTGGATGTGCCGGCGGATGGTGGTGTCGTCGTCGCTCACGGACCCGACGGTAGCCGCAGCCCGTCGTCGCCGGTCGCCGCCAAAGCTGCTGACACCGTGGGGTCGAGCGGGCGCACACCGAGCAGCCCGAGGGTGGAGTCGCGGACGATCTGGTTCCACTCCCCCGGTCGGCCGAACATGAAGTGCCCGGCGGCCTCCAGCTCGAAGCGCGCCACCCCCGCTCCGGCGCGGCGTGCCCGGCGGGCCCACGCGAGGCTGCCGGGTGGCGAGGTCCAGCGGTCCGCAGTGCCGTGCGCCATGATCAGGCGCTGCGCGGTACCGACCCGCACCGGCTCTCCTTCGGGCAGCCACGGCGCGAGCGCCACCACCCCCCTCACGCCCGGCTCGGCTGCGAGCGCGCAGACGGCACGGCCGCCCATCGAGTGGCCCACGAGCACGACCGGCGCTTCGCCGTACCGCTCGCGGAGCGCCCGCAGGGCAGCGCGGCCCTCGGTGACGGGTGCGGGGTCGATGGCACCGCCGGCGTTCCAGCCGCGCGCGCCGTAGCGCAGCAGGGCGACGGTGACGCCGTGCGGTCCGGCGGACCGGGCCAGCGTGTTTCCGATCAGCCACATCCGCCACCAGGATGCGTGCCGCCGTCGGACGGGACGAGCGTCGGTCGCCCGGCCGCCGTGCAGCAGCAGCGCCACGCCCGCGGGCCCGGCAGTCCCGGAAGCCGCTGACGCCCGCGCCCTGCGCACAGCGCTGCGCCCTGGCGGCCAGGTGGTGAGGATCGGGGCGGGGTCGGACACCGCCTGATCGTGCCACCAGGTACCGGGGCGCAGCGTCGCTGGGGTTCGGCAGCCGGCCAGCGCCGGCCGTCAGATCAGCAGGTCAGCAGGTCAGCAGGTCAGCAGGTCAGCAGGTCAGCAGGTCAGCAGTCGGTGAAGATGGTCAGCCCGGGCTTGCCCATGGCGTCGCCGCGCTCGGTGTAGGTCGCCGCGCTCTGGCCGTCGGCGGTGAGCGTGGTGCCGTCGAGGGTGTAGTGCGTGGTCTTGATGTGCACCGGGCCGCCGAGTCCGTCGGAGCTCGTGGTGGACCAGGTGAGACCGCCGTCACCGCAACCGATGCTCTGCGGCACACCGCCGCCGTCGTCGACCGTGGCGACGATGGTCCACGGCTTGCCGTTGTCGTTCTCGACGGGCACCAGAGCCCCGTCGACGAGGGTGAACAGGCCGACTTCGCCGCCGCCGCGCGGCGACCAGGACACGGGGGCCGCGATCACGGACTGTCCGGCGACGGTGGCGGCGCCACCGGGCACGAAGGCGTTCGGGGGCACCAGGTCGAGGCCCGGCAGGGCCACGGCGGAGGTGCCGTCCTCGGTCGTGACCACGAGGGCCGCGGCGCAGCCGGAGCCGCCGTCGCCGACGGTGCCGATCGCGATGGTGTCGTCGGTGCCGTCGCCGTCGACGTCGGCGGGGTCGTAGGTGACCGACTGGCCGAGCTCGTCGGCGGTCAGGCCCGCGGGGCATGCCGGGTCGACAGCCGGCGCGCCGGTGCCGCCGCCGGACCCTGCCGCGTCGGAGCTGTCGCCGTCAGACCCGCTGGACGAGGGCTCCTGGTCGGCGCAGCCGACGGCAAGGGCAGGCAGAACGAGCAGACCGGTGAGCGTGGTTGCGCAGCGGGCCCAGCGCGGGCGCCGCGAGAACGTCGTGTTCGTGGTCATCTGTCTCGCCTCCGACTCAAGTAGGACGGGGGTGCCTGTCCGGGGATGAGACGGCGAGTCCGCTCATCCGGTTCCGCGGGTGCGCCACAGCCAGGCCAGCCCCAGCACGGGCAGCAGCAGCGGTACGTACCCGTACCCGGCGCCGAAGCCGGACCAGACGGTCTCGTCGGGGAACAGCTCCTCGTCGACCACGGTAAGGGTGCCGACCACCAGCACGCCGACGAGCTCGACGCCGATGGCAGCTGCGGCCACCCGACGGGAGGTCCGGCTCCCTCGGGCCAGTCCGACGGTCGCGAGGACATAGACGACGGCCGCGAGCGCCGAGAGCCCGTACGCCAGCGGCGCCTCGTCGAACCGGGTGGCGAGCTGGACGCCCGAGCGCGCGGTTGCTGCCAGCGCAAACACCGCGTATACCGCGACCAGGAGCCGTCCGGGACCGCGGTTGGTGGTGGCCTCGTCGGCGCCGCTCACGGCAGCCCGGCCCACAACTGGGTGACCCGCAGCGCCAGCACCGCCACGGTCAGGCAGCCGATCAGCAGCACCCCGGTTCCCCACCGGGTCTTCTCCGAGGCGGCCCACGCCACGGCGAACGGCAGCACGACGACGGTGCTGACCAGGTAGCCCACGAACGTGACCCCGTCGACGTCGCGCTCGGTGGTGGCCAGGGCCACGCAGCCGACGACCAGCTGCACCAGCACGACCACCTCGACGCCCGCGATCAACCAGAACAGCGGGTCGTGAAGTCGCCGGTCCAGCACCGTCAGCAGGGCGGACCAGGCGGCCCCGAGGAGCGACCCGCCGATGAGCACGTACGCGACCGCGTCGACCACGACGCCATCGTCGCAGCCGTCGCGCGACCTAGAGTGACCGCCATGCGCAGCCTGACCGTGGACGAGGCACGTGAGCGCGCGGCGCTGCTGCGGGTCGTCGCGATGGACCTCGACCTCGACCTCACCCGCGGCGAGCGCACCTTCGGGTCACGCACGACGATCGACGTGGAGGCGCTGGCAGACGGCGAGACGTTCCTGGACGTCCGTCCGGACGCGCTGCTGGCGATCGACGTCGACGGGGCGGCGCTCGACCCCGCGGCGCTCGACGACGGACGCGTTCCGCTGCGGCTCACTGCCGGGCGGCACCGGGTGACTGTCGACGCCGAGATGGCCTACAGCCATGACGGTGAGGGGCTCCACCGCACGGTCGACCCGGCCGACGACCTGGCGTACACGTACCTGATGTCGTTCCTCGACGCGGCGCCGCGGTGCTTCGCGTGCTTCGACCAACCCGACCTGAAGGCGCCCTACCGGGTGCGGGTGTCGGCGCCGGCCGACTGGACGGTGGTGGGAAACGGGCGCGCGACCCGGGTGGACGGGTCGGAGAGCGACGACACCGCCCGGTGGGAGCTGGCTGAGACGCCCGCGCTCGCCACCTACTTCGTGACCTTGGTCGCCGGGCCGTACCACTCCCGCTACGCCGAGCACGACGGCATCCGGCTGGGGGTGCATGCCAAGCAGTCGCTGGCCGCGGCCCTGGACAAGGAGGTCGACGAGATCGTCGAGGTGACCGGCCAGGCGCTGGACCGCTTCCACGAGCTGTTCGGCATCCGTTACCCGTTCGGCGACTACGACCAGGCTTTCGTGCCGGAGTTCAACGCCGGCGCGATGGAGAACCCCGGCTGCGTGACGTTCCGCGACTCGCTGATGTTCCGGGGCCCGGTCACGACCGGCGAGCGCAGCTTCCGCGCCGAGATCGTCGTGCACGAGATGGCCCACATGTGGTTCGGCGACCTCGTGACGATGCGCTGGTGGGACGACCTGTGGCTGAACGAGTCGTTCGCCGATTACATGGGCTACCGGGTGACGACGGAGGCCACCCGGTTCACCGACCTCTGGGTCGAGGCCGTGTTCCGCCGCAAGTACTGGGGGCTGCGCGCCGACCAGCAGCCCTCGACGCACCCGATCGCCGGCAACGGGGCGGTCGATGCCAACACCGCCCTGCAGGACTTCGACGGCATCTCCTACGCCAAGGGCGCCGCCGTGCTCAAGCAGCTCGCGGCATGGCTGGGCGACGACACGTTCCTCGCCGGCGTCCGCGACCACCTGGCGTCCCGGTCGTTCGGCAACGCCACGCTGGCCGACCTGCTCGGCTCCTGGGAGCGGGCCGGCGCGCACGACCTGCAGGCTTGGGCGGAGGCATGGCTGCGGGAGGCCGGTCCGGACACGCTCCGCGTCGAGGGCGACACGCTGCACCGGCTGCCGCCCCCCGGGTCGGCGGCCTCTGCCCGACCGCACGGCGTCACGGTGCTGCGGATCGGGCCCGACGGAACCGTCGAGGAGGCGCCACTCAGCATCAGCGCCGACAGCACCACGCTGCCCCTGGCACCCGCGTCCGGACACCTGCTGGTGCCGGACGGGCGCGACCAGACCTGGGCCAAGGTCCGCCTCGATCCGGAGACCCTCCGGTTGCTGCCCGAGCGGCTTGCGTCCGTCCCGGACGCCGTCACCCGTGGCAGTGTCTGGCTCGCCGTCCGCGACGCCTTCGAGGACGCCGAACTCACCCCCGAGGCCGCGCTCGAGCTGCTGGTCGCCGCCCTGCCGCACGAGGACACCGACGTCGGTCTCGCGGCGCTCACCACCTTCGCCGTCGAGGACGTGCTCGGCCGGGCCATGGGGGGCGATGTCGACGCCGCTCGCAGGGTCGAACGTGCCCTGCAGCAGCGGCTGGCGAGCGCCGCTCCCTCCTCGTCCCTGCAGCTGGCCTCCGCCCGGGCGTACGTGCGGGTCTGCACCGATCCCGACGCCCTGGGCGGTTGGCTGGCGGAGGGAGCACCCGAGGGACTGGTGATGGACGCGGACATGCGCTGGCGGGTCCTGCTGCAGCGTTGCCGCTGGGGCGCCGACGACGCCTCGAGGATCGATGAGGAGTACGTCCGCGACCGCACCAACGACGGCGAGGCGCATGCCGCGCGGTGTCGCGCCGCGCTGCCGGATCCCGGCGCGAAGGCCGCCGCGTGGGAGCTGGTCACGCACGACGCGGACGCGTCCAACCACGTGCTGTACGCCGCCTGCGAGGGGTTCTGGTGGCCCGAGCAGTCGACGTTGACGGATCCGTACGTCGACCGGTACTTCACCGACGTGCCGGCGACCGCGGCGCTGCGAGTGGGGTGGGTGGTCGCCGAGTCGGCGGCCCTGGTCTACCCGAGGTTCGCGGTGCGCGAGGAGACGGCGGTCGCGGCCGACCGGCTGCTCGCGGCACCCGGGGTCGACGCCGCTGTCCGGCGCCGGATTGCTGAGGGCACGGCGGACCTGCGCCGGGCGCTGGCCATCAGAGCGCGCCGGCCGTCAGGGCAGAGCCAACCCGGGTAGATCACGCATGTCGTGGAACACCTCCGCGCCGGCCCCGGCGAGCGCGTCGGGTGCGGTGAGCCCGGCGCCGTAGCCGAGCACCCGCATCCCCGCGGCGACCCCCGCCTGGACGCCCGGGACGCTGTCCTCGACCACGACGCAGTCGTCGGCGGCGTGCCCTTCCTGAGCAGCGGCGTGCAGGAACAGGTCCGGGGCCGGCTTGCCCCGGGTGACGTCCTGGCTGCTGTGGACGTGGCCCTCGAACGCCTCGAGCAGCCCGGTGAGCCCGAGCACCAGCCGGAGCCGGTCGTGGCCGCTGGACGACGCCACGCAGGTGTCCGCCCGGGATCGGACGGCGTGCACGGCCTCCACGACGCCGTCCACGGGCTGCAGCTCGGCGCGGAACAGGTCGTGGGTCAGGTCGCGCAGCCGGTCGTACCAGCCCGCGGGCAGGCCTCCCTCGACGTGCCGGGCGATCTCGTCGGTCATGTGCTGCTCGCTACGCCCGACGAAGCGGGCGATGACGTCACTCTGCTCCAGCGGCCAGCCGAGGGCGGTGATCTGCTCGGCCTCCAACCGGGTGACGAGTCGCTCGCTGTCCACCAGCACACCGTCGCAGTCGAAGATCACCAGCGTCACGAGTCGGAGCCTAGGTGCACCGTCCGCGGTCTCGACTGTGCGCTAAAGCGTCACCGGCCCCCTCTCGGCTGGTTGATCCGCGCACCCTCGATCGGGCTGCTAGCTGCGGCCGCAGCTCGTGCCAGCGCTGCTGGGCGTCGCGGCGGGCCTCGACCATTGCCCAGCGCCGCGGCGCGGCTGCCGGGCGATGTCGGGAGCCGGACCTACGGTTCGGGACATGCGCCTGCTGCACACCTCCGACTGGCATCTCGGCCGGTCGTTCCACCGCGAGAGCCTGCTGGGCGCGCAGGCCTCGTTCATCGACCACTTGCTGGAGACCGTGCGTACGGAGGCGGTCGACCTGGTGGTCGTGGCGGGCGACGTCTACGACCGCGCGCTGCCCCCGGTCGACGCGGTTGCGCTGGCCGACGAGGCGCTGACCCGGCTCGCCGCCTCGGGCGTCCCGGTGGTGGTCACCCCGGGCAACCACGACTCGGCCCGCCGGCTGGGTTTCGCGTCCGGGCTGATCGCCGCCGCGGGCGTGCACGTGCGTACCGACCCCGAGGCGCTGGCCACCCCCGTCGTAGTCCCCGACCGGCACGGGCCGGTGGCGGTCTACGGGATCCCCTATCTCGAGCCCGAGACAGTCGCCCGCGGCTGGGGCCTGGAGCGGCGCTCCCACCAGGCGGTCACCGACGAGGCGATGCGCCGGGTGCGCGCCGATCTGGCGACTCGGCCCGGCGTCCGCTCCGTGGTGCTGGCGCACACCTGGGTGGTCGGAGGCGCGCCCAGCGACAGCGAGCGGGACGTCAGCGTGGGGGGCGTCTCGCAGGTGTCGGCAGATGCCTTCGCGGGCGCCGACTACGTGGCGCTGGGGCACCTGCACGGCCGGCAGGAGCTCTCCCCCACGCTGCGCTACAGCGGATCGCCGCTGGCCTACTCCTTCTCCGAGGCCCGCCAGCGCAAGGGGTCGTGGCTGGTCGACCTGGGTGCCGACGGAGTGCGCGGGGCGGAGTTCGTCGAGGCCCCGGTGCCGCGCCCCCTGGGCGTCCTGCGCGGCCACCTCGACGACCTGCTGGCCGACCCCGGTCTCACCCGCCACGAGCAGAGCTGGGTGCAGGTCACGCTCACCGACCCGAGCCGCCCGCGGGCCGCGATGGAGCGGCTCCGGACGCGCTTCCCCCACGCGCTGGTCCTGCACTTCGAGCCCGAGGGCGACACCGCCCTACGCACGAGCTGGACCTCGACCGTGCGCGGACGCAGCGACGAGGAGATCGTGCGCGACTTCATCGAGGTGGTCCGTGAGCGCCCGGTCGACGACGCGGAGGCGGCGCTGCTCGACGCCGCCTGTGCCGCCTGCCGCGAGGATGCCGCGGCCGTGGCTGTCCCTGCTCCCTGGCAGGGCGGGGCGGCCTGATGCGGCTGCACGCCCTGGAGCTCAGCGCGTTCGGCCCGTTCCCCGGCACCGAGGCCCTCGACCTCGACGCGCTCGGTGAGGCCGGCCTGTTCCTGCTGACCGGCAGCACCGGTGCGGGCAAGACGAGCCTGCTCGACGCCATCTGCTTCGCGCTGTTCGGCCGGGTGCCCGGCGACCGGCAGGACGCCCGGCGGCTGCGCAGCGACCACGCGGCGTCGGACGCCCGGCCCCGGGTGGTCCTCGAGGCGACGCTCGCCGGTCGGCGGTTGCGCCTCACCCGGACGCCGGAGTGGGAGCGCGACAAGCGCCGCGGCGAGGGCACCACCCGGCAGCAGCCCGCGGTCGTGCTCGAGGAGATCACGCCGGCGGGGACCAGCACCCTCAGCACCCGCATCGACGAGACCCAGCACCTGGTCGAGTCGCTGCTCGGCATGGACCTCACCCAGTTCACCCAGGTGGCGATGCTCCCCCAGGGTCGCTTCGAGGCCTTCCTGCGGGCCGGGGCGAGCGACCGGCAGCGGGTCCTGGAGCGGCTGTTCGGCACCGCCCGGTTCCGCGACGTCGAGCAGTGGCTGGTGACGCAACGTCAGGCAGCCAGCCGCGAGCACCAGGCCTACGTCCAGCGGGCGCGGTCGCTGCTCGACGGCATGCACGCCGTGCTGGGCCAGCCACCGAACCTGCTCGACGCCGACCCGGCGGGGTGGACAAGCACCGACGGGACCGCCTGGACCGATGTCGCCGACGCGTTGTGCCGGACCGCGGCTGACGACCTGGCCCGGCACACCGCAGCGGCCGCAGCGGCCACCGCTGCCGCCGACACCGCCACCGCACGCGCGGCCGACGCCCGTGCCGGCGCCGAGGCCGCGACCAGGCTCGCTGCAGCGCGAACGGTCCTCGCCAGGCTTGCCGAGCAGGCCGACGAGGCCGAGCGCCGCCGGCAGCGGCTGGCCGCGGCCGAGCGGGCGCGCGAGGTGACGCCGTTGCTCGGCCCGCTGCTGGGCGCCGAGCACGACGACGGCGCGGCCGCCCGGGAGGCCGACCGGGCCCTCTCCGCGGCCCGCGAGGCACTCGCTCACGTCGATGCCGCCGCCGCCCCGACCGCGGATGCGTCGGTGTCCGACGACCTCGCGCCGGTGCTGAGCGGCCTCGAGCGCCGCCTCGACCGGCTCGAGGCGCTGGTTGAGGAGGCCGACCGGGCCGCCGAGTGCGCTACGGAGGTCGACGCCCTGGCGGCCGGCCGGCAGCGTGCCTCGACCGAGCGGGAGACCCTGCGGAACGCCCTCGACACGCTGCCCACCCGGATCGCCGACCTGCGCGCGGCCACGACCCTCGCCGAGCAGGCCGTCGGCTCGCTCGAGCGGACCCGCGCCGATGTCGACGCGGCCGTCGCGGCCCGCGACGCCCTCCGCGCGCTCGCCGAGGCCGAGGCGGTGCGCGACGACCGGGACGACCAGCGACGGCGTGCGGTCGACGCCCATCAGCAGTCCCTCGACCGGCTGCACGAGATCCAGCGGCGCCGGCTGGCCGGGGCTGCCGCCGCCCTGGCCGCCGAGCTGCGCTCCGGCGAGCCGTGCCCGGTATGCGGGTCCGCAACGCACCCCGCCCCTGCCGGCTCCGCCGATGCCGTACCCACCGACGCCGACGAGGAGGCCGCCCAGCGTCGAGCCGAGGCCGCGGAGGTGTCCCGAACCGCCGCAGAGCAGGCCGCGCACGCCGCCCAGCTCAGGGTGGCCGACCTCCGGGGCAGGGCAGGCGACCGCACCCACGCCTCCGCCGAGGCCGCGGTCGCGGCGCACCAGGACCTGCTCCAGCGGCTCACCGAGCGCGCCGAGCAGCTCGACGTGCACCGGGCCGAGCGCGAGCGTGCCGTCCAGGAGCACGAGATGACGGTCAAGCGGTTGGCCGCGCTCGACCACCAGCTCGCGGTGCTGACCACCCGGCACGACGAACGCACCGCCGAGCTGGAGCGGCTGCGCACGGGCCTGCGCGCGGCGGTCGGCGACGACCACGACCTCGCCCGGCACCGGCGCCGCACGCTCGACGCCCTGGAGGCCGTGCGCGCCGCCACCCGGGCGCAGCGCGCCCGAGCCGAGACGGCCGCGGTGCTGACGGAGGCGCGTGCCCAGGCCGAGCAGGCCGCGACCGCCCACGGCTTCGCCGGTGTCGCGGCGGTACGCGCCGACGCCCTCAGTGCCCCCGAGCGGCAACGGCTCGCCGACTGGCTCGAGGCGCGGGCCGACGAGGAACGGAGCGCCCGCGACACGCTCGCCGACCCGGCGCTGGTCGCGACGGCAGCGGCAGGAGAGCCCGAGGTGGCCGCGCGGGCAGCCTCCGAGGCGCAAGCGGTCGCGGTGACGTCAGCCGCCGCCCGCACCGAGGCCGAGGGCGCGCGCGCCACCGCGGCCCGTGCCGACGAGCGGCTCCGGACCATGCGCGCCCAGCTGGTGGCCTTGCTGCACGAGGGCGAGCCCGCCCGGGTCCGGCACGAGACGGCGGTCGCCGTCGCGTCGCTGGCCGAGGGCAAGTCCCGCGACAACCACCTGCAGATGTCGCTGTCCGCGTACGTCCTCGCCGCCCGGCTCGAGCAGGTGGTGGCCGCGGCCAACGAGCGGCTCGACCCGATGACCGGTGGTCGCTACTCCCTGGAGCACACGCCGGCGCGTACCGCGCGGGACCGGCGCGGCGGGCTCGGCCTGCTGGTGCGGGACGCGTGGACGGGCCAGACCCGCGACCCGCGCTCCCTGTCCGGAGGCGAGACCTTCCAGGCTTCCCTGGCGCTCGCCCTCGGGCTGGCCGACGTGGTGGCGCACGAGGCGGGCGGTGCCGAGATCAACACGCTGTTCGTCGACGAGGGCTTCGCCTCCCTCGACCCCGACAGCCTCGACGAGGTCATGGACGTGCTCGACGGCCTGCGCGCCGGTGGCAGGGTGGTGGGGCTGGTGTCGCACGTCCAGCTGCTGCGCGACCGGGTGCCCGTGCAGGTCCGGGTCGACAAGCGGCGCAACGGCTCGATCGTGGTGTCCCCGGACGCCGTCGCCTGACCAAGCCGCCGGCTCTGCGGCAGCGAAGCACTGTTCGAGAGACTCAGGCAGATACTGAGACACTGAGGTCCGTGCGGGTCGGCGGACCGGACGGAAGGACGTGGGTGGACGCGGAGACCGTGCGGTTCCCCGGTGGGGGTGCCGAGGAGCCAGAGGAGTCGCTCGACGAGCTGCTCAACCGGGTGGCTCGGCAGGACGAGTCGGCCTTCGCCCGCCTCTACGACCGGATGGGCGGGGCGGTGTACGGGCTCGCCCGGCGGGTGGTGCGCGACCCGGCGCGCGCCGAGGAGGTCGCCCAAGAGGTGTTGCTCCAGGTCTGGCGCACCGCCAGCCGCTTCGACCGCGATCGCGGGTCGGCGAAGAGCTGGATCCTCACCCTGACCCACCGCCGGTCGGTCGACGCCGTGCGGCACGACCAGGCAAGCACCGACCGGGAGCGCCGCTACGACTGGACCGGCGGTCGAGACACCGATGTCGTCGAGGAGGAGGTCACGATCCGCATGGAGCACCAGCAGGTTCGGCGCTGCCTCGGGACCTTGACCGATCTGCAGCGCGAAGCGGTCACCCTTGCCTATTACGGCGGCCACACGTACGCCGAGGTGGCCACGGTGCTCGAGGCAAACCCCGCCACCATCAAGACCCGCATGCGCGACGGCCTGATCCGGCTGCGCGACTGCCTGGGAGTCACCGCATGAGCGCCGATCTGCACACCCTGGTGGGTGCGTACGCGCTGCACGCACTCGACCCGCCCGAGGAGGCCTCGTTCGAGGACCACCTCGACCGGTGTCCCACCTGCACCGCCGAGCTGCGGGAGTTCCGCGCGACGGCTGCCCGACTCGGCGAGGCCGCCGAGGAGACGCCCCCGGAGCACCTACGCGCCGCTGTCCTGACCGCTGCGCACCACACGGCACCGCAGCGGCCCGTCGTCACCCAGGTGTCCTCCGCCCGCTGGCAACGGCGGCTCGGCACGCGGCTGCCCGGCCTGCTGGCCGCGGCGGCGCTGCTCACCGCCGTCGCCATCGGCGGGCTGTGGTGGGCCGACCAGGACGACAACGGTGGCCCGTCGAGCGGCGACGACGCGTACGCGAAGGTCATGGCTGCCCCCGACCTCGTCACCAGGCCTCGAGGGCCCGACGAGACGCCGGTGCGTGTCTACTCGTCCCCCTCGCTCGGGCAGGCGGTGGTCGTCGTCGACGAGCTGCCGAGCCCCGGCGCGGAGCAGAGCTACGAGATGTGGGCGATGCACGACGACGGCAGTGTGAGCTCGCTGGGCGCCATGCCCGAATCGGCCGGTTCCGGGAGGCTCCTGGTCGACGACGTGGCGGAGATGGTCGGGGTGGCCGTCACGGTCGAACCAGCCGGTGGTTCACCGTCGGGGCAGCCCACCGGTGACACGGTCGCCCGCGTCCGCCTCGCCTGACCGGACGAGCGGCCCTCACCCGGATGGTGACGATCCGGCGACACCCGTCCCCAGATCGGCCAGTCTGACTGGCAGCCGCCGTGACTCAGGGCACACTGGAACGCGTGAGGTACACCAGCCCCCCCGCCGCGAGCGGACCGTTGCACGGCCTCGGCACGTGCGGGCACCAGCCCCCGTGCCCGGAGGCCGATGCCCTCGACCGCGACGCCGCGCACACCGTCGCCGCCCACCCCGAGCAGGGGTGGAGCCTGTTGTGCAACGGCGTGGTGCTCTTCGAGGACACCGGTGAGCTGTTGCCCGACGGTCGCATCGTCGCCCCGCACCGGCCCACGTTCTTCGCCAAGGCCTTCGCCAGCTGACCGCAGCTGCACCCGCTAGCGGGGCACCCACCGGCGCTGTCCCCAGGCTTTCGTAGGCTCGGGGCCATGACAGTGGCCGCCGATCCCGACCGCTTGCGTCCGGAGTTCGTCGCACTCCCCCTCGCCCGCCTCGCCGACTCCGCGCTGCAGCGCTGCCGCGACTTCGGCGTGGAACATGCCGACGTCCGCATCGAACGGCTGAGCAGCAACCAGCTACGGCTGCGGGACGCCTCACTCGAGGGCAGCCTCGGCGGCGAGACGCTGGGCCTCGCGGTGCGCGTCGTCCTCGACGGGACCTGGGGGTTCGCCGCCACGACCCAGCTGTCCACCGATGGGGCGGTGCGCGCCGCCGAGCAGTCCGTACGCGTCGCGCAGGTGTCCCGACCGCTGGCCGGCGAGCGGGTCGAGCTGGCCGCCGAGCCTGTGCACGACGAAGCCGTGTGGGTGTCGGCCTACGACGTCGACCCGACCGAGGTGCCGACCAGCGACAAGGTCGACCGCTTCGCGCAGTGGAGCCGCGACCTGCTGGCACACCCGGCCGTACGCCATGTCGACGTGGCGTACCAGGACGTGGTCGAGAACAAGTACTACGCCGACCTCGCGGGGACGAGCACGACCCAGCAGCGGGTGCGCCTCTACCCGCAGGTGACGGTGCACGGCGCCGACGACGACCGCGGCGTCATCGACTCCATGCGCACGATCGCGCCACCGGTCGGACGCGGCTGGGAGTACGTCACCGGCGACGGCGGGTGGGACTGGGACGCGGAGCTGTCCCAGCTGCCCGAACAGCTGGCGGAGAAGCTGGCTGCGCCCTCGGTCGAGGCCGGCCGGTACGACCTGGTCGTCGACCCCTCCAACCTGTGGCTCACCATCCACGAGTCGGTGGGCCACGCGACCGAGCTGGACCGGGCGCTCGGCTACGAGGCCAACTACGCCGGAAGCTCCTTCGTCACGTGGGACCAGCTCGGTGAGCTGCGCTACGGCTCGCCCGCGATGACGGTGACCGGCGACCGGATCGTGCCGCACGGCCTGTCGACCATCGGCTACGACGACGAGGGCGTCGAGACCCAGCAGTGGGACATCGTGCGCGACGGCGTGTTCGTCGGGTACCAGACCGATCGCCGGATGGCGGCCCGGCAGGGGCTCGGGCGGTCCAACGGCTGTGCTTTCGCCGACTCCCCCGCCACCATCCCGATCCAGCGGATGGCCAACGTGTCCCTGCAGCCGGCACCCGGAGGTCCCGACACCGACGGGCTGGTCGGAGCGGTCGACGACGGCATCCTCGTTGTCGGCGACCGTTCGTGGAGTATCGACATGCAGCGCTACAACTTCCAGTTCACCGGGCAGCGCTTCTACCGGATCAGGGGCGGTCGGCTCACGGGCCAGCTGCGCGACGTCGCGTACCAGGCAACGACGACCGACTTCTGGGGCGCGATGGAGGCCGTCGGCGGTCCACAGACCTGGGTGCTCGGCGGCGCGTTCAACTGCGGCAAGGCCCAACCGGGTCAGGTGGCCCCGGTGAGCCACGGCTGCCCGAGTGCACTGTTCCGCGACGTGGCGATCCTCAACACCCGGACGGAGGGCGGTCGGTGAGCAGCCCCCAGGAGCTCGTCGAGCGGGCGCTCGCGGTGTCGACCGCGGACGACTGCGTCGTGATCGTCCAGGACTCGGGTACCGCCAACCTGCGCTGGGCCACCAATACCCTCACCACCAACGGCGTGACCCACGGCGTCACCGTGACCGTCGTCAGCATGGTCGACGGGGCCGAGGGGGTCGCCGCGGCCGGGCTGACCCGCGACGCCGGCAGCCCCGGGCAGGTCGAGGCGCTCGTCGCCGCCGCCGACGAGGCCGCCCGCAGGGCGGGTCCGGCCGAGGACGCCACGACGCTGGTCACCGGGGATGCCGATCACGACTGGGCCGACGACCCCGCCAGCACGTCGATCGAGGTGTTCGGCGAGCTGGCACCAGGCCTCGGCGAAGCCTTCGGTCGGGCGGCTGCCGGCGACCGGCTGCTGTACGGCTTCGTCGAGCACGACATGACCACGACGTACCTCGGCACCAGTGCCGGGCTGCGCCGCCGGCACGTCCAGCCGAGTGGACACATCGGCATCACCGGCAAGGACGCCGGACTCTCCCGGTCGGCCTGGGTCGGCCAGGCGACCCGCGACTTCGGTGACGTCGACCCGCTGGCTCTCGAGGCCGAGCTCGCCCGCCGGCTCGGGTGGGCCGAGCGCCAGGTCGAGCTGCCGGCCGGTCGCTACGACACGTTGCTGCCACCGACCGCGGTCAGCGACCTGATGATCTACGCCTACTGGAGCGCCGCGGCCCGCGACGCCCACGAGGGCCGCACGGTGTTCAGCCGGACCGGCGGCGGCACCCGGGTCGGCGAGCGGCTGAGCGCGCGACCGGTGCAGATGTTCTCCGACCCGGCGCACCCGGGGCTGGAGTGCGCCCCCTTCGTCACGGCCGCGGCATCGACCAGCGGGACGAGCGTCTTCGACAACGGGCTGCCGCTGGCCCGCACCGACTGGGTGCGCGACGGGGAGCTGGCCGGCCTGGTGCAGTCGCGGCACGTCGCGACGCTCACCGGTCTGCCCGCCGCCCCGACCATCGACAACCTGGTCCTCGCCGTCGACGACGCGGACGCCGATCTCGACACCCTGGTGGCGGGCACCGAGCGCGGGCTGCTGCTCACCTGCCTGTGGTACATCCGCGAGGTCGACCCGCAGAACCTGCTGCTCACCGGGCTGACCCGAGACGGCGTCTACCTGGTCGAGGGTGGCGAGGTCGTGGCGGCCGTCAACAACTTCCGCTTCAACGAGAGCCCGATCGACCTGCTCGGCCGCTTCAGCGCGGCGTCGGAGACGGTGCCCGGCTTCTCCCGGGAGTGGGGCGACTACTTCCCGCGCACCGCCATGCCCGCGCTGCGGGTGCCGGACTTCAACATGTCCAGCGTGAGCGCCGCGAGCTGAACGTTGTACGCTGACTGAACACCTGTTCGCTGGACGTACACATGGGCGGCACGACGCGCCCGGACGGGAGGTCGCGGTGGCCGAGCTCACGACCCTGCCGGAGGCCGTGGCAGCCCTCGTGCACGACGGCGACGAGGTTGCCCTGGAGGGTTTCACCCATCTCATCCCGTTTGCGGCGGGCCACGAGATCGTCCGGCAGGGCCGTCGGGACCTGTCCCTGGTGCGGATGACGCCGGATCTCATCTACGACCAGCTGATCGGCATGGGCTGCGCCCGCCGGCTGGTGTTCAGCTGGGGCGGCAATCCCGGGGTCGGCTCGCTGCACCGCTTCCGTGACGCGGTCGAGAACGGCTGGCCGGCCCCGCTGGAGGTCGACGAGCACAGCCACGCCGGCATGGCGGTGCGCTACACCGCGGGGGCGTCCCGGCTGCCGTTCGGCGTGCTGCGCGGCTACCGGGGCAGCGACCTGGCCGAGCGCACGTCGACCATCGCAACGGTCGCGTGCCCCTTCACCGGCGAGGAGCTCACCGCGGTGCCGGCGGTCAACCCCGACGTCACGGTGGTGCACGCCCAGCGGGCCGACCGGGCGGGCAACGTCCAGTTGTGGGGCATCGTCGGCGTGCAGAAGGAGGCGGTGCTGGCGGCCGACCGGGTGCTGGTCACCGTCGAGGAGGTCGTCGACTCCCTCGAGCCACGGCCGGACGCTGTCGTGCTGCCGAGCTGGGTCGTCGACGCGGTCGCCGTCGTGCCGGGCGGGTCGCACCCGTCGTACGCCGCCGGCTACTCCATCCGCGACAACGCGTTCTACGCGGCCTGGGACGACATCAGTCGCGACCGCGACTCGTTCCGAGCCTGGATGGACGAGCACGTGCTGGACAAGGCGGTGGCGAGGTGACGGGCGACGGCACGGGCGACGAGACTGCGTGGAGCACCGACGAGATGATGTCCGTGGCTGCAGCCCGGGCGCTGCGTGGCGCACGGACGTGCTTCGTGGGCATCGGGCTGCCGAGCACGGCGGCCAACCTGGCCCGGCACGTGCACGAGCCGGACCTGGTGCTGATCTACGAGTCCGGGACGATCGGCGCCAAGCCGGACGTGCTTCCGCTGTCGATCGGCGACGGCGAGCTCGCCGACACCGCCGACGCGGTGGTGAGCGTGCCCGAGATCTTCGCCTACTGGCTGCAGGGCGGCCGCTGCGATGTCGGCTTCCTGGGGGCGGCGCAGCTCGACCGCTACGCCAACATCAACACCACCGCGGTGTCCCGCGGTGACGGCAAGCCCGACGTCCGGCTGCCGGGCGCGGGTGGTGCGCCCGAGATCGCCGCCCACGCCGGCTCGGTGCTCATCACCGCGCGGCACTCGCCCCGGGTCTTCGTCGAGCGGCTCGACGTCGTCACCACGATGGGACACGGCAGCGGCGGCGACGACCGGGCCAAGCTCGGCCTGCGCGGAGCCGGTCCGACCCGGGTCATCACCGACCTCGGCGTGCTCGAGCCCGACCCGGACACCCGCGAGCTGGTGCTGGTCGCCGTCCACCCCGGGGTCAGCTCGGACCAGGTGCGCGAGCAGACCGGCTGGGACCTGCGGGTCGCCGATCAGGTGGAGACCACCGACCCGCCCACCGACGAGGAGCTGCGGGTGCTGCGCGACCTGCACGCCCGTACCGAGGAGGCGCACCGTGCTGGGACGTGAGGTCTACGTCGTCGACGCCGTCCGCACCCCGATCGGCAAGCACGGTGGTGCGCTGGCGGGCGTACGACCCGACGACCTCGCCACCTGCGTGCTGCGGGGGCTGCTGGGCCGGCACGGCGGGCTCGACCCGACGCGGCTCGACGAGGTGGTGTTCGGGGCTGCCAACCAGGCCGGCGAGGACAACCGCAACGTCGGACGGATGGCGGTGCTGCTGGCCGGCCTGCCGACGTCGGTTCCGGGCAGCACGGTCAACCGGCTGTGCGCGAGCAGCCTGGAGGCGGTCGTGTCCGCTTCCAGGCAGATCGCGGTGGGCGAGGCGGAACTCGTGGTGGCGGGCGGCGTCGAGTCGATGACCCGCGCCCCGTGGGTCGTGCCCAAGCCGTCGCGGGCGTTCCCCGCGGGCGGCGCCGAGATGGTGTCGACCGCGCTGGGCTGGCGACTGGTCAACCCGCAGATGCCCGAGGAGTGGACGGTGAGCCTCGGCGAGGGCGCCGAGATCCTCGCCGACGAGTTCGGCATCGACCGCCAGGCGCAGGACGAGTTCGCCACCCGCAGCCATCGGCTCGCCGCCAAGGCCTGGGCCGACGGGGCGTACGACGACCACGTGGTCTGGCCGGACGACGTCAAGCTGGACCGCGACGAGGGCATCCGTCCCGACGCGTCGCCGGAGTCGCTCGCCGGTCTCAAGCCGGCCTTCCGCAAGGACGGGACGGTGACGGCCGGCAACGCCTCGCCGCTGTCCGACGGTGCGGCGGCTGTGCTGCTCGCTTCGTCCGACGCGGTCGAGGAGCACGGGCTGGAGCCGCTGGCCCGGGTGAGCGCGAGCGCCGCTGCAGCGGTCGAGCCGCATCGCTACGGCATCGGCCCGGTGCCCGCGACCGCCCGGGCGCTGGAGCGGGCCGGCCGCGGCTGGGGCGACGTCGCGACCGTCGAGCTGAACGAGGCGTTCTCCGCCCAGGTGCTCGCCTGCCTGGCCCAGTGGACCGAGCTCGACCCCGAGCGGGTCAACCCGTGGGGCGGTGCGGTCGCGATCGGCCACCCGCTGGGCTGCTCGGGCGCGCGCCTCGCCGGGGCGCTCGCTCACCGGCTCGCGCGCAACGGCGGCGGCACCGGCGTCGCCACCCTCTGCATCGGCGTCGGGCAGGGCCAGAGCCTGGTGCTCGAGCGCTAGTGCCGTCCGGGCGGGGCGGACTCCTCCCCCGCTGCCAGCGTCTCGCGGGCGAGAGCGAGCGCGCGGTTGGCGACGGGCACGCCCGCGTAGACAGCGGTGTGCAGCAGCACCTCCCCGATCTCGTCGGGGGTCACGCCATTGCGCACCGCGGCGCGCACGTGCATCGCCAGCTCGTGGTCGTGTCCGAGCGCGGCGAGCAGCGCGAGCGTGAGCATGCTGCGGGTGCGTCGGTCCAGGCCCTCGCGACCCCACACGTCGCCCCACGCGTAGCGGGTGATCAGGTCCTGGAACGGCTGCGTCATGTCGTCGGCTCCCGCGAGCGCGCGGTCGACATGGACGTCGCCGAGCACCTCGCGGCGTACCCGCAGGCCGCGTTCGTACGCTCCCTCGTCAGTGCTGCCGTCGGTGCCGTCATCCGTGCCGTGGTCAGGCATCACGCGCCTCCGTCGCCTCGAGGTGGTCCAGCAGCAGTCGGGTGACCTCGTCCGCCCGCTCGACGTTGGCGATGTGGGCGGCGTCGTCGAGCACGACCAGTCGCGCGGCCGTGATGCCGTCGGCGATCTCGGCCAGGTGGTCGGGTGGCGTCGCCTCGTCGCCTGCACCCGCGATCACCAGGGTCCGGGCAGCGATCGCGGGCAGACGGCCCCTCTGGTCCATCGCGGCGATGGCGTCGCAGCACGCCGCGTACCCCTCGTCCGGCGTGGAGACCATCATCGCCCGGTAGGCCGCCGCGAGCTCGGGCTCGCGGGTGAAGAAGGCGGGCGTGAACCAGCGGCCGACGACCGCCTCGGCCACCGCCTCCGTGCCGCCCTCACGCACGGCCGCTGCTCGGCCCGGCCAGTCGTGCTGCTCGTGCAGCATCGCCGACGTGCAGAGCAGCGACAGGCTCGCCACCCGCTCGGGATGTCGCGCAGCGATGCTCAGCGCGGTCATCCCGCCCAGCGAGAGCCCGACCAGGTGGGCTCGGTCGATCCCCAGCCGGTCGAGCAGCGTCAGCAGGTCGTCGGCGAGCCCGTCGACGGTGTACGGCCCGGGCGGTGCTGGCGACTGGCCGTGGCCGCGAGTGTCGTAGCGGACCAGCCGGTGCCCAGCAGCGATCGCCGTGGCCTGCGGGTCCCACATCCGGTGGGTCGTACCCAGCGAGTTCGACAGCACCACCGGGACGCCGGCCCCGTCGCCCTCGACCACGGCGTGCACCTCGACGGTCATCCGAGTGTCTCTTCGGTGCCGGCATGTCGCGAGAGCGCGTGATCGACGGCCGCATCGACGGCGTCCAGGTCGGGTCGTCCAGCTGTCTCTGGCAGGTTGCGGGCGAACGCTTCCGGGTCGACCGACAGGTGCTCGAGGGCGTCGGCCAGCCATGCGGCGGCCGAGCCGGTGGTCCGCAGCAGGTCGCGCAGCGGCAGCCACTCGGCGTGCCAGGCGCCGGCGGCCCGTTCGTGCTCCTGCTCCATGCAGCCGAACAGGTGGCCCACCAGCGCCGGCCCGCGGCGAGCGGCGGCCCGGGCACTGATCGCCGCCACCGGGTTGTGCTTGTGCGCCATGCTCGATGAGCCGCCGCGACCGGGAGCATCCTCGCGGGCCTCCCCCACCTCCTGCTGGGCGAGCAGCACGAGGTCGCCCGCGATCTTTGCGACGACGCCGCAGCCGGTGCCCAGATCCGCGGCGAGTTCGGCGACCGGGATCCGGTTGGTGTGCCAGGCCGGTGCGGGCACCAGTCCGAGCTCGGCCGCGAACGCCTCCACCAGCCGCGGGCCGTCGGCGCCGAAGCCGTCGAGCGTCCCGACCGGGCCCCCCAGCTGGACCGGGAGCGTCTCGCGCACCAGCCACAGGCGGTACCGGGCGCTGTCGAGTCCGCCCAGCCACGCCGCCGACTTCGCGCCGAACGTCGTCGCCATCGCCTGTTGCAGCAGGGTTCGGCCGATCATCGCGGTGTGCCGGTGCGTACGGGTGAGGTCGGCCGCCGACCGCGCCGCTGCGGCCAGGTCGTCACCGATCGCCGCCAGAGCATCCGACGCCACGAGCATCGACGCGGTGTCGACGACGTCCTGGCTGGTCGCGCCGTGGTGGAGGTGCTCGGCGACGTCGCCGGGCAGCGCCGCCCGCAGCCGAGCGACCAGCGGGATGGCGGGGTTGCCGCCGGCAGCGGCCTCGGCACCCAGCGTCGCGGGATCGACGTCGAGCCCGGCCCCGGCCGCGGCGATCGCCTCCGCCGCCGCCGCCGGGATCATCCCCATCCGCGCCTGGGCGGCAGCCAGCGCGGACTCGACCCGCAGCATCGCGGCGACGTACTTCTGGTCGGTGGTCGCGGCCCGGGCACCGCCCCGCTCCAGCACGCCGCCCAAGAGCCCCGGTCCGTCCGCCTCCACGTCGCCCACCCTGACAGACCCGCCCGGACCCGGCGCGGGGGTCACAGCCGGAAGAAGACGGTCTCGCCGTCGCCTTGGAGACGGAGGGTGTGCTCCCAGTCGGAGCCGTCGGGGGTCGCGACGAGGGTGCCACGGCGATCGGGGTCGACGGTCGACAGGACGGGGTCGGCGGCGTTGGCCTCCGGCTCGTCGGCGAAGTAGATCCTGGTCACCAGCCGGTGCAGCAGGCCGCGGGCGAGCACCGACACGTCCAGGTGCGGCGCCTGCACGTCGTCGCCGTCGCCGGGCAACCGTCCCGGCTTCACGGTGTGCACCGCCCACCGCCCGTCGGCGTCGGTGCTGGCCCGGCCGAACGCGCGGAACCCGTCGCGGGGCTGCGCGCCGCGCGGGTCGTCGGGATGCACGAAGCGCCCGTCCGGGTCGGCCTGCCAGGTCTCGATCAGTCCGTCGGGCACGGGGGCGCCGTCGCCGTCGAGCAGCCGGCCGCGGAGCCAGAACGCGCCTGGCACGCCGTCGTCGGCGACGTACTCGCCGCCGTCCCAGGTCAGCCCGATGGCCAGGAACGGCCCGACGGTCTGCGACGGCGTCGAGCCCTCACTCGTCATCGTGAGCGTCCTCGAACGGCGTGGCCTCGCGGCCGCGGAGCACGATGTCGAAGCGGTAGCCCAGCGCCCACTCCGGCGTGGTCGTCGCGTGGTCGTACGACGACACCATCCGCTGCCGGGCCGCCTGATCGGGCACCGAGTTGAAGATCGGGTCCTGCCCGAACAACGGGTCGTCCGGGAAGTACATCTGGGTGACGAGCCGCTGGGTGAACGCCCGGCCGAACACCGAGAAGTGGATGTGCGCGGGTCGCCAGGCGTTGTCGTGATTGCCCCAGGGGTACGCCCCCGGGCGCACGGTGACGAACGAGTAGCGGCCCTCGTCGTCGGTCATCGTCCGGCCGAGACCGGTGAAGTTCGGGTCCAACGGCGCTGGCCAGCGGTCGATGGCATGGCGGTAGCGACCGGCCGCGTTGGCCTGCCACACCTCGAGCAGGGTCTGCCGCACCGGGCGACCATCGCCGTCGCGCACCTGACCCGTCACGATGATCCGCTGGCCGACGGGCTCGCCGTCGTGCTGGCGGGTGAGGTCGTGGTCGAGCTCGCCCACCCGGTCGGCACCGAGCAGCGGCCCGGTCACCTCGGTCAGCCGTTGCGGCAGGTCGACGGGCGCCAGCAGCGGTGCCCTGCTCCGGGTCGAGCGGTAGTCCGGGGACAGGTGCGGCGGGTGGGTGCCCTCCGGGTCGTGCCGGTAGCGCGGCAACAGCAGCATGAGACAGCACGCTAGGCAGCGGCCATGATGTCTCGTACCCGAGGCTTCCACTGAGCGGAAGGACAGGCCGTGGCGGGCAACACCCTCGAACCCGGCGTGACCGTGTCGCGGCGGCTGCTCGCCGTGCTGGGCGCGTTTGACCTGCGGCACCCGCGGCTCACCCTGACCCAGATCGCCCGGCGCGCCGACCTGCCGTTGTCGACCGTCCACCGGTTCGCCGGCGAGCTGGAGTCCTGGGGCGCGCTGGCCCGCGAGGAATCGGGCGAGTACGTGGTCGGCCGCCGGCTGTGGGACATCGGCCTGCTCGCGCCGGTGCAACGAGGCCTGCGCGAGCTCGCCGCCCCGCACCTGCAGGACATCCACGCCGCAACCCGCGAGACGGTCCACTTCGCCGTCCGCGACGGCGACCGCGCGCTGTACCTCGAACGGATCTCGGGCAACCGGTCGGTCCGGGTGGTCAGCCACGTCGGCGCCCGGTTGCCGCTGCACACGACGGGAGTGGGCAAGGTCCTGCTCGCACACGCACCGGCCGAGGTCGTCGCCGACGTGCTCGAGCACCTCACCAGGGAGACCCGCTACTCGATCGTCGAGCCGCGACGGCTGGCCCGCCAGCTCGCCGAGGTGCGGCGGCGCGGGTACGCACGGACCGCCGAGGAGATGACCCTCGGCACCTGCTCGGTCGCCGTGCCGGTGCTGGACGCCGACGGCGCGGCGGCCGCCGCCGTCGGCATCGTGGTCCCGAGCAACCGGCACGACCTCCCCCGGATGGTGCCCGCGCTGCAGGTGGCCGCCGCGGCCATCGGGCGTCGGCTCGATCCCGCCACCGCCTGGGGCTGAGGCTTCCGCTCGGCCTTCCGGTCAGCCTTCCGCTGAGTGGAAACGGTCGGTGGCGGTCGTGCGCAGCGGCGGCGACCCTCACGGGATGCGGACGCAGGTGGCCATCGTCGGGGCCGGGCCGGCCGGCCTGCTGCTGTCACACCTGCTGGACGCCGCGGGGATCGAGTCCGTGCTGGTCGAGAACCGCAGCCGGGCCTACTGCGAGGCCCGCATCCGGGCCGGCGTCCTGGAGTCGTCCACGGTCGACCTGCTCACCGAGCACGGGCTCGGCGAGCGACTGCGGAGCGAGGGGCTCGAGCACCGCGGCATCTACCTGCAGTGGCCCGGTGAGCGGCACCACCTCGACTTCGTCGACCTGTGCGGACGCAGCGTCTGGATCTACGGGCAGACGGAGGTCGTGAAGGACCTGCTGACCGCGCGTGACACAGCGGGCCAGCAGATCTGGTTCGAGGTGTCCGACACCGCCGTGCACGACATCGAGAGCGAGCGGCCGCGGGTCACGTTCACCGACGTGGACGGCGCCGAGCAGACGATCGACTGCGACGTCGTCGCGGGCTGCGACGGCTCGCAGGGCTACAGCCGCGACTCGGTGCCCGCCGACGTGCGACAGGTGTGGGAGCGCAGCTACCCGTACGCGTGGCTGGGCATCCTGGCCGACGTCGCCCCGTCCATCGACGAGCTGATCTACGCCTGGCACCCACGGGGCTTCGCGTTGCACAGCATGCGCTCGCCCACGGTCAGCCGGCTGTACCTGCAGGTGCCGGCCGACGAGGAGGTCGAGGACTGGTCCGACGACCGGGTGTGGACCGAGCTGTCCACCCGGCTCAGTGACGGCCAGCAGGGGTGGACGCTGCAGGACGGGCCGGTGACCGACAAGTCCGTCACCCCGATGCGCAGCATCGTCCGCACCCCGCTGCGGCACGGCCGGCTGTTCCTGGCCGGCGATGCGGCGCACATCGTGCCGCCCACGGGGGCGAAGGGGCTCAACCTCGCGGTCGCCGACGTGGCACTGCTGTCCCGGGCGCTGGTGGCGTGGTTGCGCGACGGCGACGAGCAACCGGCCGACGACTACAGCGACACCGCGTTGCGCCGGGTCTGGCGGTGCACGCACTTCTCGTACTGGATGACCACCATGCTGCACCGCTCGGGCGACGACTTCGACGCCGAGCTGCAGCGCTCACAGCTCGCCTGGGTGTGCCGTTCGCAGGCTGGCGCGGCGGGGCTCGCGGAGAACTACGCCGGTCTGCCGATCGGCTACTGAGCCTGAGTTCTGACGGTCAGGCGTAGGGCGTGCGGCGTAGCTCGTACGTCGCCAGGACCAGGTGGGAGACGCCGCCGTCGGCGTCGCGGACCACCTGCAGCGTCTCACCGGTGAAGTAGTCGTCCAGACCTGTCCACCGGTCGGTCCCTGCCGCAACGAAGCGCCCGCCGCGGTCGAAACCGTCGGTGTCCAGCACCAGCCCGCCGTTGCGGACCAGCAGCCGGAACGGCGTGTTCCCCCAGTACCACGGCCCGACGATCTCGTCGGCCCCGGCCAGCTCGGGCTCGGGCGTCCACGTCGGCGGGACCACCGGCTCGGCGACCCGCAGCGTGTCCAGCAAGGTCAGCGCCAGCCGGGGGGTGTCGCCGACGGTCGCGTTGGCGAGCGCGAAGGCGCCGCTGCGCTCGGCCGGGTCGACGGCGATGCCGGCGAGGAAGCCGGGCATCGACCCACCGTGGCCGTACCGCAGGCGGCCCCCGTCGTGGGAGAGCCGTAGGCCGAGCCCGTAGGCGCCGGCGAGGTCGCCGGGCGCGGCCGCGGTGGGCACCATCATCTGTCGAAGCGTCTCGGGGGCGAGCACCGCCGGGTCCGGCTCGAGCAGGAAGCCCGCCCACCGGGCGAGGTCGCCGACCGTGCTCCACAGCTGTCCCGCCGGCGCCATCGCCCCGGTGTCGGTGTGCGGCTCCGCCGACAGCCGCCCCGTCCACGGGTGCACGGAGTGCCCGTCGGCGTGCGGCGGCTGCGGCCCGTACGTCGTGCGGTCCATGCCCAGCGGCACCAGCACCCGCTCGGCCAGCACCTCCCACCAGCTGCCGTCGCGGATCCGCTCGACCACGGCGCCGAGCAGCGCGTAGCCGACGTTGCTGTAGTGGTGCTGCGAGCCTGAGGCCACCGCCAACGGCTGCTGGTCGATCCGGTGCAGCAGGTCGTCGATGTCGCCACCGTCGCTGCGCTCCCACCAGGGTCCCTCGGGCTCGGCCGGCAGGCCGCCGGCATGGGCGAGCAGGTGCCGGAGCGTGGCCTCCGGCCAGGGACACGACGGAAGGTACGCGACCACCGGCTCGTCGAGGTCGACGAGCGACTCGTCGCGACACTGCAGCACGAGCACCGCGGTCATGCGTCTTGGTGAGCGAGCCGATCCGGTACTGCAGGTCGGTCGGGTCGACGCCGTCGGGCAGGTCACCGCGGCCGGCGGACCACACCAGGTCGCCGTCGCGGACCAGGCCCGCGACGACTGACGGCTGGCGGTCGTTGGCCTGCACGGACGCGACGTGGTGCAGCAGCGCCCGGGCGGTGCCGGCCAGCAGCTCGGTCACGTCGCGGCGACCGGTTCCTCGACGGGCTCGGCCAGATCCTCGACCGGCGGGCAGGAGCACATCAGGTTGCGGTCGCCGTAGGCCTGGTCGATCCGCGCGACCGGCGGCCAGTACTTGTCCTGTCCACCCGCGCCGGTCAGCGCACCCTGCTCGCGGGAGTACGGCCGGTCCCACTCCCCCGTGACCGCTGCCGCCGTGTGCGGCGCCCGTCGCAGCGGGCTCTCCTCCACCGGCCAGACGCCGTCGGCCACCTGCTCGATCTCTGCGGCGATCGCGACCATCGCGTCACAGAACCGGTCCAGCTCGGCGAGGTCTTCCGACTCGGTGGGCTCCACCATCAGGGTGCCCGCCACCGGGAAGCTCATCGTCGGGGCGTGGAAGCCGTGGTCGACCAGCCGCTTGGCCACGTCGTCGACGGTGACGCCGGTGCGCTTGGTGATCGCCCGGAAGTCGAGGATGCACTCGTGCGCGACCAGGTCGTTCGCACCCGTGTAGAGCACCGGCACGTGGTCGCGCAGCCGGTGCGCCACATAGTTGGCCGCGAGAACCGCGACACCGGTGGCCCGGGTCAGGCCCGCAGTGCCCATCATCTGCACGTACAGCCACGGGATCGGAAGGATGCCGGCCGAGCCGTACGGTGCAGCGCTCACCGGTCCCACCCCGTCGCGGTGCGACGGGTCGGGGTGCATCGGGTGCGAGGGCAGGTACGGCGCCAGGTGCTCGGCCACGGCGACCGGGCCGACGCCAGGCCCTCCGCCGCCGTGCGGGATGCAGAACGTCTTGTGCAGGTTGAGGTGCGACACGTCGCCGCCGAACCGGCCGGGTTCGGCGTGCCCGAGCAGCGCGTTGAGGTTCGCGCCGTCGACGTAGACCTGCCCGCCGTGCTCGTGCACCACCTCGCACAGCGTGGTGATGCCGTCCTCGTAGACGCCGTGTGTCGAGGGGTACGTCACCATGACGGCGGCGAGGTCGTCGGCGTGGTCGGCGCACTTGGCACGCAGGTCGTCGAGGTCGACCGAGCCGCCCTCGGCGGCCGCAACCACGACGACCCGCAACCCGGCCATGACCGCCGAGGCGGCGTTGGTGCCGTGCGCCGACGACGGGATCAGGCAGACGTCCCGCTCCCCCTCGCCCCGGCCGAGGTGGTAGGCGCGGATCGCCATCAGCCCGGCCAGCTCGCCCTGCGAGCCGGCGTTGGGCTGCACCGACACCGCGGCGTAGCCGGTCAGGTCGGCCAGCCACTGCTCCAGCTCGCGGACCATCTCGATCGCCCCCGCCGCGTCGTCGGCCGGGACGAACGGGTGCAGGTCGGCCAGCTCGGGCCAGCCCAGCGGCTCCATCTCGGTGGTGGCGTTGAGCTTCATCGTGCAGGAGCCGAGTGGGATCATCCCCCGGTCGAGGGCGTAGTCGCGGCGGGCGAGCCGCTTGACGTAACGCAGCATCGCGGTCTCCGAGCGGTGCCGGTGGAACACCGGGTGGGTCAGCAGCTCGGTCCGGCGCAGCACCGCCGGCGGCAGCGCGTCGCCGGTCGCTGCGTCCAGTGCGTCGATGTCGGCGACCTCGTCGGCATCGACCCCGAACGCGGTCCAGACGATCGCCAGGTGGTCCGTCGTGGTCAGCTCGTTGGTGCTCACGCCCACGTGGTCGTCGTCGACGAGACGCAGGTGCACCTGCTCGGCACGGGCGGCGGCGACGACGTCGCGGGCGCGCCCCGGCACTCGCGCGACGAAGGTGTCGAAGTGTTCCGCGGTCGGCACCTCGACGCCCCCGGCCCGCAGGCCGGCGGCTAGCACGGCGGCGTACCGGTGCACCCGCTGCGCGATCGTGCGCAGCCCCTCGGGCCCGTGGTGGACGGCGTACATGGACGCCGTCACCGCCAGCAGCACCTGGGCGGTGCAGATGTTCGACGTGGCCTTGTCGCGGCGGATGTGCTGCTCCCGCGTCTGCAGCGCCAACCGGTAGGCGGCGCGCCCCTCGGCGTCGACCGAGACGCCCACCAGCCGGCCGGGCAGGTGCCTGGCCAGCCCGTCGCGCACCGCCATGAAGCCGGCGTGCGGACCGCCGTACCACATCGGCACGCCGAAGCGCTGCGTCGATCCCACCACGATGTCGGCGCCGAGCGCCCCCGGTGCCTCCAGCAGGCACAGCGCGAGCGGGTCGGCGACGACCACTGCCTGGCCGCCCCGCTCGTGGGCCGCGT
Organism: uncultured Actinomycetota bacterium; assembly: GCA_963785115.1. Taxonomy (GTDB): domain Bacteria; phylum Actinomycetota; class Actinomycetes; order Propionibacteriales; family Nocardioidaceae; genus JACCWP01. The sequence continues at coordinate 699,923 of CAWATY010000009.1, forward strand.
CGATCACCGGTCGGGGATCGCGCACCGTCCCGGAGGCGCCCGGGTAGGCCACCAGCACCCCCGACAGGTCGCCCTCGGGCAGCTCCTCGGCCAAGTCGGCCTCGACGACCTCGATGCCGAGGCCACGGGCCCGGGTGTGCACCACCGCGAGGGTCTGCGGCAGGCAGTCGGCGTCGACGACGAAGCGTCGCTTTGCCGCGTCACCGCGCAGGCCGCGGCGTACCAGCGTCATCGCCTCCGCCGCTGCGGTCGCCTCGTCGAGCAGGGAGGCGTTCGCCGTCGGCAGCCCGGTGAGGTCGGCGACCATGGTCTGGAAGTTGAGCAGGGCCTCCAGCCGGCCCTGGCTGATCTCTGGCTGGTACGGGGTGTAGGCGGTGTACCAGGACGGGTCCTCGAGCACGTTGCGTCGGATCACCCCGGGAGTGGCCGTCGGGTGGTAGCCGAGTCCGATCATCGCGACACCGGGCGTGGTGCCCGACAGCCGGGCACGCAACCGGTCGAGCGCGTCCCGCTCTCCCAGCGGCTCCAGCGGGCTGCCCGTCCCGGCCCCTTGGATGGCGGCCGGGACGGCCGCGTGCATCAGCTCGTCCAGGGAGCCGTAGCCGACCCGCTGCAGCATCCGGCTGACCTCGTCCGGCCGCGGGCCGAGGTGCCGGTCGACGAACGGGTCGGCGGTGTCGAGCGCAGTGAGTGGCGGACGGTCGGTCATCGTCGCTCCGGGGTCGGGACGGTCAGGTCCCTCCCCTCAGTCACCGCCGGCCCGTACGCGCCGAACGGCTCCAGAGTGGCCTCGTCCGCGCGGTCCTGGTGCCTGAGAGGTTCCGGGAGGAGTTGCCCCGTCGGCGCTGCGCCGACCCCCGTTCGGGGGTCGCCGGCAGCTCTCCCGCACGGCGTCGCCAGCCGGTCCCGACGCTACCAGCGTCGGTGCGGACCGCGACCCGAGCACCGCGGGCAGCCGCAGACCTGCTCGTGGCCGCGGCGTGGCACGATCGCGCCATGCCGCTCGTCGCCGGGATCGACTCGTCCACCCAGTCCTGCAAGGTCGTCGTCCGCGACGCGGACACGGGCGCGCTGGTCCGTGAGGGCCGTGCCACCCATCCCGACGGCACCGAGGTCGACGCCCGCGCCTGGTGGTCGGCACTCGGCGAGGCGGCGGAGGAGGCCGGGGGCTTGGCCGACGTGGCCGCCGTCGCGGTGGGCGCGCAGCAGCACGGGCTGGTGGCCCTCGGCGACGACGGCGAGCCGGTGCGCGACGCCCTGCTGTGGAACGACACCCGCTCCGCCGACGCGGCCACGGACCTGATCACCGAGCTCGGCGACGGCGACGAGCAGGCGGGCCGGGAAGCCTGGGCCGATGCCGTGGGGGTCGTGCCGGTGGCGTCGTTCACGGTGGCGAAGGCACGTTGGGTGGCCGAGCACGAGCCGGACAACGCCGCCCGCACCGCCGCCATCGCCCTGCCGCACGACTGGCTGACCTGGCAGCTGCGGGGTGGCCGGCTCGGCACCGACGAGCTCACCACCGATGCCGGCGACGCCAGCGGCACCGGCTGGTACGACCCGGTCGCCGGCGACTACCGGCTCGACCTGCTCGAGCGCGGCCTCGGCCGCCGCTGCGACCTGCCCCGGGTCGCGGTCGCGGGCGAGCCGGTGGGTGAGGCGGCCGAGCTCGCCTCCGGCGCGGTCCTCGGCCCCGGCACCGGCGACAACGCTGCCGCTGCGCTCGGTCTCGGGATCGGTCCGGGCGACGTCGTGGTGTCGATCGGGACGTCGGGCGTGGTCTCGGCGTCCAGTGACGTCCGCGTGCACGACCCGAGCGGCATCGTGGCGGGCTTCTGCGACGCCGAGGGGCGCCGGCTGCCGCTGGTGTGCACGCTGAACGCCTCCCGGGTGCTCAGCGCCACCGCCCAGCTGCTCGGCGTCGACCTGGACGAGCTGTCCACGCTCGCGCTGTCCGCTCCGGTCGGCTCGGAGGGCATCGTGCTCGTGCCGTACCTCGAGGGCGAGCGCACCCCGGACCGGCCACGCGCCTCCGGAGCCGTGCACGGGCTGCGGGTGCACAACGCCCAGCCGGCCAATCTCGCCCGCGCCGCGGTCGAGGGTCTGCTCTGCGGGCTGGCCGACGGCATCGACGCGCTCGTCGAGCAGGGCGTGGAGGTCCGGCGGGCGCTGCTGATCGGCGGCGGCGCCAAGTCGGAGGCGCTGCGGGTGCTCGCCCCGTCGATCTTCGGCTGCCCGGTCGAGGTACCGGCGCCCGACGAGTACGTCGCCAACGGCGCCGCCCGCCAGGCCGCCTGGGCGCTGAGCGGTGCCGACGCGCCCCCGGACTGGGAGGTCGAGGTCACCGCCGCCGAGCAGGCCGACCCCACCCCAGCCGTGCGGACCCGCTACGCCGAGGTCCGCGACCTCACCGAGGGCTGAGGTGGCGCGGGTTTCGCAAGCCGGCTTGCGAAAGCCGCACTTGCCCCCGGTTATTGCACGGGGCAGGTGCGGACGACACGGGGCGAGTGTGCGGCGACCTGCGGCACAGTGAGGCACCGACAAGGGCGGGTGAGGGCATGGGCAAGGATGACGGCGAGCGCGGTGCACCCGGGCGGGACGAGGACGAGGCCGAGCGGGTCGACCGCAACTGGGCCGAGCTGCTGCAGGAGCTGCGCGTCACCCAGACCGGCGTGCAGCTGCTCGCCGGCTTCCTGCTGACGCTGCCGTTCCAGGAGCGGTTCGAGGACCTGTCCACCCTGCAGGAGTCGGTCTACCTGACCGTCGTGATTCTCGCGGTGATGTCCACCGGACTGCTGATCGCGCCGGTCAGCTTCCATCGTGCGGTGTTCCGCCGGCAGGAGAAGGAGTGGCTGGTGCTCGCCGCACACTGGGCGGCGCGGGGCGGGCTGGTGCTGATGTCGATGGCCATCGCGGGCGTGGTCTGGCTGACGTTCAGCGTCGTGCTCAACACCACTGCGGCCAACGTCAGCGGCGGGCTGATCCTGGTGCTGCTGGCGACCCTGTGGTTCGTGGTCCCGCGCGCGGCCCGGCACGACGCGTGATCCCGACCGCCCGCGCGGTCGCGATCGCCATCCTGGTCGCCACCGTCGGCCAGCTCGCCGTCGCGACGTTCGTCGACGGCCTGCCCCAGTTCGAGGGCAAGGGTTTCGGCGCGCGGCTGGTCGCCTACCCCGCGCTGATGCTGCTGGTCCCGGCCGTCTGGGCCTGGCGGCGCCGGCAGCGTCGCGACGCCACGCCCCTCCCCTGGGCCGGCTTCGCCCTGCTGATGGCGCCGTTCCTCGTCGACGTCACAGGCAACACCCTCAACCTGTACGACACCGTCGTCTGGTGGGACGACGCCAACCACCTGGTGAACTGGTTCCTGCTCTCGACCGGCGTCGGCCTGCTGCTGCGGCGGGCGGACGTGCGGCCGGCCTGGGCGCTCGGGCTGCTGGTCGCCGGCCTGGGCGCGATGCTGGCGATCGGTTGGGAGGCGGCCGAGTGGTGGGCCTTCATCCGGCACGGCACCGAGCTCGACACGGCGTACGAGGACACGCTCGGCGACGAGGTGCTCGGCACGCTGGGCGCCGCGCTGGCCGGCTGGCTGGTCGCGGTCAGGACTGCAGGACCTCCTGGGCCGCCCGCACCCCCGTCCGCACCGCCCCGTTGAGGTAGCCCTGGTCGTCCAGCGCCGCGGTGTGCTCGCCGGCGAAGTGCACGCCCCGCTCGGGGCGTCCGGCGAAGCCGGCGAAGCGGGTGTACTGACCGGGCAGGAACGCCGCGAACGAGCCCCGTACCCACGGGTCGCGGGTCCAGTGGTCGAGGTGCGCGCGACCGAGGACGTCGTGGGGTAACCCGGGCAGCCGGGTGCGGCCACCGCGCGCGAGCGTGTGCACGACCCGGTCGACGAGCGGCGGCGGCGCCGCGCCGTGGTCGATGCCGCCCGGTAGCCCGCGCGCCCCGCTGCGACCCCCGTAGTAGACGGTGATCAGACCCGCGGTCCCGCGCTCGGCGGCCGACGACTCCCAGCTGTCGAAGGTGGGCTGGTCGCTGCGCAGATAGCCGTCCCAGTTGCCGTACAGCTGCGGGCGGCGAGCCAGCTGCACGATGACCTTCGCGTTGGTGCCCATCCCGAGCTCGTCGATGCAGCGTCGCTTGTGCCGGCTGAGCCCGGCATCGTCGAGGTCGACGTCGCGCAACGTGGTGAAAGGCAGGCAGAGCACGACCCGGTCGGCGACCACCTCGTGCGGCGTCCCGCCGAAGCGCAGCCCGTAGCGCCCGTCCGACCGTCGCCGCAGCCGACGCAGCGGACTGTCCCGGAGCAGCGCGCGGCGCGGCAGTGCCTCCACCAGCCCGCGCACGACCAGCTCGTTGCCGCCCGCGACGTGGTAGCGCTCGTCAGCGCCGCGGGCCAGGTCGATGTTGTCCACGGTCGCCAGCCCGCCGAGCCGGTCGAGGTCGAGCCCGAGGAACGACGCCAGGTACGCCCCGTACCGCCGCCCGGCGAGCCCGTCGCTGCCGCCCGGCATGAACCGGTCCACGACGTCGCGGGCCGACATCTCGTCGACCGCTCGGGCCGCGGGCGTGGCGTCGGGCCAGGTGTAGGCGCCGATCCGGCGAGCCAGCCGGCGCACCCGGTGGGCGAAGACCCGCGCGTCGTCGGTCAGGTCGCGCGGCTGGCGCAGGCCCCCGTCGAGCCACAACCGCCCACGACCTCCCGCCCCGGTCGTGTACGTGTCCTCCAACCGGAGCCCGAACCGCCGCACCAGCGCGTGCATGTACGCGTGCCGGGTGTCGATGAACTCGCCCCCGTGCTCGGCCACCTGACCGTCACGCCATCCGTACGAGCTCCAGCAGCGGCCGCCGACCCGGTCCTGCGCCTCGTGCAGGCTGACCCGGGCCCCACCGCGGTACAGCACGTCCGCGCACGCCAGACCGGCGAGCCCGGCGCCCACGACCACGACCCGCGGACCGGTGCCTGGTCGCGCGCCTGGTCGCGCGCCGGGTCGCTCGTCTGGTCGCTCGTCTGGTCGCGCGCCCGATCCGCCCCGGCCGAGCGCGGCGTCGGCGCCGACCGCGGCCGCACCCTGCAGGACCACCCGCCTCGTGACCACGGCCCCAGTGTGCCGCGGGTACCGTGCCGACGTGCGATTCGGGCTGACCTTGCCGATCTTCAACCAGCTGTCCGACCCCCGCGTCGTCGCGGACCTTGCCGCCGCGGCCGAGGACGCGGGCTGGGACGGCGTGTTCGTGTGGGACCACGTGGCGTACGGCCCGCGGGTCTCCGCCATCGCCGACCCCTGGGTCACGCTCGCCGCGGTGGCGGTCGCCACGCGGCGGGTGCTGATCGGTCCCATGGTCACGCCGCTGCCCCGCCGCCGGCCGATCCAGGTGGCACGTGAGGTCACGACCCTGGACCACCTGTCCGGTGGCCGGGTCGTGCTCGGCGTCGGGATCGGCGGCGACCACAACCACGAGCTCAGCGGCACCGGCGAGCAGACCGACGACCGGGTCCGCGGCGCGATGCTCGACGAGGCCCTGGAGGTGCTGGCCGCCGCCTGGACCGGAGAACCCGTGCACCACCAGGGCGAGCACTACGTCCTGGACGGCCTCACGGTCGGGCCGCCACCGGTCCAGCGGCCGGGGCCGCCCGTGTGGGTCGCGCTCCGGCGCGGCAACCGCGGCCCGCTGCGGCGGGCGGCGCGGTACGACGCGATGTTCCCGATCGAGGTCGAGTCCCCCGACCGGCTGGCCGCGCTGGTGGCGGAGGCGCAGCGGCTGCGAGACCCGGGAGCGGGACCGCTCGACGTCGCGGTCGACAGCGATGTCGGTGACGACCCGGCGCCGTGGGCGGCCGCCGGTGCGACCTGGTGGCTGAAGACGTTCTCGGCCCACGACGCGACCGTGGACGAGGTGCGCGCCGCGATCGCCGCGCGACCGGGGTGACGCCGCGCTGGTGTGGCTGGATCCAGGCCGGGGCGGTCAGGTACCGCTGGCGCGGGCGAGCCGCCGCGCGGCGAGCTCGTCGTCGGGGTGACCCTCGCCGGGCACCTCGGCACGCTCGCTCGGCAGGTCGGCGAGGGTGCCCTCGATCTCGCGCCACACACCACCGATCGCAATACCGAAGACGCCCTGGCCACCCTGCAGCAGGTCGATGACCTCGCCGGGCGAACGGCACTCGTAGACGCTGGCCCCGTCGCTCATCAGCGTCACGGTGGTGAGGTCGTCGGTGCCGCGCTCGCGCAGGTGTTCGATCGCGGTACGGATCTGCTGCAGCGAGACTCCGGCGTCGAGCAGCCGCTTGATGATCTTGAGCAGCAGGATGTCGCGGAAGGAGTACAGCCGCTGGGTGCCCGACCCCGTCGCGCCGCGCACGGTCGGCTCCACCAGCTGCGTACGCGCCCAGTAGTCGAGCTGTCGGTACGTGATGCCGGCCGCGCTGCAGGCGGTCGGCCCGCGGAACCCGACGTCGTCGGCCAGCGGGGACAGATCGTCGTCGAAGAGCAGCCCCTGGTCCTCGGCGTGCCGGGCCGCCTCGGCCCGGAGCGCCTGCTCCGTCGAGCTGTCGTCCTGCGTGCCTACCACCGCGACCTCCACGGGTTAGCCGAGTTCCAGCCCTAGAGTTACACCAGCGACGTTCGACCCTCCACGGTACGGACGCCCACCCTGGGGGTCAACGACATCGGCAGGCGGTCCCCGGCGTGTCGGTCTCACCCTCAACCCGAGGTCGAGAGTTAGGTGCCCGGCTGGAAGTCCTCGGGCGTCACCTGGTCGAGGAACTCGCGGAACTTCTCGACCTCGGCCTCCTCCTCCTCGGGAACGGCCAGTCCGGACGCCTCGAGGACGTCCTCGTCGCAGACGATCCGGGTGCCGGTGCGCAGGGCGAGGGCGATGGAGTCGGAGGGCCGGGCGCTCACCTCGGTGCCGCCATCGAAGACGAGCACGGCGTAATAGACGCCGTCGCGGACCTCGGTGATGCGGACCTCGTCGAGCTCGCGGCCGAGGGCGGCGAGCAGGTCCTTCATCAGGTCGTGGGTCAGTGGCCGCGGAGGGGTCACGCCCTGCTGGGCGAAGGCGATCGCGGTGGCCTCGACGGCACCGATCCAGATCGGCAGGTAGCGGGCTCCGCCCGCCTCCCGCAGCAGGACGAGCGGCTGGTTGGTCGGCATCTCGACCCGCACCCCGACCACGTCCATGTCCTTCACGACAACCACCGTACCCCCGCCTCGCGGCACCAGCCCGACAAGGCGAAGGGACGTCGTCGGGACCCTCAGCGGTGCCCGAGCACGCCCCGGACGAGGGCGGTGTGCAGCCGCAGCGTGAGGACCGCCAGCTGGCGCTCGGTCTCGTCGGCGCGGGCCCGTGCGGCGGTGTCGCGCTGTCGGCGCAGCGGCGCCACGACCTGGCCGACCAGGTCGGCCTCGCGATCCGCGCCCGTCTTGATCGAACGCAGGTGCCGGGGTTCGAGACCGTAGGCGGCCAGCTCGCCGACGGTGGTCGCGATCAGTAGCGCGGCGGCGTCATAGTGACCACCCCGCCCGGCCACGACCAGCCCGAACCCCTCGATCTGTTCCAGCAACGCCTCGTCGATGGCGGCGGTGGCCAGCAGCTCGTCGCGGGACAGTCGCAGCTCCGGGCCGTCGATGCGCAGACCGTCGCCGTCGTGGGCGAGCACGACGGTGGGGACCCGCGGCGTGCCGGCAGGGCCCAGCGGCGGCTCGAGCCCCCGGTCCATCGCGTCCAGGTGGTCGCGGATCACCTTGAGCGGGTAGTAGTTCTCCTTCTGCGCGGTGAGCACGTAGCGCAGCCGCTCCACGTCGGCGGTCGAGAACTTGCGGTAGCCCGACGGCGTGCGCTCGGGCTGCACCAGACCCTCGGCCTCGAGGTAGCGGATCTTCGAGATCGTGACGTCGGGGAAGTCGGGGCGCAGCGCCCCCAGGACCTCGCCGATGCTCATCCGCCGCCGGGTCGACGGCAGCGAGCTGGTCACCGCGGGCGCCCCGCCGAGTCCGCGGCGCTGGGGTAGAAGACGAGGCGGAACTTGCCGATCTGTACCTCGTCGCCGCCGCTGAGCACGATCTCGTCGATCCGGTCCCGGTTGACGTACGTCCCGTTCAGGCTGCCGACGTCGCCCACCGTCCAGCCGTCGGACGCCCGCCGGAAGGTGGCGTGGCGCCGCGACACCGTGACGTCGTCCAGAAAGATGTCGCTCTCGGGGTGGCGCCCGGCCGTCACCTCGTCGGTGTCCAGCAGGAACCTGCTGCCGGCGCTCGGTCCGCGCTGCACGATGAGCAGCGCGCTCCCGGCCGGCAGCCCGTCGAGGGCGGCTGCGTCCTCGGGGCTGAGCGCACTGTCCTCACCGGTGTCCTCGACGGCCCCGAAGGTGATCGTGGAGGACGTCGAGTCGCCCTGGTCGCCGAACGTGTCGGCCCCCACCAGCTTGTGCCCGCACTGCGAGCAGAACTTGGCGGACGTCGGGTTCTCGTGCCCGCACTCGGTGCAGAACGGCATGGTCCCCTCCACGCGCACCCGATCGGTGCGCACAAGCCTCAAGCGGTGGTTGACGTTGACGGTAGCCGAAACCTACGGGCCGCCAGGGGTGCTTTCAACCAAGCTGACCCTGGTAGGCCGCCGCATCGAGCAGGCCGTCGACGGTCGCCGGGTCGGCGACCCGGACCTTGAGCAGCCAGCCCTCGCCGTACGGGTCGGAGTTCACCAGCTCCGGGGCGTTCTCGAGCGCCTCGTTGCGGGCGACCACCGTGCCGGTGACCGGCGCGTAGACGTCGCTGACCGATTTGGTCGACTCCAGCTCGCCGACCGACGTCCCCGCCTCGAGCGACTCCCCCACCTCCGGCAGCGAGACGTAGACGATGTCGCCGAGGGCCTGCTGGGCGAAGTCGGTGATGCCCACCGTGGCGATGTCCGTCCCGCCAGTTTCCTCTGCCCCCTCTGCCCCCTCGGCCCCGTCGGCCCCGTCGTCACCGGCAGGCTCACCGCCGGCTTCGCCCAGCCGGACCCACTCGTGCTCGGCGGTGTACTTGAGGTCGTCGGGGAACACGGGCGCTCCTTCGCTGCGTCGGTCAGGTCGACGGCTCGGCGAACTCGGTGTCGGGCTCGGGGGCGAGCGAGGTGATCTCGATCTCGTCGGGCTTGTCGACGGTGACCGTACCGCCGAGGGCCACCACCTCGTCGGTCAGCCCGCCCCGGAAGACGACCGCCTCGGCGAGGGTGTCGGTGTCCCCGATCGCGTCCACCACGTACGGCGCGCTCACCGTCCGGCCGCCGATGACGAGCTCTCCGTCGGTGAGGTCGGCCCCGTCGGTGAGGTAGGTCTGTGCCACCACCCGGGCCTCGTCGTTGATCTCGATCGCCTCGGCACCCGCGTCGCGCAGCTCCTCGATCGCGTTCAGCAGGGTGCGCGCGCCGACCGTTCCGTCGGGGTCGTCGATCGTGATCTCCACGCCGGGACCGGTGGCCCCGACCGCTCCGGACAGGATCCGCAGGGCAGCCAGCTGACGCTCGGCCTCCTCCAGGGCGGCGGCGCTCTGGTCGGTGCTCTCCTCGAGGGCGTCCCGGGTGTCCTGGAGCTCGCTGAGCTGCTCGGCGGCTCGGTCCTGGGCGTCGGCCAGCGTCTGCAGCAGCTGCACCAGGTCGTCCCGGCGGGCGCCGGAGTACGGGTCGTCCGAGCGGACATGACTCACCTGGACCGCGGCGGCGAAGCCCAGCAATGCCAGCAGCACGCCGGCCACCGCCTGGCCGCGGCCCGGCCGGGTGCGCAGCGCCGCACGCAACCGGGTGCGACCGTCCGCGGGCTCAGGCGCGGGCTCAGGCGCGGGATCAGGCATGGGATCAGGCGCGGGATCAGGCGCGGGATCAGGCGCGGGATCAGGCGCGGGATCAGGCATGGGCTCAGGCATGGAAGAGGTGCCGGCGGATCGCCGCGACGTTGGAGAAGATCCGGATGCCGAGCACGACCACGACGCCCGTCGACAGCTGGCTGCCGACGCCGAGCTGGTCGCCGAGGTAGACGATCAGGGCCGCCACCAGCACGTTGGACACGAACGAGATCACGAACACCTTCTCGTCGAAGATGCCGTCGAGCAGCGCCCGCAGGGCACCGAAGGTGGCGTCCAGGGCGGCGACCACCGCGATCGGCAGGTAGGGCTGCAGACCGATGGGGACCGACGGCTCGAGGAACAACCCGGCCACGATCCCGGCGATCAGCCCCAGCAGCGCGATCACGAGGTCGCCCCTGCGGTGGACAACATGCTGGCGTGGGTGACGTCCAGGGTCAGACCCGGCAGGGTCATCGACGACGGCGACTCGACCTCGAAGACCATGCCGAAGCTCGCCCGCAGGTCGGCCAGCAGCTGGCCCCCCGAGGTCTCCAGGAAGTCGGCAGCCATGGTCTGCGGGTCGCCGATCGCGGTGACCACGTACGGAGGCGCCAGCGAGACGTAGTTGACGGTGATGGCCTCACCGGCGGTGCGGATGGCGCTCCGGGTGGTCAGCCGCTGGCCGTTGACGGCGACCGCCTCCGCGCCTGCCTCCCACAGGCCGTTCGCCAGCCGCTGCAGGTCGGTGTCACGGACCTGCCCTCCGATGCTTCCGTTGGGAGCGTCGTTCACGGTCACCCGCACTCCGGGCCCGGTGACCGGCAGCACGCCCGCGTCGACCTGCAGGTCCTGCAGGTCGTCCTCGACGGCAGCCGCCTCGTCGCCCACCCGCAGCGACTCGACCCGCAGGTCGTCGACATCCTCGCTGAGGCCCTGCACCTCGTCGCGGAGGTCGCCGACCTCGGTCTGCTCCGCCTCGATCCGGTCGATGAGCGCCTCGCGGTCGCGGTCGGCCTGGCTGGCCGTGTCCCGGGTCTGCAGCACCGACACGGTCAGCAGGATGCACAACGCGGCGACGGCCGCGCCGAAGGCGAGCAGGGTGGCACCGCGCTTGCCGGGTCCTGGTGCCGGCCCGTCGCCCCGGGCCGCGACGGTGGCGTAGTCGTCGTCGAGACTCTGCGCGGCTATCCGCGCGAGCAGGTCACCCGGTGGTGGCTGCTGGGTCACCCGGCACGCTCCCGCACCCGGGTGGGGGGCGTGGTCGTGAGCAGCGTGCGCACCTGCCAGGCGTAGAGCAGCCCACCCCACCAGTACAGCCCGACGCCCCAGATGGCGAAGGCCCACCCGAACACGTCGGCGAGCGTCGCCACGGCGCCGGTGTCGTCGCCGAGCAGCAGCAGCGGGAACGCGTACAGCAGGTTCGCGGTGGCCGCCTTGCCGAGGAAGTGGACCGGCAGCGCGGAGTAGCCACGGGTGCGCAGGAACGGAATGAGCACGAACAACAGCACGTCGCGCAGCGGCAACAGCACGGCCAACCAGAGCGGGATGATGTCGCGAAGCACGAGCCCGACGACGACCGACAGGATGTACAGCCGGTCAGCCACCGGGTCGAGGATCTGACCGAGCGTGGAGGTCTGGTTGAGCCGGCGCGCCAGGTTGCCGTCGAGGTAGTCGGTGAAGCCGGAGACCATCAGCACGACCAGCGCCCAGACGTCCTCCTCCGGGCCGAGCACCAGCCACAGGAACAGGGGCACCCCGGCGAGCCGCAGCATGCTCAGCGCGTTCGGGACGGTCAGAACGCGGTTGCCCGACCCCGCTGGCTTCGCCGCATCCACCTCTGCAGCGTACCGACGGGCCTTCCGTCTCAGAGGTACGGCGCGGGGTCGAACTCGTCGATGGGGATGATTCGCACCCGCGGCAGGGGGGTGTTGAAGGCACCGACCTCGGTCTCGACGTCGATGACCTCGAGCCCGTCGGGCTGCATGGCCTTGATCTTGGTGCTGACGAATTCCGGGAAGCCGACGACAGCCACCCGGCGGTCGTGGCCCAGCAGGGCCTTGATCTGCGGCACGAAGTCGGCGTCGTGGGACAGCAGCATCACGTTGCCCGGCCGCTCGGCGACGGCGTCCAGGGTGCGCTGGATGCCGATGTCGACGACCTTCTCGTGCGTGTCGCCGGACAGCGGGATGGGGCGGAACTCCATCGCCATCAGTGCCTGCACGAACGCGGCCGGCAGCTCACCCCGAGAGGCGTTGAGGAAGAACAGGGCCTTGACCGGCACGCCCCACCCGGCGGCGTAGGCGCGCACCCGCTCCCAGCGCGGCCGCTGCTCGGGTGTCGGGCGGTGCCCCAGCACGCTGAGGCCGAGGGTCGCGTCGACGTTCTCACCGTCGACCAGGAGGTACGTGGTCGGCGCCGACGGTCGACCCGCGCCGTTCGGTTCGCCGACCACGGGCGGCCCGGGCACGGGGTGGTCGGCGTGGTCGGGGCGGTCGGTCACGGGCGTCACCCTAGGTGCTGGACCGCCCCTGCGGGGCCGGTGTGGCACGCCCGCCGCTCCAGCCGTGCCAGGTGTCGATCTCGATCCACGCGCTCACCCGGCTGCGGTCCCGTGTCCCGTACGGCCTCCCGGTGTAGTGGGTGGCGATCCGGTCGATGTCGGCCAGGTCCGTGTCGTCGACAAGCTCGACGACCCGGCCCTGCACGCTGATGTGGGTGTACCAGTCGTCGGCGTCCAGGGCGGTCAGCGAGACCCGTTCGTCGCCGCGGATGTAGTCGAGCCGCCGCCGCGACTCGTCCATGTTGACGAGCACCCGGCCGTCCTCGAACAGGTACCAGGTGGCGACCGACACCGGCTGGCCGTCCGGGCGGACGTGGGCGATCACAGCGGGATTCGGGCGGGTCATCCGCTCGGCGACCTCGGCGGGCAGCGGGGCTCGGGGCACGCTCGCGACACTAGCCCCGGCCGGGTCTGCGGGATCCCCCGTTCGGGCCTTTTTCGTCACGGTGCGTGTGCATGGGCACGGACAGTGATGTACTCGTCGAGTTCGGAGCGCTCGCCCCGGACGCCGCCGAGCCGCGCCGGGAGACAGCATGTGGGACGCGTTCCGCACCGTGTGCCTCGTCGTGGGCATGGTGACGATCTATGCCGTGGTCGCCGGCAGCCTGCTGGTGTGGGTCATCCGCTCGGTCAAGCGCCGCGCCGCCCAGCGCGTCGGTCGCATCGCCGAGGGCGCCCCGTCGGGCATCGACCGTCGCGCCCGTTCGTGGGACGAGCTGCCGGAGTGGGTCCAGGCCGACCGTGAGTGGGCCGCAGCGATCGTCGTCCTCGGCTCCCCAGCCCTTGCCGACCGCACCGTCGACTACGTCGACTTCCTGAACCGCTCGGTCGACTGGGCCGGCCTGCGCAGCGCCGCACAGTCTTGGCCGGGTCACGAGCGCGAGCTCGTCGAGCTGGCCAACGAGGTGGGACACCCCGGTGAGATCGCCGCGCGTCAGGGCAGCCGCCAGCGCGCCTCCGACTGATCCGGTCCCCGGCCTACTGTTAGCGTCCGCCGATGGACGCTTTCGCGATCGACCGCGCAGACGGCCGCGATGACGGCGAGGACTGGACCGAGAACTACGAGGAGCTCCCCGGCGGGGCGAACATCTCGATCATCCTCGAGTCCACGACACAGTCCGGCGCCGGCCCCCGGCTGCACCAGCACCCGTATGCCGAGACCTTCATCATCCGGCGCGGGTCGGCGACGTTCACCGTCGGCACCGAGCAGCTGGAGGGCCGGGCGGGCCAGGTGCTGGTGGTCCCCGCCGACACGCCGCACAAGTTCTCGACCGGCCCCGACGGCTACGAGGCCGTGCACATCCACGCCCATCCCCGGTTCGTGACCGAGTGGCTGGAGTAGGAAGCGGCGATCAGGCGATGGCGTCGTCGGCGTCGTCGGCGCCGTCAACCGGTGCGTCGAGCGTGTGCCGGCCGCGACGGGACTTCGCCGCCAGGTAGCGCGCGTTCGCCGCGGACAGGTGCACGCCGGTCGGCACCTGCTCGGTCACGGTGATCCCGAGCTGCTCGAGCTGGCCGACCTTGTCCGGGTTGTTGGTCAGCACCGCGGCCCGCTCCACGCCCAGCGCGTGCAGCATCTGCGCCGCGGCCGTGTAGTCGCGCTCGTCCGCGCCCCGCCCCAGGGCGACGTTCGCCTCGTAGGTGTCCAGCCCGGCGTCCTGCAGCGCGTACGCGTCGAGCTTGGCGTACAGGCCGATCCCGCGGCCCTCCTGGCGCAGGTACAGCACGTAGCCGCCGGAGTGGGTGACCCGCTGGACGGCCTCGGACAGCTGAGGGCCGCAGTCACAGCGCTGGCTGCCGAAGACGTCGCCGGTCAGGCACTCGCTGTGCAGGCGGACCAGCGGCGGCGCTCCGCCTCCCCGGCCCGGTTCGAGGGGGTGGGCGCGGTCGCCGAGTCCCAGGGCCAGGTGCTCCCCGCCGTCGACCAGGCCGGTGAACGTGAAGACGCGCGCGGTCGTGGCAAACCCGTCGCCGAACCGCAACGGCACCGTGAGCTCGGTGCGGATCGTCGCGGTCGGTGGCGTGCGCGGCATCGAGGCTCCCCCTTCGCTCAGTCGCTGAATCGGGCCGACAAGGCGTACCTCAGGAGTACCACGTCGTCGATCCGGCGCACCTCGGCGAGTCTCGCGCGCCGGTCCGGGTTCCACGGGAACCGGCCGTCGCCGACGAACCGCCGGGCCCCGGAGTCGCCGACGAAGAACGGGGCGACCACCAGCTGCAGCTCGTCGGCGAGGTCGCCGGTCAGGAACTGGGTGTGCACGGTCCCGCCGCCCTCGACCATCAGCTGGCGCACCCCCCGGTCGTGGAGGTCCTCGCTCATGCGGCGCAGGTCCACCGGCTCACCGCCGTCGACAACGGTCGCCACCCGCCCGAGCCGCTCACGAGCCTCGGCCACCGCCGCGCTCGCGCAGTAGACGATCTTGTCCCCGTCACCGGTGGCGAAGAAGTCCGCGCACGGGTCCAGCTGTGCCCGCGCGGTGAGCGTCACCTTGACCGGCGAGGAGTGCCGTCCCTGGGCGATGCGCTGCTCCCGGCGCTCCGGCGCCCGGACGAGCAGCCGCGGGTTGTCGTTCCGCACGGTCGCCGCGCCGACGAGGATCGCGTCGGAGTCGGCGCGCACCGCGTCGACTCGGTCGAGATCGGCCTCGTTGGACAGCAGCAGCCGCTGCTCGGCTGTGCTGTCGAGGTAGCCGTCGATGGACATGCCGCAGCTCAGCAGCGTGTACGGACGCTCAGCCACGCACGACACCTTCCAGGGTGCCGGCAGCGGGCGCCACCGGACCCGGGACGACGAGGTCCGGTCCCCGGGCGGAACGGCGCAGCCCGGAGACGACCAGCACGACGGCACCCGGCAGGGTCGCCACCAGTCCCAGCACCCCGAACACGACCGCGGCGGAGACGCCCTGGGCGGCGCCCAGCCCCGCCGCGGCGAACGCCCACGCGGCGACCCCCTCGCGCGGTCCCCACCCCGCCACGTTCATCGGCAGGCTCGCGGCCACCAGCACCAGCAGGGCCAGCGGCAGCACCTGCAGCGGCGACGCGGTGGCGCCGGCGGTCTGTGCGGCGATCAGGAAGATCGCCGCGTGCCCCGTGACGACGACCGCGGACGCGAGCACGATGCCCGGCCACGCCCGCCGGGCGAGCAGGCCCGCGCGCAGGTCGGCGGCCGCTGCCCGCACGACCCGGGCCAGCACGGAGGGACCGTCGCCGGGCAGGGCCCGGCGCAGCAGCACCGCGGCCACCGCGCCGGCGACGGCGGCCGCGACGACGATCGGAGTGAGCGACCGCACCGGGGACGGCAGCAGGAGCAGCACGAGCATCGTGAGCACCACCTGCACATACTGCCCGGCGGTGCGCTCCCAGGCGACGGCCCGGGCGCTGCGTCCGACGTCACCGACGTCGCGACCGTGGCGGACCGCTCGGTCCACGTCGCCGAGCACTCCGCCGGGCAGCGTCGAGTTGAGGAACTGCGAGCGGTAGTAGGCCGCGACGGCCGCCGGGAGCGGGACGCCCACCCCCAGGCCGCCGGCGACCAGCCGCCAGCGCCAGGCGCAGCACAGCGTGGTCAGCACCGAGATGCCTCCGGCAGCCAGCAGCGACCGTCCGTCGATCATCCCGAGCCCGTTCACGAAGGGACCGGTGCCAAGCCGCCAGACCAGCACGGCAAGGATCGCGGCGCCACCCAGCAGCCGCACCCACGTCCCCACCGTCCGGGGCATCGTGTCCTCCGCTCCCGTGGGCACCGCCCACTGGGAGGACATACGGGCCCGGTGCGGTTGCGGTTCATCCCCGCGTCAGCGGGTCGCGAGGTCGGCGAGCACGTCGGAGATCAGCGCGGTGGGGGTCGACCAGCCCGGCAGCGTCGATCGGCGTTGGCCCGCCGCGAACCGCAGCCGCTGTCGCAGTGCCGGCTCGACGAGCCAGCGGCGCAGCGCCGCTGCGAGCGCCACAGCGTCGTCGGCCGGCACCAGCAGGCCGGGCGGAGTGCCGTCCGAGGCCTGACCGAGGGCCTCCGGCACCCCGCCGACGCCCGTGGCGACGACCGGGAGCCCGTGCGCGAGCCCCTCGGCGACGACCATTCCGTACGTCTCGGCGCGCGACGCGAGTACCAGCAGGTCGGCAGCGGCGTACGCCGCGTCGAGGTGGGGTAGGTCCAGTGGACCGGTGAAGCGCACCCGGTCGTCGATCCGGCCCTTGTTGGCCCGGTGGACGACCTCGTCGACGAAGCCGGGGTCCCGGTCGAGCGGGCCGACACAGGTGCACCGCCATTCCAGGTCGACCAGCGTGGTGAGCGCGGCGACCAGCACGTCGTGCCCCTTGTGCGGCGCTACCGCCGCGACGCAGAGCAGCGCTCCCCCGGTGGCCGTCCCCGGCGCAAGCTCGGCCGGCTCGACGCCGGGCTCGGCGACGTGCACCAGGGCGGGCGTGAGCGTGTACAGGTCGAGCAGCCGAGCACGGGTCCAGCGGCTGGTGGTGACGACCGCGGCAGCCGCCGACAACGCCGCGTGCTCCCGGGCCCGGGTGTCGGCTGCCAGGTCGTCCGACGCCGCGTCGCCCAGCGGCATGTGCACCAGCACGACCAGGCGTAGCCGGTCGGCGGCCGCGATCAGCACCTCGGGGACCGCTGAGGCGATCAGCCCGTCGAGCAGCACCACGGTGCCGTCGGAAACCGCGGCCAGCACGTCGGTGAGCGCGGCCCGCGCGTTCGCGTCGGGCCGCGGCCACGCGCCCGGCACCGGCCGCTCGTGAACCGTCCAGCCGCTCGCGGCGAGCCCACGGCAGATGCGCCTGTCGTAGGCGTTCCCCCCGCTCGGTCGGGCCGGGTCGTCGATGCCGTCCGGGACGACGACATGGACATCGGTCACAACGCTCGCTCGTAGCTCGCCCACGCGACGTGTGACTCGTGCAGCGTCACCGCGATCCCCTCCAGGTCGCGGGCGGAGTCGCCGAGGGCTCCCGCCTGCACGCGGTGCGCGAGCCGGTCGGCGATCACCTGGGCAAGCGCCTCGGTGGTGGTGTTCACGCCGGCGAAGGCCTCCTCCTCGTCGAGGTTGCGGTAGCCCAGCTCGCCGAGCACGGCGTTCAGCTCCTGCGCCGCACGTCCGATGTCGACGACGACGTTGTCGGCGTCGAGCGTAGAGCGCCGGAAGGTCGCGTCGACGACGAAGGTCGCCCCGTGCAGGCGCTGCGCGGGTCCGAACACCTCACCGCGGAAGCTGTGCGCGATCATCACGTGGTCGCGGACGGTCACGCTGAACATGGACTCACCCCTTGTCGTACGTGAGGGCGTGGCAGAGGGCCGGCAGTCTGCCGTCTGCCAGCCGGGCCATGACGTCGGGCAGCTCGTCGAAGCGGGACGTGCCGGTGATCAGCGCGTCGAACGCAGTGTCGCGCAGCAGGTCGAGGGCGAGCGCCAGCCGATCGGCGGGGGTGCGCCGGTGCCGGCGGGCCAGCGACACCTGCCCGACCTGGCTGCCCCTGATCCCCAGTCGACCGGAGTGGAAGGCGCCACCGAGCGACAGCCGCACCTCGGTGTCGCCGTACCAGCTGAGATCGACGACAGTTCCCTCCGGGGCGAGCAGGTCCAGCGAGCGTTGCAGCCCGGCGGACGTCGCGCTGGCGTGCACCACCAGGTCACATCCGTCGTCGGCGTCGTCGGGCAGCGCAAAGCCGACGTCCAGCGCGGCCGCGACGTCGGCCCGCGAGGCGTCGACGTCGACGAGCGTGACCCGGACCCCCGGAAAGCGGCTCAGCAGCCGGGCGACCGAGCAGCCCACCATGCCGGCGCCGACGACGGCGATGCGGTCGCCGAGCAGCGGGGCGGCGTCCCACAAGGCGTTGACCGCCGTCTCGACGGTTCCGGCGAGCACCGCACGCGTGGGTGGCACGTCGTCGGGCACCTCGACCACGGCCCCGGCCGGCACCACATAGGCGGTCTGGTGCGGGTGGAGGCAGAAGACCGTACGGCCGCGCAGCTCGGCCGGGCCCTGCTCGACGACGCCCACGCTGAGGTAGCCGTACTTGACCGGGCCGGGAAAGTCGCCGTCCTGGAACGGCGCCCGCATGACGTCGTACTGGCTGGCCGGCACACCGCCGCGGAAGACCAGCGTCTCGGTGCCCCGACTCACCCCGGATCGCAGCGTGCGTACCAGGACGTCGTCCGGACCCGGTTCGGGCAGGACGACGGGACGAATCTCGGCAAGACCGGGCGCACGCACCCAGTACGCGAGCGCGTCACGCGTCAACCGCCTCACCTCCCCGGACACCGGGTGACTCCCTGATCGAGCATGAAGTGAACCGGAGTATCCCGCCTGTCGTGTCACTGCTGTACCCCAGGGACGGAGTCGTGGTGCGTGCGGTGCGAACCGGTCCGGTCATCGGGCTGACCGTCCAGCTGGTGCTGCTGGCCGGCCTCGCCGCGACGGTCGGCCTGGGGTGGCCCGGCTGGCTGGTGGGGGCCGGCTGGGCGATCACCTGCTGTGTCGCGCTGGCCCGGGGGCTCGCGCGGCACGTTGCCGAGGGGCTGGGACCGGCCGGCCGGGTGACGCTCGTGCGGGCCACGATCGTCGGCGCGGTGGCGGCGCTGGTCGCGGACTCGTTCGACCGGTCGACCCCTCTCACCGCGCTGCTGGCACTGACGGTCGTGGCGCTCCTCCTGGACGCGGTCGACGGGCTGGTCGCGCGCCGGACCGGGACGGCGACGGCCCTCGGAGCGCGCTTCGACATGGAGGTCGACGCCTTCCTGATCCTCGTCCTCAGCGTGTACGTCGCCCGCGCGGAGGGCGGCTGGGTGCTGGCGATCGGCGCCGCGCGCTACGTGTTCGTCGTGGCGGGCTGGCTGCTGCCGTGGCTGCGCGGCACCGTGCGGCCACGCCTGTGGTGCAAGGTCGTGGCCGCGACCCAGGGCATCGTCCTGGCGGTCGCCGCGGCCGACGTCCTGCCCGGAATGGTGACAAGCGCGGCACTCATCGGCGCGCTGGCGCTGCTGGCCGAGTCGTTCGGCCGCGAGGTGTGGGAGCTGTGGGGGCAGGCGCACGACGTGGCGGACGACCGGCGCTGGGCCCGGTCCGCACGGGCAGGGGTGGTGACGGGCCTGGCCGGTGCGCTGGTGTGGTTCGCCCTGGTGGCCCCCAACGAGCTGTCCCGGCTGTCGCCGGGCGCGTTCGTGCGGATCCCGCTCGAGGGATTGCTCGTCGTCGCCGTCGTCCTCGTCGTGCCGGCCGTAGTGGGGCGGACGATGGCGGTGCTGGTCGGCCTCGTGCTCGGAGTGCTCACCGTGGTGAAGGTCCTCGACATGGCCTTCTTCGAGACGCTGGGGCGGCGGTTCAACCCCGCGACCGACTGGAACTACTTCCGGCCCGCGCTGGACTTCCTCGGCGACGAGATCGGCCGCGGCACGGCCATCGCCGCCCTGGTGGGGGTCGGGAGCGCAGCCCTCGTCCTGCTCGCCCTCGTGCCGCTGGCGGTGCTGCGGCTGACCCGGCTCGCGGACCGGCACCGCGGCACCTCCCTCCGCACGGTCACCGGCCTCGGCCTGGTGTGGGTGCTGTGTGCGGCCTCCGGAGCGCAGCTCGTGGCCGGCCAACCGATCGCCTCCACCAGCGCCGCCGGTCTCGCCTCCAGCCACGTCAGCGAGGCGAGCGCGGCGATCCGCGACCGGGAGGCGTTCGCCGAGGAGCTCGCCGTCGACCGGTTCGGCGACACCCCGGACGACAGGCTGCTCACCGGGTTGCGCGGCAAGGACGTGCTGCTCGTGTTCGTCGAGAGCTACGGGAGGGTCGCGGTCGAGGGATCGGACCTGTCCGCGTCGGTCCGCCAGGTGCTGGACGGCGGGACGCGTCGGCTCCGGGCGGCGGGGTTCTCGTCCCGCAGCGCCTTCCTGACCTCACCGACCTTCGGCGCCGGCAGCTGGCTGGCCCACGGCAGCCTGCAGTCCGGGCTGTGGGTCGACAACGAGCTGCGCTACGCCGACCTCCTGGACAGCGACCGCCTCACGCTGAGCGACGCGTTCGGGCAGGCGGGCTGGCGGACGGTCGGCACCGTGCCGGCGAACACCCGCGACTGGCCGGAGGGCGAGTCGTTCTACGACTGGGACGCGCTCTACGACTCCCGCAACGTCGGCTACGTGGGTCCGGAGTTCAGCTACGCGTCCATGCCCGACCAGTACACGCTCTCGGCCTTCCATCACCTGGAGCTGGCCGACTCCGACCGGGCACCGGTCATGGCCGAGATCGACCTGGTGTCCAGCCACAACCCGTGGACACCGGTGCCGCGCATGGTCGACTGGGACGAGGTCGGTGACGGCTCGGTCTTCGACGACATGCCCGACGAGGGACTGTCTCCCGACGAGGTGTGGCCCGACCCCGAGCGGGTGCAGAGCGTGTACGGACAGACGATCGAGTACTCGCTGAACACGCTGGTGTCCTACGTGGAGACGTACGGCGACGACGATCTCGTGATGGTCGTGCTCGGCGACCACCAACCGGCCACCATCGTGTCCGGCTCGGACGCCGGCCACGACGTGCCGATCACGGTCATCGCCCACGACCCGGCGGTGCTGGACCGGATCGCGCCCTGGGGCTGGCAGGCCGGCATGCTGCCCGACCCCGACGCACCGGTCTGGCCGATGGACGCCTTCCGGGACCGCTTCCTGTCTGCGTACGGACCGCACGGTGCACGGGCGAAGTGAGGACGCAGGTCCGGATCTCGCCGTCCTGACCGGACGGAGCCGACGTCATGGGCATGATCGAACCTCCTGGGCCGCTGCTCCGTCTCTCCCGGTAGGAGGTCCGATGCCCGCCAACGAGGCCGCAGTGATGCAGCAGCTCTACGACGAGCATGCCGCTGCGCTGTGGGCCTACTGCGTGCGGCTGACCGGGCGCGACCGGGCCAGGGCCGAGGACGTCGCGCAGGAGACCCTGCTGCGCGCGTGGCGACACCTGTCGGTACTGGACAACTCACCGGCGCGCGTCCGCGCCTGGTTGCTCACCGTCGCGCGCAACGTGGTGGTCGACGAGTGGCGGAGCCGGCGCGTGCGCAGCGAGCTGACCGTGGCGGAGGTGCCCGAGTCGACCGACCTGAGCGACCACACCGACCAGCTGTTGCTGTCGTGGGTGGTCGCGGAGGCGCTCACCAAGCTGTCCGACGAGCACCGCGCCGTGCTGCTGGAGTGCTACTACCGGGGCCGTCCGGTCGCGGAGGCCGCACGGATCCTCGGGATCCCGGAGGGCACGGTCAAGTCGCGCACGCACTACGCGCTGCGCGCGCTCCGGCTCGCCCTCGAGGAGATGGGGGTGGGCGCATGAGCTGCCCGCACACCCACCTCGACGGCTCGTACGTCCTCGGCGCGCTGTCTCCGGCCGAGCGGCAGGAGTTCGAGCAGCACCTGGCCGACTGCGCCGAGTGCGCACGCTCGGTGCGCGACCTGGCCGGCCTGCCGGGCCTGCTCGCGCGGATCGACCCCGAGGTACTCACCGCCCCCGGCGCCGACGACCCGGTGCCGGAGACCCTGCTCCCCGCCCTGATCGGCGACGTCCAGCGGGCCCGGCAGCGGCGCACCTGGGTCACGGCGGGACTGGCCGCTGCGGCGGCCGTCGCCGTCGCCGTCGGGTCGGTGGCGGTCACGAACGCCCTCGGGAGCGACTCAACGCCATCAGCCGCGCCGCCCGCGGCCACGTCGACCCCGACCTTCCCCGCCGGGCAGACGATGGTTCCCCTCGGCGAGGCGTCGGTGCGGGCCAGCGTGGCGCTCGAGGACGTCGCGTGGGGCACCCGGCTCGACCTGACGTGCTCGTACACACCGGGGCGGGGTGAGTACGGACCAGGACACGAGGCGACGTACGGCCTGTTCGTGCGCACCCGTTCGGGCGGGATCGAACAGGTCGCCACCTGGCACGCGGAGCCCGGCCAAACCATGCAGCTCACGGCCGCGACCGCGGCCCGTACCCAGGACATCGTCTCGGTGCTGGTACGCGCCGCCGACGGCACGCCCCTGCTCACGTGGGCCGCGTGACGGCCGCAGTGGGCTCAGGGAACGCGGCCCCAGTCGGGGAGACTGCCGGCGAACAGCCGCCTGACCGTGCCGCCCGAAGCGGCGACGGATCCGACCTTCGTGTCCACCGTGCCGAAGAGGATCCTGCTGGCGCTGGACCAGGTCGGCTTCCCGAAGCTGGAGCGGGTCAGCGCCGCGCCGTCGACATAGAGCGAGAACTCGTTCGTGGGCTCGCTCTGGCAGTAGCCCGCTGCGGTAGACGCCGGCAGGCGGGAGGCCGTGTAGGCGCGGGAGGCGCCCCGTACCGACACCGCGTCGACGTTCAGCCTCCGATCGTTCGTGAGCCGGGTGAGCGCGCCCGCCGCCGTCGTCCGGTACATCTGGAACGCCTGGAAGATGTCGTCGTACTCCCCCCGGTCCCGGCGACATGAGTAGCCGTCGCGTGAGCTGACGAAGTAGATCTGCCGGGCGTTGGCGCTCCACTCCGGCTTTCGGTTGATCCGGTAGACGGTGCTGCCCGGCGCAGGCGCGACGTCCTTGGTCCACCGCGTCACGTCCGCGCCGGTCCGGGTCATCGTGAAGATGTTGGTCAGCTGCAGCGTGGAGGCGTACCCGCGTGAGAACGCGATCCGGTAGTCGACGGGTGAGAAGTCAGGGTGACGGCTCCGTCCGTCGTCAGTGACCTGCACGGACCGTCCGGTCGCCACGTTGTGCACCCAGATGTCGTTCAGCGGTCCCTGCGGGGTGACTGTCTGTTGGTCGAAGGCGATGAAGCGGCCGTCATAGGAGATGGTGGGGTACGACTCACAGGTAGTGGTCGTGCCGGGGGTGATGTTGGTCTTGCCCGCGCCGGTCGGGCTGGCGTACCAGATGTCGCAGCCGCTGGCGTACGCGATCCGGTTCTGAACCGGGGCCGGAGCCTTGCCCTGCGGTGCTGCGGCACCCATCGAACCGGTCAGCGGCGAGGGCACGGCCGTGGCGGGGCCGGTGGCCAGCATCGAGGCGAGCAGCGAAACGAGCGCCGTCGTGGCCACGAGGGTCACGGCGGCAGGGCAACGAACGCGCATGGTCCACCCTCCTGAGAGTGCCCGGACGCTATCCCGACCGCCCCACCCGGCGAAGCGAAACGCGCTTTCCTCCGCCCTCCGGGGCAGGCGGGCACGGCCCGCGCTTCTCTCCCTGACTCGCCGAAGGTCCATCCGACCCGCAGGATCGTGGGCATGACCGAACCGGAGCGAGCGATCTCGGTCGTGCCCGCCAACGAGGCGAGCTGGGACGACCTGCAGGCGGTGTTCGGTACCCGAGGCCCTGCGCCCCGGTGCCAGTGCCAGCGGTACAAGCTGCGGCCGCGGGAGTCCTTCGGGTCGTTCCCCGCCGAGGAGCGCGCCGAGCGGCTGCGCGAGCAGACCGACTGCGGCCACCCCGGAGCCGACACGACCAGCGGCCTCGTCGCCTACCTGGACGGCGAGGCGGTCGGCTGGTGCGCGGTCGAGCCGCGCCCCGCGTACACCGGCCTGGTGCGCAACAACCGCGTCCCGTGGGAAGGCAGGACGGAGGACAAGACCGACGCGAGCGTCTGGGCCGTGACCTGCCTGTTCACTCGCAGGGGCTTCCGCAAGCGTGGTGTCAGCCGGGCCCTCGCCCGCGCCGCGGTTGAGCACGCCCGGCAGCGTGGCGCCCGTGCCATCGAGGGCTACCCCATCACCACGACGAACGTGATCCTGGAGGAGCTCAACGTCGGCACCGTGAGCGTGTTCGCCGATGCCGGTCTCAGCGAGGTCAGCCGGCCGACCGTGCGACGCGTCGTGATGCGGCTCGACTTCTGATGACACCCGAATCGATGTCGGGCAAGTCCGCGGCGTTCCTGCGCCGGGTGGTTCTGGCCACCGGCGGCGGCATGTTCCTCGACGGGTTCGTGTTCGCGACCGTGGCGGCCGCGCTGGCGGGCGGCGCCATGAACAAGGACATCCACATCACCACGCTGTGGGAGTCGTGGATCTCTGCCTCGACGCTGATCGGCGTCTTCTTCGGTGCCTTGGTGATCGGCTACGTCACTGACCGCTTCGGACGCAAACCGATGTTCATCGCCGACCTGATCACGTTCGCGGTGGCGGCGGTGCTGATGTTCGCGGTCACCGAGCCGTGGCACCTGTTCGCGCTCGGGATCGTGATGGGCCTGGCGATCGGTGGGGACTACGCCATCGGGTCACCGTTGCTGGGCGAGTTCGCCCCCGACAAGAAGCGCGGAAACTACCTCGGCCTGCTGGAGATCCTCTGGAACGTCGGCTACGTCGCCGGCTTCGGGTTCGGGTACCTCATCAACACCCACGCGCCGGACCAGTGGCAGCTGATTCTGGCGTCCAGCGTGGTGCCGGCCCTGTTCTGCCTGATCGCACGGCACAACCTGCCGGAGTCGCCGCGGTGGCTGGTGTCCAAGGGGCGTGCGGATGAGGCGGCCGAGATCGTCCGGGACCGGTTGGACGTCGACCCGGACGAAGGGGACTTCCTCGCCGAGGTGTCGGAGGACACCCGGTACCGAGTCCTGTTCTCCGCCGAGTACGTGCGGCGGACGATCTTCGCCTGCACGTTCTGGACGTGCATCGTCCTCCCGTACTTCGCGATCACGTTCTTCCAGGCCAGAGTGCTGCACACGCTGGGGCTCGGCAGCCTGTCACTGCTCGCTGCCCTGGGCGGCACCTGCATCGCGCTGATCGGCGCCGTGAGCGGGTGGTTCCTGGTGGACCGCGTCGGCAGGCGCAAGATCCTCATCGTCCCGATGCTGGTGTGCGCCGGCCTGCTCGGCCTGGTGTCGATGATCGACTGGCTGCCACCAGCGGTCCCCGTGATCTGCTTCTTCGGCTACCTGCTCTCGTACGGAGTGATGAGCATCCTGCCCGGGATCTATCCGGAGGAGATCTTCCCGACCTCGGTCCGGACCTCGGGTGTCGGCCTCGCCTCGGCGGTCAGCCGGGTCGGGGCCGCCATCGGCACCTTCGTCCTCCCGCTGACGCTGGAGTCCTTCGGTCTGCCCGCGACCATGCTGATGATGGCCGCGGTCTCGCTGATCGGTGGGGTGACGTCCTACGCCTGGGCCCCGGAGACCAACGGCAAACCGCTCACCGAGACCTCCCATCGCACCGATCCGCACTCCTACGGCCGGCGAGGGGCGGCCGCTGGGGCCACCTGACGGCGTCCCTGTGGTGTGAACCTCGCGAAACGGGTATACGTGCGGGGGGCCGCTCGCGAAGGAGGACGCCGCAATGAGCACGAGGGCGAACGAACCTGCAGGTCGTGAGTCGGTCGTCGACCGTTTCCCGAGCCAGCAGCTGCCGGCGCCGGAGATCCGGGAGATGCCGGAGCCACCGAAGAACTGGTTCAAGCTGATCGGCCCCGGGATCATCGCGGCCGGTGTCGGTCTGGCCAGCGGGGAGTTCATCCTCTTCCCCTACATCGCCTCCCAGGTGGGCCTGGTGTTCGTGTGGGCCGCCCTCGTGGGGGTGATCACCCAGTTCTTCATCAACATGGAGATCGAGCGCTACACGCTCATCACCGGCGAGACAGCGCTCACCGGCTTCAGCAGGTTCTGGCGGCACTGGGGGCTGGTCTTCGCGCTGATGGCCTTCTTCGCCAACCTGTGGCCCGGCTGGGCCACCAGCTCGGCCACGATCGCGACCTTCCTGTGGGGAGGCAACGCCAACTACATTGCGATCGGCCTGCTGCTCGTCATCGGCGCGACGCTGACCCTGGCGCCGGTGGTCTACACCGCCCTCGAGCGCATCCAGATCGTCAAGGTCACCGCGGTCCTGGTGCTGCTCGCGGTCGGGGCGACGGTGGCTGTCACCGGCAGCGACTGGGCCGACACACCCGAGATGGTCACGGAGGCTCGTATCCCGGTCAGCGAGCTGGGGTTCGCGCTGCTCCTCGGCGCGCTTGCCTTCGCCGGCGCGGGCGGCGGGCAGAACCTGGTGCAGAGCAACTGGATCCGGGACAAGCGCTTCGGCATGGGTGCCTACGTCCCGCGGATCACCAGCCCGGTGACCGGCGAGGCGGAGGCCGCACCGAGCACGGGCTACGTCTTCGAGCCGACGCCGGAGAACCTGAACCGGTGGCGGTCGTGGTGGAAGTTCGCCAACATCGAGCAGCTGGCGACCTTTGTGCTGATCACCATCATCACCATCCTCTTCACCTCCGTGCTCGCCTACAGCACCGTGTTCGGTGCCGAGGGGCTGCCGGACGACATCGGCTTTCTCGAGGTCGAGGGCAACGCGCTCAAGGACACCGTCGCGCCGTGGTTCGGCACCTTCTTCTGGGTCATCGGCGCGTTCAGCCTGTTCGCCGCGGCACTGGGGATCGTGGACTACACCTGCCGGATGCTCGCAGACGTGATCAAGACCAGCTATGCGCGTGAGGCCAACGAGAGCAAGCTCTACTTCGGCCTGGTCTGGGCGATCGTCGTCATCGGCATCGTCGAGCTGCTGATCGGGATCGACCAGCCGCTGGTGCTGATCGTGATCTCGGCGTGCGTGGGCGGCCTGATGATGTTCATGTACTCGGGACTGCTGATCCTGACCAACCGGAAGATCCTGTCCGGCGAATTGCGGATCAACGGGCTCCGAATGGCGGTGATGGTGTGGTCGATCGCCCTGTTCGGGACCCTGTCGGTCCTCGTGATCATCCAGCAGTACCGCGACGTGACCGGTTGAGCCGCCGTTGGCCGCACAGCGTTCTCGGCGTCGGTGCGTGATCCGAGCATCCGGTAGGCCACCCCCACCACGCGTCCACCTTGCTCGTCGAGACGTCTGAGCAACGACGAGTCCGTGACATGCGTCTCAGACGTGCTCGTGGTCTCGACTCGATGTCACAACGGACCGACCCTCCTCGTCTCAGAGCACGAGCGTGTGACCCGCCTCCTTGCGGGTGAGCACGAGCGGGCTGGTCCCGGAGATCCGGGCCGCCCCACACGCTGGCTGCACCTCAGCCGAGTCGTGCCTGAAACCGAAACCCCCGAGGAGGGAACATGAACATCACCCTGTGGATCGCGGCCGGCCTCTTGGCGCTGGTCGCCCTGACCGGCGGCCTCACCAAGACCTTCATCCCCAAGGAGAAGCTGGAACACCATCAGGGCGCGGCATGGACTCGCAATGTCAGGCCTGAGTTCGTGAAGACCCTCGGCGTGCTGGAGCTGCTTGCGGCTGTCGGCCTGATCCTCCCAGCCGTGGTGGACGTCGCGCCGGTGATGGTGCCGGTCACCGCAGTGTGCTGGGTTGCCCTGATGATCGGGGCAATGATCACGCACGGGCGTCTCGGTCAGTTCAAGCTGGTGATGCTCAACGTCGTCTACCTGGCGCTGGCTGTCCTCGTCGCAGTTGGCCGGTTCGGACCCGAGTCCTTCACGGCCTGACGTGGACCTCCGCCGCGCGGCGGCAGGGCGCAGGCGCCGGCCGGGCACATGCCGGTGTCGGCTTCCTGCCGCTGGCAGTAGTCATGCTCACTGCTGGCACTCAGTCCTCGCCAGCCTGCCTGAACTCGCGCTGAAGGGCCCAGGTGTCCGCAACCGGGCCGACGTGTCCGAGCTTGTCGGGATTGCCGACAGAGCGGATGGTTTGGATCTGTCCTCCCAGCACATCCAGCGCGAACGTGTACGCCACCTTGCCCTCGCGGTCCCGGAGGATCGCACCGGGCTGGCCGTTCACCTCGCACTGTTCGAGGGTCGCGTCGATCCGAGCGAGCCTGGGGAAGAGCGACGCGAGGAGCCGCGCAACCCTGTCCGCGCCGACCACGACGCGGCCCAGTGCGGGTGCCTTGCCTCCGGCGTCGCCCACCAGCTCTACGTCGGCGGCGAGCGCTTCCCTCAGCCCCTCGACGTCGCCGTTGCGGAAGGCCCCGAAGAACCGGGCGGCCAGCTCGTCCCGCGCCCGGCGGTCCGGTTCGAACCGTGGCTGTCCGCTGTCCATGTGGCGTCGAGCTCTCACCAGCAGCTGGCGACAGGCGGCCTCGGATCGACCCACTGCAGCAGCTACGTCGGCGAAGTCGTAGGCGAACACCTCCCGCAGCACGAACACTGCACGTTCGAGAGGCGACAGGCGCTCGAGCAGCAGCAGCGCCGCCATGGACACCGAGTCTCCCAGTTCCGCGGACCGGGCTGGATCCTCGTACGGGTCGGTGAGCAAGGGCTCGGGCAACCACTCCCCCACGTACTGCTCCCGCCGGACGCGCGCCGAGCGCAGCACGTCGATCGAGATCCTGGTGACGACCGCGGACAGGAAGGCCTTGGGCGACCGGGGCCGGGTGGGAGTCGTCTCGTAACGCAACCAGGCCTCTTGCACCGCGTCCTCCGCGTCGGCAACGCTGCCCAGCAGTCGGTAGGAGAGGGAGAACAGCAGCGGCCTGAGCTCCTCGAATGTCTCCGTGCGGCTCACGGCCAACTCCTCGCAGCGCCCACGATCCTCGCGCTTGATCCGTCGACACCGAGCCGCCGGAAGCGTCCTCGACCCTCCCTCACGATCGCGGCATATTAGAGCAAACTCCCTCGATGTCGCTCTCTTCACCTAGGACCCAACGATGCGCGACAAGCGGCTTCTTCTGCAACGTGCGGCACTCGTCACTGCCGTCGTGGCAACCGTGCCGTATCTCTGCTTGAAGCTGGTGTGGCTGAACGGCTCGAGGGTCGGGATGACCGACCCCCACGGCTCGGACGAGATGAGCAGCACCCGGTTCGTGGCCGGCAACACCATCACCATCCTCTTGGTGGTGGTCGCTGCTGTCTTCGTCGTCGCGCTGACCCGGTCGTGGGCCGATCGGGTGCCCGCCCGAGTAGTTTTCGTGCTGGCGGCAGGGGCCACTGGGCTGCTCGCCCCGATTCTGGTGGGGCTCCCGATCGGGACGGTCGTCCAACTCCTCGCAGAAGGCGACGTGGGGCCGGCCGAGGACTCGGGGCTGGCGCCGTGGGTGTTCGGGATCGTCTACAGCGGGTTCGGGCTGTTGGGGCTCGCGATGTCAGTGTTGGTCATCGTGCACGTGCTCGACCGTTGGGATTCGCTGATCTCGCAGCCGCCCCGACGGCCGTCGGCACCGCCCACCGTGGCAGGTGCGCTGGGGCTGCTTCCCTTTGGAGCCGCCATGACGTACTGGGGGTTGGTCGGCCCCGGTGGCAGCGGTCCGCAGGGCATGGACATGCCGGCGCAGCGGACCGTGCTGCTCGTCACCGGGATGATGAGCCTGGCCGCCTTCGTGATCCCGAACCTGACGGAGTGGCCGCGTCAGTGGCCGCGACTTGCCTGGCTGAGCACCTGGAGCGGGTGTTGTGTCGCAGCCCTGCAGGGCCCGACCGAGGTTCTGTTGGCCCACGGCGGCAGGATCGAACCCGCGGTCGCCGTCATTGCCGTGCTCTCCACGCCAGGAGCCTGCATCTACGGTCTGAGCATCCTGAGGCAGCGGCGGTCTCAGCGCCCAGGCGGGTCGCCACTGCCGCCCTCACGGGGCCGAGTGACACGCCGACCCGGGTGATGACGCAACACTCAAGGACGAGGTGTCCCGGGTTGCGGCTGATCAGGAGGCTGGGTTCAGCGCACGAGGCATGGACGTTTGGGGTCGAACGTCCACCCCGGCACCAGGTACTGCATGGCAACGCCGTCGTCGCGGGCCCCCAATCCGTGTTCGAGATACAGCGCGTGTGCGGCCGCGACGCGGGCGCGGTCGAGCCGGACGCCGAGCCCAGGAGTGGCCGGCACCTCGATCGCACCGTCGCGGATCTGCAACGGGTGCTCCGTCAGAGCTTGGCCGTCCTGCCAGATCCAGTGCGTGTCCAGCGCGGTGATGGCGCCGGGGGCTGCGGCACCCACGTGGGTGACCATCGCCAGCGAGACGTCGAAGTGGCTGTTGGAGTGCGATCCCCAGGTCAGCCCGAAGTCGTGGCAGAGCTGGGCGACCCTGACGGACCCGGCCATGGTCCAGAAGTGCGGGTCGGCCAGCGGGATGTCGACGGCGTTCGCGCGTACCGCCTGGGCGAGCTGGCGCCAGTCGGTGGCGATCATGTTGGTAGCGGTACGCAGTCCGGTGGCGCGCTTGAACTCTGCCATCACCTCCCGCCCCGAGTAGCCGCCCTCAGCGCCGCACGGGTCCTCGGCGTACGCCAGCACGTCATCGAGTCCACGCAGCAGGCGGATCGCGTCAGCGAGCAGCCAGCCTGCGTTGGGGTCGAGAGTGATCCGCGCGTCGGGGAAACGATCGTGCAGCGCCCGCACCGCTGCGACCTCGTCGTCACCGGCGAGCACGCCGCCCTTCAGCTTGAAGTCGACGAAGCCGTAGCGCTGCTGCGCGGCCTCCGCGAGCCGGACCACCGCCTCCGGGGTCAGAGCCGCCTCGCGGCGCGACCGCTCCCAGTCGTCCGCGCCGTCGGGCTCGCGCAGGTAGGGCAGGTCGGTCGCGTCGGGGTCGCCGACGTAGAAGAGGTAGCCGAGCACCGGCACGCTCGTGCGTTGCTGGCCCTCACCCAGCAGCTCGGCGACCGGCACTCCCTGCCGCTGGCCGGCGAGATCGAGCAGCGCCGACTCCAGCGCAGTCACGGCGTGCACGGTCGTGCGCTGGTCGAAGGTCTGCAGGCCGCGTCCACCGGCGTCCCGGGCAGCGAACCGCTCCCCCACCCGGCGCAGCAGGGAGCGGTACGTCGCCACCGGCTCTCCCACGACCAGCGCGGCCGCGTCGGCGATCGTCGAGCGGATCGCCTCGCCCCCTGGGACCTCGCCCACGCCCTCGCGGCCCTGACTGTCGGTGACGATCGCGAGGTTGCGGGTGAAGTACGGCCCGTGCGCACCGCTGAGGTTGAGCAGCATCGAGTCGCGGCCGGCGACCGGGATCACCTCGACCTGGGCGATGGTCACGGTCATGGGGTGCGCAGCTCGGTTCCGGCCATCCCGGCGATCAGCTCCCGGAGCTCGGCGACCTCCTCGTCCCGCAGGTCGGTCAGCGGCGGCCGGACCGGTCCGGCGGAGCGACCGATGGCTGCCAGGCCACCCTTGACGATGGAGACGGCGTAGCCAGGCGTGCGGTCGCGGATGTCGAGGTAGGGGATGACGAACTCGTTCAGCCGGCGGTAGACCTCGTCACGGTGCTGAGCACGGACGGCGTCGTAGAAGTCGATCGCCCAACCCGGCGCGAAGTTGAACAGCGCGGAGGAGTAGGTGCTGACCCCGAGCTGCAGCAGCGGAAGGGCGAAGGTCTCTGCCGTCGGCAGGCCGCCGATGTAGGTGAGCCGGTCGCCCACGCGGGCGTAGGTGCGGGTCATCTGCTCGATGTTGCCCACGCCGTCCTTGAGGGCGACCAGGGTCGGGTTGCGCTCGGCGAGGATCGCCACGGACTCGTCCCGCAACACGGCGTTGGCCCGGCTGTAGACCACCACGCCGAGCCCGGTTGCGGCGCACACCCGGCTGACGTGCTCGATCAGGCCGGCCTGCCCGGCCTCGGTGAGGTAGGGCGGCATGATCAGCAGCCCGTCGGCGCCGGCCGCGGCCGCGGCCTTCGCCTGGGCGACGGCGTTGGCGGTGCCTCCGGTGGCGGGGGCGATCACCGGAACGCCGCCCGCGACCTCGGCGACGGCGGCACGGACCACGCGGTCGGTCTCGTCGAACGTGAGCGAGAAGCCCTCGCCCGTCCCGCCCGCGGCGAACAGCCCGGCGACGGGGTGCTCCGCCAGCCACCCGAGGTGCTTGCGGTAGCCCGCCTCGTCGACCTCGAGGTCGTCGGTGAAGTGGGTGACCGGGAACGAGAGCAGCCCGCTCTTGAGCTGGGCGGCCAGGTCGGTCGGGCTGTAGTCGGTCACGGGCCGTCCTTCGCGTCGTACCTGCACGTGGTCGTCACGCTAGGCAGCCGTATCGATGCCTGTCCAAGGCCGAATGTGAATCTCGTGATGCACACCGTGCATGCATCGCGGCGCGCCTGGCACGAGGCCTCGGCGATCAGCCGACCACGTCGGTGATCACGCCGAGGACCCGGCGGATGACGGGCGTATCGATGTCGCGGGACCAGATGGCGTGCAGCTCGACGGGGCGTTCCGGGTCGGCATCCATCCGGGTGTCTCCCCCGCCGTGGGCGAGTGCCTTGAGGACGACGCCGTCGACGCCCAGCGAGGTGGCCGACGCGGGGGCGAGGGCCAGCCCACGCTCGGCGGCGACGAGCAGCATCGCGGTCAGCACCTGATGCACCCGCTGCTCGATCCGCGGGTGGGCGTTGGCGAGGAACCGCACCGACAGCTCGTGGAAGTAGCGCGACTGCTGGTAGTGGTAGCCGATCACTGCCTCCCCCTCGAAGTCCTGCGGCGTGAGCGGCCGGTCGAGACCGGCGAGCCGATGCCCGTCCGGAACGACGGCCATGAGTGGCTCGCGCAGGATGACCCGCGAGGACAGCAGTGCCGTGTCGAAGGGTGGCCGAGCCAGCCCGATGTCGAGCTCACCGCGCCGGATCCCGTCCACCTGCGCATTGGTCACCCGCTCCGACAGTCGCACCTCCACGTCGGGGAGCTCAGCGGTCAGGCGCCGGAGCAGCGGGCCCAGGACGGAGATGGCGGAGACCGCGGTGAAGCCCAGCCGGACGACGCCCGCCGCACCCGCGTCGACCCGCCGGGCCAGGTCGCCGGCGCTCTCGACGAGGTTGAGCAACCGGTACGCCTCGTCGAGAAATGCGGCCCCGGCGCCGGTGAGCTCGACCCTGCGGTTGTCGCGATCGAGCAGCTGCGCGCCGACCGACCTCTCCAGCTTCTGGATCTGCCGCGACAGCGGGGGCTGGGTCATCTGCAGCCGTTCCGCGGCTCGACCGAAGTGCAGCTCCTCGGCCACGGCGACGAAGGAGCGGACCTGCTCGAGGGTGATCACGAGATCAAACCTACGATGCACGCCGTGGATCACTCCATGCCGAATCGGGCTTGGACCGGCATCGACGCGGCTCCTTAATGTCAGTGGTCGGACGTCGGGTTTGCCCGGCTAGGACCAAGGAGTCACACGATGCGCAAGCAGACCATCCGCCTGGCCGCCGTGGTCAGCGCGGCGAGCCTGACCCTGACCGCCTGTGGCGGCGTCGAGACCTCGACGGGTGGTGGCGATGGTGAGGGTGACTACCCCTCCGGCACGGTCGAGATGTACGTCGGCGCCGACCCCGGCGGCTCGTCCGATCTGATCAGCCGCGCCGTCTCCAAGGGTCTCTCCGACGAGCTCGGCACCTCGTTCCCGGTGATCAACCTCG
This sequence comes from uncultured Actinomycetota bacterium, assembly GCA_963785115.1. GTDB lineage: Bacteria > Actinomycetota > Actinomycetes > Propionibacteriales > Nocardioidaceae > JACCWP01. Next base: position 733,521 of record CAWATY010000009.1, read on the forward strand.
AGGGCGCCAACGGCGCGCTCGCCGCGGGCAAGGTCGTCGATGCCGAGCCTGATGGTTCGACGATCGCCATCCAGAACGCCTCCCTGTTCGCAATCACGCCGCTCGCGGTGAGCGAGGACGAGGTGACCAACATCGAGGACTTCGACGTCGTCTACGGCGTGTCGCGTGACGACTACGTCATGGTGACGAACCCGGACGGGAAGTACGCAGACCTCGACGACGTGAAAAGTGCGACCTCGACGGTCACCTACGGCACGTCGGGCGTCGGGACCGGGTCCCAGCTGTCCTGCGCGCTGCTGCTCGGCAGCGCCGGCGTCGAGGGCGAGGCCGTGCCGTTCGACGGCGGCGCCCCCGCGCTGACCGCCCTCCTCGGCGGCCAGGTGGACACCGCGTGTCTGCAGATCGGCGAGGCGATCGAGAACATCGAGGCCGGCAAGCTCGTGCCGCTGACGGTCTTCGGACCCGAGCGGGTCGAGTACCTGCCCGACGTGCCGACGGCGCAGGAGCAGGGCCTCGACGTCGAGGTCGCGCAGTACCGGTTCATGACGGTGCCGAAGGGGACCCCCGACGACGTCAAGGAGACCCTGATCGAGGGCATGCAGGCCACCTTCGAGACCGACGAGTACCAGTCCTTCAACGAGAAGAACAGCCTGACGCCGATGGAGATCCCCGGCGACGAGGTGGTTGCCCAGCTCGAGAAGGATCAGGAACGCTACGCCGACCTGGTCGAGCAGTACGACATCAACCTCGGCGAAGGCTGATCGGTTCGCGGACGGCGATCCGCAGAGGACGTGACGATGAGCGATGAGCGCGCGCAGCGCCCAGGGACCGGCGAGCCGGACCTCCTGACCGAGCTGCAGGCCGAGCTGGCCCGTGACCTCGAGGAGGAGCGGCCCCCAGCCGGCGGACCGGGCTACCAGGTCATCAGCGCGCTCGTCGCTCTCGCCATCGGGGTGGGCGGCGCGGTCCTCGCCTACGACTACGGCCTCGGCACGCTGCACCGGCCCGGGACCGGGTTGTGGCCCTTCGTCGTCTGTCTGCTCGTCATCGCGCTCTCGGTCGCGCTGCTCGTGGCCGGGCGGCAGCTGACCGACAGCGAGGCCTTCACCCGCGCCAGCCTGCTCCCGTTCGCCGGCATCGCGACGTTCATCGGGCTCGGGGCCCTGTTGCCGGTGATCGGCTTCGAGATCCCGTCCCTGCTGCTGTGCGTGATCTGGCTGCGGTTCCTCGGCGGCGAGTCCTGGCGGAGCACGATCGTGGTCTCCTTCGCGACGGTGGCCACGTTCTACTTCCTGTTCCTCTACGGGCTGCGCATCCCGCTGCCCCACCTGTTCTGAGGGCGGCCACCGGTGGACTTCAACGCCTTCGCCGACGGGTTCGCTCTCGTCACCGAGCCACGCAACCTGGTCTACTGCTTGATCGGCGTGCTGGTCGGCATGCTGATCGGTGTGCTGCCCGGCCTCGGCCCGGCCGCGACCATCGCGATCCTGCTGCCGATCGTCTACACCGTCGACCCGGTCTCGGCGATCATCATGCTGGCGGGCATCTACTACGGCGCGCAGTACGGCGGAACCATCACCTCGGTGCTGCTGCGGCTACCGGGGGAAGCGTCGTCGGTGGTCACCGTGTTCGACGGGTTCGCGCTGGCCAAGCAGGGCAAGGCCGGCACCGCACTCGGCATCGCGGCGATCGGGTCGTTCATCGGCGCCACCGTCTCCATCGTCGCCATGACCCTGCTCGCCCCGGTCGTGGCCCAGTGGGCGCTCGACTTCGGGCCCCAGGAGTACGCCGCCCTGGCCCTCCTCGGCGTCCTGCTGGTCGCGACCATCGGTAGCGGCAACACCGTGAAGGCCCTGGCCGCCGCAGGTCTCGGGCTGCTGCTGGCAACGGTCGGCCGGGACAGCTTCAGCGGTGCCGAACGGTTCACGTTCGGCAGCCTGCAGCTCGACGGGGGTCTGGACTTCGTCGTCGTCGCAATGGGTCTGTTCGGAGTCGGCGAGATCCTCTACAACCTGGAGGAACGACACGGCAAGGCACACGTGCCGGCGACGGTGTCCAACGTGTGGCCGTCCCGCAAGGACCTCAGGCAGTCGTCCGGCGCGATCGGCCGCGGCTCGGTGATCGGCTTCGTTCTCGGCGTGCTGCCCGGCGGCGGCGCGGTGATGGCCTCTCTGGCGGCATACGCCACCGAGAAGCGCATCGCCAAGAACCCCGAGCGCTTCGGCCGTGGCGCGGTGGAGGGTGTTGCCGCCCCGGAGACCGCGAACAACGCAGCCGCCACGTCCTCGTTCATCCCCCTGTTGACACTGGGCATCCCGGCCAACGCGTCGATGGCCGTGCTGTTCGCCGCGCTGCTTGTCCTCGGTGTGTCGCCCGGGCCGCAGCTGGTCGATGAACGACCCGACCTGTTCTGGGGCGTCATCAACTCGATGTACATCGGCAACCTGATCCTGTTGGTGCTGAGCATCCCGCTGGTGGGTCTCTTCGTACGGATCCTGCGGGTGCGGCCCGCGATCCTCGCGCCGATCACCGCCCTGATCACGATCCTCGGCGTCTACACGATCAACAACTCCACGTTCGACATCTTCGTGATGGTCGTCTTCGGCGTGATCGGCTACCTGATGAAGAAGACCGGCTTCGAACCGGCACCGATGGTTCTCGCCTTCGTGCTCGGCGCGATCCTCGAGGACAGCGTCCGGCGCTCGCTGCTCATCCAGGACGGCGATCCCGTCGGCTTCCTCACCCGGCCCATCTCGGGCACCCTGCTCGCCGTCTTCGTGGCGGTCGCGCTCTGGCCCGCGGTCAAGCTGCTGCTCGCCAGGCGGAGGGGCCAGCCAGCAGGTTCGACGGCTCCGGCCGACCAGGACGACGACATCCACGCCCGCTGACCCGAGCACCCCAGAAAGGCAGCCATGACCATCCTGATCGGATACGTCCCGACCCCCGTCGGTGACGCGGCCCTCGAGGCCGGCCTGGCGGAGGCCGTCGTCCACGCCGAGGACGTCGTGATCCTCAACAGCCCGCGCCGCGGACCGCGGGTCGACGCCGACCTGGTGAACGAGGGCACCGACACCGAGCTGCTCGCGCGAGCCACGGCCCTCGGCGTCACCGCCCGGGTCGACCACGCCGAGCACGGCCCGGACGTGGTCGACACGTTCGAGACGCTGGTGCGCTCCACGGGCGCCCGGCTCATCGTGATCGGTCTGCGGCGCCGGTCCCCCGTCGGCAAGCTGGTGCTCGGCAGCGACGCGCAGCGGATCCTGCTCGAGGCCAGCGTGCCGGTGCTCGCAGTCAAACCCTCGGCATGACCTCATCGATCAGCCGGGTCGTCGTCACGCCGGTCGCCTTCGGCGACCCGCCGCTGCTCAACGTCATCGGCGTCCACCAGCCGTGGGCCCTGCGCGCGATCGTCGAGCTGCACACCGACTCGGGGCTGATCGGCCTGGGTGAGACGTACGCCGACGAGAACCACCTCGCGCGGCTCGAGGCCGTGGCCGCGGTGCTGCCGGGGCACGACCCGTACGACCTGCACGGCCTGCGCCGCCTGGTGACCGGCGTGCTCGGCCGCGAGACCGGTGGCGCCGGCGCCTCGTTCGGCGGGATGCTCGACGTGTCATCGGCGGTCGACACCGTCTACTCCCCGTTCGAGGTGGCCTGCCTCGACCTCGTCGGCCGCGAGGTCGGCCGGCCGGTGAGCGACCTGCTCGGCGGAGCCGTGCGCGACCGGGTGCCGTTCAGCGGCTACCTGTTCTACAAGTGGGGCGGTCACCCAGGCGTCCCCTCCGACGACTGGGGGAGGCTCTCGATCCCGACGGGATCGTCGCGCAGGCGAAGCGGATGGTCGACGGCTGGGGCTTCGGCTCCCTCAAGCTCAAGGGTGGCGTGTTCCCTCCCGATCTCGAGTGCGCGGCCGTCGAGGCGCTGCGGGCGGCGTACCCCGACCTGCCGCTGCGGCTGGACCCGAACGGCGCTTGGACCCCGGAGACGTCGGTTGCCGTGGCTGACCGGCTTGACCGGCGTCGTCGAGTACCTCGAGGACCCGACCCTCGGCATCGAAGGGATGGCGTACGTCGCCGCTCGGACCTCCGTCCCGCTCGCGACCAACATGTGCGTGATCGCCTTCGAACACCTCGCGCCGGCCGTGGCCGCCGACGCCGTGCAGATCGTGCTGGCCGACCACCACCTCTGGGGCGGACTGCGACGCTCAGCGCTGCTGGGCGGCATCACCGAGACGTTCGGGATGGGGTTGTCGATGCACAGCAACTCCCACCTGGGTGTCTCGTTGGCCGCGATGGTGCACCTGGCCGCCGCGACGCCGAACCTGACCTACGCCTGCGACACGCACTACCCGTGGAAGACCCAGGACGTGGTGGCGCCCGGAGTGCTCTCGTTCGAGAGCGGATCGGTCGCGGTGCCCACCGCCCCGGGGCTCGGCGTCGAGCTCGACCGTGACCAGCTCGGCGTGCTGCACGAGCAGTACCTCACCTGTGATGTCCGACGCCGCGACGACACCGGCTACATGCGGTCGATCGAGCCGTCGTTCACGCCCAACACCCGGCGTTGGTGACGCGCAACCACAACAGCCCCCACGTTCGTCGATCGAGGAGACCCGTGCCATGCCCGCCGACCGCATCCGCACCCTGACCCTGTCCCACGTCGTCCTGCCCCTGGACAACCCCGTGAGCGACGCCAAGGTGCTCACCGGCCGGCAGCAGCCGCTGACCGAGACCGTGCTGCTCTTCGTGGAGGTGGAGACCGAGCAGGGCCACCGGGGCATGGGCTTCAGCTACTCGAAACGGGCCGGCGGACCGGCGCAGTACCGACACCTCGCCGAGGTGGCCGAGGTCGCGATCGGACAGGACCCATCGGACATCGACAAGATCTACCTGTCGCTGCTGTGGGCCGGCGCCTCGGTCGGCCGCTCCGGTGTGGCGACGCAGGCGATCGCCGCGCTCGACGTCGCGCTGTGGGACCTGAAGGCACGCCGGGCCGATCTGCCGCTGGCCAAGCTGCTCGGCGCACACCGCGACTCGTGCCGGGTCTACAACACCTCGGGTGGCTTCCTGCAGGCCTCGGTCGAAGAGATCAAAGCCAAGGCCACGGCCTCGCTGGAGTCGGGCATCGGCGGCATCAAGATGAAGGTCGGCCAGCCCGACTGGGCCGAGGACCTGCGTCGGGTCGCCGCCCTGCGCGAGCACCTCGGCGACACCCCGTTCATGGTCGACGCCAACCAGCAGTGGGACCGTGCCCGCGCCCGCCGGATGTGCCGCGCGCTGGAGTCCTTCGACCTGGTCTGGATCGAGGAGCCGCTGGACGCGTGGGACGCCGTGGGCCACGCCGACCTGTCCCACACGTTTGACACCCCGATCGCCACGGGCGAGATGCTGACATCGGTGCCCGAGCACATGGCCCTCGTCGACGCGGGCTACCGCGGCATCGTCCAGCCGGACGCGCCGCGCATCGGCGGCATCACGCCGTTCGTGCGGTTCGCGACCCTCGCCGCTCACGCCGGCCTCGCGCTGGCGCCGCACTACGCGATGGAGATCCACCTGCACCTGGCCGCTGCGTACCCGACCGAGCCCTGGGTCGAGCACTTCGAGTGGCTCAACCCGCTCTTCGAGGAGCGCATCGAGATCCGCGACGGGCAGATGTTCGTCCCGGACCGCCCCGGCCTGGGCTTCACCCTCAGCGACCGGATGCGGTCGCTGACGAAGGAGTCCGTGACCTTCGGCGCGTGACCAGCCACCCCGAACCGTCCGGCCTACCGGCGGACCGTCCACGTCGCGGTGGCGTGCGACGGTGCGTACGCCTGATTGAACGCTCCGATCCACACCTGGTGCCGGCCGGGTGACAGCCGGAGCCGCGCCGCGAGCCGGCCGGTCCGCGGGTTGTACGCCGCCCGGACGCGGCGACCGTCGACCTCGACCCGGACCGTCCGCGGAGCGACCCGTGACAGCTCGTCCCAGACGAGCGCAGTCAGTCGCACCCTGGGCCCGGTGACGGTCGAGCCGTCGGCCGGTGCGACGTCGAAGATCCAGGGGCTGAGCCGGATCGGCTCACCCGGTGGCCCGGTCCGGCCGAGCTGGATCCGGGACACCGACGGCGGGACGCGCTGTCCGTCCACGGTGGCGTCGAACACCAGCGGATAGTCCACCCTGCGGAGGACCCGATCGCCTGCACTGACCGTGTACGGCACGCGCACCTGCCCGTGCGCCGGCACGGCGACCGCGCGGGCACCGCTGCCGCGGATCGACCACCCGCCGAAGGCCCGCGGCTGCACCGTCACCCGCTGCGCCCTGTCGTTGAAGTTGTAGACGGTGATCGCCATCCGGGCGTGGCGCTGCAGGCGGTAGCCGAAGGGCAGCGGCTTCGGCCTGGCCGCGGCGGTGAAGCGCTGGCTCAGCACGATGCGCTCGGCCTCCGACCGGAGCTCCGGCCGGCTGACGACGAGGTCTGACGCCGGGCGGTCGAAGCTTCCGTCGGCGACGAGGTAGATCGGATCGGGCCGGGCCATCACCGTGACCGACCCGTCGACCGCCGGCGCGACGCGCTCCAGCCCGCCCATGATGTTGTCGACGCGCACCTCGCCGGTGACGTCGACGTGCACCCGGGTGGGCTGCTGCGCCCACAGCACCGTCACTGCCTCGCCACCGCTGTCGAACCGGTAGCCGCGGACGCCGTCGGTCAGCCCGCGTAGGCGCCCGGCGAAGTCGGCCTCGCCGAGGATCGACGCCATCGCGGCGTGCGCGCTGTAGGAGGGCCAGGGCTGGAAGTCGTTGTTCAGCAGGCCGAACCCGCCGTAGGGCGCGGCCGAGAACCAGAACTGCTTGTCGTTCCCGGCGGCGAGGGCGTCGACGGTCGACTGCACGAGGTAGCGGGCCTGCTGGACCTGCTGCGCACGAGTCAGCCCGTGCTCGGGCGACTGCGGATCGAGGAAGATGCCTGCCTCGGTCATCCAGGTCTGGACGTCGGCACGGTAGGCACGGCGCAGCTGGTTCTCGATGCGCGGTTCGGTTGAGAGCGTCGGCGGCTCGGACGGGGTGTCGCCGGCGTAGCCGTGGAAGCTCCAGATGTCGGCGTAGCGACTGAGGTCGTTCTGCAGCATGACGTCCTGGAATGCGCCAGGAAACGCGATACCCGGCAACGACACGAGGGGGCGATGGCCCGGGCCGGCGGCGATACCGAGGGCGGCGGCCTTGACGAAGGCGGCGTACTGGTCGCCGGAGGTCCGGCTGTACCACTGCCGCACGACGTCGATGTCGGGCTCGTTCCACAGCTCCACCGCGTCGCGTCCGATCCCGTCGCTCTGTGCGGCGAGGCGGCGCCCGAGGCGGTACGCGGCCCGCAGGTCGGCCGGCAGCGGTCTCGACGCGTCCGTCATGGCCCAGCGCGGCGCCTGCGCCTCGCCCGTCCCGGCGAGGTTCCAGAGCGCGCCGAGGGTGTGGAGTCCGTGCTGGTGGAAGACGCGCGCGATCCGATTCAGCCCGTCCAGGTGGAACGCGCCGCGACGGGGCTCGACGAGCGGCCAGGCGATCTCGTCCCGCACGTACCCGGCGCCCATCTCGTGCAGCGCGGAGGCGAACGCGTGCAGGCGGGACGACGGCACCAGCCACGGCGCCGAGGTCGTCACGCCGAACCGGTTGTCGTGCCCGCTGACCGGCCGCTGATCGGGGAGGTGGGCGAAGTTGCCGACGACCGGGTCGTCCGGCGAGGACGCGAGCCGGGCTGTCACCCGGTAGTTGCCCGCGGGCAGGTCCTCGGGCACCGGGACGGCGGCCTCGGCCGAGCCACTCAGCACGAGCACCGTTCCGGCGCCGACGCAGGCGCCGAAGTAGTCGACGATCCGATACCTGACCGACTGGTCGGTGTCGGCCCGGCCGTTGAGGACTACGTGCAGCAGACCATCACGGTCGTCGCGATAGGTGCCGAGGTTCGTCAGCGGGTCGCCGAGGTGGACGCCCTCGAGCGCCAGCGGGGTACGGGTCAGGGTCAACTCGTCGAGGAAGAACCGGTAGCGCGGTGCCGTCGGTCGCCGCGGCGGGTGGTCGAGCTGTGGCGATGCGCTGATCCGCCGCTCGTCGACCATGAAGGTAAAGGTGTTGCTGCCGCGGCGGAGCTCGACGTCGTCGACCGTGGTGTCGACCAGCGAGCCCCAGGCCCGCGGGGACGTTCGCTGGCTGGCCCACACCGGCTCCGACTTCACGACCTGGGCGAACGGGGAGCCGTTGACCGAGAGGTTGAACTGCGAGCCGCCGAACGGCTGCCGGTCCGGCATCGCCGGTGTGGTGAGCACGGCGTCGAGCCGGTAGATGCCGGCTCTCGGCACCTCGACCTCGTACGTCGCGTACCAACCACCGGCGGGCACCCGCCGGACGGTGTCGAGGGCGAGGTACGCGCCGCCCGACGCGCGGCTGTCCTGCGCGGTCGGGATGTTCGTCGCGGTCGGCGTCTCGCCCTGGACCGTGACGACCGTCCGGACCGCGTCGGGTGGCTCGGCGCTGCCGGGCACCGGGACGGCCAGCGGCGCCACCAGACCGATCAGGGCAAGCATCCACCTCATGACGCCAGACTGACCCGGCAGCGGTGACGCCGGCATCTGTCAGCCGGCCACTCCGGCACCGACTTAGGGCGACCCTCGGCCCGACCGAAGACGCGACAGCCCGCGCGCTCACCGAGATGTCGCCGATTGCGCGATCACGCCCGCTGATCGCACCATCCACGGCATCTCACGGCACGAGACGTGGTTCCGCAGACTCGCCGCCGGCACGGAACGTCGCCGACGGCCCGGACAGAAGCCAGTTCGCCTCCGTCGTCGCGGACTGGATCAGGCTCTGGGACGTCGAGTCCGGGCCTGCCGGCTCTACGAGGTCAGTTGCGACCAGTGGCCCGCGGGCGTCTGGAGCCCGAGTCGTGCGTATCCGCCAGCAGCAGCGCTGTCCGGCCAATCCCGAACACGAAACCAAAAGGAAAGTGCGAAGCCCCACCAGAAAGCCAGCTCGATCGGGAGAAGCGCATAGCTCACACTCGTCGACCTCGATGTGCCGCGCCAAAGCGTCGCTGCGAGCCCGCCCCCAGCGAGGCAGACCCCGACGAACCACGTCAGCAGTGGCGTGCTGGTCTCGAGCCCGATGCTCTCGAAGGGTCCCTCGCCATGCGTCGGGAAGCCGGCGACGTCCAGACGTCGCCGGTCTGCGCGAAGGGACGCAGGCCGAAAGACGCCGGGGATGCCGAAGCCGAGGCCGGCGGTGGCCGCGAGCCCGGCTGCCAGGTGACGCAGCCGCGTGCTCGTCACCGCAGCGGGGGCCTGAACAGGGTGAAGCGGCGGGTGCCGACCTTGTCGCCGGCGACGAACCAGGTCACGGTGTGCCGGCCGACCATGTGGGACGTGATCGGGTTGATCTTGAGCTCGCCCTGAGGCGCGTCCTGGTGGGTTGCGCAGAGCTTCCTGTCGTCCGGGAACCTGACGCAGACCTTGTACGTGACGTCGGCGTCCACGCTCTTGAAGAACGCGCCCTTCTTGCCCCTCGTGGGGCACCGGCGCTCCGGCTCGGCATCCGGCTCGGCGCTGCACGCCGTGTAGTAGCGGTAGGTGTTCCCCGGCGCAGCCACTGTGGACCGCGCAACCGCCGATGGCGCGGGGCCGACCAGAGCCGCAAGCATGAAGACGATGGCGACGGACAGGAGTCTCGTCATCGAGCCACCTCCCTGCGAGGAGATGCCGCAGGTTATCGCCGTGTGCGTGACTGATTCAGGAGATCGGTGACGTCCGTCCTTGCACACAGCGTCGTTGACCTGCAGTCATGCTGGTCGGGCTGACAGGATTTGAACCTGCGACCCCTTGACCCCCAGTCAAGTGCGCTACCAAGCTGCGCTACAGCCCGCCACCCCGCAGATCCCGCTCGCGGAGCAACGGGAACCCTACCCGAGCGGCAGTCGTGCCCGGTCGCTCCCCCGGCGCTCTCTCAGCGGTCCGGCGGCCGGGCCGGGAGTCGGACTCGCAGGGCCGTCTCGCCCGGTTGCGAGTCCACGTCGATGCTGCCGCCGTGGTGCTCCACGACGATGCGGCGGGCGATGTCGAGGCCGAGTCCCGTCCCCTTGCCGACGTCCTTGGTCGTGTAGAACGCCTCGAAGGCGCGCGCCACCACGTCGGGCCCCATGCCCTGGCCGGTGTCCGCGACGGTCACGACGACGCCGTCGCCGTCCGGGCGGGTCGACAACCTCAGGGTGCCGGTCCCGTCCATCGCGTCGACGGCGTTGTCGATCAGGTTGGTCCACACCTGGTTGAGCTCGCCCGCGTTGGCCTCGATGCGAGGGACGTCGGCGCCGTAGTCGCGCACGACCGTGACCCCGTCGCGAAGCTTGTGGCCCAGCATCACCAGCGTGCTCTCGAGGCCATCGGTCACGTCGAGCTGCTGCAGCGAGGCACGGTCCAGCTGTGAGTACGAGCGGACCGCGGCCACCAGTCCGGACACCCGCTGGGTCGAGTCCTGCACCTCGGACAGCAGGGTGGCCACGGACAACGTGCTCGCCACCCACACGATGCCGTGCTCCAGCTCCGGTCCGGGCAGGACGGTCGCCGCCCGTTCGCACCAGGCGACGTCGACCCCGGCGGCGGCCAGCGCAGGAGCGATCGTCCAGGCACGGTCGATGTCACGGCGGCCGAGCCACGAGGCCAGCGCCTCCTCCCGATCGCCCCTGGCAAGCGGGTCACCGGAGAAGTCCGGCGGCTCGAGGTCGCGTCGGAGGGCGTCCAGGGCGCTGAACTGCTCAGCCGTGATGTCGCCACCGGCGAGCCGGCTCAGCGACGAGAGCAGCGTCTCGACCGCGTCCTCGAGGGCGCTGGCCGCGCGGGTGGCGGCGGCTGCCGGGTTGTTGATCTCGTGCGCGAGACCGGCCGCGAGCGTGCCCAGGGTGACCAGGGCGTCGCGCTGCCGCGCCCTCGACTCGATCGCGCGAGCGGTGCCGTACAGCCCTCGGATGAGGTGCCCGCCGAACGGGAACCACCGGTTCGACAGGTCGTGCAGCACGTTCGACGGCACCCGCAGCACCCGACCGGACTCCCGGCCCTGCCCGGTCGCGAGATAGACACCGTTCTCGTCCCAGGCCCGGAAGCCACCGGCCCACCGCCCCGGCACATCCATCCGTCCGACCACGGTGTCCTCGCGGCCGATGTGCCGGACGAGGTCAAGGGCGCCGTCGACGAGGACCCACCAGAAGTCCGCGTGCTCGCCCTCGCGGAAGAGCACCACCCCGGGCTCGATCGGGACCTCGGTACCGCCCTCGGCGAGCTCGCCGAGCTGGTCGTCCGACAGCCCGTCGAACAGGCCGAGCGGCCTGAGGTCGTCGACGTCCATCAGACGGTCGCCAGGTAGCGGTGCACGAGGTGGACCGCCATGGCGCCCTCGCCGACGGCTGACGCCACGCGCTTCATCGAGCCGAGCCGGACGTCGCCGGCGGCGAAGACCCCCGGCGTGCTGGTCTCGAGCGCCAGCGGGTCGTGCGGCAGCGGTTGCCCGTTCGTGCGGTCGTGAGCCAGCAGGTCCTGGCCGGTCACGACGAAACCTCGGTCGTCGCGCACCACCTCGGCGCCGAGCCATTCGGTGCGGGGAGCGGCGCCGATGAAGACGAACAGCCAGCTCGACTGCACCTCGTCGGTCGCGCCGGAGTCCCTGTGCTGAAGTGTGAGGGCCTCGAGGTGGCCGTCCCCTCGGCACCCGACGACCTCGGTCCGGAGCCGGACCTCGATGTTGGCGGCCGACGTGATCCGCGCGATCAGGTACTGCGACATGGTGTCCTCGAGCGTCGCCGCCCGGACCACGAGCACCACCCGCTTGGCGAACCGGGCCAGGTTGAGCGCGGCCTGTCCGGCGGAGTTGGCGGCACCGACGACGTACACGTCGTCGCCCTCGCACTGGATCGCCTCGCTGGCGGTCGCGCCGTAGTAGACGCCGCGGCCGGTCAGTTCGGCGAGGCCGGTGGCCGTCAGGCTGCGGTACGACACCCCGGTCGCCACGATGAGCGCGCGCGCCTCGATCTCGCCCGAGCCGTCGAGGAGCACGGCGTGCACCGGCCCACGGGTCTCCAGTCCGACGACGGACCGCGCGAGCACCATCTCGGCGCCGAAGCGGGCGACCTGCGCGACGGCGCGGTGCGTGAGGTCGGAGCCGGTCAGGCCCTTGGGGAAGCCCAGGTAGTTCTCGATCGCTGCGCTCTGCCCGGCCTGTCCCCCGGGCGCCTCGCGTTCGACGACGACGCTACTGAGGCCCTCGGACGCCGCGTACAGCGCCGCCGCGAGCCCGGCCGGTCCCCCGCCGACGATGCAGAGGTCGTACAGCGGCTGCTCGGCGCGGGTGCGCAGGCCCAGCGCCGCGGCGAGGTCGAGCAGCGCGGGGGCCCGCAGCGGCTCACCCTCCGGCAGCAGCACGAGCGGCAGGTCGTCGGTCGTCGCCGCCGCCAGGTCGCGCAGTCGCTGGCCCTCGTCGTCGCGCTCGATGTCGTACCAGCGGTAGGGCACGTGGTTGCGGGCGAGGAAGGTCTTGGTCTCGTGACTGCGCTCGGACCAGCGGTGGCCGACCACGCGCAGGTCGGAGGTGTGGTCGGGGTTGGCCTGCCTCCAGTCCTCGAGCAGGTCGTCGACGACCGGGTACAGGTGCTCGTCGGGTGGGTCCCAGGGCTTGAGCAGGTAGTGGTCGAGGCCGATGTCGTTGATTGCCCGGATGGCGACCTCGGTGTCGGCGTAAGCCGTCAGCAGCAGGTACTTCGCGGTCGGGGCGTGCGGCCGAGCCTGCTCGAGCAGCTCGATCCCCGTCATCTGCGGCATCCGCTGGTCCGACGCGATCAGAGCCACCGGCTGGTCCCGCAGGGCCAGGGCGGCCAGCATGCTCATCGCCTGGGCACCCGAGGTGGCCGGCACGACCCGGTAGTCCCCGCCGTAGCGCACCTGCAGGTCGCGCGAGATCGCCGCGGAGACCATGGCGTCGTCGTCGACGGTCAGGATGACGGGCTTGCTCAACGGGTCGGCCTCCCTCCAGGCCGCCTGATGTCCGGCTGGCGGCCGAGCGCCGGACCACCATAGTGCGGACTCTCCTGGGCAAGCGGCAGGTTCCGAGGTGGTCAGCGGCGGGAGCGGCGCTTGCGCGGGCGTTGCTGGACGTCGACGGGCGTGCCGACGAAGCCGAACTCCTCGCGCAGCCGGCGCTCGACGAAGCGCAGGTACGACGCCTCCAGCTGACCGGACGTGAACAGCACGAAGGTGGGCGGCGCCGATCCGGCCTGGGTGGCGAACAGGATCCGGGCCTGCTTACCACCGCGCACGGGGTGCGGGTGCTCGGCGACGAGCCGGCCGAGGAAGGTGTTGAGCGCGCCGGTGCCGACTCGCGTCTCCCACCCCTCCAGGGCACTGTCGAGGGCGGGCACCAGGCGGTCGACGTGCCAACGGGTGCGGGCCGAGATGTTCACCGTGGGCGCCCAGCGCACTCGCGCCAGGTCGCGGTCGCGCTCCCGGTCGAGGAAGTAGCGGCGGTCCTCGTCGACCAGGTCCCACTTGTTGAAGGCCACGACCACGGCTCGGCCCGCGTCGGCGACCATGGCGATCAGCCGCTGGTCCTGCTCGGTCAGCGGCTCGCTGGCGTCGACCACCACGACCGCGACCTCTGCCCGCTCCAGCGCGGTCTGGGTACGCAGCGACGCGTAGTACTCGTGCCCCGACGCCTCCTTGACCCGGCGGCGCACGCCGGCGGTGTCGACGAACCGCCACGGCCGGCCGCCGAGCTCGATCAGCTCGTCGACCGGGTCGACGGTCGTGCCCGCCACGTCGTCGACCATCGCGCGGTCCTCGCCCGCGAGGACGTTGAGCAGGCTCGACTTGCCGACGTTGGGCTTGCCGACGATCGCCACCCGGCGCGGACCGCCCGGCTCGGGATCCTCGTCGGGCGGCGCCTCCGGCAGCGCGGCGAGGACGGCGTCCAGCAGGTCGCCGCTGCCGCGACCGTGCAGGGCCGAGACCGGGTAGGGCTCCCCCAGCCCGAGGTTCCACATCGCGGCCGCCTCGGCCTCCGTACGGGCGTCGTCGACCTTGTTGGCGGCCAGCACGACCGGTCGACCCGACCGGCGCAGCACCCGGACCACCGCGTCGTCGGCGTCGGTCGAGCCGACCGTCGCGTCGACGACGAACAGCACCGCGTCGGCGGCGTCGACCGCCACCTCGGCCTGCCGGGCGATCCGTTCGGCGAGTCCGCGCGCGTCGGGGTCCCAGCCGCCGGTGTCCACGACGGTGAACGCGCGGCCGTTCCACACCGCGTCGTAGGGCACCCGGTCACGGGTCACGCCGGGCACGTCCTCGACGACCGCCTCACGACGGCCGAGGATCCGGTTGACGAGCGTCGACTTGCCGACGTTGGGCCGACCCACCACCGCCAGTACCGGGACCCGCCCACGCGGCACGGTCACCGCTTCCGCGTCGAGGTCGTCCGGCGGGCTCACGAGGCACCTGCCACGGCGCGGCGGGCCAGTGTCACGATCTCGTCGACCGCCTGCTCGAGCGTCAGCCCGGTGGTGTCGAGCACGATCGCGTCGTCGGCGATGAGCAGCGGCGACACCGCACGGCCGGAGTCGAGCCGGTCGCGCCGCTCCAGGTCGGCCGCCGTGGCGGCGTGTGCGGAGGCGGGACTCCCGTCCTGCGCCGCTCGGCGTTGCGCGCGCGCCGATGTCTCGGCGGTGAGGAACACCTTCACGTCCGCGTCCGGCGCGACGACCGAGCCGATGTCACGGCCCTCGATCACGATGCCGCCGGTCCCGATCAGACCGCGCTGCAGGACCAGCAGCAGGGCGCGTACGGCCGGGACGGCGCTCACCGCGCTGACCGCCGCGGTGACCTCGGGGCCGCGGATCGGGACGGAGACGTCCTGGCCGTCAGCGGTGATGGTGGGGGCGGCCGGGTCGGTGCCAGAGGCGAGCCGCACCTCCACCGCCGCCTCAGCAACTGCAGCCGGGTCGTGCACGTCGACGCCCCGCTGCAGCAGCCCCCAGGTGACGGCGCGGTACATCGCGCCGGTGTCGAGGTAGCGCAGGCCGAGTGCGGTGGCGACGCCGCGGGCGGTGCTGGACTTGCCCGACCCCGACGGACCGTCGACGGCGACCACCAGCTGGTGGAGCTCATCGATGGGCGGCACGGCAGGCTCCCTGGCGGTGGGCGGAGGCGGTGGGCGGAGGCGGTGGGTACGAGCGGTTGCGCGGTCGGTGGCCTCAGCGGTGGGCCGACCAGCCGCGGGCCGCGAGCGCCTCGACGAGACGGTCCGCGGCCGCGGTCTGGACGACCAGCTCGACCTGGCCGACAGGGCGGCCGGGGTCGTGGTCGATCCGCAGGTCCTCGACGTTGACGCCCGATTGTCCCGCATCGGCGAACAGCCGGGCCAGCTCCCCCGGCCGGTCGGGCACGCTGACCACCACCACGGCGTCGGCGCGGGGTGGGCCGCCGTGCTTGGCCGGGATGCGCCGGGTGCCGTCGACGCCGCGGCTCAGCAGCGGCGTGAAGGCCGGCTCGGGTGCCCCGTCGAGGCCCTCCAGCAGCACGTCGAGGTCGTCCCGGACGCGGCGGAGCAGGCTCTGCAGTGCCGGGGCGTTGGCCTCGAGGATCTGCGCCCACAGCGCGGGGTCGCCGGCCGCGACCCGGGTCACGTCCCGCAGCCCCTGCCCGGACAGCGCGAGGTGTCCCGCCGGCGCGTCGACCAGCTGGGCCGCCGCGAGCACCGCCAACAGGTGCGGCAGGTGCGACACCCGCGCGACGGCCAGGTCGTGCTCGTCGGGGCTCATCGTCACGACTCCCGCGCCGCAGGCGCGGGCCAGCGCCTCGACGGCTGCCACCGCCGACGGGTCGGCCGCCGGGTGCGGGGTCACCGCCCACGCCCGGCCGCGGAACAGCTCACCGGACGCCGCCCATGGCCCGGACTGCTCGCTGCCGGCCATCGGGTGGCTTCCGACGTAGCGCGACAGGGCGGCGGCGTCGACCCGTCCGCCCAGCAGCCGCAACGGCTCGGCCTTGATGCTCCCGACGTCGGTCACCACCGCGTCCGGGTGCTCGGCCAGGGCGGCCGCGGCCACCTCGGCGACGTGCGCCGGCGGTACGGCCACGACGACCAGCCCGACGGCCGCTGGCTCGTCGGCGAGCGCACCTGCCTCGCCGGCCCCGCGCGAGGCCGCGACCACGACGGCCTGCTGGTCGTCGTCGTGCAGGTGCACCCGCACGCCGGAGACGCTGAGCGCCAGCCCCACCGAGGTGCCCACCAGGCCGGTGCCGATCACCAGCACGGGCTCGGGGACGCCGGCGACCGGCGTGCTCACGACC
This sequence comes from uncultured Actinomycetota bacterium, assembly GCA_963785115.1. GTDB lineage: Bacteria > Actinomycetota > Actinomycetes > Propionibacteriales > Nocardioidaceae > JACCWP01. The sequence continues at coordinate 749,863 of CAWATY010000009.1, forward strand.
CGTCCGTCTCGGTCTGCACGTGGGTGAGGTCACGGCGCAGCCGAGCCGCACCGTGCAGGTAGACGTGGGTGACGTCGGCGCGGCTTAGGTCGGTGTTGACGTGCATGAGCAACCGCACCACCCGCGGCATCGACCCCTCGATCTCGAGCTCGCGGGCGCACATCAACGGTACGTCGACCAGGCCCAGCACCCGGGCGGCGTAGGCCGGGAACTCCGAGCGCACGTCGTCGGTGGCGGTGAAGACGATGCTGATCAGGTCGTCGTTGGAGACGCCGTTCTCACGCACCACGGCGCGTACCAGCTCACTGGTCCGCTCCAGCAGGTGCTCGCGCTCGTCCTGCTCGAGCTGGGTCGCGCCGCGGATCGCCCGTACGGCCATGTCTGCTCGTCGCTCCTGTCGTTCTCGTCACGCTCAGAGACCCACCAGGTCGAGCAGGCCACCCAGCTCGTCCGGGGTCAGCTCGCGCCATTGTCCCGTCCGCAGTGTGCCCACCCGGACCCCACCCATGCCGGTGCGGGTCAGCTGGCGGACAGGGTGGCCGACCGCGTCGAGCATCCGGCGCACGATCCGGTTGCGCCCCTCGTGGATCACGACCTCGACCAGCGAGCGCGGGTGGGACCCGCTGCGCAGCACGTCCCGCACGGTGACGGCGTCGCAGACGATCGGCCCGTCGTCGAGCTCGACGCCCTCCAGCAGCCGCCGCCTGGTCGCTGCGCGGACGACGCCGTCGACCTCCGCCACATAGGTCTTGGACACGCCATGGGACGGGTGCGCCAGTCGGTGCGCGAGCTCGCCGTCGTTGGTGAGCAGCAACAGGCCCTCGGTGTCGGTGTCCAGCCGCCCGACGTGGAACAGCCGCTCGGGTCGGTCGGCGACCAGGTCTCCCAGGTGTCGTCGGCCCTCCGGGTCGCTCATCGTGCTGACCACCCCGCGGGGCTTGTTCAGGACCAGGTAGACGTGCGGCCCGACCGGGGGCAGCCGGCGGCCGTCGACCCGGATCACGGCGCGGGTGGGATCGACGGTCGTGCCCAGCCGGGTGACAACCTCGCCGTCGACCTCGACCTTGCCGGCGAGCATCAGCTCCTCGCACTTGCGACGGCTCGCCACACCGGACTGGGCGAGCAGCTTGTGCAGGCGGACCTGTTCGCTCACGCGTGCATGCCGCTGTCGACGAGGTCCTGCGCCTCGTCGTCGGGCGGCAGGTACGGCGCGAGCTCGGGGAGCTGGTCGAGGCCGGTCAGACCCATCCGCTCCAGGAAGTGCGCGGTCGTGCGGTACAGGACCGCCCCGGACACCGGCTCGGTGCCGGCCTCCTCGACCAGTCCACGGGTCAGCAGCGTGCGCATGACCCCGTCGACGTTGACGCCGCGGATCGCCGACACCCGGCCCCGGCTGACCGGCTGTCGGTAGGCGACGACCGCCAGCGTCTCCAGGGACGCCTGCGTCAGCCGGGCCTGCTGGCCGTCGAGCACGAACCGCTCCACCGCGTCGGCGTGCTCCGCGCGGGTGAAGAACCGCCAGCCGCCGCCCACCTCGCGCAGCTCGAAGCCCCGGCCCTCGTCGTCGTAGGAGCTCGCCAGCGCGGTCAGCGCCGCCACGACGTCGGGCTCGGGGTAGCCGACGGCGGCGGCGAGCGTTCGCGGGTCGAGCGGCTGGTCGGCCACCATCAGCACGGCCTCGAGGGCCGGTCGCAGCTCACTCATCGTCGTACTCCTCCGAGACCTCGACCTCGCCGTCGTCGTCACCCGTCCACCGCACGTGCAGCTCGCCGAGCGCGCTCACCTGCTCGAACGAGACCGCACCCTCGCGATAGAGCTCGAGCAGCGCGAGGAAGCGCGCCACCGTGGTCAGCGTGTCGGGCGAGTCACTGACGAGCGTACGGAACGTGGTCTGCCGCATCCGACGCAGCCGGTGCACCAGCACGGTGGCCTGCTCGCGGACGCTGACCCGGGGAGCGTGCAGGTGGCCCAGGCCGATGATCGGCACCGGGCGTGGGGCGAGCGCCCGGGCCGCGAGGGCGGCGAACTCGTCCAGGCCGAGCGTCAGCACGACCTCGGGCAGCAGGCTGGCGAACTGCTCGTCGAGGCCGACGGCGCGCGGGTGCCGGCGGGACTGCTCGGCGAGCCGGTCGCCGAAGGCACCCGCCACCTGCTTGAAGGCGCGGTACTGCAGCAGCCGGGCGAACAGCAGGTCGCGGGCCTCGAGCAGCGCGAGGTCGTCCTCGTCCTCGACGTCACCGGCCGGGAGCAGCCGGGCGGTCTTGAGGTCGAGCAGCGTGGCCGCCACGACGAGGAACTGGGTGGTCTGCTCGAGATCGGGGCCCATCTGCTTGAGGTGGGCGATGAACTCGTCGGTGACCCGCGACAGCGCCACCTCGGTGACGTCCATCTCGTGCTTGGCGATGAGGCCCAGCAACAGGTCGAAGGGGCCCTCGAAGTTGTCCAGGTGGACCGCGAAGCCGTCCGGTGGCGGGCCGGCGACCGCCGCGCCGGCCGCGTCGGGACCAGGGTCGGCGGTCGTCACCGTCACGAGGGTGCCAGCCGGCCGACCAGGTCGGAGTCGGCCCCCCGTTCGTCGAGGTCGGCCAGCACGATCGAGATCGCCTCGCGGACCAGTCGTCCGCGGTCGACCGCGATGCCGTGCGCGCGGCGCAGCGACAGCCGGGCGTGCTCGAGGTCGAGCAGCTCGTCGGCGGTCACGTACACCGTCATCTTCTCGTCGTGTCGCACCCGGCCGCTGCTGCGGCGCTCCCCCGGCTCCCGCCGGCGCCTCCGATGCCTCAGGGGGATCGGGGACGACGGTCGGCTTGGGCGGGGACGGCTCCTCGCCGTCCTGGGTGGGGCGGAACAGCTCGTCCGCCCCGGGCAGGCTCACCCTTCGTGACACCGTGCGAGCACCTCCCTGGCCAGCTGCCGGTAGGACTCGGCACCGGCCGAGCCGGGCGCGTACGAGGTGATCGGCTCGCCGGCGACGGTGGAGTCGGAGAACTTGATGGTCCGCCGGATCACGGTGTGGAAGACCGCGTCGCCCCACCCGTCGACGAGCGTCTTGAGCACCTCGCGTCCGTGCAGGGTGCGGCCGTCGAACATGGTGCCGAGCAGGCCCTCGACGCGCAGCCGCGGGTTGAGCCGCTCGGTGACCTTGTCGATGGTCTCGGTGAGCAGGGCGACGCCGCGCAGGGCGAAGTACTCGCACTCCAGCGGCACGATCACACCGTCGGCCGCGGTGAGGGCGTTGATGGTCAGCAGGCCGAGGCTCGGCTGGCAGTCGATGAGGATCACGTCGTAGTCGCCGAGCACGGGGCGAATCACCCGCAGCAGCGACTGCTCGCGGGCCACCTCGGTGACCAGCTGAACCTCGGCGGCCGACAGGTCGATGTTGGAGGGCAGCAGGTCCATCCCGTCGACGTTGGTTTTGCAGATGACATCGTCGATGCGGGCGTCCCGCTCCATCAGCAGGTTGTAGATCGTGCCGTCCAGCGCGTTGGGGTTGAAGCCGAGGCCCACCGACAGCGACCCTTGGGGGTCGAAGTCGACGAGCAGCACCCGGCGGCCGTACTCCGCGAGGGCGGCACCGAGGCTGATCGTGGTCGTGGTCTTGCCGACCCCGCCCTTCTGGTTGCACATCGCGATGACCCGGGCGGGACCGTGCTGGACCAGCGGCTGGGGCACCGGCAGATAGGGCAGCGGTCGGCCGGTGGGGCCGAGCTCGCCGGGCGGCGGTGCGTCGGGCACCGGTGACGGGGCCTGCGGTGCCGCCGGTGCGTCGACCGGGGACTGCGCGGCGGGCAGGCTCGGTGCGGCCGGTGGTGCCTCGTACGGTGCCGTGGGGGCGTCGGGCATGGGGGCCTCCGGGGTGACTTGTCGACATTTCGCCGACGCGCCCGACGCTACGCGCGGGGGGTGGGCCGGCCCGGGAGGCGACCCCGGCGTGTCGGCCGTACCGCCCAGCGCGTCGTCACATCCGCACCACAGGCCCCGTCCGTCACAGAGCCAGCGAGCTGACCCAGCGATGTCTACGCTCCCCCAGCGCTGCAGCGCTGGGGAACCGGCGTTTTCGCAGCCCGGGCTGCGAAAACCGCGGCCGCCTGGCCGGGGAGTGGGGGCGGGCGGGGGTCAAGCGGGTCAGCGGAGGCGGTGGCCGGACTCGGCGGTGGAGTAGCCGCCGAGGGCCTCGACGGTGTCCAGGAAGGCGCGGTCGGTGAGCAGGGCGAGCAGTGGGTCCAGCACGCCGGTCCCGAGCACCGGGACGGTCGTCACCAGGTCGTAGGGCTCCTCGGTGACCGGCACGAAGTCGAGGTCGAAGGCACGGGCGGCGGCCCGGATGGCCATCCCGCAGTCCGCGCGACCGGAGGCCACCGCGGCGGCCACGGCCAGGTGGGTGTGCTCCTCGCGGCGGTAGCCCTCGATCCCGGCGGGGTCGATCTCGGCGGCCGCCAGCTCGTGGTCGAGCAGCACCCGGGTGCCGGCGCCGCGCTGGCGGTTGACGTAGCGCACGTCGCCCGCGAGGTCGGCCACCCCGGACAGCCCGAGCGGGTTGCCAGGGGCCACCAGGAAGCCCTGCTCGCGGTGCACCAGCCTGATGACGGCCGCGTCATGGTCGGCGAGCACGCGGTCGACGTACGGCAGCGTGTAGGCCCCGGTCTCGGGATCCAGCAGGTGCGAGCCGGCGACGTGGCAGAGGCCGTCGCGCAGTGCCACCAGTCCGCCGAGGGAGCCGACGTTGGACGACGCCAGGGTGAGCCGCGGGTCGACCTGGCGCAGCGCGGAGGCCGCGAGGTCGAGGACAAGGTCGTGCGACCCGATGGCGACGATCGTGCGGGCCACCTCGTCCAGCCCGCGCAGCAGCTGCACCTCGACCTCGGTGCCGCCGTGGTGGCCCTCCAGGTCGGCGGGCACCACCAGCAGCCCGTCTGCGCGGACCAGGGACGACAACACGCCCGCCCCGCGCGGCAGCGGGGTCGCCACCACCCGGCCGGCCACCTGCCCCAGGCGTACCCGCACCCACTCGTCACTGCCCATCGTCGAAGCGAGCTTGCGGGCCAGCCGGGCGGTCACCGTGGTACGCCGCCGCGCAGCGGTGCCCTCCAGCTCGGCCAGCAGCGGGGCGGCGAAGATGTCGAAGGTCAGCGCGGCCGACACCGGGTAGCCCGGCGCTCCGAGCACCGGCGTCGCGTCGACGACGCCGAGCACCACCGGGTGCCCGGGCCGCACCGCCACCCCGTGCACCGCCAGCCGGCCGACGCGTTCCACCACCCGCGCGGTGTAGTCGTCGCGGCCGGCGCTCGACCCGGCCACCACGATCACCAGGTCGGCTTCCGCCGCGGCGTCCTGCAGCACCGCGGCGATCTGGTCAGGGTCGTCGGGCACGATCGGCCGCACCCGAGCCTCGGCCCCGACCTCGCGGGCCTGCGCCGCCAGCATCAGCGAGTTGGTGTCAGGGATCTCCCCCCGCTCCAGCCTCGCGCCCACCGGTCGGATCTCGTCGCCGCTCGGCACGACGACGACCACCGGTGCCCGGCGTACCGACACCTCCGTGACCCCCACGGCGGCCACCGCCGCCACGTCGAACGGCCGCAACCGATGCCCTCCGGGGAGCAGCAGCTCGGTAGCGGCCACGTCCTCACCGATCGAGCGCACGTGCTGGTACGGCGGCACCGCGGCGCGGATCTCGGCCGCTCCCCCGGCTCCGTCGGCGCGGTGCACGTGCTCGCGCATCACGACCGCGTCCCGCCCGGGCGGCATCGGGTCCCCGGTGTCCACCTCGTCGTAGGCGTCCGGGTCGAGCAGCAGCGGCGTCGACTCCCCCGCCCCCAACGTGTCCGCGGCAGTGATCGCCAGGCCGTCCATCGCCGCAGAGTCGTACGCCGGCGACGACCGCCGGGCCCAGACCGGCCCCGCGGTGACCCGGCCGACCGCGTCGGCCACCGGCACGCGCACGGATGCCAGCCGCGCCGGGCAGCCCTCCGCGGCCCGCGCGTCCACCCAGCCGCGCAGCGCGTCGGCCAGCGGCACGTCGCGCAGGAACGGGCTGTTGTCCGCGCTGTTGTTCGGGCTGTTGTCCCCGCTGGTGTCCATCGTCACCCGAGAATCCCGCTGCTCACCGGCACATCACCGGTACAGCGTGACATCGACCTCGGTGCCAGCGTCGAGGCCGGTGGCGTCCTCGTGCACCACCAGGTAGCCGTCGGCCGACGTCAGCACCGACAGCAGCGCCGACGCGCCGAAGACCGGATGCGCGACCGCACCGGCACCGTCGTCGTCGAGACGGACCTGCACGACATCGCGGCGGCCGGCCAGCGACGCGAGCTGCCGGGCGAGCCGGGCCCGAGTGCTCGGCTCCGGCGGCACCCGGGAACAGCCCCCCACCCGGCGGACCAGCGGGACGCCGAGCAGCCGGAAGACCACCAGCGCCGACAGCGGGTTGCCGGGCAGCCCCAGGACGGGCACCTCGCCCGCCTGCGCCAGCAGCGTCGGCTTGCCCGGGCGCAGCGCGACCCCGTGGCAGACGATGCCCGGCGGGCCGAGCCGCTCGACCGCCGCGGCGGTCTCGTCGCGCGCGCCGACCGACGAGCCGGCAGAGACCACGACCACGTCGCACTCGCCGACGGCCTCCCGGAGCACCGCCTCCAGCGCGGCGCCGTCGTCGGGCACGATCCCGTACCCACGCGGGACTCCCCCGGCCCCCTGAACCAGGGCGGCCAGCGCCGACGCGGTGGCATCGCGCACCTGCCCCGGCTCGAGCCGGTCGGTGCCGGGGGGCACCACCTCGTCGCCGGTCGAGACGATGCCGACCACCGGCCGCAGGTGCACGCGGACCTCGGTGACACCGGCCGCGGCCAGCATCCCGAGGTCCGGCGCGCGCAGTGGCCGGCCCAGGGGCGCCACGACGGCACCCGCCGCCACGTCCTCGTCGGCTCCCACCGTCCCGTCGCCGGGCGCGACCGGCCGGACCACCTCGACCGTGCCCGGCATGGTCTGCTGGGTGTGCTCGACCATCACCACCGCGTCGGCACCGTCCGGCAGCGGCCCGCCGGTCGGCATCCCGGCCGCCGTGCCCGAACGCACCTGCACGTCCGGCGCCCGTCCCATGGCCACGTCGCCCACCAGGTCGAGGTACGACGGCAGCGCCTCGGAGGCGCCGTAGGTGTCCGCCGCACGGACGGCGAAACCGTCGACCGTGGAGCGAGCGAAGCCTGGCAGCGGGTGGGTCGCCCGCACGTCGTCGACGGGCACCCGGCCGAGCGCGTCGTCGGCGGGAACCGCCTCGGCAGGCGTGACCCGACCGCCCGGCAGCGCAGCGAGAGCCTCGGCGACGGTGCGGGTGCGGAAGAACTCCCGGCCGGACATCCGGCGGCTAACCGGGCTGCTGGCCGGACGGCTCGGGCCGCGGGTGCGGCCGCACTGCCGTGCCCCCGCGCTGCAGCCCGAGCACGCTGGCCACGGGCCCCAGCGCGACCTGGCCGAGACCGCAGATCGAGGTCTTGCGCAGCGTCCGCTCGAGCTCGAGCAGCTGCTCCTCGCCCTGCTCGTCGAGCCCGTCGCCGGCCAGCGCCTCGGTGAGCACCTGGTGCGCCTTGTGCGACCCCACCCGGCACGGCACGCACTTGCCGCACGACTCGTTGCGGAAGAAGCGCAGCGTGTTCGTCGCGGCGGCGAGCAGGTCGGTGCCCTCGGCCAGCGCCACCAGCGCCCCCGACCCCAGCATCGATCCGGCTTCCGCCAGGCTGTCGAAGTCGAGCGGCACGTCGAGGCTGTCCGGCCCGAGGAAGTTGGACGAGGCACCGCCGGGCTGCACCGCGGCCAGGTCGCGGCCGTCCGACACCCCGCCGGCCTGGTCCAGCAGCTGGCGGGCGGTGGTACCCATCGGGACGCAGTAGACGCCCGGACTCGCAACGTCGCCGGAGACCGCGAAGAACTTGAGGCCGACGGAGTCGCCCGCGCCCTGGTCCTGCCACCACGAGGCACCGCGCTCGACGATGACGGGGACGTCGGCGAAGGTCTCGACCGAGTTCATCAGCGTCGGCTTGCCCCACAACCCGTAGATGCCGGGGAACGGAGGCTTGTTGCGGGGCTCGCCGCGGTGCCCCTCCATGCACTCCAGCAGTGCCGACTCCTCGCCCAGGATGTAGCCGCCGGGAGACACGAACACCTCCACCTGGAGCCGTCGGCCGGTGCCGAGGACGTCGTCGCCCACCAGCCCCTCGTTGCGCAGCCGGTCGATCTCGCCCTGGAGCAGGACGTTCTCCGGGCCGTACTCGTGCCGGATGAAGACGAAGCCCTCCTCGGCGCCGACCACCACCATGCCGAGCAGCAGTCCCTCGAGCACCAGGTGCGGTTGGTCGCTGAGGATCTGCCGGTCCTTGAACGTGCCGGGCTCGGACTCGTCGGCGTTGCAGACGGCGTACTTGGGCGTGGCCTCCTGCCCCGCGACCAGCTCCCACTTCTTGCCGGTCGGGAAGCCGGCGCCGCCCATCCCGCGCAGCCCGGAGTCCTTCAGGGACTGCACCACCGCGTCGCCGGCCAGGTCGCCCGCGAGCAGCGCCCGCAGCACCCGGTAACGCTCCTCGTCGGGGCCGTACGGGTCGTTCGGCCAGGGCGTCTCCCGCCGTCCGGCCGGCGGGCCTTCCGGTTCCTGCTCGGCGGTGCGCAGCCGGGCCTGCGCGACCAGTGACTCGACGTCGTCCACGTGGCCGGGGACGTCGTTGACCGCCACCGCGGGTGCGGTGTCGCAGCGACCGAGGCAGGACACCTCGACCAGCTCGACGCCGGTGGCGTCCGGGCCACCCTCGCCGTACCGCTCGCGCAGTCCGGCGATCCGGTCGTCTCCGCCGCGCAGCCAGCAGGTCAGGTCGTGGCACACGTGCAGCGCCACCTCGGGCGGCGGCTCGGACCGGAAGTGCGGGTAGAACGACACCAGACCCTGGATCTCGTACAGCGGCCGGCGGGTGTCGCGCGACAGCGTCGCCAGCTCTTCGCGGGGCAGCCAGCCGAGCCGTTCCTGGATGGCGTTGAGTGCCGGGATCAGGCTCGGCCCCGGGAACTTGCCCGCGCGAGCCTCCACGCCCGGGACGGGGGGCCACCCGGGGTCGGTGCCGGCGGTCACACGCCCGCCTCGGTGACCGGTGCCAGGGCGACGGCGCAGAACTTGAACTCGGGGATCTTGCCGACCGGGTCGATCTCGTCCGTGGTGAGAAGGTTGGCCGCCGCCTCGCGGAAGTGGAACGGGATGAAGACGTTGCCGGCCGCCTCCCGCTCCGACACCCGCACGGCGAGCTCGATCCGCCCGCGCCGCGAGGAGACCACGGCCAGCTCACCGTCGCGCAGGCCAAGCCGTGCGGCGTCGCCGGGGTGGACGTAGACCTCCGCCTTGGGCGCGATGGCGTCCAGCGCGAACGAGCGTCGCGTCATCGAGCCGGTGTGCCAGTGCTCGAGCAGCCGCCCGGTGTTGAGCACGAACGGGTACTCGTCGTCGGGCAGCTCGCGGGCCGGGAGCCACTCGGCAGGCACCAGGTGCGCCAGCCCGTCGTCGGTGTTGAACCGCTCGTCGAACATCACCACGGTGCCGTCGCTGTGCTCGGGGTCTGAGTTCGGGTACAGCTTGCCGGCGGACCCGAGGTTGTCGTAGCTGAGGTTGGTGTAGCTGGGCATCAGCTCCACCATCTCCTCGAAGACCTCCCGCGGGGACTCGTACGACCAGCCGAGGCCCATCCGGTGGGCGATCTCCTGCGTGATGATCCAGTCGGCACGGGCCTCCCCCGGAGGGTCCAGCACCTTGCGGCCGAGCTGCACCCGACGGTCGGTGTTGGTGTAGGTGCCGTCCTTCTCGAGGTAGGACGTCGCCGGCAGGATGACGTCGGCGAACTCAGCCGTCTCGGTGATGAAGATGTCCTGCACCACCAGGAAGTCCAGCGCCGACAGGGCCTTGCGTACCTTGTTGATGTTGGGATCGGACAGGAACGGGTTCTCCCCCATCATGTACATCCCGCGCACGCCACCCTTGAGCACCGACCCGATGATCTCGGTGACGGTCAGGCCGCGGTTGGGGTCGAGCTCGGTGCCCCATGCCGACTCGAACATGCGCCGCTTGTCGTCGGAGTCGACGCCCTGGTAGTCGGGCAGGAACATCGGGATCAGTCCGGAGTCGGAGGCACCCTGCACGTTGTTCTGGCCGCGCAGCGGGTGCAGGCCGGTGCCAGGCTTGCCGACGTTGCCGGTGATCGAGCACATCGCGATCAGGCAGCGGGCGTTGTCGGTCCCCGTGGTGTGCTGCGAGATCCCCATGCCCCAGAAGATGACGCCCGCGTTGGCCTCGCCCCAGATCCGGGCGACCCGGCGGATCACGTCGGCGGGCACCCCGGTGATCTGCTCGGCGCGTTCCGGCGGGTAGTCGGCGACCGTCTCGGCGAGCGCCTCGTAGTTGGACGTGCGCTCGGCGACGAAGTCGGAGTCGACCAGGTCGAGCCGGATGATCTCGTGCATCAGCGCGTTGTAGAACGCCACGTCGGTGCCGGGCTTGAGCTGGCAGAAGATGTCGGCGTGGTCGGCCACCTTGCCGGCCCGCGGGTCGATGTAGATCACCGTCGTGCCGCGCCGCCTGGCCTGCTTGAAGAACGACGAGGCCACCGGGTGGTTGGCGGTGGCGTTGCTGCCGGTGATGATCGCGACGTCGGAGTTGAGCACGTCGCCGTACGTCGTCGACACCGCACCGGACCCGATCCCCTCGAAGAGCGCGGCGACGCTGGACGCGTGGCAGAGCCGGGTGCAGTGGTCGACGTTGTTGTTGCGGAAGCCGGTGCGCACCAGCTTCTGGAACAGGTACGCCTCCTCGTTGCTGCACTTTGCCGAGCCGAAGCCGGCCAGCGATCCGTCGCCGTGCTCGGCGAGGATGCCGCTCAGCCTGGACGCCACCAGGTCGAGCGCCTCGTCCCAGCTCGCCTCGCGGAAGTGCGGCAGCACCTCCTCGTACGGCACCAGCCCGCCCGGCTTGCGGCGCTTGCGGGCCTTGCCGCCGTCCTTGTCGGACTCGCCCCGCACGTCGCCGGACAGCGGGCCCTTCGGGTACGCGGCGTCGACCCGGATCAGCGGGGTCGTGAGTCGCTGCGGCGAAGCTGCGTAGTCCCAGCCGTACCGGCCCTTGACGCACAGCCGACCGCGCGAGCCGGGCTGCTCGCGACCCTCGGCGAAGGCGATGGCGCCCTTGTCGCGGTCGACGAAGTAGGTGATGGCGCAGCCGACCCCGCAGTAGGGGCAGACGCTCTCGACGGCGTCGAGCTCGGTGCGTGGCCGGATCGCCACGTCGTTGATCGGCTTGTTGGTGAGCGCGCCGGTCGGGCACGCCGCCACGCACTCGCCACACGTGACGCACGACGACGAGCCCATCGGGTCGTCGAGATCGAAGGAGATCCGGGACTCGTACCCCTTGCCGGTGCGCCCGATCACGTCGTTGCCCTGGATGTCGTCACAGGCCCGCACGCAGCGGTCGCACATGATGCAGGAGTCGTGGTCGACCGCGATGACCGGGTTGGACACGTCGGTGCCGCGCCCGGAGCCGTTGGGCAGTGCGTCGCGGGTGGTGCCGAAGACGTCGGCCAGCTCGAGCAGCAGGTTGTCGCCGGTGGTCGTCTGCTTGGGGTCGTCCTCGCGGGCCGGCTGGTCGACCACCAGCAGCTCGGTGAGCGTGGCCCGGCTGCGCTCGATCTCGTCGGAGGTGGTGGTGACCTCCATGCCGTCCTCGCAGGGCCGCACGCAGGCCGCGGCGTACGCGCGACCGCCGGTCTCGACCACGCACATCCGGCAGACGCCCACCGGGTCGTAGCGCTCGTCGTGGCACAGCACCGGGATGTCGATCCCCGCGTCGCGTGCGGCGGTATAGATCGTGGTGCCCTCGGGGACGGTCAGCTCCTGCCCGTCGAGCGTGAGCGTGACCGTGCGGACCTGCTGCTCCGACCGATCCGCGGTCATGGTCATGTCGGCCAGCCTCTCACCCGTCGCCGCCCCCCGCTGCTCCGGCCGGCACCAGCGGTCGACCGGCCGGGTCGAGCCCGCGGGCGACGTAGTAGGCGTCGATCATGCCGCGCAGCCGCTCCCGGGTCAGCCGCGCCACCCGCCCCGAGCCGACCTCGACCGACTCGGTGAGCAGCCGTTCGGGCAGCCAGTCGTCGGCGGGGGTCCAGCCTTCACGCAGGTTGTAGGCCCGCTTGAGCAGGACGATGCGCTGCGCGGTCGCACGCAGCTCGGCGCCGTCGATGTCCCATCCGGTGACGACGCGCAGCAACGCGGCCCACTCGTCGAACGGTTCGGTGAAGACCCCGCGCAGGAACTTGCACAGGATCATCGAGTCCATGATCGCGGCGCGGTCCTCGGTCTCGATCGCCGCCAGCACGTGCGCGTTGCCACCGTCGAGCCGATCGAGGTCGCCGGACAGGTCGGCCTCGTACGCGCCGGACCGGTTGTGGTCGGCACCGCGGGCGTTGACCGCGAGCCCCAGCGCCATCGCGTGCAGGGTGCGCGGCTCGTAGCCCGGCATCTCCATGCCCTTGACGTGCGGGGCGAAGTCGGCCGAACCGCCCCCGACGACCTCCGCCGCGTGCCGCGAGCCCTGGGCGAGCAACGGCCCGATGCCGGTGCCCGCCCCGATCTCGTCCAGCGCCCGCAGCAGCGCAGCACCGTCGCCGAACCGGAGCCAGGGAGCGTCGATCAGGCCGCGCTCGGCGCACTCCATCGCCCAGGCGATGGTGCCGCCCGCCGAGATGGTGTCCAGGCCGAGCTCGTCGCAACGCCCGCTGGCGGCCAGCACGTCGTCGGTGTCCGAGACCCCGCACATGGGGCCGAGCGCGAAGACGTTCTCGTACTCGACGCGGGCCGTCTTGCCGCCCTTGGACTTGTAGATGTGCTCGCACCCGATCGAGCACGACGCGCAGCTGTTGCGGGCCACCTTGCGCATCGAGGAGAGGTCCTCGGCGGCGAGCTGTGGTGCCTGCTCGAAGGTCGCCGCGGTGAAGTTGCGGGTCGGCAGCGTGGACAGGGCGTTGAAGGCGAGCAGGTTGGCCAGTGTGCCGAGCTCGCGGTACTTGGCGGTGGCCTTGCCGAACGACCGCTGCCGCAGGTCACGCGCGGCCGCCAGCACGCCGGCCTGGTCGTGCGGCGCGACCTTGGTCGCCGCCCGCACGGCCACCGCCTTGACCCGCTTGGCCCCCAGCACGGCGCCGAGGCCACCCCGCCCCGCGTGCCGGCCGTCGTGCGAGACCGTGGCGTAGCGCACCTGCCGCTCGCCCGCCGGCCCGATCGCCGCGATCCGCCAGCCGCCGCCGAGCCGTTCGCGCAGCGCCTTCTCGGCATCGGCGGCGGAGAGCCCCCAGACGTCGTCGGCCGGTTCGAGGCGGGCACCGTCGCCGTCGACGAGCAGCACCGTGGGCTCGGCGCACGCACCCTGGACGACGATCGCGTCGTGACCGGTCAGCTTGCCCGAGATCGCGAAGTGGCTGGAGGCGAGCGCGTCGGTGAGCAGGCCGGTCAGCGGCGACTTCGCGACGACCGCGAACTTCGCGCTGGTCGTGAGCGGGGTGCCCACCAGGGGCGAGAAGCAGAACGCGAGCGGTGCCTCGGGAGCCAGCGGGTCGACCCCCGTCGGCGCCAGCTCGGTCATCAGCCAGGCTCCCAGTCCGGCGCCCCCGAGGTGGTCGCGCAGCACCCGGTCGGAGAGCGGAAGGACCCGGCTGTCGCCGGTGCTCACGTCGACGACGAGGGCTCGCCCGAAGTACCCGCCGGGGCTCACGGTGCCGTCACCACAGTCATCGGGCTCATTCGGCGCTCAACCCCCCGCGTCCGCGGCCAGGAAGCTCACGGCGTCGCCCGCGACCAACGGCGTGCCGGTGTCACGGGTCACCCAGTCGCCCTCGAGTGCCGCGACCACGTGCCGGTCGAGGTTGAGCCCGATCGCGCCGGCAGCCGCCCCGATGGTGGCGGCGCGGACCGTCCGGGCACCGCGGTGGCCGTCGGCGAGGTGGCCGAAGCGCTCGACGCGTACCTCCGGGGCGGGCCGGGCAAGGGCCCGGTCGTAGTCCTCGCGATCGTTGACGTTGACCACCGACTCGAGCGTCGGGTCGGCGGCGGCCAGCGCCCTGTCGTCGAGCAGCGCCTCGTCGTCGAGCCGGAGCACCCGGCAGCGGTCGAACAGGAACGCCGGCTTGCGTACGCCCTCGGCCAGCAGCTCGTCGACGATCGCGGCGAGCGCGGGGCGGTACGCGGCGGCGAGCGGCTGCCGGTGGCCGCGGGCCATCGGCAGCACGACGTCGTGCTCGCCGATCGCGGCCACGACCCGACGGACGAACGCGGGGTGCAGGAACGGCAGGTCGGTGGAACAGCAGAACGCCGCGTCCGCGACGCCCTCGAGCGCATGCAGGCCGACTGCCAGGCCCTGCAGCGGGCCCTGACCCTCGTACGGGTCGTCCTGCACGTCGACGTCGGCGGGCAGCGACGGCAGCGGCTGACCGGGAGCGCGGACCACGACGACCGGGCCGCCGGTGCCGCGGGCCACCACGCCCACCGTGCGTCGGAGCAGGGTGGAGCCGTGCCAGGGCAGCGCGGCCTTGGCGGTTCCCATCCGGGTGGACCGCCCGCCCGCGAGCACGACGCCGGCAAACATCACGTCTCGACTGTAATCCGGCCGCGCTGCCCCGGCGAAAACCACGCTCTCCCAGCGCTACAGCGCTGGGTCACCGGGGTTTTCGCAGCCAAGGCTGCGAAAACGGCAGCGGGTTGGGAAGCGTGGGGCAGGTCGGGATCGGGCGGCCGGTCAGGACAGGGCGCGGGGGTGGGCGGTGGCGTAGACCTCGCGGAGGCGGTCGACGGTCACCAGCGTGTAGACCTGGGTGGTGGTCACCGAGGCGTGGCCGAGCAGCTCCTGGACCACCCGGACGTCGGCGCCGCCGTCGAGCAGGTGGGTGGCGAAGGAGTGCCGCAGGGTGTGCGGCGAGACGTCACCGGTCACCCCGGCCCGCTCGGCCGCCTTGGCCAGCACCGCCCAGGCGCTCTGCCGCGACAGCCGGCCGCCGCGGGCGTTGAGGAACACCGCCGGCGTCCCCGAGCCGGTGGCCACCAGCTCGGGCCGGGCCCGCACCAGGTAGGCGTCCAGCGCTGTGGCGGCGTACGAGCCGACGGGCACCACCCGCTGCCGCCCGCCCTTGCCGCGCAGCAGCACGGCTCCCCCGTCGGAGCCCGGCCCGGCAGCGGCCAGGTCGAGGTCGTCGACGTCGAGGCCGACCGCCTCGGAGATCCGGGCGCCGGTGCCGTACAGCAGCTCGAGCAGCGCCCGGTCGCGCAGCGCCAGCGTGGTGCCGGCCGAGCCCGCCGCCTCCAGGATCGCCTCGACATCGGAGACCGGCAGTGCCTTGGGCAGTCGCTTCGGCGGGCTGGGCGGGCGTACCGCGGCAGCGGCGTCGGTCTCGGTGGTGCCCTCGCGCAGCAGGAACCGGTGGAACCCGCGCACCGCCACCACCGCCCGGCCGGCGCTGCCCGCGGACAGCGGCGGATGCTCCTCGTCGCCGGTGCGAAGCCGGGCCAGGAAACCGGCCACGTGCTCCTCGCGGACCTCCGTCGCGTCGTCGACCCCCTCCCCCGCCAGGAACTCGGTGTAGCGACGGAGGTCGCGGCGGTAGGACTGCACGCTGTTGCGGGCCAGCCCGCGCTCGACCACCAGGTGGTCGAGGTAGCCCGCGACGGACGCGGCCAGCGGCGAGCGGCTCAGCCGAGCACCTCCGCGAGCTCCACGTGCTCGCGCCCGTGCGCCTCCGCGACCGGCCCGTTGGTGATGGCACCGGCGTGCGTGTTGAGCCCGAGTGCCAGGCTGTGGTCGTCGCGCATGGCCTGCTGCCAGCCCTTGTCGGCGAGCGCCACCGCGTAGGGCAGCGTGACGTTGGTGAGGGCGTAGGTCGAGGTGTGCGGCACCGCACCCGGCATGTTCGCGACGCAGTAGAAGACCGACTCGTGGACCGTGTAGGTCGGCTCGGCGTGCGTGGTCGGCCGGGAGTCCTCGAAGCAGCCCCCCTGGTCGATGGAGATGTCGACCAGGACGCTGCCCGGCAGCATCCGCGACACCAGGTCGTTGGAGATCAGCGTCGGCGCCTTGGCACCCGGCACCAGGACAGCGCCGATCACCAGGTCGGCGTCCAGCACGGCCCGCTCGATCTCGTAGGTGTTCGACGCGACCGTCTGCAGGTGGCCCTGGTAGATGCGGTCTGCCTGCCGCAGCCGCTCGATGTTCCGGTCCAGCAGCAGCACCTCGGCCTGCATGCCGAGGGCGATGGCAGCGGCGTTCATGCCCGAGACCCCGGCGCCGATCACGACCACCTTGGCCGCGTAGACGCCGGACACCCCGCCCATCAGCACGCCGCGGCCGCCGCCCTGGCGCATCAGCTGGTACGCCCCGGCCTGCGGCGCCAGCCGGCCCGCGACCTCGCTCATCGGCGCCAGCAGCGGCAGCGACAGGTCGGGGGCCTGCACGGTCTCGTAGGCGATGCCGGTGACCTTGCGCTCCAGCAGCGCCTCCGTGCAGTCCTTGGACGCGGCGAGGTGCAGGTACGTGAACAGCGCCTGGCCGTCGCGCATCCGGTGGTACTCGGAGTCGATCGGCTCCTTCACCTTGAGGATCAGGTCGCCGGTGCCCCACACGTCGTCGGCCGTCGGCAGGATGCTGGCACCGGCCTCGACGTACTGGGAGTCGGGGATGGACGAGCCGACACCCGCCTCCGCCTCGACGTAGACCTCGTGGCCGTGCACCACCAGCTCGTGCACGCCTGACGGCGTGATGGCGACGCGGTACTCGTGGTTCTTGACCTCGCGCGGGATGCCGATCTTCACGGCCGTCACTCTGGCACGAGGGGCCAGCCGCTGTCGCGTTCCCTGCGGTCGATCCAGCCAAACGCCGATCTGGCGGGCCCGCAGCGGCTGCTCAGAGGTCGGCGCGGCGGGGGATGCCCTCCTGGGCACCGAGCCGGGTGACCGCCGTCGACGCCGCCGTGACCGCCAGCCGCACCGCGTCGGCCGGGTCGGCCCCGTCGTGCAGCGCCGCGGCGAGGTAGCCGGTGAAGGTGTCCCCCGCACCGGTGGTGTCCACCGCCCGCACGTCGGGAGCCTGCTGGGTGGCGATCGGCCCGCCCGCGGTCCAGGCGGCTCCGCGGGCGCCGAGCGTGACCACCACCAAGGCGTCGTGGGCCTCCGCCAGCGCCGCGGCCGCCTGCTGCGGACCTTCGTCGCCCCCACCGGCCAGCACCCGGCACTCGTGCTCGTTGACCACGAGGACGTCGACCGGGCCCAGCGCGGAGCCGAGCACCGGCTCGGAGCCGGAGTCCGGGCGGGGCGCCGGCGCCGCGTTGAGCAGCACCCGGGCACCGACGGCAGCCGCCCGCCGGGCGGCATCGGCGACTGCGGCCAACGGGATCTCGAGCTGAAGGACCAGCGTGTCGCCCGGGTCCAACCCCTCGCAGGCGGCGTGGACGTCGTCGTCACCCACCAGGCCGTTGGCACCGGAGACGACCGTGATCGTGTTCTCGCCGTCGTCCTGCACGCTCACCACGGCCAGCCCGGTAGGCGCGTCCGGCACCCGGCGCACGGCGTCGACGTCGATCCCGTCGTCGACGAGGGCAGCGCGCAGCAGCCGGCCGCCCTCGTCGTCGCCGGTGGCACCGACCATCCGCACGCTCGCCCCGGCCCGCGCCGCGGCGACCGCCTGGTTGGCCCCCTTGCCCCCCGGGCGACGGAGCAGGTCGCGGGCGAGCACGGTCTCGCCGGCCGCCGGCAGCCCCGGCACCGTGACGATCTGGTCGACGTTGAGGCTGCCGAGGACGGTCAGCGTGCTCACGCGCGGTCGGCCCCGGTGCGCCGTGCCCAGGTCGCCAGCAGTCCGATCACGGTGAGCGCATCGGTGAGCCGGCCCTGCAGCACGGCGCGGACGGCGTCACCCAGCGGCACCCACACCGCTTCCATGTGGGCCTCCTCGTGCTGCCGCTCCGGCACTGAGTCGGCGGGCGCAGTCCCGAGGTCGTGCACCTCGAACAGCTGCCAGTGCTCGTCGGTCATGCCCGGCGACGACCAGGCCTGCGCCAGCTCAGACCAGGTGTCCCCCACCAGGTCCGCCTCCTCGGCCAGCTCGCGGGCCGCAGCCTCGCGGGGCGGCTCGCCGCCGACGTCGAGCAGGCCGGCCGGCAGCTGCAGCAGCCGGTGACCGGCGGCGTGCCGGTACTGGAGCAGCAGCAGCACCCGGTCGACCTCGTCGAGCGCCACCACGCCGACCGCGCCGTGGTGCTCGACGACGGCCCGGTCGAACTCGTCACCGTCGGGAGCGCGCACGGTGTCCTCGCGCAGGCTGACGAACCCCCCGTCGAAGCGGCGGGAGGTGCCGACGACCTCCCAGTGCTCGACCGCGTCGGCCAGCGGCTCGCCGGGCAGCCAGAGACGTCCGGGCAGCCGTGGGTGCGCGGTCACGCCCGGACGTCGGCGAAGACGGTCGGCGGCCGGCCGGCACCGTCGCCGGTGCCATCGCCCGCACCGTCGCCCGCCGCGGCCTCGTCGACCGGCAGCCGCAGCTCGCGCTGGCGGGTGAGCGCCGCGCCGACCAGGCCGACGAACAACGGGTGCGCGCGGGTGGGGCGCGAGCGCAGCTCGGGGTGCGCCTGGGTGGCGACGTAGTAGGGGTGCGTCTCGCGGGGGAGCTCGAGGAACTCGACCAGGAGCGTGTCGGGCGACGTACCGCTGAAGACCAGTCCGGCCGCCTCCATCGCCTCGCGGTAGGCGTTGTTGACCTCGTAGCGGTGCCGGTGCCGCTCCTGCACCAGGGTCTGGCCGTAGAGCTCGGCCACGATGCTGCCCTCGCGCAACGCCGCGGGGTAGAGGCCGAGCCGCATGGTGCCGCCCAGGTCGCCGGCCCCCTCGACGAACGCCTTCTGCTCCTCCATCGTCGCGATCACCGGGTGCTGGGTGTCGACGTCGAACTCCGACGAGCTGGCCCCGGGCAGCCCGCAGACGTTGCGGGCGAACTCGATCACCATGCACTGCAGGCCGAGGCACAGGCCGAGCGTCGGGATGCCGTGTTCGCGCGCGTGCCGCAGCGCCCCGACCTTGCCCTCGATGCCGCGGATGCCGAAACCTCCGGGCACGCAGATCGCGTCGACGTCGGCGAGCGCCTTGGCCGCACCCTCAGGCGTGGCGCACTCGTCGGAGGCGACCCAGCGCAGGGTCACCCGGGCACTGTGGTGGAAACCGCCGGCGCGCAGCGCCTCGGCGACGGAGAGGTAGGCGTCGGGCAGGTCGATGTACTTGCCGACCAGCGCCACCGTCACGTCCTCGTCGGGCTCGTGCACCCGGTGCAGCAGGTCGTCCCAGCGGGTCCAGTCGACGTCGCGGAACGGGAGCGACAACCGGCGCACGACGTAGGCGTCCAGGCCCTCGGAGTGCAGCACTTTCGGGATGTCGTAGATGGACGGCGCGTCGACGGCGGCCACGACCGCCTCGGTGTCGACGTCGCACATCAGGGAGATCTTGCGCTTCACGCCGGCGGGGATCTCGCGGTCGGCCCGGCAGACGACGGCGTCGGGCTGGATGCCGATCGAGCGCAGCGCCGCGACCGAGTGCTGGGTCGGCTTGGTCTTCAGCTCGCCAGACGGGCCGATGTACGGAACCAGGGACACGTGCAGGAAGAAGCAGGCGTCGCGACCCACGTCGTGGCGCACCTGGCGGGCGGCCTCGAGGAACGGCAGCGACTCGATGTCGCCGACGGTGCCGCCGATCTCGGTGATCACGACGTCGACGTCGGGCCCGGCCATCGCCCGGATCCGGTCCTTGATCTCGTTGGTGATGTGCGGGATCACCTGGACGGTGTCGCCGAGGTAGTCGCCGCGGCGCTCCTTGGCGATGACCTCGCTGTAGACCTGCCCGGTGGTCACGTTGGCCCGCCCGGACAGGTCGACGTCGAGGAACCGCTCGTAGTGGCCGATGTCGAGGTCGGTCTCCGCACCATCGTTGGTCACGAAGACCTCGCCGTGCTGGAACGGGTTCATCGTCCCGGGGTCGACGTTGAGGTAGGGGTCCAGCTTCTGCATGGTGACCCGCAGGCCGCGCGACTTCAGCAGCCGGCCGAGACTGGAGGCGGTCAGACCCTTGCCGAGCGACGAGGCGACGCCGCCGGTCACGAACAGGTGCTTGGTAGACCCGCTACCGGCCAAGGGGACTCCCGTGGTCTTGGTTGGACGAATGGCCCTCCACGGGGTTCGACCGTATCAGTGCCGCCGTCAGTCCTGCGCGAGGTCCGGCAGCGCGCCGTCCGCGCCGTCGACCCCGTACTGGCCGACACGCCCGGCCGCCTGGTCCGCCAGCGCGAGGACGGCCACCGCCTGGCCGGTGCCGGTCTCGACCGGGTCCACGGTGGACACCTCGGCCGTGAGGTCGGAGTCGCGGACCGCTGCGAGCGCGCCGTCCGAGGCCGAGTCGAGGGTCCCGGCGACCACGGTGCCGCCGACCGCTGCGTCGAGGCCGGCGACCAGGTCGGTCACCACGTCGCTCTCGCCGTCCGGCGCGTCGTCTCGCGGGTCACCCGCCACGACCAGGGCCAGCTGGGCCCGGCCGCCCACCACTCCGTCGACCGAGACCATGCTCGCCTCCTCGAAGGCGGCCTGGATGCTGCCCGAGGAGCTGTCCTGCGGGTCCGCGTCGGGCGAGTGGGTCAGGAACGCCCGGCCGAGGGCGCTGCCCACGAGGGTGTAGCTGGTAGCGCCGTCGGCGCCGGTCGCGCCGTCGACGCCGTCGAGGACCTGCTGGGCGAGGCCCTCGGCGAGCTGGCGGTTGGCGGGGTCGACGAGGTCGGGTGCCACCGTCACGGTCGAGACCAGGTTGGCGTCGGCGGCGGCGAGGGCCTTGGTGAGGTCACGGACGACCTCCGGGTCGGCGCCGGGCAGCACCAGCATCGACACCGACGTACGGTCCAGCCGGCCGCCGAGCACGAGCGAGGCGGTGTCGGCGCCGTAGGCGGACTGGAAGTCGCCGAGCCGCTCGGCGTCGGCGAGGTCGGACTCCAGGCTGGCCGAGCCGGAGTCACTGCTGACCCCGGCAAGCCGGCCCTCCACGTCACCCTGCAGCGGACCCGCCCCGAGGGCGATCCCGGCGGCGAGCGCGAGGAACAGCGCCACCAGGGAGACGACGTGGTAGCGGAAGTCGATCATGTGACGAGCCCCTGGAGGTAGGTGACGAAGTCGTGCCAGTGCGCCGAGGCGGTGTCGGTCCACTCCGCCCCGACGGGTGTCGCGGAGACGGCCACCGCGATCGCCAGCAGGCCGGCGAGGACGAGCGCCACCAGGTGCCAGGGGCGCAGCCGACTGCCGTGCAGCCGGGCCGCGGACCTCGCCTCCAGCAGCCGGGGTCCGACCCGCATCCGGGTGAGGACGCTGCTGGCCATGGCCGCGCGCCCCTCGTCGAACAGCTCGACCAGGCCCGGCGCCGAGCCGGCGGTGACGATCACGTCGGCGCCAGCGGCATCGACAAGCAGCAGCGCGGCGTCCTGGCTGCGCCCGGAGGTCGAGAAGACGACGGGCTCCACGGCAAGCCGCTCGAGCCGCTCTCGGTGCCCGACGAGCGCCTCATGCCCTACCCGGGCGACCACTTCGGCGCCGCAGCGCAACGACGCGTCGGAGATCTCGTCCAGGTCGCCGACGACGAGGTCGGGGGTGTGCCCTGCCGTGCGCAGCGCGTCCGCGCCGCCCTCGACACCCACCAGCACCGGTCGCCGGTCTCGTAGGTAGCCGCGCAGGGCTCGCAGGTCGGCGACGTGCTCGTGGGTGGCGGACACCACGACCACCTCGCGGCCACGGACCTGGGTCGTGAGATCCGGGATCCCCACGCCGTCGAGCAGCAGCTCGTGCTCGCGGCGCAGGTGCTCGGCCGCGTCGAGGGTGAACGCCTCGAGCTGTGCGGTCAGGCCGTCCCGGGCCGCGTCCTTACGGACCGCGACGACGTCGGCGGTGAGGACGTCACCCTCGGCGACCAGGTCGTCCCCCACGTACACGCCGCCGTCGTGGACGCGCACCAGGTCGCCGTCGGTCAGCCGGGTCAGCACGTCGGGTCCGACGGAGTCGACCAGCGGGACGCCCGCGGCCGCCAGCGCCTCCGGTCCGAGGTTCGGGTACCGGCCCGACATCGACTCGGCGGCGTTGACCACGGCCGCCACCCGGCAGTCCAGCAGCGCCTCGGCGCTGGCCCGGTCGAGGTCGACGTGGGAGATGACGGCGATGTCGCCGGGGCGCAGCCGTTTGGCCAGGTGCAGGGTGCGCCGGTCGAGCCGGGCGGTGCCGGTCACGCCGGGCAGGGAGACGGTACGGGGACGGCGCAGGGTGTGGAGTCTCATGACCTGCCCGAGCCTGCCACGGTGCCGGGCGGGGCCGTCGGACGTCGGCCCGCGGCGCGCCGAGCCAGGAGTCAGGCCGGAATCAGGTCGGGAATCAGTCGGGAATCAGGTCGGGTGTCAGTCGCCGGCGCGGTCCGCGGCGGCCAGGGAGAGCAGCTCCTCGGCGTGGGCGGCGGCCGTGCTCGACTCCTCCAGACCGGCGAGCATCCGGGACAGCTCGCGCACCCGCCCCTCGGAGTCGAGCGCGTGCACCCCGCTGGTGGTCACCGAGCCGTCGTCGGACTTGTCCACGACGTAGTGCCGGTCGGCGAAGGCAGCGACCTGCGGCAGGTGCGTGACCGCGAGCACCTGTGCGCGGCGGGCCAACCGGGCCAGCCGACGGCCGACCTCCACGGCGGCGCGGCCACCGATGCCGGCGTCGACCTCGTCGAAGACGAACGTCGGGACGTCGACGGTGTCGGCCAGCACCACTTCGAGCGCGAGCATCACCCGGGACAGCTCGCCGCCGCTGGCCCCCCGGGCGAGGGAGCGGGCGGGCGCGCCGGGGTTGGCGGCCAGCAGGATCTCCACCTCGTCGGCGCCGTCGGGGCCGAGTCCGTCGGTGCTGCGCACGTCGACCTGCAGGCGGGCGTGCGGCATCGCCAGCGCCGCGAGCTCGTCGGTGACCCGTTCGGACAGCGTGGCGGCTGCCGTCGTACGGGCCGCGGACAGCCGGGGCGCCAGCGCCGCCAGCCGCTCGCCCAACGTGTCCACCTCGGCCCGCAGCTGCTCGATCCGGTCGTCGGCGGTCTCGAGCTCCAGCAGCCGGTTCGCGGCCTGCTCCGACCAGGCCAGCACGTCGTCGACGGTGGGGCCGTACTTGCGGGTCAACGCGGTCACCGCCGCCCGCCGGTCCTGGACGGCCGCCAGCCGGGCCGGATCGACCTCGACGCTGTCGGAGTAGGCGGCGAGGTCGAGAGCGAGGTCGGCGGCGACGTAGGACAGCTCGGCCGCGCGGTCGGCGAGGGCCGCCAGTGCCGGGTCGTGGCCGCGCACGGTGTCCAGCACCGATCGCGCGGCCGCGGCCAGCGCGGTCACGTCACCGGCGGACTCGGCTGCCTCCGCCTCGCCGGCCAGCGCCGCGTGCGCCTGCGCGGCCGCGGTGCGCAGCGCCTCGGCGTGGGCCAGCCGGTCCTCCTCCTGACGGAGCGCGTCGTCCTCGCCGGCGACGGGCACGACGCCTCCGATCTCGTCGAGGCCGAGCCGCAGCCCGTCGATCTCGCGGGCGCGCTCGCGATCGCGCGCGGTGAGGTCGTCCAGCTCGGCGCGGGCGGCGGCCAGCCGCCGGTGGGCCGGGCGGTAGTCGGCGAGCAGGGTCGCCACGGGCTCCCCCGCGAACCGGTCCAGCGCATCGCGCTGGGCCGCCGGGAGGCGCAGCCGGTGCTGCTCGGACTGGCCGTGCACGGTGACCAGCCGTTCGCCCAGCGCCGCCAGCACCGAGGCGGGCACCGACGCACCGCCGAGATGGGCGCGCGATCGGCCGTTGGAGTCGGCGGACAGCGTGCGGGCCAGGATGGCCGAGCCGTCCTCGACCTCGCCTCCGGCGTCGGCCACCATCTCGGCGACCGCCGGCAGGTCGCGCACCGAGACCGTCCCCTCGACGCGCGCCTGACCGCTGCCGTTCTGCACCAGCCCCGCGTCGGCGCGACCGCCCTGGAGCAGGGCCAGCGCGGTGACGACCATCGTCTTGCCGGCCCCGGTCTCACCGGTCACCGCGGTGAATCCCGGCCCGAGCGTGAGGGTCGCGTCGTCGATGACGCCGAGGCGGCGCAGCCGGATCTCCTCCCACACGGCTCAGCCCTCCAGCCGGTCCTCGGCCTGGCGGGTCTCCCCGGCACCGCGCCACCCGCTGACCGGCAACCCGAACTTCCTGACCAACCGGTCGGTGAACGGCGCCTGGTGAAGCCGTGCCAGCCGCACCGGCAGGTCGCTGCCCCGTACCTCGATCCGCGCTCCCGGCGGCACCTGGTACGTACGGCGCCCGTCGCACCACAGCGTGCCGGCGTTGCCGGAGTCGGCCAGCAGCCGGATCGCGATCAGGGACTGCGGGGACACGACCAGTGGCCGGGCGAACAGGGCGTGAGCGCTGAGCGGAACCAGCAGGACGGCTGCCAGCTCGGGCCACACCACCGGGCCGCCCGCGCTGAACGCGTACGCGGTGGAACCGGTCGGCGTGGCGCACACGACCCCGTCGCCGGCCCAGCGTGACAGCGGGCGGTGGTCGACCTCGACCAGCACCTCGAGCATCCGCTGGCGGGCGGCCTTCTCGATGCTGGCCTCGTTGAGCGCCCAGCCGCTGTGCAGCACCTCGCCGTCGACCTGGACCTGGACGTCCAGGGTGAGGCGCTCCTCGACCGTCCACCGTCGGTGCACGACCTCGTCGACCGTGGTGTCGAGGTCGTCGGACTCGGCCTCGGCCAGGAACCCGACGTGCCCGAGGTTGACGCCGAGCAGCGGCACGCCGCTGGGCCGGGATAGCTCCGCGCCGCGGAGGATGGTGCCGTCGCCGCCGAGGACCACGACCAGCTCACACCCGGCGGCGGCGGACGGGCCGAGGGGCACCCGCTGCACCATCGCGGGGTCGAGGTCGAGGTCGTCGGCCTCGTCGTCCAGCAGCCGGATGCCGACGTCGGCCGTGGCGAGCCGGCTGCAGAGCCGTTGCGCGGCCACCCGGGCGGCGTCCCGGCCGGTGTGCGCGATCACCAGCACCTCGCGCTCGCTCACCGGGCCAGCCTCTCACCCGTCGGCCCCGCCGCGACTGCGGCGTGCACAGCCTCCGGCTCCGGCGCAGGCGCGTCGCGGCGCAACCAGCAGAAGTACTCGACGTTGCCGGCCGGTCCGGGCAACGGGCTGGCGGTGACCGCGCGGGTGCCCCAGCCGAGGTCGTAGGCCGCACCAGCGACCTCGACGACCGCCCCGGCCCGCAGCAGCGGGTCACGGACCACCCCACCGCGACCCAGCCGCTCGCGCCCCACCTCGAACTGCGGCTTGACCATGCAGACCAGGTCGCCGTCCGGTCGGCACACGCCCGCGAGCGCCGGCAGCACCAGCCGCAACGAGATGAATGACAGGTCGGCGACCACCAGGTCGACCGGACCACCCACCGTGTCGGAGGTCAGGTCGCGGACGTTCGTGCGGTCGTGCACCAGCACCCGGTCGTCCTGGCGCAGCGACCAGGCCAGCTGGCCGTAGCCGACGTCGACGGCCACCACCTCCCGCGCGCCCGCCCGCAGCAGCACGTCGGTGAAGCCGCCGGTCGAGGCCCCCGCGTCGAGACACCGGTGACCCGCCACCTCGGGGCCCCCGAACGCGGCCAGCGCACCGGCCAGCTTGTGCGCGCCGCGGGACACGTAGTCGGGGGTGTCGTCGTCATCGGAGCGGACGACGACGGCCGCCGCGGTGTCGACAGCGGTGGCCGGTTTGCGCGCCACCAGACCCCCCACGCTGACCCGGCCCTGGTCGACCAGCGTCGCGGCGTGCTCGCGCGAGCGGGCCAACCCCCGGCGGACCAGCTCGGCGTCGAGGCGTTGGCGACGGCTCATGCGGTCCCGGGAGGATCCGGTGGCGCGGTATCCGGATCCACACTCGGATCGGCAGCAGGGTGTGCAGCCGGGTCGGAGCCGGCAGCCGGCAGCCGGGTCGGCAGCCGGGTCGGCAGCCGGGGTCTCCGCCGCGGCCATCGCGTCACGAAGGTCGCGGTGCACCGCGTCGTAGATCGTCGCGTGCTCGTCGACGTCGACCTCGTCGAGGCCGTCGAGGCGGTCCAGGGCCGAGGCCACCCGCGGGTCCGCCTCCGCGGGCGGCTCCGCGGGCGGCTCCGCGGCCGGCTCGGCGGCCGGCTCGGGCTGCTCGGGCTGCTCGGGCTGCTCGGCCGGCTCGGCCGGCTCGGGCTGCTCGGGCTGCTCGGGCTGCTCGGGACCTGCGTCGGGGGGGTGTACGTCGTCAGCCATCAGGTCTCCTCGTCCGTCACGTTCGTGATCGCGCGCAGCCGCTCCACGGCCGGGCCGACGTCGAGCGCACCGCCGGAGGAGTCGGCGTGCCCCCAGCATGCGGCCACGACCGCGCGAACCGCGGCCAACGCGGCCGGGGCGGCGTCCTCGGAATCGTCCTCGGAATCCCCGCCGGCGTCGTCGTCGGCGCCGTCGTCTGGACCCAGCGCGATCCGGTCGTCGTCGACCTCGGCCCGCCAGCCAGCACACCGGGCCCACCCGTCGCCGGTCTCGACCGGTGGGTGCGGCAGCAGCAGCCCCTGCAGGTCGGGCGAGACGTAGTCGGCCCGGTCGTCGCCCTGCGCGGCGCATGCCTCGGTCAGGGACGAGACCCCGGTGAGCACCAGCAGGCTCGGCAGCCCGGACCGGGAGGCTCCTGCGACATCGGTGTCGAGCCGGTCGCCGACCACCAGCGGGGTCCTGCCGGACAGTCGGCGGGTGCACTCGTCGAACAGCGCGGGCTCAGGTTTGCCCGCCACGACGGGTTCCCTCCCGGAGGTGACCCGCAGCGCGTCGACGAGGGTGCCGACGCCGGGCGCGCGGCCACGGTCGGTCGGCACCGTCTGGTCGCGGTTGCTCGCCACCCACGGCACCCCGGTCGCAAGGGCGTAGGCGCCCTCGGCCAGCAGCTCCCAGCCGACGCTGCGGTGGAAGCCCTGGACGACAGCCGCCGGGTCGTCGTCGGCCGACCACACCGCCTGCAGGTCGTGCTCCGCCAGGGCGGCCACCAGCCCCTCACCGCCGACGACCAGCACCCGGGAGCCGGCCGGCACCCGGTCGGCCACCAGCCGTGCCGCTGCCTGTGCGGACGTGACCACGTCGTCGTCACCGGCGTCGATGCCGAGCTCACGCAGGTGCGCGGCGACCGCCGCCGGTGGACGGGAGGCGTTGTTGGTGACGAACCCCAGCGCGGACCCCGCCTCGCGGCAGCGGGCCAGCCTCTCGGGCACGCCGGGCAGCGCGTGCGGTCCGGCGTAGACGACCCCGTCGAGATCGAGCAGCAGCAGGTCGTGCGCGGCGCCGAGCGGCCCGTCGGTCGTGCCGAGCCCGGCGGGCACCGTCGCGTCCGTCTGCACGGGCGCCAGCCTAGGATGCGCCGGTGATGTCGAGCCCGGGCCGCGCCGCCGGGCCCGGACCGTTACGGCTGGAGCCGTTTCGCGCGCTGCGGTACGGGGCCGGAGCGGCCGCACTGGCCGACGTCACGCTCGCGCCTCCGGCGCTGTGGGACTTCGCCGCACTCGGCGGGCTGGCCCGTGGCCAGGAGCACCACGTGCTGCGGCTGCTCTCGCCCTCGTTGACCAGCGACCCGGATTCCGCGGTGACAGCGCCCACCGAGAGCGCCGAGCGCACCGCCACCCGGTGGCTGGACGAGGGTGCCCTGGTCGCCGAGCCACCCGCGCTGTGGAGCTGGCGGTGGACCGAGGCCGGGCGGTCGGTCGTCGGCGTCGCCGGGGCGCTGCGGCTGCCGGCGGCGGGAGTGGTGCCGCACGAGGAGGTGCGGCCGGGCCTGGTCGCCCACCGGGCGGCGGAGCTGGGCAGCGGCAGGGTGCAGCCGGAGCCGATCATGCTGCTGTACGACGGCGACCCCGAGCTGGTGCCCGCCGAGGTCGGCGAGCCGACCCTGGACCTGCGGCTCACCGACGCCGAGCACCGGGTGTCACGAATCGACGATCCCGAGCGTCGCGCCGAGGTGGACGCCGCCCTCGCCGGGCGGACGTTGGTGGTCGCGGACGGCCATCACCGCTTCCGGGTGCTGGGGTCGCTGCCAGCGCCGCGACCACGGGCGTTCGTCCTGGTGGTCGATGTCCGCCGTTCGCAGCTGACCGTGGGTCCGATCCCCCGCGTCGTACCAGGCTTGGCCTGGGAGGCCGTGACCGCGACGCCGGGCGCGCGCCTCGTCGACATCGACGACGGGGCGCGCGACGCGTACCTGGCCGCGGCGCCGCCCGGACGGCTGCGCTGGGTGGTCGCGGACAGCCGGCGCACGGTCGGGTTCGAGCTGGACTGGGACGCCACCGCGGGGCTCGGGCCGGCTGGGGGCGAGCCGTGCGGACCGGTGGCCCGCGACGTCTGCGCCCTGCACGTGCACCTGTTGCCGGCGTGGGGGATCGACTCCGACCGCGTCCGCTACGCACACACCTGGTCCCGCGCCCGCGAGGACGCGGCCGGCGCTGACGGGCTCGCCGTCGAGGCCCGGGCTCCGGACCTGGCCGACGTCGTGGCTGCGGCCGCCGGCGGCACCCTGCTGCCACACAAGGCCACCTCGATCGCACCCAAGCCCCGGGCCGGGCTGCTCCTGCTGGATGACCGGGCCTGACACGCCGGATCTGACACGCCGGACCGGTCATGCCGCCGCCGTGAAGCCATGTGAAGCCCCGGTGAAGCCCACGGTGACGCCCGTGAAGTCGTCGTGAAGGCCCGCTGAAACCGGCGCCCCGCAGCATGGCGGACATGAACACGAATCCTTCCTCCGCGGCTGGCACCGAAGCGGCCGTCTCGGCCCACGGGCTGGTCAAGACCTTCGGCACCCTCCGTGCGGTCGACGGCATCGACCTCGAGGTCGTGAGCGGCGAGGTCTTCGGCGTCCTCGGACCCAACGGCGCCGGCAAGACGACCATGCTGCAGATGCTCGCGACGCTGCTGCCGATGGACGGCGGACAGGCCTCGATCTACGGGGTCGACGTCGCGAGCCACCCGCACGTGGTCCGCCAGCTGGTCGGCGTGACCGGTCAGTACGCCTCGGTCGACGAGAACCTCACCGCACGCGAGAACCTGTGGCTCTTCGCCCGCCTCCAGGGCCTGGCCTCGACCAGGTCGCGAACAACGGCCGACGAGCTGCTCGGCCGGTTCGGCCTCGAGGATGCCGCCGACAAGCCGATCTCCCAGTTCTCCGGGGGCATGCGCCGGCGGCTGGACCTCGCCGCGAGCCTGATCACGCGTCCGCCGCTGATCTTCCTCGACGAGCCGACCACGGGCCTCGACCCGCGGACGCGGAGCCAGATGTGGGGCACCATCCGGGAGCTGGTCGCCGAGGGGGGCACCGTGCTGCTGACCACGCAGTACCTCGACGAGGCCGACCAGCTCGCCGACCGGATCGCGGTCATCGACCACGGCCGCAAGGTCGCGGAGGGCACGTCGGACCAGCTGAAGAGCCAGGTCGGCGTCTCGACCCTGCAGCTCCGACTGCTCGACCCCAACCAGACTCAGCGGGCTGTCGACGTCGTCCGGCGGGTGGTCGGGGACGAGCCCGTCCCCACCCCCGAGGCCGGTGGCATCAACGTCCCGCTACCCGACGCCAACCGTGCCGCCGACGTGCTGATCGGCCTGCGCGAGCAGGAGCTGCTGATCGCCTCGGCAAGCGTGCAGAAGCCCACGCTGGACGAGGTGTTCATGGCCCTCACCGGACACGGAGCCGAGGACGGCGACCGTGACGCCGCCGACGACGCAGACCACGAGATGGAGATGACCCGATGACCACCCTGATGACCGCCACGGTCGGCGAGACCGTCAGCGCGACCACGCGCACGGGCGTCCTCGACCTACCCGTGCGACCCTCGGTCCAGCAGACCCTCACGCAGACGATGGTCATGGCGTGGCGCGCGGTGAAGAAGATGCAGCGCAACTTCGAGCAGCTCTTCGACGTCACGATCCAGCCACTGCTCTTCACCGCGATGTTCGCCGGCATCTTCGGCGGTGCGATCTCCGGTGACGTGCAGAACTACCTGCCGATCATCATCCCCGGACTCATCGGCCAGACCGTGCTGACCGCGTGCGTCGCCACCGGCGTCCAGATCCGTGAGGACATGGACAAGGGCGTGTTCGACCGGTTCAAGTCGCTGCCGATCGCGCGGATCGCGCCGCTGGCCGGGCCGATGGTCGCCGACATGCTGCGCTACCTGATCGCGTCGGTGCTGACCTTCGCCACCGGGATGGCGATGGGCTACCGACCCGGCGGCGGCGTGCCCGGCGTGCTCGCCGCCATCGTGCTCGCGGTCTTCGCCGGCTGGTCGCTGGCCTGGATCTTCGCGTGGTTCGGGACCGTCGGCAGAAGCGCGCAGGGCGTGCAGGGGGTCTCGCTGATGGTGATGTTCCCGCTGACGTTCCTGTCCAACGCCTTCGTGCCCACCGACACGATGCCCGGCTGGCTGCAGACCTTCGCCGACGTCAACCCGGTCTCGCACGTCATCGCGGCGATCCGCGACCTGGCCAACAACGGCGAAGTCACGTTGCAGGTCCTCTGGGCAGTCCTCGGCCTCGCGGCCGTGGTCGCGATCTTCGCCCCGCTCGCGGTCCGCTCGTACAGCCGGAAGATGTAGCTCAGCCGGCGACCCGCTGCGCCACGGCCCGGGCCTCCGCAAGGAGGTCCGGGCCCCTGCGCGCGCCGTACTCCTCCCGGAGCCGAGCAGCCAGCCCGGGGGCGGCCCGCTCTGCCGCCTCGTCGGTGCGCGCAGGGTCCAGCGACTCGACGAAGCGCGGGTAGGAGAACTGCTCGGCCAGGACCAGGAGCCGGACGGCATCCTCGGTCTCCATCCCGCCCTTGAGCAGTCCCCAGACGCCCAGCCCGTGCAGCACCAGGCCGGCGACGGGGTAGTCCATGTGCGGCCGGTCCGCGTCGACCACCCGGAGCACCTTGGCCCGCAGGACCTCGAACAGGTCTTCCCCGTCGCTGCCACTGCCGTGCAGGGCGTACGTCGTCGCGCCCAGCGCCTCGCCGAACAACGCCCACGGCTCCAGCCCGCTCGGCTCGCCCAGCCCGGGCAGCCGGATGCTGCTCAGCTGCGCGGCGGCGACCCGGTACAGGCGCAAGCCGTCGTCGACCTGACCGCGGGCCAGCGCAAGCTCGGCGCGGACCGGCCCGGCGGCGAAGGCGCCGCCGAACGCACCCGTGCTCTCCCGGCTGAGCCTGTCGATCTCGTCGATCAGCTGCTCGGCCTCACCGAACCGTCGCTCGGAGATCGCATGGGCGGCCAGCATGGACCGCGCCTGGATGGCGTCGTCGGTCGCGTGCAGCGCGTCGAGCACCGGGATGGCGGCGCGGGCGTGCACGGCTGCCTCCACGCGGTTGCCGAGCTGGGCGTTGAGCCCGCCGATCACGGAGTGCATCATCGCGCCGGTCCAGGGCCCGTCGTCGTCGTCCACCAGGGCCAGTCCGCGAAGCGCCTCCTCGAGAGCGCGGTCGGGATGCCCGTCGTTCTCCAGGTAGTGGGCCGACAACAGCCGGGCCAGGGCCACCGACGCCTGGTCGTAGCCCTGCGCGACGTCGATGTCCCGGAGCCGCGCCAGCGTCCCCTCAGCGTCGGCCGGCACCTGGGCAGCGAGGACGGCGACCAGCCCCTTTGCTCGCGGCAGGGATGCGTTGCGGCCGTACTTCGCCAGCAGCCCCAGGCAGGCGGGAGAGTCGGCGATCTCGCCCACCACGGTGTTCATGACTGTCAACGCTGCCGCGAGGATCGCCGTGTCCACCTCGTCGGGCGCGGGCTCCCAGTCCGTGAGCGCGTCGTCGACGGCCGACGCCATGGCGATCACCCGGGTGTTCTCTCCCCGGATCGTCCAGTAGCTGGCCAGGGCGGAGGCGAGCCCGGCGGTGGCGGCCGGGTCCGGGATCGCGACCGCGGAACGCAAGGCGTCCGCGAGGTTGGTCTCCTCGGTGGCCAGCTCGCCGACGACGGCCACCTGGTCGGACGTCCAGATCGCCTGGACGCGCTTGCCGGCAAAGCGCCGTGCCCAGGCGAGATGGGCGTCGCGAGCCACGAGGTCCTCGCCGGAGCCGACCAGCTGCATCCGGCCGAACTCGCGGACCGTCTCCAGCATCCGGTAGCGCACCGTCCCGCCGGTGTCGATCACGGTGAGCAGCGACTGGTCCACCAGCGAGTGCACGAGGTCGAGCGCGTCGCAGCCAAGGAGGTCGCCGGCCCCCGCCAGCGAGAACCCGTCGTGGAAGACCGAGAGCCACCGCAGCGCCTTGCGTTCGGCCTCCGAGAGCAGGTTCCACGACCAGTCGATGACCGCGATCAGCGTCTGGTGCCGGTCCGGCGCGCTGCGATCGCCCCCGCGAAGCAGCGCGAACCGGTCGCCGAGCCGGCGGTCGATGTCCTCCACCGACATCGCCCGGGCCTTGGCCGCCGCCAGCTCGATGGCCAGCGGCAGCCCGTCGAGGCGCCGGACCACGCGGCGTACCGCCTCGTCCTCGAGGGATATGCCGGGGCGGGCAGCCGAGGCGCGCTGGCAGAACAGGTCCGCGGCGGGGTCCTCGGCCAGCTGGCCGAGAGCAAACACTCGCTCGGCCGCGATCGACAGCGGTGCGCGGGTGGTGGTCACCACGCGGAGCTGCCGGCACGAGGCAACGAGGAACGCGACCAGGTCGGCCACCGCCTCGACCACGTGCTCGCAGTTGTCGAGGATCAGCAGCGTCGGCGTCTGGTCGAGCGTCTGCGCGATCCGGGCCCGGACGTCGCTGCGCTGCTCGGGCGTGAGGACCCGCCGGCCACTCATCGAGTCGCGTACCCCGAGCGCGGACCCGACCTCACCCACCACGTCCCCCGCGGCCGCCACGCCCACCAGCTCCACGAAGTGGACCACCGGCTGCTCGGCCGCCCGACCGAGGACGTGCGCGAGCCGGGTCTTGCCGAGCCCGCCGGGTCCGAGGATCGACGTGACCCGGGACGTCCGCACGACCGCGCGCAAGGCGCGGATGTCCTCGTCCCGGCCGACCAGCGGCGTGGTCTCGAAGTGCAGCCCCGCGCGCACGGGGCTGTCGGCCGCCAGCAGCTCGGCGTGCACCGCCTGCAGCACCGGGCCGGGGTCGACGCCCAGCCGGTCGCGGACCTCCGCGCGGTGCTGTTCGTAGTGCTCCAGGGCAACGGGAGCGCCGTGCACCGCTGCCTCGCTGCGCAGCAGGGCGGCCAGCGTCTGCTCGTCGTCGACACCCGTCTCGGCCAGCAGGCGCAGCGCCTCGTCGTGGTCGCCTCGCGCGGAGAGAGCCCGCCCGAGGATCACCGTCGCCTCGGCGCGGTCACGACGCGCCGCGCCGCGCAGCTCGCCCAGCGGTCCGTCCGCCGCGCTACCCGGCACGGGCAGCGCCAGGGCGACGCGGGCCAGGTCGCCGGCAACCGTCGGGTCTCCCCTCGTCTCGGCCGCCTGTGCCCGGCCGATGGCATCGCGCAGGGCCAGGGCATCGACGTCGGGGGCGGGAAGTCCGATCCGGTAGCCGTGATCGGTCCGCAGCACGACCTCGGGAGCGGTCTGCGCCCGGGTCCGGGACACGACCACCTGCAGAGCCTTGACCGGGTTGGCCGGCCGCTCGTCGCCCCATACCGCGTCGACGAGGCCACCCTCGCCCACCGGCCGTCCGTCGGCGGCCACGAGAGCGGCCAACAGCGCATGACTGCGCTCTCCCACGACGGCGGCGCCCCGCCAGGTCACGCCGTCGAGGACGTGCAGCGCGGGGGTCGTCACGACGTGAGTCTAGAAACCGACCCCCCGGAAGGCCCGCGCCAAGGGTGGGTCAGCTCACGCCCGGTGACCTCGAGCGGGCGAGATCCGGCGCGCCCGGCGTACCTCGATCTCGACCCGGCTGGTCACCGCCCCGGCCCGGCGGCGGAATCGCCGCCGGATGGCCCCCTCGACCTCGACGACCGACCCGGGCGCCCAGCCGGCCACCAGCCGTTGTGCCCGGCGCGTCCAGGCCACGCAGTCGAGCACGTCGACCGGCTGTCGCTGCCGGGCCGCCCCGGCGGGCCGGGCCACCACCAGCCTGGCCGTGACGATCCGGTCCCCGCTGGGCAGCTCGCGCTCCTCGGGGACGGCAGCGACCCTCCCCCGGATGCGTACCTCGTTGACGTGATCGTCTCCGTCGACCGACACCTGCTCGCCCGCCACCTCTGTCGCGGCACCTGCCATGGCACCCCACCTCCGCCCGCACTCTGGTCTGCGTGCGGGGAACTGGCGGGCGCGACGCCGCGAGCTGTGGGCGACGCGCTCCCGATGCGAGGCCTGTGGACCACCGGCGTCGACTACTCGCGGGAGCCCGCCTCCAGCTGCTCCGCCCGCTCCAGGGCATCGGTGCTGCCCTGGCCGTCGACGCCGGCTGCCCGGTGGAACCACTCCACCGCGGCCGCGTCGCGACCGGCGGCCTCCAGCGCGTCGGCATAGGCGTACCGGAGCCGGACCACCCACTCCGCGCGGGACCGGCTGCGCAGCTCGGCCGCCTCGAGCACGGCGAGCGCTGCGTCGAGCTGGCCGCGGTCCCGCCGGGCACCCGCCACGACGATCGCCATCTCGGCGCGCCCCGCGGGGTCGAGCCGCTCCACCGCAGGGTCACGGCCGAGGGCCACCGCGCGTTCCGGGCGGCCGAGCGCGCGCTCGCAGTCGGCGATCAGCGGCAGACCGTCGGGTGAGCCCGTCATCCGCCGCACCGTCCGGAGCTCGCGCAGCGCCTCGTCCCAGCGTTGGGTGAGGTAGGCCAGCTCGGCGTAGACCTCCCGCACCGCCGGTACCCGGGCCGCGCGGGCCCGGGCCGCGCGGGCGTGTCCGTAGGCGGTCTCGGGGTCGTCGTCGAGCAGCTCGCCGGCGGCGACCAGGTGCCGGGCGACCCGGATCGCCAGCCGTTCGGGCAGGCTGGACAGCTGGTCGCGCACCGAGCGGTCGAGCTCGCGCCCGGTGATGCTGTCGGGCAGCGGCGGGCCGTCGTAGTCCTCCTGGCTCAGCCGGCGCCGGGTGCCGGTCCCGCTACCCTCGTTGTCCCTGCGGCCACCGCGCTCCTTGCCGGCCGAGCGGCTCTCGCCGCGGTCGGGTCGGCCTCGTTCAGGTCGGCCTCGCTCGGGACGACCTCGGTCCGGACGACCTCGCTCGGGAGGCTTTCCACGGCGGCCCTCCGGTCGCTGACGGCGCTCGCGATCGCTGGCCACGGGTTCCTCTCCTGCGTCGTGGGGCCCGGCCCCGCGTCTCGTCGGTCGACGATACGGGCCTGACCATGTCCGGACATGACACGAGGCCACCCGCGGACGGGTGGCCTCGTGCAAAGTATTGTCCGGCGACGTCCTACTCTCCCACGCGGTCTCCCACGCAGTACCATCGGCGCTGAAGGGCTTAACTTCCGGGTTCGGGATGGGACCGGGTGTTTCCCCTTCGCCATGGTCGCCGAAACTCTATGGAGATATGGTGCCCGACCGTATCTCGGGAACCGCACAGTGGACGCGTGCAAAAAGTGTGTGAGACAAGCCCTCGGCCTATTAGTACCGGTCAGCTCCGTGCATTGCTGCCTTCGACTTCCGGCCTATCGACCCAGTCATCTACTGGGGGCCTTACCAGGTTGACCCTGTGGGAGACCTCATCTTGAGACATGCTTCCCGCTTAGATGCCTTCAGCGGTTATCACTTCCGAACGTAGCCAACCAGCCGTGCTCTTGGCAGAACAACTGGCACACCAGAGGTTCGTCCATCCCGGTCCTCTCGTACTAGGGACAGCCTCTCTCAAGTCTCCTGCGCGCGCGGCGGATAGGGACCGAACTGTCTCACGACGTTCTAAACCCAGCTCGCGTGCCGCTTTAATGGGCGAACAGCCCAACCCTTGGGACCGACTACAGCCCCAGGATGCGACGAGCCGACATCGAGGTGCCAAACCATCCCGTCGATATGGACTCTTGGGGAAGATCAGCCTGTTATCCCCGGGGTACCTTTTATCCGTTGAGCGACGCCGCTTCCACATGCCAGCGCCGGATCACTAGTCCCGACTTTCGTCCCTGCTCGACATGTCTGTCTCACAGTCAAGCTCCCTTGTGCACTTGCACTCGCCACCTGATTGCCAACCAGGCTGAGGGAACCTTTGGGCGCCTCCGTTACATTTTAGGAGGCAACCGCCCCAGTTAAACTACCCATCAGGCACTGTCCCTGATCCGGATTACGGACCTAGGTTAGACATCTAGTACGACCAGAGTGGTATTTCAACGTTGACTCCACACGAACTGGCGTCCATGCTTCACAGTCTCCCACCTATCCTACACAAGCCGAACCAAACACCAATACCAAACTATAGTAAAGGTCCCGGGGTCTTTCCGTCCTGCCGCGCGTAACGAGCATCTTTACTCGTAGTGCAATTTCGCCGAGTCCATGGTTGAGACAGCGCCCAAGTCGTTGCGCCATTCGTGCAGGTCGGAACTTACCCGACAAGGAATTTCGCTACCTTAGGATGGTTATAGTTACCACCGCCGTTTACTGGCGCTTAAGTTCAGCGCTTCGCCACCGAAGTGGCTAACACGTCCCCTTAACGTTCCAGCACCGGGCAGGCGTCAGTCCGTATACATCGAATTACTTCTTCGCACGGACCTGTGTTTTTAGTAAACAGTCGCTTGGGCCTGGTCTCTGCGGCCATCACCGCTGCCGGGGGCAAGCCCCTTGACGGATCCGGCCCCCCTTCTCCCGAAGTTACGGGGGCATTTTGCCGAGTTCCTTAACCATGGTTCACTCGATCGCCTTGGTATTCTCTACCTGACCACCTGAGTCGGTTTGGGGTACGGGCGGCTCTGGAGCTCGCTAGAGGCTTTTCTCGGCAGCATAGGATCACTCACTTCGTCTCAGTCGACTCCGCATCGGGTCTCAGGCACATGAGACGCGGATTTGCCTACGTCTCGCCCTACACCCTTGCCCGCGGTCTACCATCGCCGCGGTTGAGCTACCTTCCTGCGTCACCCCTTCGCTTGCCTACTACTGGTTCGGGTCGCGCGCTCATCCTCCGCACTCCGAAGAGCTTGGA
Organism: uncultured Actinomycetota bacterium; assembly: GCA_963785115.1. Lineage (GTDB taxonomy): Bacteria > Actinomycetota > Actinomycetes > Propionibacteriales > Nocardioidaceae > JACCWP01. Next base: position 787,030 of record CAWATY010000009.1, read on the forward strand.
AGACTCGGGCACTTAGCATCACCAGGTTCGGCAGGGTCGCGCCAGCGCCGGTACGGGAATATCAACCCGTTGTCCATCGACTACGCCTGTCGGCCTCGCCTTAGGTCCCGACTTACCCAGGGCAGATTAGCTTGACCCTGGAACCCTTGGTCATTCGGCGGAAGAGTTTCTCACTCTTCTTTCGCTACTCATGCCTGCATTCTCACTCGTGTCGCGTCCACGGCTGGGTCACCCCGCCGCTTCTCTCGCGACACAACGCTCCCCTACCCATCCACACACCTGGACCACTCCGCAAGGGAGTGGCCGGGTACATGTGTGAATGCCATAGCTTCGGCGGATTACTTGAGCCCCGCTACATTGTCGGCGCGGAATCACTTGACCAGTGAGCTATTACGCACTCTTTCAAGGGTGGCTGCTTCTAAGCCAACCTCCTGGTTGTCTGTGCGACTCCACATCCTTTTCCACTTAGTAATCGCTTAGGGGCCTTAGCTGATGGTCTGGGCTGTTTCCCTCTCGACCACGAACCTTATCGCCCGCAGTCTCACTGCCGCGCTCTCACTTACCGGCATTCGGAGTTTGGCTGATTTTGGTAAGCTTTTAGGCCCCCTAGACCATCCAGTGCTCTACCTCCGGCAAGAAACACGCGACGCTGCACCTAAATGCATTTCGGGGAGAACCAGCTATCACGGAGTTTGATTGGCCTTTCACCCCTATCCACAGGTCATCCCCCAGGTTTTCAACCCTGGTGGGTTCGGGCCTCCACGCGGTCTTACCCGCGCTTCACCCTGCCCATGGATAGATCACTCCGCTTCGGGTCTAGAACACGCGACTCGACGCCCTGTTCGGACTCGCTTTCGCTACGGCTTCCCCACACGGGTTAACCTCGCCACGCATCGCTAACTCGCAGGCTCATTCTTCAAAAGGCACGCCGTCACAACTGCAAGCAGTCGCTCCGACGGATTGTAAGCACACGGTTTCAGGTACTATTTCACTCCCCGCCAGGGGTACTTTTCACCTTTCCCTCACGGTACTTGTCCGCTATCGGTCACCAAGGAGTATTTAGGCTTAACGGGTGGTCCCGCCAGATTCGCACGGAATTTCACGGGTTCCGTGCTACTCGGGGTGACGTCGGGGAGTCGTTGCCTTACGTGTACGGGGGTATCACCCTCTACGCCAGGACTTTCCAGACCATTTCAACTTCAGCAACGATTTCTTACTCCCTGCTGACTCGGCAGAGTCAGCTCGACGGCCCCACGACCCCGTATAGGCAACGCCTGCCGGCTATCACACCTACACGGTTTAGCCTGATCCGATTTCGCTCGCCACTACTCTCGGAATCACGGTTGTTTTCTCTTCCTGTGGGTACTGAGATGTTTCACTTCCCCACGTTCCCTCCGCACGCCCTATGTGTTCAGGCGCCGGTGACTGGACATTACTCCAGCCGGGTTTCCCCATTCGGAAATCCCCGGATCAATGCTCGGTTGCCAACTTCCCGGGGCTTATCGCAGGCTCCTACGTCCTTCATCGGCTCTTGGTGCCAAGGCATCCACCTTGTGCTCTTAGTAGCTTGTCATCACTTCACTAAAAGATGCTCGCGTCCACTGTGCAGTTCTCAAGCGACGGGCGGGCCCGGGAGACGATCACCCGCTGACCGACAGCGCCGGCAGTTCGAGGTGTCCCCGGTCCGCAGAGGTGCATCAGGGATGTCCCTGATCCCTCAGGACCCAACAGTGTGCTCGACCCCGCCCGGTCACGACCTGGAGGTTCCGGCCCCCGGAGGGGACGTACTGACCAGGACGGTCTCGGTCGGTGCCGAATAGTCGACGTTCCACATAAGAAGCTGTGCCGCGTGGGGACGTACGCCCCACAAACGCCACGATGGACGACCACGAATGGCCGCCGAATTCGCTCCTTAGAAAGGAGGTGATCCAGCCGCACCTTCCGGTACGGCTACCTTGTTACGACTTCGTCCCAATCGCCAGTCCCACCTTCGACGGCTCCCTCCCACAAGGGGTTGGGCCACCGGCTTCGGGTGTTACCGACTTTCGTGACGTGACGGGCGGTGTGTACAATGCCCGGGAACGTATTCACCGCAGCGTTGCTGATCTGCGATTACTAGCGACTCCGACTTCACGGGGTCGAGTTGCAGACCCCGATCCGAACTGAGACCGGTTTTTTGGGATTCGCTCCACCTTGCGGTTTCGCAGCCCTTTGTACCGGCCATTGTAGCATGTGTGAAGCCCTGGACTTAAGGGGCATGATGACTTGACCTCATCCCCACCTTCCTCCGAGTTGACCCCGGCAGTCTCCTATGAGTCCCCACCATTACGTGCTGGCAACATAGGACGAGGGTTGCGCTCGTTGCGGGACTTAACCCAACATCTCACGACACGAGCTGACGACAGCCATGCACCACCTGTATACAAGTGTCCAAAGAGACCTCTGTCTCCAGAGGCTTCTCGTATATGTCAAACCCAGGTAAGGTTCTTCGCGTTGCATCGAATTAATCCACATGCTCCGCCGCTTGTGCGGGCACCCGTCAATTCCTTTGAGTTTTAGCCTTGCGGCCGTACTCCCCAGGCGGGGCGCTTAATGCGTTAGCTGCGGCACGGAACCCGTGGAATGGATCCCACACCTAGCGCCCAACGTTTACGGCGTGGACTACCAGGGTATCTAATCCTGTTCGCTCCCCACGCTTTCGCTCCTCAGCGTCAGGTAAGGCCCAGAGAACCGCCTTCGCCACCGGTGTTCCTCCTGATATCTGCGCATTCCACCGCTACACCAGGAATTCCGTTCTCCCCTACCTACCTCTAGTCCGCCCGTATCGGAAGCAGGCTCGGGGTTGAGCCCCGAGTTTTCACTCCCGACGTGACGGACCGCCTACGAGCCCTTTACGCCCAATAATTCCGGACAACGCTCGCACCCTACGTGTTACCGCGGCTGCTGGCACGTAGTTGGCCGGTGCTTCTTCTGCAGGTACCGTCACTTTCGCTTCGTCCCTGCTGAAAGAGGTTTACAACCCGAAGGCCGTCATCCCTCACGCGGCGTTGCTGGATCAGGCTTTCGCCCATTGTCCAATATTCCCCACTGCTGCCTCCCGTAGGAGTCTGGGCCGTGTCTCAGTCCCAGTGTGGCCGGTCACCCTCTCAGGCCGGCTACCCGTCGTCGCCTTGGTGGGCCGTTACCTCACCAACAAGCTGATAGGCCGCGAGTCCATCCTCCACCGCCGGAGCTTTCCACCACCATCGGATGCCCAAGGTGGTCGTATTCGGTATTAGCCCCGGTTTCCCGGGGTTATCCCAAAGTGGGGGGCAGGTTACTCACGTGTTACTCACCCGTTCGCCGCTCGTGTACCCCCGAAGGGGCCTTACCGCTCGACTTGCATGTGTTAAGCACGCCGCCAGCGTTCGTCCTGAGCCAGGATCAAACTCTCCGTTGAATTTTCGTCAGCCGACACCCGAGGGCATCGACCTTCAACATTTTGACCCTGACAAATGAATCACTAGCAAGTTGTTTCACTTGTCAAAGGAATCCGTCGGCCGACCGGGCAAGCCCGGCACGGTCGACGGGGCGTTAATTCGTTCGTCGACTTTTAGCACACTGTTGAGTTCTCAAGGATCAGGCGCGCACCGCAGCGATCGACCTCTCGGTCTCCCGCTTCCGGGGCAACTGTTCCACCTTACCGATCGGGCCGGAGCCGGTCAAACCGCTTCCGTCCCGCTCAGCCCCGGCGCCGATCGCTTCTCGGGCGCAGTCATCCACCCGAGAGATCGAACCAGGGTTTCGCCCGAGCCGGGCGCCCGGCCGGAGGCCTTGCGCTCTGTCGCTCGTGACGACGAGGAGGACATTAGGCAGCGCCGGGTAGGCGAGTCAAATCCGCTCCCGGAGGCCGATGTCACACTGCGGAAAACCCCTGGCCGGCGCGGTCGTCCGGCCTCAGCCGCGGACCACCTCGAGGCCGGCGACGGACCGCTTGCCCTTGCGCAGCACCACCCAGCGGCCGTGCAGCAGCGCACCGGACGAAAGCGGCTCATCGGCCACCGTCACGCGCTCGTTGTTCACGTACGCGCCACCCTCCTCGACGGTGCGCCGCGCCTGTCCCCGGCTGGCGGCGAGCCCCGTCGTCACCAGGCCGTCGACCACGCTGGGCAGGGTGTCTGCGGCCTCGACCCGCGCGTGCGGGACCTCCTCGAGAGCGGCCGCGAGCACCGGCTCCGGGAGGGCCGCCAGGTCGCCGCGCCCGAACAGCGCCTGTCCCGCCTGCTCGGCCGCCGCCAGCTCGTCGTCGCCGTGCACCAGCGCGGTCACCTCGGCGGCGAGCGCACGCTGGGCCAGCCGCGCCTGCGGCCGCTGCTCGTGCTCGGCCACCATGGCCTCGATCTCGGCCACCGGGCGGAAGGAGAACAGCCGCAGGTACTCGGCGACCTTGGAGTCCTCCGCCTGCAGCCAGAACTGGTGGAACGCGTACGGGCTCATCAGCTCGGGGTCGAGCCAGAGGCTCCCGCTCTCGGTCTTGCCGTACTTGGTGCCGTCGGCCTTGGTCACCAACGGCGTCGCGAACGCGTGCACCTGGGCGCCCTCCGCCCGGCGGATCAGCTCCACGCCCGCGGTGATGTTGCCCCACTGGTCGCTGCCACCGGACTGCAACCGGCAGCCGTACCGGCGGAACAGCTCGAGGTAGTCCATCGCCTGCAAGAGCACGTAGCTGAACTCGGTGTAGCTGATCCCCGCCTCGAGCCGGGCCCGTACGACCTCCCGGCCGAGCATCCGGTTGACCGGGAAGTGCTTGCCGATGTCGCGCAGGAAGTCGAGGACGGGCACCTGCTGGGTCCAGTCCAGGTTGTTCACGACGGTGGCCGGGTTGTCGCCGTCGAGGTCGACCAGCCCGGAGACCTGGCGCCGGATCCGCTCGACCCAGGACGCGATGAGGTCCTTGCTGTGCAGGGTGCGCTCGCCGGCGTCCTTCGGGTCACCGATCAGGCCGGTCGCGCCGCCCACGAGCACCAGCGGGTGATGCCCTGCCTGTTGCAGCCGCCGGGCGGTGACCAGCTGGACCAGGTTGCCCATGTGCAGGCTCGGGGCGGTCGGGTCGAAGCCGACGTAGTAGGTGACGGGTCCACGGTCGAGCTCGGCGCGCAGCGCGTCGCGATCGGTCGAGTGGGCGAGCAGCCCACGCGCCTCGAGGTCGTCCAGGACGTGCACCGGGTCTCCTGCCGTCACGGGGTTGGGGTGCGAGGTACGGGCCCAGCCTGCCCGACGCCGACTTCCGCACGCGACCGGGATACCGCCGCCGGGTGGTGTCTCTGAGAGCATCGGGCCGGGTCGGGAGGGTGCCGTGGACGACCGGGAGACCCCGTCCGTGCGACAAGCCAGGGCCCGACGCATCGCCCGACGGGTGGGTCGGAGCGGGCTGCCAGGCGCGTTGCTGCTGAGCGCGCTGCTGGTCGTCTTCTCCGAGGTCTTCTACTGGTACGCGGGTGGCACCGACTACCCCGTCCGGGTGCTCTTCTACCTGCTCCCCACCACCGCCCTGCTGTGGACCATGTGGCGTTTCCCGGCCACCGGCTGGCCCGCTGTCGTGCTGGCCGGCGCGGTCTACGGGGTCGTGACCGAAGGCGTGCTGACAGCGGTGCTGTACGGCGCGTTCCCCTTTGACCCGTTCGCGTTGTCCTACACCTCGCTGGCCTGGCACAGCATGGTCGCGGTCGGTTTCGGTCTCGTCCTGCTGCACCGGCTGCTGGTGGCGCGATCGCCTGTGCCGGCCCTCGTCCTGATCTCGGCGTTCGGCGTCCTCTGGGGAGCCTGGGCGCGCGCTCTCTCGCTGCCCGCGGGCCCGGACGACCCGAGCGAGGGCGTGGCGGCTCTGCGGGGTGACGTACCGATCGCCTGGTTCGCGACCTACACCGTGGCAGCCACGGTGGCGGTGGGCCTCGGGCATGGCCTGCTGGGCCGGGTCGTGCACGCGCGGCACCTGGCGCCCGGGCCCGCCCTGACCCGCACCGTGCTGGTGCTGGCCGGACTCCTGCTGGCCGTGCTGGTCGTGCCAGCCGCACCGTGGGCGCTGGTCGTGCTGCCCGTGCTGCTGGGCGTTTGTGCGGTCGCACTGAGCCGTGTGGCCGGGCGCGGCGCGGAGCCGTCCGACCGCTCGCTGGTGGACCAGCTGACCCGACCGGTGCCGACCCGCCACCTGATCCGTCTGGTTGCCCTGCCGGTCGCTGCCACGGCGACGTACGCCGGACTTGTTCTGGCCCGGGTGGGCGACGACACGGTTCGGGACCTGTGCCTCGACCTCGTCGTCGGGGCACAGACGGTCGCCGGCTGGGCGCTCTTCCTGGCCGCTCTCGCTGCCGCCTGGCGCAGCCGACCGGTCAGCCGCTCGGAGCCCGGACGCTTCGCCGGTAGGCCGACACCGTCGGGTCATCCGTCGCCCAGAACCGCCAGGGGACGTCGGCCGCCCGGCTGACGCCGACCCGCGGCCCGGACGCCACCTCGCCGGGCGGGGCGCCCGGTTCCAGCCGCAGCGGCCGGTCCGCGCACAGGTCGGCGCCGTCGTGGCGGCGGTCGATGCCCAGCGCCTGGGTCAGGCATGCCGGACCTCGCGCCAGCGACCGCTCGCGGGTCCGCGGGCCGCGGCGGACGCGGGCCAGCTCAGCGCCCTCCACCACCCGGCCGGCACGCAGCAGCACCGCACTGGCGGTGCCGTCGGGGCCGCACACGACGTTGGCGCACCAGTGCATGCCGTAGCTGAAGTAGACGTAGAGGAATCCCGGCGGGCCGAACATCACCGTGTTGCGCGGCGTCGGTCCCCGCCACGCGTGCGAGGCGGGGTCGGCCTGGCCGTCGTAGGCCTCGACCTCGGTCAGCTGGACGGTGACCACGCCCTCGTCGGTCCGGTGGGTCAGCCGGGCGCCGAGGAGCTGCGCCGCGACCTCGGGGGCCGGGCCGCTCAGCCAGTCGCGGTCCGCCACTCCCCCAGCCTGGCAGCCCGCTCCCGCAGCTCGGCCAGCTGCTCGCGCACCCGCGGCTCCGCGGTGCCCCCGCGGGCGTCGCGGGAGGCGATCGAGCCGGCCACGGTCAGCACCTCCCGCACCGCCGAGGTGAGCGCGGGCGACACCGCGGCGAGGTCGTCGTCGGTGAGGTCGGACAGCTCGACGCCCCGCTCCTCGCAGCGACGCACGCACGCGCCGGCGAGCTCGTGCGCCTCACGGAATGGCACGCCGGCGCGAACCAGCCACTCGGCGACGTCGGTGGCGAGCGTGAAGCCCTGGGGCGCGAGCTCGGCCATCCGGGCAGCGTCGAAGGTGAGGGTGGCGACCAGACCGGTGAAGGCCGGCACCAGCACCTCGAGGGTGTCGACGGAGTCCAGTACCGGCTCCTTGTCCTCCTGCAGGTCCCGGTTGTACGCCAGCGGCAGGGCCTTCAGCGTGGCCAGCAGTCCGGACAGGTTGCCGATCAGCCGACCGGCCTTGCCGCGGGCCAGCTCGGCGACGTCGGGGTTCTTCTTCTGCGGCATGATGCTCGACCCCGTCGACCACGAGTCGTGCAGCGTGACGAAGCCGAACTCCCGGGTGGACCACACGATCACGTCCTCGGCGATCCGGCTGACGTCGACGCCGGCCTGGGCGGCGACGTAGGCGAACTCGGCGACGAAGTCGCGGGCGGCGGTGGCGTCCATGGAGTTCGGGCTGGAGCCGGTGAAGCCGAGCTCGGCGGCCACCGGCTCAGGGTCAAGACCGAGGCTGGACCCGGCGAGCGCCGCGGAGCCGTACGGCGAGTCCGCGGCGACCCGCGCGTCCCAGTCGCGCAGCCGCTCGACGTCGCGCAGCAGCGGCCAGGCGTGGGCCAGCAGGTGGTGGGCCAGCAGCACCGGCTGGGCGGCCTGCAGGTGGGTGCGCCCCGGCATGACCACGTGCAGGTGGTCGGCGGCCTGCCCGGCGAGCGCGTCGACGAGGTCGAGCAGCTGGGTCGCGACCACCCGTGCGTGCTCGCGCAGAAAGACCTTGAGCAGGGTGGCGATCTGGTCGTTGCGGCTGCGCCCGGCGCGGAGCCGGCCGCCGACCTCCGCGCCCACCTCCTCGACCAGCAGGCGTTCGAGCGCGCCGTGGACGTCCTCGTCGGACGGGTCCGGCAGCAGCGTGCCGGCCTCGAACCGCTCCCCGAGCACGGTCAGGCCGCGCTGCAGCTCGGCCAGGTCGTGGTCGGTCAGCAGACCCGCGCGGTGCAGCGCATTCGCGTGCGCCCGCGAACCCGCCAGGTCGTACGGGGTGAGCCGCCAGTCGAAGTGGGTCGACCTCGACAGCGCCTCCAGCTCCGGCGACGGGCCACCCGCGAAGCGGCCTCCCCAGAGCTTGCCGGTGTTGGTGGTGTTCATCGGTCCGTGTCCATCAGTCGGTGCCGTACTCCATCGCCGCGCTGTCGAGCGCCTCGTCGTCGACGCCGCCCTCGAGCTCGGGGTTGGCCGAGATGCGCTCGGCGCCGCCGGCCGGAAGCGCGCCGAACAGCGTCCCGTGCTCGACGAGGACCTGTCCCTGGTCGAGCGGCTGGGCGGCGTACATCTCGAGCTTGGCGCGCGAGTCCGCGATGTCGAGGTTGCGCAGGGTGAGCTGCCCGATCCGGTCGGTGGGACCGAACACGGCGTTGTCGGTGCGCTCCATCGACAGCTTGTCCGGGTGGTAGGAGAAGTCCGGCCCGTCGGTGCGCAGCACGGTGTAGTCCTCGCCGCGGCGCAGCCGCAGCGTCACCTGTCCCGTCACCAGCGAGGCCACCCACCGCTGCAGCGACTCGCGCTGCATCAACGCCTGCGGGTCGAGCCAACGGCCCTCGTACAGCAACCGGCCCAGCCGCCGGCCCTCGGCGTGGTAGTTGGCGATCGTGTCGTCGTTGTGGATCGCGTTCAGCAGCCGCTCGTAGGCGGTCCAGAGCAGCGCCATGCCAGGTGCCTCGTAGATGCCTCGCGACTTGGCTTCGATGATCCGGTTCTCGATCTGGTCGGACATGCCGAGCCCGTGCCGCCCACCGATGGCGTTCGCCTCGAGCACCAGAGCGACCGGGTCGGCGAACTCGACGCCGTTGAGCGCGACCGGACGGCCCTCGTGGAACCGGACCGTGACCTCCTCGGTCTCCACGGGCACCGCCGGGTCCCAGAACCGCACCCCCATGATCGGCTCGACCGACTCCAGCGAAACGTCGAGGTGCTCGAGGGTCTTGGCCTCGTGGGTGGCGCCCCAGATGTTGGCGTCGGTGGAGTAGGCCTTCTCGGCGCTGTCGCGGTAGGGCAGGCCGTGCGCGGTCAGCCAGGCGCTCATCTCGGTGCGGCCCCCGAGCTCGTGCACGAAGTCGGCGTCCAGCCACGGCTTGTAGATCAGCAGCTCGGGGTTGGCCAACAGCCCGTAGCGGTAGAACCGCTCGATGTCGTTGCCCTTGAACGTCGACCCGTCGCCCCAGATGTCGACGCCGTCCTCGTGCATCGCGCGGACCAGCATGGTGCCGGTGACCGCGCGGCCCAGCGGCGTGGTGTTGAAGTACGCGCGACCGCCGGAACGGATGTGGAAGGCGCCGCAGGCCAGCGCGGCCAGGCCCTCCTCGACGAGCTGGCGCCGGCAGTCGAGAGTGCGGGCGATCTCGGCGCCGTACTGGAACGCGCGGGCGGGCACGCCGCTGACGTCGGGCTCGTCGTACTGGCCGATGTCAGCGGTGTAGGTGCACGGGACCGCACCCTTGGCGCGCATCCAGGCGACCGCCACCGAGGTGTCCAGGCCCCCCGAGAAGGCGATGCCGACCCGCTGGCCGACCGGGAGGGACGTCAGGACCTTGCTCACGGGATGTCTTTCCTCACTGCTGGTGGGTGTCGGCGAGGGCGAGGAACATCGCAGCCACGTCACCGCCGCCGGAGGCGTTCCGGGCGATCACGAGCACGGTGTCGTCTCCCGCGATCGTGCCGAGCACGCTGGACAGGTCGGCGTGGTCGACCGCGGAGGCGAAGAACTGGGCCGCCCCTGGCGGCGTCCTGAGCACCACCAGGTTGGCGCTGGCCCGCGCACTGACCAGGAGCTCGCCGCAGAGCCGGGCCAGCCGCGTCCGCGCGGTCACGGAGTCCTGGCCCGGCGCGGGCCGGCGATCGCCGCCCTCGCCGGGCACGGCATAGACCAGGGCGCCCGTCTCGTTGCGCACCTTGACCGCGTCGAGCTCGACCAGGTCGCGGGACAGCGTGGTCTGGGTGACGGTCACCCCGGCACCGGCCAACAGTCCGGCCAGCTCGCCCTGCGAGCGCACGGCATGGCGGCCCAGCAGGTCGACCACCAGCTGCTGGCGGGCGGCCTTGGTCGCCGGCACGCCGCCGGCGCTCGGGGTGTCGCTCACGGCGTCTGCCCTCCCGCCAGCAGCCACACCAGCAGCGCCTTCTGCGCGTGCAGCCGGTTCTCGGCCTCGTCCCAGACCACGCTGCGCGGTCCGTCGATGACGTCGGCATCGATCTCCTGCCCGCGATAGGCCGGCAGGCAGTGCAGGACGATGGCGTCCGCGGCGGCGCCCTCGAGCAGCCGGTTGGTGACCCGGTAGGGCACGAACGGCGCGGCCCGCTCGCTTGCCTGGCCCTCCTGTCCCATCGAGACCCAGGTGTCCGTGGCCACGACGTCGGCGCCCTCGACGGCGGCCGCGGGATCGTCGAGGACGGCGACAGAGCCTCCGGTGGCGGCCGCCCGGGCAGCCGCGGCGGACAGCACCGCGGGGTCGGGTGGGTAGCCGGCCGGTGAGCCGATGCGCACGTGCATCCCGGCGGTTGCCCCGCCCAGCAGGTAGGAGTGCGCCATGTTGTTGGCGCCGTCGCCGAGGAAGGTCAGCGTCCGCCCGGCGAGCGACTCCTTGTGCTCGCGCACGGTCATCAGGTCGGCCAGCACCTGGCAGGGGTGGAACTCGTCGGTCAGCGCGTTGACCACCGGCACCCGCGACACCGCGGCCATCGCGTCGATCCGCTGCTGCCCGGCGGTGCGCCAGACGATCGCCGCTGCCTGCCGGTCGAGGACCCGCGTGGTGTCCTCGATCGTCTCGCCCTTGCCCAGCTGGGAGCCCTGCGCGTCGATGACCAGCGGGTAGCCCCCGAGCTCGGCGACACCGACGGAGAACGACACCCGGGTGCGGGTCGACGTCTTGTCGAACAGCACGGCGATGGCCCGCGGTCCCTCCAGCGGTCGGTACGCGTACCGGTCGGCCTTGACCCTGTCGGCGAGGTCGAGCAGGGCCGACTGCTCCGCGGGCGACAGGTCGTCGTCGCGGAGGAAGTGCCGGGGTGCGTGGCGGGGGCCGGGAGCAGGAGCAGCAGCGATGGTCATGACGGCGTCACCTCGTCGAGCACCGTACGCAGGCCCTCGACCGCGAGGTCGGCCTGCTCGGTGGTGAGCACCAAGGGGGGAGCCAGTCGCAGCCGATCCGGGGCGCACGCGTTGACGATGAGGCCGGCCGCCAGGGCCGCGCCGTGGGCCTGCGGTGCCACCTCGGCGTGCAGCCCGATGCCGAGCAGCAGCCCGCGTCCGGACACGTCGGCGACCAGTGGGTGGTCGGCCAGCCCGGCCCGCAGCCGGTCCCCCGTCGCCACCGCGTGGGCCAGCAAGCCCTCGGCCTCGATGGTGTCGATCACCGCGAGCGCCGCCGCGGTGGCGACCGGGTTGCCGCCGAAGGTGGTGCCGTGGTTGCCCGGCTGCAGCAGGTCCGCCGCACCGCCGAGCGCGACGGTCGCGCCGATCGGAACGCCGCCCCCGAGGCCCTTGGCCAGGGTCACCACGTCGGGCCGCACCCCGCTGTCGGAGTGCGCGAACCACGCGCCGGTGCGGCCGATGCCGCACTGCACCTCGTCCAGCCACAGCAGGGCCCCGTGGCGTGCGGTCGTCTCGCGGGCGGCCTCGAGGTAACCGGCCGGCGCCACGACCGCACCCGCCTCACCCTGGACCGGCTCGAGCACGACCGCGGCCGTCGTCTCGTCGACGGCGGCCGCAAGCGCATCCGCGTCGCCGTACGGGACGAACGCGACGTCGCCCGGCAGCGGGGCGAACGGGTCCCGGAAGGCCGCCTTGGCGGTCAGCGCCAGCGCACCCATGCTGCGGCCGTGGAACCCGCCGGTGGCGGCGACCAGGCCGGTGCGCCCGGTGCGGCGGCTGAGCTTGAACGCCGCCTCGCTGGCCTCGGTGCCGGAGTTGCAGAAGAACACCCGGCCGTCGCCACCGGGCTCGACCCCGAGCAGTCCGAGCAGCCGCTCGGCCAGCCGTACCTGCGGGCGGGTGGCGAAGAAGTTCGACACGTGCGCAAGGGTCGCGACCTGCTCGCTCACCGCCTTGACCAGCGCGGGGTGGCCGTGGCCGAGTGCGTTGACGGCGATGCCCGCGAGCAGGTCGAGGTAGCGGCGGCCGTCGACGTCCCACACCCACGCGCCCTCGCCGCGCTCGAGGGTCAGCCGCGGCGGCCCGTACGTGTTCATCACCGCGCCCTGGTAGCGCTCGATCCACTGCTCGCCCTGGCTCACTGGTCGCTCCTCAGCGCGGTGCGGATGCGGGTCTCGGCGCCGGGCAGGACCTGGGTGCCGACGCCGTCGTCGGTGAAGATCTCGAGCAGCACGGCGTGCGGCTCGCGACCGTCGACGACCGTCGCCTTCGAGACTCCCCCGGCCACCGCCTTCAGCACCGCGCCCATCTTGGGGATCATCCCGCTGGAGAGCGTGGGCAGGATCTCGGCGAGCGCCTCCGGGCTGATCGTGGCCACGACGTCGTCGCTGGCGGGCCAGTCGACGTACAGGCCCTCGACGTCGGTGAGCACGATGAGCTTCTCCGCGCCCAGCGCGGTGGCGAGCGCGGCGGCAGCCGTGTCGGCGTTGACGTTCAGCACCTCGCCGTCGAGGTCGGGGGCGACCGACGAGACGACCGGGATGCGACCGGCGTCGATGAGGTCGCGCACGGTCTCGGGGCGCACATCGACGACCTCGCCGACCAGGCCGAGGTCCACCTCCTCGCCGTCGACGATCGTGCCGGTGCGCGCCGCGGTGAACAGACCCGCGTCCTCGCCGGACAGGCCCACCGCGAGCGCCCCGTGCTGGTTGAGCATCCCCACCAGCTCGCGGCCGACCTGACCGACGAGCACCATCCGCACGACCTCCAGGGTCTCTGGCGTCGTGACCCGCAGGCCGCCCCGGAACTCCGACTCGATCCCGAGCCGCTCGAGCATGGTCGAGATCTGCGGGCCGCCACCGTGGACGACGACGGGGTGGAAGCCGGCGTAGCGCAGGAAGACGATGTCTTCGGCGAACGCCCGCTTGAGGTCGTCGTCGACCATCGCGTTGCCGCCGTACTTCACCACGATGGTCGTGCCGTGGTAACGCTCCATCCACGGCAACGCCTCGGCGAGCGTCGCCGCCTTGTGGGTGGCCCGCTTCCACTCGGCGGGCGACTTGCCGGGCCACCTGTCCGGCGACCTGTCGGGCGACCTGTCGGGCAACCTGTCGGGCGACCTGTCGGGCGACCCGTCGGGCCGGCTGTCGGCGGTCATGTCGAGTACGCCGAGTTCTCGTGCACGTACGCGTGCGTGAGGTCGTTGGTCCACACCGTCGCGGTGCTGTCGCCGGACTTGAGGTCGATCGTCACGTCCACCCACCGGCCGGTCAGGTCGACCGCCTCGGCCGGCTCGCCCGGGGCGCTGCTCCGGCACACCTGCACGCCGTTGAGCGTGACGTCGAGGTCGGTGGGGTCGAAGGCTGCACGGGTGGTGCCCGCGGCGGCGAGGATGCGGCCCCAGTTGGGGTCGCGGCCGAAGACGGCGCACTTGAACAGCGCGCTGCGGGCGACCGCGCGGGCCACGGCGACCGCCTCGTCGTCAGAGGCCGCGCCGCGTACCTCGATGGCGATCTCGTGGTCCGCACCCTCGGCGTCGGCCAGCAGCTGCTGGGCCAGGTCGTGGCACACCGCGCGGACCGATGCGGCGAAGGCCGCGGGGTCCGGTTCCGCACCCGCGCCGCTGGCCATCAGCAGCACGGTGTCGTTCGTCGACGTACACCCGTCGGAGTCGAGCCGCTCGAACGTCGCGGCGCACGCCTCGCGCAGCACGCGGTCGCAGGTGGCGGGATCGACCTTCGCATCGGTGGTGACGACGGCGAGCATCGTGGCCAGCTCGGGGGCGAGCATGCCCGCGCCCTTGGCCATGCCGCCGACGACGTAGCCGTCGCCGCGCGCCACCGCCTGCTTGGGCACGCTGTCGGTGGTCATGATCGCCTCGGCCGCGGCGGGTCCGCCGTCAACGTCCAGGGCGGCCGCCGCCCTCTCGGCACCCGCCAGCAGCAGGCCGCGGTCGGGCAGCACGCCGATCAGCCCGGTGGAGCTGACCTGCACGTCGACCGCGCCGACGCCCAGGGTGGCGGCGACGACCTCGGCCGTCGCGTGGGTGAGGGCGAACCCGTCCGGACCGGTGTAGCAGTTGGCCCCGCCGGAGTTGAGCACGGCGGCGCGTGCGGTGCCACCCGGACCGTCCGGTCGGCGCAGCGCCTGCTCGCTCCACAGCACCGGGTGCGCCCGGCACCGGTTCGCCGTGAAGACCGCGGCGGCCGACGCGGACGGGCCGTCGTTGACGACCAGCGCCACGTCGGGACGCCCTCCCGACTTCAGCCCGGCGGCCACGCCGGCGGCCCGGAAGCCCCGCGGGGCGGTGACGCTCACGGGGCCACCCCCACCGCGGTGAGCCCCGTCGTCTCCGGCAGCCCGAGCGCCAGGTTGGCGCACTGGATCGCGCCGCCTGCGGTGCCCTTGGTGAGGTTGTCGACGGCCGCCACCGCGACCAGCCGGCCGGCGCGCGGGTCGGTGGTGGCCTGCAGGTGCACGGCGTTGGACCCGACGACGGATTGGGTCTGCGGCCACCGTCCCTCCGGCAACAGGTGCAGGAACGGCTCGTCGGCCACGGTCTTCTCGTACGCGGCCCGCACGTCGCCCGCGGTCACGCCGTCGTGCAGCGGCGCGGTGCCGGTGGCGAGGATGCCGCGCGCCATCGGCACCAGCACGGGGGTGAAGGAGACCCGCGCCACAGCGCCGCCGGCGGCGGACAGGTTCTGCTCGATCTCGGGGGTGTGCCGGTGCACGCCACCGACGCCGTACGCGCTCGCCGAGCCGAGGACCTCGGCACCCAGCAGGTGCGGCTTGAGCGCGCGGCCGGCCCCGGATGCGCCCGACATCGCGACCACGACGACGTCGTCGGTGTGCACCAGCCCCGCCGCGACGGCCGGGAGCAGGGCGAGCGTCGCCACTGTCGGGTAGCAGCCGGGCACTGCCACCCGGTGCGCGCCGCGCAGCTCGTGGCGGGTTCCCGGCAGCTCGGGCAGGCCGTAGGGCCAGGAGCCAGCGTGGGAACCGCCGTAGAACTCGTCCCAGGCCGCGGGGTCGTGCAGCCGGAAGTCCGCGCCGCAGTCGACCACGACGGTGTCGCCCGGCAACGCCCGTGCGAGGGCCGCGGAGTGGCCGTGCGGGAGGGCGAGGAACACGACGTCGTGGCCGCGCAGCGCCTCCGGGGTGGTCGGCTGGAGCTCGCGGTCGGCCAGCGGCACCAGGTGCGGGTGGTGGTCACCGATCACCGTGCCCGCGCTGTCGCCGGCCGTCACCGCCCCGACCCGGAGACCGGGATGACCGAGGATCAGTCGCAGCAGCTCGCCGCCGGCGTACCCGCTCGCCCCGGCGACCGCAGCCGTCAGACCAGCCGCCTGCACCGCACCTCACCACTCTCTGACTCGACTTCCGCTAGTCTGCATGACTATGCAGAGATATCGCAAACCGGGATCGTCCGCCGGTGGGAGTACGGTCCGCGCATGAGGACACCGCACCGGCTGCCGGCCGACGACTACCTCGCGTTCCTGCACGCGGAGTCCGACCGCTTCGTCGAGCTGTTGTCCCAGGCCGACCCGGCGGCGCCGGTGCCCTCGTGCCCGGACTGGAACGCCAGCGACCTGCTGTGGCACCTGACCGAGGTCCAGTGGTTCTGGGGCTCGATCGTGAGCCGCGCCCTCAGCGATCCGGAGGCGGCCGAGCAGGACAAGCCGGAGCGCCCCGACGACTACGCCGCGCTGGTCGACCTGCAGCGCCGCTCGACCGAGCGGCTGCTCACCGCGGTGTCGCAGGGCGAGGACAGCGACCCGATGTGGACCTGGCTCGACGAGGACCAGACGCGCGGCTTCACCCGTCGCCGGCAGGCCCACGAGGCCCTCATCCACCGGCTCGACGCCGAGCAGGTCGCGGGCGGGACGACGCCCCTCGACCCGCGGCTGGCCACCGACGGTGTCGACGAGGCGCTACGGATCATGTTCGGAGGTGTCCCGTCCTGGGGCGAGTTCCGCTGGCAGGCCGGCCCGGTGCTGGTGGTCGCGACCGACACCGGGGCTCGGTGGCCGGCGGAGGTCGGCCGGGTCATCGGCCGCCCGCCCGGCACCGACGACGACGTCGACGAGGAGTCCCTCGACGTGCAGGACGGCCGGACCGCCGATCCCGTCGCCCAGATCTCGGGCACCGCGTCCGACCTCGACACCTGGCTGTGGGGTCGCGCCGGGGCGGCGACGCTCGAGGGGACGGTGCAGCACACGGGCGACGAGCAGGCGCTGGAAGCCTTCGGTGCCGTCATCGGCACCGGCATCGACTGAGCAGCGGTCAGCCGCGCAGCTCGGCCCCCGTCGCAGCCGACGCGGCCGCCACCGCAGCGTCCCGCACCGCGGCCACCTCGTCGTCGGTGAGCGTCCGGTCCGGCGCCCGCAGCCGCAGCGCGAAGGCGAGGGACTTGTGGCCCGCCGGCACGGGGTCTCCGCGGTAGACGTCGAACAACGTGATCTCCTCCAGCAGGTCGCCGGCACCGGAGCGCAGTGCCTGCTCGACCTCCCCGGCGGCGACGTGCTCGGGCACCACCAGGGCGACATCGGCCTTGGCGACGGGCATGGTGGAGAAGGTGGGCGCGGGCACCACCGCCGGGGCACGCGCGAGCAGCGCGTCCAGGTCGATCTCGGCGTAGCCGGTGCGCTCGGGCACTCCGAAGGCGCGGCAGACCCGGGGGTGCAGCTCACCGGCGTGCCCCACGACCTCGCCGCCGACGCCGTTGCCCGGAGCACCTCCCACGGTCACGGCGGCGCACCGACCCGGGTGCCACGGGCTCGCTGCCGCGGCCGAGACCTCGACGTCGACGGTGAGGACCCGGGCCAGCTCGCGGACGGCGGTCACGGCCTGCGCCCAGGGATCCTCCGCCGACTCGGTCTGCCCGCTGACCACCACGGCCACGTGCTGCGGCTGGTGGGGCAACGCCGCATCCAGCGCCGCGCGCTCCTCGTCTGTCGGTGCCCGGTCGACGGGCGGCACCGGCGCCGCCGGCAGCGGCCAGGAGCGGGGGACGAACACCCGCGCCACCAGCGACAAGGAGCTGTCGGTGAAGCCGCGCCCGACGTTGCGCGCGAGCACCTTGAGCAGGGCCGCGGCGAGGGTGGTGTGCAGCAGGGGCTCACGTTCCGAGAGCGGGTTCGCGATGCGTACCGCGCGCCGCCGCGGGTCGTCGGAGGCGAGCCCGAGGCGGTCCAGGTCGTCGTCGCCGACGAAGGGGTAAGCCACCACCTCGACGAAGCCGGCACCCGCCAGGGCGTAGCCGACGCGCCGCCGCATCCGCTGCGCCCGGGTCAGCCCCAGCCCCGCGGGGGCGACCGGCAGCACCGACGGCACCCGGTCGTAGCCGACGACGCGGGTGACCTCCTCGACGAGGTCGTAGGGATCGGTCAGGTCCGGGCGCCAGCTCGGCGCCGTGGCCCGCAGCGGGTCGCCGGCCTCGTCGACGTCGCAGCCGACCGCCCGCAGCGCGTCGACGACGGTGCCCCGGTCGATGGCGATGCCGCTGATCCGGGCCGGCAGGTCCGCGGCGACCGGCACGGTCGGCGCGGCCGGCGATGCCCCCACCACGGTCGCCCCCGGCTCGATCCGGCCGCCGCCGAGCTGCACCAGCAGGTCGGCCACCCGCTGTGCGGCCACTTCCTGCAGCCGCGGGTCGACACCGCGCTCGAACCGCCGCGACGCCTCCGAACCGAGCCGGTGCCGGCGGGCGGCGCGAGCGATCGTCACCGGGTCGAAGTACGCCGCCTCGATGACGACAGAGGTGGTGCTCGCCGAGATCTCGGTCGATGCGCCACCCATCACGCCGGCCAGCCCGATCGGCCCGCTGTCGTCGGTGATCAGCAGGTCGGCGGGGTCGAGCGTGCGGTCCTGGTCGTCGAGGGTGCGCAGGGTCTCCCCCGCCGCCGCGCGGCGGACGACGATCGGACCCTGCAGGCGGTCGCGGTCGTAGCCGTGGATGGGCTGGCCGAGCTCGAGCATCACGTAGTTGGTGACGTCGACCGCCAGCGAGATGGGGCGCATTCCGGCCAGCTGGACCCGGCGTGCGAGCCACCGCGGGGTGGGTGCGGTGGGGTCGAAGCCGGTGACGGTGCGGGTCACGAAGACCGGGCTGCCGGTCGGGTCGTCGACGCGCACCGGGTACGACTCGCCGTCGCCGGCGCGTACCGGGACGTCGGCGGGGTCGCGGAACGGCAATGCGTAGCCGAGCGCGGCGTCGCGGGCCACGCCGCGCACCGAGAGCGCGTACGCCCGGTCGGGGTTGATCTCCATCTCGATCACGTGGTCGCGGACGCCGAGCAGCCCGATCGCGTCGTCGCCCGGCTCCCCCTCACCGTGTTGGAGCACGATGATGCCCGTGTGGTCGTCGCCCAGGCCCAGCTCGGCGGCCGAGCAGATCATGCCGTCGGAGACGTGGCCGTAGGTCTTGCGCGCGGAGATGGCAAAACCTCCGGGCAGCACGGCGCCGGGCAGTGCCACGACGACGAGGTCGTCGGCGTCGAAGTTGTGTGCGCCGCACACGATGCCGCGACCCGGCGGTCCCCCGTCGGGATCCGGCTCGTTGTGCGCGGGGCCGACGTCGACGCGGCACCAGTTGATCGTCTTGCCGTTGCTGTGCTCCTCTGCCTGCCGGGCCAGCACCCGGCCCACGACGAGCGGGCCGGTCAGGTCGGAGCCGGGAGCGTGCAGCGCCTCCAGCTTGAGCCCGAGCATGGTGAGCCTGGCGGCGAGCTGCTCGGGACCGACGTCGGACGGGAGGTCGACGTGGTCGCGGATCCACGACACCGGGGCCCGCATCAGAGCTCCAGCCCGAACGCGCGGGTGAAGCGCACGTCGCCCTCGACCATGTCGCGCATGTCCGCGATGCCGTGCCGGAACATCAGGGTCCGGTCGATGCCCATCCCGAAGGCGAAGCCGGAGTACTCCTCGGGATCCACGCCGCAGGCGACCAGCACCCGGGGGTTCACGACGCCGCAGCCGCCCCACTCCACCCAGCCCTCGCCCTTGCACGTCCGGCAGCCGTCGACGGCGGGAGCCTGGCCCAGGCAGACGAAACAACGCAGGTCGACCTCGGCGCTGGGCTCGGTGAACGGGAAGTACGACGGCCGGAACCGGGTGTCGACCGCCGACCCGAACATCGCCCCCGCGAAGTGGTCCAGCGTGCCCTTGAGGTGGCCGAGGCCGAGCCCACGGTCGACCGCCAACCCCTCGACCTGGTGGAAGACCGGCGTGTGGGTGGCGTCCAGCTCGTCGGTACGGAAGACCCGCCCGGGGGCCACCACGTAGACCGGCGGCCGCCGGGACAGCAGGGTGCGGATCTGCACCGGAGAGGTCTGCGTCCGCAGCACGATGTGGGACTCGGGAGGATCGAGGAAGAACGTGTCCTGCAGGCTCCGGGCGGGATGGTCGGGGCCGAGGTTGAGGGCGTCGAAGTTCAACCACTCGGTCTCGACCTCGGGACCTTCGGTGATCTCCCAGCCCATCGCGACGAAGACCTCGGCGATGGACTCCTGCACCGTGGTGAGCGGGTGCCGGGCGCCGAGCCGTCCGTATCCGGAGGCCGTGGTGACGTCGACGACCTCGTCGACGAGCATCCGCTCCTCGGCCTCGGCCTCGAGCTCGGACTGCCGGGCGGCCAGCGCGGCGCCCACCTCGCCGCGGGCCCGCCCCACCCGCATTCCTGCCTCCTTGCGGGCCTGCGGCGGAAGCGCACCGATCTCGCGGTTCGCCAGCGCCAGCGGCGAACGGTCGCCGGCGTGGGCCAGCCGGACCTCCTTCAGCTCGTCGAGCGAGCGGGCAGCCGCGACGGCAGCCAGCGCCTCGTCGCGGCTACGGTCGACCTGTTCGGCGTGCAACGGGGTCACCTCGACCGGGTCGTAGTCGGTGCTGCCCGCCATTGCTGCCCCTCACCCACGTCCCGGGGCAGCTCCCCGGGCGGCTCGCAGTCTAGGAACCCGGGCTGGGACCCCGCGAACCAGTTCCCTCTCGCGCCCGCTACCGGGCCCACCCGCGTCACCGGCCGAGGGCATCGGGGTTTCCCAAGCGAACGTGGGACACCGAAGGTTCGCCCGTGTCACAAGACGGGGGAACCTCGGGTTTCCCAAGGGAACGTGGGAAACCCGAGGTCAGCCCTCCATGACGTCGGGCTCTGCTGCCGGCAGCCAGACGCGGACCCGGGCGCCGCCGGCGGCGTTGTCGAGGATGCTCACCTCGCCGGCGTGCGCCTCGACCAGGCCGCGGACGATGTAGAGGCCCAGGCCGCTGCCGTCGCGGGCCCCGGAGCGCCAGAACCGGGTGAAGGCCCGCTCGCGCATCTCGTCGGGCACACCGTCGCCCTCGTCGTCGACCAGCAGGAAGAGTCCCGGCGTCCCGTCGGCGGCGGCCTCGGGCCCGAGCGCGACGTCGACCGCCCCGCGTCCGTGCCGCTGGGCGTTGTCGACCAGGTTGGTGACCACCTGATTGAGCTTGTCGGCGTCGCCCCACATCTCGGGAAGGCCGTCGTGTTCGACCACCCGGACCGGGCGGCCGCCGGCAGCCTCGGCACTCTCGACCACCCGCCGCACCAGCTGGGCCATGTCGACCGGTTGCGTGCGCAGGGTGAGCCGGCCGGAGTCGATCCGGGCGGTGTCGAGCAGCTCGGTGATGAGCCGGGCGAGCCGGTCGGCGTCGGCGTCGACGGTCTCCAGCATCAGCCGGCGCTGCTGCTCGGAGAACCGGTCCCACTTGGCCAGCAGGGTCGCGGTGAACCCCTTGACGCCGGTCAGCGGCGAGCGCAGCTCGTGGGCAACGGTCGCGACCAGGTCGGAGCGCTCACGGTCGAGCCGCTCCCGGGCGCGTACCGAGCGGATGCCGACGGCGACCCGCTGCACCGGGCCGAGGGGCTCCGCGCGCAGCAGTCGCCCGGTGACCAGCAGCTCGTGGCCGTCCTGACGGAACCACGACCGCTCGACCAGGCGGGTGCGGGTGGCCAGTCCGGCGTAGGGCTGCAGGCAGTCGTACCAGGTGTTGCCGTCGAGGTCGTCGAGCGCGACGATCTCGGCCAGGTGCGCGCCGAGAACCTTGTCGGGATCGTGCAGCAGCAACGACACCGCGCGGGCGTTGGCGCGGACAACAAGGGCGTCGGCGTCGGCGACGACGAGACCGTCCGGGAGGTCGTCGACCCCCACCCAGTCGTCACGGTCGTCTCGCACGGTGCTGTCCTCACCGTTCAGCCCCGGCCCGCGGCCAGGGTCCCACCCACCTGCAGGCTAGTCCGCCCCGACGACCTGCTGTCAGTGCCGGTCCTCACGGGGCGGGTCCCCGGTCCGTTGGACGCGGGCGCTCGCGTACAGGCAGACGGCGGCGGCGCTGGCCAGGTTGAGGCTCTCGGCCCGCCCGTGCAGCGGCACCGCCACGGCCGCGTCCGCGAGGTCGAGCACCGCGGGCGGCAGCCCGTGCGCCTCGTTGCCGAAGAGCCACGCGGTGGGGCGGGCCAGCAGCCCGCTCGCCTCGGCCGACTCGAGATCGATCTCAGCGGCACCGTCGGCCGCGAGCAGCTGCAGCCCGGCCGTACGGGCTGCGGTCGCCGCGAGCACCGGATCGGGCTCGACGGCCAGCGGGAGGTGGAAGATCGAACCCACGCTCGCCCGGACGGCCTTGGGGTTGTACGGGTCGACGCTGTCGCCGGCCAGGACGACGGCATCGGCGCCGGCGGCGTCCGCACAGCGGACCAGCGTGCCGGCGTTGCCGGGATCGCGGACGTCGACCCCGACGGCGACCAGCCGCGGCGAACCGGCCAGCGCCTCGGCCACCGGGACGTCGACGAACGCGCAGACCGCGGCGACTCCCTGTGGCTGCACGGTGTCGGCAACCACTGCGACGACGTCGTCGGACACCTCGGTCCACGTCGCTGCGACGGTTGCGGCGCGCTCCCGCAGCCCCGGGTGCCGATCAGCGACGGCGGCGGTCGCGAAGACCTCGACGACCACGCCGGGTACGTCGAGCGCCTCGCGCACCGCCTGCGGCCCCTCGGCGACGAACCGCCGGCCCAGCGCGCGGTCGCGGCGACGGTGCAGGCGCCGGGCGGCCCTGACCCGCCCCGAGCGGGGCGTCAGCGGCTGCTCGGCGTGCGGGTCGCCGCTCAGGCGGCCTCGCCGTCCTCGCCGCGGGCGGCGTTGACGTCAGCGGGCAGTGCACCGCGGGCGACCTCGACCAGCGCGGTGAATGCCGTGGGGTCGTTGACCGCGAGGTCGGCGAGGACGCGACGGTCGACCTCGACGCCGGCCTCGCGCAGACCTTGCACGAACCGGTTGTACGTCAGGCCGTGCGCGCGGGAGGCGGCGTTGATCCGGGTGATCCACAGCCGGCGGAAGTCGCCCTTACGGGCACGACGGTCCCGGTAGGCGTAGACCATCGAGTGGGTGACCTGCTCCTTGGCCTTGCGGTACAGCCGGGAGCGCTGGCCGCGATAGCCGGAGGCGCGCTCCAGGGTGCTGCGGCGCTTCTTGGCGGCGTTGACGGACCGCTTGACGCGTGCCACTTCGGAACTCCTTCTGCTTCGGGGGGTGGGTCAGGCGTCGGTCAGCGACCGAGCATCTTCTTGACCCGGCTCACGTCGGACTTGGCCACCTCGGTGGTGCCGGCGAGCCTGCGGCGGTGCTTGGACCCCCGGATGGGTGTGGACGCGAACGCAGCACCGGCCTTGCGGCTTGCGTGCAGCCTGCGCAGCTTGCCGGTGCCGGTGATCTTCACCCGCTTCTTCATGCCCGAGTGGGGCTTCATCTTCGGCATCGGTGTGCCTTTCCTGTTTCGGCCTGTCTCGGCCTGATCGGCTGGTGGTGAGCGCCTGGTCAGGCGTCGGGGTCCATGTCGGCGTCGATGTTCTCGGAGCGCTTGCGCGGCTTGACCTCGGTCGAGGCCGGCGCACGGTCGGCGCGCTCGGCCTGGCGCTCGGCGCGCCGGTCGGCGACCTCGCGGGCACGTTCCTCGCGCACCTCCGCCCGGGCCTCGGCCTTCTTGCGGTGCGGTCCGAGCACCATGATCATGTTGCGGCCGTCCTGGCGCGGCGCCGACTCGACGAAGCCCAGCTCCTCGACGTCACCTGCCAGTCGCTGCAGCAGCCGGAACCCGAGCTCGGGGCGGTACTGCTCGCGACCGCGGAACATGATCGTGATCTTGACCTTGTCCCCCTGGCGCAGGAACCGCACGACGTGACCCTTCTTGGTCTCGTAGTCGTGCTTGTCGATCTTCGGTCGGAGCTTCATCTCCTTGATGACCGTGTGCGTCTGGTTCCGCCGTGACTCGCGGGCCTTCTGCGCCGTCTCGTACTTGAACTTGCCGTAGTCCATGAGCTTGGCGACCGGGGGGCGAGCCGTGGGTGCGACCTCGACCAGGTCGAGGTCGGACTCCTGGGCCAGCCGGAGGGCGTCGTCGATTCGGACGATCCCGACCTGCTCCCCATTGGGTCCGACGAGCCGTACCTCCGGCACCCGGATGCGCTCGTTGATCCGCAGCTCAGTGCTGATGGGTCCTCCTGTGTGTCCGGTGACAGTGCCTCGGCCGCGGCCCGGATGCCTCCAGACATGACGAAGGCTTCCGTGCCGATCACGCACGGAAGCCACCCGGCGCCACGAGGACGCCCGCGGACCGGCCCGATGCTGCTGGGCCGCTCCGGCCGAACCCGACGACCTGTGGTCGGTGCGGGTGGGAGGTGGACTCCGCTTGTGAGCGGCGCCGTGCACGCACGACGATCCGCTGGCCGGGGTCAGACTACCAGGCTCGGGCGGGCGGATCCGCCTCGCTCGCGCCCGGGGGCCGGCGGCTGTGACAGGCTGGACGCGTGTCCACGTACTCGCTGCTGTGGCTGCCGTGGATCTGCGGGCTGAGCGCCGTCGCGGGATGGCTCGCGCTGCGGGCCCGGCGTCGCGGCGACTCGCTCGGCGCCCTGCGCTGGGTGGGGTGGGGACTGATCCCGCCTGCCCTGCTGCTCACCGGCTCGATGCGGTTGGTGTCGCGGATCGCCGAAGCGACCACCTCGTGGGCCGCCAACCTGGTGTTCAACCCCACGACCTGGCTGGGTGTCCTCGTCGGAGCCGCGGGCATCGCCCTGATCGCCGGCACCTCGGCGCTGCGACGGCGTCGAGGCCCCGCAGCGGGTCGCACGCAGGGTCCCGCACGGGTGACCGCGCCCGGCACGGACAAGGCGGTCGGCCCAGGCAGGGGCACCGGCAAGGGCACCGGCAAGGGCACCGGCAAGGGCACCGGCAAAGGCACCGCCGTCGACGACGACATGGCCGAGATCGAGGAGATCCTGCGTCGACGGGGCATCAGCTGAGCCGGACGCGTCGGGTGGCCGGCGTCGCGGAGCTGGCCACGGAGGTGCTGAGGCGTCCAGCGCTCGCCGGGCGCTGCCGACTGGTGCTGGTCGAGGGCCGGGCGGGTGCGGGGAAGACCCACATGGCCGGCGTCCTCGCGACCCGGCTACGGCGGCACGGGACGGTCACGGTCGTGGCCATGGACGACCTGTACCGCGGCTGGCACGACCTGCCCACGGTGGGCCGGTTCGTCCATCACCAGGTCGTCGGGCCGCTGGTCGCCGGCACCCGGCCCCGGGTCTCGGGCTGGGACTGGGAGCGATCGCGACCCACCGAACCACGACCGGTGCCTCCGGCCGACGTCGTGCTGGTCGAGGGCGTCGGGTCGTGGTCGAGACCGCTGGACCCGTGGATCAGCCTGCTGGTGTGGGTCCAGGCACCCGACGACCGGCGCAAGGCGCGCGCGCTGGCCCGTGACGGCGCCGTCTTCGCCGCGCACTGGGACGCCTGGGCCGCCGACGAGGTGCGCGTCCATCGCCGGGAGGGCACCCGGCCGCGCGCGGACGTCGAGTGGCCGGGCTGACGCCGGGGCGGGCTAGGTGATCGCGATCACGGGTCACGCGGTGCGTGCCGCGCGAGCTCGGCCCGCAGCGACCGGACGGCGGCGAGGGCCCGATCGCCGTCCGCCCGCTGGATGGCCATCAGCTGCACCACGTTGCCGTCGCTGGTGTCCAGCGTCGCCCACGGCGCACCGCGGCCGATGCTGACCTGCACCGCCTCGGCCCAGTCGAGGTCGTGTCGGCGATACCCGTTGACGACGTGGATCCCGCCGGGGTCGGTGCGCACACGGGTGCGCGCGATGCCGTGCAGCACGCACAACGCAACGGCCAGCACCAGAGCGAGAGTGACGTTCTGGGTCACGGTGAACTCGGCCCGTACCTCGGCGGGCAGAGCCACCGTGATCACCACGAGCACGAGCAGCAGGCACCCCGCCGCCGCGGCCGCGACGACCCGCGCGCCGAGGGGCCGGTACGTCACAACCGGCAGGCGTGGATGTCGGTGACGAGGATGCCGCGGGCGCCGAGCTGCCAGAGCTCGTCCATGACCGTGTGCGCCTGGTGCCGCAGCACCATGGCCCGTACCGCGGACCAGCCCTCGCGGTGCAGCGGGGAGACCGTGGGCGACTCGATGCCCGGGGTGATGGCGCAGGCGTCCTCGACGCTCGCGGCGGGGATGTCGTAGTCCATCATCACGTAGGACCGCGCCACCAGGACGCCGCGCAGCCGGCGCAGGAACACCTCGTAGCCGGGAGGTTCGGCCGCGCCGACCCGGCGCACCAGGACGGCCTCCGACTCGAGGATCGGGTCGCCGATGACCTCCAGCCCGGCCTGGCGCAGCGTTCCGCCGGTCTCCACCACGTCGGCGATCACGTCGGCCACGCCGAGCCGGACGGCGGACTCCACCGCCCCGTCGAGCCGGATCACGGTGGCATCGACCCCGCGGTCGTCCAGGTGGCGGCGGACCACGCCCGGATACGACGTCGCCACCCGCAGGCCGGCGAGGTCGGTCACGTCGGTCGCCGTGCCGGTGGGTGCGGCGAACCGGAACCGCGAGCCGCCGAAGCCGAGGGTCAGCACCTCGTCGGCGGGCGCGCCGGAGTCCAACAACAGGTCGCGGCCGGTGACGCCGAGGTCGAGGGTGCCCTCGCCCACGTAGACCGCGATGTCGCGGGGGCGGAGGTAGAAGAACTCCACCGCGTTGTCCGGGTCGGAGTGCACCAGCTCGCGGGTGTCAGGGCGCTGTCGGTAGCCGGCCTCGCGCAGCATCTCGCGGGCGGGCTCGGCCAACGAGCCCTTGTTGGGCACAGCCACCCGCAGGGTGCCGTTCCCGCTGCCGGGCGGGGTGGTGGTCATCGAGACATCACAGCCTGGCGTAGACGTCGTCGGTGGTCAGCCCGCAGGCAAGCATCAGCACCTGGGCGTGGTAGAGCAGCTGGCTGATCTCGTCGGCTGCCCGGTCCGGCCCCT
This sequence comes from uncultured Actinomycetota bacterium, assembly GCA_963785115.1. Taxonomy (GTDB): domain Bacteria; phylum Actinomycetota; class Actinomycetes; order Propionibacteriales; family Nocardioidaceae; genus JACCWP01. The sequence goes on from CAWATY010000009.1 coordinate 813,718, forward strand.
CGTGCTCGGCGGCCATCCACGACTCCGCAGCCTCCTCGACCAGCTTCTTGCCGATGGCATGGACCCCAGCGTCCAGGGCCTCGACGGTGCCCGACCCCGGTGGGCGGTCGACGGCCTTGGCCTGGAGCTCGGCGAACAGCTGGTCGAACGTCTTCACGACGAGCCAGCCTAGTGAGAGACCTCGTCGTGGATCCGCTCCGGTGGTCGAGTGGCGTCCACTCGCCACGTGTCGCCAGTACTTGCCCCGCCATATGACGCGGGGCGAGTGCGGGTTTCTCAAGCCGGCTTGCGAAACCCGCGCAGCAGCACCGCGGTGCGGAGTGCGGCGTCGGCGGCCTCGCCACCCTTGTCCTCCGCCGAGCCGGGCAGGCCGGCCCGGTCGAGCGCCTGCTGCTCGGTGTCGCAGGTCAGCAGGCCGAAGCCGATCGGGATCCCGTGGTCGAGGCCGACTCTGACCAATCCGTCCGTCGCCGCCCGGCACACGTACTCGAAGTGCGGCGTGCCGCCCCGGATCACCACCCCGAGGGCCACCAGTGCGTCGTGGTCCGGTGCCAGCACCGCCGCGACCACCGGCAGCTCGTACGAACCGGGCACCCGCAGCACCTCGGCGGGGAGGCCGACCCCGGCGAGCACCGTCAGGCACCCGTCGACCAGTCCGTCCATCACCTGCTGGTGCCAGGACGCGGCGACCACGGCCACCCGCAGCCCGGCCACGTCGGCGGCGGTGAGCGGGTGCTGCGCCGGGCCGCCACCCCCGCTCACGGGGATCCGTCCAGCGCCGGGTCGAGCGCCGGGTCGAGCGCCGGGTCGAGGGCCGGGTCGAGCACGTGGGCAAGGTCGTGGCCCATCCGCTCGGCCTTGGTGCGCAGGTAGCGCAGGTTCTGCTCGGTGGGCCGGACGTCCACCGGCACCCGCTCCACCACCTCCAGGCCGTAGCGGATCAGCTGGTCGGCCTTGACCGGGTTGTTGCTCAGCAGGCGCACCGAGCGCACCCCGAGCTCGCGCAGCAGCTGCGCACCGGTCCCGTAGTCGCGCGCGTCGGCCGGAAGCCCCAGTTCGAGGTTGGCGTCCACGGTGTCGTGGCCGGCGTCCTGCAGGGCGTAGGCCTGCAGCTTGTGCAGCAGCCCGATCCCCCGGCCCTCGTGGCCGCGCAGGTAGACAACGACGCCGCGGCCGTGCTCGGTGATCGCCGCCATCGAGGCCTGCAGCTGCGGTCCGCAGTCGCAGCGCCGCGAGCCCAGCACGTCGCCTGTCAGGCACTCCGAGTGCAGCCGGGTGAGGACGTTCTCGCCGTCGCCGATCTCGCCGTGCACGAGCGCCACGTGCTCACCGCCGTCGACGATGTTGCGGAAGCCGTACGCGGTGAACCGGCCGAACTCGGTCGGCAGGGTCGTGGTCGCGACCCGCTCGACCAGCCGCTCGTGTCGGCGTCGCCACGTCACGAGGTCGCCGATCGACACCAGGGCGAGGCCATGGGTGTCGGCGAACTCGCGCAGCTGCGGGCCGCGCATCATCGCGCCGTCGTCGCGGGTGAGCTCACAGAGCACACCGGCCGGTGTGAGGCCGGCCAGCCGGGCCAGGTCGACGGCGGCCTCGGTGTGGCCCGGGCGGGCCAGCACGCCGCCCTCGCGGTAGCGCAGCGGGAAGACGTGGCCCGGCTGCACCAGCTCGACCGGATTGGTCGCGGAGTCGACGAGCGTGCGGATCGTCCGGGCCCGGTCGGCGGCGCTGATGCCGGTGCTGATGCCGTCCCGCGCGTCGACGCTCACCGTGTACGCGGTGCGCAGCCGCTCCCGGTTGTGCGGGGTCATCAGCGGGATCGCGAGCCGGTCCAGCAGCGCGCCCTCGACGCCCACGCAGACCACCCCGGTCCCGTACCGCACGGTGAACGCGACCAGGTCGGGGGTGGCCTTGGACGCGGCGAAGATGAGGTCGCCCTCGTTCTCGCGGTCCTCGTCGTCGACCACGACGACTGCCCGCCCGGCCGCGACGTCGGCGATCGCGCGGTCGACGTCGTCGAGCGCCACGCCATCGGCCCTGCTCATGCGCCGACCTGCTCGAGCTCGGGACCGCGGGGGTCCATCGGGCGCCGTTCGACCCGCAGCCAGGTGACGAACCCGACGACGCAGAACAGCCCGTAGAAGGCGTACAGAACGGCCGACGGGTAGAAGCCGGCGTTCAGCAGCGTGGGCACGCCCACGGCGTCGACCGCGATCCAGATCAGCCAGAACTCCACCCAGCCGCGGGCCATGCCGTAGGTGGCCAGGATGCTGCCGGTCAGGATCCACGCCTCGGTGAGGCGGCCGTACGAGCCAATGATCCCGAACAGCCACCAGAAGAAGGCGGTGCCGACCGCGTACAGGACGACCAGCTGGGCGCGCTCCGACCAGGTGGCCCAGCGCGGGACGATCGCCGCCCCTCCCCCGGCCCCGCCGGCCGCGCGGGCGGCCCGCCAGCGGTACCAGCCCCACAGCGACACGGCGACGAAGAACACCTGCCGGCCGGCCTGGCCCCACAGGGTCTGGTCCTGCGGGGTGTCGAAGACCGCGCCCAGGAAGACGGTGAACAGCAGCACGTTGCCGACGATGCCGACCGGCCACGCCCAGACCCGGCGGCGCATGCCGCCCAGCGCGGACAGCAGCCCGAACAGGTTGCCGATCACCTCGCGCCACAGGATCGCCTGGTCGCCGATCTGCAGCTCGGCCCCGAACAGCCAGCCCAGCGGGTCACTCATCGCGGCACCTCCTGCCGGGCCGCGCCGGTGCCGGCGAGCAGCCGCTCGACGTACTTGGCGATCACGTCGACCTCGAGGTTGACGACATCGCCGAGGCTGCGGTCGCCGAGCGTGGTGGCCGTCAGCGTCGTGGGGATCAGCGACACGGTGAACTCCGGCGGGTCACCGTCGTAGACGTCGACGACGGTGAGCGACACGCCGTCGACCGCGATGGATCCCTTGGGCGCGACGTAGCGCGACAGCTCCGGGGGCAGCTCGATGGTCACGACGTCCCAGTGCGCCGAGCTCTGCCGGGCGCGCAGCGTGCCGGTGCCGTCGACGTGGCCCTGCACCAGGTGGCCGCCCATCCGGCCGTCCGCCGGCACCGCGCGCTCGAGGTTGATCACGACGCCGGGAGCGGCCCGGCCGAGCGAGGTACGCCGCAGCGACTCGCGCATCACGTCGGCGGTGAACACGTCGTCGTCGACGTCGACCACGGTGAGGCAGCAGCCGTCGACCGCTATCGAGTCGCCGCGGTGTGTGCCTGCGGTGACGACACGGCCGCGCACGGCCAGCCGGACGGAGTCGCCCAGGTCGTCGACCGCGACGATCTCGCCGCGTTCCTCCACGATGCCGGTGAACATCTGTCGCCGGTGCCTTCCTGTCGCGTACGTCCGGACGCTGCGGGTCCGGGGCGACAGATGGCCAGGCGGCGACGACGCGCCGATGTGCGCGCGTACGACGACGCGCTGCTCCTCCCATCCGGACTTTCACCGTCGGTCCCGGAGTTCCACCGGGTCAACCGACCACCAGGGTGGCCGGGTCGCGGACTGTCACCGCCGGTTCGGAATTACACCGACCCCGGAGCACGCGAGCGTTTCTGCTCACCCGCGAGTATGCCACGCACCCTCGGCCTGACGGCGGAGACCGTCGACGGCAGCGGCGGGGTCCGCGGCTCCGAAGACGGCCGACCCGGCGACGAACATGTCCGCCCCCGCGTCGGCGCAGCGCTCGATGGTCTGATCGCTCACACCGCCGTCGACCTGCAGCCAGACGTCGCCCCCGCGGCCGTCGAGCAGCTCGCGGACCCGACGGACCTTGGGCAGGCAGACGTCGAGGAACTGCTGGCCGCCAAAGCCGGGTTCGACGGTCATGATCAGCACCATGTCGAGCTCGCCGAGCAGCTCCTCGTACGCGTCGATCGGCGTCGCCGGCTTCAGCCCCAGGCCCGCCCGGGCGCCGAGCCGGCGGAGCTCGCGGGCCAGCCGCACCGGAGCCTTGGCGGCCTCGGCGTGGAAGGTGACGCTGGCCGCCCCCGCCTCGACGTAGCCGGGTGCCCAGCGGTCGGGGTCGTCGATCATCAGGTGGCAGTCCAGCGGCTGCTCGGCGGCCTTCGCGAGCGCCTCGACGACCGGCGGGCCGATCGTGAGGTTGGGGACGAAGTGGTTGTCCATGACGTCGACGTGCAACCAGTCGGCCGCCGGCACCGAGGCGGCCGCGCCGCGCAGGTCGGCGTAGTCGGCGGCGAGCACGCTCGGCGCGATCCGGACTCCCACGGCCGCGGAGTCTATCCAGCGGCCAGCCGGCCGACGTTTTCGCAGGCTGGGCTGTGAAAACCGTGGTTCCCCAGCGCTGTAGCGCTGGGGAAGCGGCACCGTCGCTGGCTGGGCTGCGAAAACGGCAGCGCCGCCCCTAGTGGCGGCGGAGGAGGGCGCAGTACATGGCGTCGGTGCCGTGCAGGTGCGGCCACAGCTGCAGGGCGGGGCCCGACTGCTCGGGGAGGGGTGATTGCAGCGGCAGGGCGGCGAGCACGGCGGGGGTGTCGACGCGCTGCACGTCGTCTCGGCCGGCGATGACGTGGTCGACGACGCCGGTGGTCTCCTTCGGGTGCGGTGAACAGGTGACGTAGCCGACGAGGCCGCCGGGACGAGTGGCGTCCAGGGCCGAGCAGAGCAGCGCCCGCTGCAGGGCGACCAGGCCGGGCAGATCGTCCGGGGTGCGACGCCAGCGGGCCTCGGGCCGGCGACGCAGCGCGCCCAGTCCGGTGCAGGGGGCGTCGACCAGCACCCGGTCGTACGCGCCCGGCTCCTCGGCACCGACCGTCCGGCCGTCGCCGACCCGGACCTGCACCGCCTCCCTCAGCGGAGCGACCGCCCGGCGCACCAGGTCGGCGCGGTGCGGAGCCAGCTCCCCGGCCACCAGGTTGGCGCCGCGACCGGCCGCAACGGCACCCAGCAGGGCCGCCTTGCCGCCGGGTCCGGCGCACAGGTCGAGCCAGCGCTCGTCGCGGCCGTCCATCGCTGCGTGCGCCAGCGCGAGCGCCACCAGCTGGCTGCCTTCGTCCTGCACCCCGGCCCGGCCGTCCCGGACCGCGGGGAAGACAGCCGGATCGCCGCCATGGGTGAGCACCGCTGCGTGCGGCGCCCAGCGGCCCGGCGAGGCACCGGCCTCGAGCAGCTCGGCCGGATCGCAAAGACCGGGACGGGCCACCAGCGTGACCTGCGGGGTGACGTTGTCGGCGGCCAGCAGGTCGGGCAGCTGGTCGCCGCCGACCGCGGAGCGCAGCACCTGCACCACCCACCGGGGGTGGCTGTGCACGACGGCCAGATGACCGTCGGGGTCGGTGCCCGGGTCGGGGGCGACCTCGTCGAGCCAGCCGGCGAGATCGCGGCCCGCCACCCGGCGCAGCACCGCGTTGACCAGCCTGGCAGCACCCGGGCCGCGGGCGGCCCGGGTCAGCTCGACGCTGGTCGACACCGCGGCGTGCGGTGGGGTGCCGAGGGCCAGCAGCTGGTGGCACCCGAGGCGCAGCACGTCCAGCAGCTCGGGGTCGAGGCGGGCCAGCGGCCAGTCGAGACACGCGGCAAGCACCGCGTCGTACGTGCCCTGGCGGCGGACCGTGCCGTGGGTGAGCTCGGTGGCGAAGGCGGCGTCCCGCCCACTCAGCCGGCGCTCGCGCAGCAGCCGCGGCAGCTCCAGGTTGACGTAGGCGTCCCGCTCGCGGACCGCGCGCAGCACGGCCAGGGCAGTAGCCCGCGGTCGGTCGCTCACGTGCCGAGCCGCGTTCCAGGCCCGAGCCGGGCGCCCCGTGCCCAGTCGGCGGCAGGCACCGCGCGGCGGCCGTGCGGCTGCACGGTGCTCAGCCGGACGGGGCCGGTGCCGGTGCCCACCAGCACCTCGCGCCGACCGGCGTCCGGCACGCCCGGCGGCAGCCGCTCCGCACCGTCCCCGACCGGCTCGACCGGTTCCACCGGCCCGAGCTTGAGCCGCTCGCCGCCGACGGTCGTCCAGGCACCCGGGGCCGGGGTGCAGGCCCGGACCCGGCGGTCGACGGCGAACGCCGGGTCGTCCCACCGCACGCGGGCGTCTTCCACCGTGATCCGTGGCGCGTACGAGACGCCCTCGACGGGCTGCGCGACGGGCACCAGCCGACCCTCGTCGAGCCCGTCGAGCGTGGCCGCGAGAAGTCCGGCGCCGGTGACGGCGAGCCGGCCGAGCAGGTCGCCCGCCGTGTCGCGCGGGCGTACGGTCTCGGTCGCGGTGCCGAGCACCGGTCCGGCGTCCATCGCCTCGACGAGACGGAACGTCGTCGCCCCGGTGACCTCGTCACCGGCCAGCAGGGCGTGCTGCACCGGCGCCGCACCGCGCCACGCCGGGAGCACCGAGAAGTGCAGGTTGACCCATCCGTGCGCCGGGACGGCCAGGACGGCGGCGGGCAGCAGGGCTCCGTAGGCGACGACCGGGCAGCAGTCCGGAGCCAGCTCGCGCAGCCGCTGCTGGAACCCGGCGTCGCGCGGACCGGGGGGCCGCAGCACTTCGAGGCCCTCGGTCAGGGCCCGCTCGGCGACCGGGCTGGGCCGGGTGCGCCGGCCCCGACCGGCGGCGGCGTCGGGGCGGGTGAGCACCGCGACGACCTCGTGCCGACCCGCCAGCAGCGTGTCCAGCGCGGGCAGCGCCGCCTCGGGGGTGCCGGCGAAGAGCAGCCGCACGCGGGACTCCTCTGCAACGAGACGGGCGACGAAACGGGAGATGAACGGGCGTCGAAACGGGCGACTAAACGGGCGACGGGACGGGGCCGCCAGTCTAGGAGCGGTCAGCCCAGGTCAGATCAACCCAGGGCGACCGGGTCGACCTGGACCCGTACCGGCGGCAGCTTGCGGGCGCTGCGGGTGCCTTGCAGCGCGGCCAGCGCCCGGGACAGCGCCGCCCCCTGCGCCCGGGGCACGCGGAGCACCAGCCGGACCCGGTCGGGGCCGAGCGGGACCGGGCCGAGCACGTCGGTGGGGTCGGGCCACGCCGCGGCAGCCGTCAGACCGTCGACCGCGCCCTCGGGCGCCTCGACGGTCGCCAGCCGGACGGCGGGCGGCAGCCGGGCGGCGACCCGGTCGGCGAGCTCGCGGGCAGCGAATCCCTCGGGGTCGGCGCGCACGAGGGCCTGCACGGGCACCGACCCCGGATCGCCGACGACCAGCAGCCGACCTCCGGCGGCCGCCGGCCGGACCAGTGCCGCGACGGCCAGCCAGCGGCGCAACGACTCCTCCGCGGTACGCAGGTCGGTCCGGGCCAGCAGCAGCGCGGTGTCCAGCACCACGGCCGCGGCGTAGCCGCCCGGGGTGTGCGGCTCCGCACCGGGCGTCGCGACGACCACCGCCGGGTCGTCGGGCACCTCGTCGAGCACCCGCTCGCCCGACGAGCGGCGAACCGGCACCCGCGGGAAGCCACGGCCCAGCTCCTCAGCGGTCCGCGCCTCGCCCACGACGGGCGCCCGCATCCGCGTCGACCCGCACTCGTTGCAGGTCCAAGCCGCCTGCACCCGCCCGCACCAGCCGCAGCCGGGTGGCCGGTCCGCCCCCGCCTGGGACAGCGGGCCGTGGCAGGCGACACAGACCGCCCGGGCCCGGCACTGCTGGCAGACCAGCCCCGCGCGGTAGCCCGATCGAGCGACCTGCACGAGCACCGGCCCGCGGGTCAGGCCGTCGCGCACGGTGACGAACGCCTCGTGCGGCAGCCGCGCCGCTCCACCCGCGGGGTCGCGGTCGGGGGCGTCGGACCCGGTCACCTGGACCTGCGGCCAGCGGGCGCGTACGTGCGGACGCGGCGCAGCGAGCGGGACCAGCCAGCCCGACTCGGCCAGCTGGTGCACCTCCGGCGTGCGGGCGTGTCCGGCCAGCAGCGCGGCCGCGCCGGCGAGGTGGGCCCGCTGGACGAGCACGTCGCGGGCGTGCGGGTAGGGGGCCCGCGGCTCGGCGTGCAGGTCATCGCCGTCGTCCCACACCGCGACCAGTCCTGGCTCGCGGACGGGCGCGAACGCGGCCGCCCTGGTGCCGACGACCACCTGCACCTGCCCGCGGAGCACCGCCAGGAAGGCGCGGTAGCGGGCCGCCGGCCCGAGGTCGGCGGTGAGCGCGACGTGCCGGCCCGGACCCAGCGCCGTGGCCAGGGCGGCGCCGATCCGACTCACGTCCCGCCCGTCCGGCGCCACCAGCACGCTGCCGCGCCCGCTGCGCAGGGTTGCGGCAGCGGCAGCGGCGAGGGCCTCGGCCGGGTCGTCGCCCGGAAGCGCGGTCCAGCAGGCTCGCGGCGCCTCGCCCGCGGCCAACCGGCGCAGCAGGGCCGCGCCGCCGTCGGTGTCGGTCAGGCCGCCGCTCGGCGGATCCGGTGGGAGCGCAGCCGTCGAGGGCGGCACCGGGGGCTCCCGCTCGACCCGGGCGTGCCGCGGCGGCACCGCCAGCCGCAGCACGTCGGCCAGGGTGCCCGCCCAGTGGTCGGCCACGGCCCGGCACAGCGCCGCGACCTCGGATGTGAGCACGGGCTCGGCCGACACCGCTCGCCGCAGCCGTTGCAGCGTTCCGTCGTGGTCGCTGGTCGCGACCCGCTCGAGCACGAAGCCGGACACCTGCTTGCCCGCGAACCACACCCCGACCCGGGAGCCGGGCACGACCTGCTCGTGCAGGTCGGCCGGCACCTCGTAGTCGAACAGCCGGTCGAGGTGCGCCAGCGAGACGTCCACCGCGACCCGCGCGACCGGCAGCTCGGGCGCCGCCGGCGGCGGCGCCTTGGTACGGGCGCGGCGGACCCGCGAGCGCACCAGCTCGAGCTGCTCGGCGGGAGGTTGGTTCACCCGGGCGTTCTACCAGCAGGCACCCGTCGCCGACCGCCCTCGTCCACAGCGCACCCCGCAGCGAGCAGGGGCGGCTCAGGCCCCCGCGGCGGCGCGGAGGTCGTCGACGCGGTCGGTCCGCTCCCAGGTGAAGTCAGGCAGCTCGCGGCCGAAGTGGCCGTAGGCCGCGGTCTGGGCGTAGATCGGGCGCAACAGGTCGAGGTCGCGGATCAGCGCGGCGGGACGGAGGTCGAACACCTCGCGTACGGCGTCGGCGATCTGGCCCACCGGAGCCTTCTCGGTGCCGAAGCAGTCGACGTAGAAGCCCACCGGGTGCGCCTTGCCGATGGCGTACGCCACCTGCACCTCGCAGCGCTCGGCCAGCTCGGCGGCCACGACGTTCTTGGCGATCCAGCGCATCGCGTACGCCGCGGACCGGTCGACCTTGCTCGGGTCCTTGCCGCTGAATGCACCACCGCCGTGACGGGCCATGCCGCCGTAGGTGTCGATGATGATCTTGCGGCCGGTCAGCCCGGCGTCGCCCATCGGACCGCCGACCTCGAACCGACCGGTGGGGTTGACCAGCAGCCGGTAGTCGGTGTGGTCGATGTCGAAGCGACCGAGCACCTCGTCGACCACGTGCTTCTTGACGTCGGGGGTGAGCATCGCCTCGAGGTCGATGTCGGCCGCATGCTGGCTGGAGATCACGACGGTGTCGACCCGCGTGGGCCGACCGGACTCGTCGTACTCCACCGTCACCTGAGTCTTGCCGTCGGGTCGCAGGTAGGCCATGGTCTGCTCGCGCCGCACCTGGGACAGCTGCTCGGCCAGCCGGTGCGCGATCGTGATCGGCAGCGGCATCAGCTCGGGGGTGTCGTTGCAGGCGTAGCCGAACATCAGCCCCTGGTCGCCAGCGCCCTGGGCGTCCAGCGGGTCGGCCGAGCCCTCGGTGCGTCCCTCGTGCGCCGTGTTCACCCCTTGCGCGATGTCACCGCTCTGCCCCCCGATGGCCACCGTGACGCCGCACGACCGGCCGTCGAAGCCCTTGGCCGACGAGTCGTAGCCGATCGTCAGGATGCGGTCCCGCACGATGTCGGCGATGGGCGCCCACCCGGTGGTGCTGACCTCGCCCGCGACGACCACCAACCCCGTCGTGAGCAGGGTCTCGACCGCCACCCGGCTGCGGGGATCCTGTTCGAGGAGGGCGTCGAGGACGCTGTCGCTGATCTGGTCCGCGATCTTGTCCGGGTGTCCCTCGGTGACGGACTCGGACGTGAAGAGTCGACGACTCACGCAGTGCTCCGCTCAGTCAGGTGCTGGTCAGGTGCTGGTCAGGGGCTGGTCAGGTGCGTGGACTACCCCGGCAGCGTACCGGTGCGCCAGCGGGCGCTGACCGCGTCCCACACCAGATCGGCCAACCTGGCCTTGGACCCGGCGGGCACGGCGGTGCTGGTCCCGTCGGCGGCGAGCAGCACGGCCTCGGTGTCCTCGCGGCCGAAGACCTTGCCGGCGCTGACGTCGTTGACCACCAGCAGGTCGCACCCCTTGCGGGCCAGCTTCGCCCGGGCGTGGTCCAGCACGGAGCCGTCCGCGTCGCCGGTCTCGGCGGCGAAACCGACCACCACCGGCGTTGCCGACCCGCCGCGGTGGCGGACGAGCTCGGCCAGGATGTCCGGGTTCTGCTCCAGGGCAACGGTGGGCGCCGAGCCGTCGGCGGACTTCTTGATCTTGTCCGCGCTCGCGCTGGTCGGTCGGAAGTCGGAGGGCGCGGCGGCCATCACGACCGCGTCGGCGCCTTCGGCGGTGGCCACGACCGAGTCGCGCAGCTCGGCGGTGGTGCCGACACGGACCACGTCGACACCCGCGGGGTCGGGCAGCGCGACGTTGGCGGCCACGACGGTGACCTTGGCGCCGCGGGCGGCCGCGGTGGCAGCCAGCGCGTAGCCCATCCGTCCCGACGAGCGGTTGCCGAGGAAACGCACCGGGTCGAGCGGCTCCCGGGTGCCTCCGGCGCTCACCACCAATCGGCGACCGGTCAGGTCTGGTGCCAGGCCGTCGGTGCCGCGGGCCAGCACGGCCAGCGCCACCTGCACCACCTGGTCCGGCTCCGGGAGCCGGCCCTTGCCGGTGTCCGGGCCGGTCAGCCGGCCCACGGCGGGCTCCAGCACGACCGCACCGCGAGAGCGCAGCGTCTCGACGTTGGCCTGGGTGGCGGGGTGCTCCCACATCTCGGTGTGCATCGCGGGCACGAACACCACCGGGCAGCGGGCGGTCAGCAGCGTCGCGGCGAGCAGGTCGTCGGCGCGACCGTGGGTGGCGCGAGCCAGCAGGTCGGCGGTGGCGGGTGCCACCAGGACCAGGTCGGCCTCGCGGCCCAGTCGCACGTGCAACACGCGGGAGACGTCGACGAAGAGGTCGGAGGCGACGGGGTGACCCGACAACGCCTCCCAGGTGGCGGCGCCCACGAAGCGCAGGGCCGCAGCGGTCGGCACCACCGTCACGTCGTGGCCGGACTCGGTCAGCTGCCGGAGCACCTCGCAGGCCTTGTACGCGGCGATGCCGCCGGCGACCCCGAGCACGATCCGCGGTCGCCCAGTGGGTCGCCCAGTGGGTCGGTCAGCGGGCCGGTCAGCGGGCCGGTCAGTGGGCCGGTCAGCAGCCGGGGAGCCGCCCGGGTCGTCCACGGCGTCCAGGAGGGGTCACTCCTCCTCGGGCTCGATGTCCTCGACGACCAGCAGGTCCTGCTCGATCTCGCGCAGCGCGATCGACAGCGGCTTCTCCTGCACGTGGGTGTCGACGAGCGGGCCGACGTACTCCAGCAGACCCTCACCGAGCTGGGAGTAGTAGGCGTTGATCTGCCGGGCGCGCTTGGCGCTGAAGAGGACCAGCTTGTACTTGGAGTCGGTCTTCTCCAGCAGCGAGTCGATCGGCGGGTTGGTGATCCCCTCCGCGGTGGCGTGGGTACGGGTCACGGGGCGCGCCTCACTAAGCTCAGTCCGGTGTCAGGTCAGGGTTCACACGACGGTGAACCCCACAAGCCTACCAACTCGTCGGCTGCCCTCCGAACATCGTCGTTGACGATGGTCACCTCGAACTCCGGTTCCGCGGTCAGCTCCTCCCGCGCAGTGGCCAGTCGACGCTCCCTCTCGGCGGCCGACTCGGTGCCCCGGCCCACCAACCGGCGGACCAGCTCGTCCCAGCTCGGAGGCACCAGGAAGACGAACAAGGCCTCGGGCATGGTGTCGCGGACCTGGCGGGCGCCCTGCAGGTCGATCTCGAGCAGCGCGCGGCGGCCCTGCGCGAGCGCCTCCTCCACCGGGGCCCGCGGGGTGCCGTAGCGGGCCGCACGGTGCACCACCGCCCACTCCAGGAACTCGCCCGCCGCGACCATCCGGTCGAACTCGTGGTCGGTGACGAACAGGTAGTGCTCGCCGTGCCGCTCGCCGGGGCGCGGCGCACGCGTCGTCACCGAGACCGACACCCAGACCTCGGGATGCCGGGACCGGACCGCCTCGACGACCGTGCCCTTGCCCACCGCGGTCGGCCCGGCCAGCACCAGCAGCCGAGGCCGCGCGGCCTCAGCCACGGTCAGGCGTGGTCGGCGAACTCACGTTCCAGCGCGGCGATCTGGTTGGTGCCGAGGCCGCGGACCCGCCGGGTCGGGGCGATCCCGATCCGCACCATCAGCTGCTGGGCGCGGACCTTGCCGACGCCGGGCATGGACTGGAGCAGGTCGAGGACCTTCATCTTCCCGATCACGTCGTTGTCCTGACCGCCGTGCAGCACCTCGCTGAGCGATCCCCCGGCGTGCTTGAGCCGGTTCTTGACCGCCGCCCGCTCCCGTCGCGCAGCCGCCGCCTTCTGCAGCGCGGCCTGACGCTGCTCGGGGGTCAGGGGCGGCAAGGCCACGACGCTCACCTCACTCTGGACGGCGGTTCCCGGGGGCGACGTGGACGTCGTACCGGCACGCGGATGTGAACCTAGCGACGACCCGCCGGGAGGGGCAACACGCGTGCACCCTGCGGCAGGCCGTCGCCGGACGAGCTCAGGTCAGCAGTTGTCCTTGACATAGGCATCGATGTTGTTGCCTGCCTCGTCGACCCGCTTGCCCATCTCTTCCATCTCGGCGATGGCGTCGGCGTCCATGTTCTCCACGTCCAGGTTCTCAGGATCGAGGTCTTCCATGGCGTCGCGGATTGTCTCGACGTCGTCCTTGATGTCGTCGGGTGCGGCGTCGACCGCCTCGTCGAGGGCGTCCTTGAGGTCGTCCATGTCGGCGTTGGCATCGAAGTCGGAGGACTCGACGTCGTCGGCGAGGTTGCAGAAGTCCTCGGAGTCACCGCCGCCGCACGCGGTGAGACCGGTGGCGGCGATGAGGGCGGCTGCGGTGGCGACCGCGAGGCGGCGGATGGGCCTGGACATGATGGTCACGAGAGATCCTCACTCAGAGGTGATCGGGACGGTCCGGAGTGTGCTCCGGCCGGTTCAGCTGAAGTCGACGTCACAGGTCTCCTCGGCGTGCTTCTTGATCGCGTCGCCCGCGTCGCTGACCTCTTCGCTGGTGAGCGCCTGGCTGGCCGTGGTCAGGTCCTCCATCGTCGCGGGGTCGTCGAGGCCCTCGGGGATCTCCCCGTTCTGCATCGCTTCCAGGTCCGCACCGCTCACGCCGGCGTCGTCGAGAGCGGTCTGGAAGTCGGCCAGCGCGTCGTTGAACACCTCCCAGTCGTCGGCGACGTCGTCGGGGGCGTCCTCGCCGAGGCCCTGCAGGGTGTCGATGGCGTCGCCGAGCTGGTCGAAGTCCTCGCCGTTCTCGAGGCCCTCGAACTGCTTCTGGGCATCCTCGATGGCGCTGCAGTACTCGTCGTCTCCCCCTCCGCAGGCGGTCAACGAGCCAAGCACCAGCACCGCGCCCGCGACACCGGTCAGAAACTTCATCCTGTTGGTTCCCCTCTGTCCCCTGTGCGCGCGTGGCCGGTACGGCGGCCCATGCGCGGCCAGCATGCCACCCGTGACCTGCCCCCGTCTCACCGACGCACGGACGGCTCTCCGGGTCGCAGCGCCTCGGCGAGCGCGTCCCGCCACTGTCGGGCGGCGGCCACCAGAGCGGTGGGATCGGGCCCGGCGCCCAGCACCTCCCGCGACACCGACGGGACCAGCCGGTCGGCATGGGCGCCGAAAAGCCGCGCCACGTCGGCCGGGGTGCCGCCCTGCGTTCCCAGACCGGGCACCAGGAGCGGCCCGTTCACGTCCAGGTTCTCGCCCAGCGCGGGGTCGATGTCGGTGACGGTGGCGCCGACCACCGCGCCGACCGAGCCGAACGGCTCCGCGCCGGCGTTCTCCGCCGCGACGCCCGCCAGCAACGAGCCGGCGACGCTCGTCGCCGGCTCGGCCAGTGCCCGTTGCACCTGCCGGCCCTCCGGGTTGGAGGTGAGCGCCAGGACGAACACGCCCGCGTGGGCGGCTCGTGCGGCCTCGAGGAACGGCCGCAGCGAGCCGAGGCCGAGGTAGGGGTGCACCGTCAGCGCGTCGGCGGCCAGCGCCGACGCGGGGTCGAGGTAGGCGTCGGCGTAGGCGGCGGCCGTGGAGCCGATGTCGCCACGCTTCGCGTCCAGCAGCACCAGTGCCCCGAGCGCCCGGGCGTCGGCCATCGTCCGTTCCAGCACCGCCACTCCGGCCGCGCCGTGCCGCTCGAAGAACGCCGACTGCGGCTTGACCACCGCCACCTCTCCGGCAACGGCCTCGACAGCGGTACGCGCGAACCGCTCGAGCCCGCGGGCGTCGTCGGGCAGGTCCCACGCCCGCAGCAGCGTGCCGTGCGGGTCGATACCGACACACAGTGGTCCGCGGTCGCGCAGCGCGGCGTGCAGCCGCTGACCGAAGGTGTCAGCCATGGGTGCCTCCCGGTAGGGGTGCCGGCCGGTGCGCCAGCCCGACGACCTCGGCAGGCGAGGAGAAGCCACGGACGGCCAGCTCGGTCCGCAGCTCCTCGGCCACCCGGTGCGGTGCCGACGGGTCGTGGAAGACCACGGTGCCGACCTGGACGGCGCTGGCACCGGCCAGCAGCAGCTCCAGCGCGTCCCTGCCGGTGCGGACACCCCCGACACCGACGATCGGGAAGTCGGGCATGGCCGCGTGCACCTGCCACACGCAGCGGACTGCGATCGGGCGGATCGCCGGGCCCGACAGGCCGCCGGTGACGCCGCCGAGGACCGGGCGCAGGGTGTCGGGATCGATGGCCAGCCCGAGCGTCGTGTTGATCATCGTGAGGCCGGTGGCGCCCGCCTCCCGCACCGACTCGGCCACTGCGACGAGGTCGGTCACGTCGGGCGACAGCTTGGCCAGCACCGGGACGTCGCGCGGCACCCCCCGGCGCACAGCCGAGACCGCCCGCGCCGCCTGGAACGGGTCGCAGGCGAAGACCAGACCGCGGTTCTCGACGTTGGGGCAGGAGATGTTGACCTCGACCGCGGCGACCCCCGGGCTGGCCCCCACGCGGCGGCCCAGCTCGGCGTACTCCCCCAGCGACCCACCGGCGATGGAGACCACCGCCCGGGCCCCCCGGCTCACCAGCCACGGCAGGTCTTTCGCGAGGAAGCCGTCGATCCCCGGGCCCTGCAGGCCGATCGAGTTGAGCATGCCGGACGGCGTCTCGACCATCCTCGGCGTCGGGCGGCCGGAGCGGGCGTCGAGCATCACCGACTTGGTGACCACGGCCCCGATGGCCGCGACGTCGAGGAACGGCGCGAGCTCGCGCCCGGCCGCCGCGCACCCGGACGCAGTCATCACCGGCGTCGGGAGTCTGACTCCGGCGAGGTCGACAGCCAGGTCGACCGTCGTCGCGTCGACCGTCGGCTCGGAGGAGGTGACGGCCATCAGCGCACCCCCACCCGCGGCGCGCCGAGCGTGCCGGCGGGCACCGTCCCGACGTCGTCCCACAGCACCCGGTCGCCGCGGAAGACCGGTCCCTCGACGCACGAGCGGACCATCCGCACGACATCGTCGTCGCCGCGTACCGGCAGCACGCAGGTCATGCACACCCCGACCCCGCACGCCATCGACTCCTCCACCGCACACTGGCTCCAGACACCGTGCTCCTCGGCCAGCGTGGCGACGGCACGCAACATCCCCATCGGACCGCACGCGTAGACGACGGCGGCGCCGGTACGCGCCAGCAGCTCGGGCAGCACGTCGGTCACCAGGCCTCGGGTGCCGACCGAGCCGTCAACGGTCGTCACCGACACCGAGTGGGCCGAGCGCCGGGCCTCGAGCACCCCGAACAGCCGCCGCTCGCCGGCCGCGCCGAGGACCATGTGCACCGAACAGCCACGCTCGCGCAGCCGCTCGGCGAGCCCGAACAGCGGGGCGCTCCCGTAGCCACCCCCGACCAGCACGCAGGGCACCGGCTCCTTGGGCAGCGCGAACGGACGACCCAGCGGCCCGACAACGTCGATCTCGTCGTTGACCCGGCGGTCGGCGAGCCAGGCGGTGCCCTTGCCGTGGACGGCCAGCACGATCTCGACCGTGCTGCCGTACACGCCGGACGCCTTGGCCCGGTAGACCGAGAACGCCCGGCGCAGCAGCATCGCCGACTGGTCTCCCCCGACCGCGAGCGCCACGAACGCGCCGGGCCGGGTGCGTTCGGCCACGCCGGGTGCCACCAGCGTGAGGTGGTGGTAGTCGCCGACGCGCTCGAGGCTCAGCACCCGCCCGCGCACCTGCACCGGGTCGCTGCTCATGCCTCGTCGCCTCGTACCCGCCGGGCCCAGTCCTGCAACGAGCAGACGCCGACGTCGCCCGCGAGCAGGCCCTCGATGCCCTGCACGGCTGCGGCGAGCCCCTGCACGGTGGTGATGCAGGGGACGTTCCGGGCAACCGACGCGCTGCGGATCGCGTAGCCGTCCAGCCGGGGACTGCCGCCCGATGTCGTGCCGTGCGGGGTGTTGACGACCAGGCCGACCTCGCCGTCGCGGATCAGCGCCACGATGTTCGACCCGCGCGGCTGTCCCTCGATGTCAGTGGTCGGCGCCAGGCCGCCGGCGCTGTCGGCGCGCTCGGAGAGCTTCTCGACGACCGACGCCTCGACACCGTTGCGGCGCAGCACGGCGGCCGTGCCGCTGGTCGCCAGGATCTCGAAGCCGAGGTCGGCGAGGCGCTTCACCGGGAACACCATGTGCCGCTTGTCGCGGTTGGCCATCGACACGAAGACCTTGCCCGCTGTCGGCAGCGGACCGGAGGCACCGGCCTGCGCCTTGGCGTAGGCGGTGCCGAAGCCCGCGGCAATGCCCATGACCTCACCGGTGGAGCGCATCTCCGGTCCGAGCACGGTGTCGACGCTGCGCCCGTCGACGGTGCGGAACCGGTTGAACGGCATCACTGCCTCCTTGACCGCCACCGGGCTGCCCGCGGGCATCTCACCTCCGTCGCCGTGCTCGGGAAGCATGCCCTCCGCGCGCAGGCTGGCGATGCTCGCGCCGAGCATCACCCGCGCCGCGGCCTTGGCGAGCGGCACCGCGGTGGCCTTGGAGACGAACGGCACGGTGCGGGACGCCCGCGGGTTGGCCTCCAGCACGAACAGCACGTCACCGGACAGGGCGTACTGCACGTTCAGCAGGCCGCGGACGCCGACGCCGCGCGCGATCGCCTCGGTCGACTCGCGGATCCGGTCGATCTCCTCTCGACCCAGGGTGATCGGGGGCAGCGCGCACGCGGAGTCGCCGGAGTGGATGCCGGCCTCCTCGATGTGCTCCATGACGCCACCGAGGTAGAGCTGATCGCCGTCGTAGAGCGCGTCGACGTCGATCTCGACCGCGTCGTCGAGGAACCGGTCGACCAGCACCGGGTGCTCGGGGGAGATCTCGGTGGCCCGGGCGATGTAGCCGGCGAGGGCATCGTCGTCGTAGACGATCTCCATCCCGCGCCCGCCCAGCACGTACGACGGGCGGACCAGCACCGGGAAGCCGATCTCGGCGGCGATGCGCTGGGCGCCCTCGAAGGATGTGGCGGTGCCGTGCTTCGGCGCCGGGAGACCCGCCTCGGCCAGCACGCGTCCGAACGAGCCGCGGTCCTCGGCGAGGTGGATGGCCGCGGGCGTCGTGCCCACGATCGGTACCCCCGCGTCGGCCAGCCCCTGGGCCAGTCCCAGCGGGGTCTGGCCGCCGAGCTGGACGACCACGCCCGCGACCGGCCCGGCCTGCCGCTCGGCGTGCACGACCTCCAGCACGTCCTCGAGCGTCAGCGGCTCGAAGTACAGCCGGTCGGAGGTGTCGTAGTCGGTCGAGACCGTCTCCGGGTTGCAGTTGACCATCACGGTCTCGTAGCCCGCCTCGGCCAGGGCGAGGCTCGCGTGCACGCAGGAGTAGTCGAACTCGATCCCCTGGCCGATCCGGTTCGGGCCGCTGCCGAGGATCAGCACGGCCGGCTTCGTGCGGCGTGCGACCTCGGTCTCCTCGTCGTAGGACGAGTAGTGGTACGGGGTGCGCGCGGCGAACTCCGCCCCGCAGGTGTCGACGGTCTTGAAGACCGGCCGGATGCCGAGCGCGTGCCGCACGCCGCGGACGACGTCGGCGCTCATGCCGCGGATCTTGCCGATCTGCTCGTCGGAGAAGCCGTGCCGCTTGGCCGTGCGCAGGACCTGCGGCGTCAGCTCGGCAGCGGCGGTGACCTCGGCCGCGACGTCGTTGATCAACCCGAGTTGGTCGAGGAACCACGGGTCGATGGCGGTGGCCGCGAAGACCTCGTCCGCGGTCGCCCCGGCGCGCAGCGCGTCCATGACCTTGCGGAGTCGTCCGTCGTGTGGCGTACGGATCTGCTCGAGCAGGGCGTCCTTGTCGAGGTCGACCCACTCCTGGTGCCAGTCGAACACCGCGTCCCGCTGCTCCAGCGAGCGCAGCGCCTTCTGCAGCGCCTCGGTGAAGCTGCGCCCGAGTGCCATCGCCTCGCCGACCGACTTCATGTGGGTGGTCAGCGTGGTGTCGGCGGCCGGGAATTTCTCGAAGGCGAAGCGCGGCACCTTGACCACGACGTAGTCGAGGGTCGGCTCGAAGCTCGCGGGGGTCTGCTCGGTGATGTCGTTCGGGATCTCGTCCAGCGTGTAGCCCAGGGCGACCTTGGCGGCGATCTTGGCGATGGGGAAGCCGGTGGCCTTGCTGGCCAGCGCGCTGGAGCGGGACACCCGCGGGTTCATCTCGATCACGACCATCCGGCCGTCGGCGGGGTCGACCGCGAACTGGATGTTGCAGCCCCCGGTGTCCACACCGACGGCGCGGATCACGCCGATCGCGACGTCGCGCATCCGCTGGTACTCGCGGTCGGTCAGTGTCATCGCCGGCGCGACGGTGATCGAGTCGCCGGTGTGCACCCCCATCGGGTCGAGGTTCTCGATGGAGCAGACCACGACGACGTTGTCGGCGCGGTCGCGCATGACCTCGAGCTCGTACTCCTTCCAGCCGAGGATCGACTCCTCCAGCAGCACCTCGGTCGTCGGGCTCGCCACCAGCCCGGCGCCGGCGATCCGCCGCAGGTCGTCCTCGCCGTACGCCATCCCCGAGCCGGCCCCGCCCATCGTGAACGACGGACGCACGACCACGGGGTAGCCGAGGTCGACGACCGCGGCGAGGCAGTCGTCCATCGAGTGGCAGATGGCCGAGCGGGCCACGTCGGCGCCCCACTCGTCGGGCAGCGACTCGACCACGGCCTTGAACGACTGGCGGTTCTCGCCCCGCTGGATCGCGTCGATGGAGGCGCCGATGAGCTCCACGTCGTACTTGTCCAGCACCCCCGCCTCGGCCAGCTCGACCGCGCAGTTGAGCGCCGTCTGGCCGCCGAGCGTGGCCAGCAGCGCGTCCGGGCGCTCCTTGGCGATGACCCGCTCGACGACATCGGCGGTGATCGGCTCCACGTAGGTCGCGTGCGCCAGCTCGGGGTCGGTCATGATCGTCGCCGGGTTGGAGTTGACGAGCACCACCCGCAGGCCCTCGGCACGCAGCACCCGGCACGCCTGGGTGCCGGAGTAGTCGAACTCGCACGCCTGCCCGATCACGATCGGCCCGGAGCCGATGACGAGCACTGACTCGATGTCGTCGCGACGCGGCATCAGGCCCGTCCCATCAGGTCGACGAACCGGTCGAACAGGTAGGCCGAGTCGTGCGGGCCGGCGGCGGCCTCCGGGTGGTACTGCACGCTGAACGCCGGGGCGTCGAGCAGCTCGAGCCCCTCGACCACGTCGTCGTTGAGGCACACGTGGGTGACCCGCGCCCTGCCGTACGGGGTGTCCACGTCGCGGTCGAGCGGGGCCTGCACCGCGAAGCCGTGGTTGTGGGCCGTCACCTCGACCTTGCCCGTGCGCCGGTCGACCACCGGCTGGTTGATCCCGCGGTGGCCGTAGCCGAGCTTGTAGGTCTCGAAGCCCAGCGCCCGGCCGAACAGCTGGTTGCCGAAGCAGATGCCGAAGAACGGGATCCGCCGGTCGAGCACCTGTCGCAGCAGGTCGACGACGTGCGGGTTGGCGCTCGGGTCGCCCGGGCCGTTGGAGAAGAACACGCCGTCGGCGCCGCGCGCCTCGATCTCGTCGATCGTGCTCGCGGCCGGCAGGACGTGGGTCTCGATCCCCCGCTCGGCCAGCCGCACCGGCGTCATCGTCTTGATGCCCAGGTCGACCGCGGCGACCCGGAACCGGCGCTCGCCGCTCGCCGGGACGACGTAGGGCTCGGCCGTCGTGACCTCACCGGCGAGGTCGGCGCCGGACATCGCGGGCGCGGCGCGCACGGTGTCCAGCAGCGCACCGGCGTCGGTCGAGGTCGACGAGATCCCCACCCGCATCGCGCCACGCTCGCGCAGGTGGCGGGTCAGGGCGCGGGTGTCGACGCCGCGGATGCCGACCACGCCCTGGTCGGCGAGCTCGTCGTCGAGACTGCGCCGCGAACGCCAGCTGCTGGGCCGCGGCGACGGGTCCCGGACGACGTAGCCGGCCACCCAGATCCGGGCGGACTCACCGTCCTCGTCGTTGATGCCGGTGTTGCCGATGTGCGGGGCGGTCATCACCACGACCTGCCGGCGGTACGAAGGGTCGGTGAGCGTCTCCTGGTAACCGGTCATGCCGGTGGCGAAGACCGCCTCGCCGACCGTCTCCCCCACCGCGCCGAACGCGTGGCCGCGGAAGGTCCGGCCGTCCTCGAGCACGAGCACGGCCTCGGGGTGGGTCTCGGTCACACGACCTCCCCGTCGAGGACGGTCGGTCGGCCCCGCAGCACGGTGGCGACGACGCGTCCGGGCAGCTCGGTGTCGGCGTACGGGGTGTTGCGGGAGAGCGAGACGCTGTCCTGCGCGCGTACCGTGCGGCGCGCCGCGGGGTCGACCAGCACCAGGTGCGCCGGCTCGCCCTCGACCAGCGACCGGCCCTGGCCGCCGACGCGGCCGATCCGGGCCGGTCGCGCGGACATCCGGTCGGCCACCCCGGCCCAGTCCAGCAGCCCGGTCTCGACCATGGCCTCCTGCACCACGGACAGGGCGGTCTCGAGACCGAGCATCCCGAACGCGGCCGCGGCCCACTCGCACTCCTTGTCCTCGACCGGGTGCGGCGCGTGGTCGGTCGCGACCGCGTCGATGGTGCCGTCGGCGAGTCCCTCGCGCAGCGCCTCGACGTCGGCCTTGCTGCGCAGCGGCGGGTTGACCTTGAACAGCGGGTCGTAGGACTCGGCCAGCGCGTCGGTCAGCAGCAGGTGGTGCGGCGTCACCTCGGCGGTGACGTCCCACCCCTTCGACTTGGCCCAGCGGAGGATCTCGACCGATCCGGCCGTGGAGACGTGGCAGACGTGCAGCCGCGAGCCCACGTGGGCGGCGAGCAGGCAGTCCCGCGCGATGATCGCCTCCTCGGCCACGGCTGGCCAGCCGGCCAGCCCGAGCCGGCCGGACAGCTCACCCTCGTTCATCTGCGCGTCCACGGTCAGCGCCGGCTCCTGGGCGTGCTGGGCCACGACCCCTCCGAACGCCTTGACGTACTCCAGCGCGCGGCGCATCAGCACCGCGTCGGACACGCAGTGGCCGTCGTCGGAGAAGACCCGCACCTGCGCGGCGGAGTCGGCCATCGCCCCCAGTTCGGCCAGCCGCTCACCGGCCAGGCCGACGGACACCGCACCGACCGGGTGGACGTCGCAGTGCCCGGCCTCGGCCCCGAGCCGCCAGACCTGCTCCACCACCCCGGCCGTGTCGGCCACCGGATCGGTGTTGGCCATCGCGTGCACGGCGGTGAAGCCACCGGCTGCCGCCGCGCGCGTACCCGTCGCGACCGTTTCGGCGTCCTCGCGGCCCGGCTCCCGCAGGTGGGTGTGCAGGTCGACCAGCCCGGGCAGCGCGACGAGACCGTCGGCCTCGATGACGAGGGCACCTACCGCGTCCAACCCGCTGCCGACCTCGGCGATGACGCCGTCACGCAGCAGCAGGTCGGTCGGGTCGGCCCCCAGCACGCGGGCCGCTCGCACCAGCACGTCGTTCACAGCGCGTTCCCCTCCAGTCCGGACCCGCCCGGGTCGCCGCTCAGCAGCAGGTACAGCACCGCCATCCGCACCGCCACGCCGTTGGTCACCTGCTCGACGATCACCGACCGGGCCGAGTCGGCGACCTCTGCGCTGATCTCGACGCCGCGGTTCATCGGTCCCGGGTGCAGGACCAGCGCGTGGTCGGGCAGCAGCGCCATCCGGCGCGCGTCCATCCCGTAGCGCCGGCTGTACTCGCGGGCACTGGGGAAGAACCCGCCGCCCGCCCCGCGCTCGCGCTGGACCCGCAGCATCATCACCGCGTCGGCCTTGGCCAGCGCCGGGTCGAGGTCGTAGGAGCACTCCACCGGCCAGCCGTCGACACCCACCGGCAGCAGGGTGGGCGGAGCGACCAGCGTCACCTCGGCGCCGAGGGTGCTGAGCAGCAGTGCGTTGGACCGGGCGACCCGGCTGTGCAGGACGTCGCCGACGATCGTCACCCGCCGGCCCTCGAGGCCGCCGCGGTCGTCGGCGAGGTGCCGTCGCAACGTGAACGCGTCCAGCAGCGCCTGGGTCGGGTGCTCGTGCGTGCCGTCTCCGGCGTTGACGACCGACCCGTCGATCCACCCCGCCGCGGCCAGCCGGTGCGGCGCGCCCGACGACTGGTGCCGCACCACCACGGCGTCGGCGCCCATCGCCTGCAGGGTCAGCGCCGTGTCCTTGAGGCTCTCGCCCTTGGACACGCTGGAGCCCTTGGCCGAGAAGTTGATGACGTCGGCCGACAGCCGCTTGGCGGCGGCCTCGAAGGAGATCCGGGTGCGGGTGGAGTCCTCGAAGAACAGGTTCACCACCGTGCGCCCACGCAGCGTGGGCAGTTTCTTGATCGGCCGGTCGGCGAGCGCCAGCAGCTCGACCGCGGTGTCGAGCACGTGCACGGCCTCGTCCCGGTCGAGGTCGCCGGCGCTGAGCAGGTGGCGCTTCATCGCGGCCCTCCCTGGGACTGGGCGTGCGACGGTGAGTCCGCCTCGATCGTCACCGCGTCGTAGCCGTCCACCTCGGCGACGGTGACCCGTACCTTCTCGACCAGCGAGGTCGGCAGGTTCTTGCCCACGAAGTCGGCGCGTACGGGCAGCTCGCGGTGACCCCGGTCGACCAGCACGGCGAGCCGCACGACCCGGGGCCGGCCGAGGTCGTGCAGGGCGTCCAGTGCCGAGCGGATCGTCCGGCCGGAGAAGAGCACGTCGTCGACCAGAACGACGGTTTTGTCCTCGATGCCCCCCGGGGGCAGCTCGGTGTGCTCCAGGGTGCGGGCGGGACGTAGCCGCAGGTCGTCGCGGTACATCGTGACGTCCAGGGAGCCGGAGGCGACCGGACGGGACTCGACCTGGGACATCCGCTCGGCGATGCGCCGGGCGAGCGGCACCCCGCGGGTGGGAATGCCGAGCAGGACCACATCGTCGCTGCCGCGGTTGCGTTCGAGGATCTCGTGGGCGATGCGGGAGAGCGCCCGCCCCACGTCCCGGTCGTCGAGGACGACCCTGCCCCTGCCGGTCTGATGGCCGGTTTGGTGGCTGGACTTGTGTGCGTCGGCGGAGGGCGTGCCCGTGCTGGCGGCGGCCATCGTCCGACCTCCTTCCCCGCCTCACCGGACGGTCGTTAAAGGATGTCGATCGCTGCGGAACCTATCAGCCGCTCCGGCCCCGATGAGCGCGCACCCGCCGGGAGTGGCACCCTGAGTGCCCGTCCGATACCGATGTCACCCGTACGGACGGCATTTGTGGAGAAGATCGCAGAGCGTGAACATCGGCACGATAGAATCAGCAGAGAGTCACCGTGGCGGCTTTCGGGAGCACGGGGCGTGACCAAGCGATCGAGGAGGCGGGGTGGCGAACGACTACGCGAACGCACTCGGCGCGAGGTTGCGTTCGATCCGGCAGCAGCAGGGCATGTCCCTGCAGGCTGTCGAGGAGAAGTCCCAGGGCCGCTGGAAGGCCGTGGTGATCGGGTCGTATGAGCGCGGTGACCGCGCGGTAACCGTGCACAAGCTGTCCGAGCTGGCCAAGTTCTACGGCGTCCCGGTCGAGGAGCTGCTGCCGGGCGGCAGCACCGCCGCGCCCGCCGCCATGGAGCCGCCGAGCAAGCTCATCCTGGACCTCACCAACCTGCACAACCTGGACGAACACGACGCCGCCCCGCTCGCGCGCTACGCCCAGTCCATCCAGTCCCAGCGCGGTGACTACAACGGCAAGGTGCTGTCGATCCGCCAGGAGGACCTGCGCACGCTCGCCGTGATCTACGAGGAGCAGCCGAGCGTCCTGGCTGCCCGCCTCACCGCTTGGGGCGTGCTGCGGCCCGCTCCGTCCCCGACCGCAGCCGAGGCGTCGGAGGTGGCGGGGTCCGAGGACTCCCCCGCGCCAGCCGGTCCCGCCGCCTGACCGCGCCCCGTCAGGGGAACTCTCAGGTCCCGGTCGCGGCGTGCCGCTCCGTGACCCGGGCGAGCACGCCGTTGACGAAACCCGCCGACTCGTCGGTCGACAGTCGGTGCGCGAGCGCCACCGCCTCGCTGATCGCCACCTCGTCCGGGACGTCGTCGGAGTGCAGGATCTCGAACGCCCCGATCCGGAGCAGGTTGCGGTCGACCGCCGGCATCCGCTGCAGCGTCCATCCGACCGAGAGGCCGGCCAGCAGGTCGTCGAGGTCGGCCTGGTGAGAGGCCACACCCTCGACAAGGGTCACCGTGTACGGGTTCAGCGACGTGCCGGTCCCCGCCCGTTCGCCGACGCGGTCACCGAGGGTGGCGTCCAGCGGAAGACCGCGCAGGTCGGACTCGAACAAGATGTCCAGCGCCCGTTTGCGGGCCTTCGTGCGCGCACTCACCCGCTGACGCGCCCCAGGTAGCTGCCGTCGCGGGTGTCCACCTTGACCCGCTCGCCACTGGTGATGAACAGCGGCACCGAGATCTCGTAGCCGGTCTCCAGCCGGGCCGGCTTGGTGCCACCGGTCGAGCGGTCGCCCTGCAGACCGGGCTCGGTGTACTCGACGGTCAGCTCGACGGCCGCCGGGAGCTCGATGTACAGCGGGGTCCCCTCGTGCGTCGCCACGACCGCCTCCTGGTTGTCCAGCAGGAAGTTCGACGCGTCGCCCACGATGTCGGTGGACAGCGGGACCTGGTCGTAGGTCTGGGAGTCCATGAAGACGTACGACTCGCCGTCGTTGTAGAGGTAGGTCATCTGCCGCTTGTCGACGTTTGCGGTGTCGACCTTGACGTCGGCGTTGAACGTCTTGTCGACGATCTTTCCCGACAGCACGCTCTTGAGCTTGGTCTTGACCATCGCACCGCCCTTGCCGGGCTTGTGGTGCTGGAACCAGATGACCGACCAGAGCTGGCCGTCGAGGTTGAGGACCATGCCGTTCTTGAGGTCGTTGGTGGAGGCCATGCGCGCTCGTGGATCCTTCGCGTCGACGGGGGGTGAGGGCAGCCGCCGAGTCTACCGCTGGCGGTGAGGGGACCCGCGGGCCCGGCGGTCAGCCGACGACCAGCAGCTCGCGCGAGGTGTCGGTGAGCACCTCGGGTGCAGCCTCGCGCACCACGACCGTGTCCTCGATCCGCACACCACCGCGACCCGGCAGGTAGACACCGGGTTCCATCGTCACCGGAGTGCCCGCGAGCAGGGTGTCGGGGTTGCGCTGGCTCACGAACGGGTCCTCGTGGATCTGCAGCCCCACGCCGTGGCCGATGCCGGTGGTGAACCGCTCGAGCCAGCCCGCGCCGTCCAGCACCTCGCGTGCGACGGCGTCCGGGCGGGCGACCGGACTGCCGGCCACCATGGCCTCGACACCCGCCCATTGCGCATCTCGGACCGCCTGGTGGATCTCACGCTGCCAGTCGGCGGGCGCGCCGAGGACGGACGTCCGCGTGCAGTCGGCGTGGTAGCCGTCGACCCTGGCGCCGTAGTCGATCTTCAGCAGGTCGCCCGCAGCGAGCACGCGTTCGGTGGGCTGGTGGTGCGGCACGGCACTGTTCGGCCCGCTCGCGACGATCGTGTCGAACGCGATGGCCTCGGCGCCGAGGGCGTACATCCGCCACTCAAGGTCGCGGGCCACCTCCCGCTCGGTTCGGCCCTCCAGCGGGCCGGCGAGCAGCTCGCCCAGGGCCGCGACCGAGATCGCGCAGGCCTGCCGCAGGGCCTCGATCTCGTCCTCGTCCTTGACCAGCCGGAGCCGTTCCACGGCTCGCTCGAGCGAGACCAGGGTGGTCGCCTCACCGGCCTGCCCGACCACCTCCTGGTAGGCCTCGACGGTGAGCACGTGCGTCTCGACGCCGAGCCGCCCCAGCTGCCCGGCCGCGTCCAGCAGGCCGGCGGTGAGCGCTCGGGTGGTCGTGGTCGGCAGATCGGGGCACTGCGCGGCCGCCTGGTCGGTGTAGCGCCCGTCGGTGGCGAACGCGGCCGCACCGTCGGCGGAGACCAGCAGCGCCCCGTTGGAGCCGGTGAAGCCGCTCAGGTAGCGCAGGTTCACCGGGTCGGAGATCAGCGCGGCGTCCAGCTCCCGCTCGACCAGCCGCTCCGCCAGTCGGGCCCTGCGGGCGTTCTCGACCTCAGGCATCCGCCCACCCTAGAGCCGACCTGTCACCGCGAGACCGCCGTTGATGGCGACGTCACGGTGACAGATCGGCGTAGGCGGCGGCCAGCAGGCCGTCGCCGGGGTCGTCGAGGACCGCCGGGCGGGCCGGCGCGTCCAGCACCACGAACCGCAGCCGGTCGCCGCGCGTCTTCTTGTCCAGCCGCATGGCGTCGTGCAGGGCCGACCAGGCCGCCGGGTCGTACGTCGTCGGCAGCCCGAGGGCCCGCAGCAGGCTGCGGTGCCGTTCGCAGGTGGTCGCATCCAGCCGGCCGGCCCGGCGGGACAGCTCGGCGGCGAAGACCAGCCCGACGGCAACCGCCTCGCCGTGCCGCCAGGTGTAGCTCTCGACCCGCTCGATGGCGTGGGCGAGGGTGTGTCCGTAGTTCAGCACCTCGCGGCCGACGCCCCCGCCGTCCCCGCCGGTCTCGCGCAGGTCGCCCGCGACCACCGCGGCCTTCACCCGGACGGCGCGCTCGACCAGCTCGCGGAGCACCTCTCCGCCCGGCTCGGTGGCCGCCGCCGGCTCGGCCTCCACCAGGTCGAGGATCGCCGGGTCGGCCACGAAGCCGCACTTCACGACCTCGGCGAGGCCGGCGACCAGGTCGGCCGGCGGAAGTGTCCGGAGGGCGGTCAGGTCGCAGAGCACGCCGGCGGGCTCATGGAAGGCCCCGACGAGGTTCTTGCCCGCCGCGGTGTTGATGCCGGTCTTGCCGCCGACGGCCGCGTCGACCATGCCCAGCAGCGTGGTCGCCACGTGTACCACCCGGACACCGCGCAGCCAGCCGGCCGCGACGAAGCCGGCGAGGTCCGTCGTCGCCCCGCCCCCGACGCCGACCACGACGTCGGACCGCGTCATCCCGGCCCGGCCGAGCGTGTCCCAGCACGCCGCCGCGACGTCGACGGTCTTGGCCGCCTCGGCATCCGGAACGGGCAGCAGCACCGTCTCGACGCCGTCGAGGGCGCTGAGCGCGTCGCGGACCCGCCCAGCAGTGTCGCCCAGCCCCTGCGGATGGATCACCGCCACCCGCCTGGCAGCCGGGCCGACCAGGCCCGGCAGCCGGCCCAGCAGGTCGTGCCCGACCACCACGTCGTACGGCGCCGCGGTGGCGAACCGGATCTGTCGTGTCAGCCACCGACCCGACCGCCCTGCGCCGGCAACGCCGCCAGCACCGCGTCGGCGACCTCCTCGGGGGTCAGGGCGTCGGTGCCGACCGTCGCGGTGGCGACCTGCGTGTAGATCGGCCGGCGCTCGTCGAGCAACGCCTTGAGCCGGGCCCGCACGTTGCCGAGCAGCAGCGGACGCGGCGTGGACAGGCCGACCCGGGCGGCAGCCTCGGTCACGCCCACGTCCAGGAAGACCACCTGGTGCCCATGGAGCAGGTCGCGGGTGCGGGGGTCGAGCACCGCTCCCCCGCCCAGGGCCAGCACTCCGTCGTGCTCGGCGAGCGCCCGTGCAACGGCCTGCCGCTCGAGCTCACGGAAATGCTGCTCCCCGTGGTCGACGAAGACTTCGGCGACCGGCCGCCCGGCGGTCTCCTCGACGTCGACGTCGGTGTCGCGGCGGTCCACGCCGAGCCGCTCGGCGAGCAGGGCGGAGACGGTGGTCTTGCCGGAGCCGGGGGCACCGACCAGCACGACGACGGGGCTCATCGGACGGCGAGACCGGCCAGGTAGCCGTCGACGTTGCGCCGGGTCTCGGTGACCGAGTCGCCGCCGAACTTCTCCAGCAGCGCGTCGGCGAGGACCAGCGCGACCATCGCCTCGGCCACGACACCCGCCGCCGGCACCGCGCACACGTCCGAGCGCTGGTGGTGCGCCGCTGCGGCCTCGCCGGTGCGGACGTCGACCGTGCGCAGGCTGCGGGGCACCGTGGAGATCGGCTTCATCGCGGCCCGGACGCGCAGCACGTCGCCGGTCGACATCCCACCCTCGGTGCCTCCGGAGCGTCCGGACGTGCGCTGGATGCCGTGCGGGCCGGGGACCATCTCGTCGTGGGCGGCCGAGCCGCGGCTGCGCGCCAGGCCGAAGCCGTCGCCGACCTCGACGCCCTTGATCGCCTGGATACCCATCAGCGCACCGGCCAGCCGGGCGTCGAGCCGGCGGTCGCCGTGCACGTGGCTGCCGAGGCCGGGCGGCAGCCCGTGGACGACGACCTCGACGACCCCCCCGAGGGTGTCGCCGTCCTTCCGGGCGGCATCGATCTCGTCGACCATCGCCTTGGCCGTGGCCGCGTCGGCGCACCGGACGGGGTCGGCGTCGACCCGCTCCTGGTCGTCGGGACCCGGCACCGTGCCGGCTGGCACCTCGACGGTGCCCAGCGCCACCACATGGCTGAGCACCCGTGCCCCGCACACCTCGCGCAGCAGCTGGGCCGCCACCGTCCCCAGTGCCACTCGGGCGGCGGTCTCGCGGGCGCTTGCGCGCTCGAGCACCGGCCGGGCCTCGTCGAAGCCGTACTTCTGCATGCCCACCAGGTCGGCGTGGCCCGGGCGTGGCCGGGTGAGCGGGGCGTTGCGGGCCACGCCCTCCAGCACGTCGGGCGCGACCGGGTCGGCGGCCATCACCTGCTCCCACTTGGGCCACTCGGTGTTGCCGATCCGGATGGCGACCGGGCTGCCGAGGGTCAGCCCGTGCCGCACGCCGCCGAGCAGGTCCAGCTCGTCGCGCTCGAAGCTCATCCGGGCGCCGCGTCCGTGGCCGAGACGCCTCCGCGCCAGGGCGTCGGAGACCAGCGCTGTCGTCACCGGTACGCCGGCGGGCACGCCCTCCAGCACCGCCACCAGGGCAGGGCCGTGCGACTCCCCCGCGGTGAGCCAGCGCAGCATGCCGGCCAGTGTTCCACGCGGCCGTGGGCTCGAGTCTCAGGCCCAGAAGGCGAGGTCGTTGCCCGCGGCGAGCACCCCCAGAACCGCTCCGACCAGCATGAACGGCCCGAACGGGTACCCGCGGCGGTCCACCACCTTGAGCAGCACCAGCAGCCCGCCGCCGACGGCACCCAGCAGGAATCCCGCGTACGTCCCCACCACCACGGCGGGCCAGCCCAGCCAGCCCAGCGCCATGCCGAGCACTCCCGACAGCCGGACGTCGCCGTAGCCCAGCCCGCGCGGGTAGATGAACCAGAGCAGGAAGTACAGCGCGAACACCGCGACCCACGCGATCAGCGCGCGCACCAGCCGGTCGGTGTCCTGGTCGACCGCGTAGGCGACCAGCAGCAGGCCCCCGACCACGCCGTACGACGGCGCGACCAACCGCACGGGCAGCAGCCGAGTGCACCAGTCGACGTAGCCGAGCATCACGCCGACCACCGACAGGTAGATCCACACCGGCAGGTCGGGCTCGAGGCCGCGGCTGGTGCCCATC
Source organism: uncultured Actinomycetota bacterium (assembly GCA_963785115.1). Taxonomy (GTDB): domain Bacteria; phylum Actinomycetota; class Actinomycetes; order Propionibacteriales; family Nocardioidaceae; genus JACCWP01. The sequence continues at coordinate 843,983 of CAWATY010000009.1, forward strand.
ACCGCGGCGACCAGCCCCGCGACGACGGCGCACCAGACGCCCAGCCCGGGCCGTGCGGCCAGCTCCGCGTACGGGATCTTCGGCGGCACCGGAGGGGCCGTCGGCTGCCGCTGGTCCGGAGCTGATGCCGGCTGCTGTTCGGGTTCGGGTTCGGTGTCGGGGTCCGGAACGGGCAGCGGGCCGCGGTCGGCCTCCGACTCCGACTCCGGCTCCGGCTCCGGCGCCGACTCGGACTCCGACTCCGGCTCCGGCTCGGGCAGCCGGGCCACGATCCACGGAACGGTCAGTCCGCCCAGGGCCGCGAGCACGGCGGCGAGGGCGCCTGCCCAGGCGGCGTCGGGGGTCACGAGCCCGCAGGGTATCCGTCGGCCGGCGGCGCGCCGGCACGTCGAACCAGCTCCGCCAGGCCGGCGGCCAGCAGCGGCGCCGGGGCGACGCCGCGGCCGGTCATCAGGCGCACCTGCTCGACCGCCTGGTGGGCGAGCAGGTCGAGGCCGGTCACGGTCCTGGCGCCCGCCCGGCCGGCATGCTCCAGCAGCGGTGACGGCCACGGGTCATAGACGACGTCGGCCACCAGCCCACCGCCCAGCCCGCTGCTCGGAAGCACCCGCGCCGCGACCGGCGAGGGGATGGTGGAGACGACCAGGTGTGGCCCTTCCGGCCACGGGTCGTCCATCCCGGACACCCGGACGTCGACGCCCAGCCTTGTACCGACGGCGAGGGTCTCGGCGGCTCGGTCCGGCACCCGCACCCGCAGCACGACCTCCCGCACGCCCAGCGACGCCAGCGCGGCGAGCGCTGAGGCTGCAGTCGCACCGCCGCCGACGACCGTGGCGGTCGCCGTCCCGTCCGGTCCGCCGGCGGCAACCAGAGCCGCGACCAGACCGGCCACGTCGGTGTTGGCGCCGTGCCACCCGTCGGCGTCGAGCAGCACCGTGTTGGCAGCACCCACCGCGCGGGCGGCCGCGTCGAGGTCGTCGAGCAGCGGCAGCACGCTGCGCTTCAGCGGCATGGTCAGGGACAACCCCCGCCAGCTGTCGTCGAGCCCGGCGAGGAACCCGGGGAGCGCCTCCTCGGTCACGTCGTGAGCCTCGTAGGTCCAGTCCAGGCCGAGCACGGCATAGGCCGTGCGGTGCAGCACCGGCGACAGCGAGTGTCCGACCGGGTGTCCGAGCACTGCACAGCGGCGGGCGCCCGGCAGCGGGCCGGTCACGTCAGCACAGATCGCTCTGCGCGCAGTACGCGTCCTTCTTCGCGTCGTTGCGCAGGTGCTGCTGGTAGGAGTCGGCGAACAGCGTCCGACCGGTCTCGAAGTTGACGGTGACGAAGTACATCCAGTCGCCCGGGGTCGGCTCGAGCGCGGCCCGCAGTGCCCGCTCACCGGGTGAGTCGATCGCTGTCGGCGGCAGCCCCTCGTGTTCGTAGGTGTTGTAGCGCGACGGGTTGTCCCGCTCCTCATCGGTGGTGTAGACGCCGGAGGAGCCGGTGATGTACTTCACCGTCGAGTCGAGCTGCAGCATCATCTGCTCGTCGAGCCGGTTGTAGATCACCCGGGCGACCTTGCCGAAGTCCTGCGGCCGGCTGGCCTCGGCCTGCACCAGGCTGGCGACGATGACCACCTCGCGCGGTGTCAGACCCACCTCCTGCGCCCGCTCCTCCAGCCGCAGCTCGTCGGCCCGCTGCCGGAACTGCTCGACCATCGCGGCAAGCGCACCGGTCGCATCAGTGCCGGGGTCGACGGTGTAGGTCGACGGGTAGAGGAAACCTTCGACGTCGCCCTCGGCCCACGCGGGCAGCCCCAGCGCGCCCGCGCGCTCGGCGGCGCTAGCGAGGTCCTTGACGGCGAGGTCGGTCTCGTCGCCGAGCCGTTCGATGATCTCCGCCACGGTGAACCCCTCGGGGATCGTGACGTCGTCGTCGATCAGCGCCTCTCCGCCGACCAGCATGTCCAGCGCCGCGGCCGCGGACATCTGCTCGTGCATCTCGTAGCGCCCGGGCTGGATCGAGCGCGAGCGGGGGTCGGCCGAGGCGGCGTCGGTGAACGCCTCAGCGCTCGCGACGACTCCTGCCTCCTCCAGGGTGACCCCGATGTCGGCGGCCGAGTCGCCCTCGATGACCTCGACCCGCACCGCTCCGCTGCCCTGCCCCGAGTAGTCCTCCGGCCCGGCGAACCAGCCGGACACGATGTCGGCACCCCGCAGGGCCGCGAACCCGATGGCCCCGAAGATGATTGCCAGGGCGAGCAGGGTGACGAAGCAGCTGCGGCCACGGCGGCTGCGCGCGGCCCGATGGGGGTGGCGCATCCGCAGGTCGAGCTCGCTCACGGGGCCTCCCTGTCATCGGTGCCGCCCGACGGCAGTCCGGGATCAACCGGGTCGACGGTCTCGCCCGGCGCGAACCCCCGCGTCCGCTCGGTATCCAGGGCAGTCTGCAGGATCACCACCGCCGCCTGCTGGTCGACCACCGCCCGACCGCGGCTGCCCCGTCGCCCGCGCTCCCGCAACGTGCGCTCGGCGCTGACCGTGCTGAGCCGCTCGTCGACCAGCCGGACCCCGCGCGGGGCAACCGCAGCGGCCAGCTGACCGGCGTACGCGCGCACCTTGGCAGCCGCCGGGCCCTCGCGGCCGGACAGCGAGCGCGGCAGCCCCACGACCAGCTCCACCGCGTCGTGCTCGCGGGCAAGCGCCACCAGTCGAGCCACCGAGCCCGGCCCCGCCGGCACGGTCTCCACCGGCGTGGCCACCGCCGCGCCGGGGTCGCTGCGGGCGACGCCGATCCGCACGTCGCCGACGTCCACACCCAACCGCACGCCGGGTCGCACGTGCGGTTCGAGCGGTTCGGCACTAGACCTCAACGGCCTGCCCGGAGCCGGCCTCGCGTACCGCGTCCTGCACACCCTCGAGCGCCTTGCCCAGCCGCTCGCCGGCGTCGGCGCCACTCATCGGCGCACCGCCGCCCTGCGCGACGTCGTCGCGACCGCCGCCACTGCCACCGAGCACCGAGGCCGCCACCTTGACCAGTGCGCTCGCGGACAACCCGCGTTCTCGCGCCCGGTCGTTGACCGTCACCACCACGGCGGGCTTGCCGTCGGTGGTGCCCACGACGGCGACGACGGCGGGCCGGTCACCGGCCAGGCGCCCTCGTACGTCGAGCGCGAGCGTGCGGACCTGGGCCGCCCCCGCGCCCTCGGGGACCTGGGCGGTGACCACCTGGACGTCGCCGACGTGCTGTGCTCCCGCGGCCAGCTCGCCCGCCGAGGACAGCAGCCGCTGCACCCGCAGGGCCTCGAGCTCCTTCTCGGCCGCCCGCAGCCGCTCGATCATGTCCTGCACGCGGGCAGGTACGTCGTCGCGCGGCGTCTTGAGGATCTCGGCCAGCCGGGTGACGAGGTCGCGCTCCCGGGTCAGGTGCCCGAACCCCTCGAGCCCGACGAACGCCTCGACCCGCCGGTTGCCCGCACCCACCGACGCGATCGGCATCAGCACGAGCGTGCCGATCTGCGACGAGCGCTCGACGTGCGTGCCGCCGCACAGCTCGCGGGACCACGGACCGCCGATCTCGACCATCCGCACCAGCTCGGGGTACTTCTCACCGAACAGCGCCATCGCGCCCATGTCCCGCGCCTGTTGCAGCGGGAGGACCTCGGCCGAGACCTCCAGGTCGGCGCGCAGCGCCTCGTTGGATGCCTGCTCCAGCTCCTGCAGCTGCGACGACCCGACGCTGTCGTTCCAGCCGAAGTCGAGGCGCAGGTAGCCCGGCTTGTTGAACGACCCGGTCTGCGTGGCCGTCGGGCCGAGGATCTCGCGCAGCGCCGCGTGCACGATATGGGTGCCGCTGTGCGCCTGGCAGGCGCCGAGCCGCCACTTCTCGTCCACCACCGCCTCGATCGCAGTGCCTGGCAACAGCTCACCGTCGACGACCCGTACCTGGTGCACGACCAGGCCGGACACCGGGCTCTGCACGTCGACGACCTCGGCCCGTCCGCCCGACCAGACCAGCTCGCCGGTGTCCGCGGACTGCCCGCCACCCTCGGCGTAGAAGGGGGTGCGGTCGAGGACCACCTCGACCAGGTCGCCCGGGGGCGCCACCTCGAGCGGGCCCGTGGGGCCGAGCACGCTGCGCACCTGCGACTGGCTGTGCAGGGCCTCGAAGGCCAGCGACTCGGTGCCGCCGCGCTCGTCCAGCTCCTGCCGGTACGTCGAGGTGTCGGCGTGCTGTCCCCGCTTGGACCGCGCGTCGGCCTTGGCCCGGTCGCGCTGCTCGGCCATCAGCCGGCGGAAGCCGTCCTCGTCGACCTCCAGGCCCTGCTCGGAGGCCATCTCCAAGGTGAGGTCGATCGGGAACCCGTAGGTGTCGTGCAGCTGGAAGGCCTCGCCGCCGGACAGCCGCGGCTCGCCTCGGGCGCGGCTGCCGGCCACCGCGGTGTCGAAGATCTGCGTGCCGGCGAGCAGGGTCTGCAGGAAGGCCTCCTCCTCGCCGTACGCGGACTGGGAGATCCGCTCGAAGTCGGTGCGCAGCTCGGGGTAGACTCGCGCTCATCCGGTCCATGGACACCGGCAGCAGCGCTGGCAGCGCCGGGTCGTGCACGCCCAGCAGCCGCATCGAGCGCACCGCTCGGCGCAGCAACCGGCGAAGGACGTAGCCGCGGCCCTCGTTGCCCGGCCGCACGCCGTCACCCATCAGCATCAGCGCGCTGCGCACGTGGTCGGCCACGACGCGGAACCGGACGTCGTCCTCGTGGTCGGCGCCGTACCGCCGCCCGCACAGCTGCTCGGCCGTCTGCACGACCGGGAGGACCTCGTCGATCTCGTACAGGTTCTCGACGCCCTGCAGCAGGTACGCCACCCGCTCCAGGCCCATGCCGGTGTCGATGTACGGGGCAGGCAGGTCGCCCTCGACGTCGAAGTCGTCCTTGGCCCGGACGGCCGACAGCGCGTACTGCATGAACACCAGGTTCCAGATCTCGAGGAAGCGGTCCTCGTCGACCACCGGGCCGCCCTCAGGGCCGTACTGCGGGCCCCCGGTCGACGTAGATCTCGCTGCACGGGCCGCCGGGCCCCGGCACTCCCATGTGCCAGTAGTTGTCCATGAGGCCGCGGCCCTGGATCCGCTCGTCGGGCAGGCCGGCGACCTCGCGCCACAGCCGGCGGGACTCGTCGTCGTCGTGCAGCACGGTGGCCCAGCTGCTGCTCGGGTCGAACCCGTAGCCCGCCCTCGGTCCACCGAGACTCGGTGACCAGCTCCCAGCCGAGCTCGATGGCACCGCGTTTGAAGTAGTCGCCGAAGGAGAAGTTGCCGCACATCTGGAAGAACGTGCCGTGCCGGGTGGTCTTGCCGACCTCCTCGATGTCCAGCGTGCGCACGCACTTCTGCACGCTGGCGGCGCGGTCCCACGGCGGCGTCTCCTGGCCGAGGAAGTATGGCTTGAACGGCACCATGCCAGCGTTGACGAACAGCAGCGTGGGGTCGTCGTAGATCAGCGACGCGCTGGGCACGACGTGGTGCTGGCGCTGCTCGAAGTGGGTCAGGAACCGGCGGCGGATCTCCGCGGTCTGCATCAGGGGGCGTCCCTCCGGACGTGGTGGCTGCGGGCGGCGAGGGCGGGGAGCGCGGTGGCCCCCTCGGGAGCTCGCGCCCCGGCGGGCAGGCCGAGCTGCTCGAGCAGCTCCTCCTCCCGCTCGGCCATGCCGTCGCGGACGTCAGCCACCAGCTCTCGGAACCCGAGCCGGATCGCCGCTGCCTGGTCGGCCAGCCCCTCGGGCGACACCCGGTAGGCGACCCGGCGTGCCTTGAGTACTCCGTAGACGCCGGCCCCGGTGCCCAACGCGAACCACAGCGCACGAGACATCACGACACCGACTCCTCCCGCCGCGACGCCGCCACGGGCGCGGGACGGATAGGCACCACCCTGGCCGCCCGGCGGGCCGCCTGCCGCCGCACCTTGTGCCGCCGGCGCAGGTCTCGGCGAACCAGTGCGCGGACCCGGTCGCGGTTCTCCGGGCGCAGTGCCATGCGCAGGCCGTACGCCAGCGCCGAGACCCGCACCAGCGGGTGCGCCAGCGTGGCCGCCACCACCTGCTGCTGGGTGGGGACGACGAGCTCGGAGGTGTCGGAGCGGTCAACTGGGGCCGCGGGCAGCAGGGCAGCCGCGGGCGCGACGACAGTCGTCTGCTCCGGTTCGGGCATGGCGTCGACCCTACAAGGACGATCAGTCCGCGGCCCCGCCCAATACCTGCCGCAGCCGATCCAGCCGGTCCGCGATGTCCGCCTCCGCGCCGCGCCGGGAGGGGTGGTAGTAGTGCCGGCCGTGCACGTCGTCGGGGGCGTACTGCTGGGCGACGACACCGCGCGGGTCGTCGTGCGAGTAGGCGTAACCCTGCCCGTGCCCCAGGTCCTGGGCGCCGCGGTAGTGCGCGTCGCGCAGGTGTGGCGGCACCGGCCCGGTGGCGCCGGCCCGTACGTCGTCGGTCGCGGCGCCGATCGCCTCGATGACGGCGTTCGACTTCGGTGCCAGCGCGAGGGCGATGACCGCCTGGGCGAGGATGATCCGCCCCTCCGGCAGCCCGATCGTCGCCACGGCCTGGGCGGCGGCGTTGGCGGTGAGCAGCGCGGTCGGGTCGGCGAGACCGATGTCCTCGCTGGCCAGGATGACCAGCCGCCGGGCCAGGAACCGCGGGTCCTCGCCGGCCTCGACCATGCGGGCCAGGTAGTGCAGCGCCGCGTCGACGTCCGAGCCACGGATCGACTTGATCAGGGCGCTGGTCACGTCGTAGTGCTGGTCGCCCGCGCGGTCGTAGCGCACCGCCGCCCGGTCGACCGCGAGCGCGGCGGTCTCGACGTCGATCGGGTCGATGCCCCGCGACTCAGCCGCCTCCGCCGCCGCCTCCAGATAGGTCAGGCCGCGTCGCCCGTCGCCGCCGGACAGCCGGACCAGGTGGTCCAGCGCCTCGTCGTCGATCGTCACCGCGCCGGCGAGACCTCGCTCGTCGACCAGCGCCCGACGCAGCAGGGTCGCGACGTCGTCGGCCTCGAGCGGTCGCAGGGTCAGCAGCAGCGACCGCGAGAGCAGCGGCCCGATGATGGCGAAGTGCGGGTTCTCGGTCGTGGCCGCGACCAGCGACACCAGCCGGTTCTCGACGCCGGGCAGCAGGGCGTCCTGCTGCGTCTTGGAGAAGCGGTGCACCTCGTCGACGAAGAGCACGGTCTCGCGACCGCCGCGGGTGAGGGCGCGCCGGGCGGCGTCGAGCACCGCGCGCACGTCCTTGACGCCCGCGGACACCGCCGACACCTCGACGAAGTCTCGGCCGGTGGTATGGCTCAGCAGCGCGGCGATCGTCGTCTTGCCGGTGCCGGGAGGGCCCCACAGCACCACCGACATCGGCCGGTCGCCCTCGACCATCCGGCGCAGCGGCGAGCCCTCGACGAGCAGGTGGTCCTGGCCGACCAGCTCGTCCAAGCGTGGTCGGGCGCATCCGGACGGCGAGCGGGCTGCCCGCGTGCCGCGGGTCGGCGAGGCTGCCGCCGCCTCCGGGCGCGGGGGTGCGCCGCCGCTTCGGGTACGTCGAACAGCGCGTCGGAGTCCACCGGACCGACCCTAGACCGCGGTGACGGAGTCAGCGTCAGGCGAGACGTCAGGCGACGGCGTCGGCCTCGGTCAGCGGCGTGGTGCGCTTCTCACCGGGGGGTGCGGCGAAGTGGCAGGCCACCCGGTGGCCCATCGGCGCCATGGTGTGCCCGATCTGCAGCAGCGGAGGCTCCTTCTCCGCGCAGATGTCCTCGGCCTTCCAGCAGCGGGTACGGAACCGGCAGCCGGACGGCGGGTCGATCGGGCTCGGCACGTCGCCGGTGAGCCGGATCCGCTCACGCCGGCCGCCCTTGGCTGCCTGGCTCACCTCGGGGATGGCCGACAGCAGCGCCTGGGTGTAGGGGTGCTGCGGCTGGTCGTAGATCGTGTGCCGGTCGCCGACCTCGACGATCTTGCCGAGGTACATGACCGCGATCTCGGGGCAGAAGTGCCGCACCACGGCCAGGTCGTGGGCGATGAAGAGGAAGGCGATGTTGAACTCGCGCTGCAGGTCCTGCAGCAGGTTGACCACCTGCGCCTGGATGGAGACGTCCAGCGCCGACACCGGCTCGTCGGCCACCATCAGCTTGGGCTGCAGGGCCAGCGCACGGGCGATGCCGATGCGCTGCCGCTGGCCACCGGAGAACTCGCTCGGGTAGCGGTTGTAGTGCTCGGGGTTGAGCCCGACCAGCTCGAGCAGCTCCTGGACGCGCGGCAGCAGACCCTTCTTCGGCACCACGTTGTGGGTCCGCAGCGGCGTGGAGATGATCGACCCCACCGTGTGCCGGGGGTTCAGCGACGAGTACGGGTCCTGGAAGATCATCTGCACGTCGCGGCGCACCGGCAGCATCTGCTTGGGCGAGAGCTTGGCGAGGTCCTGTCCGTCGAAGTTCATCTCGCCGCTGGTGGGCTCGAACAGCCGGGTGATCAGCCGCCCGGTCGTCGACTTGCCGCACCCGGACTCGCCCACCAGTCCCAGCGGCCGCCGCGGGCTGGATGCTGAAGCTGATGTCGTCGACGGCCTGCACGTGACCGATGGTGCGGCGCACGACGCCGGACGAGCGGATCGGGAAGTGCTTGACGAGGTTCTTGACCTCGAGCAGCGGGGCTCCCGACGGTGCCTGCTGGCCCGGGGCGGCAGCGCCGGGCTCGATGGTCGCGGTCATGACCCCTCGTCCTGTCGGGTGTCCTGCGGACCGAAGTCGGCCCCGGCCAGGACCGCCAGCTCGGGTTGCTCTTCCTGCAGCCGGGCGAAGACCGCGTCGGGGTCCTTGAGGTGGCAGCGCTTGACGTGCCCCGGCCCACGCCCACCCGGCGCGAGGTCGGGGAGCTCGGTCATGCACAGGTCGCCAGGCACCTTGTCGACGTGCGCGCAGCGCGGGTGGAACGAGCAGCCGTCCGGCGGGTTGAGCAGGCTGGGCGGGATGCCAGGGATGGGGTTCAGCCGCTGGGTCGTGTCGCCGGCCAGCTCCGGGATGCTGGACAGCAGTCCCCAGGTGTACGGCATCTCGGGGTGGGTGAGGATCTCCTTGCCCGCGCCCCGCTCGACCGCGCGACCGGCGTACATCACCATCACGTCGTCGGCCATCTCGGCCACGACCCCGAGGTCGTGGGTGATGATGATGATCGCCGAGCCGAAGTCGCGCTGCAGCTCCTGCAGCAGGTCGAGGATCTGCGCCTGGACGGTGACGTCGAGAGCGGTGGTCGGCTCGTCGGCGATCAGCAGCTTGGGGTCGTTGACCAGCGCCATGGCGATCATGGCCCGCTGGCGCATGCCGCCGGAGAACTGGTGCGGGTAGTCGTCGACCCGCCGCTTGGCCTGCGGGATGCCGACCCGGTCGAGCATCTCGACCGCGCGCTTCCGCGAGTCGGCCTTGGACGCGTCCGGGTGGTGGGCCTGGTAGGCCTCCGTGATCTGGAAGCCGATCGAGTAGAACGGGTGGAGCGCGGTCAGCGGGTCCTGGAAGATCATCGCGGCCGCCGAGCCGCGCAGCCGGCGCATCCGGCTCTCCTGCAGCCCGATGATCTCGGTGCCGCCGATCCGGATCGAACCGGTCATCCGGGTGCGCTTGACGTCGTGCAGGCCCATGACGGCCATGCTCGACACCGACTTGCCGGAGCCGGACTCACCGACGATGCCGAGCGTCTTGCCGAGCTCGACGGTGTAGCTGAGCTCGGTGACCGCCTTGACCAGGCCGTCGGCGGTGGGGAACTGGACGGTCAGGTCCTCGACCACGAGGAACGGCTCGCCCTCTGCGCCGGGCTGCCACTCCGCGAGATCGAGGTCCGGCCGCGCCCCGGTCGGATCCGAATCGGTCGTGGTGGCGGAATGTGCCCCGCCGGCACCGGGCTCGCTCACGTCAGTCGCACTCTCGGGTCGATGAAGCTGTACATGACGTCGACGATGACATTGGCCAGCACGACGAAGACCGCGCCGATCGCGACCGTCGCCAGCACGACCGGGAAGTCCTGCTGGAAGATCGCCCGGATCGCCTCACGCCCGATCCCCTGGATGCCGAAGATCTGCTCGGTGAACACGGTGCCGGCCAGCAGCGCCGCGAAGTCGAGGCCGAAGATCGTCACCACGGGCACGATCGCCGCCCGCAGGGCGTGCTTGACGGTCACTCTGCGGTCGGTGAGCCCCTTCGCCTTGGCGGTGCGGACGTAGTCCTCGCTCAGCGACTCGATCATCGACCCGCGGCTGAACCGCGCGTACGAGGTGGAGCTCGAGAGCCCCAGCACCAGCCAGGGCAAGCAGCAGCCCGGTGAACCATGTCCACGGATTCTGCAGTATCGGGTTGTAGTTGCTCTCCGCGAACACGCCCCACTGCACCACGAGGTACAGGTAGGCGAGCAGGCAGACGATGTAGTAGGGGATCGCGCTCACCAGCAGGGACCCGCCGACGAGCATCCGGTCGGTGTTGCTCCCTCGGCGGCGCGCCGCGAGGGTGCCGAGCAGCACGCCGAGCGGGAAGAAGATCAACGCCCCGCCGATGGCGATCGAGAGCGTTGCGGGGAACCGGTCCTTCATGATCTCCGTGACCGGCAGCCGGGTCACGTAGGACGCCCCGAAGCACGGCGCCGGGCAGTCGATGCTGGCGCCGCCGAACGCGATCTCGCGACCGACGAACAGGCCCTTGACGAAGACGCCGTACTGCGTCGTCACGGGGTCGTTGAAACCGAGCGTCTCGTTGATCTGTGCGGCCCGCTCCGCCGTGCAGTTGCCGTTGCGGTTGCAGAGGGCCTGCCCGGGGTCGCTCGGCCCGTAGAAGAACAGCAGGAAGACGCTGGTGATGATGACCACGACGACCAGTGCGGCGGCCACCAGGCGCCGTGCGATGTACCCGATCATGTGGGGCTCCTCGGTCGGTCTGGGCACCGTGGTGGGGACGGACCACCGGGTCCGCCCCCACTACGGTAGAGACCTCACCGGCCGGGCGCAGCCCGACCGGTGAGGTCATCGGTTACTCCTCGCTGATCCAGATGTTCTTCCAGGTCGGCATGCCTGCCGTCTCGTCGATGAAGTGGCCCTGGATACGGGACCCGTGCAGCTGGGCACCGCCGTAGAAGCCGATGTTGACGAGCGGGTAGTAGTCCGTGCTGATCCGCTCATCCAGAGCACCCCAGGCGTCAGCCTGCTCCTCCTGCGGCAGCAGGATGATCTCCTGGATCTCGTCGTTCACGGACTTCTCGTCGAACTGGGAGTAGTTCGCCGAGCCGTTCGGACCGAACAGCGGCGGGATCCACGAGCTACCCGTCGGCCAGTCCTGGCACCAACCGCCGGAGCGGATGTTGATCGGGGTGTCAGGGTTGGTGTTCTGGGTCGGGATCTTGTTGATCGTCGAGGCGATCGGGTTCGGGTCGAACCCAGCCTCCTCGTAGGCCTCGACAAGCACGTTCTTGACGTCGACCGAGATCGGGTCGTCCGCCGCGAACAGGAAGTCGAGCTGGTAGCCCTCTTCGCCGGCCTCCTGCAGCATCTGCTTGGCCTTGGCCGGGTCGGTCTCCTGGCCACCGTTGCCGAGGATGTCGTAGCTGGGCTTACCCGGGATGCCAGGCGGCATGATGCTGTCGCCGGGGATCCGGGTGACTCCGACAATCTCACCGGACGTCAGCCACTGGTCCTTGTACGGGTAGGCCAGGCCGATCGCCTTGCGCACGTTGATGTCGGTGATCTTGCGGTAGTCGAGGTACCAGAACCGGGTACAGGGGACACCACCGGTGACGGTGTTGCCGGTCTCCTGCGCCTTGGCCCAGTCGGACTGCAGCACGTCGTCGTAGGTGAGGGTGGTCTGCGCCTCGCCCTGGTCACCGATGATCTTGGCGTCCAGCGCCGTCGAGTCCTCGGTCAGACTGAAGTCGTACTCGTCCGGGTACTGGGTGCGGCCCGGGTCGGTCGCCGGGTCCCACTCGGGGTTCTGCACCAGCGTCAGCGACTCGCCCGGCGTGTAGTCGTCGAACATGTACGGGCCGGTGGCCAGCGGGTGCTGCTGGTAGTCGGCCGGGTCGCTCGCGTCCTCAGGGATCGGGCTGATCGCCGGGAACGCGCCCCAGTAGGGCATGTCGGGGAACGGCTTGGACATCTTGATCGTCAGCTCGTTGCCGTCGACCGTCGCGCCCTCCCACTCTCCGTCCGGGTCGGTGTAGGGGCCCTGGTACTTGTCACCGCCCTCGAAGTACTCGTTGTTGTACGCCGCGCCGCCCGGGAAGGTGTCCCGGTCGAAGGCGCGCTTGAGGCCCCAGATGTAGTCCTCGGGAGCGACCTCGTCACCGGTCTCGTACTTCACGCCCTCGCGCAGGGTGAAGGTCCACTCGGTGAAGTCGTCGTTGGACTCCCACTTGGTGGCGAGGTCGGGGATCAGCGTCGTCTCGCCGCTCTCCTCGTCGTACACGTACTGCGTCAGGGACCGCACCACGAGGTTGCTCAGGATCGAGCCAGTGTTGACGTAGTAGGCCTCGGTCGGGTCCATCGTGGTCAGACCGGCGTAGGACAGCACGGTGACCGTGCCGCCCTCGGTCGCGCCGTCGATCTCGACCGGGCCGTCGACCTGGGACTGGTCCTGACCCTTGCCGGATTCCCCGGCCTCGTTGAACGTCTGTTCACTGCCCGGATCGGAGTTGCCCCCGCTGCCTCCACAGGCCGCCAACCCCACCAGCGCACCAGCGCTGATGGCGGCGAGCACCGCCTTCTTCACCTGCATGTGTGTCCAACCCCTTCCGTGGGTCTTCATCTGTGTCCGCGCCGCCCCGTCCGGGGTCACCGGCGAGTGCGTGGGTCGAAGGCGTCTCGGATCGAGTCGCCGAGGAGGTTGAGCGCGATGACGAGGAGCATGATCCCGACGATCGGCGCCCAGAGGTACAGCGGATAGGACTCGAAGAAGCTCTGCGCCCGCACGATGGTGTAGCCCCAGCTGGGGCGGTTCGTGAGGCCAACGCCGAGGTAGGCGAGGCCCGCCTCGGCGGCGACGAAGGCGGGTAGGCCCAGCGAGAACGACACCACGATCGGCGCGATCAGGTTGGGCAGCAGCTCGCGGAACAGGATCACCCGGGTCGGCACGCCGATCACGCGCGCCGCCTCGACGAACTCCCGCTCTCGCAACGAGAGGACCTCGCCACGGATCAACCGGGCAAGACCCATCCAGGTGAAGAAGGTCAGGATGGAGACCAGGGAGATGAACTGCACCCGGTCGAGGCCGTCGAGGTCGTTCGCGAACCGGTTGATGATGATGGCGGCCAGCGCGAGCGCGCCGAGCAGGAACGGGAAGGACAGGAACACGTCGATCACGAACGTGATCACGCGGTCGGCCCAGCCGCGGCTGAAGCCGGCGACCAGGCCGATCACGACGCCGATGATCGTCGTCAGGATCGCCGCGATGCTCGCGACCTCGAGCGAGGTGCGCGCGCCGTACAGCCACTCGGCCGTCAGGTCGTTGGCCGTGCGGGGGGCGATGCCGAGGGGGTGGTCCCAGGTGAAGGCGTTCTGCGGCGGTCCGACCAGGCCGTAGCCGGTGGCGAGGTCGAGCTCCTCCGACGGGTCGCCGGTGCGCAGCTCGACGCCGAACAGGTTGCAGATCAGCGGTGCGGCCGCGGCGATCACGACGAACAGCACGATGGTCGCCGCGCAGATGACGGCCACCTTGTCGGCCAGCAGCCGTTCCATCGCGATACGGGTGGGCGACCTGCCATGGACCTTGCCGGCCTCCGGCGCATCGATCACGGACTCACTGACCAAGGCCTCGACAGGTGGCAGCGACATGGTCACCCTTCGTCGATCGGCCTGGCTCGGACGTAGTCACCCCAGCGGGGTCGACCGATCGGACTGTAGATGACCCGATCTGGGGGTTAGGGCACCAGCCGGTAACGATCTGGGAACGCTTGTCGTGCGGTTACTTTGCGTCACCGGATCGGGGTTCGGGAGCCGCGTCGACCCCTGCCTCGCGTCGTTGCGCCGCGCTGATCGGGCTCGGCGCACCGGTGAGCGGATCGCCGCCGGACGCGGTCTTGGGGAACGCGATCACGTCGCGGATCGAGTCGACACCGGCCATCAGCGCGCACAGCCGGTCGAGCCCCAGGGCGATGCCGCCGTGCGGCGGCGGCCCGTACGCGAATGCCTCCAGCAGGAAGCCGAACTGGCTCTGCGCCTCGTCCGGCGTCAGCCCGATCACGTCGAAGACCCGCTGTTGCATCTCGCTGCGGTGGATACGGATGCTGCCGCCACCGATCTCGGTGCCGTTGAGCACGATGTCGTAGGCCTGGCTGAGGGCTTCGGCCGGTCGCTGGTGGAAGTCGGCGGCGTGCTCGGCCAGTGGCGCGGTGAACGGGTGGTGGATCGCCGTCCAGCCGCCGTCATCGGTGCGCTCGAACATCGGCGCGTCGACGACCCAGCAGAACTCCCAGCGGGAGTGGTCGATCAGGTCGCACCGCTCCCCCACCTCGAGTCGGGTGGCGGCGAGCAGGCCGAGCGCCTCGTTGCGGGTACCGGCGGCGAAGAAGACGCAGTCGCCCGGCTTCGCTCTGGCGTGCGCGACCAGCCCGGCGCGCTCGGACTCCGAGAAGTTCTTGGCGATCGGCCCGCCGAGGCTCCCGTCGTCCTGCACCAGCACGTAGGCGAGACCCTTGGCGCCCCGCGAGCGCGCCCACTCCTGCCAGGCGTCCAGCTGCTTGCGCGGCTGCGACGCGCCTCCTGGCATGACGACCGCACCGACGTGCCAGTCGACGCCCTTTCGCTGGAAGACCCGGAACGGGCTTTCGCTGAAGTAGTCGGTGAAGTCGACCAGCTCGCAGCCGAACCGCAGGTCGGGCCGGTCGATGCCGAAGCGACGCATCGCCTCGGCGTAGGTCATCCGTGGGATGGGCGTGCTGATCTCGTACCCGAGCACGTCGCGCCATAGCCGCACGAGCACCTGTTCGGTGAGCGCGACGACGTCGTCGGTGTCGGCGAAGCTGAGCTCGACGTCGAGCTGGGTGAACTCCGGCTGCCGGTCGGCGCGGAAGTCCTCGTCACGGAAGCAGCGGGCGATCTGGTAGTAGCGCTCGACGCCGGCGACCATCAGCAGCTGCTTGAACAGCTGCGGCGACTGCGGGAGCGCGTACCAGTGACCCGGCTGCAGCCGGACCGGGACCAGGAAGTCGCGGGCGCCCTCGGGGGTGGATCGGGTGAGGTACGGCGTCTCGACGTCGAGGAACCCGTTGTGGTCCATCACCTCGCGGATCAGCCGCGTCACCTGCGAGCGCAGCCGGATCGAGCGCGCCATCTCGGGGCGGCGCAGGTCGAGGTAGCGGTGCCGCAGCCGCACCTCCTCGCCCACCGGGGTGGTGTGGTGCTCCTCCACCGGGAAGGGCAGCGCGGCCGACTCGCTGAGCACCTCGACGCCCTCGTGGCCGGGCAGCGCCACGACCTCGATCGCCCCGGTCGGCAGCGCGTCGTTGGCGTTGCCCGCCGGCCGGGCCGTCACCGTGCCGATCACGCGCAGGCAGAACTCCTGGCGCAGCGGCCGCGCCACCTCTTCGTCGCGGATCACCACCTGGACCACGCCGCTGGCGTCGCGCAGGTCGACGAACGCCACCCCGCCGTGGTCGCGACGGCGGGCGACCCACCCGGCCAGCACCACCTGCTCGTCGACGTGGTCCTCGCGCAGGCTCCCGGCGTCGTGGCTGCGGATCACTGCGGCGGCTCCTCGCGGTAGCTGAGCTGGGGACGCAGGTCGACGTCGGGCGGGCGCCAGGTCTGCGGGTCGGCGTCGACCTGGTCGCCGCTGCGGATGTCCTTGACCTGGTGCGGGTCGCCGGCGGTGCCGGGGAACCAGACGTACGGGATGCCACGCCGGTCGGCGTGCCGGATCTGCCGGCCGAACTTGGCTGCTTTCGGCGCCACCTCGGTGGCGATGCCCCGGGCGCGCAGCATCCGCGCGACGTCGCGGGCCAGCGGCCGGTCGTCGTCGGTCGGCAGCGCGACGAGCACGCACGACGGCACCGAACGGGTGGCGTCGAGCTGCCCCCGCGCGATCAGCGGCACCAGCAGCCGGCTGATGCCGAGCGAGATGCCGACCCCGGGGTAGGTGGTCTTGCCGTCGGAGGCGAGCGAGTCGTAGCGGCCGCCGGCGCAGATGGACAGCGCGCCGTGCGTCTCCGCGAAGCCCTCGAAGACGGTGCCGGTGTAGTAGTCCAGACCCCGCGCGATCCGCAGGTCGGCGACCACCCGGAAGCGGTCCGAGCGCAGGTGTGCTGCACCCTCGACCGCGCGGACGAGACCGTCGAGCCCCTCGTCGAGCAACGGGTGCTCGACACCGAGCGCCCGCACCTCGTCGGCAAAGGACGCGTCGTCGCCGGTGATGGCAGCGAGGGCGAGGCACTGGTCGGCCTGCCCGTCGTCGAGGCCGGCCTCGTCGGTCAGCACCGCGCGTACGCCGTCGGCCCCACCTTGTCCAGCTTGTCGATCGCCCGGATGACCGCCTGCGGATCCGGTGCGCCGATGCCGAGGTAGAACCCCTCGATCAGCTTGCGGTTGTTGACCCGCAGCGTCACCGGGGGAAGCCGCAGCCGGCTCAGCGCCGCGGCCATGACCTCGGTGACCTCGACGTCGGCGTCGAAGCCGAGCTCGTCGCGGCCGATGATGTCGATGTCGGCCTGGGTGAACTCGCGGTAGCGGCCTTCCTGCGGGCGCTCGCCCCGCCAGCAGCGCTGGATCTGGTAGCGACGGAAGGGGAACTCGAGCTTGCCGGCGTGCTCGAGCACGTAGCGCGCGAACGGGACCGTCAGGTCGAAGTGCAGGCCCCACCCGGTGTGGTCCCCGTCATCGTCTGCCTGCAGCCGGCGCAGCACGTAGACCTCCTTCGAGGTCTCGCCCTTGCGCAGCAGCTGGTCGAGCGGCTCCACCGCCCGGGTCTCCACCGACGCGAACCCGTGCAGCTCGAACGTCTCGCGCAGCGAGTCGATCACGACGAGCTCGGCGGCGCGCTGGCTCGGCAGGAACTCGGGGAACCCCGACAGCGGGGTCGGTCGGCTCACGCCGCGAGGCCGGCGAGGAACGGGTTCGTCGCCCGCTCCCGCCCGATCGTCGTCTGCTCGCCGTGACCGGGCAGGACCACCACCCGGTCGTCGAGCGGCAGGACGCGAGTCGCCAGGCTGCGCAGCATCGCCGCGTGGTCGCCACCGGGCAGGTCGGTCCGTCCGATCGACCCCGCGAACAGCAGGTCCCCGGCGAACATCACCTCGGGGACGTCGTCGGGGCCGTCGTAGGGCGTACGGAACACGACCGAGCCCTCGGTGTGGCCCGGGGTGTGATCGACGGCGAAGGTGACGCCGGCCAGCGTCAGCTGCTGGCCGTCGGCGAGGTCGCGCACGTCGTCGGGCTCGGCGAACGTCGTACCCAGACCGGCCAGCAGCGCGGCGGAGTCGGCGCCCAGACCGGCGGCGGGGTCGGTGAGCAGGTGCCGGTCGGCGGGGTGGATCCAGGCGGCGGTGTCGTACGCGCCTGCCAGCGGCGCCACCGACCAGACGTGGTCGACGTGGCCGTGGGTGGCCACGACCGCAACGGGCTTGAGCCGGTGCTCGTCGACGACCCGACGCACCCCGTCGGCCGCGTCCATGCCGGGATCGACGACCACGCACTCACTGCCCGGGCCGGTGGCCACCACCCAGCAGTTGGTGCCCCACGGGCCGGCGGGGAATCCGGCGATGAGCATGGCCGCCAGCGTACGCGGACGGTCACCGCGGGGATGCGCCCAGGTCACGGCTCGGCAACGTCGCTCGGCGGTGTGGTCGACTGGCCGCGGCGGTGCGCCGGGCCACACCTAGACTGCACGCCGCACGAGCCGAGCAGGAGGAACGTCTGACGTGGTCAGCAAGCAGAGGCGGGCGCGCCAGCTCGCTCGCGCCCACGCCGAGCGGCAGGAGCAACGACGCGCAGCGGCCGCCCGGAGGCGTCGCTGGCGCAACGTCGTCGTCGGCACCGTGCTCGCGGTGCTCGTCGTCGTCGGGGGAACCGTGCTCGTCGTGCAGAACACCGGGGGCTCCCCCGACACCGCTGCGGCCAGTGCGACCGCGACGCCCGGCGTGCAGACCCTCCCGCCGCCGGCGCCGACCGCCACCGAGCCCACCGACTCGGCTGAGACCACGGCGCCGTCCGATGGTCCGATCACCGCGCGGTGCTCCTACCGCCGGGACGGCGACCTGGCTCCGGGCGTTCGGCTGCCGACGGCCAAGGTCACCGTCGCGCCCGTCTACACCGCGACGCTGGACACCAACCGCGGCCGGCTGACGCTCTCGCTCGACGGAGCGGCGGCCCCGTGCACGGTCAACGCGTTCGTCAACCTCGCCCGCGCCGGCGTCCTCGAGGGCAGCGAGTGCACGCGGCTGACCGGTCCGGACTCCGGTGGCCGGTTCCTCGAGTGCGGCGATCCTGCCGGTGCTGCCCTGTCGGCGGGCTTCTCGATCCCGATCGAGAACGCCAGCGAGGACCCGTTCGCTGCGGGCACGCTGGTCGCGCCGCACACGGAAGGCGGCAGCTCGACCCGGTTCCGGTTGCTGTACGACGAGTCCGAGCTGGGGGGCCGCTACACGGTCTTCGGGACCGTGACGAGCGGCCTCGACGTGCTGAAGGAGGTGGCAGACGGCGGCCTCGCCGACGTGCGCGGTGAGGAGCCCACCGAGGGGCAGCCGGCGCTGCGGACGGTCGTCGAGTCGGTGACGGTGACGGAGTCATGAGCGACCGTCCGGTCCCCCGGCCCGGCCCGCCGGGTGCGCCCCGGCCGCGTCCTCCGAGTACGGTCCGCCCCCCGACGCCCGAGACCGCGGCTCCCGAACCCGCCTCCGACCCGGCCGAGTGGGGGCGGGTCGACGACGACGGCACGGTGTACGTACGCACGGCGTCGGGTGAGCGCGCCGTCGGGCAGTGGCCGGGAGCGGACCCCGCGGAGGCACTCGCGCTGTACGGCCGGCGCTACGACGGTCTGGCGGTCGAGGTCGAGCTGCTGGAGCGACGCATCCGCGGTGGCTCGGTGCCACCCGACGAGGCCCGGTCGACAGTCGCGACCGTGCGCGGGCAGGTGGTCGACGCGCAGGCGGTCGGCGACCTCGAGTCGCTGGTCTCGCGGCTGGACGCACTGGCCCCGGTGATCGACGCCCAGCGCGAGGAGCGCAAGCAGGCCCGTGCGGAAAAGCTGGCCGCGGCGCGTACCGAGAAGGAGGCGCTGGTCGCCGAGGCGGAGCGGCTCGCCGCCGGTTCCGACTGGCGGGCCGGGGCCGACCGGATGCGCGCCCTGCTGGAGCAGTGGAAGAGCCTGCCCCGCCTGGACAAGGCGCTGGACGACACGCTGTGGCACCGGTTCTCGTCGGCGCGGACGGCGTACACCCGGGGGCGCAAGCAGCACTATGCCGAGCAGCACGAGCACCGGCTCGGGGCCAAGCAGGTCAAGCAGCGGCTCGCCACGGAGGCGGAGGAGCTGGCGCCGTCGACCGAGTGGGGGCCGACGTCGGGGCGGTTCCGGGACCTGATGCGGGAGTGGAAGGCCGCCGGCCCCGCACCTCGGCAGGACGAGGAGGCGCTGTGGGCGCGGTTCCGGGCCGCGCAGGACACGTTCTTCTCCGCCCGCGACGCGGCGAACGCCAAGACCGACGCCGAGTACGCCGCCAACGCCGAGCTGAAGCGGGCGATCCTCGTCGACGCCGAGGCGCTGCTGCCGGTCACGGACCCGGCAGCCGCGCGGGCGGCGTTGCGTGATCTCAGCGACCGCTGGGAGGCGGCCGGCAAGGTCCCGCGCGAGCAGATGAAGGAGCTCGAGGGGCGGCTGCGCGCGGTGGAGAACGCCGTCAAGGACGCCGAGCAGGACCGCTGGGCGCGCAGCAACCCCGAGGCCCGCGCCCGCGCCGACGCCGCGGTGGCTCAGCTGGAGACCACCCTGGCCAAGCTCCGCGCCGACGCCGAGGCCGCCCGCGCCGCCGGCGACGACCGCCGTGCCGCCGACGCCGACCAGGCCATCGCCGCCCGCGAGGCCTGGCTGGTCGAGGCCCGCCGCGCCCTCACCGACTTCACCCCCTGACCCACGATCCGCGCCAAATGGTTGCGCCATCCGCGCCAAATGGTTGCGCCATCCGCGGCTCGTGGTTGCGCCATCCGCGGCTCGTGGTTGCCGCCATCCGCGCCCGTGGTTGCGCCATCCGCGCTACGTGGTTGCGCCGTCCGTGCCACGTGGTCGCCAAGCCTCACGGATCGCGCGACCAAAACTCACGGATCGCGCAACCACAACTCACGGATCGCGCAACCACAACTCACGGATCGCGCAACCAAAACTCACGGATCGCGCAACCAAAACTCACGGATCGCGCAACCACAACTCACGGATCGCGTTATTGGGTGACGCGGTAGACGTCGAAGACGCCGGCGACGGCGCGGACGGCGGCGAGGACGTGGCCGAGATGGGTGGGGTCGCCCATCTCGAAGGTGAAGCGGCTCTTGGCGATCCGGTCCCGCGAGGTCTGCAGGTTCGCGGACAGGATGTTGACGTGGTGGTCCGACAGGACCCGGGTGACGTCGGAGAGCAGCCGGGCCCGGTCCAGCGCCTCGACCTGGATCGCCACCAGGAACAGGCTCTGCGCCGACGGCGACCACTCGACCGCCACCATCCGCTCGGGCTGGGTGGACAGGCTGCCCACGTTGGGGCAGTCGCCGCGGTGCACCGACACACCGGCGCCGCGGGTCACGAAGCCGACGATGGAGTCGCCCGGCACCGGGGTGCAGCACCGGGCCAGCTTGACCAGGACGTCGCTCATGCCGTGCACGACGACGCCGGCATCACCACGGGGGGCGCGTCGCCGCCGGTCGGTCTCGGTCGGGACGACCAGCGCCTCCGCCTGGTCCTCGGCCGAGCCCTCCTCGCCGCCGTGCAGGTCGACGACCCGCTTGACGACGTTCTGCGCGCCGACGTTGCCCTCGCCGACTGCCGCGAACAGGGCGGACACGTCGGGCAGGTGCAGGTCCTTCGCGACGGTCTGCAGCACCTCGGCCGACAGCAGCCGCTGCAGCGGCAGCCCCTCCTTGCGCAGCAGCCTGGCGATCGACTCCTTGCCGCGCTCGATCGCCTCCTCGCGGCGCTCCTTGGTGAACCACTGCCGGATCTTGGTACGCGCCCGCGGGCTCTTGACGAAGCCGAGCCAGTCGCGGCTCGGTCCTGCCCCAGGCGCCTTCGAGGTGAAGACCTCGACCACGTCGCCGTTGTCGAGCGTGCTCTCCAGCGGCACCAGTCGGCCGTTGACGCGCGCGCCGATGCAGCGGTGCCCGACCTCGGTGTGCACCGCGTAGGCGAAGTCGACGGGCGTCGAACCCGCCGGCAGTGACTGCACGTCGCCGCGCGGCGTGAACACGTAGACCTCGGTGGCGTTGATCTCGAAACGCAGCGAGTCGAGGAAGTCGCCCGGGTCGGCGGTGTCCTGCTGCCAGTCGACGACCTGCTTGAGCCAGGCCATGTCACCGGCATCGGTGTCCGCCGCCGGGCTCACGCCCTCCTTGTACTTCCAGTGCGCCGCGACGCCGTACTCGGCCCGCCGGTGCATCGAGGAGGTACGGATCTGCAGCTCGACCGGGTTGCCCTCGGGGCCGATCACCGTCGTGTGCAGCGACTGGTACATGTTGAACTTCGGCATCGCCACGTAGTCCTTGAACCGCCCCGGCAGGGGGTTCCAGCGGGCGTGCAGCACGCCGAGGGCGGCGTAGCAGTCGCGCGTCGACTCGACCAGGATCCGGATGCCCACCAGGTCGTAGATGTCGGCGAAGTCGCGGCCGCGCACGATCATCTTCTGGTAGATCGAGTAGTAGTGCTTGGGCCGTCCGGTGACGGTGCACTTGATCTTGGCGGCCTTGAGGTCGTCGGTCACCTCCTTGACCACGCCGTCGAGGAAGTCGTCACGGGCCGGCGCCCGTTCGGCCACCAGCCGCACGATCTCGTCGTAGACCTTGGGGTGCAGGGTGGAGAACGCGAGGTCCTCGAGCTCCCACTTGATGGTGTTCATGCCGAGCCGGTGGGCCAGCGGCGCGTAGATCTCCAGCGTCTCGCGGGCCACCCGTTCCTGCTTCTCGGCCTTGAGGTGGCGCAGCGTACGCATGTTGTGCAGCCGGTCGGCCAGCTTGATGACGAGCACCCGGATGTCGCGGCTCATCGCCACGACCATCTTGCGGATCGTCTCGGCCTGCGCCGAGTCGCCGTACTTGACCTTGTCCAGCTTGGTCACGCCGTCGACGAGCAGCGCCACCTCGTCGCCGAAGTCCTTGCGCAGCTGCTCCAACGTGTACGCGGTGTCCTCGACGGTGTCGTGCAGCAGCGCCGCGCACAGGGTCGGGGGCGTCATGCCGAGCTCGGCCAGGATCGTCGTGACCGCCAGCGGATGGGTGATGTACGGGTCGCCGCTGTGTCGCATCTGGCCGGCGTGCACCCGGTCGGCCAACCGGTACGCACGATCGATCGGCGCCACGTCGGCCTTGGGGTGGGTGGACCGGACCACGGCGAACAGCGGTTCCAGCGCGGGGTGCGAGCCCGGGGTGCGGCTGCCCAGCCGGGCCAGCCGGGTGCGCATCCGCGACGGCACCGACGGCGCCCAGACGGGTACGGGGACTCGGCAGCGGCAGCGGATCGCGGGGACTCAGCGGGTGCCTCAGCGGGTGAGTCGCGGTCACTCGGCCGGGGAACCGGCCGCTGCGGCCGGGCTCGGGGCGCGACCGTCGGCGACCCCGTCGACGTCCAGGTCGACGGCGCCGTCTACGTCGACGTCGAGGTCATCAGCCACGAACCACTCCCTGCGGAACCACGCTCCAGTGTAGGCGCGGGGGTGCGGAGCCGGGTCGGTCCGGTGACTCAGCGAAGACGCAGCCGCGGCTCAGTCGACGACGCGCAGGGAGCCGAGGTTGGTGCCCGACAGCTTGCTGCGGGCGTCCAGGAAGCCGAGCTCGAGCAGGACCGCGACGCCGACGACCTCCGCACCGCAACGGCCGATCAGCTCGTTGGTGGCCTGCACGGTGCCGCCGGTGGCGAGCACGTCGTCGATGACCAGCACCCGCGCACCCGGCGCGAACGCGTCGCGGTGCACCTCCAGGGTGGCCTCGCCGTACTCCAGCGCGTAGGACACCGCGTGCGTCTCGGCCGGCAGCTTGCCTGCCTTGCGGATCGGCACGAAGCCCGCCCCCAGTGCGAGGGCCACCGGCGCCGCCAGGATGAAGCCGCGCGCCTCCATGCCCACCACGGTGTCGACCCCGTCGGGGGCCAGCCGTCGGCCGAGATCGGCAAGGGCGGTGATCACCGTCGCCAAACCCTCGGGGTCGGCGAGCAACGGGGTGATGTCCTTGAAGACGATGCCCGGCTCCGGGAAGTCCTGGATGTCGCGCACCAGTCGGTCGAGCGCCGCGTCGACAGGAGTGGTCATCGTCGGCCCTTCCCTCGCTGCGAGCGCGGTCGTCGCTGGGGCTGCGGCCGGCGCGGACCCGAGGTGCGCGGGCGCCCACCGGACGAGCCACCGGAAGAGCCACCGGTACCGGTCGGCACCGCCTGGTCGCGACCGGCCTCGTCGTCGGCCGCCGCCTCGGCGCTGCCGGGCTCGCCCTCGACGTCGCCGGGTGCCGGGGCGCGTCCGGCGACCGCGCGCTGCCGCCGGGCGGCCACCCGCTTGTTGTGCGCCTGCACGTCCGGCTCGCGCTCCTTCAGCTGGGCGGCGATCGGCGTGGCGATGAAGATCGACGAGTACGTGCCCGCCGCCATGCCGACGAACAGCGAGAGCGCGAGGTCCTTCAGCGGGCCGGTCCCGACCACGGAGACGCCGACGATCAGCAGCGCCACCACCGGCAGCAGCGCCGTGATCGAGGTGTTGATCGAGCGGACCAGCGTCTGGTTGATCGCCAGGTTGGACCACTCGGAGTACGTCCGGGTGGTCTGCGTACGGAACGCGCGGGTGTTCTCCCGGACCTTGTCGAACACGACGACCGTGTCGTACAGGGAGTAGCCGAGGATCGTCAGCAGACCGGTGACGGTCGCCGGGCTCACCTCGAAGCCCGTCAGCGAGTAGACCCCGACGGTGATGACGATGTCGTGGGCGAGCGCCACGAGCGCGGCGACCGACATCCGCCACTCGCGGAAGTAGCCCCAGATGAACAGCGTGATCAGCACCAGGAAGACGCTGAGGCCGATCAGCGCGCGGTCGAGGATCTGCTGTCCCCAGGTGGGTCCGATCCGCTCCTGGCTGACCTCGTCGGCGCCGGCGTCGAGCATCGACTGCTCGACGGTATCGGCCTGGTCCTGGTCGAGCGGCTCGGTCTGGACGATCACCGAGTCGTCGCCCGCCGTGCTCGCCACCGGGTTGCCCACGTCGACCCCGGAGTCGGCGACGGCGTCCAGCATCGCGTCGGCCTGCTCCTGGGTGCCCGGCGTCGACACCGTGAACTCGACACCGCCCTTGAACTCGATGCCGAGGTTGAGCGGCCGCACGATCAGACCCACCACGGCGACCAGCACGATCAGCACCGAGATCGCGTACCACTGCTTGCGGCGACCGACGAAGTCGTACGAGACCTGGCCCTGGTAGAGCCGCTGTCCCAGCGATCCCAGCTTGCTCATCGGGTCGCCTCCCCCGGCGTGCGGCGCGGCGAACGCGCGACCTGGGACACCGACCGCCCGGTGATGCCGAGGTGCCGTACGTCCAGCCCGGACAGCCGGTGGCCCTGGCCGAAGAACTTCGTCCTGATCAGGTAGCTGATCAACGGCTTGCTGAAGAAGAACACCACGATGATGTCGACCACCGTGCTGAGCAGCAGGCCGAAGGCGAAGCCGCGGACCTCGTCGATCGCGAACGTGTACAGGACGATCGCCGCGAGGAACTGCACGGCGTCGGCAGCCAGGATCGTCGCCCGCGCGCGCTTCCAGCCCGCCTCCACCGCGAGCCGCAGGGACTTGCCCTCGCGCACCTCGTCGCGGATGCGCTCGAAGTAGATGATGAAGGAGTCGGCGGTGACGCCGATGCCGACGATGAGGCCGGCGATGCCGGGCAGCGTCAGCGTGAACCCGACGCTCGCGCCGAGCAGGATCACCAGCTCATAGGTGATGAGGCCCGCCAGAGCCAGCGATGTCACCACGACCAGGCCGAGCGCCCGGTAGTACAGCACGCAGTAGACGACCACCAGCGCCAGCCCGATGATGCCGGCGAGGATGCCTGCCGACAGCGACGAGCCGGCCAGGGTCGGGTCCGGCCAGCGTCACGCTGTCGACGCTGAACGTGAGCGGCAGGGCGCCGTAGCGCAGCGAGTTCGCCAGGTCCTGCGCGCTGTCCTGGGTGAAGTCGCCGGAGATCTGCGCGTTCCCGTCGGTGATCGGGTCGTTGACGGTCGGCGCCGACAGCACCTGGCCGTCGAGCACGATGGCGAACAGCTTGCCGGTGTCGGTGAGCTGCTGCGTCACCTGGCTGAACACGTCGGTGCCCTCGTCGTCGAGCTCGAGGCTCACCACCCACTCGACCTGCGAGTACGCCGCGGTGGCGTCGGTGAGGCTGGTGCCCTCGATCACGGCCGGACTCAGCATGAACTTCTGGCCGTTCTCGTCACAGGTGATCAGCGGCTCGCCAGCCGTGTCGTCGACGTCGGCCGCCGCGTCTGGGTCGTCCGGGCAGGTGAACTTCGTGAACTCGGCACTCAGCGCGGCGAAGTCGTCGCTGTACGCCGGCGGCGGCTGGGTGGCCGTGGTGAGCTGGATCGACTCCTCGAGGGTGATGTCGGCCAGCAACTTCTGCCCTGGCGCCGGCTCGGTCGGCTCGTCGGTCGGCTCGTCGGTCGGCTCGTCGGTCGGCTGGTCGGTCGGCTCGTCGGTCGGCTCGTCGTCGCGGTGCCGTCGCGCAGCATCCAGCCGGAGGCGACCCGGTTGTTGTTCCCGCCGCCGTTGTTGTTCCCCCCGCCGTTGTTGTTCCCGCCCCCGTTGTTGTTCCCGCCCCCGTTGTTGTTCCCGCCCCCGTTGTTGTTCCCGCCGCCGTTGTTGTTCCCACCGTTGTTGTTCCCGCCCGGCTGCTGCGGCTGCTGCGGCTGCTGCGGCGGCTGGGTGACCTGTCCGGGGGCCGGGCCGGCCCACACCAGCCGGAAGCGCAGCTGCGCGGTGCGACCCACCGCGTCGACGATGTCGCTGCGCGTGTCGCCCGGGATCTCGACCAGGATCTGCCGGTCACCGCGCGTGCTCACCTCGGCGGCCGAGACCCCCTGCCCGTTGACCCGCTGGGCGATGATCGCCTGCGCCTGGTCGAGCTGCTCGGCGGTGGGGTCCTCGTCGCCCTCCGTGCTGGCCTGCAGCGCGATGCGGGTGCCGCCCTGCAGGTCGAGACCGAGCTTGGGTTCCCACACCCCGCCCAGGGCGACGAGCCCCATCAGGATCGCGACCACCCCGCCGAGGATGGCAAGCGTGCGCCCCGGTCGCTGCTTGTTGCTCGCCACGTGTGCGTCAGTCCCTCGTGTGCCGCGTCAGCGGCGGACGTCGTCGCCGTCAGTACGGCCTTCGGTGGAGGAGGTGTCCGGACCGGGCCTCTCGTCGGCGGGCTCGTCGGCAGGCTCTTCGACGGTCTCGTCGGCCGGCTCGTCGTCCTCGCCCGTCTCCTCGTCCTCGACGGTCTCCTCGTCGAAGTCGCCCTCGGGCACCACCTCGGCCACCGCCTGGCGGTGCACCGTGATCTCGACCCCCTCGGCCACCTCGACCAGGACCGTCGTGTCCCCCAGCTCGATCACCTCGCCGTAGATGCCGCTGGTGAGCATCACCTGCTGGCCGACGTCCAGGCTGTCCTGCAGCCGACGCGACTGCGCCTGTCGCTTGCGGGTCGGCCGGATCACCAGGAACCAGAACGCCGCGGCGATGATGACCAGGAAGAGGATCGAGCTCGACTGGTCGGACGACACGACTGACTCCAGAGGTGGACTGCGTGAGGGCGCGGCCGGGCAGCGGCCACGACCAGGGACGGAGTGTAACCGGCGCGCCGGGACGGCCCGGACGTACCCGCCAGGTGCCGCCAGTCGCTGTCAGT